>JALHNB010000065.1 GCA_022843745.1 Anaerolineae bacterium | reverse complement strand
CTTTTTTACGCCGTCTCGCCCATCTCTTGCCCGCCACCTCCCGCATGTCCTGCCGTTCTCTCCATCCTTTGACCTTTCAGTCTCTCCGGCAGGTCTCTTAAGTTGGTGCATATGGGGCAGGTCTCAGACCTGCCCCTACAGATACTTCTATACCCTTTGTACCCGCTATACCCTCTGCACCTATCTTCGCAAATCCTTCTCGAAAAAGCGGACGCATTGTTTTTGCGCATCGGACAGGTCGCGGTAGGGCGCGATGTCGTAAAAGCCGAGCGAACGATACAGGTTTTGCGCGCCGTTCATGAAGCCCAGCGTATCCAGCCGCATGTGGCTATAGCCGATGTCGCGGGCATCGCTGAGGATGGTTTGCACGAGCGTTTTTGCCATGCCCACGCCGCGAAATTCTGGTCGGATGTAGAGCGTCCGCATCTCGCAGACCGTATCCGACAATTTCGCGAGGGCGATACAGCCGCCGACTCGATCATCACTGAGGGCTAAATAGAGGCGACCATCGGGCGGGACGTGTTCGCCGGGGAATTTCTTGCGTACATCGTCATAGCTGCGCCCACCCATAAATTCGGTCAGGTCGAGTTCGGGATAATGATTGGGGATTTCGGCGAGCATCCACGTCACATACTCCTGTGACAGAGCGATGATGTGCTGAATATGGTCGTCGGTTTCGGCGGCAATAATTTTGAGCATCACGATTATTTTTCGGCTAAGAGGCGCGATTTTTCGATTCTAGAATATGTCTGCGCCGCTGTCATGGACTCCGCAGTCGAGTCGAAGTGCAATGGTCAGAATAGGTGCAAAAAGGGCGCAAGCCTTGCACCCCTACCTTTCTGTAGTAGAGTTGCATGTGAAACGATTGACACACGGAGGGTTCTCATGAAATTTGATCTTATCCCTGTTCCTGAACCCTTGAAACGCGATGTTGAATGCTTCAGAGTGTCTGAGCACAGCGGCACGGAAGGCTTAGCGATAAAAGTCGCTCCTAAAGCCCTGCCCGGCATCGTTTTTCAGCATGACAACGGGCGGACAGCGCTTCAGAATATCATTACCCCTTCATACATCGCCCACATCCCCACGCTCTTTCTGCATGGGACGGTTACAGAGCCAAGCGTCATGAATTACAAAGCGGGGTCGTACACGAGTATCCAGGTGGTTTTGAAGCCTCATGCGCTGAAAAGCCTCTTCGGACTGGATGCAAGCTCGCTGGCAAATGGATCGGTGGAGCTGAACGAATTTTCGGCTGATGATCTGAATATGCAATTAATCGAAGCGAAAAGTGTACCCGACCAGATTGCGCGGCTGACCAGTTTTTTGTTCGCGCAGCTCAAGTGGGAGCGAACACGGGATGCGCTTGTGGAGGCGAGCTTAAATATGATCCACCACGATGCGGCTACGGTGAGCGTAAAAAGCCTGCTCCAACACCTGAACATATCTGAACGCCACTTTGAGCGTCGGTTCAGCCAGGCCGTCGGCATTTCCCCTCAATCGTACATTCGAGTCAGACGGTTTAACGAAGCGATCCGGCTTATCAAGACCGGGCAGTACGCAAAACTGACCGATATTGCCCATACCCTTTGTTACTATGACCAGTCGCATTTCATCCGAGACATCAAAGCCTTTTCCGGCATGACGCCAAAAGACATATCCTCAAAAGAAAACGATTCGTATCACGCCCAGCTTGGCTATTCATATGTCTGAAATTGGGGGATTTTTATAACTCATACGTCTGATTTGGCGGATTTTTACAATTATTCCACCTGCGATAAAGCTATACTGCTTTCAAATTACAGAGCAGAAGGGCTTTTCGCATGAAGGTTGTGGTTTTCAATAATGTGACGGTGGATGGGGTGATGCAAGCCCCGATGCAGCGCGAGGAGGATCAAAGTGGCGGTTTCGAACTCGGTGGGTGGGCTGCTGCCTACAATGCGATGCAGAGCCAGGAGGCCGGGGAGAGCCTGTCGAGTTTCGGTTCGCTGTTGATGGGCCGTCGAACCTACGAAATTTTCTATAATTACTTTCCGAAACATCCCGACAATCCCTTCACCAGCACGCTCACCAATATGCAGAAATATGTCGCCTCAACGACGCTGCGGGAGCCGCTGCCCTGGGAGAACTCGACTCTGATTCGTGACGTGCCGGGAGGTGTGACTGCACTCAAAGCACAGCCGGGGGACGATATCATCGTGTGGGGTAGCAGCAAGTTGATCCAAACGCTCATCAAACACAATCTGGTTGATCGCTATATACTGCTGATTCACCCGTGTGTTCTAGGATCAGGACGGCGGATGTTTTCTGACGGCGGCGCACTTGCCAACCTTCAACTCATCAGCGCCAAAGCGACAGCGAACGGCGTGGTGGTAGTGACATATGAGCCGGCGGGATAAATCAGTATTTGCCTGTCCGCGTTAAAAGTCTACGCGCACGATTTCATGCGATTCGGGATAGACGGCGTAAATTTCATCGCCGCGAAAGGCAATCGTCGTGGCGGGGTGGCGGCGAGCGCGTTCGATCACCTCGGCGCTGTGCCAATCATCGTCACTTTGGAGCGCTAAAATGCTGCCCTGGCTGGCGACGAATAATGTTCCATCGTCGCTCAACAACATACCGTCCGCCGAAATGACCTCGCTCGTTTCGATAAGTGTCCAATTTTGGGGATCGTCCAGAGGGATTTTATAGAGTTCCACGCCGGAAATGCCGACCAGCAGATAGCCATCGGGATGATAGACGATGCCGTTGCCGCCGAAACCGTCGATCAGCAGGCCGTCATCTTCCAGAAAAATCGATGCTTCACCATCCGGCGTGACTTTATAAATTACCGGGGCGAGGCTGTCGGTGACGTAAGCATTACCCTCGTCATCGACGGTGAGATCATTCGCAAAATGCTTGTCGTCCGGCGCGAGATCGTCCAGGTCAACCATCTGCAGACGTTCGCGGGTTTCCAGGTCGTAAATGCCGAGCATCGCCACGCCGCTGTTTTCGGATTCCAGCGAAACGGTGGCATCGGCGTTGACCACCAGCAGGCGTTTGCTGGCCTCGTCAATTTCCAGGCCGATAGACGCGATCAGGTCAGAATCCTCGATAAACGGCGTGAGCGTGCCATCATCGGCGACGGCGAAAACCGTGCCTTCCGCCATCGAACTGAGCAAAAATTGTTCGCCATCATATTCAATACCTTCCGGCAGGAAATCTCGACGCTCGGCTCGGATTCTGTCCGGTAAATTTTCTTCGGCGGCGAGAATCGGTATAAAAAGCAGCGATAGGGCAAGTAAAAAAGTTGTTTTCATGGCGCATCCTCTTGCCGTCTATACTCCTTAGGCGGGAGGATGGTTCGGTTGGGAAGTGGGCGCGTCATGTTACGGAAAAGGGCGAGGCATGCCTCGCCCCTAGCAAGATGTGATGAATCGCCGAATCTGTTTAGGTGGGGTGGGCTGTCAGCAGGTGCGGTTCGGTGGATTCCAGCGAGACGTTGACCTGCGACTCGATCATCATCTCGTCGCCGATGAAGTGGAAAACCAGCGTGTGGAAAAATGGTGTTTCATAGAGCCGCACGATCATCGTCAGGCTGTCGTCGGCTGTCCACGCGCCGCTGGTGGCGACGGGCGCGAGACTCGCCCAATCCGGCTCATTAAATAGGCTCGTCTCGCCCTGCGCCCATTTGCCATAACCGCAGGGGAAGGTTTCCAGCGATAAGGCCGTTTTAACGCTGACGGTGCAGCCAGAATCGGCAAAATTCAGCGCGATGGTGTCGATTTTCAGGTCGTTGGCATCGACTTTGTACGTCCGGCCAGAAAGTTTTGACGCGATGGACGAGGCTGGCTGACCTTGTGCGACAGGTAGGCTCAGATTCGACAATTTATTTGCTAATTTGTCGTGCGCGGCGGCATCATCAGGCAGCGGGTCAGCGCTCATTGCCGGGAGCAAAATTTCCCAGAGCAGATTCAATGGCTGCTGCATATCGAACACATCCACGCCGCCTGTCATGACGAGAACGGCATCCTGCTCCGGCATGACGACGCAAAACTGACCGAATACGCCATCGCCCCGGTAAGCACCATGACGGCAGCGCCAGAATTGATAGCCGTAACCCTGTGTCCAATCGCTCTCGGCCTCGTCTCCATTCGAAATCTGGGTGCTTGTCGCTGCCGAAATCCACGCTTCAGGCAAAATCTGTTTGCCCTGCCAGATGCCTTTTTGCAGATAAAGCTGACCGAAACACGCCAAATCTTCGGTTTTGATGCTCAGGCCGATGCCGCCCTTGTTGATGCCCTGCGGCGATTCTTCCCAGGTGGCTATCTCGATCCCCAACGGCTCAAAAAGTCGCGATCCGAGATAATCGACGACCTTCATGCCTGTTGTTTTCTGGACGATAGCCGAGAGCAGATAGGTCGCGCCCGTGTTGTAGAGAAAGTGTGTCCCCGGCGCGTGGAGAACAGGTACGCCAAAAAACCCCTTCACCCAATTGCCGTCGGGTCTATTCACCATATGCGACCAGGTATCGTCGGCGTGTCCGCTTGACATGGTCAGCAGATGCCGGACACGCATCGCCGCCAGATTTTCGCTTATTTCAGCGGGCGCATCATCCGGGAAGAAGGGCAGCACGGGATCGTCAATGGCGAAATGCCCTTCAGCGATTGCCAACCCGACAGCCGTCGAAGTAAAACTTTTGCTGACGGAAAACAGCGCGTGAGGATGTTCACGTCCATAGGGCGACCACCAGCCTTCGGCGATGACGCTGCCATGCCGCAGGAGCATGAAGCTGTGGATTTCGCGCATCTGGCTTTCCAGCGCCTCGACAAACTGAAGCACAGCGGAGGAAGCGATACCCTGCTGTTCGGGCGAGGTGCGCGGCAAAACTTGTTCGATTTTTGAGAGCATTATCATCATTCCGTTTCAAATATTGAAATTATGTCCAACCTGTGCGCTGCGCCAGCCATTCGCGGGCGACGACACCCTGCGCGGCCTGAAATGCGCGGAGCGTGGGCAGTCCCGGCGGCGGCGGTTGCAAGGCGCGATGCGTAAAAAATCCGGCCATCGCGCAGACGGCGGCGGTGATGGCGGTGGGGTCGGCATTTTGCACGGCGGGGTGGCGCATAATCAGGTCTTCCGGCGTGGGGCCACTCTGCATCTTGACACTCGGCGCGAAAAATAGAATATCGACCCAGGCCGCGCCGACACAGGCATGAGGCCAATCCACAAACCAGACTTTTTCCGGCGTAAGCAGCATGTTATCGGCGCGCACGTCGAAGTGAAGCAACGTATCCCCGGCGACAGCAGATTTTGCCGAGTCTTCCAGTTCCGCCAGCGCGTCCAGGTGGCGCAGCGACCACGCATCCAGACCGGGCGGCGTGTTATCGCGAAGCATTCGATAGCCGCAAATATCGGCCTCGATTTTTTCGCTGGCTGGAATGATGTCCGTGAGAGGGGAGGGCGTGAGGGCGTCGGCTAATTCGACCATTGCGTCAACTACGCGGGTGAGTTCGTCGTCACGCCAGGGCTGTGCGGGCTGGTGGCCGTCAATTTCCTCGAATGCCAGCACGACCCAATCATTTTCATCAAGTGTCCAGAGCAGGCGCGGGACAGGCGCATGAGGCGGCAGGGCAGCGGTGACGCGATGTTCGCGGCGGTGAAACTCCGGCACATCGGGATTAGGCGTTGGGCCAGCGATTTTGACGAACAGGCCGCGATTATCGGCGGTGCGCAAACGGGCAGCGACTCCGGGCGAAAAGCCGGATGCTTGCGATTCGACGCTGATAATGGGGCTGCCGAGCCAGGATTCGAGCGCTGTGCGGATATGCGCCGGGACGGTATAAAAATCGAGACGGACACCCTGCGCGGGCGGCGGTGTGGTCATGGGCGATTCCTCATGGCGAGAATTGGCTCTTGTGAACCATTATAGACCGTAAAGATGCGGCGGGGAAGGGTGTCGTTATGGAGATGCGCGTGGGTACGGGCGCAAGCCTGGCGCCCCTACAAAAGCGTGTGCGGATGGGAGAATGGGCGAGATGCCTGACAAACATGCGCAAAAGCTTGTGAAAATCCCCTCCCAATAGCTAGAGGGAGGGGATGAGGATAGACGTTCAGTACCGGACAGCGCTGTTTAGCGGGACTCCTTTAGTTGTGGTTATCACGACTGCGATCTTGGCTTGATCGGTTCCAGCGGGACGGTGTGATGACGTTCTTTGGGGATGGTCGCACCTTCGTCCGGTGTCAGCCAATGGACGCCGTTGGTGATGACTTGCAGGACTTCAGGATTGTAGTAGGTTGGGTAGGTTTCGTGCCCTGGGCGGAAGTAAAATATTTTGCCGCGTCCGCGACGGTATGTGCAGCCGCTGCGGAAAACCTCGCCGCCTTCAAACCAACTGATGAAAATTAGATCATCCGGCTCTGGCACATCAAACGGCTCACCGTACATTTCCTCGCCCGCGATCTCGATATATGGCCCAATCCCCTTGGTGATGGGATGGCCGGGCTTGACGACCCACAGACGCTCTTTTTCATCAGCCTCGCGCCACTTGAGGTCACAGGTTGTCCCCATCATGCGCTGAAAAACTTTTGACTCATGGCCGGAATGCAGCACCAGCAAGCCCATACCCGCCAGAACGCGGCGCTGCACACGATCCACGATGGCATCATCGACATGCTTGTGGAGCATGTGACCCCACCACGTCAAAACGTCGGTGTTGTCGAGAACCTCGTCGGTCAGGCCATGTTCCGGCTCATCAAAGGTCGCTGTGCGAACCGTGAAACCCTGTTTTTTCAGATGCCCACCGATGACATTGTGCATTCCATCGGGGTAAATGCGCTTGACTTCCTCGTGAATTTGCTCGTGGCGGTTTTCGTTCCAGACTGTTACGTTGGTCATGATGTTATCCTTTAAATACTGTTTAAGAACCCCTCCCTAATCCCTCCCCACCTCGCTTCGCTCGTAGAGAGGGACTTGAAGACCGCATGACTCTCCCCTCCATGAGCCTGCGAAATGGGGAGGGGGCGCATCGCGAGGGGAGGGGTTGTGTTAGCGGTTTTTACATATGCTCTTACGGGCTACAGATTCACGAGTGCGCCGTTTTGCTGCGACGAAAGCTGAATCGCGTCCCAGAGCTTCGCCATACGCAGGCCGATCTCTGGCGGTGACGGATTTTGCAGCGTGCCATTTCGGACGGCGAGGAACTGCTCCCACACGCCGGGGACGGCAGGAAGCTGAACGGGAGTCAGGCTCTTTTCGCCGGGGCGCTGGAATTCCAGAAATTCACCCCACACGCCCGTGCGGATGATGCCTTTGGTGCAGAAAATCTTGACATCGCTGCCGATGGATTTGATGGTCGTGCCGCAAGCCATGAGTGTCACGAGCGCACCCGATGCCAGCCGTCCCATAACCACGCCGTCGAGATCAACCGTGTCGCCGTGCGTGTTCAGCCACGCGCCAACCTGCACAAAATCCTCTCCGGCGAGGTCGGATACGGTGTTCATCATGTGAGCACCCGTATCGAACATGAAGCCGCCGCCGGAAATCGCCGGGTCTTTCTTCCAATGGCCGACCTTGTCATGCTGCCAGCCTTCCCACACTGATGCGGTAATCGTCATAATTTCGCCGAAATCGCCCTCGCGCAGCATTTTGGCGGCGGTGCGGATTTGCGCGGAAAGGCTGCCGTTGAAGGCGATCACCAGCAGCTTGCCGGTGCGATCCCGCGTCTCGATCAGGCGTTTAGCTTCGTCGGCGGTGATGACCATCGGTTTTTCGAGCAGCGTATCCAGCCCCGCTTCCAGACAGGCCTGCGCCTGCTCAAAATGATAGGCGTGGGGCGTGATGATAAAGGCGGTATTGATCTGGTCTTTGTATTCGTGGAGCAGTTTAGAGAGATCGGGTTCGTTGGGAGGCGCAGCAACACCCGCATCGGTGAAAATCTGAGCATAGGCGGCGTAGGCTTCGGGCGAAGGCTCGCACACGACGACAATTTGAGTCGTATCCTGCTGGGTCAGCATTTTTCGAGCATGGCCTCGCGCCATCCCACCGCAGCCGATCATAGCGACGCGCACAGGTGATTGGGTCATAATTTTTTTACTTACTCCGGGTTGGTTAAAGATTCAATTTGAAACCAGACTGCCTGTAGAATACCTCGTTCGACGCTGCCAGGGCGTACAGCGTCGAAGATAATCCTATCAAGATTAACGCAAACGTCTCTAATTGTCAGGCTTCTTCACCCTACACGGACTTAATGGTCTGCTATTCCACATTCTGGTCGAGCCAGGACATGAGCGCGGTCACATTTGGCAGCGGGCTAGACATCAGTCTGGCGTAAAGGCTGTCCATGCCCGGCACCATATTTTCCGGGCAGGCGGTGGGTTCGCCACCCGTAAGTATGCCCTTGGCGATAATGGTTTCGCTGGCTGGATCAATGGCGATTACATGTGGATCAATGCGTACTCGCGGCAGATCGGCGGAGCAGGTTTCGATAACCACTGCGTCCCCGAAGCCCTTACCATCGGCGCAGATGAGCAGGTCAACCTGTTCGGCGCTTCCGGCGCGGCGTTCGGCTTCGATTTCGTCGTGCCAGGGATGCAGCCTGGGTGTGCTGATTTCGGCGACCAGCAGGCGTGGATCTCGACGGGCGTTTCGGAGGTGGTGCGCAGGTCGGTGCGCTGGCAGAGGTTCAGTAATGCGGTATCAAAGCTCGCCTGCGCACGAAGCTGGCGGAACTACCCGGTGAAGGTGTCCACGCCGGGCTGCAAGCCGTAGACGGTGTCACCGGGGCCATAAGACACGGCAAATGCTGTATTGCCGACGATGCCGGGGCATTCCGGCAGCGCACCGTAGACTATTGTTCTGCCCAAAACACGGTCTCCCTGCGCATTCAAAATGATGATTTCCGCCGCTGTCTGAACCATCGGCAGATCAAAATCACGCGTGCTGCCGTCGCTGCTGACCGCGCGCATCGGGCATGAACCCGCATCTTCCGGCGGTGCGCCGAGGTCCACGCAGATGATAAAATCGATCATGTCGGTAGCAGTCGCCCAATTTTCTGGCAGCGCATCCGCCCAGTCATTGAGCGTGTCGCTGCCAGCGTTCAGCACAGCCAACCGGGGAATGCCTTCAAACGCTGGAAATTCGCCATTTTGTACTGGAATTTCTTTGCAACGTCCGGCGACAGCGTCGCCATATCGTTCAATCGCCACCTTCCGCGCTTCGGCTTCGACCTGAGCCGTTTCGTTCGATTGGTTGATGCGGTCAACGACATCCTTACCGAAATACAGCACGCCGAAAATCACAACTATGACAATAACAACCCCATAGCGGCTTAGAAATTGCTTCATATTTATGAACCATCCAGAGATAACCAGCGGCCAAACTTTATGGCAGTCAACGTGTAGCTCCAATGATAACAATCAGTCAAAATTTTCAGCACGCGACTTTTCGTTTCTATCATAACTTTCTAATCGTATGCGGTGACGACTGCCGCGATGGTTGCAGGAGGGAACATTTCCATTAGTCGGGGTCGTCCCGCATGGAGTGGTAAAAATACCCGACGATCTCGACCCGTTTCATTCGCATTTCGTGCTGGTTAATGGCGATCATTTTGGAGATGAGTCGAAGGTTCTGCCCGGATTTCTGGATGCGACCACGAAATCGGGTGCAGTCATTATCGTCAACTGCCGGGTCGAGTCAGCTTACATATCGAGCGAGTTTCCCAATCACGCGCGTTGGGCGGACGTGATTATTCCGATTCGCCATTCTGGTGGGGTCGCGGATGCGCTGCTCGACCCAGAGAGCGACACGCATAAGCTGCTTCCTGCAAACGCAAATGTTCAGGGTGTTGACCTCGGTAAGCCGGAAGCACTGGCGGCGCTGCTTGAGCAGATATTCGCTCAACGATAAAGCGTACAATATGTGAACAAATCAAATGGGCTGATCGTGTGAACAGCCCATTATTGTCGATGGTGAAAACGTTAGTCGATGTCCGTTACGGTACAGCCGGCGTCAGCGTATTGAGGTCAATAGTCTGTGTGATAACCCGATAAGTGCCATTGGCTACCGATCCAACGGCGATTTGCAGATAGGCGACCCCCGGCTCAAGCGCTTGCGGGGCCAGGCTGGATTGCGCAGCCGCTCGACCTGTCGCATCGGTCAGGTTGGCGGTGCTGCCGGGTGAGAGGGCGATTTGTGCGGAGGAGCCTTGCACGATGGATGAAGACCGTCCACTGTCTGTGACGACTTCCAAAGAAGGCGCGTCAGAAGCGTTGATGGCAATAACCTGACTTTGCCCCGGTACGCTATCAAGCCGATAAACGGCCAGAGTCGCGATTCCGCCTGGGCCATTGAAGACGACAACCAGTACCGTGCTGCCCGGTTCAAAGGCTAATGTGCTGATTATGATTGGCAGCGTCAGGTCTCCGCCAGGGAAAACCAGCATCGTCGTCGCCGTTCCATCCAGCAGCACAAATGAACCCAGCATTTGTCCTGTTTCAACATTTGCGCCGAGCTGAATGCCATTGGCGTAGATGTCAACATTCGAACCTGCCAACCCCTGGAAAAAGAACATTCGTGTCTGGCCCGTTGGCATCATTGTCAGCGTTGGCGGTGGGGTTGTGGACGCGGTTGGTTCAAGGGTTTCAACAGCCGCTGTTGGGGTGATTGTTTCCGTTACAGTCGCGGTCTCGGTAATCGTACCCGAATCCGTTGGCGCGGGGGTTTCTGATTCGACAGTTGGTGTCGATGTCTCCACTACAGTGGTTGGTGATTCCGTTGGTGATTCTGTTGACGTTTCAGTTGGAGCAATTGTTTCGGTCTCCGTGGGGGCAGTCGTGGGAATATCCGTTGCTGTCTCCGTCGGCGGGCTGGTCGCGGTTGGCTCCTCTTGTCCGAGGGCGATCCCTTGCGCTGAAAGGCCGATTACGATAATCGACATCAGCAAAACTAACGGTAAGATTTTGCGCATTTTTCAAACTCCAATACAACTCATCTTATACTTACGATAAATCTTTCAATTGACCTTACGAGCCAGAATATCAGATTGTCGCAAAAAGAAGATTAGAGCGAGATGAGTTGGAACGGTTTTCTCGCGTAGACTGGTACTAATGTAAGGGGCAATAAAATGCGCTTACCGCATCAAATTCGAGCTTTTCGGCGGCTGTTTGATGTCCATGTCCTGTTCCCTTCACATTTCCAAAAGCTATCAGAGTTTTCAAATATCGGTCAATCACAATGATATTCGGAAAATAACAAGCTTTGCTCTGGTTGAGTGCAAAACTCAGAATCAAGATGTGCAAAGTCGAGCTAAGATTTCTGGACTAAACAAATCCTAGTGCCGGAATAAGGATGGGCGCATTGACAAGGAAATGAAGCAACATGCACGCCCATAAGTTTTTCCGCCATACATACAGAATGTAAATTAAGACGGTACCAATGCCCTGATACAGAAGCCATTCCAAACCGAAAAATGTAATGTGTGGCAGGATAAATACGACAAAACTTATGAGGACTGCGAGCCACTTCTTTCCTGTCAGTTCGCGCAGTCGTTCGATTGGATAGCCTCGATACAGAATCTCTTCCGTAATGGCAGTCGTGAAAATGAGCAGGATGAGTACCGGTATGGGTAGGTCAACGAGAGTTGTGATGCCTTCATTGGGTGGCTGTGGCAAAATAATGCTTATCAACCACGAGAAGCTCATCCCAATGCCCCAGAAGTAGAACGCTCACTCCAAATCTTTCTGACTGGGGCGGATAAGCAAAATAGATGCCAGTTGTCTTCGCTCAATAAAGAGGATGTATATCACGAGAATACCGACGGCTAACCAATTCCATAAAACTATGGATGGCGGACCCTCCAGCCCGATTGTTACCCCCAATCCGTTGAGGATCGTATGAATATATTGGGGCAGATAGGCGATTGCGAGGCCAATAATTATAACGATGACGTAGGTGAACTGATTCTTTATCACTTTATTGAGCATAGCAGAACTAATTCCATTACCAATAACATGAAACGGTACATCCAGAGCGAATCAGATACTCTGTGTTGATTCGCCTATCCAGACAAACTGTACTGCTCCTCAAAACTTCCTCATATATCTTTTTAGGATTTCATCTTGTTCAACTTTTAATCGTTCCATTAAAAAGCCACTTATCATCTCATGGGCATACATAATTTCTTTTCCATCATTCAAGTAGCGGTAATGTGTTGCCCTCCATTTCGTGTTTTCCAGCAAACTTTTCAGCCCATGTGCATCGGTATATTGGAACAATTTATGTGGGACATGGTTTGATTCGAACAACGCTTCTCTGAACTGTTTATCGAGATCATTCATCTTCTTTATAAATTGTGGTAATGCTGTTTGATGATTCTCAGTCATTGGCATGTTTTATTATCCCACTTTGGAAATGATAATCTCATTTTATCTGACATTCAACCATAAGCGCTGACAATGGCCCGCGCTGTTTCGATGACGTTGGCGCGTAACTCGTCCGGCTCGATGATCTGGATTTGTGTGTCGAGGCCGAGAATGCGCGTTCGGGCATCGCCGATTGACTCAAATGTGACGCGCAGGACGACCCAACCATCCGCGTCCGGCTCGCCAATCTGCGTGTAGTGGCCTTCCATGTAGCCGGGGAAATACCAGAAGCCTTTGGGATGGACGCGCAAAGTGGCGTGATAGGGCGGGAAGCGCTCCATCGAGACTTTCAGAAATTGGCGGCAGGAGTCTTCCCAATATGCCGCGAGGTCAAAATCTGGCTGGCGTCTGAAGTGGCTATCGGTCAGCGCGGCCTGTTTGATGCGCCCGATGCGATAGTTGCGAAATTCGCCGGATGATTTTTCCACCACCAGATACCAGATGTTGGCTTTAGACACCAGCGCATAGGCATTGACTTCGCCTTCAAAATATTCGCCCTCCACGACCTGATATTTGATCGACAAGACGCGATCTTCCCACACGGCCTGCTGCAAGGTCGGGAACAGCGTGGATGGCTCGACGATCTGAAACCAGTTAGCGGGGTCGATAAAAAAGCGGCTGCGCAGGCGTTCGACTTCGACCTGCTGCGCGGAGGGCAGGGCGGCGAATAATTTCAGCAGCGTGGATTCGACAGTCAGGCCGAGGTCAGCCAGTGGACGCGCGTTATTCGACACAAACAGCGCTTGAGCATCGGCGCGGGAGAGGCCAGTCAGCGAGACGCGATAATTTTCGTCTAAAAAAATGCCGCCGTTGACTCCGGGCTGGACGTAAACCGGCACACCCGCCGCGCTGAGGGCATCGACATCGCGATAAATAGTGCGCTCGGAAACTTCGAGATGCTGCGCCAGTTTTTGCGCGGTCAGGCGGCCTCTGGCGTGGAGCAGGAGCATAAGAGAGATGAGGCGATCCGCACGCATGATTTACGACTCAGCATCCTCGGTGTCATAACCGCGCCACCACAAACGCATCCGCAGCAGCGTGTCGCCGTGTTCAAAGGTGTGTTGATAGGTTTTTGTGGCGACCATCACCAGCGGTTGCAGCCCCCAGACCGTCTCGCGCGGGGCAGTCCAATCGACGGCGGTGAGTTGGTCGAGCAACAAAATCTGCGCCTGACGCACTTCCAGAAAGGCTGCGACCAACTCATCGGCTGGGCGATCCTGAAATTTCGGCCACTCAATGTCTTCATCCGGCAAGATGTCGAGGTCAGGTGTTGAGTCGCCAAGCCACTGTCGCATGGATGGCAGGGCCACATCACGATCATATTCGGTGACGTGCCAGATGTGACGGGCTGGTGACCACGTCCCCATATAGTCGGGGTCAGGCGGCAAACGGTGCTGCAAGGCTGGCCCAATCTCCTGAAACGCCCAAACAAAACCGTCGCCGCTGCTTTTTAAGTGTTCGCGAAACCACTGTACCCAATCGGTCATAATATTTTTCTCCTGTTTTATGAAAGTATAACACAAATTGTTGACACAAGCTGTCAAGGATTGGGCATTATGATGATAGAAATTGAGCGTATACAAGGTGTAAATTATGATGCAGACGACGATGCAAAACCCGGAAGTCGCGGCGGTTTTTGATTCTTACCCTGAAAATCTCCGATCAAAAATGATGTTTGTGCGCCAACTCATCTATGAAACTGCGTCCGAAACGCCAAGTGTGGGCGAAATTGAGGAAACGCTCAAATGGGGTCAGCCGAGCTACCTGACTCCGACAGGCAGCACGATCCGCATTGACCGGGTGGGTGAGCAGGTGGCGATGTATTTTATCTGCCGGACGACGCTGGTGGAGACTTTCCGGCAAATTTACCCGATGGAGTTCCACTATGAAGAAAATCGCAGCATCCTTTTCGACGATATGGACGAAATCCCTGTCGAAGCGTTGAAGGATTGCATCGCGATGGCGCTGACCTATCACCTGAACAAGCAGCGCGGGCCAATGAATATCAATTGTTGACACAGGGTGTCAAGGATTGTGGCGCATAATAGAGTCAAGATTGAGCAACACCACAAGGAGAACAAAAATGGACGCTCATGAACTGAACATTCTGCATGAAACGACAGCGCTGCGCACAGCGATGATGGAGACGCTGACGGACGCTGATCTGGCCTTCAAATTTCCGAATAATCCGACGTTGGGCGAATTGTGCGTGTATATGGGCGATGTGGAGCGCTCATACATTGATTCGTTCAAAACGGGCAAGCAGGTGTGGGACAAGCGAAACACCGATTCGGGACTTAGCGGCAGCGTCGAAAAATTGAAGGCGTGGTACAAGGCGCTGGACGACGAATTTGACGCGGTGCTAAACACGATCTCGGACGAGGATTTTCTCAGCAAGTCGATTGATCGCGGGTGGCCTGTGCCATTCCGCACACAGTTCCATATTTATCGCGAGGCGGTTCTGATCTGGTGCGGCAAGTGCGATGTGTACCTGCGGGCGATGGGCAAGCCGCTGGGTGAGCAGTGGCGGGGGTGGATTGGATAACAGGTCGTCGATAGTCGATAGTCTTTAGTCGAAATAGGTTGTCGATAGTCGATAGCGATTAACTTTGTAGGGGCGCACGGCTGTGCGCCCAATGGAAACCCGACCTGACAAAAATGATAGAGGGTGAAGGTAATCGAAAGGCCCTTTTTGGGGCGAGCAAAATCCTCAGCCTGCAAATGACAACAGAGGGCGCACGGCTGTGCGCCCCTACGAAAACATATCACCCAACGCCATCCTCAACCCAATCACACGAAAGGAAATCTCATGATGACAATGGAAAAAATTGACCTCAAGAAGCAGCTCAAGCACCTGTACCATGCGCCGACGGCAAAAGTGGTCGAGGTCGATGTCCCGGCGATGAACTTTATCATGATCGACGGCACAGGCGACCCCAACACGGCGCTTGAATTTCACCAGGGACTGGAAGTTCTGAACGGCCTGTCCTATACACTCAAATTTGCCAGCAAAAACGCCGGAATCGACTACGCGGTAATGCCGCTGGAAGGGCTGTGGTGGATGGAGGATATGGGAAAGCAATATGGCGATTTCGACTTTACTGCCGACAAAAACCTCTGGCTGTGGACGATCATGATGATGCAGCCTGAGCATATCACGCTGGAAATGGTGAAGGACGCAAGCGCCGAACTGCGCCGTAAGAAAAATCCGGCTGCGCTGGACAAAGCGCGTTTCGAAAGCTTCACCGAGGGGTTAGCGGTGCAGACGATGCACATCGGGTCATATGAGGCCGAAAAACCCACGCTTGACCGCCTTCACAGCTACATTGACGAGCAGGGTTATGCGCCGACAGGGCGGCATCATGAAATTCACCTGGGTGATCCGCGCCGATCCGCGCCGGAAAAACTGCGCACGATCATCCGCCAGCCCATGCGCAGGAGATAGGGACGCCGGTTTTATACAAGGGCAGTTCTCAGACCTGCCCTTACAATGTCGTCTTTAGAACGAGGGTTCAGGTTCTAATTTGGCGGCATCCCAGCCCGTATCGTAGGCGTAAACCCAATCGAGCGCGGCGGGATTGGTCGCGAATTTCAGGAAAAAGGGCATGAGCAGATCGCGAAACCAGATTTGAATCGGGCCGCTGGCGAGTTTCGCACCGCCCATGCTTCGCGCCCACTTGACCATGCGCTCTACACGCTCCCGGCGCAGCGTTTCATAGGTCGAGAATGCAGTTTCCAGATCGTGATTGTGGCGCAGGCACTTTGCCAGGATCGCGGCATCCTCCATCGCCAGTGACGCACCCTGTCCGGCGCTCGGCGAAATGGCGTGGATGGCATCACCCGCCAGCACGACGCGGCCTTTGTGCCAGATGGGTTGTGGGGACAGGTCGTAAATCGGGTATGCGCCGATACCATCCTGCGTGGACTCGATGATGCGGTTGATGATCGGCAAATCGTCGCGGTGCATCTCTAGGAGGCGCTGCTGCCAGTCTTCGCTGACGATCTGCGTGAGTTCGGTGCGGCCTGGCTCCTGGGCGCGTCCATGATTGTTGAACCAATAAATTTCGCCGGACGCGCGGACGTGATAGCCAAAAAATCCACGCTTGCCGAAGATAAAATGCTGGGTCGAGGGTGTCGGCGGCAGGTCGAGATTGTTGGTAAACCCGCCCGTGCTGACCAGTCCGGTATAGTGTGGCTTGGGCGCGTCCGGGCTGATAATCTGACGGGTGCGCGAGTGAACGCCGTCGCATCCGATCAAAAAATCGCCCTGCGCTGTCGTGTCGTCTGCAAAAATAGCCGTCACCCCTTGCGCTGTCGTCTGAATATCACGCAGTTTTTTGCCGAAATGGATGCGAATGCCTTGTTTCATGGCGGAATCGTGCAGGCAGCGCTGTAGCTCCCCGCGCCGAATGATGACACTTTCGGTCAACCCTGCCCGCGCCCCGTTGCGAACTTCGCCAAGCCGATTGCCGTTTCCACTCCACATGACCATCTGCGGGACAGGTGATCCCTCGGCCATGATGGGCTTTTCGATGCCCAATGTTTTCAGCACGTCCATGCCGTTTCCGGCGAGATTCAGAAACCAGCCTGTCGAGTCCTGGGGGCGGGCTTCGTAAATTTCCGCTTGGATCCCAGCCCGTTGCAGAAAGAGGGCGATGACCGGGCCAGCGACCCCCGCACCGATGATGATGGCTTTTGGGTTATTGATTTTCATGGTTACTCCTCCGGTTGTCGCGTATAATTCGCTCACAACTTATTTAACTCGAAAAACGAGTATCTCGAAAATCGAGATATATGTTAGAATAAATCAAAAGGAGGTTGAATGTCAAGTAGCGAATCCTCACGAAATGAAATTCTTCGACAGTTGTCGGAGGAGGGTCGAAAAAACTCAACCGGCGTGGTCTTGTTCCATTCGGCGATTGCGGATCAGCTTGGCCTGAACCTGACCGACTATAAGTGCATCGACGTGATTGCCCAGCGGCAGCCGATCACGGCGGGGCAGCTCGCGGAGATCACGGGCTTATCGACAGGCACCGTCACCGCTGTGCTGGATCGGATCGAGAAGGCGGGGTTTATCCAACGGGTTGCCGCGCCGGAAGATCGCCGCAAAGTTTTGCTGAAGGCGACTGTGACTCAGAGTTCTCCAGAAGCTCAGGTGCTGTTCAAGGATTTTATGGAGGCCAACGCCGCCATCATGTCCCGTTACAGCGACGACCAACTGCGCACGATCCTCGATTACGTCACGGCGACGACGCAGCTTTATAACGAGCAGGCATTGAATATCCGCCAGAAGGCCGCCAAGCCGGGGAAGAAAACATGAGGATGACACGAAATTTCGATGGGGAAGCCCCTACAACAGACGTGGTTTATGGCAGCGGTGAGGTGGGAGGGGATAGAACTTCACACATTAAAACAGAGATATTGAGGCGCAGATGCGGATTTTAAGAATTGTCACGTTGGTGCTGGTCATGACGGCGACTTCGTGGGTTTCCGCGCAGACACCAACGCCGAATCCTGAGACGATCATGCAGGACTGCCTGCAAGTGCTTTCGCCGGATCGTCCCAATGACAGCGAGCCGGACGCGCCGAGGATTAAAATTGTGTCGCCTGTCTCCGGCACGACGATCCGCAGCAGCGAAGACCCATTCGCGACGGTCAATTTTTTAGTCGAGACGCAGAATTTCGATCTGCCGGGGACGGATGAGGACGAATCGCAGCGGCACTGGCATTTGTGGCTGAATAACGGCGTGTGGGGCATGTATTATCAGAACGAGGTTATCGGGCATATCCCCTATGGGACGTGGCGAGTGTGTGCGGTGATGTCCGATGCCGAACACATTGATCTGGGGATGCCGGACGCGATTTTGCTTAAGGTCGAGCGTATGGAAAGCGGCGAAACTATAGCCATTCCACCCACACCGCCAAGCGGCATTTCCGGCATCGCGATCATCGCAGCGGTTAGCGTGGGATTGGTGGTGGTTGGCGTGGGTTATTGGTTGGGGGTGCGGAAGTCGTAAATTAAGCTCACCCCCAACCCCTCTCCAATGCGTTGGAGAGGGGAGGGAGAAAGTTACTATGCTGCGTTTTATTCGGCTTCGAGGGCGGCGAGGCGGGCTTCGAGCGCGTCGATGCGAGCCAGCAGCGCGGCGACATCGGCGATGCCTGCCTGCGGGAACATAATGTCGCTGGTAGGCTCGACAGTGCTGAATTCGCCATCAGCGGACGTGAAGGTTTCATCGACTGCCGTATCGCCAATCGTGCCGAAAACGCGGAAGTTGTAATCGCCAGGGAGGGTCGGGATCAGGTCCGCGATGAAGTGTCCGGGTTCGTTATGATCTTCTTCCAGCAGGAGTGTTGCTGATTCGCTGCCAAACGTGACTTCCGCCTGTAACGCAACGACAATATCCGCGGGCCATTCAGCGTCATGATCGGCATCGTGCAGGCCGAGGGTAATTTCCGGGCCGTTCAGCAGACCCGCGAGGGCAGGCTCGACACGCCAGCCGAAGACCAGCGTATATTCTCCGACTTCGCGGCCTTCATGCGCCAGGGCGGGCATCGCGAACAGGGACATCAGCAGCAGTAGTAAGCCAATTAAACGCAATTTCATCTTTGATCTCCTATGGATTAGTCATAATTTCAGGCTTGATGGTAAGTTCCATCATAAAAACCTGTTTTTCCCGTGAATTATTCGTGGTGGGTCGAGTGATGATGGCTCATGTAGTGCCGCGCTTCGTCAAAGGTCATGACCTGACCGCCAAATCCTCGCTGAAACGAGTCGGCATCTTCGCGGCCTGTGAAACACAAGACGCTCGGGACACAACACAGATGAACACGGCTCTCGATCACGTAGATGGCCTGCGCGACGTTGACCATGCGACCATAGATAAAATCCCGCGCCAGCGCTGAGATTAAATGCGCGTTTTCCGCCAGCAACAGTAAACCACAGTGCGAACAACAAGCGTGAAATTTTTCACCGGCTGCGTTTTGCGCCATAAATGTGGTACGGGCAGGCACTTCGGCATGACACAGCGAACACGTCGGGATATGCGGCTGAGTCGCGGGCTTTGCGACCATCAATTCGACACCGCCGTGAACTTTTTGAACCGCCCCGGCTTTCGCCAGACGATCCAGATCGCGATGTACCGTCATGGTGGAAACGCTCAAGCGCGAGGCCAACGCTTCAACTGTCGCGAAACCCTGTGTTCGCAACCATTCTAAAATCTGCTCTTGTCGCTGCCGGGGAAAATCAGCCGTCATGTTATATCTTGTGATTTTATGTGAAAGCTATCATCATTTCACAAAATTTTAGCAAGGAGCAGGCAGGTTTGCAAGCGTACATTGGGCATCGCCGGACTAAAGTACCGCTTTTTAGGTCATTGTCGCGCAAAAAAATGCTGCTACAACCGGGTGTGACGGAGATGCGTATAGGATTTTCAAACACAGGAGGCAATGGACATGGCTCAACGGCAGGAATGGGAATATCTGACGATTTTTGTGAAGGCGGAGGCGGCGCTGGTGAAGGATTTTCTGGAAGAACATTGGGACTGGAAGTCTGGCATCCCGCGCAACACGCCGGAATCCATGATCCCGCGACTGGACGCGCTGGGCAGGGACGGCTGGGAGATCATCACCATGCAGCCGGTATATGTGGGTACGAACGCCGATGTATTGGCGGTGGACAGTGCGAGTGGTTGGGCAGGCTGGACAAGCACCTATTTCTGTGTGTGTAAACGCCTCGCCTGAGACGGGTTGATGCGGATCGTGCCTTGGGCAACATTGAATCACAAGTGAATATTCAATTTTTCTACAGGAGCAAATAAACATGGCTGAACGGCAGGAATGGGAATATTTGTCGATTTTTGTGAAGGCGGAGGCGGCGCTGGTTACAGAGTTTTTAGAAGAACATTGGGATTGGAAATCTGGCATCCCGCGCAATACGCCGGAGTCGATGATCCCGCGACTGGACGCGCTCGGTAAAGACGGTTGGGAGTTGATTACGATGCAGCCCGTGTTTGTGGGGAATAATGCCGACGTGCTGGCGGTAGACAGTGCGGGTGGTCGGGCAGGCTGGACAAGCACGTATTTTTGCGTGTTCAAGCGGCCTGCGGAAGTGGCGTGAGTTGGCATAGGTGGGTCACACGGCACATGCGGGGTGTTTGGGCGCAGGGTAAAATGACTCCATGTCGTGAATGAACATCACATGGAGATTTTTAATTTTGAAAACCCGAACAGCCCTCGTGCTGGCCCTGCTACTCGCGTTCCCGCTGCTGACGCTGGCTCAGTCGCCGCTGGAGGAGCTGACCCCAGAAAACGCAGCCTTGATTGACCAGATTGGGCGGATTCCGCAGCCAAACCGCTGGCAAGTGCTGAGTCTGGCATGGTCGCCGGATGGCGCACACCTGGCGATGACGACCAATATGGGCGTTGAGATCACTGATTTCACAGCCGACGGGATGCGGCCTGGGCAGCATTACGGCGAGACATCCGTAAAATGTGTGACCTATTCGCCGGATGGCAAGCTTTTGGCGGCCTGTAACAGTCATGATGGCACGATTTTCATTTGGAATGCGGAGACGGGTGAGCAGGCAGCGGCAGTCTATACGGGCAGTTACGCGGCGGAAGAAGTAGAATTCAGCACGGATGGAACCTTGCTGGCGGTTCGAAACAGTTCCAGCGATGACGGAGAAGTCGTCCTGTGGGGCGTGTGGGCAAATGGTCAGCGTCAGGTTTTTACCGCATCCAATGCGTATCAGGTTCAAAAGCTGGCAACATTCGTTCACGGTGTTCCGGCAATCGACATGAGTTTCAACCCAGATGGCAGCCTGCTGGCAACCATCAGCGGCAGCGACGATGTCCTGCGGGTGTGGGACACAAGAACCGAGGAAGTTGTCACCAGCCGCGAACTGGCTGACGTTTACGCCGCTGACTTCAGCCCCGATGGTCGCTATCTGGCGATTTCCGTCAATCTTACGGATATTGTGATACTCGACGCGGCGACCTTTGAAGATGTGCGGACGATCATGAATGATTACCCGGATCAGAAAATCAACGACCTGAAATTCAGCCCCAACAGCGCCCTTTTCGCGATTTCAACCAGCCAGGGCGTGGTGCAGGTGTGGGATGCTGAATCAGGCGAACTTCTTTCGATGATGACCAACCATCCCGATATTGTGTGGCGGTTAGCGTTTAACCCGTCGGGTACGGTGCTGTCAACCCTCGGCTGGAATGATGGGATTCGCCTGTGGGGGCTTGGCAGCGAAATCCCGCTGCTCGCCCGACCAACCGCGACTCCCAGGCCAACTGCGACTCCAACACCTGTTCCGGTGCTGGAAGCTGGTGGCACAGCGGTTGTCCATACCACCAATGGCGATGTCCTCAATATGCGCAGCACGCCATCGCGCCAAGGCGAACGGATCGCACAACTCGAAAACGCAGTGCTGGTTTCAGTCCTCGAAGGGCCAGCGGAAGGGGATGGGCTGATCTGGTGGAAAGTCCGCACCGAAGATGGCCTTGAGGGATGGGTTGTAGAAGCGGTAGATGGCGAACAAACGCTGATTCCAAACTAATGGTTTACGGCAGCCCGCATGAAAACAGGCTAACGGCATTTATGAGGAACAACCATGCAGCACGAAGATGGCGACGCGATCTGGACATATCAAGGCACGCAGCTACGGACTTCCGATGTCACGACGGCGATGGTGCATCTGTATCGCGCTGAAGTGACACGCGCGAATAGCTGGCGCAGTCGTCTGGACGTGACGACCAATTGGGCGATTATCTCGATTGCGGCGGCGGTCAGTTTTGCCTTCAGCCAGCCGGAGACACACCACAGCGTGATTATTCTGAATACGCTGCTGACCACCGTGTTTTTATTCATCGAGGCGCGGCGTTATCGCTACTATGAACTGTGGAGCTACCGTGTCCGCCTGATGGAAACGGATTTTTACGCGGCGCTGCTGGTTCCACCCTACACGCCGGATGCGGAATGGGCCACTAAGCTGGCTGAGAATCTGCTGAATCCGCAGTTTACGATTTCAATATGGGAAGCAGTGGGGCGGCGTTTGCGGCGGAATTACGTCTGGATATATCTGATTCTGCTGACCGCGTGGCTTGCCAAGCTGCTTCTCTACCCCGCGTCGATTGAATCGTGGGAGCAAATTATCGTGCGGGCGCACATGGGGACGATACCGGGATGGTTGGTGATAACCATCGTCGTCGTGTTTTACGCACTTCTGGTCGGTGTCGCGCTGCTGACGCGGCGTTTGCGTCAGGCGACGGGCGAAATTTTCCCGCGCTATGGCACAAACGAGGCAGCTAAAAAACCGGCTGCCGTCGATCCGCAGATGCAGGTTCAGGCGCCGCCCACTAAAACGCACCCGCTGCTGGCTGTCGTCACTGCCGAGCAGCTTGACCCGATTGCGGCGGGGATTCAGGCACAGTTTAAACGCGCGGCGACACGGCTTGACCCCAACAATACCACCGGAACGCAGGCGACGCTGCTGCTGCCTGTGAATGTCACGGAAATTCCTACCCTCAAAGCGTTGGTTAAAGAACTGGATGCGCAGGGCGTGGTGGTCGTTATCCCGGCGGACGAAGTGTTTTTCCACAGCGCGGTTATTGAGAAGGCGGGGCAGGGCAGTTCGTAAACAGGCGCGGTCATTCAGAAGGCAGGCTGCTCACGTGTTCCCTTAAGCCGAACCCGCATCCTTGGGTTTGTGTCCGGCTTTGCGCTGCTCAATACGGGCAAGGGCTTCGTCTATGGTCATCACGAAGAACATTTTTTGCTTGTGCTGAGGTTGCAGGCGCATGAGGATGTCCATAAAGATGGTCGCGCCATAGGGTGCGCCGACAATGGCCGAGGCGTATATATTTTCCGGCATGGTTCTCCCGGCTTGCTGGAGATGTCCCAGCGGATTTCCACCAGGCATCGCGCCCATTTTGGAAACATCCACGACATTGGCAACCGGGTAATTCTTCTGCCGGATTTCCGCCGCCATCAGTGGCCCGACGACTTCATATTCTGCCCAGGTCCAGGGTGCCTGGATGCGGCATAACATGATGTCCTGCTGTTCGTTAAACCATTCGAAATGAACTCCCATCACCGAGCCTCCGTCTACCGAGCTACATATCTATAGTTTATGGTTATATACGTTGTTTGAGCGTAAAGATACGTAATAAATATCTTGATGGGGTAGCGGGAAGATGGGGCGACCCAGTCCCACAGGGATTTCCTTCGGTCACGGTGCGCCCCTACACTGCGTCTATGGCGTATCGAGACTGATGGCGAAGCGGACGAGAGTCGTGCCGTTGGCGGTAATCGTCGAGCTGATCGAGCTGCTGGTGATCGCGTCGGCGAAGGACTGCACAAGCTGAACGATCTGTTCTGGTGTCAGGCCTTCCAGCGGCGTGGGAGTTGGCGTAGGCTGTGGTGTCGGCGTCGGCCAATCCTCAGCATTGGTACTCATGCTGTCGGAAATTTCGTCAAATACACCGCTAACCGACGCACCCATAACACCGAATGTCGTAATGCCGACCCCGCCAACGCCGATCAGTAGCCCTTCGCTATCGGCGTACCAGATTGATGTTGGATTTTGCAGCATATAAGGCTGCGCGTCGAGATAGCCGGGGCTAGTCGCCAGTGTGCCATCGCCTGTGATAATCGAAGTGACGGCGGGGCGGGTGGCGATAAATAACACATCATCGCTCGCGCCGATAGCGATCTCCAGATTAAAAATGTTGGTAGGGGAGATGGGTGTCGTGATGCCGAGAACCGTCACATCGACACCGTTTATCTTGTCGCTGGAAACAGTCAATCCCTCGGCGCTTGTGCCGAACTGCCGCGCCAAAAGCCCAAGTTGACGCGCGATTTTTTCGGCTTTGTCGGGGTCAGTGGCTTCGATGACCAGGCCGAAATCCAGACGACCATTCAGGTCAGGCGCGACGTTTGGATTGGCGGCAAAATCCGGCAAAAGATCAAGAATATCGAAACGGGTGAACAGGGCATAATCGCCGGTTGTCCAGCTTAAGAAATCTTCGCGAAGGTTGATGCCGATAGCGGCGAGAGTCTGCTCGATCTGGTCGGCGGGATCGGCTGCGGTGTTGCCGGAGTCCTGCCGCACAACGTTGCGGGCGACGTTGATCAGATTATCGTAGAGTGCCGTGAGATCGGTGGCATGGACGATCATCGAGGCGTTACGCGGGATGAATCGCGCAAAATCGCGATCAACGGTGGGTGCGGATTGGGAGTCGTCGCCAAGCTGCGCGAGGTCGATCACATAGGTGCTGTCATCAAGGATGGTGAGGCCAGCCGCCAGCGCTCCATCCGGCAAAATACCGGGCGGGATTTCCGCGCCTTCGGTGATGATAGACGGGTCGGCGTAGAGCAGCACGTTATATAAATCGGCAGGCAGTTCAGCGATGATTTGTTGAAAGGTGGCGTTCGAATTCAGGCGGGCTTCACGAGTACGCAGCGGCAGGCCAACCGTATCGGGATAAATGAGCGCCAGTGTGTCGTCGATGGCGATATTACCGTCGCCGCTTCCGGACGAGAAAGTCGTGTAAGTTGCGTCTGTTTCTTTCGTGTAGTCAGATGGCAATACGGACTCGAAATAGGATTCGGCAACCGCGCGATCTTCAATCTCCAGAACGAAATAAAAATCATCGACGGCATCTGCCCCAGGCAAAATCCCAAAAGCCGCATAATCCCCTAACCAACTCATAATCGTGTCAAGATCGGTCTTTGCGTCAACTTCACGCAGCAGGTCGTCAATCTGTGTGCGCAGGGTAGGGAAGGGGACACCGCTCAACTCGGTCACATTCGAAAGGTTGTTGAGCAGATCGAGAAAACCTTCGTCGGTGCGTGTGGCGGCGAACAGCATCGTATCATACGGGAAATAGGCCGCCATGCCGGATACATCGTCCTGTGCATGGACAATGGTGAAGTTCAAAAATAAGGCAAGCAGTAAAAATAGAAGCAGGTGTTTTTTCACGGTGATCCTCCAAACAATTAGGCTCATTATTTATTGAACACTGATTTAGAGGTAATGAAAAGCGTAGAACTTGGGGGAGGAGAAAGGGACTGGGGTCTCAGAACTAAGAAGGGCGCAAGCCTTGCGCCCCTACGAAAGCAGTTCGTGATTAAAGATGCGTGACTATACTTTGCGGTTATTTTGCTGATACGCCGAGCCGTCGAGTCCCCAGCCGATGATCTGCGTGGGCGTGACGCGAATAATCGTTTCATCGGCATCATAATCCTCGCCGAAAATGAGCTTGCCGCCTGTGGGTACGGACTCTGCCGTGCCGCGAATCTCGACACCGCGCACCTGCCAGGGCTGCGGGATCACATCGTCGATGACGAAGGCGATATGCGGATTGGTCAGCACATTTTTATACTTTTTGCTCTGGGTCATAAAGCGTCCGCCGATTTCGATGGCATCGAGTTCGGCGTTGTAGCGGAAGGCGACAGGTGCGTTCTGCGGCTTGCCTTCCGGGTTGACTGTCGCCAGCCGTCCGAGGCGCTGGGAGAGCAAAAATTCGAGTTCATTGGCTGTGAATACGCTCATGAGATTTGTGCCTTTCAAGTAAGTAAACAGGTCGATTTTTTAGCGATTTGTTGTTCGGAATTTCATTAGCCTACCAAATAAATGTGCTTGACTTGGATATTGTTTCAGTTGGGCGAGGCCTCGCCCCTATAAGGCTTGTCCGGTACTAAAAGCCGATCCCCACCCCAAACCCCTCCCCATAGCAATAGGGAGGGGCTTCAAATCGGTCTGACTCCCCCTCTCCAACGCATTGGAGACGCGCAGCGGTTGGGGGGTGAGGTTGGGTTCATGGCGGACGTTATGACCTTTTGTGACCTCAACGTAAGCTGGCTAGTAGTATCGGACAACGCTCTATAGAGTCTCGAAATTAATCGGGCATATTTGAGAGATTATCGTAAACCTGCATGAGCAGGCGGCGGAGCAGGACGCGCTCCTCGATGGTCATGTTGGCGAATGTCCGCGCCTCCATGTCGTCCCAGACCTGCTGCACCTGCGGCCAGATTTCACTGGCGTGTTCGGTCAGGTAAACCCGCGAAACACGCTGGTCGTTGTCGTCCGGTTTACGCTGTACAAGGCCAGATTTCTCCATGCTGTTGAGTGCGTTAGTGAGCGTCGAGGGCTGAACCGCCAGCCGATCAACCAGATCGGACTGTGTGAGGCCGTTTTGCTGCCACAGCTCGCACATAATTAACTCCTGACCTTTGTACATGCCAATCGCCTCAAGCTGCTGGTTGGAGCAGGTGCGATGCAGTTTGCAAATCTGTGTGAGCAGGAAGCCGTTGGTGAGATGAATAGGATTGTGCGCCATATTTATTTAGCATACTAAATGATAGTTTGATGGTAATTGAATTTAGTGTAAAGCGAAACTGGACTTTTGGGCAGGTCTGGAAATCACACAATGTAAAGGTTTAGGGTCAATTATGACAATCGGATGTATGCTGGAATAATTACATTGAATTGACCACCGGGGACTGCTTATGATACATCATTGGGGCGATATTACACGCAGACTTCGAAGTGCAAGTTGTTTTGCGACGAAACCTTATCCCAATATCGAAAGCGAAGTTCTTCGTGGGAAAGCAAGGCTGCTGGCTGCGGTCACGCTGGCGCTGATTCCATTACACATTCTGGTTTCAATGGTGCTGTATAACGTTTATGGCCCGTTGATCTGGAGTTATAGGGTGGTACTGGTTAGCGGAGTTGCCACCACGATTGCCTACATATTGAGCCGCAGCCGCTTTGTTCTGCTGGGTGTCAATTTCTTTGTCGGCGAAATGATTGCCCTGGCCATCCTGCTGCTGTATGTCAATGCCGATGCATATTCGGCAGTCATCGCACTCCTGCCGATCTATTTCGCCAGTATGTTCCGTTCGGCCCAGCGGCTGATCGTGACAGTTGTTGTATCCATCTCGGCGGTTTTCGTAATCTCACGTTTAGTCCCCGGCGACTGGGAGCAAATCTACGGTGTCCTGGTTCTATTGATCGTTACCTCCATGATGATCGTCATCCGATCCCATTTGCAATGGCAGGCGGAATCGGAACTTCAGCTGCGCAACTGGCAGCTTGCCGAGAGCGAAGGCAATTTCCGCGCGGCCATTGATGCCAGTATCGGCATGTTTTTCCTGTTGAAGGCGGTGCGCGGCGCAGACGGTCAGATTCAGGATTTTATTCTGGTGGACGTGAATAAAAAAGTCGCGCAGCAGTTCAAACGCGATTATACACAGCTCATTAACCGACCCATCTCGGAGGTTATCCCGGAAGTATATCAACACGATCTTTTCGTCCAATGCAAACGGGTGGTGGACGAGGGTATGGCTGTGAGTGCCGAGATTCGCACACAGAACCGATGGTGGGAATATCAGGCCGTGCCAGTGATGGGCGGCGCTGCGGTGATCGGCTTTGATATTACGGCACGGAAGGAAGCGGAAAAGCGTCAGGTTGAGCTGCAAATCGAGCGTGAACGGGTCACAATTTTGCAGCGATTTATTGGCGATATGTCGCATGATCTGATGACCCCGCTGTCCATTATCGGCAGCAGCAGCTATCTGGTGCGGAAAGTCGAGACACAGGACAAACGCAATCTGCATCTTCGCCATATTGATGAGCAGACGGCGCGGCTGAAAAATATGTTTGAGGAAATGCTGGTACAGTCGCGGCTGGATAACCTGGGGTATCAGGATTTGGAGTGTAAGCCTGTTGACCTGAATCTGGTTCTCCAAAAATTGACATCTTCCTACAGCAGTATGGCACAAATGAAATCACAGCAGTTAATTTTTAAAAGCTGCAAGCAGGTGGCTGTCGTGTCAATGGATCAGGCGTCGATGGAGATCGCGCTCGGCAATATGATCGACAATGCGCTCAAATATACGCCGGATGCGGGAGCAATTACTGTCTCATGCGACGGTGCGCAGGAAAATGTCACAATCAGGGTGGAGGACAGTGGGGTTGGCATCCCGGTTCAGGAATTGGATGCCATATTTGAGCGCTTTTATCGTGTCGAGGCGCATCGCCCGCTGACGGCTGGCAGCGGATTGGGCTTATCGATCACCAAAAAGATTATTGAACTGCATGGCGGCAGCATCGTGGCGGAAAACCGGGCGGAAGGTGGGATGCGGTTTAGCGTGAATCTGCCGAAGGCGTTTGCATGATGACCTAAACGCGAATCGAGGTAAGTAAAAAGTAAAAAGCAATGAAAGCAAGAGGGCGCAAGCTTTGCGCCCCCATATACGAATCGTGATGTGTGGATGATTACTGCGCCGGGTCTACGTGTTTCATCACCCAGTCGGTGAGAGTCGTCAGGAAATCCGGCGCGAATTCCTGCTTGAGTGTGCCGTACTCGCTGACATCGCCCGTGACCGCTTCCTGCATCAAATGATTGGCTTCTGGCAGCGTGACGATGGTGTAATCGGTATTGCCTGCCGCTTGCAGTGCCGCCTCAACTGCGGGTGCGGTCAAATCGGCATCCACCTGAGTGTCCAGCCCGCCAAAGATGACCAGAACGGGAATCTCCGTTTGCGCCCAATCTACCGCAGGGTCATAGGATAGATAAAATTTGAACCAATCGCTTGAAAATGCCGCGACTTGCTGAGATGCTGCCTGCTGTGCTGCGGCTTCCGCGCCGCCCATCTGTTCCTGTTGATCTTCCGGCAGTGATTGGAAGTAAGCCAGCATCGAGTCATGAATAATCTGCTGCGCACCCTCCGGGTCATCAGCCAGAATTCGATCAAATGCTTCGCCCACGGCGCTCAAAATCGCGTCTTTGGCCTCACCTGTGATCCCCTGCAAATCCAGCGAATGGGCATTCTGGAACAAGGAAATTTCGCGTCCAGTCAGGCCCATCCCAGCCATCGAGATGGCAAAAGCCAGATTCGGATGGCTGGCCGCCAGCATCGCCGCAACCGCGCCGCCTTCGCTGTGTCCCAATAAACCGACCTGTTCGAGATTGATGTCCTCGCGCGTCAGGAGATAGTCGATAGCAGCCGAGGCATCGGTGGCGAAATCGGCGGTGGTTGCTGACGAAAAATCACCCGTCGATTGACCGACACCGCGATCATCGTAACGCAGTACGGCTACGCCCGCGCGGGTGAGCGCATCGGCGATCAGTCGGAAAGGCTTAATCGCTGCAATCGAGGGAATGGATTCGTCGCGATCCTGTGGGCCGCTGCCGCTCACCAGCACGACTGCCGGATATGGGCCATCGCCTTCTGGCAACGTGAGCGTCCCTGTTAACGAGATTTCGCCGTTGAGGAAGGTGACTTCTTCCTGTGTGTAGGGAACTTCTTCAGTCGTTTCGGCAGCGGGCGCGAGAGGCGCGAGCGCATCCAGTACAGGCAGAAAAACCGATGCATGCAGTGATTCATATTCTTCGGGGGATGCTTGCAGCAATACGAGATAAGCTTTGCCATCGCCCTGAGCGACTGCAAAATCCACCACAATTGTCGTGCTGCCCGCATTGACATCGACTTTATAGAGCGTCCAGGTCAGCGCGGCGGTTTGCTGGGTGCCGACAGACTCGGGTGCGGCTTCCAGTCCTAGCTGCGTGGTCAACGAACTCAAAATTGTTTCTTCCGAAACAGGCGCGACTTGCTGCAACAGCCGTACCACATCAGTGGGTGACTGGCCGCGTGCTAACGCGCCTGGGGCAAGCTGCGTCCAGCCATCCGGCGCAACACTGCTGAAGCCAAAGGCATCATCGGTAAAAGGTGTGAGGGAAATATCTGCCTGCGCAAAAGCAGAGGATACGCCGAGGAAAGCAAGTAAAGCAACGGCAAGGCCGCAGCGTAGTAATTTATTCATGGGGAAAAACGCTCCAATCTCTATAGGAAAACAGGCAGAAATGACCTGCTTCTTATATTCTATTGCGCATTTAAATAGGGAGAAGTTACTTTAGTCAACAAAGCCGATTATTTATATACTGTCCGAGCGCGATCCAAGATTTCGATCACCGAGGCGCGGAGTTCCGGCGGCTCCAGCACTTCGATCTCCGGCACACCTCGCAGCGCATGTTCACGCGCCACATCCTCAATTTCAAAATCGGCGCACACGCATATCCAGCCATTCGCATCCGGCGGACTCTCCTGTTCGATGCGGACGTAACGCGCACCCCGCAGCCGTTTGAGCGCCGCCGGGGTCATCCGCATGATGGCCTGATAGCGCGGCAAATTCTGCTTCATTTCAACTTTCGACTGCTCCCAATAGACCGCGAGGTCAAAATCTGCGGGACGCTCGGCAGTGTCATCCAGAATCACCGCGTCACGGACACGCGAAATCCGATAGGTGCGCAGGTCGCCTTCGACCCGCGCGACGAGATACCACACGCTGCCTTTCGCCACGAGGCCAAGCGGATCGACCACGCGCTCGACGCTCTGACCATCACTGCGGGCATAATCGAGACGCAGCTTGCGCGACTGCCACACGGCATCCTGAATGATCGGCAGGGCAGCGGCATTTTCGGACGCTTCGAACCAGCCCGCCGGGTCAATGTGGATGCGCTGGCGGGCGTACTCGGTGTCGCGCCGTGAAATCGAGGGCAGGGCGGCGAGAAGTTTGATGAGCGCGGCTTCATAGGCTTGCCGCATCCCCAGGTCATCGAGCAGGCGCGGCGTGGCGCTCAAAAAAAGCGTCTGAATTTCGGCGGCATTGAGTCCGGTCAAGTCGGTGCGGTAGTCGTCCAGAAGCGCCCAACCGCCGCTGCTGCCGCGCTCCGCCAGCACGGGTATTCCGGCGATGCTGAGGGCTTCCATGTCGCGATAAATTGTGCGCTCGGAAACTTCGAGGCGCTCGGCCAGTTCCCGCGCCGTCACGCGCTGGTGGACTTGCAGCGTCAGGAGGATGGAGAGGAGGCGGTCAGCGCGCATGAGTTAGCCTTTCAATAGTTTATTTGAAGAAACGTGGAGTTAATTTTCTACGGCTCACGTGCGGCGGGTCTTCCCACATCTCGATTGATTTATAGTAAACCTCACCACTTTCAAAGTAGATGAGATCAACCCGTTCGGGGACTTCATCGCAGCGTGTATAGCCAACGAAACCTTCAGTCTCGCTATACGGTGCAAGCCAGTGGAGGAACCACTCAATAACCTCGCCTCCCCATCTCACCATTGTACGGATTGTGAATTTGCAAAAATTGGACTGATCTATCGAAAATTTTGAGAAACGTTCGCCATGAAAATAAGAAGTATCCCCATGTAAAAAAATATCCACTCGCTGTTATTCTTAAAGAATGGATGTTCAGGTAAAGAGACAGAATTAACTGCCTGTTCCTCAATGTCCTCAAGTGGTTTAACCATATAACGTAAAACATCTATAACTTCTTGGGAAATGTCCTTCTTTAGATTACACGCCAAGACAAGCTCATCCCACGCAGCCATACGGCCCTCCTTTTCAAATTGAGTTTAGTGATCGGATGCCTAAGCATAATTCTATCGCAAATATGACAGAGGATGTCAGGAAACGGGCGGATAATGAAGATAGAAATTGAACCACAGAGGCACAGAGAACACGGAGAAATAAGATTCTTTAAGTCAAGTTTCCGAGTTTAAGGAGATAAATCATGACAAACCCAGACCCGATCCGCAGCCGCCCGGACATCCCAAAAGATTACGGCATCCCGGAAGACGAAGAGGGGATGATCGACTGGAGTTGGGCAGTGGAGCAGCTTGAAACCGCGAGAAATTATTGGGTGGCGACAGTCAACCCGAAAAATCAGCCACACGCCGTCCCGACCTGGGGCGCGTGGATCGACAATCGCCTGTATTTCGGCGGCGGGCCAAATACGCGGCACATGCGCAATCTCGAAAAAAACCCGCATATCAGCATCCATCTGGAAAGTGCTGACGAAGTGGTGATTGTCGAGGGGATCGTCGAGGCGGTCATTGACCCATCGCCGGTACTGGTCAAGCAGGTGGGCGATATTTATGAGGCGAAATATAAGATGCGCGAAGGGCCAGTCACCGTCGCCGTTCCCAAACGCGCGTTCGCCTGGACGACGTATCCGACGACGGTCACACGCTTCATTTTCGAATAATACCTATTCTGGCGCAAAGCCTCAATGAGCATACGAATTCGTAAAAATCGCGCCGACTCATGGTAATATTTCTCTTATGCAAGTGATGGAGACCACACGATGACCGATCAAACGATTACGCCCCCCCAAGCGCAAATTGAACCCTCTCGACCAAGAGGGCAAATTGTCGCGACTGGTGTTTCGGCGGATGAATATATGGAACGCTATGCTGCCGATTTTCATGAGTGGGTGAGAGGGTATGTAATTAAAATGTCGCCAGTCGCTTTAAAACACGCTTCGATAGATGACTACTTCGGTGATTTACTGAAGGCGTATTTCGCGCTCAACCCGATAGCACAGGTGATTGGCGCACCTTTCGTCATGCGCGTGGACGCCACCAACTCGCGGCGTGAGCCGGATTTGCAGGTCATCCTGAAGTCTAATGCCGGCGAATTAACGGAAACCTATATGCACGGCCCTGCCGACATTGTGATCGAGATCGTTTCGACAGAGAGTGTGTCGCGGGATTATGGCGAAAAATTTGAAGAATATGAGGAAGGTGGGGTCGGCGAATATTGGATAATCGACCCCATCCGCACCCAAACGTATTTTTATCGCCGGGATGAAAATGGCATTTATCGCCTGATTCTGCCGGATGCGGACGGAAATTATCGGACACCGCTGCTGCCAGAATTGGTGCTGCATGTGCCGACGCTGTGGCAGGAGCCGCTGCCGGATTATTTCGCGATTGGCGAAGCGGTGCGGGCGATGCTTACCCCTTGACCGCGCCAGAGGTGATGCCGCGCACGAGTGACTGCTGGACGATGGCGAAAAAGATCATCACCGGGACAATGCTAATCATGCCACCCGCGCTGAGTGCGCCCCAGGGCAGTTGAAATTCGCCCACCATCAGCGCCAGACCTACAGGCCAGGTGCGCGAATCCTGCGTCGTCGTCAGCATGAGCGCGAAAAGATACTCGTTCCACGCGCCGATGCCGATAAACACAGTCGTCGCCACGAGGCCGGAACGCGCCAGCGGCAGCACCACGCGGAAAAATGCGCTCAGACGGGTGCAGCCATCAATACGCGCCGCATCTTCCAGATCAACCGGGATGGCATCGAAAAAGCCCTTCATCATCCAGACGCAGAGGGGCAGCAAAAAGGTCGTGTACGCGAGCGCGAGGCCGAAATGTCGCCCCAGCAGGCCAATATCGCGCAGCATAATGAACAGCGGAATAATGAGCAGCACCACCGGGAACATGCGGATCACCAGATAGAACAGCAGCAGCGACGAGCGCCCGCGAAACTGATAGCGCGAAAAACCATAGGCCGCCAGCGAACCGATGGTCAGGCAGATGACGAGCGTAATGGTGGTGACAATGGCGCTGTTGCCGATGAGAGTCGGGTAATTCGAGCGTGTCCAGATGCTGATGTAATTTTCAAACGTGATCTCACGCGGGACATATTGCAGATCGGCGGTCACGATGTCGCTCTCATGCTTGAGCGAGGTCAGGAATGTCCACAACAGCGGCGCGATGGCGAAAATCAGCACAAAAACAATGACGATGTAGCTGGCGGTATTGAGGATGAATTCAGTCTGGCGTTTGGTGCGGAACATGGGCTGATTTCCTTTGCGTCAGGACACAGACAGAATCTAACGCAAAGTTAACAGGAACGCAAAGGATGATAAAAATGAAAACTAAAGATCTGACTTATTATCTTTCATTGCGCTATAAAATCGTCCTCACGCCTGAAGAGGACGGATGGGGTGCGATCATTCCTGAACTTCCGGGCTGTGTCGGAGGCGGTGACACCATCACTGAAGCGCTTGACATGCTGGAAGATGCTAAACGCGGTTGGATTAGCGCTCGGCTGGATCGAGGCTATGCGATTCCAGAGCCAGAACAATACGCGGCGTGATGTAGTCTTAGAACGCTGAAATCAACGGCAGGCTGGCGCAGTCACCGGACTCGCGCACCTGATCGTTGCGAATCCAGAAGCCGTCGTAAAGCTGCCACCAATGCTCATCGGCTTTCGCGATATTTCCATATTGACCATTCGCCGCCAGCACCTGACCGCCTCCGTTACGGCTGGCGATCTGCTCAAAATTGATGCCGGGGCCGCTGCGAATGTTGGCATCGCGGATCGTGCTGAGGATGCACGTCACAGCCGGGAGGGGATTCGCCGGGTTATAGGGGATCAAAATCGGCTCGTCATAATACGACTCCTGAATCCAGCCTTCAGCGCCATTTTCGGTGCGGATGCGCCACCACGTAAAATCCTGCGGGATGCCGCCATCTGACATTTCGCTGACGAACTGCGGCCCTTCGATAATCGTGGCGCGGTCACTGCGCAGGAGGCTGTCGAGCGTTGGCGCACGCATAGACGGCGCACTTCGCGTTGAAAATGTCGGTTCGAGGCTGGCGACCTGGACTTCAAGCCCGATACTGAGCGAAAGTGTCGGCGCAATAATCCCGGTGGGCGTGGTCGTCGGTTCGGGCAGCGCTGCGGCGGGCAAAATCAGATCAAGCTGCGTCATGGTGTTGGTGGGGAGAATATCTATGCCGAGAATTTGACCGCAGTTATCCTGAATTTCCGTCTGATAGGCTGCGAGAAAACTATCGAAGCCGCGCCACGCCGGGAGAATGCTGCCCGTCACCCACGCCCAGCGATCCTCAAAATTGGCGATACTGCCCGTCTCCCAGATGAAATCCGGGACTCCGGGCGCTGGCGAAACCATGACCCAGGGAGGCCATGAATCGAGATTATTCCACGCATTTTCGACCCCGTTGTACATCACGGGCTGAAGCACCTGTTCCTGTGCATAACGTAAAAGCTGTGAGTTGCCGTCCCAAATCTGGTCGAAATCGGCGCTGGCGATACCTGCGTCGATCACGCGCCACGCGGCGAGAATATCGCTCGGAATATCTGCCCTGAGATTTTCGAGCGCTGCGATCCCCTCGGCCTGATAAGCGAGATGCTGCCAGTACAAACTTTCGTAGACCGCGATGCTGCCGTCAATGGTTCGCTGCGTGAGCAAATTCATATCAGCGTTGGCGACCAGGGCGGGCGCGAGAAACCAGGTGCGCAGTTGGGCATGAATGTTGCAGGTTTCCAGCGCCGCCAACCCCGCCCATTTGTAAGCGTCGGGATTGGCGAGGTACAGATTGGCGTAGGCTTTGGCGATGAGGCGGATTTTTTCGGCATCGGGGTAGGATATGCCGGGAGCGACTTGGAGACTCGCCTGCTCCTGCCAGAGCGCGGCTGGCGATTGGGCGCGTGACCCGGCGGCAAAAATCAGCATCAGAATCAGCAACAACGCCGTTTTCAAGGTTAATCCTCGTCAGTTTCGCCGTCGATAATCGCGAAAGCCGAATCGAGCAGGTCGTCGGCATGGTCGAGTGCGTTGAGCGCGGCCTCGTCGTTCGACTGCATCAGCAGGGATGCCGATTCCAGCAGGGATGCGCTGGCCTGCGCGACCAGTGTGGCGACATCCTGATATTCATGTTCGACAATCAGTTCGTTGATGACCTGGACCGCAGCCCTTGCTTTGTCGAGTGCTTCCTGGAGTAGTTTAATCGCGTCAGCAGATGTGTTCATGAGGTTTTGTTCCGT
>JALHNB010000064.1 GCA_022843745.1 Anaerolineae bacterium | reverse complement strand
AGCGTTCTTTGATCCACCAGCCAATCAAGCGCTCACAGGCATTGTTGGTGCCATCCAAGTGCTCAAAATGCTCATCCAGCGTGATGCGTTCCCAGCGCGTCCACAGCCGCCAAATCAAACGTTTCATGCGATACCAGATCGAGTGTTTTTGCTGGGGCTTGGGCGTTGGCGCGGCCTGGTAGCCGTCGTAGAGTTCGACACAAGTAACGCTGCAATGGAACGCTTGCAGCAACGAGTAATCAACCTTGAGAGCCAGCTTCGTGACACCGAACGTCTGTCCGCCGAAAAGGATGGCACGATTAGCGAACTGCGCCGCCAATTGGATGAAACCAAAAAGGATTTACAGGAAGCGCACAAGACGATAGGACGATTGGAAGGATAGGGCACACAATAGGGATGACTGTTGTACTGCCAGTTGGAATCGAGTCGCGCAGTCATAATATTAAACCACGATGCCCATAGCAGGTGCTAACCCTGCCGAGAAGCCGCCATCGACGGTCATCATCGAACCCGTGATGAATCCAGCCTCGTCGGATACCAGGAATGCGACGGCGTTGGCGACTTCTTCCGCCTGACCGATGCGCCCAATCGCGTGTAATTTCGCGGCCTGCTCGCGGATATGCGGCCCCATCGAGAAAAATTTGGCGTTCATCGGTGTCTCGATCCAGCCTGGGGCGATGCAGTTCACGCGGATGCCTTCGATACTGTGATCCATCGCCAATGCGCGGGTGAATTGGGCGATGCCGCCTTTGGTTGCGCAGTAGGCCGCGATACCGCCCTCGGCAAAAAAGCTGTTGACCGAGGCCATATTGATGATATTGCCGCCTGTTCCCTGCTTGCGAAACTGCAAAATAGCGTACTTGGCGCAAAAAAATGTGCCTTTCAGATTGGTGTTGACGATGCGATCCCAATCTTCTTCGGTGGTATCGACGGCGGTTTTTTCCAGCATCACGGCAGCGTTGTTGACCAGAATATCCAGTTTGCCGAACTTCGCGACGGTTTCCGCGACGATTCGCTCGGTTTCGGAGACTTTTGAAAGGTCGGCTTCGATAAATAACGTATCGCCGCCGATCAGGTTAACGGTTTCCGCACCCATCGCCGGGTTTCGATCCGCGATGGCGATTTTTGAGCCGTCCTGCGCCAGTCGCACGGCAGTCGCCCGCCCGATGCCCGATCCGCCGCCTGTAATGAGGGCTACTCGATTTTGTAATTTCATAGTGTGTGTTTCTCCTGAGAATAAATTGAACCACAGAGACACAGAGGGCACAGAGAGAAAAGTTTAAAGTGCAAAGTTTAAAGTGCTGAGTTGGTTTGTGACTTTACACTCAGCACTCAGAACTTGGCACTGGTTTGCAGATTTGTGTTAAGTTAGCACATCGCCGATTGCCAGCGCCAGCCGACTGACCATCTCGTCGATTTGCTCTTTCGTGATAATCAGCGGCGGGCCGAATGAAACCATCGTTGGTGCGCCGCGCAGTACCAGGCCACGTTTCCGTGCCGCACGTTCGATGCGCCGCCCGATGTCATTGGTCATTTGCCCGGTGGTGTTATCCTGCGGAAATTCGATTCCCCACCACATCCCCAATCCGCGCACGTCGATGATCGACGGGAACTGCTCTTTGAGCGCGGTCAATTTTGCGCCGAGATAAGGGCCGACCTGAGCAACGTGTTCCATGATGCGGTGATTTCTGAAATAATCCAGAACGGCTAATCCGGCTGTACAGGCAATCGGGTTTCCACCGAAAGTATGACCGCCGTTATACTGCACGCCATCCTCAGTATCGCCCCAGAAGGCAGCAGCGACTTTATCGTTGATAATCGTTGCGCCGAGTGGAATATAACCGCCGCTGACACCTTTACCTACGCAGAGCATATCCGGCCAAGCGCCTGCCTGCTCCGCGAAAAACAGCGTCCCGGTGCGCCCAAATCCGGTAATCACTTCGTCGTAAATCAGCAGCACATTGTATTTGTCGCAAATTTTTCGGAGTGCCTGGAAGTAGGATGAGGGAGGCCAGATCAGCCCTTCGACATTCATCACAGGTTCGACAATGACCGCTGCGACGGTATTCGGCCCCTCGCGGCGAATCGCTTCTTCAAATTGCATTACACACGAGATCGAGCATTGCGCCGAGTCCAATGCCAGCGGGCAATGGTTGTAGTTCGGCGGGTGAACGTGAATAAAGTTGCCCATCAGTGGCTCAAAGGTTGCGCGGCGGCCTGCGATCCCACTGGCGCTCAACGCGCCCATCGTTCCACCGTGATAGGAGCCGTAAGTGGCGATGATCTTGTATTTTTCGGGATGCCCAGTCTGTTTGTGATATTGCAGCGCCATTTTAAGCGCATTTTCGATTGCTTCCGAGCCGCCGCTGGCGAATTTCACCAGATTGAAATTCGACGGCGTTAGTTCGCAGATGCGCTCCGCAAGGTGCACGGCGGGCTGATTTGCACTTGCAAGGGGCGGCGCGAACGTCAGACGCTGCATCTGATCGACAATCGATTCCAGCACCGATGTGTTGGTGTGACCGACGCTGGCGACGAATACACCCGCGATGCCGTCGATGTATTCCTTGCCCTGGTCGTCATAAATATAAATATCATGGGCGCGATCTATAATGAAGGGGTCTTCAATGAAATCCTTCATCTGCTTGAAATCGACCATGATGCGTGAGAGTGGATGAACCATAACGCCTTTTTTTCTTTCGTGTAGTAAATCAGCAGCCGAAATGTAGGCGCATTTCTTCGTGGAAGGGCAGTGCGAGAATTTCGTCCAACATCGCGGCAGCCTGTTCCTCGGAGTGCGTATAAGGATCCATCAAAATCATTTGGAGCAGCTTGTTTTTATCGCCTGTTTCGTAGGCCTCAAGCTCCATTTCAATCGGCGCGACTCGATCCCGCAAGATATAAGCGGTCAGCGGACGGGGCAGGCCTTCGGTACGGATTCCCTGGATGCCGCGCTTGCTCACTAGTGTTGGGATTTCGACGGCAAAATTTTCGGGAACACCCGGCACAAAATCGCCGTGATTGGGAATATTCGCGATAATCACACGGGGAATGTCACAGGCAATCGACTCGATCATCGGCACCATTACCTCGCCGGACATTTTTGGCGGGAATACTTGCATGACTGGAGTGGCGGTGTCTTCACCAGCGGCTTTGATATGTGCAACTTTTTCTTCGAGCCAACCGAAATAGTCGCCATACCATTTTTGGGGGTCTTCCTGCCAGCGTTTCTCCGTCGCATCGTCGATATGATACCAATACGGCCATGAGCCGCCGCCGGGGTTGGCGGTGTCACCAATCGGGAACACGCCAAAACGTTTGTAAAGGTCAATCGCGACTGGCCCCATCTGGTGGCAAGGGCCGCAGGTTTCCCAGAATTTTTCTGCTTCGGTTTCGATCCAGCGATCCAGCATCGGGAACACATCTTCGCCTTTGTAATACAGATTCGTCAGCCAGACGAAGTGATTCACGCCGGGAATCTGGAAATTGATATGTTCGCGTTCCAGGCCGAGGACTTTTGCGACGGTATAAACACCGCCAAAGCCATGACACAGGCCGACAATTTTGGCCTGTGGGTATTTGCGTCCCAGGTAGGTGATGCCCGCCAGCACAGGGTTATCGACCTGGAGATACCACGCATCCGGGCAAATTTCGAGAATATCTTCCATGACCGAATCAAAGAGTTTGAACTGGTAGAAATTAATCCAGAAGGCTTCATCGTGCATGACGTGCAAGCTGCCGCCAATGCGATAACCATGTTTGCGGGCGACATCCCATCCCGCGCGGAGGCGTTCATGTCCTGCGACCAGCGCGGTATTGATGACGAAATCTGCACCTTGCAGACATTTGCGGCGATCCGTCGTTTTTTCGAGGATGAGCTTGTTGCCGATCTCATCGGCGTAGCGCTGGCACAGGTTATGAATCGCGTCGAGGCGTTCTTCATTAATATCCATAAAGCTGATGGTGCTGCCCTCAAGATTGGGTGTCAGGCACAGGTCGATAATCAGTCGCAGCGAAAAAACCGCGCTGCCTGCACCGATAATGCTAATCTTTTTCTGCATTGTGTTCTCCCATTACAGGGTCAAATAAAAGCTGTCGCAGTTCATTGAGCGCTTCCGGCGCATCGGCAAGCTGCGAAACCAGCACCGCGATTCGCTGTGCGCGGTCTGTACCTAACACCGGATTCGCTAGAAGATAAAACTTTTTTGTGATTTCGTCATCAGTGAGTGGATTTTCGGGGTTGCCACGTGCGATGGCGGGTTCGGATGTCAAATGTGTCCCATCCGTAAGCGTAAACGCCACATGTGCCCAACGCTCTGCCGGAAAACGTGCGTTATAGGTTTCGGATTCAGTCAAAATTGTCGAATTGGAGAGGCGCAAAATGGCAGGATCATACAGGCTGTCTCCAGTCACTTCGCCCGCGCCGATTTGCTCATGGGTGAGCATCGCTGCCACCGGGAAGGGCAGGCTGTATTGCGCTTCTTCAGTGGTTTCCGGGCAGCGCGTTGCCAGGCGTGTGCCTTCGTGGAAGGTGAAAACCTCAACCTGCTGAATGTCATTTGCGGCGATCTGATAAGCTCTTTGCAGGCTGCTGGCGGCTTCAATGGCGGGCTGTGCCCAACGGCAGACTGGGTAAGCCTTGAAATATTGTTCGCGGATGCGCCAGCGGTTCCCCAAGTCCGACCAAATGGCAGCAACTTCGGTATTTTCAACCGTTATAGCGGGCGCGCCTGTGAAGCCATCAGCGGCGAGATAGGCGGCGTTCAAGCCTGTCATTGCACCCCAGCCAGAACCATCTTTAACCATCGTCGGGTCATCAATACAGCGCATCATCTGGCTGCGCGGGCCGTTATATTCCGCGATTCCGAGCGCATGGCGGGTTTTATCGGCGTTCATTTTCAGGAAACGTGCGCCGAGCGCGGCACAGGCCAGGGCGTTCCATGCGCCGGAACTGTGATAATCACAGGCTGTGGCGTGGAGTGCGATTCCGGCACGGGTAGCGATCTCGTAGCCGATGACCAGCGACGTGATGAATTCGCGATTGTCGATTTCGCCTTCACTGTCGATGAGCGCCAGGAGCGCCGGGAAAACCGCGACTCCCATGTGGCCTTTGGTGAGAACGTGGCCGTCGTGACAATCCATACTGTCGATCATCGTGCCACCAGCCAGTGCGACGCCGCCGGGACTTGCCCGCCTGCCATCAAAAATCAGCCGGGAGTCGCTGCCACCCATATGGCGCACGGCGAAATTACGAGTGATGCGCGATACAGGCGTGGTATATCCGCCCGCAGCTGTGCCGATCAGGTCAAGCAGACAGCGCTGCGCCTGATGAATCACGTCGTCAGGGAGGTCGTTAAATTTCAGGTTGTGGGTAAATTCGATGATGGCACTCACACTGCTTGTTCCTTTATGACGGTTTGTAGCCCAGTTCCAGGCTAATTGCGTTTCCGCTAGCAATGACCAGCGGGGCGAGTTCATCGAGGCGTTTCAGCGAAAGCTGCGAAGTCGCACCGGAGAGCGTGACGACGGCGGTGTTCTGGCCGGAGCGATCAAAAATTGGCGCGGCAACACTGCTGAAACCGATCATGTATTCGTCCCGGCTGGTGGCATAACCCCGTCCTCGAATCAGGCTTAACTGTTCGCGCAGTTGAACCGCGTCGGTGATCGTAGAGCGCGTATTTGCCGTCAAGCCTTGCCCAATATAGTTTGCCAACTCATCTTCGGGCAGATAGGCGAGAAGCACTTTGCCGCTGCTGGCGGTATGCGCGGGAATCGTGCGCCCGATCCAGACAGGTCGCGAGATTCCGTCGTTCGCGTTCACCTCGTCCAGGTAGAGTTCGACACCGTTAAAAAGAGTCGCCAGATAGACCGTATGACCCGTTTCGCGGGAAAGCTGCTGTAAATGGGGATGTGCGCGGTTGCGAATGGTCATCTCGCTCAGAACAACGTGTGACAGATGCAGCAGCCCCAACCCAAGCTGGTAGCCGCTGCGATTCTGGACGACGACGTTTTGCTGCGCCAGGGTACTGAGCAGGCGCGAGGCGGTGCTGTTGTGGACATCCAATTTTTCGGCGACTTGTCCGACAGTCAACGGCGACTCAGCTTCCGCCAGCATAAAGAGGATGCTCAACGCACGCTCGACAGATTGAATCGACCCACTCTCTTGTTTCGAATTTTTTTTGACCATTACGATTTACGGCTTGATAACCCCTGTCTCCAGCGCGAAATTCCGAATCAGGCGTTTGCCGTCAGGATACTGCTCGGTGTAGGCCTCCGGGTGTCCCTGCGTGCCGTAGATGGGCAGTTCGCGGTGCTGCATGAGCTGGACACGGCACCAGTTAGTCGATGCCAGCAGTTCAAACTCGTTTGGTAGACCTTTGATCTCCCAATAATGGCTTTCCAGGATAACTGGGCCGGATGGCTGGAAACCATCGAAAATTGGATGTTCAGGAACTTCGATTTTCAGCGGTAGATAACCGCGCTCTTTACGCATCCCTGGATGATAGTCTGGCATCAGGTCGGTTTCGCCGGGTTCAAGCGGCCCCAATGCGTCGCAGGGTGCGCCGTAGGTCATGCCGATAAGCTGATGCCCGCCGCAAAATCCCATGACCGGATATTCGCCGCTGCATACCGCTTCCTGCAAAGGTTTAAAATTTTCCCAATCGTATTCGAACCAATCTGGCGTATTGCCGCTGATAAAAAAGGCTTTGATCCCGTTAGTACGCATCCAGTCGAGGCTGAAATCGCGATAATGGACAGGGACACACGGCAGCCCAACCGCCGCGCCGATGTTGTCCGCACGCTGTTGAAGTTCTTTGAGGTGCGGTGGCCCGACTTTGGGGTCGTAAACGAGCTTTTCGTGTTGAATATTGACAAATGCCAGCATAGTTTGTCTCCGCGATTAAAATCCTAATTGTCGTTTGTTTCTATTGGGCAGGTCTCAGACCTACCCCTACGAATACGAATTGTCGTTGTTGTAGGGCGCACGGCTGTGCATTGGCATTAAGCTAAGGAATTAAACCCGTTTTTGAGCGCTTTTTAGGCACAAAGCTGCAACGATTCTCGCTGCAAAAGCCCAAAAGCGACCATAAAAACGGCGTAAAGCAGTGGATGATAGGTTCAAAAAGTACCTTTTCCAGCCTGTTTTACCCTCAAAATGTCTTAGCTTAATGCGTATGCACGGCTGTGCGCCCCTACGATACATGAATGATTTTACATTTTGACCATCACATCGGTTTGCAGCACCCGTAGTTCGTCAAGCGGGATGTGGCAGAAAATTTTGTGATTGTCGCCCGCCTCCTGCGCTGGCGGCTCATGCGTTTCACAGATCGCGCCGATTTTGCGCGGGCAGCGTGTGTGAAAATGGCAGCCTGTCGGCGGATTGGCCGGGCTGGGTACGTTGCCGGACAGCCGGATCGGGTTGATCTGCGCATTCGGATCAGCTACGGGAATGGCAGACATCAAAGCTTCGGTATAAGGATGCGATGGTGGGCTAAAAATCCGATCTGTCGGGCCAATTTCGCAAATGCGCCCCAGGTAAATAACCGCTACTTCATCTGAAATATAGCGTACCACATTCAGGTCGTGCGCGATAAAAACGAGCGCGACTTTGCGTTGATGTTGTAACTCGTGCAGCAAATTCAATACTGCCGCCTGTACGGAAACGTCGAGCGATGAAATTGGCTCATCGCAGACGACGAGTTCAGGGTTTCCGGCGAACGCGCGGGCGATGGCGACACGTTGTTTTTCGCCGCCGCTGAGTTGGCTTGGGTAACGATCCAGGTAGCTTTCATCCAGATTGACCGAGCGCAGCAGCCCGATAATGGTCTCGTTTTCCTGGTCTTGAGGGACAATTTTAAAGCGTCGCAGCGGGCGGCTCAAGGTTTGGGAAATCGTATGGCGCGGGTTCAGCGACGAATCGGGATTCTGGAAAACCATCTGTAGCTGTTGTAATGAATCGCTGCTGCGGCTCTCAATCGGTTTGGCAAAATCGCTGCCGGAAAATTCAATCTTGCCGGAGGTGACGGGAGTTAGGCCCGCCAGAACCTTAGCAATTGTGCTTTTGCCGCAGCCGCTTTCGCCGACAACGCCGAGTGTGCGTTGGGCGGGAAGATCGAAATCCACGCCGTCCACGACTTTGATGTTGGGGCGTTTGCGGATACCCAGGACATCAAGCGCCTGCATAAAGTAGACTTTTAACCCGCGCACGTTGAGTAAATTTTTCTCCGAATTTTGGTCAGTCTGAGATGAAAGTGGACGTGTAAATGTGACGCGCTCTGGCTGCTCAACGACTGTTTCCCAGTGGATACAGCGGGCGCTGTGATCCTGTGCCGTCGATTCCAATCGGGGGTGTGCCGCAGTGCAGGCGGATTCGGCCAGCACACAGCGCGGCGCAAATGCACAGCCTTGCGGGAGCGCTGTAAGCGGCGGGACACGTCCAGGAATTGAGTACAGCGCTTCATTGGTATAACGAAGTCCCTGGCGCGGCACACAGCGCAGCAGCCCAAGCGTGTAAGGGTGGCTGGGATGTGCAAAAATGTCATTTACGGGTGCTTGCTCGATGAGTTCGCCCGCATACATGATGCCTACACGGTCACAAATACGCGCGATTACGCCCAGATTATGGCTGATGTAAAGAATCGCCATTTTAAATTCGCGGCGCAGGTCGTCCAGAATGTCGAGAACGCCCGCCTCAATCGTCACATCCAAACCTGTCGTTGGCTCATCCATGATGACCAGATCAGGCCGCAAAAGCAAGGCCATCGCGATGACAATGCGCTGCTGCATTCCGCCGCTGAGTTGGTGGGGATAGCGCCCCAAAATATACTGCGGATCGGGCATTCGAACCCGTTCGAGCATATCGAGAATACGCCGTCGCGATTCTGATGCGGAATGTTCTTCGTGGGCAGCAATTACTTCGCTTAACTGACGCTCTATGGTTAAAACCGGATTCAGCGAGGATTGGGGGTCTTGGTAGACAATAGCGATGCGGTTGCCGCGTAAATGCCGCAGTTCTTCGGCGGGTGCTTGCATCAAGTCACGCCCCTGGAAACGGATTCCGCCGCTGTCCTGCGCCTGTCGCGGGAGATAGCGCATGATCGAGAGAGCGACTGTTGATTTGCCACAGCCGGATTCGCCGACCAGCCCATAAGTCTCGCCGCCCTCGATGGTGAGCGAAAGGTCACGCACAGCACGGGCGATGCCGCGCGAACTGTGATAATTGACGTTGAGATTTTGAATGTCCAGAACAGGTGTCATCGTTCCGTCCTCATCACTTCGGATAGGCCGTCGGCAAGCAGATTGAAGCCGATCACCAATGATGCAATCGCCAGTGCGGGAAGAAGCGGCGCGGTAGGCGTGATAATGAGGGCGTTGCGGGCTTCACTGACCATGCCGCCCCAGTCGGGATTTGGCGGCGGAACGCCCAGGCCCAAAAAGCCAAGCGCACTGATCGAAAATGAGGCATAACCGATGCGAACCAGCGCATCCACCATGATTGGGTTGATCGCGTTTGGCAGGATTTCGCGGAACAAAATATAGCTGGTCGGCTCACCACGCATCCGGGCGGCGGCGACAAATTCGCGGCTGCGTAAATCCAGCACCAGCCCACGCACGAGGCGCGAAATTGCCGGGGCTGTGGCGACGGCGACGGCGATCACGACATTGACGACGGACGCGCCCACCGCCGCTATAATCATCAAGTAGAGCATCAGCACCGGGAAGGCCATCACCGCGTCCATGACACGCATGATAATTTCATCGACCCAACCCCCGCGATAGCCGGAGAGGAGGCCGATGCTGGTGCCGATGATGACGGCCAGGCTGACCGAAAGGGCGGGAAGGACGACCATCTGACGCGCACCGATCAAGACGCGCGTGAAAATATCTCGCCCCAGGTTGTCCGTGCCAAAAGGATGTTCCACTGAGGGCGACTTCCACACCTGGCCGGATGCCATTTCGTTAATGCCGTAAGGAACAATTGAGGGGGCAAAGATGGCGATGATGACCCAAAAAATCAGAATACTCGCGCCGAGCAGCACCGTCAGATTGCGGCGCAGGGCGAAAACCCGCTGCCAGAGATTCTTTTTTTGTATAACGGGTTGGCTCAGGACTGGTTCTAAAGATTGATCCATCGGTGTTCCCCGCTAACTGAACCGGATGCGCGGATTGAGCAGGCCGTAGAGGACATCGGCGATGACCTGCGAGAATACGATCAGCGAGACGGTTATCATAGACGATGTTGCGATCATGGGCAAATCATTGGAACGCGCTGCGTCGGCAAATAAACTGCCGAGTCCAGGGTAATTAAAAAGCTGTTCGATGATAATTAAACCGCCAACGAGCCAGGCGAATTGCGTCGTGATGATGGCAATCGGTGCGATCAAAGCGTTGCGCAGGGCATGGCGGATAATCACGGTGCGGTAGGGCAGGCCTTTCAAAATGGCAGTGCGGATATAGGGTGAATCCATCACTTCGATCATGCTGACGCGCGTCACGCGGGTGATATAACCGACCAGCACGAAGGCCGCTGTGACCGCCGGAAGAATCAGCTTACGCCAGTGCTGGGCAAGGTCAATATCTGCACCGCGCAGGCTGCTATCGGCGGGCAGCAGCTTGAGCCACCAAGAGAAAATGATTATCAACAGGAGGCCGACGACAAAATCCGGCAGCGAAATCGTGAGCAAGCTCCCGGCGGAAATTGCGCGATCCGGCCAACGGGCGCGATACAGCCCGGCGATGACGCCGAGAAAGAGGGAAATCGGACTGATAATAAGCAGCGCTAATGCTGCGAGAATGGTCGAATTGAGCAAACGCCGCATGACGAGTGGCTGGATAGGCGCACCGAGGCGATACGAATCGCCCCAATCTCCACTGATAAATCGTACCAGCCAATTGACGTAGCGTTCCGGCAAAGGGCGATTAAATCCCATTTCTTCGGACAGTGCGGCACGTGCTTCCGGCGTGGATTCGCGCCCCAGGATCACCAGCGCGGGTTCGATGGGTAGCACTTCAGATAGGCCAAATATCAGAATCGAGAGCGCCAGCATGGTAATCAGCAATGTCACGAACCGACGCAGGATGAATCGCAGCATGGATCAAGCCCTCAATGTGCAGCGATGTGGCATATGTATTCAAGGGCGCATCGCAACGCGCCCCTACGAGAAATATTGTTATGGTTGATCTATGGTTCGAGCCAGGCATCAGCCATCCAGACAAACGCCTGTGGATGAAGGTTGTAGTGCAGCTTGGAAACCATCGTCGCGAAATCCTGCCGGAAGCCAGGGACAATCACCGGGCCGTCGTTGGAAAGCATATCGGTGAGTTGAGCGAGCTGGGTAACTCGCGTTTCCTGGTCAAGCGTGCGGTCAAATTCTTCAAGGAGCGCGTCGAATTCGGGATTGCTCCAGTGGCTTTCGTTCCACACGCTGCCTGTACGATAGGCGAGGTTGAACATTTCGCTAGCAGTGTTTTTCTGCGCCCAGTTGGAGACGCCGATGTGGTTTGGACCCCAATCATCCAGCCAGATATTCCAGTAATCGGGCGTGGGCTGCAAGGCGATACGGATGCCAGCAGGTTCGGCTTGTGCTGCCAGGAACAGAGCAAAGCCTTCGGTAAAGCCGCCGTCGCTAGCCGGGTCAATGTAGAGTGCGGTGAGGTCAATGCCGTCGGGATAACCAGCCTCGGCCAATAATGCCCTGGCCTGTTCGTAATCCTGCTGACGCGGTGTCTGGTCGGCAGGGGCAAGCGGGTACATTCCGGGGGCGATGGGGTGATCGTCGCCCTGAATCGCATAGCCCAGATACAGCGTATCGACGTATGCCTGACGATCAATCGACAATTTTAATGCTTCACGCATTTTGGGGTCTGTCCAGGGTTCCTGGTTGAACTGCATGATGGCGATGTGCAGGTTGCCCGTTTGTACCGATTTGAAATCGTAACCAGGCAGTGATTGATACTGGTCGATCAAAGTGATGCTTGCCGGGGCCAGATGTAACGAACCTTCCTGCAAAGCGCTGATGCGGGCAAGCTCATCGGGGTAGCTGACAAATTCAACGCTGTCGAGATAGGGTAAAGACAGGCCGTCCGCACCCAACATCCAATAATCTTCGCGGCGTTTGAAACGGATATATTCACCCGGCGCAAATTCCTCGATGGTGAATGGGCCAGTTCCCCAGGGATTGGTGAAAAAATCACCCGGCCAGTCAGCGGGCAGAATTGCCGCCTGATAGAGAAACAACGAATAAATGAAATCCGCCGCGACACGATCCGTGTGAATATTGACCGTGAAATCATCAACTTTTTCCGCGCCTGTGACGTAGTTGGCCGCACCTGCAAAACCGGAGGCGGTTTCGGGATCGATCAGGCGATTAATGGTGAACACGACATCATCGGCATTAAAATCTTTGCCGTGATTGAACTTCACGCCCTGGCGCAGGGTGAGCGTCCAGGTGAGGCCATCTTCGGAAGGCAGCCAGCTTTCGGCCAACGCAGGTTGTAAATTTAATTCGGGATCGAGCCGGACGAGATAATCGCAAACCTGACGCACATAGTTGGAAGGGAAGACCAGACTGAGACGGGCGGGATCATCGAAACGAGTGGTGTCGATGCCCAGAGCGTTGACAATCGTGCCGCCGCGCGTGGGTGCCATATCTTGCGCAAGCAGCCGCTTGGCCTGATCCATCTGGAAGCGCTCAAGTGGGGACAGTAGTCCTGTAGCCATTGCCCCTGCACCGAGCATTGACGAAAAACGCAGGAAATCCCGCCGTGAGATTTTCCCCTGGGTGTATTCGAAATGTGCCTCCTGGACTTGCTCCTTGCGCGCTCGTAAAGCCTTTAGATCGAACTTCATGTTAGGTCTCCTCAATAATCTAGTTTGCGAGGGATGGTAAAATAATAATTTATGCAGGGCTTGTGCATAATGCGCAAATTCTATGTTCAACTTGGGCGAAATGTCAATTTTGTAATTTTTTTCACACTCACGTGTCGTTTGTACCTCTTTCTTGCGTATTATGCAATACTTGTGCATAATCTGTTTATCAATCGAAGGAGAGGCATGATGAAACCACAGAACTTACTGGATCGACTTAAGAACGATGTGGTAATTGGCGCAGAAGGTTATTTGTTTGAACTTGAGCGGCGCGGCTATCTGAAGGCAGGGGCATATGTTCCTGAAGTCGTCCTGGAATATCCGCAGGCCGTGATCGAACTGCACACCGAGTTTCTGCGTGCTGGAGCGGAGGTGATGGTTGCGTTCACCTACTATGGCCACCGAGCTAAAATGCGTGCGATTGGTAGAGAGGGCGACCTCGAACGCTTGAATCGCGATGCGCTGAAGCTGGCAAAAACAGTAGCATCGAAGGGCGATGCGCTGGTCGCCGGAAATATCTGCAATACCTGGGAATTTGACCCGGAGAAGCCGGCTGAAAGTGAGAAAACGGTTCGCCCAATGTTTGAGGAACAAGTGCAGTGGGCGAAGGAAGAAGGCGCACACTTTATCATTGCCGAGACATTTAATCATTTGGGCGAAGCGCGACTCGCACTCGATGTTATCAAGAAAGCAGGATTGACCGCGATGGTGACGTTCGCAGCGAAGGGTGAATCCACTTACGATAACGTTCCCTGGGCAGAGGCGTGCAAAATTCTGGAGGATGAAGGCGCAGATGTGGTTGGTCTGAATTGCAGCCGTGGGCCAGAAACGATGTTTGGTTTGCTCGAAAAAATACGCGCGGCAGTCAAATGTTATGTAGCAGCACAGCCAGTCCCATATCACACGACACACAATCATCCTTATTTTCAGGTGCTGGAAGATGTACATGGCAACCGCGCATTTCCCGTAGCACTTGATCCGTTCCTCGTGAACCGATTCGAAATGGCCGAATTTGCCGTGAAAGCACGCGATCTGGGCGTGAATTTCATTGGTATTTGCTGCGGTGGAGCGCCACATCATGTCCGTGCGATGTCTGAAGCGTTGGGGCGTACTGTGCCTGCCAGCGTCTATTCACCTGATCTCTCGATGCACCCGGTTCTGGGCGCACAGGGCGAGTCGAAGGAAAAATACAAACGGCATATTCAGGATTTTGAAAAGAAGAGCTAATTCATGTGGAAACTCATTCGGCATGGATTGAATGGCAATAAACCGCTGCCGCGAATGTGGCGCACGCACGACCTGAAGGACAGCTACGATGTGGTAATTATCGGCGGCGGGGTGCATGGGCTGGCGGCGGCCTATTATCTGGCGAAGTATCACGGTATCACCAACGTGGCGGTGTTGGAGAAGCGCTATATCGGCAGCGGCGGCAGCGGGCGCAATACGACTATTCTGCGTTCGAATTATCTGACACCTGAAGGTGTGGCGTTCTACGATGAGAGCATAAAGCTCTATGAAAACCTGTCGGTTGATCTGGATTTTAACGTGCTGTTCAGTCAGCGAGGACATCTGACGTTGGCGCACAGTGACGCAGCCGTGCGGACGATGCGCTGGCGGGCGGAAGTAAACCAGATTCAAGGCGTGAACAGCAGTCTGATTTACCCCGATGAAATCGCGAAACTTTGCCCGCATTTAGATTTGAGCGAACATCCCCGCTATCCGATTCTCGGTGCACTCTATCACCCGCCGGGCGGCATTATCCGCCACGATGCGGTGGTATGGGGCTATGCGCGTGGAGCGGATGAGCGCGGTGTCCACATTCATCAGTTGACCGAAGTCACCGGAATCAACGTTGAAAACAACAAAGTGATCTCGGTACAAACCAATTGCGGGACGATCAAAACCGGTATGGTGCTAAATGCGACGGCTGGTTGGTGTTCGCTGATTTGCGATATGGTTGATGTGAAACTGCCGATCACATCGCATCCACTGCAAGCCTGTGTCAGTGAAGCACTGAAGCCATTTCTGGATGTTGTGATTGTTTCCGGTTCACTACATGTTTATGTCAGCCAGTCGGATCGCGGTGAGCTAGTGATGGGGGCATCAATTGACCCGTATCAGTCGTATTCGCTCGATTCAACGCTCGGCTTTCTCGAAAGCCTCAGCGGACATATGCTCGAACTCTTCCCCAGCCTGTCGCGCGTCAAAATTCTGCGCCAATGGGCAGGGGTTTGTGACATGACACCGGATTACAGTCCGATCATGGGCTTTACGCCGGTTGAGGGTTTCGTTGTAGATGTTGGCTGGGGAACATATGGCTTCAAAGCCGGGCCAGTCAGCGGCAAGCGCATGGCGGAACTGATTGCTACGAACCGCACGCCGGATTTGATCGCACCATTTTATCTTGGGCGTTTCGAAGACGGTGCGCTAATCGGTGAAAAGGGTGCGGCATCGGTAGGCCATTAATAAAAATTCTCTCCGTAGGGGCGTAGCAAGCTGTGCCCCTACAAGCCCAATAATTTGCGGCTGAAAGGGCAAAAATATCATGATTCTTTTGACGTGTCCGAACTGTGGGACGCGCAATGTAAGTGAATTTCGTTATGGCGGCGAGATCACCAAGCGCCCTAATCCAAATACTGCGACGCAGGCAGAGTGGGCAAATTATCTTTATGTGAGGAAAAACGTGTTGGGGGTAATGCCGGAGTGGTGGTGTCATCAGAGCGGGTGCGGTCAGTGGCTTATCGCCGAACGCCACACGAAAACCCATGAAGTCCTCAAAACCTATGTTTGGGAAGCGCGACCCCAGGAGTAAAAGTACATGGCAATACAGGCCGCAGTTGGACGGCTGCCGGAAACGCCTTCGCAGGTCATTAACCGCGAAAAAATAGTCGATTTCGTATTTGATGGCAAAACCTATACTGCTTATGAAGGCGATACGATTGCCTCGGCACTCGTGGCGGCGGGGGTGATGACCTTTAGTCGTTCGTTCAAATACCACCGCCGGAGGGGTTTACTCTGCGCGGCAGGCGCTTGTCCGAATTGTTTAGTACAAGTAGGCGATGAAGCCAACGTGCGAAGCTGCACAACCCCTGTTCAGGCAGGTATGAAAGTCGAAGCGCAAAATGCCATGCCCTCGTTAGATGTTGATGTGATGAGCGCGACACAGTTGGTAGATAGCTTTTTGCCAGCGGGTTTCTATTACAAAGCGTTTATCCGCCCACAAGCGCTGTGGCCGACGTATGAACGCTTCTTGCGCCAAGCAGCAGGACTCGGCAAAATCGACCCAGATTCTGAGCCAGGCTATTTTGACAAAATTTACAAACATGTTGATGTAGCTGTGATTGGCGGCGGCCCGGCGGGTTTGCGGGCAGCACTGGCAGCAGCGAAATCCGGCGCACGAGTCATTTTGATGGATGACCAATCCTCACCTGGCGGTCATTTGCGCTACAGGATGGATGAAATTGATGGCCTGCCTGCCTACGAATATGTTGCGAAAATGGCTGCGGAATTAGTCGGATTTTCGAATGTCGAAATTTTGACGAACACGACAGCGGTAGGCCGCTACGACCGCAATTGGGTCGGCGCGGTAACTGGAAACCGGCTTATCAAGCTGCGTACAAAGGCGCTGATCGTTGCGACAGGCGCGTATGAGATTCCGCTGCTGTTTGAAAATAATGATCTGCCGGGCATCATGCTTGGTTCGGCGGTACAGCGGATGATTCATCTGTGGGGTGTTGTACCTGGCGCACGGGCGGTAGTTGTTTCCGCCAATCGTCGCGGACTACAAGCAGCGCTTGATCTGATTGCGGCAGGGGTTCACATCGAGGCTCTCGCTGAAATGCGTGAAGAACCAGATGCCGATTTGATCCGAAAATTGTCGGCTGAACACGTCATGATTTTCAAACGCACGACGATCAAACGCGCCTGGGGCATTGGCAAAGTGCAGGGTGTATCGCTGGAATCGCTCCATAGCGGACAAATTCACGAATTTCCATGCGACCTGCTGTTGGTTTCGACTGGCTATACGCCTGCAAACCAACTGCTTTTTCAGGCAGGTGGTAAGCTGAGGTGGAACGAGCAAATTCATGAATTCACCCTCGATATGCTGCCGTCGGATGTATTTGCTGCTGGGGAGGCGGCTGCCACTCACCTGCTCGAAGATATTGAGCGTGAGGGTGAGTTAGCAGGCTTGCAGGCGGCTCAGTTTGCTGGATTTGGTGGCAAAATCGAAAAAGTTACGTTTTTGGCGGCGAAGGTTGAAGAACGTCGTGCAGAACGCATCCCCTGGACGCAAATTCATATCGCCGAAGATGAAGCGAAAAAGGATTTCGTTTGTATCTGTGAGGATGTGACGCGCAAGGAGATCAAGCAGTCAATCCAAGAAGGCTTTGACAGCGTTGAACTGCTTAAGCGTTACAGTACGGTCAGTATGGGGCCGTGCCAGGGCAAGATGTGTAACATCAACGCGATTCACGTCTGTGCCCATTACAATCAGAAAACCGTTGCTGAAACGGGAAACACAACTTCACGCCCACCCGTAACACCTGTGACGATGGGGGCGCTTGGTGGGCGGCTAATGGAGCCGGTGCGCGTGTCGCCGATGCACGACTGGCATGTGAAGCATGGCGCGGTGATGATGAACGCCGGATTGTGGAAGCGTCCCGATCATTATGGCGATCCGAGCGCGGAAGTGCGTGCCGTGCGTGAGCGCGTCGGCCTGATCGATGTGACACCACTCGGAAAATTTCACCTTCGTGGGCCGGGCGTTCCGGGCTTGCTTGAGCGCGTGTATACCAATCGCTGGCAAAAACTGGACGTTGGGCGCGTGCGTTATGGCCTGATGGTCACTGAAGAGGGCGTTGTTCTGGACGATGGTGTGACGGCACGGCTCGATGATGATTTTTACTACATGACAGCGACCTCCAGCGGCGCAAGTGGCATTTTCGAAAATATGGAATGGAATTTGCAAAGTGGTTGGTCGTATGACGTTCACCTGCTAAATGTGACGGATTTACGGGCCGCGATGAATCTGGCCGGGCCGCGCTCCCGCGATGTGCTAGCGAAGATTATACAGGGTGTCGATCTGAGCAATGCCGCCTTTCCTTATATGAGTGTCCGTCAGGCAACAATTGCCGGAATTCCTGTGCTGCTGCTGCGTATCGGCTTCACAGGCGAGTTGAGCTACGAAATACACACACCAAGCGGTTACGGATTGCATATTTGGGAAGCACTATTAAAAGCGGGTGAAGAATTTGGAATCACGCCGTTTGGTGTCGAAGCGCAGCGCATTTTGCGGCTGGAAAAAGGCCACATTATCGTCAGCCAGGACACAGATGGCCTGACGAACCCGTTTGAGGCAGGGATGGAGTGGGCGGTCAAGCTGGACAAACAGGATTTCACTGGCAAGGCATCGCTGTTGATGGCGAACCAAAAAGGCGTGACTAAAAAATTGGTCGGCTTTGAGATGCCGGATGGCACGATACCTGAAGAAGCCAATCAGATTGTAAGACCAGGAAATGGGCCGATTGGCCTGGAAATTATCGGCAGAATCACCAGTGTGCGGCGCAGCCCGACCCTGAAAAAAGTGATCGGTTTGTGCTGGTTGCCGACAGAGATGTCCGAGCCGGGGCAGGAATTTACGATTCGTGTGCGCGGCCAAATGAAGACTGGCCGAGTCGTGCCGCTGCCATTTTACGATCCTGATGGCCTCAAACTCAATTCATAGGAGCGCGGTGTAAAAATGAACCTCCCTTATATATCTCCCATTTCTACACCTGCTGTGCAAAGTAGCGCTGGTTCGCTAACGGATGTCAGTGGCAGGGGATTAATCGACATTCGTGGTCGCGATCTGGGCGGGATTTTTCAAACGATTCGGATTGGTGAGGTCAAGTGCATTGATAAGGGCATACTCGTGCGGCTGACTCCTGAGCAGTATATGCTGCTGGACGCGAATGTTGATGTGGCCGGTAAGTGGCTGCAAATGGAAGCGGGCGCAACTCGTGCGACCATCACCGATATGACGCACGCTTATGGGCAATTGCGGCTGGTGGGAGAGGGCGCACGGGACTTGCTGCCGAAAATCTGCGGACTGGATTTCGCAGATTCAGCATTTCCTAATCAGCATTCGGCACAGTCGAGCCTGGCGAAAGTTCGAACACTGATCGTGCGCCTGGATGACGAGAATATACGAACTTATCACCTTATCGTGAGCGTCTCACTGGCGGCTTATGTGTGGGATGTTGTCGCCGACGCGATGCAGGAATTCTCGGAATAAAAATTTCAAAGGATAACACAGGGGGTAAAGACGCAGAAAAATTCAAATTTTCCCTCTGTATTCTCTGTGTCTCTGTGGTTCAAATCAGATTTTAATGGAGAAGTGATTATGCTGCCAAAATTCAAAAAATACGTCGTCATCGGCGCGGGTGTACATGGACTCAGCACAGCCTGGCACTTGGCGAAAGAATTAAAAGCACGTGGCAAAGGCTCTGGTGAGGATATTGTTATACTGGATAAAAGCGGAGTCGCAGCCGGGGCTTCGGGGATTGCCTGCGGCGTGATTCGCAACTTTTATTTCCAGCCTGCGATGGGCGAAGTGATGCGCGTCAGCGTCGAGGTGTGGGAAGAAAATCAAGAGGACTTTCACTATAACCCGGTCGGCTATCTGGCGGTGGCGGGGCCGGTACAAGAACATGACCTCGAAACGATTTTTGAGCGCCAACAGCGCAGCGGCTATCGTTCCGATCTGATTTTAGGCGAACAAAATGTGCATGATTATATGCGTGCGATGCTGCCGGATTGGAAAGCACGGGGTTTAACAGCTTGTTTACATGAAAAACAAGGTGGTTTTGCTTTCAATAAAGCGTCCATGCTTGGGCTGGCGGCTAAAGCGGAAGCGGAGGGCGTGAAAATTCTTTCTGGCGTCGAAGTGACCGGATTCGATATTCGCGGCGATTTGGTGCGTGCGATTCAAACCAACCAGGGTACGATTGAAGCCGATCAGGTGATTATCGGCGCCGGCCCCTGGATTAAGTCACTTTGGACGATGTTGGGTTTGCCCAACGTGATCGACATCCGCACACCTGGCGGCGATGTGGTACAAGATCAGCCAATGTGGACGTATTGGCGGCTTGCTGAAGGTGAAATACATTTCGACCCAAAAACTTATGTGACGGCTGAAGGTAAAGTCCCGCCTGTGATTCACATTGATTCCAGCGAACCGCTGATCTCAACCAAAACCGGGAATCTGATTACCGACCAATTGTGGGGCATCTATTTCAAGCCGGATAAACAAGGTGTCCAGGGCGGGGCAACGCCAGAAAATCTCGGAACATCGGCGCAGCTTGACCCTTATGGAACACAGAGCCAGCTTTACGTAGTCAAAGAGGATTTTGTCGATTATTGGACGGCAGGGCTGGCACACTGCATGAAGCGCTTTGAAGGCAGTCACAAGATTTATGATTGGTCGCCGTCGGGCGGGATCGGCGCTTTCACAGCGGATAATTTCCCGGTATTCGATTTTATGCTGCCCAACGTTTACGTTATTGCCGATAGCAATCATGGCTACAAAATGATCGGTGTGGGCAAAGAGGTCGCGCGCGTGCTGATGGGCGAGGCGAGTTCGGTGCTTTATCCCTTCCGCTTTGCCCGTTTCAGCCAGGGCGAACTGCATCCGGTGAGCAACAGCCCGTACCCTTGGAGTTAATCACCCAGGCGGAAACACGGCGCATATTTGAATGTCTGGCGGGCGCGGTCAATTGAGAACAGGGGGCGTGCCCTTCCAGTGGGGTGAGTACATTTTGCGCCAGATCAGGCCGCAGCTTATTCATGATTTCTGCCGTTGGTTCTGGACAGCGGGTGTCGGCACCACTGAGCGTATAAGCGCCATAACCCGGCAAATTGGATTCTTCTAAGGCTAAACGGATGCCTTCTACAATGTCAGTAAGATGCACCCACTGGTAAAGATCATCTGACCATTGGGTCGTTGGCTGTAAACCTTCAGCCAGTCGCTTCTCATACATTTCGATTGACCATACCCCAGCGAAACGAAAGGCTGCCGTTGTCATGCCATATGCGCGATGAAAGGCTGCGCAGGTTTCTTCATTGACCAGTTTGCTGAGACTATAAGGGTCTTCGGGGACGGGCGGAAATGTTTCGTCAATCGGTATATAAGTATAGCGCACAGGTTTGCCACTCAGTCGCCCGCTTCACCGCTTCTGGTCGTCGATCATAGCGTGCCGTCGTCTCGACACTCGCGTGGCCCATCAGCTTCGCTACCGTTACGATGTCCACGCCTTCATCGAGCATGTCGCCCGCGAACGTCCGACGAAAGTCATGCGGTGAGAACTCTGCCACGCCTACCTGTGCCGCCCGCTTCTCCAGAATGTTGTAAATCGGCTGGTTGCTTCATGACTTGATGGACAGGTTCTCGCCTTGGTTCACTGACCTAAGCATTTCCTCCAAGTGGCATAACCCATTCGATCCTTTTACCCATAGCTCAATTTCAATTTCTTGCGCAGCTCATCGACTTCCACACCCTGCGCGTAACCCAACGTCGTTTCGGCTCTCGCGTGTCCGGCGACGGCCTGGGCGCTGCGCACATCGACCCGACGAATCACTTCCGTGATGAGCGTTCGCCGCGCGTCGTGTGGCTTGCTGTCCAGTCCCAGCGCCTCAGCATATTTCACCCACGCCCGGTAAATATCCGTCCCACTTAGCGGCGTATCCGCACCGGGCTGGCCGTTGCGCTTGAGCATCGTAAACACGTGCGTGTAGCCGGCAGGCTGAACCATCTGCCACTTCCGCAGCTTGTCGAGCGTCCCATCGGTGACGGGAATCTCACGCGCTTTGTCGCCTTTACCATGTCGCACCGCCAGCACCCCCCGGTCAAAGTTGATGTCCGTCCAGAGCAGCGTCGTCGCTTCGGCTCGACGAATGCCTGTTGTGAGCAGCAGGGCGATCAAGGCCATGTCGCGCGGGTTCTTCTCCAGGTCGATCATGCGCTGGGCATCTTTGGGCGACATCGGCTGTTTGGTGCGTTCCTGGCCGCCCGCACGATCTGCGCTCAATTTGGTCGCCTGGATGATCTTGTAGGCGCGTTCGTCCTGGGGTTCACCCGTCAGCAGCCACACATGCCTTGCTAAGGACGAGAAGGCCGATTTCTGGCGTTTACGGGTCGTGAGCGTCGTATCCTGACTCTCGATGAATTTCAGCACGTTGGTCGGGTTGATGTTGAGCGGCAGAAAGCCATTGGCAGCGGCAAAGGCTTCCCACTTCTTGAAAGTGTCGGTGTAGATACGGGCGCTGCTGTTCGCGACGGTCAGGAGCAGGCTGTCCCGGTAGCGGATGTAATCGGGATCGACGGGGACCAGCGCAGTTTCAAGATTTTCGTCGGACATGTTTTTCGCTCCGTTGGCGTATCAAAAGTAGTTATTTACGTACTCCATCTTAGCATGAAAATACCCTGATTTCCCCGTTCGAGTGGGCTAATCATATAGTCTGAGAAGGGCCATTTAAAAGAGCAGGCGTCGAGGTGAGAATTTCACCTTTGCTTGAGCAGTTTGTCATAATCCGCATGTGAGCCTATCCATTCCCATATAATCACGTCTTCACCGGCCCGTACACCAAGTGCGCGATAGCGCAGGCCGATCCGTACAGAATACAGGGTTTTCCCCTTGCCTATCGGTTTAAACTGCAAACTAGGATGGTAAGGGTCACTTTTAAACTGGCGATAAGCGGCGCGAGCTTGCCGCCTCACATCCTTTGGTAATGCACGCAGCATCGCGCGAAATTCGGCTGATAGGTGAGACTTCATTGCAGATCGGGGTCGGTGTCAGGGTCAAATTCTTCCGTCAATCCAGCATGATACTTTGCCAGGGCGTTCTCGGCTAATTTGTCCAGTACATCTTGCGATGCAGCAAACTGTTCATTCCACAAGGCATCATCGGCGGCCAACTCTTCCTCAGACGGAGGGCGCACAATGATTAAGTCGCCGTTGGCAATTTCATCGAGTAACTCAGGGGTTGATACCCCAAATTCCTCAGCGATTTTGTCCAAGCCATCTGGATAGTCTATCTTGCGTCGGGCTGCCATTTTGTCACCTCACAGAACCGATTCCGAAGGTCCATTCTCATATCCTATTTTAGCACCGAAATCGAGCCTTTCGTCGGGCGAAAAGTGCACTTTTCGTATGCCATTTTAGCACGAAATATACTCCCAAGTTGCTCTTTAAAACGATCAAGTCTAGCGATTAGGGCGGTATTCACAGGAACCAAATTATACGCTTACTGATTGTTCCGTAAAGCTTATCCATCTGAGAACCTGACACTTTCAGGTAAAATGACCGAAAAGGTCAGCGAAAAGCAGTGCGAGTAGTCGGTCATGGGTTAAGCGTCGGCAAAACCATCGCCCGCCTCCGACACAAACCGGAGATCATCTTGAGTTGATTTTAACACACAGGCTTATCCCTTCGACTTTAGACTTCTATGTTAGGCTCAGTAATAGAGAAAAGCGACTCTTGGCCAGTGCCTCGAAAACTGGCATTGCGTGCTTTATCGTGTCGCGTCGCGACCTCCGGCTTCTAAAGCGAAACGTATCTTGCCAAGATATTATCTAAATCCACAAGGAATCGGATTGTATGGACTCAAAATATCGACACACAAGACCAACCATTGGCATCTTAGCGGGCTGGCAGTTTTACAGGACGGCGACTAACCTCAGCTACCTTGCACCCATTTTTCGCGGAGTTACGCGCGCTGCACAGAGTCTAGGATGCAATTTGCTGTTAGGCTGCGGGATTGGGCCTTCCGCCAGCCCAACTGATCCGATACGTCCGGCCTGGCCCGCACTCTCCCCTGATCACGATTTCGTCCCCATTGGTCCTTGGAATACGGATGGTTTGATCATCACAGTTCCGCTCCACTCTCAAGCGCGGTCAGCATACATTCAAGGTCTGATTGCCGCCGGGCATCCAATCCTTTTTGTTGGGTCGGGGGAAATCGGCCCAACGATTGTTGCCAATAACACTGGTGGCATTCTTGAAGCGACGCATCACTTGGTTGAGCACGGGCACCAGCAGATTGTTTTTATTGCTGGTACATTGGACGATGCGAGCGGAGATAGTGGGGAGCGCTTGCGGGCCTACCAATCTGGTTGTGAAATATATGGATTGGACAAAGATTCTCGTCTGATAGCCTACGGACGGCACGTTTATGATGGCGGCTATTTTGCCATGCAGCAAGTCTTGGACTCCGGGGCCAAATTTACGGCGGTCCTAGCCAGCAACGATGAATCAGCATTAGGGGCGATGCACGCACTCGAGAAGGCCGGGCGCAAAGTCCCGCATGATGTGGCCGTCATTGGGTTTGATAATCGGCTTGAGGGTGCTGTGCAAGAACCGGGATTGAGCAGTATTCATGTCCCGTTGTTCAATATCGGTTATCGAGCCGTTGATTTGCTGCTGCAACACATTGAAGGCAAGACTCAGCTACCCGAATTGGTCAAGGTGGATACGCATCTAGTAATTCGCGAATCTTGTGGTTGTCGTGCCTGGGAATATGTTTCCGTCAAGGCCGAAACAACCAGTGAGGGACAACTTATTAATGGAGAAGAGCAGGCTTCACGGTTGGCAAGAACGATAGCAACGACAATCATGAATCAAGCTCACAGCCTAACAGAAGATGCTGGTTTGGCTTTTTGTCAGCGTTTAGTGGATACATTTGCTACAAGTATTCAGTATGGCGACCGCTCAGAATTCCAAGAAACCCTCGCAGATATACTCCACCATACAGCCGCCGCAGATGATGATACCCATATATGGCAGGATGCTATTTCACTATTAGGAAAAGATTTCGCAGAAGTATCTACTGCCGGTACGGCATCTGCTTTGCTAGTGTATGACATCCTGAACGATGCGAGGCTGACGATCAGTGCCCATATGCGGCGGCAGCATCGGCATTATGTTGTGGATGAGCGATGGACATCCAGCCGCTTGAGCCTTTTAACTGCCAGATTGCTCAATGCTCTCGATGAGATGCAAATCTATGAAATCCTGGCAAAACACTTACCCGACATGGATATCCATACCGCCATGCTTGGGTTGTTTGAAGCGGAAGGGGACGATCCGTTCGCATGGAGCACGGTACGCAATATCATTAACCTGGATCAAGGACTATTTCGCTTTCGCAGTCAGGAGTTTCCGCCTGCCAGCCTATTTACCAGAGAGCGCCAATTTATCCTAATCTTGATACCCATGGTTGACCGATCTGGTCAAATTGGCTTTATGGCATTTGACACAGAGCACTTTGATCTGTACGGTTCGATTGTTCAACAATTGGGAGGTGCACTCAACACTGCCCGGTTGTATCGTCAGGCGACCGAAGGCCGTCGATTGGCGGAAGAAGCAAATCTGATGAAGAGCCGCTTTCTATCGACCATTAGTCACGAGTTGCGAACACCCTTAAATTTGATCGTAGGTCTAAGCGGAATGGTCCTGCACGATAGCGATGAGAATGATTCAGCACTGCCCGAATCAATCCGCGAGGATGTTGATCGGATTCATGCTTATTCACAACATCTGGGCGGGTTAATTGGGGATGTGATCGATCTTGCCACCAGCGACGCCGGGCAGCTCCGCTTGAACAACAAATATGTTGATCTTGGGCAAGCTTTACGCATGATCGCTGAGAGCGGTAGCCAGATGTCTGCCGACAAGGGATTGAGTTGGGAAGAAAATATGCCCGAAACAGGTCCGTGGGTATGGGGTGACCAGACACGCCTGCGACAGGTTGTGCTCAATCTTATCAACAATGCAATTAAGTTCACCACAAGCGGCAGTGTGAGCCTTCGACTTGAGGACAACACCGATTTCGTTACAGTCACGGTACGAGACACTGGCCTGGGTATTTCACCCGATGAGCAGCAAGCGATCTTTGATGAGTTCCGACAGTCAGAACGCAGTATCGAGCGAGGTTATGGGGGGCTGGGTATTGGATTGGCTATTAGTAAACGCCTTGTCGAAATGCATGGTGGAACAATGGCCGTACACTCTACCGGTGAAGAAGGTGTCGGCTCAACCTTTTCCTTTACTCTTCCGACTGCACAGCCACCGTTGGAACAGGCTCGTCTCCAGAAAAGATTGCCATCCGCGCAACAAAGCGTGGTAGTGTTGACCAATGATCCGAGCACCATTGAGCGATTGCGTGAGCATTTACACCAGCGCGGGTTCAAAGTGCAAATCGTACTGATGAAACGGGGATTTGATTGGCATTCACATCTGGACGAGTGGCCTCTAGATGCAATTATATTAGATGTGAGCACTGACTCTACTCTCGGTTGGGATGCTCTGAAAGAAATCAAGGGCAACCGAACCATGTCGGAAATTCCTGTATTTTTCTTTTCATCTTCCCAATTCGATGGGTCATTGTTAGAACTGGATTATCTCACCAAGCCAATCCAAATATCCGAGCTGACAAGAGCACTGGATCAACACTGGTTTGTGGCGGATACTGTTCGACTAACACGCACCATCCTAGTGGTTGATGATGAACCGAATACGCTTGAAATGCATGTTCGGATTGTTCAGGCTCATGCGTCCTCCAATCGAGTGTTGAAGGCCCGTAGCGGAAAGGAGGCATTGGAAATCCTGCATCGTGAGATTGTAGATCTCATTCTGCTAGATTTGCAGATGCCGGAGATGGACGGTTTTGAAGTGCTAGAAGTGATACACGATATGGAAAGTGCGCACAAAATCCCTGTAATCGTGGTGACTGGCAAGGTTCTAACGGAGATTGACATGACGCGACTGAACCAGGGCGTTACGGCTGTCTTGGGAAATGGACTGTTCAGCATCGAGGAGATAGTTACTCATATCGGAGCTGCCATGGAGCATAAACGTAAACTTAGCGGAGAGGCGCAATACCTAATCCGGTCTGCAATGGCCTATATCCATGAACATTTTGCTGAAACGATATCCCGCCGGGATATTGCACAACACATAGGTCTATCCGAAGATCATATGACCTTCTGTTTCCGGCAGGAATTGGGAACCACTCCCATTACGTATCTCCAGCGCTACCGGATCCGCCAAGCGAAAGACCTACTTAAGGAAAGTCAACAGACCATCACTGAGATTGCGTCAAACGTGGGTTTTTCGGATAGCGGGTATTTCAGCCGCCTATTCCACCGCGAAACCGGTATGTCCCCTGAAGCATTCCGACGTTCCTGAGCGTTGTTTTGGGTCTCAAGGCTAGATAACCCTTCTCTTTTCACTCTTTGACAAGGTCGTTCTTTTATTCCGCCCATGCTATGAATTGTCCAGATTCAACCCGCTTTTGTCCATGTCCGGTGAAGGCGTGCTTGATAGACTTTAAGTAGATTTGGAAGCGCTTCCTAAAGTAACCAAAGGCAAATCATGGTGATCACTTTAGAGGAGATTGCGAAGTTAGCTGGGGTTTCCCGCACAACCGCTTCGCGAGTTGCAAACGGACGGACAGGTGTGAGTCCGGCGACCCGTGAGCGTGTGCTGCGGATTATCCGCGAGTATGGCTACCAACCCAACCTGGAGGCGCGTTCTTTAGCGGCGCAGCGTTCGCGAAAACAATCGTGATGGACCAACCCGCTAATAGCGAGACGGGAAAGAGGTGGAAGGAGCAAGAGATCTTTTCAGTGGCGAGTTTACCAAATCACATCAATCCACTTAAGGATAAATGAACCGAACAAGGAGAAATAATAATGAGAAAGACGGTTTTGCTCTCAGTAGTTGCCCTACTGGTCCTGAGCGTGGCGCTCATTCAACCAGCGGTGGCCCAGACCACGACGTTGCGGGTACTCGTCCATCAGAATCCCCCAATGGTGGAATTTATGGAGGCGTTTAACCAGCAGTTCCAAGAAAGACACCCCGAGATCGTAGTCGATATGTCGGTGGTGAACGCTGGTGACCTGAGCACCGTGACCCAGACGCGCTTGAGCGCCAACGACATCGACGTAATCGATATGTTTGGCTTCTCCAATGCGGCGCAGCCTTACATGACCGACGTCGATCCCCCCAACTGGCAGCAGTTGATTGATGCCGGACTGTTGATGGATATCACCGACCAACCCTTCGTTGCGAACTATGACGATGCGACGATCCGGGATGCGGGCACCTACAATGACAAAGTTTACCAAATTAATCTTGGGCGCGTTTCCTACAGTGGCATCTTCTATAACCAGGACTTGTTCACCGCGAATAATGTCATAGTCCCGACAACCTGGAGTGAACTGGTTCAAGCCTGTGAGACGTTTGTGGCAGCTAACATCCCGTGCATGACAGCGGGTGGTAAAGATGGCTGGCCCATCTTCGTCGGCGCTTACGGTTTGATCGGTTCATTGTATGCCGACCAAGCTGGATTGGTTGAAGGTTTATGGACAGGCACGATCACATGGAACGACGAAAAGGCGTTAGAGATGTGGTCAAGAATGCAAATCTACACGCGCGACATGATTGAATCGGGCGCGAGTGGGATCGCTGGTGATGCTGCTCCCGGTCGCTTCGCCTCCGGCGCTGTGGCGATGTTCCCCGGCGGAACGTGGTACGCGCCAGCCATCGAGAGTGCTGAGCCGGAATTCGAGTGGGGCTACATTCCTTTCCCCGGTTCCGAAAATGCTGAGGACAACCAATACCTGTTCGGCAAATATGATCAAGGTTGGGCGGTCGCTGCCAATACCCCCAACGCAGAAGCTGCCATGACGTATCTGGCAGAGTTCTCTGCCCCCGAGAATTATCAGCTGTTCGTCAATGCCGTCGGCTTCATCCCTACTCAGCCGACAGCACAACTGGATACGCACCTCGGTGAGGAAGTGGCTCCCTATCTCGCCAACTTCCGTGTAGGTTACGAGCAGTATTGGGTCGCGCCGCGCGGCGTTGGTCAGTACGCCAATCCCTGGGCGTCGTACTTCCAGCCGTTTGGCACGTTTGATGATCCGCAGGCGCTTGCCGATACGGTTCAAGCCGACCTACAGTCTGGTCTGGATGTGGCAGGTAGTTAGCTCACAATCTTGCGTGTGGACTTCCCTCGATTTGGTGGGAAGCCCACACACTTCAGTCAGAAAGGAGGAGTGACATTATGACGTATCACTTCGGTCGTGGTCGATCCAGGTGGCTTCCCTATTTGCTACTCTTGCCAGGGGTTATCGCTTACTTCGTCATAGCCCTTGGGCCATCTATGGCTACAACTGTTTACTCTTTTACAGATGCCACTGGTTTGCCTGGTGCCCCTGTAAACTGGGTTGGGCTAGATAATTACGACGAATTTCTCTTCTTAGGTCAGGCAGCTAGGGATAACTTGAATGCTGTCGGACGGACGTTGGTTTTTTGCTTCTTTGTGACCACGATTCAGTTCACACTCGGTCTCCTGGTCGCGATCATTCTCAATCAGAAGTTACGCGGCAGGAATTTCTTCCGAACGCTGTACTTCATGCCCGTGATTCTAGGTGCCGTCATTCAGGGTTTGATCTGGTCTCTCTTCCTGTATCCTCTCGGCGGACCCTTGGCAAAATTCCTGGCTGTTTTCGGTGCTCGCTCTGAGTTTCTAGGCGCACAGCCAACAGAGGCTTTTGCATGGGTCATTGTTGTCCAAATCTGGGCAAACATGGGTACGACCATGATCATCTTCCTTGCCGGTCTCCAGACCATCTCGAAAGAGTATTATGAGGCAGCCAGCAGCGATGGCGCAAACCGCTGGCAGGTCTTTGCTAATGTCACCTGGCCTCTGCTCACTCCCAGCGTTAACACCAATCTGCTTCTTAATGTTATCGGCAGTCTTCAGGCGTGGCAGCTATTTCTGGTATTGCTCGGCTACCGCAATGGGACGCAGGTCTTGGGATACTTGATTTATGCGACTGGGTTTGGACAAACATCAGGCAGTGTGACCAGCAGTTTCCGACAGGGATATGCGGCTGCGGCTTCGATCATCATGTTCATACTGGTGCTTGTGATTGGTATGTCGGTGCAATATGTGCTACGTCGCAGAGAAGCGAGGATACTGGAATGAATACAACATCCAGCGAAGCTCTACGCCTACGAAACGGGATTGATTGGGGAAGGATTGGTTCGTATGCGTTCCTGGTGCTGTTAGCCATAGTCTACCTCGGACCTTTGCTTATGCTCGTCAACACCTCTTTGAAAACGACACCATCTTTTATGAGGGACGCTACAGGGTTGGCAGTCGAACCGAACTTCGAAAATTTCGCGGAGGCTTGGGAAAAAGCCAACTTCCCTCAATACCTGTTCAATTCGGTACTTTACACCGTTTCCGCCACTTTAATCTACGTTCTGACCGCTGTTTTTGTGGCATTCCCGATTGCGCGCGGCTATGTCAAATACTCCGGTGCGCTGCTGCTGTTATTCGTGATTGCTTTATTCTTGCCGCCAGCGTTGATCCCACAGTTCCAGCTTATCTTACGTTTGGGGTTATACAACAACCCCATCGGCTATATCCTCCTTTTCATTGTCAACCCCATTGGGATTGTCATTCTGGTGAACTACATCAAGTCAGTGCCAAAGGAACTTGATGAGGCGGCAGCTCTGGATGGCTGTGGGTATTTCCGGTTTGTATGGTCCATTGTCTTGCCCCTGATTCGACCTGCCGTTGCCACCGTAGTCGTCATGCACGCCATCGGCATCTGGAACGAGATCATTTTGCCGACCATCTACCTGACCAACAAAGATTACTATCCGATCACGCGCGGCTTGATTGTCTTTCAGGGTGTTTATGGCAGCGACTGGCCCGTGCTGGCCGCCGCAGTGCTGATGCTTACGCTGCCGATGGTCATCTTGTTCCTGTTCTTGCAGCGATACATTGTCTCGGGTTTGACCGCTGGTTCTGTCAAGGGATAGCAGCATAACCAATCGATACTGCGCCGTCTGGTGTTTACATTAAGGAAGGTATTGTGATGCGAACAACTTCTAGTCGCTGTTTTCTGCTGCTGGCGCTTGTGGTTATCAGCCTGGGCTTGATAAGCGCTGCCACTGCACAGGAACAACCCACTCCTGAGGCGACTCCCGAAGCCGAAGTCACGCCGATTGCTGTGCCCGAGGGATGGGCTTTGGCTTGGCATGATGAATTTGACGGCAAAACGATTGATGATGAAAACTGGACTTACGATCTCGGAGGTGGGGGCTGGGGCAATGGGGAAGCGCAGTATTACACTGATCGTTCTGAGAATGCCCGCCTGGAAGATGGTATGTTAGTGATCGAAGCGCGGCAGGAACGCTATGAAGAGGCCTACTATACCTCAGCACGGCTCAAAACGCAGGGATTGCAGAAATTCCAGTATGGACGAATCGAGTCCCGCCTCAGAGTACCCGCCGGCAGGGGGCTGTGGCCCGCCTTCTGGATGTTGGGGTCAAATTTCGAGGAAGTCGGCTGGCCCGACTGCGGTGAAATTGACATTATGGAATACATTGGCAGAGAACCAGACCTGATTCTGGGCACCATACACGGTCCGGGCTATTCCGGAGCACTGGGGCTGAGTACATGGCACCGTCAAGATTATGACATTGCCGATGATTTTCATACCTACGCCATCGAGTGGGATGAAGAGCAGATCACCTGGTTTTATGACGGAGTCGAATACAGCACCTATACCCGCAGCGATGTCGGAGAACGCGAATGGGTCTTTGACCAACCATTTTTCATCATCCTCAACCTCGCACTGGGCGGACAACTGCCCGGCCCCATCGGGCTGGATACCGTTTTTCCAGCACAGTATTTGGTGGATTACGTGCGTGTCTTCCAGCGGGAACCGTCTTGATTTAGGCATCCCTCGGAGAGACAAGCTGCTCTTCGAGGGACAGCAGGCGATCAGCCTCCTATAATGAAAGATTAGAGATTATGAAGCGAGATCCGCAAACGATTTTCATTGGCGATACGCCACAAGAGCAAACTGAGAAACCAGTCAGTGGTGATTATGTCACACTACTGGGAGAGTCGTTTTATCGGATACAGAATTTTGACGTGATGGAACCGTTCTTCATGAGCGTCGTCAGCAGTTCTGATCACTGGCTCTTTGTCGCGTCGACGGGCGGGCTTTCAGCCGGACGAGGGAACGCCGAACACTCTCTTTTTCCCTACTACACGGTAGACAAACTCACAGAAAACAGTGAAAACACGGGGCAGAAAGCAATCCTGCTAGTGACTCGTTCCGGTCGAACGAATTTGTGGGAACCCTTCTCAGATCATTTCCGAAGAAGCTATTCCATCCAGCGAAATCTCTATAAGAATGTGACGGGAACGGCGCTGGTCTTTGAAGAAATGAACTTCGATCTTGGACTGACCTACCACTATGCTTGGCGAACCAGCGAAAGATTCGGTTTTGTCAAGACAACCTGGCTGAAAAATATCGAGGATTCACCCTGCCAGGTTGAGCTTGTCGATGGTTTGCAGAATATCCTGCCCGCCAATGTTGCTATGGTGACACAGAATGTATTTAGCTCCCTCTTGGACGCTTACAAGCGGAGCGAATTAGAGCCTGAAACCGGATTGGCAATATTCACCTTAAGTTCGACACTTACCGACTTGGCAGAACCCAGCGAGTCACTTCTAGCTACCACTGTTGCACAGCTCGGTCTCCCCCAAGCAAGCTATCTTCTCTCGTCGGCACAGCTCAACCGTTTCCGAGCTGGAGATAGCCCGGTGACAGAAACGGAAGTACGTGGCCGGCGCGGCGCATATTTTGTTCATGCGACACTTGATTTAGCCACACAAGAAGACTGTACCTGGCATCTGATAGCAGATGTTCAGCAGGACAGTGCTACAATTATCCAAAAGATACAGTGGCTACAAGGTAACCAAGTGTCTCTGGCGAAGGAGTTGGAAGACGATATTGCAGCCAACCAGTCAAATTTGTGGAAGATTGTTGCCAGCGCAGACGGTGTACAGCTTTCCAACAATCAACTGTATTCCGCCCATCATTTTGCGAACGTGATGTTTAACGTCATGCGAGGCGGTATTTTCGCTGATCAATACTGGATACAAACTGCTGAGTTCATCGATTTTGTATCGGCTCGTAATCGTCAGGTGCTGCAAGCGTATTCGGATTTCTTCGCCACGCTGCCGGACAGAATTCGGGTATTCGATCTACAAACTCGAGCAGAGGTACATGGTTCGCCTGAGCTCATTCGCCTGAGCTATGCCTATTTGCCGTTGACCTTCAGCAGACGTCATGGCGATCCCAGCCGCCCCTGGAATCGGTTTGCCATAAACGTTAAGAAGCCTGATGGCTCTGTAAAGCTAGACTATGAAGGAAACTGGCGTGATATCTTCCAAAACTGGGAGGCGCTCGCTTATTCATATCCTGAATTTGTTGAGAGTATGATCGCCACCTTCCTGAACGCCACAACAGTAGATGGTTACAACCCCTACCGAATCACCTACTATGGGGTCGATTGGGAAGTTCCGGAGCCAGATAATCCCTGGGCGAACATAGGGTATTGGAGCGATCACCAGATCGTCTATCTCCAAAGCCTGATGGAAATCAGTGCCAAGATGAACCCTGGAAAACTTCAGGAATTTCTTGCGCGGTTCATGTTCAGCTATGCCAATGTTCCATATCAAATTAAGCCCTACGCTGATTTGTTGAAGGACCCCTATAACACTATCGATTTCGACTGGAATCTGGAACGGCAGATCAAGACACAACAGAATGAACACGGCACTGATGGAAAACTGGTCTATGCCCCCAATGGTCAAGTCCTCCGGGCATCGCTTGCGGAAAAACTGCTGTCTCTGCTGCTCGCAAAGTTGGTCAACTTTGTTCCCGAAGGCGGGATATGGATGAACACCCAACGCCCGGAGTGGAACGACGCTAACAATGCCCTGGTTGGCAAGGGATTGTCAGTGGTGACATTGTGCTATCTCCGACGATATATTGCTTTTTGCCGGGAAATGTTCTGCAAGAGTACGCTCGATGTTGTGCCGCTCAGTACAGAGGTTCAGAAGTTCTACACACAGGTATTTAACATACTGAGTCGGTTCCAAGCCACCCTGCAAAGCTCCTTTAACGATGAACAACGCCGGATCATAATGGATTCGCTGGGTGAAACTGGGAGTGACTACCGCTGGAAACTTTACAAGAATGGTTTCTCCGGTGAACTTATAGATTCACCGGTTATGGAAATAGTCGCATTTCTCGATCTGGCGCAGCAATACGTTGAACACTCCCTGCGCGCCAATAGACGTAGCGATAGCCTATATCATGCTTACAATATTTTGCACCTTGATGATGGCCACGCCTCGGTCAGTCATCTATATGAGATGCTCGAAGGTCAGGTTGCCATCCTCTCATCTGGGCTGTTATCGGGTGATGAATCTTTGGCCCTGCTTCAGAGCCTTCGAAAAAGCTCCCTTTATCAGCCAGAACAACAGAGTTACATTCTCTACCCGGATCGGAATCTGCCAGGCTTTTTGCAGAAGAACCGTTTAACGCAGGATCAGGTGGCTGATATAGCACTTTTTAAAATGCTGCTAGAGGCGCAGGATAAATCCATCATTACCCGCGATGTCAATGGTGTTTATCACTTTAGTGGTCATATCCGCAACTTCCACGATGTAAGCCAAGCACTGGATGTCCTAAAAGGACATCCTAGGTACGCTGAGCTAATAGATGCAGAGTTCGAGAAGATCAGTGCATTGTTTGAAGCAACCTTCCACCACGACGAGTTCACCGGGCGTTCGGGAACATTTTTTGCATACGAAGGTTTGGGAAGTGTCTATTGGCACATGGTTGCAAAACTCCTACTCGCGGCACAGGAAACAGCCGTACGATTCAGAGGTGATTCGACTGCCGATGATCTGCGACAGTGCTATATAGACATTCGACAAGGGCTAGGTTTTAACAAAGCCCCGGATATTTACAGAGCGTTCCCTACAGACCCTTATTCGCACACACCTAAAGGACAGGGGGCAAAACAACCAGGTATGACAGGTATGGTCAAAGAGGAAATTCTGACGCGACAGGCCGAGATGGGATTATACGTCGAGGATGGCAGGCTAATATTTGATACGCTGCTACTTAACCCGGAGGAACTTCTCAACTCCCCTTCGGCATATTCCTATCTGGATGTCAATGGGCGGCACCAAAATATCGATCTGAGAGCGGGATCTCTGGCTTTCTCAATCTGCCAGATACCTGTCGTACTTGAGGCGTTCAATGAGATGAGCATTACAGTGCATTTTGCAGATGGACGCCTTGAACATATTGAAGGGAATGTGTTGGATGGTGGCACCAGTAGGCACATCTTCCTGCGTGACGGCAGTGTACATCATTTAACAGTGTCCTTCCCATCAGATGTATATATAACCTGAGTTTTGGATAGGTTAATTCAGCTTGATTTCGGTATGTGTCAAGGACATTGAAACAACTTCGTGAAATAGATTAAGCAAGAATCTCCGCTGGTTTTGGCGGATTGATGTAGACCGCTGTCGGAGCGCCTTTGACGACTGGTTGTCCATGAGCGAAGCGGGCTGGATGAGCGGCATACGCCGCCAGCATAATCGCCTGTCGGTGTTGCTGGATGGCAGGTACCTCGCCATAATGAACACTCCCCGGTGTCAGCAAGTTCAGCCCAGAATGGTAATGCTCGGTGTTGTACCAGGCGAAGAAGGTTCGCGCCCATATCCGCGCCGCGTCAATGGAGGCGTTGCACTCATCGGCTACTACACGCACGCCTTCGGATGAGGCTGTGGTTAAGAAGGCTACGGCATTAGAGGTGTACATCGTCGCGAACAGTCGGAATAAGAGGCTCAGCGACGCAATGGTGAGAACACTGAACAGAGCGGAAATATATTACGACGAAGAAATCAAAGGCGTGAAGACGGGTCTCTCCTCCAACGCCTTATTTGATGCCAACCCTGCTTACCGGGATTGGATTGCCCATGAAGCGCTGCCGAGGGCAATAGAGTCCTCCATGAATAACTGGCCGAGTGCCACTAGGCTCATCAACATCATTCAGAATCAGAAGCGCTTCCGTAAGTGGTGCGAGTGGGAAGGCAGAGAGGCTGAAGTTTCCGCACAGTTCCTACAGCCCCCTGCTCCTGGTAGTGGGCTAACTCGCGTAAAAAGTCTATTTGACCAAATATGAGTGGAGCAGAAAAACAATGAATACACCAATTCATGAACAAGCCTTTAGCCGAATGCCCGCAGCAAGTCAACGCTAGAATACATTTGTGAACTGACCGACGTGCCTGAACTGCTGGCCGCGATCTGTCCCAAGTGTCACGCCGAGACGCATTCGTATCCTGATACGAAAGCCGTCAAACGCTCCAGACACTCTACCGACATCAGGGCTACGAGGCGATTTACATTGCCTTCGAGCGCGTCAAATCGACCCGCCTCACCATCAGCTTCAATCCACCAGAGGAGCAAGCATGAACAGCCTTAACGGTACCCCATAATTGGAGTACGAACTGGTCGCCGCCAGTGGCCAGCTACAAGCTGAGGGCGAATACTCAAAAGGGGCTATAGGGTCTCTACACGCCTCATTCCGGCACTAAGGCGTGCGGGATACTTTGAGGCATGGGCAAACGCTTGCTAGGTTACTGGCTCACTAAGAGGTCGTTCTGGCTGCCCCACGAGCAAAGAGATCAGTACACATAGAGCAGCCCGCCAAAATTGATCGTGGGGGCCTCATTGAACGCATACACAGGATGACGACCCTGCACAGCGCAATGTTCTACAGCCTACGTTCTGGCGTATCCAGAGCGACGCTGCGTCCATTACGTAGTGGAGCGCGAATATGAAGGCATAAGGCATCTGAGCGTTTGCCTCGCCGACAGCCCGGCTCATCGGATACCGCCAGGCACTATCGCGTTGGAATGGTTGGGTGATGGCAAGTATAGCTGAGCCGAGTTGAGGTGGAACCGCATGGCAGAAACCATCGACGGTGTTGATGTGGCTCTGTGCTTCGGTATCTCAAGCGTAACGAGCGCTCTAACTCGTGAAGCCTGTATGGTTCTTCTAGGTTCTTGTCCAATTTATGTGCAATCAGCACGTTACCGCTCGTGTGCGTTGGTAAATGGCCTTGATATAAGGGAAACCAGCCTCACGTTTTGAGTTCCAGATAGTTGACTCTATGCTCCTGCACATAATGTGAGCAAGAACCAATG
>JALHNB010000063.1 GCA_022843745.1 Anaerolineae bacterium | reverse complement strand
GCTCTTCCGATCTTTCTTCATCAATATGGACGACATGCGGCTGAAAATCGCGAATAATTTTCCCCAGCCCAGAGTAATAGTGGAGATGGAAATTTCCGTTGAGCGCAATCGGAATGACTTCCAGACGATAGCCATCCGTGTAGACTCGCTCCAGTTTTGTCTCGCCTTGCTCCGTTTTCCACGATGGAGGGACAAGTACCAGAAGTTCAATGCCTGCACGCGCGATTTCCTCTAACTTACGCTGGTAAATGCCGACGACAACGGCTTTGGAGATCATCAAAACACGAATCATGGCGATCAAAACACCAAAGAATTTAACACACTGGTGCAGAGAAATAGAAAGATTCTTTGCGAATCTTTGCGTTCTTTGTACCTGTGCGTTGAAAATTGCATTTTCTCTGTGTCCTGTGTGACTCTGTGGTTCAATTTTTTCCTGGCGGCTACGTCGGTTCGATATGAGGCGCGGGACGCAGCAGGCCAATCAAAATCGCCAGAATCACTTTAATCATGTAGTAACCTGAACGCAGCATCGTAATGGATGAGCGCCCGCCCTGGCGCGGCTTCATCGCCACCGGAATCTCACAAATTTTCAGCCCTGCGCGGTGCAAAATAACTAAAGCTTCCGGCTCTGGATAATCATGCGGGTAAACCTGCGCGCACAGTTTGATCGTCCTGCGGTTAGCAGCGGTAAAACCGGAGGTCGGATCGGTGAATCGCTCACCTGTAATCGCAGAAACCAGACTCGCCAAAATCAGGCTGCCCGCCCGCCGCGCGATTGAGCCGGAATAACCGCGATCTTCGATATAGCGCGACCCGACGATCAGATCGACCTGCTGCTGTTCAAGTCCACTGAGCAGCCTGGGAATATCTTCAATCGGATGCTGACCATCACCATCCACACGCACGACAATTTCGTAGCCATATTGATCGGCGAACATATAACCTGTCTGCACCGTCGCGCCGATCCCGATGCGATACGGCATGTGCAGCACTAGCGCTCCCTCCGCTTTGGCAATTTCCCCGGTGTCGTCGGTTGAGCCATCGTTCAGAACGGCAATATCCGCCCAGGGTACATACTGCCGGATACTGGCGATCACTTTCACGATACTCTCCGCTTCGTTCAGCGCGGGAATGATGACGAGCGTTTTGGGAAACATGGGCTTTCCGCTTTCTTTATAATTGCTGGTTAATTCTGAAGGCCAATTTTGCGCATGTCAACACAGAATATTGATTTCGAGTTCAAACGAGCTTTAAAAGTATCATTGCCTCATGTAATATTTAGCCTGCACAAAGGTCGCTATCAGGCGGCTGTGGTTTAATCCGGTTGCTACGCACATTTGCCCATATTTAAGGAACTTTGATGACCAATCGCCCGCTGCTCGTACAGGAAGACATCGAGACAACTCCGCGAATGCACCTGTTTACATTCCTGGACATCCCCTGGAATGTCACGCCGCTGGCCTGGAGGGTCATTCCCATGAACCTCATCGCTGGTTTTCTCGGCACATTCATTTTTATGCCGTTCGTGGACATCGGAACACGTCTGATCTATGGCGTACTCTTCGGCATCTTATTGATCGCAACCAATTCGATCCACAGCATCGGCCATATTATCGGCGGCAAATTCGTCGGCGCACCGATGGACGAACTTCTAATTACGGCCAGCCGCCAGGTCAACATTTATCGCAATGACCCATTCGATCTGCCCAGCCGGGTACACCTGGGACGTGCGCTCGGCGGCCCTGTGCTGAATACCACCATCGGCGTGATCTTGCTGATCGTGGCGCTTGGGATCGGCAGTGCGGGGCTGATGTTTTTCGGCGTGGCGAATCTGGCTTTTGGGATTGGTGCATTAGCCCCTTTTCCCTCGTTGGATGGCGAGGTCATCTGGCGGGAACTTCGCCGCCAAAACGAAGCGAAAAACTGATATAATTTCATAATCATCAAGATTAAGGGGTTCAAAAATGATCGAAATTCTCCATATCGTCTACAAGCCAGACTCGTTACCCTCCAAACCGAGCGATCATTACACCCGCGTACCGCTGGAAGCTGCCGTTCTGGTTGCCAATTATGGCATTGAAGGTGACAAAAAAGGTGGGCATCCCGAACGCCAGATCAATATTATGACCCATGAAGTTCTACAAACGCTGGGCAGCGAAGGCTTTAATATTCAGCCGGGGCAAATGGGCGAACAAATCGTTATTTCAGGCTTTGACCTGAACACCCTGACCGTCGGCGAACGCATCCAATTGGGCGACGAAGCCTGCGTCGAAGTGACCAGCTACCGCACGGGCTGTGATCGTTTCGAAGCATTGCAGGGCAAGCCGCGCAACGACGCAAAAAATCGTCTGGGAGTGATGGCAAAGGTCGTCACAGGCGGCGCGATCAAAATTGGCGATACGGTCAAAATTCTGCAAAATGTCTGAGTATGTGACCGTTGAAGCCCGACCAACGAATGATCCTGACATCCTCGAAATTGTCACGAATCAAACACTGACGGGCGAAGTCGAAGAAATTTATCACAACATTGACGAAGGTGACGAAGGCTCCCCCATCGCTCAGATGTTGTTCAGCGGGGTCGAGGGCATTCTTGCCCTCACCATCACCCCCAACAGCCTCATCATTCAGCGTGACTCAGACGTTCCCTGGGAAGCGCTGGTCGATGAAGTCCGCGATGCCCTGCGCGATTTTTTCCTCTGAATTATTGACAGCCGTTTTGCGATGCGCCCGTCTCGCCGGTAGGGCGAGGTTCGAGCGTCAGCGGCACTTCAAATGTTTCGTTGCCCCGCACGATCATCAGATTCACCACGTTGCCAGGTGACGTATTCACCACCAGATGCGCGACCAGTTCGTCCATATTGTTGATGTAGATGCCGTCTACGGCGATGATAATATCACCACCTGCGCAGATTTCCGAGCCACGCACCACCACCCGCTGCGACCCGCCATGCAGCCCGGCTTTATCGGCTGGCGAACCCACCGTGACCCGATCCACCAACACGCCCGCTTCAACGGGAAGATTCAGCGGTTCGGCTAATCCTGCTACGCTGAAACCATCTTCTTCAATTAGTGTCGAAATGCCCAACCAGGCGTAATCGACTTTGCCGTTGGCGATCAATTCCGGCACGACTCGCTTGACGGTATTGACCGGAATCGCAAAGCCGACACCCTGGAATGTACCCGTGTCGGTGCGAATCGCAGTATTCACGCCGATCACTTCGCCATGAGAATTGAGCAGCGGCCCGCCGGAATTACCAGGGTTAATGTCCGTATCGACCTGGATAATGGACGGATTATTGAAGCCCGGAATCAGATCACTGTTAAGCAGTTCCGCCGAGGGAAGCTGCCGCCCCAGACCGCTGACAATGCCTTGTGTCATCGAACTGGCGAGTCCAAACGGGTTGCCAATGGCGATTGCCCGTTCGCCCACGCGCACCGAGTCAGAATTGCCGAGTGTCACCGGGAAAAGGCGCTCTTTATCGGTGTCCACTTTAATAACTGCCAGATCGCTGTAGGCATCAAAGCCGACCACTGTGGCGCTGACGATGTAGCCGTTATTGAACGTCACCTCGATTTCCTGAGCACCATTAATCACATGCGTATTCGTGATGATATGCCCATCTGTGTCGAATACAAAGCCGGAACCGCGTCCAATATCCAACAAATTGGTCGTGGACTCAGCCGCGATCACGTCAATATTCACTACCGACGGCGCAAGTCGCTCATAAATATTGGTCAGCAGTGCATATTCCGCATCTGCCGAATCAATAATTTCCTGCGATATGGGAGTCGATATCTGAAGTGAAACGTTAAGTGGTAGCGAGGCAATTGGAGTGCTGGCGACGGCCTGCGGAGGCGCAGAAACCGCCTCACTCTGGCAGGCCGTAAACAACCCGACGATCAACACAAGGGCAATCGACAGTCGCTTCATCATGGACTGAAAGAGGCCTGCAATTTTTCGATCAGTTCGCGCTGCTCGTCTGTCAGATTTTCCGGCACAGTAATCAATATCCGCGCGTATAAATCGCCAAATTCGCCTTCTTTACGCATTACAGGCATCCCTTTTCCGGCAATGCGGAATTTACGTCCTGACTGCGTTCCCGGTTTAATTTTCAGTCGAACAGGACGATCCAGCGTTGGCACTTCCAGATCGCCACCAAGCAGCGCCGTGAACATATCCAGCTTGACATCCACCAGCAAATTGTCACCTTCACGCTCAAAACGCGAGTCCGGCTCAACCTCGACAATCAGGTACAGATCCCCAGCACGTCCACCATAGCTACCTGTTTCACCTTCGCCCCCCAACCGGACTCGTGTTCCAGTGGTGGCACCGGGTGGGATCGTCACTTTTACTTTGCGACCACCTTTGCTGACAAGCCGCGTCGTGCCAGTATAGGCTTCTTGCAGGTTGATCGTCACTTTCTGCTCAAGGTCGCGACCATCCATTCGCGCATCAAACGGCTGTTGTTGTGGGCCACGAGTCCGTTCCGCGCGACCAAAATTGGTAAACAACGAATCGAGAATATCGCCAAAAGGATTTTCCTGCGTATTGACGTTGGTGTAGTAGCCGCCGCCGGGTCGGTTGCCACCAACCTGCTGATAGGCGCTGCCAAACTGGTCATATTGAGCGCGTTTTTCGATATCGCTCAAAACCTCGTAGGCTTCATTGATTTCTTTGAATTTACCCTCAGCCGAGGGGTCATTGGGGTTCGCATCAGGATGAAACTTTTTCGCCAGTTTGCGAAAAGCCTGTTTGATTTCTTTGTCGTTGGCTGTCTTGCTGACGCCAAGCGTTTCATAGTAGTTCTTTGCCATAGATTTTACTCATTCAGTGTGGAAGGACTTGATTTTTGATAACAGTAAAACACTCCTCTGTAATAATTTTATGGCTATGCCCACAGAAGTCAACTTATCGAACAGATTTCTTACGATGTGTTTATGTAGAAATATCGTAGGGGCAGGTCTGAGACCTGCCCCTATCAAATTGAAGAAATTAGCCGCCGGACTCTGGTGTCGGAGTTGCTGTCGGCACTACAGGCACAACCCCCTCTGGCACGGCGGGAGCATTGAAATCAGGATTCGCTTCCGCCAGGCTGTTAAAGTCGAACAGGAATGGGCTGTTGGCCGGAACGAGGGCGATGTTGACGTTATCGCTTAGGTTTTGCACGTACAGGTATTGAATCAGGCTCGGATTCGCCGCGATTTGTTCGCTCACCAACCGCAGCGCCTCAGCTTCAGCCTGCGCTCGTAGGACGATAGCCTGGGCTTCACCTTCAGCGCGGGCAATTTCGGCATCACGTTCACCTTGCGCCTGGGCACGGAGTTGATTCGCTTCGTTTTCACGCTGCACGACGCGCAACTGCGCCTGCTGCGCTTCCTGGTCAGCAATCTGCTTATTTTCAATCGCCTGTCGGAACAGTTCAGAGAATGAAATGTCGCGCACCAGAAGATCAGTCAATTGCAGTCCCTCCTGCAAAAACCGTTCGCTGATTTGCGCCTGCATATCGTCTTCCATTTGAGTGCGCTCCGCACCGTAGATTTGCTCTGCCCGGTAGCCAGAGACGGCATCGCGCACGAGGCCGCGAACGGTAGGTCGGACAAAGTTATCCTGATAGCCCTGCCCCCAACGCACGTGAAGTTTGTTAATTTCATCATTTTCAGGGCTGATATTATACAACACTGTAATATCCAACGCGACTTCCTGACCATCAACGGTACGTGCTGCTACTGCGTCATTGCCACGCACCTGGCCTTCATTTTCCTGGCCGGACATGGTGTACTGCTGCTGACTGATCGGATAGATCGTAAATGCTTGCACAACCGGGACAACGATGGACGTGCCAGCGCCACGCGGTGTTTCCAACGCACCAGTCAACGTGTTAACGATTACAGCACGCTGCGTCGGCTCGACGATAACGATACCCTGGCTAATAACGCTGAATAAGAGGCCAACAACGAGGCCGATTGCAGCCAGGAAGAGACCATTTCGTACCGGCCTACCCTGCGAGGCCGACACAACCACCAGACCGATGCCTCCTAAGAAGCCCAAGAAGCCCAGCAGTGCCAGTGCTCCCAGTAAACCACTAATTCCACCCATATGTAAAACTCCTTTATGTAGGCGATTTCTGTCCTGAATGACAGTTAGTATTTATTCCATGAAATTGGATGACCGAATTATATCACCCTGATGCTGCTTTCTGTAATGAACCCCCAATATTGAGGGCAATCGTGTAAATAGGCTTGATTTCTCATGCGCGTCTCACCAATTTAGTATATGGGTTTGACCATCCTCCTGCCCATGTTACAATACACCTCAAATTGTGGAGCAGTATTTATGCCTACATTTTATACGACTATCGGCCCGTTCACGTTGCAGAGCTTCACCCTGTTTCTGATGATCTCTGTCCTTATCAGCACAGGTATTAATCTAGTACGGGCGGGCGAGAACCGGGGCAAATGGGCAGATGTCTATCTGGCAGCGCTCATTTGCGGGGCTATTGGTGCGCGTACCGGTCATATCCTCCTCAACTGGGAATACTTCACCTACAACTCAAGCGAAATCTGGCGACTCAGCAGCGGCGGCATGGATTGGCATGGCGCGGTCATCGGAGGCTTAATCGGTCTGCATCTCGCCGCACGCTGGTATCGGATCAAGCCTGCGGTGCTGCTCGATTCTTTAGCAATCGCTCTGCCTTTGATGGCGCTGGCGGCATGGTGGGGTTGTCTGGCGGCGAACTGCGGTTATGGCGCGGAAGTCGATACGCTGGCGAATTATCCCTCATTTATGGTATCCGAATCACCCGATGTTTATGGCCTGCCTGCGCCCCGTTATAACACGCAGCTTTTCGGCCTCATTTTGTCGATATTTCTATTGGGATTTGCCCTTCTGCTCCATTGGCGCGGCTGGTTCAAATATCGACAATTTTCTGTTATCCTCGTCCTGATGAGCCTGGGGATGTTCGCTCTCGGCTTCTGGCGCGGCGATTACGCGATAATAATCTCAGGGCTGCGTGCTGACCAATGGCTTGACGCTGGGCTGCTGCTTCTGGGTTTGGCGCAGTTGGCAAGGGCGCGACATGCGGATTAGGGTTATTCTCACGCTGGTTGCTTTGTTGGTGATCTTATTTGGATTCTGGCGGCCACTGTCGGAGAATGCCACAATCCAGTCACCCGATGCAATTTCGGATACAAGCGCTGATGCAACATCTAATACAACTTCAGATGCAAACTCTGATGCAACGTCGATCAGCAAGAGTTCGCAGCCAGCCAATTTAACGGTTGAATCAACGGGTGGCTGTGAGGAAGCGCCGCCAACACGTCTCGAAGCTGGGTCACAAGCGTATGTGGCGCTGCCCACCGAAGGCAGCGGTGTGCGCCGTAATTTGCGTGTGCGTACCGAACCGGGTGGAGAAGAGATCGCGGTGTTGCAGCCGGGGACGGATTTTACGCTGATCGCTGAAGCAGTTTGCGCAGACGATGAGTTGCGATGGTGGTTGATTCGAACGCTCGATGGCACAATTACGGGCTGGAGTGTCGAGGGGTTCGCGCCCGACGATTATATGATTACCCCGAATGAAGGATGATTCCTGATGACCGAACATGATCTGATTATTCGCAATGGCACAATTTATGATGGCAGCGGCGCAGCCCCATTCCAGGGTGATGTTGCGATTGACGGCGACACCATCGCGGCAGTGGGGCAGCTTGCCGATGCGCACGGCAAAACTGAAATTGACGTTAAAGGAATGGCTGTCGCGCCGGGTTTCATCAATATGCTCAGTTGGTCAGTGGAGTCGCTGATCGAGGATGGTCGTTCCCAAAGCGAAATCCGGCAGGGCGTGACGCTCGAAATCATGGGCGAAGGCTCGTCAATGGGGCCACTCAACGAAGAAATGAGAAAAAACGGCCCGACAATCTACATGAATCAGGGCGACATCAAATACGATGTCGAGTGGTCAACGCTGGGCGAATACCTCGAATATCTCGAACGACGCGGTGTCTCGACCAATATTTCCTCATTTGTTGGCACGTCTACCCTGCGCGTCTATGTGATGGGGCATGAAGACCGCATCCCCACTGAGGAAGAACTTGAGAAAATGTGCGATCTGGTGCGGGAGGCGATGGAAGAAGGCGCGGTTGGCCTCTCAGCAGCGCTCATCTATCCGCCTGCCTACTACGCCAGCACCGACGAATTGATCGCGTTGGCAAGCGCTGCCTCCGAATATAACGGCCTCTATATCTCACATATCCGCAGCGAAGGCACGGCTTTTCTGGATGCCTTGAGCGAATTTTTAGAGATCGCTGAAATAGCCGGAATCCGCGCCGAAATTTATCATCTCAAGGCCGCCGGAAAAGCGAATTGGGATCAGATGGATAAGGCCATCGCGATGGTTGAAGAAGCCCGCGCGAAAAATTATCCCATCACCGCCGATATGTATACCTACCCCTTCGGCGGCACGGGATTAAACGCCTGTATCCCACCCTGGGCGCACGAAGGCGGGCATCCGGCGCTGATCGAACGCTTAAAAAATCCCGCAGACCGGGAACGTATTAAAGCAGAAATGCTGGCGGAGTCCGATACCTGGGAAAATATGTATCTCTCCACCGGGCCGGAAAATATCCTGCTGGCGGGGTTCAAACAGGAATCCATGAAGCATCTCACGGGCAAACGCCTCATCGAAATTGCCGATGATCGCGGAACGCCCCCTGAAGAAACGCTGATGGACTTGATCGTTGAGGATGACAGCCGCATTTTCACGATGTATTTCAGCATGTCGGACGATAATCTGCGCAAACAGGTCGCGCTGCCCTGGGTGAGCTTCTGTTCGGATGCCGAATCAATGGCTCCCGAAGGCGTGTTCCTCAAAGCCAATCCGCACCCACGCGCCTACGGCTCATTTGCCCGCCTGCTCGCCAAATATGTGCGCGACGAAAAAATCATCCCGCTTGAGGAAGCGGTGCGCCGCCTGACCTCGTTCCCGGCCAATAATCTCCGCCTGGATCGGCGCGGTTCGCTGCAAGCAGGCCATTTCGCCGATGTCGTCGTTTTCGACCCGGAAAAAGTTCAGGACTATGCTACGCCGCAAAACCCACATCAATATTCGGTAGGCATGGTACACGTCTTTGTCAACGGGACGCAGGTTCTCAAGGACGGTGAGCATACAGGCGCGAAACCGGGGCGTGTGGTGCGTGGGCCGGGCTGGAAACAATCGCCTTTCACTTCAGATTATCCCGCCCCGCTGGATAAATTTTTGACGCTGGGCGAAAACTACGAGGGGACCTATAACGAATTTGGCATCGGTCACGCGCACATCCCTGATCTGATACGCATGGCAACGGATATTCGTCTTCATGCCTATAACCCGGACAAACCGCAAGTCTGGGCACCCATGCACGCCTGGCGACGGCTTGGTCAGCTTGAAGCGAAAGAGGCCGCAAAACCCTTGCTGGAAACCTTTGCGATTGGCGACCCCTTCATCATGATGAACGAACTGCCGATGGTTTACAGCATGATCGGGCCAAGCGCCATCCCCTCGCTGGCTGACCATCTCGATGAAGAATTCCTCTCTGAGTATGATCGTTTTGTCACCGTTGCCTGCATTCGAGCGCTGGCCGAGACATCAACGCCCGAAATATACACCATCTGTGAAGGCATCCTGGTCGGCAAACTCGAAAAATATCATGAAAACAGACCCACCTTCAATGCAGTTCTGGTTAGCGCACTGGTCACGTTGGAAACAAATGCGGTTCCGGTGATCCGGGCAGCTTACAATGCCAAACAGGTCGATGAAAACATAGCCGGAACGTGGAAAGATGTCGCCACCAAGTTGGGCGTTCGTGCGTCTGACGGCCTGTTGGGTCATTCACATGACCATGACCACGACCATGACCACGACCATGACCATGAGGTTTCCAAACCATCACGTAGTGGTTCTTCGGCTGATGCCAAGAAAAAAGCCAAACGCAAACAGGCCGATAAAAACCGCAAGCTGAACCGCAAGAAAAAGCGGTAGAAAGCTTTTAGTCGTTAGCTTTTAGCGTTTGGTCAGTTATCGAGCATGTTTTGATGGGTATTTCCTGTAGGGACGACTCGGCGCGTCGTCCCTGCTCCGTCATTTTTTTACCATCTGACTGAACAGCGGACTATTGATTGTTAATTGCTAATGACTAATAGCTATTGACTAAAGACTATCAACCAAAAGCCAACGGCTTAACTTGGTTCTTGCCATAAATACGGGGTTATGGTACGTTTTACACTAAATAAATACCTGTGACTGCTTCGAAGGAGCGAAAATGCGCGTCAATATTGGACTGGCGCAGATTTATCCCAAGCTCGGCGATGTAAAAGCCAACCTAGCCAAACATCTCGATTACATTCAGCGCGCAGATCAGATGGGCGTTGATCTCCTGATTTTCCCTGAACTTTCACTCACTGGCTATCAGGTGCAAGACCTCGTGCCAGAAGTCGCTATCCATTCCAACCGCGATGACGAAACCTTCCGTACTCTGCTCGATGCCAGTCAGAATATGGACCTGGTGTTTGGATTTGTCCACGAGGATAAACGCCAGCGTTTTTATATCGCCAGCGCCTATCTCTCTAAAGGCGAAGTCGTACATATCCACCATAAAATTTACCTGCCGACCTATGCGATGTTTGACGAAGGCCGCTATTTCGATCACGGCGAACAGGCACGTGCCTTTGATACGCGCTTTGGGCGTGTCGGTATGCTCATTTGCGAGGATTTCTGGCACATGTCGCCTGCCTATCTGCTCTGGATGGATGGCGCTGACCTCATGATTTTCAGCAGTTCCAGCCCCAGCCGGGGACTTGATTCAGGGGATCGGCTGTCCGGTTCGCGCTGGGTCGAGCTTGTCAATCAGGCTTACGGCAGCATGTTCACCAACTATGTGATCCATTGCAACCGCGTGGGCTATGAGGACGGTAAAAATTTCTGGGGCGGCTCATCGGTGGTTAATCCTGATGGCGATTTTTTGACACACGGGCTGTATTTTGACGAGGCGCTCATCACCCAAACGATTGACTTGAACGAGGTTCATCGCACTCGCAGCCGTCTGCCGCTTTTGCGTGATGAACGCCCGGAGATGGTTCAGCGCGAACTGGCACGCATCCTGCGCCGGAACGAGGAATAAAACGTGGACGACAAGACCGCGCTCAAACTGAGCAACGCCGGGATGCGGTTGATCGCCCAGACAACGATTCTGAACAGTGGCGATACCCGGCGACTGCACGATTTCATCGCCAATAATTACGCGCCAAAAGCGCTGGAACAACAGGCCGTTGGCGAACGAGTCGAGTCGGCTCAAGAGGCTTTCGCGCAAACCGGAAAACTGAAAATTTTTCAAGTGCTGGCGACGGACAAGCACCGCGTCATCGTTATCATGCAGGCACAGGCCAATGACGCTATGTACTATACCGAAATCGCCGTTGAGGAAGATTTTCCGCATAAAGTCCTGGCCTACATTCAACGAGCCATGTAAAACGGTTTCACAAAAGCTGAAATGCTGACTGGCTGACAAGCTGAAATGCTGACTAGCTACCGAAGGGGATGCAAACAATGACGACAAAAACACAGCCGGACATCATGGATCGGCTGGAAATTAACACCGACATCGCGCGTAAAATGCTCACCGGATTTATTCGCGACCAGATCGAAAAAGTCGGCATGAAACGCGCCGTCATGGGGCTTTCCGGCGGCATTGACTCGGCACTATCGGCCTATCTTTCGGCGGAGGCGCTGGGGCCGGAAAACGTGCTGGTCGTGCGAATGCCCTATAAGACTTCATCTTCCGCCAGCCTGGATGATGCCGGATTGGTGATCGAGGCTTTAGGTTTACCAAGCCTGGATGTGCCAATTACGGATATGGCCGACCCGCTGATTGATCGCTTCCCCGACATGAGCAACCTGCGCAAAGGCAACATCATGGCGCGGCTGCGCATGGTCACACTTTACGATCAATCAGTTGCCTGGGGCGGGCTGGTGATGGGGACGAGCAATAAAACCGAATTTTTGCTTGGCTACTCGACCATTTATGGAGACAGCGGCGTGGCCTTGCAACCGATTGCTGATCTCTACAAAGCACAGGTGCGGCAGTTATCAAAGGCAATGGGCATCCCGCAGCCGATTATCGACAAAGCGCCATCAGCCGATTTGTGGGAAGGCCAGACCGATGAGGGCGAACTCGGCTTCACCTATAACGATGTTGACCAGTTGCTTTTCCTGCTGGTGGACGAGCGCTACACGGTAGACGAAGTGGTCGAGGAGGGCTTTGATCGCGCATTTGTCGAAAAAGTCTGGAAGCGCGTCAAGGCGAACCACTACAAGCGTACCATGCCCAACATCGCCAAACTCAGCCGCCGTACCATCGGTCACGATTTCTTATACCTGCGCGATTGGGTGGGGCGATAACTGCGACGTGCGTATACTGCTCATTTCCCGCTGTCCACCCTATCCGCTGCACCTGGGTGATCGGCTTATCGTCTATCACCTCGCAGAGGAACTCGAAGGGCGCAAACACCAGATTGACCTGTTGGCGTTCGCCAACCGCGCCGAAGATTGGCAAGAGCAGGACAATTATGATTATCGCTTCGAGCATGTTCAACTCATCGCTGAACCGCGCCGCAGCCAGCTTTCGTATCTGAAACGGGCGACTTTCCCCTCTGCTCGTTTTCCCAAACACGCCGAAGAGTCCTGGTCGCCGGAAATGTGGCGGGCGATTGAATCGCGACTCGACAGCACTCACTACGACGCGATTCATCTGTTTGGTGGTGTCCAGGTCTATGAGTTTTATCATGCACTGCGCAGTCTTCCGGCGGTCATCACACCCTACGAGAGCTACAGTTTATACCTACGAAGACTCGTAGGAGCGACCCGGCGGGTCGCCCCTACAACCATCGCGAATATGATTCAATTTCAGCTCGCGCGGAATTTCGAATCATGGATGTTCACGCCCTATCGCCGCATTGTGGTCGTCTCGCAGCAGGATAAAAACGAACTACTCGACAGCAACCCAGCGCTTTCGATTGACGTAATCCCCAACGGAATCGACCTTTATACCTTCCGCAAAGCGCGAGTCAGCCGCAAAGTGCGGGCGCTGCTGTTCGTCGGCAACTACGAATATCCGCCAAATGTGGATGCGGCACTGCGGCTGGCACATGAGATTTTCCCAAAAGTGCAGGCGCAAATTCCCGATGTGAAATTATGGCTCGTCGGCAATGCTCCACCGCCGGAATTGCAGGCGTTGGCAAGCGAATCAATCAAAGTGACGGGGCGTGTGCCGGACGTGCGACCTTATCTGGCGCGGGCAGCGGCCTTTGTGTGTCCGCTGCAACTCGGCGCAGGCATTAAAAATAAAGTTTTGGAAGCGCTGGCGATTGGCTGTCCGGTGATCGCGACACCTCTGAGCGTGGACGGCATCGATGCGCAAAATGGTCATGACGTATTGATCGCTGATATTGGTGAAATGGCCGAAACAGTCATCAATTTGCTCAAAAATCCAGATTTGCAGCGCCAACTCGTCGAAAATGGGCGCAAATTGATCGAAGAACGCTATAGTTGGGAGCGTGTCGCCACGCTTTACGAAAATTTATATCAGGACATATCCCGATGACTGACTTCACCTTTTATACGCTTGCGGAACGACCTGATCTGCTCGACGCGATGGACGACATCAATATGGCCGGCTGGCCGGAATTTATGTTTCATGACTCGGTTGCGAACCGCTGCTTCGGCTATCTGTACAGCCATCTGCAAGAATTTCAGATCATTCTGGCTGATAAAAATGACACAGTGATCGCCAGTGGCAACACCGTTCCGGCGACCTGGGACGGCACGGTTGAGGGCTTGCCGTTGGGTGGCTGGGATACCATCATCGAACTGGTCGTTACCAATCATCAAAATGGCATCACGCCGAATGTGGTTTCAGCGATTCAGGTGGTCATCGCCAAAGATCATCTCGGTAAAGGACTCAGCCAGCACGTTTTACAGGCGATGAAAGGCAATGCCGCGCGACGCGGCCTGAACACGCTCATCGCGCCCGTGCGTCCCAATCTCAAACATCGTTATCCCCTCACGCCGATGGAGCGTTACATCCGGTGGAAACAGGCCGACGGTGCGCCATTCGATCCTTGGTTGCGAACACACTGGAAAATGGGCGCGGAAATTTTGCGCGTTTGCCCGGAGTCGATGCGTATTCCGGGGACAATCGCCGAATGGGAACAATGGACAGAGATGCAGTTTCCCGAAAGCGGGTCGTATATCGTACCCGGTGCGCTCGTGCCTGTTGAAATTGATCGCGAACGTGATGTCGGCGTTTATGTCGAGCCGAACGTGTGGATGCGGCACAAAAGCGATTAAGAATAAGAGGTTTGCAGGGTAGGGGCGGTTCGCGAACCGCCCCTACGCAAAGGTTACGACTCTACGAAATACGCATTACCGGGGAATTTCAGCCCGGTGAGGAACGTACCGTTGATCTCCGCTTCTTCCAGGTTCAAATCCGAACGGAAGACATAGACACCAATCGGCTGGAAAATCGGGATCAAAGGCAGGTCTTGCCACAGCAGCGCATCGGCCTGTTCATAAATGCCATAGCGGGCATCGGCATCTGAGGTCGAACGGCCTTCATCGAACAGCGCGATCACATCCGCGTTGTTATAGGCGAAGAAACCTGTTTCGCTTGCCAGATAATTCCGGTAATGATCCGGCTCTGGCCCAAACAATCCCCAGCCGCCCAGAAAAGCGTCATACGATTTTTCGACATTCTGGTTATCGTAAATTTCGGTGTTGGCAGCGGCATCGTCCAGCGGCACGAGTGTGACATTCACGCCCAGCGCACGCCAGTTGTCATAGACAATCGGCGAGATATTCTGCATCAGCGACCATGTTCCCAGGTAAGCCAGATTGAGCGTCAATTCCTGCCCATCCTTGTCCAGGAAACCGTTGCCATCGCTGTCCGTCCAGCCGAGGTCGGCTAACTGTTGTTTCGCCGCTTCAGGGTCAAACGCATACTGGGCATTACGGCCTTCTTCATAGACAAATACGGAACGATTAAAGACCGAGTCCGGCAAAATTCCATATCCACCAGCCACAGCGTCGATAACCGCATTACGATCCAGACCAACCGCCAGTGCCTGACGAACAGCGGGATCGCTATAAAGTTCACTCTGGACATTGAAACCCACATAGCGCATCAGGTCGCGAGGGGCTTCGACAATAGTGAAATCGGGGTTGTCCTGGAACGGTGTCAGGTCTGCGCCATCAATCCGCGCGAAATCCAGTTCACCCGCCAGCAGCGCGTTCGCCGAATTTTCAACGCCTTCGATAAAGCTCACGACAAGGCGACCAATCTTCGGTGCGCCGCGCCAGTAGTCGGCGTTGGCTTCGAGGACGATATTCTCACCCGTATTCCACTCGACAAAGCGATATGGCCCAGTGCCGATAGGATTGGTGTTGAATGGCGCATCAACCACGTTCGTGCTTTCAAAAGCATGAGCAGGAACAATCGGAATGCTCAGGGCGGTCAGCACAGTCGCGTCCGGCTGGGTCAGGATGACCTTAAATGTATAGTCGTCCACTACTTCAAAACCGAATGGTTCACCGTTTTGTAGCAGATTCGAGCGCCAATCAATGGCATTCTCTTCGAGCAGGACGACCTGATAGGTGAACAGCACATCGGCAGCGGTAAATTCCACGCCGTCATGCCACTTCACGCCCTGGCGCAGATTGAAGGTATATTCCAACCCATCGTCCGATACCGTCCAGCTTTCAGCCAGCGCGGGTTCAATCGAATCGCCCCAGTTTTCGCCACCAAGAACCAGCGGCTCTACCAGAAAAGTCACGACAGAGAGGCTGTTGCCATCATTGGCATACAGGCCGCTTAAGGTTTGCGGATCGCCGTTGGACTGGACGATCAGGGTACTGCTCTCCTGAGCAGAAACAGCCGAGACACTCAAAATAACGAACAAGATCAGAATCAGGCTCAGTTTTCGCATGGGAAATCCTCCACTTTTATAGATGAGCCAATAAAAAGGTGTGCATGAGCGCTTTTTAGCGACGACACAACATCATTCACCCCCGTCGAATTATCGCAACTGCGGGTCAAGGGCATCCCGCAGGCCATCACCAACAAAATTAAAAGCCAGGACGATCAGCGAAATCGTCGCCCCCGGCACAATCCACATCCACCAGGCCGTGCGAATCCACTGCTGTGCGCCACCGAGCATATTGCCCAGGCTGGCATTCGGCGGCGGCACACCCAACCCCAAAAAACTGAGTGCCGATTCCGTCAGAATCGCACCGGGAATCGATAAGGTAGCTGCCACAATGATCGAAGAGATAGTATTGGGCAGGATATAAACAGCAATTAAACGCCAGTGGGACGCGCCGATGCACTGCCCCGCCATCACAAATTCGCGTTCACGCAGCGATAAGAATTGACCGCGCACGAGACGGGCAACCGTCATCCAGTTCAGCGCACCGATGGCAAAAATCAACGCCAGCAGCGTGCCACCGAGAATCCCCGCCAGAATGAGCAGGAGCATAAACGCCGGAATTGCCAGAAAAATGTCGGTTATTCTCATTAAGAGGTTATCGAGCCAGCCGCCAAAATAGCCCGCCAGTGCGCCGATTGTCACGCCGATGAGCAGTTGGAAAATCACGGCGCTGATGCCCACAAACAGCGATACACGCACCCCGCTGATCGTGCGTGAGAGATAATCGCGCCCATAATTATCCGTGCCAAGCGCGTATTCGAATGACGGCGCTTGCGGCTTGCCTCTGGCATAATCGGTGTTCGTAGCATTCGGGTCGTAGGGCGTAACCTGATCCGCAAAGACCGCGATGCCGATGAACATCAAAAGCAGCAGACCACTGGCAAGCGCCAAACGATGCCGACGGAATAATTGCCAACCGCGTACCTCGTTGCGGTGTTGGTCGGAGACCAGCGAAAGCGGCAGGGTTGAACTACGACTGCTCATAACGAATTCTCGGATCCGCCCAGGCGTAGGCAATATCAGCCAATAAACTGCTGAGAATAATGAGTACCGCCGACAGCATCGTCACAGCCATAATGACCGGGTAATCGCGTCCACTGACCGCATCCACACCCAACCGCCCAATACCCGGCCAGCTAAAAATCGTCTCTGTGATGAACGCGCCCGTGACGACACTCGGCACGGAAATCCCCACCAGCGTAATCATAGGGATCAGCGCGTTACGCAGCGCGTGCAAAATCAGGACGCGGCGTTCGCGCACGCCTTTGCCCCGTGCCGTGCGAATATAATCCTGCCCCAGCACATCCAGCAGCGCAGACCGTTGATAGCGCGACCAACCGGCGATCTGAGCCAGCGCCAGGACAATCGTCGGCAAAATCATGTGATGCAGCACGTCGATTACCGACTGCCAGCCCGTATATTGCTCACGCACGGAGCGCATCCCTGAAGCCGGAAACCAATCCATCTGGATAGCAAACACCTGAATAAACAGCAGTGCGACCCAAAAAATCGGTATCGAAGTTCCCACAAGCGATAAAGTGGTTACAGTGTAGTCAATCCATGAATAGCGCTTGAACGCCGAAATCACACCAATCGGCACTGCCAGCACAAACGATAACAGCAGTGCTGTTCCACCCAGCAGCAGCGTATTAGGCAAACGATCCCCCACTTCCAGCGTGACCGCGCGCCGACTGCGGAACGAAAAGCCCCAATCACCCGACAGTGTTTGACCAAGCCACGCCACGTAACGCACGTGAATCGGCTGATCGAGGCCGAGGTTGCGGCGTATCTGCTCGATATAGGCCGGGTCAGTCCCCTTCTCCGGGTCAATATACATCTGTGCAGCGTCACCGGGCGCGATCTCGACGATGACAAAAGTCAGCGCGGAAATCACCAGGAGTAATGGCACTGCCAGAAGCAAGCGGCGGATGATGTAGCGAATCATAAAGTGAAATCGTTATCCTTGTTATAAAGTACAGGTCTACAAGTTCAGCAAGAGTTTAATGTATTTTTCTTGCGCACATGAATCCCGGCATAGAAAACAAAAACCCCCGTGAAGGGGTGGCAACAACTGGAACTGGTTAAAACTCACGAGAGTTATGAACCAGAGATAAGCGAGACAGGCATCCCTCCACATGAATATGATGTGGAAGCACAACACACACTTTTGACAGCGTGAGTTGGATGGATTGGCATGGGAATTACAAATGTGTTTTTATGCATAGGGTGGAATTCTACAATCTTTTTGAGGCTCGTCAAGGATACGTTCAGTTTTAGCTCAATAATGAATTCGTCATTTTCGAAGTCAACCTCTCTATCCTGCCAAGATAGTTGCGAACATGGGAAATGGGAAAATTCGCGCTCGGTGCCAGAAGTCCATGAAGAAGGTTTTGTTGATTGGTCACGCGGCTATGCACCCCTACGATACCGGTGTTTGTAGGGGCGAGGCGTTGCTTCACCCAGCATTTTGGTTTTTACACCCTCGCAGTTTATACACTCACTTCAGCAGCAGCCCGCTGGCTATAGATTGTTTGCCGCATCTTGAAATACATCAGGGATGCTTCCAGACACAACGCCAAAACCCAACCGATACTCAAACCCGTGAGCGCACCAAGCTCTAATCCGACTATTGAAAAGCTGATTTCCATGATGCTGACGAAAAGCAGGAATAAAATAGCGCTTTGAACCCGATCATAAATTCTTAAAACCGCGATGTAATGATATTTGATAATCAGCGGGAAAACACCGAGGCCGAGAATGCGAAGACTCCAGGCGGCCTCATCGACATATTGTTTACCAAATATACTGAGCAGCAACCCCGCCCCGATAAACAGGGCGCAGCTTGCGGGCAGCGCAATGAAAAAAGCTAACTTCATCGTCGAGCGCATTTTGGAAATGACGATAGCCGGAGACTGTGCGCCAACGGCATGAAGTACCGTCGTCAAATGGGCAGGCAGAACGAATAGAAAACTTGCGATCATCCACGCTGAATAAAAGCTGGCGTTCGCCGCAGCGGAAAGCAGTGTCGTTACCGCAATCGGCATAATCAGACTCGGCGCTTGCAGGATCAGATTGGTCGCATGATGTGCTAAGGCGGCACGTCCCAAATTCCTGATGAAGCCAAACTGAGGGCGATAGAGAATGCGTGTCCGCTTGCTGATGAGAAAAACGGCCAACGCAACGAGCGAGAGCGCATTCCCCAGCATCCAGGCAAGATAGATATTCATGCCCACTTTTTCGGATACCAGAACCGCGATTCCATACAGGAGCGCAAGTTTCGCGACAGCAAACAGGATATTGCGCCAAAGCTGAAGCCCGCCGCGCAGCAGCGCAATCATCACCTGATCGACAATGAGCGTGATCGAGGTGAAGGCGACACCCAGGGCAAAAATAATGATATTGCCAATGCTGGCTGATAGAGGTGCAAGCTCGGAAGTCAGGTTCGGTGCGGCAAGCGCGAACAGAATACCGAGTAAGGTTGATACACCGCCAACCAGTAAAATCGCGGTTATCGCAATTGAACCCACCTTATGACGCTCACGCCCCACTTCGGTGATAATCAACGTCCCCAGGCCGAGCATTCCTAAAGCGCCGAGGAGCATCATGGCGGAAACCGCTGCCGATGCAAAACCAACCGACTGCTGGGGGAATAAACGGGCGGCTACCCACCAATAAATAAAGCCCAGCCCGGATGTGACCGCCGTTGTCGCGACCAGCGAACTGGCATTGACGTACAGCACCCAGTTTGATCCGATTTTGCTTTTTAGAAGCAAGGGGAGCGATGTGAGTTGAGCTTTCATTGTAGACAATATAAGGATATTCCTTCTGCTATCATGTGTCGATTACTCAACCGTTTGGCCGGGAAAGTATCAATCCGATTCAGCGTTTGCAGTTTACTGTTGAGATGGGACGATATGTTGATGCGAATATTTCTCTGCAAGTTCCTGATAAACAGCCTCGTAGCGGGGGACAACTGCATTCGCAGAGAAATTTTTAACCCTCTGTCTACTGGCAGCGCCCATTTGATTGCGAAGCTCTGGAGAGTTCACAAGGCGTTGCATCGCTAGGCTTAATGCCTCAACATCGCCGGGAGGAACGAGAAAGCCTGTTTCATCATGACTCACAATATCGCTCAACCCTCCGATATCTGATGCTATGACAGCACGTCCATAAATCATGGCTTCTAAAGCAACAATCCCGAACGGTTCAGCCCAGGTTGAAGGCACAAGCCCAAACATGCAATGCCGCCACGCTTCCATAACTTCGTGATGCGGAACATCTTTCAACACGATCACATTGTCGGGTAAATCGGTAGTTCGGACGGCATGTTCCGACGTTTGATAGCCAATGATGACAAGCGGCGGCGGATTGACGAGTTTTGCGTGGGCTTGAAGCAGCACATCCACGCCTTTATAACGCCCAAACGCACCAACAAACAACATATAGTCATCCTTTGGCAACCGTGCGAGAAAGGCATCAGAAGCGCAGGTTTCCTCCCCAGTATCATCCGAAATGAATGGAGTCAGAATTTGGTAGGGCAAATTGTTCTTGACAACACCGTTATTTACAGCAACGGCATTACTAACAGGTAAAAACATATCGACCATGTTCTGTTCGAGAAATCCCATGCCCCAGTTTGCCATGACGGTGGGGATGCCTTTAGCCACCCCATAATGATCCGCGCCGCACTTTAAGCATTTCAAAAATCCAGGCCCGCTGCAAAGTTGATCCGCGAAGATTAACTTTTTCTTCGCGCAAATCAGGCTGTAATCGTTCAGACTTAATACCAGACGCGCTTTACTCCAGCGCTTCAGTGGCAAAAAGGAATGGATAATCCAATTATGGGCATGAACGATATCTGGCTGTTCGAGTGTAATCACGCGGCGCATTTCACCCATTAGCTCAGGGTCAGGAAATGGAGGCGTATGTCGTCGTGCGCTGTCGCTGTAGAGGCTCTCAAGGCGCTGCATCGTCCCCTTTACGCGGTAGACACGAACCCCCTCGTCATTCTCAAATTCAGACAGTCCTTTTTGCCAGAGCGTAATCACCGACACCTCATGCCCGCGTGCGGCAAGCTGAACGCTCAGGTCGCGCGCGAAACGTTCTTCGCCGCCAATAAGCGGGGGATAGAACTGCGCTAGCATCATGATACGCATGGACGCTCCTCAGCAATTGACTTATAGAGCGACACTAACGATGCGGTACAGCCATCCCATGTTGGCAGCTCAATATCAGGAGGGAGTAAGGGGGAACGAAGCTGTTCCAGGACGGATTTCGCGACTGCTTCTGCCGAACTGTTTAGCGGAATCGCACGAACGAGGCCGCGTTCTGCTAGTTCACTCAGGCCGGAGGTGTCTGCGACTAGTACAGGACGCTGCAACGAAAGCGCTTCCATCACCGCAAGCGGGTGGGCTTCATATTCGCTCAGGAGCGTAACCAGTGTGGCGCTTGTCATCGCCATCGCCATCCCTTCTCTGTTGCCGGGGGGAATGGAGCCGATTTCCGTGATTTCAGCGACACCCAACTGCTGCGCCATTTGCCGAAGCTCGTCTTCATATGGCCCTGTGCCGAGAATCCGCAAACGCGCATCGGGACGCTCTTTCAATATCATCGGCATGGCTTCCAGGATACGATGATGGCCTTTATATTTTTCGAGACGGCCCACCGATAAAATCAAGGCGCTTTCGCTGTTTACAGGTTTACTCGTCACTTTAGGCAGATGCGATCCATTTTGGATCACAGCAAATTTTTCCGCAGGCAGCGCCAAACGCTGTTGAAAGAGTTTCGCTTCAAAATTCGAGACGCCTACGAGCTTCTGAGCGCCTGCCAACAGCGGACGATTCATTTTTGACTGAAGCCAGCGAATCGAGTTCCGAAGCCCTGATGAGTGACCGCCGCTGTGAAACGTCAGCATGTAGGGAATATTGCGACGTTTGGCAGCCAGCATTGCTACGGGTGGCACAAAAGTGTGGAATCCCTGGCAATGAACGACATCCCAGTCACCCTTCATAATGACATCGTAGACACCCGGCGCGAGGTAATAATCCCGGTTTGCTGGATAGGCAGGAACACGGAGGATTTCGACACCTTCAATTTGCTCTCGCGTGGGAAGCGCCTGTGAAGGATCTGTCGTCAGAACAGTCGTCTGAATCCCCTGCCTTGCAAAACGCCGAGCTACTTCATAAACGTGGGTTTCTATACCACCCATATAGGGAAAATAACGTGCCGTTACCAGAAGCACTTTTAGAGGTTGTTCGTTAATGGCAGACATCACTAGCTCACATTATTCGGTCACGGAAATTCGGAAAATTGAAGAAACAGGCGGCACAACTTGTGACCTATTTCGCTGATTGAACTCAGATCTTAATCAGACGGTCTCATGTTCTTCGCGTTGTTGTCGGGATGGTTGGTTGATCGGTTGGCGTGGTGCTTCGGCGCTGGAAAAAATTCGGGTTTTTAAATAGCCGACTCCCGTAAAGCCCAATCCGGCGACAACCGCCACCGCCCGCCCTAAGCCGTTCAGATCAAAGCGAAAAACGGTGGAAGCAAGTCCACGCAGGATAGCTTTCGGCAGGATTTTGAGGACATAGGTTTTTTCGGATGACAGGCTGCTCGATGTACCGACAAAGCGCCCAATGACGGCTTTTGAAATCCCCTCCGCGTAACAGCGTGACACGAAGTAACGCCAGTTTGCCCGTGCCGCAGGCACATTATGAAACACCTGCGCCTGGGGATTGAAGATCATCTTTTTGTGCGGCCACTTTTGATTGGCGCGTATGCAATATTCTGTCTCTTCACAGCCGACAGGCAAAGTACCGATACGTCCAATGCCATCCCGGAAGCTACCATTCAGATCGGTGACATAACGGCGAAAAGACATATTGCAGCCAATCAGGTTGCGCACGGGCGCTTCGGCCTCCGGCATCCCTCGATAGGTGCAGCCGACAACCCAATCGAATTCTTCTGGAAACCATTTCGGACGTTCACTAAGCCAGTTCGGGCGAATTGCACCACCAGCCCCCATTACGTCCTGATCGCGATAAACACGATTCAGTTGAGCCAGCCAATCCGGGGCAGCCAGCGCATCTTCATCCATAAATGCGATGATGCTGCCTTGTGCCACCGCAATACCACTATTACGGGCGCTCGACAAGCCGCGCTGACCCGCATTTTCAATGACGATCACCCCTGTATTTGATAAGTGTGCGCGGGTGCGTTCCAGAAGCGTCGGGTTGTGATCAATGACAAGGATAATCTCAAACGGTGGATATGTTTGCGTTTTTACGGACTCGACTGCCGCAAGCATATCGTCCCATCGGGATTCGGTGTAGGCGCACATGACAACCGAGAACGTTAATTTCTCGTCTGAGGTGGTTGCAACCCGCTGCTCAATCTCATTCGTGACCATTGAAGCTCCTGTTCAGCAAAAAATACATGCGGTCAGTTTATTCAGCTTCAAGTCTTTGAATCGAGAAATGACCATAAGTTAGCGCTGTGTCGCTCATAGAATTCCTGCTGGCGACGCACCTGCGGGCTGCTGCTTTCCATCGTCAAAAGTGACTTACTGGCAGCCAGAATCGATTCGACTGCGTTCTGGTAGCTGGAATGGGAAAGTGATTTGCGGCGGTGCGCCAGGTGAGCCGCTTCCTGAAGCAGCAAACGCATCGCGGGTGTAAATTCACCCTGCATATTTGGGATATTCAGCCCTTTGGCGATCTCATCCTCGTTCAGACCCTGCTTGAGGATCATATTCAACACACGTATGCCATCGCGGACAGCGTTGAGGTTGCTTTGACCGTGAATGCGTTTATATTCAAAACTGGGTACTTCCTTGATATTCAGGCCAGCCTTCAAAGCGCGAACGTTAATTTCCGTTTCGATTTCAAAGCCATCGGAGACAAGTTGAAGCGTCGGAAGAACATGCGACCAGAATGCGCAGTAACCGTAGCAGAGATCCGTGTAGTTTCCGCCATACAGAAGGCGAACCATGACCACGAAGAATAAATTGCCCAGGTACCGGTGATATTCCATATCGTCCGTACCGCCTCCCTGTAAAAAGCGAGAGCCTTTCGCGTAATCTGCGCCATCCAGCAAAGCCTGAACAAACGCAGGGATTTCTTCGGGAGACATCGAACCATCGGCATCGAGCATCACGATAATGTCACCACTCGCGGCTGCAAATCCTTCGCGGAGTGCGTCGCCTTTTCCACGTCCTTTTTGATATACGATTTGTATATCAGGGCGCAGCTTACGAGCGACCTCTACCGTATCGTCTTTTGAATGGGCATCCACCAGAACGACTTCATCGACAATCGAGGGGATGCGTGTCAGAACATGAGGCAAATTTTTCGCCTCATTTTTCGTGGGGATAACGGCAGATATGGTCACAACGGGAATACCAAAAGGATAGGCAAGAGGGACATTTGCATCTGGCGCAGAATTGCGACTTACCGACTTCGATTGAATCATCATGGTTCGCACTCCGATAAACAATAAAACACATTCGCCAGCGTCTACACATCTGGGATTTATGTAATGTGTAAAACAGCGATTACTAACAGGAATTCAGTTAAGGGTTAGAAGGCTGATGAGTTTCGCAACGATGCTGGAGCATTATCACGATAAACGTTTACGTTCTTGAGGTTTATTCTAGAGGGTAACTGGTTGATCTCTATAGGTCAGGTGGGTGATTATCTTCAACTCCAACTGTCCTATCTATGTGTATTTGCTTAAACCAGATTAGAAGGGTTATCTTCACTAAATTCTTAAAAAATCTAATACGATATATTAGCCCTAAAATAATACTAACAGACCAACCTAACAAAAGCCTAAAATTTCAGGCTAAATCAGTAGGATTTCATGAGAGGATTCCTAACAAAACTAACAATCATTATTATAATCCAACAAAATATATAGGACTCGGTTTAACGACAATGAAATATATGCGCTAGGGGTTAAAACAAGGAAAGTATTACGAATGCGGTAGGGGTTTCGCACTCGGAGGAAAGAGCAGGGATTAATCCCTCGACAAAATATTCTGCGATTCATCACGCTTTTTAAGATTTGCCTGACGATTTTCATCATTTTCCATGTTTTCGTAAATCACGAATTCGAAGCTGCCCTCGTAGGAAATGATATGCGCGGGAATACCGACAGCTACAGCAGAATCCGGCAGTGACTTTGTAACGACGGCGTTTGCGCCAATGGCTACGTCATTCCCAACCTGAATTGGCCCAAACAGCTTGGCACCAGCGCCAATATAAATACGATCCCCTATTTTGGGTGTACCGCGTTTATCGCCACGTCCTGCCACGCCAATCGTTACTTCCTGGGAAATATTGCAATTATTGCCTAATACTGCACCCCCACCGATATGCACACTGCCGCCATGACCAAGATATAAACCTTCGCCAATAGTCGCCTGGGGTTGAATCGAGATGCCATTGACGATTTCACTGAGGCGTTTAACAACGATATAAAACGGATAGGCCAGGCGCACCAATGGGGCGAAAGGCCCTTTATAGGTCCACAGCCAATGTCCAATTCGGAAAACAACCGCAGCCGATGCACCTGGACAGATAATGAACATGGTTAAATAAGATCGTCTATCGGTTATATGGTGTCGGGCAAGGTCGGAACGGATATAGGCCCAGAGTGATTTTTGATTTTGAGTCTGTGCAGGCATTTGTATGATTGCCTCCGCCATCGAACTTGATGTAAAAGTATGATCGTCTTGCGATATGCTCTGATCTTTCATCCTGCCTAAACTCCTCTTATCACAATTGTTGAACGCGATTTCAATAAGCTAAAGGCATAATCCTAAAGATATTGCGCCAGAGAAAGGCACAACCTAAAGATATTGCCCCAGTGGAAGATTGTGCTTTTGAATCTGACGTTTGATGTAATCGGTATTAAAATCTTTCGCCACAAAATGGACGACTTTTGTATTGAAACGGTAGAGCTTCAATAAGCGATAGCTGTGAGCCTGATACAAAAATCCATGTCGGGTGTTTCGTAAAGAGATATTTTGCGTCAGGCGGTCTAAAACAAAGGTGCTGTATAACGTCCATTCGCCAAATTTGTTCTGATCCGTTGAAGTATTCAGATTGCGCAGGAGTTCATAATAGCATTCACCGCCATAAAGCTCCTGAAGATAGGTATCCAACTGAATGAGATAGTCGCGGTTAAAGCAAAACAGGTCATTAATAAAATCGACGTACTGCTGCGCCTTTAAAGCCTTCACTTTCAGAATCTGGGCAACATGTCTGACACGCTCTCGTTCAAATAGAAAATGACGATCTGGCAGCCAGTGTTTCGTGTAATAGAGAATCGGCTTGCCATCACAGAGCAGGTCACTGGCGCTAAGAGGCTGCAAGAGCACGGTATCCGCCCCCAGATTACAGAAATTCTGCGTACTGCAAAATTGCGGTGAGCGCAGTTTGATAATTTGCTGTCGATACCACCCTGGCAGATCAAGTTCATGTTTTGAGAGCCACTCATTGTCGCTCGTAAAGATGACTTCAGTGCCTAAATCCAGCTTCTCGACAAATTTTTGAAGATAAGGCAGATCGTTGGTGATAAATATCAGCTTGTTTTTAGGCAGAAAATTGACTTGATAGGAGCGCAGAACCAGATCGAGCAAATAATCCACATCGCGGCGATGGACGCAAACGAACGTGTCAATCTTTTCTTCTGACAATTTCACTTCCCCAGGCATAACTCCCCTAGAAGTCATCAATAGGGTGAGTCAATATTGCGAGTATATGAGGGGCAGCCTGCGCTGGCCCCTGCTTCACCATTGCTTCTTATGGACTCACCGTGCTGTGGTTATCATCCCAGACTTTCTGACCCATCCAGCTTAAATTGGTTGGATTGGCGCAGTCGTTAATTTCCCAACCACCCCCTCGCGACGTATTCTCTGTAAGATCATTGTCGTCGCTGCCATCCCAATGCCACACAATCCGTCCAATATCGCGCGGTGAAGCCGTATTAAACATTGATTCTACCGCAGGTCGTGTTGGTAAATTGGTCTGTATGCCATATTCACCGACAATCATCGCAAAATTTTTGGCGAGAACGCGGTCAAAATAATCTGCCATTTTCTCATCGCCATAATTCCACTTATCGTAAGGATGAATGCTGAACACGATATTGGAATAGGTTTTGCCATCGAAGGAGAGAATCTCGTCGCCGAGATGCAAAATGGCGCTGCGTTCATTGACGACGATTTGTGTATCCCAAAGGCTGACATCCTGTCCGCCGAACGCACCCTCTACGATGATGATATTCTGAGCGCCCACAACGTCGCGGATCGCACGGATGACCTCGCGATGAACCAATAGCCAATTGGTTTCGTCGATGATGTACTGCGCGCCCGGTTCATTCATCACATCGAACCAGACATAAGGGTTATCTTTGTAGCGTTCGGCGAGATCGGTAAACCAGTTTACGAGCGTGGTTAAATCGTCACCCTCGTAGTAATGCCCGATCCGGTCATGCGCCTCGAATACCACAACGATACCACGCGATGTAAACGTATTCACGATTTCGTCAAGATTATTATTGTTCGAATACTGCTCATACTGCACCTGACCCGTAAACAAAAAGGAGTTGACACGGACGAGGTTAAAATTCCAGCAATCTACGATCAACCCAACGTCATCGACTGTTTTTCTCGGCCACACCCAGTTATATCCGCTGACATTCACGCCTTTGGCGACAAACTTATTGCCTTCCGGGTCGTAAATCGTCGATCCCACGACAGTAAAAGTTGACGTTGCCGATGCGACTGTCGATACTGCTGCGCTCGGCTGCTGCGTGGGTATGGCGGTAGCAGTGGTAGCGGGCAAAATTTCACCAGTCTGCACAAAAACAAGCTGACCAAACACGCCGGGATTTGTGTACGATTGGTCGTCTACCTTGTCATTCGCCGACCAACTTAACTTCACGTCCCGATCCGTCTCGCTGGCGCTGTTGACCTGTATCTGGAAGCCGATGCGCTCACCATCACCTGGCACAATCTTCCATCTATCCGTTACCAATGGAACTGCCGCTTCGACGGCATAACCATCTTCCGTCGCAACAACGATAGCTCGTACACCCAATGTTTCCGCATCAATACCACTCATAATAATCTGGACGGGCAAGTCGATATTTGCAGCAGGAATATTGATCTGTGCTACGCCTGACGTATAACTATTTAGCGCCAGATCACCTGTGGCATTGATATAGATTTCGACAGAATCTTCATTCCAGTAATCAATCCCATGCTTCCCAGCGACTATGCTTCGATCTGTGACCAATACCGAAAAGTAAAGATTCTCATGATCGGCTACAGCCGCAAAACGCATGGCGTTATCCTGCGGATTGACAGGCGGCAATGGCCCGTCGGTGACTGCCGCGTAGGGGATGCCATCCCAATCCGAGAAATCGCCATCGAGAGTGACACTCGTCGGAAAGCCTGCAAAATAAGTTGTCCCTGGCACTTCCTCCGGGATACTGGATTCTTGTTGCAGAACAGAAAATGTATGTGTCCCGATAAATCCCACAGACAGAATCGCTGTAAAGATTCCCAACCAGAGATACTCAAGTCGTTTCACAATCGCCATCACAACTCCAAAATTACGTTTAAATCCACTCACACTGTAATGCTTTAAGAAATACTTCCCAATCGTACAGTGGATCACGAAAATTGGGGTGATGATCGGATAAGAGTTTTCAGCGTCACTCAAAAAGTGAAACCGTCCTTAAGCTATGAACCCTCATTGCCTACTGCTGGCTCATCGGACACATCCGAGGAAACCTGCGTGAAATCCGAGGATGCCGTATCTGCCAAGCTACCGATATTGGATGCTTCGATATTTGTTTGGAGTGGCATACTGGTGGGGTCAATTTCTGTTGACTCGGAAGCATCCTCATCAGGCAGATTGGCAGCGCCTTCATCGGACAGTGATGACTGTGCGGATACCGAGGTCGCAGGATTATTGATGCCAAGCATCGGCGGGATCACTTGCAGTGCTCTGGTCGCAGCGAGTAAAAATGCAGGCACGATAATGATAAGCGCGACGACTTTCAGAATCTGCCGTGTCCAACGCGATGTAGTACGATTAATGTCCAATTGTTCGATTTCTTCAAAGGTCTGTCCGATCATGTAGGCAACTTCTTGCGAGACACGCGGGTGAGACTGGAATTGTTGCAGTATATCTTTGGCATCCCGAAACGTTTCACGCCGTTCCAGAAATTGTTTTAAATCGTAAAACAGCCGGCATTGTGCAGCTACCGATTTAGGCGCTCTGATTGCCCTGCTGCGCAGCTTATCGAGCGTGGGCTGTAATTCCGGGCGAGATGATAATGAATCGGATGCGGCCTTTGTTGGAGAAACGCATTTACAAGCGTCAGCCAGATGTGACAATGCGCTTTTGCGATCACGATAATTAATTGGAGGGATCGCGACGAGCTGCGCCGGAAGTGCGTCAACGTCCACACCATCGAGCATCACACATAAAATCGACTTACCGAGCGCCCAGGCATAATCGTACTCAACCTCACGCGCGTTTAACTTGAAGGATTCGCGTGTTATGCAGGCTACAAAAAGGTTGCATTGCTCAATCCCTGCAAAGATTTGATCCCATGTAACCTGCCCGCCAATAACTTTTTCTTCAAAGTGAACGTTATGCCCCAGGATTCCCAATTGAACCGCTAATGCCCGAGCCGAATTAGAGTTGGCACTGTCGTAACTGATAAAGATATTCATCGTTCATCCAAATTCTTAACTTATGGGCCGGACGATTCACCATTCAAAGCCAATGAAACACTTCGATACACAGAAGCCGGAGAGTCATTACGATAGAGTTGGGCGTTAATATTGTCATCTGACGGTTGGATGTCGATCTGATTCTGCCACTCTTCACCTGGAGCAAGCTCGATGGCATCCCAATTCTGAAGCGTACTGCCTCCATCACTGACCACCAGACGGTAACTCACAAAAGTGGTCTCTTCATTGCGAATCCCGACCTGGGCAGTATCAGGAGAATCAGAAGCAGGGGGCAATAACCAGAGTTGGGTAAAGCCAGCCTGCGTCTCATTCACGATTCCATTTCTGGCAAGCCCAATCGCGATAAACACTAAAAGGACGGTTAAGCCCGACATGGCGAGTTGAGGCCACGTAAAATTGAGATGCAATCTCACACTGCTAAAATATGGAGAAAAACTGCGGCGAATAATGGCAAGCGCACTCGCGAAAAGCGTAATGGACGCTAATGCCACTAACCATGATTCAGTTCGCAATCCCCAGGGCATGAAATGAAGAAACAAGCCTGACAGAACTGCCATTGCAATACTCAGCGCGATGGCAAAAACCAGATGGGTTTCCATACGGAATGGGTGATGTGCGAACATTGCAGCGACAAGCGTGTAGCCTGGGAAGACAAATACTAATGTCGTCGCGAACAAAACACGCACGATATTCTGCATCCCTGACAATATAACGACTATTGCAATCAGGGTCAGGGCGATAACCAGGAGGAGGTCAGCAATTTTACGGGTCACGGTTCAGCACACTCACATCATAGATTTTAATATGGCCGCTATCGAAAATTCGACTGATCGTTGGCATCCGATCAAATTTTGTCAGATTCGTCAGTGAAGGTGGATCAATGTATTGATCGGCTCCGGGTTCACCTGCTTCAAAATAGACACCCACTGTAGGAAGCGCCGTCGAAAGTCGATCATCGACGAGGGCGTAATGCAGATCAGTACGCCGGATCAGATCATATTCATTCGAACCAATCTGGCTCGACAAAAATACAGGTGATATATAGAGATTGTCATACTGGTGGGTCACAGGCATTAAAAGACCATAAGTTGCCAGCAGCAGCGTATTAACCCGATCCGCCGCAATGCGATCCTGGGGATCGAGATAACTGCCCGCCCATGTCGCAGCAGCGATACCTTGCGGTTCAATAGATCGTGCATCTGCGGAGACCATATATGGCCCAGGTAAGCGCGCCCAGTGGGGCCAACCCGCAACCGAACCACCCAGAAAAATGACGGTGATCCAGACCACAAAGCCCGCAGTCCAAAGTTGTGGCGGGAGACGCCTATAGGAACGCAAACCTAAAGCACCAATCGCCAGAACAAAAGCAATCGCCCAGAAAATGAACTCTGACGAACGATTGGCAATTTCCCAGCCACTTGAAGTGAAGCGGAAAATGAGCATTATGGGGTATAAAACTACAATTCCAGCGAACACGATGACCAGGGCGTTATTTCTATAACGATACCACGCCCGCAGAACATTCGCCGTGAGAACTCGTATGCCTTTTAGGTGAACCGGATTTCTGAAAGGCGAGTGCCATATCTCCAGAAGACCAAAAGGAAGCACACCCACAACAAATATAATCGACAATATGCCAATGATTCTTTCCCAGAAAGGTGTCATCAGTCCTGCCGCGCCTTGAAAGAGTTGGCGTCCGCCTTCTTCATTCAGGATGAGTGCGATAAACTCTCCGATACCGCCGCCGATGACCGGCAAAAGATAGCCTTCAGCAATGTTCCCCGTGAAGCGTGTCCAGGCCGCCACAATAACAAAGGTCAAAATGGCGACAATGCCGATATTCAACGACTGCCGCCGGGTGCGCGGCGCAATAAAAGCAACGAGTGACCAAGCAAGCAGCAGGCCAGCCATAACATAGGCCGTTAGATGATGGGTGATGGCAACGGTTACGATGAGCGGCAATACCAGAATCAGTAATCTTATAAATCCACGACCCCGCGCACGCTGCTGGAGCAAAACGATATACAAAATCGCTGTTGCAAGCGGCAGCGACAAAGACTCATATGAAAATTGCGAATCGAAGTAGAAAAAATTGGAGTTTCCGAAGTAGAGCAAAGCTGCGATGGAACCAATCTGTGCTGAACGCCCGATCTGCTCATAGAACAGATAAAGCGCCAGCATAAACATCACACGCACAACGCCTAAGGTAATCAGACCAGACTCTACCACAGTTAATCCACTCACATTTGCGAAGGCTGTTGTGATGATTTCAAGGCCTGGATAAAGCGGGCTGACAGTCAGGATGGGGTTGGCTGTGAACAAATGCCCGGTCAGAAGAATATCAGTTGCGGTACGCCAATGAAGAAATTCATCATGAAAAAGAAAGTGCTGAGGCGTGTACAGCACCTTCACCAGGTAAAGCGCTAACCCCGTTGCGACAATCAGGCCAATACGTTCTTTACGCGCGATAGCAGTAAGAGAGACGCGATATGCGGTAGGAGCAAAAATCATGACCTGACCGAGCCAGAACAAGCCTGTTGCCCAGGGAGTCCCTTTTTTGTTTTCAGTGTAAGCAATCGCAACCAATACCAAAGCAAATGCCTGGAAAAGCATGATGGGTTGTAACCATCCCCATCCTGTATCCACCTTAGCTTTTGTAACCGGAACTGCACGCTGTCCTTGTGCTATGAGCATTTGCTGTGTCGCCATTTGTTAACCTGGTTATTCGACTCTTATAGAAATAGTTGTTGGTATCTCGCTCATAAAACCTATAACTCCGCATAAACCTACTGTAAATTATCTCTTCTAAACTAACTAAAATAAAAAACAAACATAGCGGCGGAAATCATCTGTTCCGTTACTGTGTATGAGTTTTTCCCCTCATATATTTATATTTAAATTGCGAGTAGTTTGTATTTACCACAACATTATAGTTTTTTATATCTATAAAAAATCACCCATGTGACCCATATATGGATAGGTCAAGGTGATAGATGCAGTCATGAGCAAGATATTTGAGGATGGGTATTACTATGGCGATTGTGAGTTGCGACACCCACGCGAAATGCAGCCAAATTCTAAATCGATAAAATCTGCTGCATAAACGCGATCAGCAATCGCTCGAAATCGAAGCCTTCTCTCTGAAATATCAACACAAACTGGCTTCATCCCACCGTCAATGGCTGCCATTCGCGTTGAGTTGGTAATTCACGGCAAATATCCTTTAACTTACCGCAAACATAGTCCACTTGCGCTTCAGTCATGATGCTGGAAAAAGGTAAAGCAAGAAATGTATCACCCGCTTCTTCAGTATAGGGCAAATCACCGCGTTCCCAACCAAACCCTTGCTGGTAAATCGTTTGCAAGTGAATAGGCGTGAAATAAGGTTTTGAAGGAATACCCTGCTTTTGCAATTCTTCTTTTAGCGTGTTTCTATTCACATCACAACGAATGACATATACAAACCAACTCATACGTGAAGTTGATTCTGCAATGTGCGGTTTATGAATTCCCTTAATCTCTGCGATACGTTGGTTATACCATTCGGCAACCTGGGCGCGTTTTGACAACAATTCTTCGATACGCTGAATTTGCACCAAACCGAGTGCTGCACTCATTTCATCCAGACGATAGTTATATCCTAACCGCGAATGGTCGAGCCAGTCATTAAAAGTATCTCGCCCCTGATTGCGGAGGCTTCGGAATAAGGTGTCCCATATTTCGTTGTTCGTGACAACCATTCCCCCTTCTCCTGTTGTCATCTGCTTGTTGGGATAGAAAGCAAAAATACTCGCATCCGACAGCGTACCTACACGTTGTCCTTTATACTCCGCACCAACAGCCTCACATGCGTCTTCGATAACAATTAAATTATGTTGATGAGCAATTGCCAGTATGGGGTCCATATCAGCGGGTTGTCCAAAGGCATGAACAACGATAATAGCCTTCGTCCGTTCGGTAATTGCGCCTTCTATATACGATGGATCGAGATTCCCTGTGAGGGGGTCAATATCGACAAAGACAGGCTTTCCGCGTTGGTAAAGCACACAGTTCGCTGAGGCAATAAAACTGAATGATGAAGTAATAACCTCATCGCCTTCATCAATACCGGCAGCAATCATTGCGAGGTGCAGACCACTTGTACCTGAGTTAACAGCAATACCATGCCGAGAACCAATGAATTCTGCAAAGGTTTCCTCGAATGCGCCAATTTTAGGGCCAAAACTGAGCCAGTTCGAGTTCAAAACTTCCATAACCGAGTTTATTTCGGCCTGCGTTATATCGGGAGCTGACATAGAGATATTCATACTCTTTAAACCTCACTCTAAATCTTCAAAAGGCAGCGACTCTGTTTCAACAAAATTACGGCTAATATTGTAGTATTTACTGTACCGTACATATACGATTTAAGGTAAATCTCATAGTCAAGTAACATTTACCAGCGTGCTGGTGTGCCTTTTGCAGTGACATTTTCGGGAATATTCCGAATGACAGTTGCCCCTGCCCCCACAACTGACCAATCTCCAACTGTACAACCCGGTATAATCTGTGAGCCAACTCCAAGCAGAACACTTTGACCAATGATGACGTTTCCAGCAAGATGTGAACCAGGTGCAATGTGAGCAAAGTCGCCGATTTTGCAATCATGATCCACTGTTGCGCTCGTGTTAATAATTACAAAATTGCCAATTTGTGCGTCAGGATTAACCACCGATTGCGCTGCTAAAACAACGCCATGACCGATACGCGCACTCCTTGCAATGATGGCGGATGGATGAATAGCATTGATCCAGAGGCTCTTGGCTGGACTGCCTAAATGCTCAACAATTTTTCTGCGTATTTTGTTTGAGCCAATTGCCATCGCAAGACCAGAACAGTCAAGGTTTTGATATTTCTCAGTGTCACCCAATACTGGAAAACCCATAACTTCCGTATTCCAAAGGGCTGGATTATCGTCTAAAAAGCCCAGAACGGTATGACCGCAACAGGTCAAAATATCCGCGACGACCTTACCATGACCTCCTGCGCCAAGTACAAGTATGTTATTCAATCTATCCCCGTAAATTCACTTGTAGTCGCCTGTCCTTTTGGATTAATGCCATCGCGGATCAGCACCTTAAATATCGTCAGGACTAATATTTTAATATCTAACCAGGGGGTGAGGTGATCGACATACCATACATCTTTTTCAAGTCGATCTTTCCAGACCAGAGCATTACGTCCACTTATTTGCGCTAAACCAGTAATACCTGGTCTGACTTCATGACGGCGCATCTGTTCAGGTGTGTATCGTTCCAGGTATTTGATAAGCCAGGGGCGAGGGCCGACCAGACTCATGTCGCCACGAAGAACGTTTATGAGTTCTGGCAGCTCATCTAAGCTGGTACTTCGCAGGAAATTTCCAACCCGTGTCAATCGTTTTTCATCGGGCAACAAATTACCATCCCTATCATGCTCATCAGTCATCGTACGAAATTTGTAGATGGTGAACGGTTTTGTGTTTAGCCCAGGTCGAGGTTGGCAAAAAAATATGGGGCTACCGAAATGAATACGTATAATCACGCTGATAACGAGAATTAGAGGCAAAAAAATAACTAAGGCAACAGTTGCAATCATTACATCCAGCCAACGTTTACCTATCCTGACATACCAATAATTAATCATATTCATCTGGACGGCGCTATTCATGCCTTTAATCTCATGAGCTAATACTCAACTCGCGCCACAATTGAAATAACAGAGCGATCCGGCACAATTTACCTCAGTCTATTGATATATAATAAGCCAATGAATATTCCCTCCATAGTCGAGGTCAGATGCTCAATGCTTTCATCTTGCTCACATGCTAACTTTTCAGGCCTGGAAAGAACCTACTAGGCAGTATATATGATTGCGTCGCCCTCAAAAAGAGAAAGCAAAGTCAAGCGTCTTTCCCTGAAGCAAAATTTTTCGTGGTCTTTTGTTGGCAATATGATTTATGCGGCATCACAGGGCGGTATTTTAGTAGCACTCGCCAAACTAGGTTCGCCTGAAATTGTCGGGCAATTCGCGTTAGGGTTGGCAGTAACCGCCCCAATTATTTTATTTGCAAATTGTCAGCTACGTTCAATACAGACGACAGACACTCAGCAGGAATATTCCTTTGGTGATTATTTGGGCTTGCGTTTATGCGCAACACTCATCGCTTACCTCAGTATCGTTGTCATTGTAGTTGCTTCCGGCTATCGTCAGGATACTGCACTCGTCATTTTACTCATAGGCTTGGCAAAATCATTTGAAGCTGTGAGTGATATTACTTTTGGACTGCTCCAGCAACGTGAACGAATGGATCGGATCGCCAAATCACTGATTATTGAAGGGCCAATTACCTTAATCGTTATGGTCGCCATTCTATATGTGTCTCATAGCCTTGTCTGGGCAACTGTTGGCATGGCTGTTGTCTGGGGGTTACAACTTGTTTTTTATGATTTTCAGAGTGTGCATTTAATCTTCCGTGAGCAGTTTCCTGGTGTTGCACCACGCCCGCGTTTTCACTGGAAAACACTTCAGAAATTGGCCTGGTTGTCTTTACCCCTCGGTCTTGCGACGATGATGATGTCATTAAATTTTAACATCCCTCGGTATGCAGTTGAACGTTACTGGGGGGAGAAAACACTAGGCATATTTGCAGCTATTGCCTATTTAACCCAAGCTGGAAGTATTGTTGTTTCAGCGCTTGGACAATCGGCATCACCTCGACTAGCACAGCATTTTGCAACGCATAATTTACATGCCTTTCGTCGGTTAATGATTAAACTAATTGGGATAGGATTAGCGCTCGGCATTATAGGCGCAGGCGTGGTGGCGATTGCTGGTCAGCCAATACTGACTATTCTTTATAAACCAGAATATAGTCAGTACGCCACTGATGCTTTGTGGATCACAATCGCGGGAGCAGTTTCATACCTCACATCATTTATCAGTTATGGAACCGTTTCTATACGCTACTTCAAAATACAGCCGATTATGTTTGGAGTGAGTATCATAATCAATATTGTTCTCTGCCAACTACTTATTCCTCAATATGGAATTAAGGGCGCAGCCTGGGCAATGATTCTGACCTATGGCGTACAGTTTGTCTTTGCTTTACTCATTTTGGTTTATGCTAATCGACAGATTATGTCAATGAAAATCCACGAAATTACATAACCAATGGTGCTAGTTCATAAACTAAAGTCAGCAAGCGAGAGCTGAACGAAACCATTCTCATCAGGGACAAGCCCATGCCATTGAACCAAGAGGTTGAACATCGCCATTGTGAATG
>JALHNB010000062.1:25465-39147 GCA_022843745.1 Anaerolineae bacterium | reverse complement strand
TCGTTATATTCTACGCCTGCATCTGCCAATGCCTGCCGGAAGCCCGCGCCGCGTCGCTGGCAGGCTTCGACAAAATCGCACTGCGCGATGCCGATGTTGACTTCCTCAACGCCGTTTTCAGCGACCCACTGAGCAAGATATTCGCCCGTCTGGTAGCCCAGCGATGCCTGATCGGTCTCGTAGAAGGCCGACACGAACTCCGCCTGTGCTTCTTCGTTGACGCAGGTGTTGTAGCACACGATCACCACGCCTGCTTCCGCCGCCGCTTGTAATGCTGGCACGGACGCATCCACCGACTCCGGCGTGATGAGGATCGCGTCCACGCCACGCGCCACATAATCTTCGATCAGCCGAGTTTCCTCGCTGATGTCATGTTCGTGGATATTCACCAGCAGTTCAGCGCCAGCTTCCGCCGCCGCCGCTTCCATACCCGCCTGGATCGACTGGAAGAAGCTGTCCCGGCTGAACAAAATCGCCCCGATCACCGGCTTATCCTGGGCGAGTACGACTTGCCCGATGCTTGTCACGAGGACAAGCGTTAAAACTAAAAGAAAAAACAATCTTGAACGTTTCATTATCGAACTCCTAAAGTAAAAAATCTGTTAATTTTGTACACCAGCGACAGATGGTAATTCTACAGGGTGCGGAACGGCTTGCTAGTCTCAATATATCCACAGGTCTTAAACGTTTGCCGCTTATTCTGCTTCATAGCGTTCCTGGCATATAAATCCGCATAGGCGTTTCTCCCGGCCTTGTCGATTAGCCAGGGTTCATTATATTTTTACGACTCTGGCGTTATACTATGCAAAACATATGTTGCAGGCAAAATTCTGTATGCCGCCTTTAGAATTTTTTACTGCGTTGATCCACAGCCTTACACTCGCGCTTTCACTCACATGGGTCTACAGTTTTAGCCTCCCATTTATCAAGCGCTATTCACCACGTACACAAAGTGTGCTGCAAGGCCTGTTGTTCGGTGGGTTCGCGATTACCTCTATCGTGAGTGCGGGTTCGTTAGCTCAGGGATTTTCGGTTGACGGACGCAACCTGATGATCGCCTTGTCGAGCATTTTTGGCGGTCCGATCTCTTCGATTGTGACGACAGTCATGGTGATGCTCTATCGGATTTCGCTGGGCGGCGTGAATGTGCTTCCAGCGCTGGTCTCGTCAATGACAACCGCGATATTGGGCATTATTTTCTATCTTCGTTATCGGCATCTCACAGGCCCAGCCAAAATTTCACGATTATTCTTCCTGGGAATCGCTATCGCTGCCCAGATCATCTTCTGGATCATGCTGCTGGGCGGTGAGGCGGGCGCCACTGTTCTACCGGCAGCCCTCCCTGCCCTTTTCATCTTCTATCCATTGGGCGCAATTCTGACAGGCGCACTTTTTCTGAACCAGCAGCACAACATGGAAATCCGACAAGCATTGGAGCAAGAGCGCTCTTTGCTGCGCACCCTGATCGACCAACTGCCGGATTATATTTTCGTCAAGGATGCCAAACTGCGCTTTATTGCCAGCAATACGGCTCATGCCCACGCGGTCAATGTGACCAATGTCGATGACATGATCGGCAAAACTGCCGCAGAGCTTTTCCCAAGTGACATGGCTGAAAGTTTCGAGGCGGATGACCTGAATCTCCTGAAAACGGGCGAAGCACTCATTAACGCCGAGCGCATTACCACCGACGCGGCAGGCAATAAACGCTGGGTGCTGACCACAAAAATCCCATTCCGCGATGCAAATGGTGAAATCGTGGGTCTGGTGGGGATCAGCCGCGACATTTCCAAGCGCAAACTCGCCGAAGAAGCGCTGCGCAACAGTGAAGAACAATTCCACAGCGCCTTCGATTACGCGCCTATCGGCATGGCATTGGTTGGCCTGGAGGGTCAATGGCTGAAGGTAAACCGCGCAATGGGCGAGATTATTGGCTACACGGAAAAAGAACTCACGGGCAAGAAATTTCAGGATATCACCCATCCTGATGACCTGAATACGGACCTGGGTTATGCCCGCCAACTGCTGACTGGTGAAATCCAGTCGTACCAGATGGAAAAGCGCTATTTTCATAAACTCGGCCATGAGGTGTGGGTGCTGCTTGGTGGTTCGTTAGTGCGCGACAGTGAAGGACAGCCGCTGCACTTTATCGCGCAAGTACAAAATATTGCGCTGCGCAAACAGGCCGAGGCCGCCCTCAGCGAGGAGCGCAATCTGCTGCGCACCCTGATCGACCACCTGCCAGACTATGTTTTCGTCAAGGACAATTTGGGGCGCTTTATCATCATCAATGAGGTGCAGTCAAGCTCATCAGGTAAAACGTCCGAAGAAATGATCGGGAAGACATCGCGTGAGATATTCCCCCCCGAATTAAGTGAACAATTCTACATAGATGATCAGATGGTGCTGCAAACCGGCGAGTCACTGACCAACATCGAGCGGCGTATTGCCGACCCTCAAGGCAAGGAGCGATGGGGATTGACGACCAAGATCCCACTGCGCGATCAGAATGGCGATATTATTGGCCTGGTGGGGATCATCCGCGATATTACCGAGCGCAAAAAAGCCGACGAAGCGCTGCGCGAAAGCGAACGGCAGCTTCGACTGGTCACGCAGAATTCACCAGATATGATCTACATCCTGGATTTGGTCGAAGATCGGGCGAATTACCTGAATCGCACGGAATTCCTGGGATACCCGGTCAGTGAGCTGGAGAAACCCCGGATAATTTTACAGAATGTCCACGCTGACGACAGGGATCGGGTTCATGCCCATTGGAAGAACCTCGTCGGCTGTGTCGATAGCGATAAAGTCCACATGATTGAGTATCGCGTACAAGACAAATTCGGGGATTGGCAGTGGCTACAGAGCCGCGAAACGATTTTTGCCGCTACGCCTGAAGGTAAACCGACGCAAATCCTGGTGACGGTGAGCATTATTACGCACTTCAAACAGATGGCTGAACAGGCGCTGGAACTGGTGGTGCAGAAAGAAAATATGCAGATACTCGCCGATTTTATCCGCGATGCCTCGCATGACCTGAAAACCCCGCTGACGGTTATCCAGAGCAGCCTGTATCTGCTTCAGCGTTCGCCCGATCCGGAGCGGAAAAAACAGCACGCCCTTAATATCGAGCAGCAGGTTACACGCCTTGCCCAGCTCATCGACGATCAACTGATGACTGTGAAACTGGATAGCACGGCTGAATTTACATTTGAAAACATCGATCTGAATCGCGTGGTGCGCGAAGTCACGATCAGCGTATCGCCGCTGGTAGAGCAGCAAAAGCTCTCGTTGGTGGAAGAACTGAGTGAAAACCTGCCGCGTATTCGTGCCGATGAAGAAAAATTAATTCGTGCATTGCGCAACCTGGTCGAAAATGCCATCTCCTACACACTTGCGGGCGGCACGGTGACGATCCGAACATTCACCGAGGCGCAGCAGATTATTTGCGAGGTGCAGGATACCGGGATCGGCATTACGGAGACGGATTTGCCACATATTTTTGAGCGATTCTTCCGGGCGGACAGGGCGCGCTCCACGCAAACGGGCGGCAGCGGGCTGGGTTTGCCCATCGCGCATAAAATTGTCCAGGCGCACGGCGGCTCTATCGAAGCGAAAAGCACATTTGGTGTGGGCAGCACCTTCCGCCTTTGCCTGCCTGCTGATGCCTCACCCCTACCCCACCTTTGATGCCATATATTTGTCCAGCGTGGCGCGGCTCTGCGTCTGGACTTTGCGCTGCAAGAACGGTGTCCAGCCCAGCAGCATACCGGGTAAACCCAACGCCTGCGATGACCAGCGATAAAAATTAAAGCTGTCCTGATGGTCGATAATCAGACCGTCTTTGAATTTATAGCGAGCCTCAATGACATTGTGGACTTTTCGACCTGATGCACCAAACGTGTAGTAGGCCTCCCAATGGGCGCTGCCAGTGGCATTATTGGCCTGCACATTGCTAAAATTGACCTGAATATCCTTGGCGCGTCCACACAGCATCGCCCACATCGCGCGGGCTTCGTCGCCCTTAAGATTGACGAACACCGAATCGCTGAACGTCACGTCACGATGGTAACAGGCCGCCATCGTCGCGCTGTCAAGCTGCTGGAACGCCGTGTAAAATTTCGTGATCAGGGCTTCGTTCGGATGCACGATCAATCGCTTTCTGCTCATGTTCCGCTGGATAGCGTGATTGTATCCGACAAACGGCGCAGAAGGAAAAATCTTGTGAGGCAAATTATTTTTGGCGATCATGCCCATGTTGTAGGGGCGAGGCATGCCTTGCCCCTGCGAACACTGGATAATTACCTTATTTCTATCAACGGAGATGGTTGAACATGCGACGGATTTTCTGCATTCTTTTGCTGTGGCTGGCGGTGCTTCCGGCTTCCGCGCAAAGTGAAGATTGTGCGCTCGCGCCACGATTAACGGTTGGCGCACAGGGCGCGGTCACACCGGGGGAAGCCAATAATGTGCGCGACGAGCCAAGCCGCGAGGGACAAAAAACGGGCGAAATCCCACCCGGCGGCGTGTTTGCCGTGCTGGAAGGACCCGTGTGCGCCGATGGTTTTAACTGGTGGCAGGTCGATTTTGACGGCTTGACCGGATGGACAGTCGAAGGCACGGACGGCGAATACTGGATCGAGCCCTACACGCCGCCAACGCCGACAACCCCTCCCACCGAAACGCCGCCGACGGAAATCCCGATGGCAACGCCCATCCCCCGCGTTTACAGCGACCCAGATCCAGACGATCAAGCGCTAACGGTTGGCGGCGAGGCGCGGGTCAATACGGGCGAGGATAATTTGCGTCTGCGTGAAAATCCCGACACCCAGGCTAACATCGTTACCGAGTTAACTGCCGGGACAGTCGTCACGATTCTGGATGGGCCGGAAAACGTAGGCGACCTGATCTGGTGGCAGGTGCAGGCCGAAGATGGCGAAACAGGTTGGGCGGTTGAGGGCATTGTGGACGGCTTCGTGTCCTTGCAAACACTGCTGCCGCTGTGTCCTTTTACGACGAATCGAATCGCCTTCACGGGGGTCGAATATCTGTGGGAAACGCCAGAGGACCAAGCCGCCGGATTCCGCCCATATCAGCGCCATAACCTGTATACGGTGGACGTGGATGGCAAAAATGCCTGTAATCTGACCGGATTTTCTACCACAGGCTCGTGGTTTACCGAAATCGCCTGGTCGCCGGATGGTTCACAGATTGCTTTTGTGGATGGCGCACGCATCTACACCGTCCGGCCAGATGGTACAGATTTGCGCCTGTTAACCCGTTCCGGCTCGGCTGCGAGTTTAAGCTGGTCGCCGGACAGCCGAAAACTCGCCTATGTGCTGTCCAATAACGGCACGAACTCCGATGTGTGGGTGATTAACGCCGATGGCACACGCCCCTACCCTGTCACCACTTCGCAGACCGTCAAGCATTACGTGCGCTGGTCGCCGGATGGTTCGCAGCTTGCTTACATTGAGACGACCTGGGGAAACCCAAACCGTTTTGAAGATGACCACAGCATCCTCAAGATGATCGCGCCGGAATTTGGCACGGCAATATCACTGACCGATGACACGATCCCCAACCTGATCTTTTCGGCAGAGTGGAACCCGTCCAGCCAGCAGTTAATTTTTTCGGCGGGTGATAATCTGTATAATGCCGAGGGAATCTGGTCAGTTGACGTGGAAAGTCAGGCCACAACCTTGATCGCTTCAGGAGACATGGAGCAGCAGTATGGGGTTGAAGCGCCGTCGTGGTCGCCAGATGGGAGATATGTGAGCTATTGGGATCACGCTGGCTTTAGCATGGGCGACGGCACATTGACGCTTGATGACGGGGCGGCAAAAACGGTTCTGATTGCTGGCATTTTACAGCCCAATCGCTACTGGGCAGCAGTGGGCTTCCGACCTGAAGGCATCATCGCGCCGAACTCATGGTCGCCGGACAGCCGTGCCCTGACCTTTTACAGCCTGGACGGAATTTCCGTCGCATGGGTCGATGAAGGCGAAGGTAGCGTGATTTATACCCGCGCGGCGGCTGTGCCTCCACAGTGGCAGCCGCAGAATGAGCATCAATTATCGGAATAAACCAAATCGACCAAATTTGACGTAATATTTAAAAATAATCAGCATCTGAGCGTCAAATTTGTCGTGAGAATGAAATGTCGTGGGAGTTTTAGAGTATGAAAAAACAGCAATATCGGATCATCGCCTTGGTTCTGTTACTGCTTATGTCCGTCCTGGCTATGGGGACTGTCACGGCGCAGGACGCCGATGAGGTGACGTTTACGGTGCGCGTCGAAAATGTGTCCGGGCAGGACAGCGCCGATTTTCGTTATGTCGGCATTTTTAGCAAACCGCAGGGCGCAGACCGGGCGCTGCCGATCTCGCCGGGTCAGGCGTATGTTTTTGATTTTAAGGCGCAGCCCGGCGATCATCTGTCGTTCGCCACCCTTTTTGCCGAATCGAACGACACGTTTTTCGCACCTGCTGAGAGTGGAATCGCGCTTTATGGCGAGTCCGGCAGCCCCCTCAACGGTGATGTCAGCGATCAGATTTATCTGTGGGACGCAGGCACGGAAGTGAATGAGCCACTTGGCGAAGGCGAAAATCAGCCGCCGCGCCAGCCCTCGCCGAACACGGGCGAAAGCGAAGATGGTGTTGTCCAGCAGGTGAGTGACGAATTTGACCCTGCGCCGGATTATATGCGCGTCACGATATCGGTGGTTTCGCCGAACGTTTTCCGCGTTCAGATCGACAATCGCTCCGGCAGCGATTCCGCGCCGACAGTCTTTTCGCCAGGTGTTTTCGTCGTCCATACGGCGGATCAGGCCGCCCCGCTGTTCACGGCTGGCGAGGCGGATCGTGGTCAAGGGCTTGAAATCCTCGCCGAAGATGGCAACCCGGAAGCGCTGGCGGCTTCCCTGGCAGGCAGCACAGCCGATGATGTCAGCCCTTCGCCGCTGATCTATGTGGTGACTCCGGCTGACCAGACGACAGCGTTTTTGGCGAACATCATCCTGAATCAACGCTCAGGGTTCGAGAAATTGGCGGAAGATGGCGACCCCTTGCCACTGGGCATGATTGTCGCGGCGCTGGAGCCAAAAGCCTTTGGGGTTATTGGTACGCCCACGGACGGCAGCGAGGCGGGGTCACTGCTGCCCGGTCAGGCCTATGAGTTTGATGTCACCCTGTCGCCGGATGATCGCTTGTGGGTCGCCTTCATGTTTGGGCAATCGAACGACCTGCTGATCGCACCGGACGAAGATGGTATCGCCTTATTTGCGCCGAACAATAACATGCCTCTGAGCGGCCCCATCACGGGCGCATTCATCCTGTGGGACATCGGCAGTGAGGTCAACGAAGCGCCGTTCGTCGGCCCGAATCAAGCGCCGCGCCAGCCTTCAGCGAACAGCGGCGTTACTGGAAGCGGCATCGTTCAGCCCGTTGTTCTGGTCAACGATGGCTTTGTGTGGCCGAGCGTTCTGAGCAGCATCCAGGTCAGCGTCGAGCCGCATGAGCGAATAGAAGCGACAGCCGAGGCCACCGAGAGTCCGTGATGGTTTGGGAAATGTGAAGTATTTTTGCGTAGGGGCGCAATAATGCCCTTTTCTGAATTAATCGGAATAACGCGACGACGTTTTCGTAGGGACACGATTCATCGTGTCCTTGATGGATGAAAGGTATCATTGCCAAGAACACGCGCGTTTTTGCGAACATTTCGGATGGCGGAAAGCTGGGCATGATGCATCATGCCCCTACACACGGCGGTGTGCCCCTACGAAATCCGAATTCCGGTTTAATTTGTTAAACACGATGATTGCGCCCAGATCACACCCCATAGCCCGCTGAACTTGCGACCCCGCGCTAATTCGCACATAATGGTTGATGCCTGTTCATAATCATCGGCGAGCTTCTCCATGCACATTTTTATAAGCTACGCAAAAATTGATTCGCGTGATCTGGCGCTCCAATTGCGTACCAATATCGCGGCACTACCCGGCGTTACCGCCTGGATGGACGAGTCGCTGGAGCCAGCCTCCAGTTGGGCGGCGCAGATTCAACGCGAGATTGACCGCTGCGATGCCATGCTGGTGCTGGTTTCGCCGGATGTCAACCGCGAAGAAACGGATGTCATCTCGGCCAGTTTTGTGCTGCGCGAGATTGATTATGCCCAACAACTCCGCAAGCCGATTATCCCGGTCATGGCGCTAACGACGCGGATGCCCGTACAGATCGCGGGTATTCAATATATCGACCTGACCCGAAACCGAGAAGCGGGTGTCGAGCGATTGATGCGTACCATTCGCCAGCGCGCGGGTCTGCCCGTCGAGCCACTGGCGCGGGATGAGGATGAAAATACGCATCGACCTTCCCCACCCCGTTCGAACCGATCAGGGCTTATTGTGGCGGTTGCCGCGCTGGTTATGATCCTCGTGATCGGGGCAATTTATCTGATTGATCGTGGCAATAGACCGCTGCCACCCACGCCAACACCGAATTTCGAAACCCAGGCCGCGCTGATCGCCACTGATCTGAAGATGACTGAACTCGTAATGGCTTATGGAACACCGACACCTTCGCCGAACGCAACCGAAATTCTGGCTACCCTGATCGCCAATATACAGGCAAGCGAAACGGCCAAAGTGCCAACCCCAACGCGAACATTACCGCCGCCGACAGCAAGCGAAACCCCCCAACCGACACCTACACTAAGCCCGACTGTAGACGTGGCGGGGACAGCGATGGCTGAAGCGACAGGTACTCAGATCGCATTGATCGCAACTGAAGATTCCGCAACACAATTGGCACAGCTTGAGGTCAACGCGCTGACCAACACACCACGCCCCACCGAAGCACCGACTTCGACAGCTACCGCCACGCCAACCAGCAGCCCAACATCTACCAATATCCCCACCGCCACAGCTACACCGAATTTAGCGGCTACCGCGAACGCCGTCAGCACAGACGATTCTCAAGCAACGGCCATTTTCCTACAGGCTCAGTCCACAGCTATCGCACAGGGGACGGAGCAGGAACGGATACGCAGCGCGGCGTTCAACATCACAACCGCATTTGAAGGCTACGGTTACGGCTCATATCAGAATTATGACAGCGGGATTGTCAGCTATGGACGTTTTCCATTTACGCTGGCATCCGATAACCTGGGGACGCTGATAGATCGCTATACAAGCGGTTCGGATACCCCGGCTGCGGTGGAACTGCGCGATAGCTATCTGGAACGTGTTCAAAATCATGACTCAGCCCTGCGCGATGACCAGCGCTTCAAGGAACTGCTGACCGAAGCGGCTAATGACCCGATCATGCAGGCGGCGCAGGATGAATTGGCAACGCAGCTCTACTGGGATGTCATTCAGGAATTGAGTATCATCCCGCGTGGTTATCAGACTCCGCTGGCACAGGCGCTCATCTTCGACATCGGCATCAATTTTGGCCCCCGCAACAGCTTGATCATGCAAGCTGAGGAAGAACTGGGGTTAGCTTCGCGTACCAACATCGCCGGAGACCTGACACTGGAAAAAGCGGTCATTACGCGCCTGGCGGAAATCCGAAAACAATTGCATGATCGTCAGGCAGAACGCGATAATCTGCCTGGCCTCAAGGTGCGTGGCGATTTCTGGGTCGATCTGATCGCCAGCGGGGATTGGTATTTGCAGGGCGATGAAAACGGGAATGTGAATGTCAAAGACAGACTCATTCAGGTGCGCAGTCCACAGCTCAGCGGTACAGGCTGATCTGACCAGGAGAAAATTCTGATGCAGCAAATTACAGTGATCGGCGCGGGTGTATCGGGCCTGACCAGCGGCATACGCCTGCTGGAAGCCGGATTTGGCGTGACGATTTTCACGCGCGAACAGCCGTTACAGACGACTTCGGCGGCGGCGGGCGCGGTCTGGTGGGGCTGGATCGACGCAGGCCGCGCACGTGAATGGTCGCGGGTATCGCTCAAGGAATTTCAACATTTTGCGCGAAATATGCCTGAAAGTGGCGTGCGCGAAACCGAACTCCGTGCGCTCTATCCCCCCGCCGAACTCTGGTTTAAGAATGACATTCCGGCGTGGTCTTCCATCGACAACGGCTTCCAGGTCACTGTGCCGATCATCGAAACGCCGCGCTATCTGGGCTTCCTGCAATCGTGGTTCGAACGGCTGGGCGGCAAAATCGAGCCGCGCGAAATTGGTCAATTATCCGATCTCGATGATGGCCTGGTCGTCCATTGCGCAGGAGTCGGCGCACGGCAGACAGCGAATGACCCGGCGGTCTATCCCATTCGCGGGCAGACAGTGCGCGTCGAAGCGCCACAGATCACGGTTGGCTACGAGGACAACGATACGTTCACCTATATTTTCCCGCGCAGTGACGGCGTGATTTTAGGCGGCATCGCCCTGCCCCACGATTGGAGTCGCGAGTCCGACCCTGCCATCACCGAGGACGTTTTGCGGCGCTGCGAGGCGGTTGAACCTTCGCTGAAGCGCGCGAAAATTCTGGCGACTCCGGTGGGACTGCGCCCCGGCAGGCACGAAGTCCGGCTGGAAATCGAGCGCATCAATGAAAAGCGCACGATCATCCATAATTACGGTCACGCCGGGATCGGCTATACGCTGTCGTGGGGCTGCGCGGCAGAGGTGGTCGCGCTGGCACAGCAGGCCGCAACTTCGTAAGCGCATGAAACGGGGCAATCGCACGTAGAGAAGTCTTAATTACACTGCAAATCCTCAACCGCTGCGCGTCTCGACTCCGTGGGGGCGTGGAGTAAGACTCGTATTAAGCCCCTCCCTATTGCTATGGGGAGGGGTTGGGGTGGGGATAGATTTTTGATGCGATTGCTTGGTGCATGAAACCTCCTGCTTGACTTCGAGCGCGCTCAAAGGTGTAGACTATGCTCAAAACACGGATGGAGGTCAACATGCAATACACATATCTTGGCAAAACTGGCTTACAGGTTTCAAGAATCTGCCTCGGCTGTATGGGGTTCGGCAATAACACGCTGCCGGGTTGGGATTGGGTGATGGACGAGGCCAGCGCCGCGCCCTTCTTTCGCCGCGCAGTTGAACTGGGGATCAATTTTTTCGACACGGCGGATTCCTACGCAGGCGGCAGCAGCGAAATTATCACGGGCAAATGGCTGAAGGAATATGCCCGCCGCGATGAAGTCGTGATCGCCACTAAAGTCTATTTCGGGCCAGGGGATCGCCCCAATATGAGCGGCCTCTCGCGCAAGCATATCCAGCAGGGATGCGAAGACAGCTTGCGGCGGCTGGGAATCGAGACGATTGATTTGTATCAGGTTCACCGCTTCGATGCCCACACGCCGATTGAGGAAACACTGGCGGCGCTCGACCAGCTCGTCACGCAGGGAAAAGTACGCTATATCGGCGCAAGCTCGACCTATGCCTGGGAATTTATGCGGGCGCTCGGCATTTCGGATCGCAACGGATGGGCGCGTTTCGCCTCGATGCAAAATCATTACAACCTGCTCTACCGCGAAGAAGAACGCGATATGATGCCGCTGTGCGAGGCGGAAGGAATCGGCATGATTCCCTGGTCGCCGCTGGCACGGGGCTTGCTGGCACGCGGTACGCTCGACAACACGACCAGTCGCTCGGAATCCGATGGGCTTATTAAGTGGTATCAACTGCCGCAGGACAAGGAGATCGTCGCGCGGGTCGCGGCTGTCGCCCAACAGCACGGCGCGACACCGGCTCAGATCGCGCTGGCGTGGATGCTGTCAAAACCAGCCATTACCGCGCCAATTGTCGGCGTATCGAAGCTGAATCACCTCGATGATATGGCAGCGTCCGTCGATATTCGCCTGTCGCCGGAGGAAACTGAGCAGTTGGAACAGCCCTATCAGGCCAGACCGACCATCGGCATTACGCCGCCATTTGCCAGCCCAAGAGCAGGCGCGGTGCATGATCGCGGATAATACAAAAAGCCCAGCGAACCACTCACTGAGCCTTGTTGATGCAGCTCACGCTCTGGGGACTGCAAATTTTATGTATATGATTTAGAAATTACTACGAACCATCGCCCATCCCACGAGCCAGCACCGCGTCAGCGACCTGCTGCCCTATCGCTTCGCCAGCGACAACATCAGTGCGGAAGTGAATGCCACCCCAGATGCGGGCTTCTCCCGCCTCGTGCGCCAATGCGATCACGCTGTCCGCGTTCGCTGGAAATATGTTTGCCAGCACGACTGCCGTCGCCATCGAAATACACGAGTGCGCCGAGGGATAACTTGGATGATTTGGCGTCGTAAACAGCGGTTTGAATTCCGGGTCAACCTGGAAAGGACGCATTGCCCAGTAGGTGTATTTGGCCTCCCAGCAGGCGACTGTTGCATCGTGGCTGGCGATGTTTGTCAGCGCATAGGCACGCGCCGCTGCCGGGGCATCATCATCCAACCGGGCTTCCGAAATTAAACGATTGGCGATATCGTTCCAGAACCAGTAGTTGCGGCGTCCACCCGCACCATATTCCCAGAACATTGCAATCGAATTCGTAACCGGCGTGCGTTCAAAATTTTTCACTTCAGCCATTTCGGCAGCCATCTGCTCGGAGTCGTAGGCAGGCGGTGGCCCAGGACGGAATTGATCGGGCGACTCCAGCACCCAGGTCTGCCACGTTCCAGCCGTAGGAAAGACCGGGTTTTCGCCTGTCCAGTGGCCCGCTTCGGTGGGAATGCTGCCTGTCCACGCGGCATCCGAACCATCCGCTTTACCACGCTCGATGATGAGTTCGGCTACTTGTCGTCCCAGTTCTAGCCCGGCTTCGACATCACTGGGATATTCGACTCCTGCAAGCAAGCGCGAATTGACAGCTTCCTGAGCTTTGTCCTGGAATGCCTGCGCACTGTCAGGAAAAAGCCATGCCAGAACCGCAGAGGCAGCACCAGCAGTAACCGCATATTCCGATGGATAGGATGGGCTGGGTGGATTGGGAATCACGGTTTCTAAATCGGATGCGACTTCACTTGGACGGAGACGATTGTAGGTGTATTTGCTATCCCAGGCGGCAATCGTCGCGTCATAAATGGCGACATGCATCAACGCCAGATCGCGCGCCGCGATATTGTGCGGGGTAGCCCCCACCAGCAGTTGGTCAATGGCAATCTGATTCCAGCGATAGGAAGGTGCACCAGCGTTCCAATAGGCGATCTGTTGCAAGGCAGCGTCATCGCGCTCGGCGACCATCGTCATCAACTGAGTGATTTCTTCCGTTGTCGCTGCGTCATCCGGCGGCGCATCCAGCCGGAATTGATCGCTGGATTCCAGCACCCAGGTCTGCCACGTTCCATCACCGGAATCCGATTGTGCCGATACCCCTAAACAAAAGCTAAAAAGTGCAATAAAAACGATTGTAGAAAGCCATCTTTTTCGATTACCGTAAAGCATGAGCAAGTCTCCTATAACCAATTATTTGTGTATATGCCAGACTCTTTCATGCTACCGAGCAACCCGGTTGGGAGTCATCAACCGAAAGTTTATTTAGGGGTTTATTTTTCGAGGATTTACAACAAGCCGAGTTTTTTCGCCTGCGTAATGGCCTGAATGCGATTGTTCACGCCGAGCTTGCTGTAAATGTTGCTAGTATGCGCCTTCACCGTACCTAACGAGATGACGAGTCTATCTGCGATAACTTGATTTGAGAGTCCGTCTG
>JALHNB010000062.1:0-25455 GCA_022843745.1 Anaerolineae bacterium | reverse complement strand
GACGTCCAATTCGCGCTCCGTCAGCGGGTCTTCGAGCGATTGTTCAGACTCATTTTTAGGGGCGAAACGCGCCCGTAATTCTGCTTCGACTTCTTCAATGTCCAGCAGTTTGCCACGCTCCCAGGCCGCCGCATAAGCCTGAGAGCCAAGCGTCTTTTCCAAATCAGCGCGCAAGCGCACCAGCAGCGACCATTTGTGTACCCATCCTGAGGCCAGTATTGGATGGGTCAATGCTAAAGCCAGCCACTTAACTGCGCGGTCAGAATCGCCCTTTTGGTGGAGCAGTATCGCGGCGATTGGCAGACACGAGAGTGTGCCGACCAGCCCAAGAATATCCATCATGTATTTTGAGCCAACTGAGAAGGCGTCGTTGACTGTCTCATAATCGCCCAGCCCGCAGGCAGCAATTGATAAGCCCCAATATGCGAGATCGACAGCCCAGGCATTACTCCTGGCTGCGACTGCTTGTTGAGAAAATCTCACGCCTTCCTGATAGCGCTCATCCATGCTGGCGACCAGGCTAAGCGATGCAAGTGACCATCCAATAGCGTTGGATTGATAGAGTGTATTTGCGATTTTCAGAGCTTCTTCGGCTGTGGATCTGGCTCTGGCAAAATCACCCTGGATGAAGTAGGTTGAGTAGCTGGCATGAGCGTTGCCAAGAGCCACTAAATTTACATTGCCAGTTTCATAGCCCAGGCTGACACGTTCAAGCCATAACTGTTCTGCCTCTGCAAAGTGTCCTACCCGCACTTCGCTGTAGGCTGCGGCAGACATAGACCAGGCTATCCCAACACGATCATTAATCGCCCGCCTGAGACGCAAAGCCTCGCTGCCGAATCGCCAAACATCCTCAAATGTTCCATAGTAGCTAAAATTCTGGAGCGAGAATAATACTCCAGCGATAACAAACAGATCATCGAGTTTTCGATAAATCGCGAGGGATTCTTCCGTCAACTCGCGCGCTTTACGAAAATTCCCCAGCTCATAATTTGCCCAGCCAAGCTGATGAAGGCAAAAAGCGATCTCACCAGTGTCCTCGTGCCGTTGGGCAATCTGTAGCGCGGTTTCAAGCTGGGCGTAATTTTCCGTGCCTATGCCAGTCCGCGCCAGCAGCCGACCCCACAGCCGCTGGGATTCTTCTCCCTGCTGGGGTGCAAACTGCTGCGCAGCGATCTGGAATAACGCCTGACCTTCATGCCTGCGATTGCGGATTTCAGCAAACACCCACAACCCCTCCAGCATCATTGCAATCATTTCCGTGTGCTTGTGCATAACTGCCCAATGCCATGCCGTTCGGATGTTCTCAAAGTCGAGGCTGATCTCATCGATTGCCGCAATCTGCCTGCGTCCCTTCAGATCATCGACACGCTGATCGAGAAAATCGGCATAATACGCGCTGTGAGCATGGTGGGTCGCGCTGCGCTCGCCTGCTGCTTCAAGCTGTTCATCGCCGTACTGTCGCATAAGTTCGTGGATGCTGTAGCGCCCTTGCACGTCAATCGACAGCAGCGATTTATCCACCAGTTCGACCAGAGTTGTGAGCGAAGCCCCTGCGATAACCACCGCCGCCTCGCGCTGAAAACCGCCCCGAAATACCGATAATTTGTTGAACACTTTCTGCTGATCGGCAGACAGCAGGTCATAGGAACGCGCAAAAACGGCCCGCATACTCCGGTGTTTTTCCGGCATATTGCGCAGATTGGTCGTCAGAAAATCGAGATTGTGCGCGATCTCATCGCCGATGGCACGGCATGACAGCGCTCGCACCCAGGCCGCCGCCAGTTCAATCCCCAGCGGCAAGCCCTCTACCAGTCGGCAGATGCGAATTACGTCTGCCCGGTTGGCATTAGTAAGCTGAAAATCGGCTTTCAACTGACGTGCGTTCTGCACAAATAACTGGACAGCGCTGAAGTTTTCGGCATCCGTTTCGTTCGCCGGGTAGTCCAGACCATGTATATCGATCACCCACTCCTCGCGCAGATTGATTCGTTCGCGTGAGGTGATGAGCAAGCGTACATCGGGCGCAGCCTGCAAAATATCAACCAGCAAATCCGTGCCGCCTGTGATGAGATGTTCAAAATTGTCGAGAATCAGCAGAAATTGGCGGCTGCGCAAAAAGTTGATAATCTGCGTTTGTGGCGGTTCGCTCCCCTGGAAGCTGTAACCAAGCGCGGCGGCAATGGTGGGAACAAGCAAATCGGGGTTGGTGATGGCGGCCAACGGAACAAAATAGACGCCGTGTGGGAATTTTTCGGCGAGTCGCGCGGCGGCTTCCCAGGCGATGCGTGTTTTGCCCACTCCGCCGAGTCCGACCAGATTGACGAGGCGGCACTCAGGATTCTGAAAATAGCGCTCGATTTGAGCCAGCTCGCCCATTCTGCCGATAAATGCGGCTTCCTGCGAACGCGAAATTTGAGCGTGATTAGTGACTGCATGGGTCGAATGAGCAAGACCCGTCATCGCCTTGCTGCCGTTTGCATGTCCATTAGTGGTCATGGGTGCTAGCTAGTTAGGTTGAAATAATTTTACTATTCCGATTACTATAGCACATGTTGAGAAAATCCAGGCGCAGGGGACAGGTTTTGGGTAATTTACCTGGTCATCGGCTGCAACTTTTCACTCACTTTTTGTTGCAGCGCCCACATTTTCACGACCTCGCAGAATAAATCCGGCTTCTGGAGATTCCAGACATGCCCTACCCCCGGCACGATGGCGGCTTTGGCATTGGGAATATCGTGGAAAATCTTACGCGCGGCCTGCTTTGCGACGCTGGTTTCTTTTTCGCCGACCAGCACCAGCAGCGGAATCGTATTTTTCAGCGGCAGTTCCAGTGCCACAAGCGCCTGTGCGATGCGCCTGTTCAATCCGGGATCGGTGGCATGCAGCAGGTCGTCATAAACCAGATCGCGATAATGTTCGATGCCAAAGGATTTGATGCTGGCATTTGTCAGCCATTTCGCGCTAAAAAGGCGGCTGATCGACGCGCTCCAAACCATCACCTGACCGAGCGTTTTGCTCAATTTGCCGGATGTCCCTGTCACCAGCGCCGTATCGATATGCGCCGGATACGAATGCAGCAGCGCCAGCACCACCGCGCCGCCCAACGACAGCCCGACGACATGGGCTTTGCCGCCGTGCGCGTGTGTCTCGATCAACCCAGCGACCTGTCGCGCCGCATCGAGCAATTCAAATTCGCCGCCCGTCTTACCCTGCTCCGGCAAATCTGGAATCAGCAAATGGAAATCCGATAAGCACTCAATTTGAGGCTTCCACTGCTTGCTGCTCAGGCCGCCGCCGTGTATCAATACCAGCGTTTGCGGCTGTTGGCCGTGATGTTCCTCAAAATAGAGCGCCATATGAACCTTTCTCGTCTACTCAAAGCCGGTCAATGCCGAGCAGGATCACCAGCTTGTCGGTGTACCGGTAGAGCACAAGGAAAAGAGGTACATCATCTGTCGGGGTGGTTTGGAGAACGCGAATAGTAGGATGTGGAAAACTCTTCAGGATGTCTCCGATGCGAGGATCAGAGGCAAGCGCAAACGTGATGGCGGCATGAACGGTGTCCATTTCAGCATACGATTTTCGCAGTAAATCAAATTCCTCTGTGAAATGAGGTTCTTCGACAACATCCCTAAGCATCTTCCATCAAACCTAGCTTGATAAGTTTGCGCCGCGCCCATTCTTCAACTGCGGGTGTCATCGGCTGCTTGACAAGGACATATACCGCCTGCCAGGGAATCGACTGACCGGGTTGAACCACTCGCCAGGGAAGCAAGTCCTTTTTCCAGGGCGGATTGAGTGCCTCAATTTTGGCAATCACCTCTTCGGGTGGCGTTGTTTCCAGAATATCACGCAGTTCCTGGGGGATATTATCGCTGGTAATCACGCCCGCAAACTGATCCTCTTCGATCAGTGCTAGCACGTAATCGGCGGCGCTGTCATAGCCACGTTCATGCGCCAGCGCTTCAATGCGTTCGCGCTCGGTTTCAGGCAAATGGATAAGCATAGCCTAATACTCCACATTTTTATTCGATTATTATAGCGCAAACCGGATAAACCCTGGCAACCGCAGTCACGCTGTTTTTATGCAAGCAGATCACCCGCCTAACCACCAGAAATGCCATGCTTATCTTTTGCTTGTCTTTTTCATCAAACCGATGTCAGAAACACGCCGAACAGATAACCAGCAAGGGTGCTAAATATCGCCACAAGGCTGACATAGGTGACAGTCTTTTTGCGCCCCATGATTTTGCTGGTGACGAGAATGCTTTGGATACTGAGTTCAGGGTCAGCCAACAAGTATGCCAGCAGCGGCCCTTTGTGCATCCCCAGATCGAGAAACATACGCGCAATCGGTACTTCGACCAGCGTCGGGAAATACATGAACACACCGAATAACACACCGAGCGCGTTTGCCCAGATCGTATTTTCACCCGCCAGCGCTCGAATCCAGTCTTCCGGTACAATCGAACGCACCATTCCAGCGATGAAAACGCCGACAATCAGCAAGGGGAAAATCTGCTTGACAAAACGCCAGGTTTCATACAGCCAATCGGCGAGTTCCTCACGGGTCAGATAACGTGCCGCGACATAAGCGATGCTGGATAACAGGACAACTTCTGCGATCAAACGCCCTGTGATATTGATAATCAGGCTGCCTGTGGCGGTTGTCGGCGCGGCGATCAGCAGTGTAGCGGCGACCAGCCCCAGCGATGTCCATGTCCAGCGATTAAAGCCGTTCACGACATCGTTCAATCCTTTCCAGGCAATCGGCGCAATTATGACCAGAAGCGCAATCAGAACCGCGCCTTGCAAGGTCAGGTGGAGCGCATCCAGGTTATTCTGCAATCCGCCGGTTAGTTCGATGGGAAGCGTGACGGAAAACAGCGTGCCGATGAGCAGGTCGATCTGAAGCGTACCGGCGATCAGAATAGCCAGCAGCAGACCGAATAACACCCACAATACAGGGCGCATCCCCGATTTTTGCTCGAACATCTCCGCAGGTGCGGGTTGATTTTCTGGCTGTCCGAAAAGTGCGGCCATAATCATGCCAATACCGATGCCGAACACAATGGCTAACACAAGCCGAGCGAGCGCGATATCCCCGCCAAGCGCCGCGCCTGTGTAACTGATCGCGAGAATATTCACCGCCGGGCCAACAAACAGAAAGGTGATCGCTGGGCCAAGCCCTGCCCCGCGCTTCCAGATTCCCGCGAACAGCGGCAGGATTGTACAGGAACAAACTGCCAGTACAAATCCGCCGATGGCTGAAGCCGGATAGCTGATCCATTTTGGTGTTTTTGGCCCCAGATAATGCGTAATCGTTTCTTTGGGGACGAGCGAGAGATAGCCCGCGATAAAGAATGCAGGTACAAGGCACAGGAGGACATGCGCCGCCATATAATCCAGCAGCCCAAGCCAACCTGCCCGAAGCAGATGAAGGAGCAGATCACCGATTTGCATCATGTGTCTCCTATATTCGAAAAATTGAATGTCAGCAGGCCAATAAAAACCCTGCCTGCGCACGATCTTCAAACGCGTTATAGCGCGGTGCCTTCGACCTCACGCGCCAGTTCGACAATCTTTGATCGCGCCAGAATCCGCCCACTGGAGACGACCTTCTCGTTAACGACCAGCGCCGGGGTGCTCATCACACCATAAGCCATAATATCGGCATAATCAGTCACTTTTTCCAGATCGTAGGCGATGCCCGCCGCATCCAGCGCGGCGCGCGTTTCCGTCTCAAGGCGTTTGCAGTTCGCGCAGCCAGAACCAAGAATTTTGATGTTCAACATGGGGAAATTTCCTTTATCGAATTTGTGCGGGTGAAATGACCGAGCAGCTGGGACACGGACAGCCGTCGATAGATTCAATGTTCGTCTGTAGGGTCGTCCCAAGTGTGAGGTTCAGCAGGTCATCAATTTGGGGATTCGCGAGGCGATAGTACACCTGTAGACCATCACGGCGGCTCTCGACCAATCCAGATTCGCGTAGGGTCATCAACTGCTGCGAAACATACGCCTGGCGCTTGTTCAATGCTGCTTCGATATGGCAAACACATACCTCACCTTGACGCAGCAAATCCAGAATTTGCAGTCGGGTGGGATGTGCCAGCCCTTTAAAAAGTTCGGCGAGAGAGGCGTAAGGCTGTACCATGTTCCTGCTCCATATTCAAAACCTTGAATATAGTTTAGCAGGGAGCAGTGTGCCGCCTTAGTGCGTGATGTCATGCCCTGGACACGACATTCGGCTTAACTCGCGTCCAGATACGCCGTCAGCATCACGTCGGCCTATTTGAAATCGGTAATCGGTTTCAGTGTAACGCCTTCGGATGCCGCTGCTCGTGTTTGTAGCTGGTCAATCGTAATAAGTGAAAAGCGCGAACGAAGTGCCAGCGCGATATAGGCTGAATCGTAGATCGCCAATTGGTGCTTGAGGCCGATATTTAACGCTATGTTCAATGCCGCCTTCGTCGGGACTCGCTTGAGAGGTAAGGCGCGTAAATCTCGCAAGAGGATTCCGGCTTGTGCCTGACTCATCCCTTGAAAACGAACTTGCTTCCACAGAACATTGGTACATTCCAGCAAGCAAAATTCGGGAACGATGAACTTATTCTGATTTCCTGCTTGGGCAAATAGTCTTTGAGCATTCGCTGTGTATGAGCCGGTAACTAGATATTCAATCACTACACTGGCATCAACCACATAAGTCGTCATTAGCTGTCACGATCTTCGCGCAAAAGCTCTAAAGAGGATTTTGCGCCGGGTGGTGGTGTCCAGCGGTTACGTTCAATCGACTCATAGACTTCTTCCAGTGTGCGTGTATCCGGTTCTTCATCGGCGAAAAATTCATCCTCGTCAATCTCAAATTCGCCAAAGAGTTCCTTCAAGCGCCGATCAACTGCTTCGTCAATTAATTGTTTCAGCTCGTCAAGCGTCATATTCGCAACGGTAGTCAAGGTTTTATCCTTTCGCTCACCCTATTTTACGTCAACCCGCGTCCAGATACGCCACGTCATCCGCTGTCAGCGTCACGTTAAGCGCTTTCAGACTGTCGTCAAGCTGGGCAATCGTCTTGCAGCCGACAATCGGGAACACCGGGAACGGGTGTGCCATCAGGTATGCCAGAGCGATTTCGGTCACGCCAACATCGTATTTTTTCGCGAGTTCCTGCGCTTTCGGCAAACGCGCCCGGCTCGTCGGGTTGTCATAAAGTTTCCGCGTGCCGTCGCCGAGCTTTCTGCCCGTGTCGAGCTTGGTGTAATAGCCATGTGCCTGCGACGAATACGGGATCGCGGCGACCTGCGTTTCGCTATGGAACTTCACACCTTCGGCATCCATTGTGGTCAGCGTTTGATCCGGCCAATTTTTCAAATCCGGCACGGCGAGACTCCACATCGGCTGGTTGGCGACAAAACCCTGCAAGCCATTCGCGGTGGCATAGGCGTTGGCTTCGCGAATCCGGCTGATGTGCCAATTCGAACAGCCGAGGTAGCGCAGTCGCCCCGCTCGGACGTGTTCGTTGAGCGCGTCGATAATTTCGCTCACCGGATATTTCGTCGCGTCGCGGTGCAGCCAATACAGGTCGATTCTGTCGGTTTGCAGATATTCGAGGCTTTCGGTCACGTCAGTATGGATGTCCGCTGGCGACATGCGCGATTGGTGCAAATCTTTCAGCGGCGGGTGTGCGCCTTTGGTGGCGATGACCATTTCGTCGCGTTTTCCGCTGGCAGCGAACCATTGACCGAGCATTTTTTCGCTCAGGCTTTTCGTGCCGGGAATCCAGTCGGCATAGACGTGGGCGGTATCCAGAAAGCGCCCGCCGCGCACGTAAAAGGCATCCAGCAGCGCGAACGAGGCCGCGCGATCCAGATCGCTGCCGATTGGGCCGCAGCCCAAGCAAATCTGCGACGTTGTGATGTCAGAATTGGGGATCGAAAGGGTTTTCAAAATAGTCTGTCCTTTAACGGTACATTTATGTGCGCAATTTTGCAGATTACTTTCGCTAATCTGTCGCATCTGTGTCTGATTCCCCTCCCCAATGCGTTGGGGAGGGGTTAGGGGTGGGGATTGGGTTATGCAGCACTTCGCCTATCACTTTCAGAACGCCTTCAATATTTTGCAGCACGTCCGCATTGCTAAATCGAAGTACGCGCAGCCCCAAACTCTCCAAAAATTCTTGACGCGCTGCATCTTCTTCCACTGTGTAATCGTGGATTGCGCCATCGACTTCGATAATCAATCGCGCTTGCGGGCAGAAAAAATCGCCTATAAATCGATCAATCATATGCTGCCTGCGGAATTTATACCCCGCAACTTGATTCTTGCGAATCCGCTTCCAGAGCACTTGTTCCGCTGGAGTTGGTTCATGGCGCATCTGTCGTGCCAGAGGCTTGATTTTCTCGTAAACACCACCTGTCGCATAGGTGTGCGCCCAACCGAATTGATCGGAAGGTGCTTTTGTTGGTTGATCTTTGTCGTCAGCCATATTTATCCCCATCCCCCAACCCCTTCCCCATTGCAATGGGGAAGGGGAGTAAAATACGCTGCACGATTAATCACCAAATATCTTTACCTCGAGTGTAAAGATTACCCTGCTGCTATTGAGCGTAACGTTGATGTCGAGCATTGGCACAGTTTGTACAGGCGCGAAAATCTGAACGACCATCGGCAAATCCTCGCCACACATGTGCGGAAATTATAGCGGATTCTGGCTGCAAAATCCCCAAACCAACTTCTAACCATAACAAATTTGAAATTCATATTTCTTTATATTACGAAACCTCTGCTACATGTAAACTGAGATAAACAGGTGTGATAAGTTCATCGTTACCCACATCGCCTACACTGCACACTGGAGCATCGAACATCTCGCAACGTATAGTCTCCACCCCACGAGCACTACCCCGTCCCCTGCATTTCTCACGTCTTTCATGGCGGCTGGCGCGTTATTATGCACTCTTGCTGGCAGCGACTCTGGTTGGCATCGGCTATGGCTATTATTTCTCGGAAGTCTTTTTTCAAAGCGCCAAATCGGATTGGGTGCAAACGATTTTCAACAGCCTAAAGCTGCTGTGGCTCGTGCCACTGCCTTATGCCATCATCAATTTTTATTCGTTTGTGCGCTACCCGGTCATTCTTCGCGCGTCGTCACCGTCGATCACTCCCCTGCCGGGTGTCCGGTTGGTAATTCGCATCGTGACGCGCGGAAAAAATCCCAAACTCGTGGCAGAAAGCGCGGCCATTGCCCGCCATACACTCGAGTCTGTTTTGCGCGATGACCAATGGCTGATCGAAGTCGTCAGCGATAACCAATTAACTATCGACGAGCACAACACATCGGTCATTGTTGTCCCGCAGGATTATGCGACGCCCAATCGGACACGTTTCAAGGGCCGCGCCCTGCACTATGCCCTATCACACTCGACAGCGCGGGATCGGGACTGGATCATCCACCTCGATGAAGAGACACGTTTCGACGCCGACACCGTCCGTGCCATTCACGCCTTCGTCGCCACCCAGAATCGCCGCAAATCTGGACACCCTGCTATCGGACAAGGCGTGATTCTGTACGGAAAAAAGCAGATCATGAACTGGCTCACCACCATGGGCGACTCGATCCGCGTGGGCGATGATTATGGGCGCTTCCGGCTGCAATTCGAGCATGGCAAGGCATGGTTCGGGATGCACGGCTCATTCGTCGTCATTAACAACGCGATAGAAAAACAGATCGGCTTCGATCACGGTTCGGAAAGCAGCATCACCGAGGATGCCTTCTTCGCACTGGTGGCACAGGCGATGGATGTCAAATTCCAGTTTATTCACACATTCATGTATGAGCAGTCGCCATTTTCAATCATGGACTTCATTAAGCAGCGCAGGCGATGGTTTGGCGGCTTGTGGCTGTGTGCGCTTTCGCCTGCGGTGCCGCTGAAAAATCGTCTGGTATTGGGGACGTTCATGTCCATGTGGTCGGTTAGCTGGCTTTGTCTGGCGATGGTATATGTGAATTTTCTCTTTCCCACCGATACCCCGGTCTGGTTAGCGATCTGCGGCGGAGTCTCATTTCTCTATTATGTCACCCTCTATCTGATCGGTTTTTTTGCCACCTATGACCGCCAACAGTTGGGCAATCTGAAATTTGTCGCGCTGTTGATGCTTCAGATCGTGCTGATCCCGGTGTTTTCGGCGATGGAATCCGGCGGGGTCATCTACGGTTTGTTCTCGCCGCCGAACGATTTTTACGTGGTGCAGAAGGAAGTCAGGTAATGCGAATTTCAAGGCTATTGGGGGCGATATTCCTGGCTGCGGCCTCAGTCATCCCACGCGCGTCGGCGCAGGATGATCGCTCACTCATGATCGGCGGCGCGGTTGAGGTCACATTCAGCGATGATTTTGGCGGCAGCCGCCTGAGCGATGACTGGACAATCTGGAGCGAACCGCCGCAGGTCAATGCCGGGCAGATGATTCTCGAAGGCCGCCGGAGTTGGCAAACGGCTGTCACACGCCCCGACATCACGGTTAATGAAGGCGTTTTACAGCTCTTTCAGTACCAGACCGGCACGATTGAGTTATTTTTGGATTATGGCGATTACAGCGATCCCAGCTACCGAAATTGGCATTTTACCGCTTACGGCGGCGACACCTGGCAAATTTATACATCCGCTGGCGCACGCGGCGCACAAAAAGCCACCTATCAGAGTGCGCAGTTGAGACCGGACACCTGGTACTACCTGCTGCTGCGGCTGGCTGACAGGCAGCGCTTCTATATCCAGGTGTGGGAGCGCGACAGCCTCACGGATTATGTCCTGAATGCCGAAATCATCCCCGCTGGCGATGGTTGGGACGGGAATTCCTGGTGGTTCGGCTACAAAGTATTTGACGGAAGCCTGACCGTCAACGCCTTCCAGGAACTCCGTTTTGCGCCAGACTTCGCCATGCCGTGCAGCGTCTCATCCAGCGCAGTCGTCAACCGGCGTGCCGGGCCGGGAACAGAGAACGCCCTTGCCGGACAATTGAACGCTTATCGTACCGTGCGAACGATTGGGCAGCGCGGCGACTGGTGGAAGCTGGCTGACGAAAGCTGGGTACGTAGCGACCTCGTGACTGAAAACGGCGCGTGTGAAGACCTGCCAGCTCTGTAACTGCGGCGTTTACGATTCGAAACGCACGTTGTACACCCCGCCGTTTTCGCCCTCGAACGTCAATTCGACAGCCATCCCCTGCCCTTCCGAGACGACATTTCCGGCCTCGTCCGTGATCGTCACGGTGCGCGGCGATTCCAGGCGGAGATTGAGTCGAACAGAGATTTTTGACCTCTCCCCCATCCCCTCTCCTTGCAAGGAGAGGGGCGAAGGGGTGGGGTGCGGCGTATATTCCACAGCCGCCCGCACATCCCGCCAGCGCAGATTGGTGATGCCATAGGTTTTGCCCGCCTCAAACAACACATCCGGCAGTGCAGGCGCGAGGATGAAGCCATTTTCGCTCTCGCGGAATCCGACAATATTCCGAATCACCAGCGTCGGAAAAGTCGCGCCCCAGCCGTAATTTTCGCAGCCGTTCAAAATCGGATGCCCGTCCAGCTTCACAGGCCAGAACTCGCTCGAAACGCCGGGGATTCGATAGTTGTACGTCGCGGGCAGGCGATCCGGGTAGCGTTCACTGACGCCTGAAATTTCGCGGGCATCGGTTCGACCATAAATGCGTTCGCCGACTTTAACCAGTTCTTCGGCGACGAATGTACGCAGACCAGCTTTCCAGGCTGCCTCGGAAAATGGCTGCCAGAACGAAGGCCATTCCAACCAATGCTGCGGATTATCGCGGAAAATCGCGAATTTTGACTTCACGCCTTCGACCTGCTCCGGCGTGGCGACACCCACCGCCAGCGGCGCGAGCATCATCACGTCGTAGTAATCGTCGAGCATAAACGGCTTATTTTCGCGCCCGTCCCAATCGCGGAACCAGCCATCGACGTACATACTGCGCGTCCGGTTGATGCGATCTTCCGCCAGTTCGCGCCACATTTCGACATCGCGCTCGTAGCCCGCGATTCTGGCGTAATCGACCATCGTCAACATGCCCTGCGCCAGCCCCGCTTCAATATCAACGGTGCGGACAAAATCGGCGGGGGTGCCTTCCTGTGCGCCACCATGCAAAAAGCGTTTGCTGCCGTCCTGCCCGGATTCCCAGCTATTATTGGCATGAAACCAGCCCTCGGAATCGGTGCGGTAGGCCAGCCACCACTCGATGAACGCCTTGAGATGCGGATATAAATTGCGTATCCAATGGTCGTCGCGGTCACGCTGATAAATCGACTGGATCACCAGAAATGGAAAACCCCAGGTCGGCGCTGTGCCACATTCCGCGCCGCTTTCGCCGATCATATTCATGCTGCCGTCCTCGCGCACACACGGGATATTCGGCACGGGCGCGTCGGCAAATGTGCCGTAAATCACTTCTTTCGCCAGTTCAATGTCGGCGTAGCTTAGGCACAGCGCGTCCAAACTCATCTCGCCCAGCACCGAACGCGGCGTGTGAATCTGCATCGCGTCCCAATGATGCTTAAAGATGCCCAGTGGCGGGCGGATCGTCATGCGGATGGTTTCCAGATCGTAAATCCAGCCGTGTTTCCACTTATCCGGCCAATCTCCCGTCAAAACGGGCGCGTTGGCGTAAAAGGCCTCGTCAGCGGCGAGTTGTTTCGCGGCCTCGGCGGGCGCGGATTTGACGCTTTCGTGGAATTGACGCAGCGTGTACGGCTCGTTCGTCCCACGCGCCAGACACAGCACCAGCGAAACTGACTCCCCTGCCGGGATGTCCAGCGGGTAACTCATGACGCTGTAGATCGGGTCTTGCGTCTCGTGGAAGCGCACCAACGCGCCGTCATTCGATGACAAATCGTTGCCGCGAATCCAGCCGTTCCACTCATCAACGCTCGACGTGGCTTTGTAGGCCGTGCTTTTTCGATCCGCCCCCAGCGCGAACACATCGCCATATGCCCACACCTTGCTGATGGCGACCTCACCCCCCGCCCCCCTCTCCGAATTCAGAGAGGGGGAGTTAAAGACACGTGATGTCACGCCGTCGCGACCCCAATACATATGCCCCGGATAGCCGTAAATGTGCGTGGCGTGGATCGTGACATTTTGCGCATCCCCGCGATTCTCGATCTCCAACACGCACACCAGCGCGTTTTCGTTGGCGAGGAAATATTTCGCGCTGAAATCTAAGCCACTATGCGCCCAATCGTAGCTCATCATCGTTTTCGTGTGATAGTTTGAGACGAGATTCACGCCCGACGCGGCAAAATCATTAGCCGTGTGGAAAACAAACCCCTCCCCTGACTCCCCTCCCCTTGCAAGGGGAGGGGCTGAGGGGAGAGGTTCGATTGCAACGCGAGGGGCTGGGGGTGAGGTTATATTCACACTCAAATGCAAAAATGAAAGATAGCTCACCGGACGTTCGTCGCCCATGCCATACGGCCAGGGCATCGCCCGCGCCCACCAACCGAATCCGAGCGGCGGCACGGTGCGGATCACGCCGCTGGGGTTCATCACGGCGCTGTGCGCGGGGTTATCGAGATAGCCGAAGGGCGTGTAATCGCTCTGCGGAAAAGTGTCTGGAAGTCGGATTTTTGAAGATGTCATGGTGATCTCTTTATCGTAAAAAATACGTTATCTGGCTGCAATCATACACCGCGCGGGCATTTCAGTCAGGATGAAATTTTGCCGGATCACATGCCACACGCTGCTTTCACGCTGGTGATTGCTACGTTTGTCATGACCTATTACAATCAGCAGAGTTACCCCAAAAAGATAACCTGCTACAATCAGCACGTTACCCTCAATAGAATCAAAGGTTTTGAAATGAAAAGTGTCAAACTTGTAAACTGCAACCTCGACGCATCCGAAATTTCGCTGGGCTGTATGCGGATTTCGCAGATGGCGAATGATGACATCTCCACTCTGATCCACACCGCGCTGGACGAAGGCGTGAATTTTTTTGACCATGCCGATATTTACGGCGGTGGGCAATCCGAAGCGAAATTTGCCGAGGCGCTAGGCATGAACGCCAGCCTGCGCGAACAAATGATCCTCCAGACCAAGTGCGGCATCCGTAAAGGTGCGTTCGATTTCTCCAAAGAGCATATTCTGGAAGCTGTCGATGGCAGTCTGAAGCGCCTGCAAACCGATTATGTCGATGTGCTGCTGCTGCACCGCCCCGATGCGCTGGTCGAGCCAGAGGAAGTTGCCGAGGCATTCACGATTTTACAGGACAGCGGCAAGGTCAACTATTTCGGCGTGAGCAATCAAAACCCGATGCAGATTGAACTGCTGAAGAAATTCGTGAAGCAGCCCATCGTCTTCAACCAGCTTCAGTTCAGCATTACCAACACGGGCATGATCGACGCGGGAATTAACGTCAACATGGAAATTGATGCTTCCATCAACCGCGATGGCAGCATTCTGGATTACTGCCGCCTCAACGACATCACCGTTCAGCCCTGGTCGCCCTTCCAGTATGGCTTTTTTGAGGGTGTATTCCTGGATAACGAGAAATTCCCGGAACTCAATGCGAAAATCGACGAGTTAGCTGCCGCCAAAGGTGTGACCAATACCGCCATCGCGATTGCCTGGATTCTGCGTCATCCGGCGCACATGCAGCCTATCGTCGGCACGACCAACCCCCAGCGTTTGAAAGACCTTTGCAAAGCGTCTGACATCACGCTCACTCGCCACGAATGGTACGAAATCTATCTGGCGGCAGGTAACACGCTACCCTGATCGGTTCGTTTTTGACGATTTTTCGATGTAGGGGCGCAATATATTGCCGCCCCTACCGGAAATACCGATTTTTAGGATGGATATTTAATCATAACGCTGATCGGTTGAATAATGCGTATCGGTCACAAACGTTGTTCCTCCGCAAGAAACCGACTCCAATCGCCTCCTCTCGACCCCAACGATTTATGATTTATTTGTGAAATGCCCTGTTTCGCCCCAATTATTGCTACCTCAACCTTAATTTATAGTAATTTGTGTTATCGTAAAGAGGTATAGTTTTTCACACCAACGGGAGCACTTAATGTCACACGCGGTTTATTTGCAGGATGCGGCTGTATCCACGCTAGTCCAGCAAATCCAGAAACTACCCCGGCAAGAGAACGAAACCGTCCTCTTGCTCATCGGCGAGCATTCCACATTTGATATTCAAGATCTCCTGGCGGCGCTCAACCAGCAAAAAATTCCGGTTACTGGCGGTGTTTTTACGGGCGTCATTTATGGCGATCAGCGCTACGAAGCGGGTGTTGTCGCCGATGTACTGCCAATAGCGGCTCGACCCAGCGTCGTCAAGGGGCTGGACACGCGCAATTTCATGCTCGACCACCTGCCGACTTTTTCCGGTGATCCGCAATATACGGCGCTGGTGCTGGTTGATGGCCTCACAAAATTTGCGGCCTTATTTCTGGAACGCTTATTTGCGCAGTTGGGAAACGGTGTCCGCTACATCGGCGGTGGCGCGGGATCGCTCAGTTTTCAGCAAAAGCCCTGCGTATTCGATAACGACGGCGTTTATCAGGATGCTGCGCTCATCATCTGGGTGAAAGCGACCACCTCTTTGGGGGTTCGGCATGGGTGGCAGCGCTTGCGTGGCCCATTCGTTGCCAGCTCAACGAAAGGAACCGTCGTAAATCAGATGAACAATCTGAAGACTTTCCAGATTTATAGCCAGCTTATTAAACAGAAAACCGGGCATACCCTCACCAAAGAGAATTTCTTCTCCATTTCCAAAGAATATCCACTGGGCATCTACCATACGGGCATGGATTACATTGTGCGCGATCCAATCACGTTTACCGATGACGGCGGACTGGTCTGCGTTGGCGAAGTTCCCGAAGGCTCGATGATTTATGTCCTCCAGGGCAACAAACAAAGCCTTGTCGATAATGCCAAATTAGCCACCAGCGAGGCGATGAAGGATTCACCCGGCGGACAACATACGCTGATCGTCGATTGCATCTCGCGCGTGCTGTATCTGGAAGACGATTTCGGCAAGGAGCTGGACGCGGTGCTGACCGCCCTGCCCGACCCAACGCTGATCCCCTACGGCATGTTGTCGCTGGGAGAGATCGCTACGTTTAAGACAGGGCGCGTCGAATTTTTCAACAAGACATTTGTGGTCGGCTCTCTGCAACACGTTTAGGCGACGAAGATCACGAGATAAGAGGTGGGCGCAATAATCCGTTTTGTCAGTAAACACGGATAACCGCTTTCGTAGGGGTTTGATGATGTCGTTTCACAAATTAATACGGAGTACGGATTTTGTAGGGGCATGATGCATCATGCCCGGCTTCGCAAACCGAAATGTTCGCCAAAACGTGGGTGTTCCTGGCAGTTAGGACACCTCGCTCATTCGGACACGATACATCGTGTCCCTACGAAAACGTTGGCGCGTTATCCGTATTTAATCGTTAAATTGCATTATCAAACCCTCTTTGTTCGGTTGGCCTGGGCATGATAATTCCTCTGTCCCGCAAATAACTCGGTTATCGCGAACCGTTTTCGTAGGGGCGCACGGCGGTGCGCCCTTGCATCCCATATCGTTATTCGGTGTCTGCTTTTTCCAGCAGTTCCAGCAGTTTTGTTGTGGTACTCCAACTACGGATGGTCATGGATTTGTAGGCTGGCGCTGCGGCAATTTTACTCAGTCGGCTTTTAGTACGTTGAGCGCTGAGGCGTTGTGAGTAGATCACCCCATCCCCCGACCATACCTTGTCAACTCCCTCTCTGGGGTTGAATGCAGGCATAACCTCGGTCAAATCAATATCCATCAGGAAGATTGCATCGCTGTGATATTTCTCTGGCTGCTCACCAAAACCCGCTGGCTTGTTATCTACTACGGCCTGGAACTGCTTGCGAGATAACACCAATACCTTGATGATGTCGCTATCCAGTTTAAAATTCTTGGGTAGAGCCTTTTCAATCTGCGCTTTTATCTCAGCAGGGCGTTTGTCGGATTTTAAAATCACATTACCGCTGGCGATATACGTTGAAACATTGGAAAATCCCAGTTCTTCCAGGCAATTTCGCAAGTCCGCCATCGGAACTTTATTTTTGCCGCCGACATTGATCCCACGCAGAAGGACTATATAGGTATTCATCATCCCCATCCATAACTATTCTCTTGTTACATTATGCAAGCGTTACGCCTCAAAATAGCGATTGATAACATCCGCGATTTCCTGCGGGCGCGTCACCGTCGGGACATGCCCAGCCCCTTTAACAATGTGCAAATGGCTGTTCGGGATTTGCGATGCCAGCCATTCGCCTGCCTGTAGCGGTACAATCTGGTCAGCCTCGCCATGTACAATCAGGGTGCGCTGCGAGATTTGGCTGAGTTGAGCGCGTAAATCCACGCCAAACACGCATTCGTAAAGCTGAATCGCCGCCGCTTGCTCGGATCGCGCCAGAATTTGCCGACCCCAACGGCGCTCAGCCTCGCTGTTCGGCTCTGGCACACAGGCATCGACAAACTGCCCGATTGTTGCCTGAAAATGGGTTTGCAGGCCGATCAAGAAAGGGTCTTGTCCATCCGGCGTGGGGCGATAAGCGATGCCATCCACCAGAACCAGACCCGTAAATCGCTCCGGCTGTTGCAGCGCTGCCATCAGCGCGATCATAACGCCAGCAGACTCGGCGGCTAACACGCATTGATCGACATTCAGCGCAGCCAGAATCGCAAACACGTCGCTCACCATCGCCTCGACGGTGATGCTTTCCACAGGCGCGACTGTTGCCCCTGTCCCGCGATGATCGAAAGCAATCGTGTGCCAGGATTGACTCAGATAGCCAAACGGTTCTGTCCACAATTCCCAACTGCCCGCCCAGCCGCCAAGCGCCAGAATCGTTCGAGGGGCGCTCCCAAACGAAACGGTAAAAATCTGCGCGTCCTGATGCGTAATAAACATCGTTTATCCTTATGCTGCAATAAATGACTACGCATCCTAGCTTACTCTAAAATTCAAAAGGCGCGAAATAGCCCGATTCGGCGATGATTTGGCTGGCGGAGAGGAAGGTCGTCTCGGCGACAGTTTTGCCTGTGCGTTTCAGATATGCCTGTACCACACGGTAGCCGATAGCATAGCCAGCGAAATCCGGCACGCCTGCTTTGACCGCGCCTGAACCCGCGCTAACATTGTCGCCGAAAATGTAGCCGCGAATTTCGTTGAATCCGGTCACATTCAGTGCGCCGCCGATGACGCGCTTCGTCTCGTCCAGCCTCGAATCGTCAAAATCCGTCACATAATAGCCGACTACATCCTCGCCATAAAGTTCAGCGGCGAACGACTCCGCCAACCCTTCCGCGATCATGTACTCGCCCACGCTGGTCGTCATCATATTGAACGGGAACAGCGTGAAGCGCACATTATGGTGCATCTCGTGAACCGTCGCGCCCTGGATTCGCGCCAGATTGTATTCGTCCGGCTCGTCATACACCGTCATGATGTACCCCGGCACACCGCCAAATCCCGTATAGCCGCGCTGGTTCGGCAAGCCACCCATATCCGCCACGAACAGGCCGAACTGAATCGTGGCGAGCGCGATACGGTCTTCATAGGGAGCGAAAGCTGCGTGACCATCCTCGACAGCGTTGGCGGCCTTTTCCCAGGCATCCGCCGCCGCCAGTTTATCGAGAATCCGCGTCATGCGTTCGCGATTCGTGAACTGCTCCGGCGACATGCGCCATTGTGCGAAGGCCGCGAGTCCGTCTCCCCCACCAAACACCTCTACCAGCCCCGCGTAGGGCGCAATCAACTCTGCACGGAAAATAGCTTCACGCGCGGCGGCATCTGGCGCATCGAGCAGGCGTTGATAGGCCGATTGCGTGTCGATAATATTGAATTTCATAGTCTGTGTTCCTTTCGATTGCATCATGTCTCGTCGGGATGGTCCTGTTGGATCATCACCACACAGAACAGTCTAAACTATGACGCAGCGTAAGGCTCAAGAGGCAGTTTTCGCTAATCTGCGTTTTCTCCTTACACTTGTGCGAAAAGATTTCTACTATAATTTCAGTTATACACAAAATTATTGACTTCCTTCCCTCCGCCGTTGACAATCGCAAAGTGAAAATGATTATGCCCAACCAAATATTCATCAGCTATAAGAGTGTGTACGCCGCGTTTACGGAAAAACTGCACGACGACCTCGAAGCATACGGCCTGGATGTCTGGTTGGACAAGCGCGATATAAAACCTGGCGAAGACTGGCAGGAATCTATCGGCAATGCCCTGGAATCCTGCGCGATTATGATTGCGGTTATCACGCCGGAAGCCGTCGAGTCGCGAATCATCCAGGCAGAGTGGAACTATTTTTTAAGCAAAGATAAGCCCGTTTTCCCGATTATGTTGAAATCGTGCGAACCCCCTTTTCGCTTACAAATCATCCAGTACACCGACTTTACCCAGGGCTATGAGGCAGGCTTTGGGAAGTTGGTAACGGCGCTGAAAGAAAAGGTTGCGGAACTGGAAAGCGATAGCCCATCACCCAGCCCCAAACCCGCTGCGCAGGGCGATCAACACGCACCTGCTGACTGGAAAAGTTTCGAAAAGTCCGTGACTCAGTTTTCGAACCGGATGCTTGGCGCACGCTATCAGGAAAAGTTTGCGTTGGAATATTATTTCCCGCGCAGTGAAATCCATGCCCAGTTTGATGAATTTTTGAACTCTGACAAATTTGTGATGACACTCACGGGCAAGACGGGAACGGGCAAGAGTAGCTTTGTCTGCTATCAGGCAACCACCAAACGTGCTGATACGGCGGTGTGGTTACAGGATTGCGCCGCGCTCAACCTGGACGACGTGAGCGACATCAGCGCCTTTATCGGCAGTTCGCTGGGGCTTGATCGCTATACAAACGTTTCGCAATTGCTGGCGAATTTGTGTCGCGATCATCATCGTGTGCTTTTCGTTTTCGATGCGATTGATGAATCCGCTGACCCGGAAAGACTTTTAGGCCTGCTGTCAGAGTTTATCCTTCAATTATCCACGCCAAATGTCAAGGTATTGCTGACATGCCGGATTCCCGATTGGAATACGATACGCGCATCCTTTACTGTGCCAGCACACCTCAAGTTTCATAAATCCTCACCGAACAGTTACATCAATGTGGAGATATTTGATGAAGCGGATCTTGAGCAGATTTATGAGCAGTACCGCGCGTTCTACAATATTTCGACAAATTTTAAGGATTTATCGAAACAGGTATTACAGTTTATCGTTCAGCCGATTTTTCTAAAATTTATGTGCATTGCCAACCAGAACAACGCGATCCCCGAAACGTTGGCGGTGCAGGATGTCTTTCGGCACTACATCGCCTACTCCATCAGGAAAGATGCCGATTCATCGTTTGACGCGACCAAAACCCAGGAATATTTCGTCCTGGAGCGGATCGTCACGCTGCTGTTTGAACACAAACGTGACGAAATTGAGGTTGCTGTTCTCGCAAAGGATGCCAGCATCGGTCAGTTGGTCGATTCCGACTCGCCCAACACACCCTACGCCAAACTCGTTAATGAATGCGTACTCAGCGAACGGCACGAGGGCGTTCGGCTGGTTTCAGTCGCCAATGACCGTGTGTTTGAGTATCTACTCGCCAATATCGTGATTAGCCCGGCGACAGGCGAAAAAATATTGCAAATGCTGGACATCGCCAAAGAGAATGATTTCCCCCAACTCCGAGGCGCGGCGGAACTGGCTCTGAGCTTTGCGATCACGAAACGAAGCCTGAGTATCGAGAATTTTCTGCGTCTGGCAAATCTCAACAGGCCGGAAATCCGACAGTTTTTATCGGATGTCATTCAAACCATCTACCTGAACGGTGATCGCCAGATCGCGTCTGATCTGATCGACGGTCTGGTGGCTTCCAATGATTTATCGGCGAACCTCGTGGCGATCCAATCCGCTTATCAACTACGGCTGGATCATTATCTGGTCAGGCTGGCACTCTCGCAGAAAGATGATATTCGCGACAACGCCATGCTGTTTATTTATGAGCGCTGGAACAAGGCGCGGCTGGAAGGTCATGTCGAGGATGGCTACCGCCCGATTGAACTGATCGCTGCCGAGATCAGGCCAGGGAAGCCGAGGGGAATCAAGCCAGCTATCACGGTCTTGTTTAACCTCACGCTCTATCTGCTCGGCAACATGATTAATGACCGCGAGGCGCTGCTCCCGCTGTATAAAATCTGGCAAAGCGTCGCCGAACGTTTTTCCGGCTTTTATCCCGGCCCCAGCGGCAATGTGATCGACAAAATCACGCAGATCGGCCTCAATATCATCATCAGCTTTCTGCCGAACGTAGGGCAGGAAATCCTCGAACGCGGATCGCGAATCGGCAATAAGCAATTGCAGGCGACGTTCTGGCCCAACCCGGAGAACCGCCGCGCGTTTATGGATGTTGGTGTGCTGCGCGGTCAGCCCAGTCTGGCGGGTTTAAAAGACGGCGTGCAAAAACTCATCGAGTGGGATCATGTTTTTGTGCCGTACATTGCGCCCATTTCGCTCATCTATCATTTGTATGATGATCCCGACACGTCGATGGATGTGTTGCAAGAGATTTTTTACACGCCGATCAAATATCCGTATCGCGTGCGCTATATGGTCACTTATCTGGAGTCATATGCGACTTTGTTCAGACTCATGCGTGGCCTGCCTGTTGACCCGGAATACATCCAGCGCGGACAGGATCATTTTATGGAAATGTGGGATGCGGCGCACGAAATCGACGAGAAAAGCCGCCTCCCCCGTCATGAAGCGGAGGAATCCGTCTCTGGCAATCATTTTGCCCAATCGATATCGACCATCATGCTGGCGATCTATCACATCGAGAATTTTCAACAGCTTAGTGTTGGGAAAATCGTCGGATCGGAATTTTTCGAGCGATTTGTGCAAGAGGGCTTTGAAATCAGCGATGACGAGCTAAAAGGTTTCATCAAATCGCTCGAATATATCGCCTACCAGGGACACGCGAACTTTGCGCTTTCGACGCTGCTGAAGCCGCAAATCCGGCGTCTGTGGGAGGCGCGCGCCAGCGACGTAGTCATTCAAACCATCGCCTATATGCGTGTGTTCTTCCAGGAAGAAGTGGACAGCATTCTCAACACGCACGAGCAGAGCGGCAAGGCGATTCTCAATCAGGTTCGCATGATGAGCGCCATCCCCTCGCTTCAGGAAGTGCTGTTCCCCAACGCGACGTTCTGGTTGCTCACCGCGTCGATTGAAACGTCCCTGCTCAAGGGCATGGTCGCGCTCGGAATCGACCTGATTAGCGTAAATGACTCGGAAGGTCTGGTCAAGCGCGGGATGCAAACGCTGCTGACCGCTCTCTTTGATTATGATGCCATTGACCTGATGATCCTGAACTCGTATCTGTCACATGATCCGCAGTGGGATCGCGCTGCTGAGTTGGATTTAAACGTGGATTTAACAACGCTCAAGCCGGAATGGGATCGCCACTGGCAGGCGTTATTCAGCCAATTTATCAGCAAACATGGGCGCGGCATCTTTTACGGTGAGCTTTGACCAGCAGCTAACTCATCATTCTTAGAGTCACGCCAGGGGTCAATCGGCGTTTTGGGATAGGACAAAATTTCAATCATTACCGGGATCGTCAGGCTCATCGGTTCACGCAGGATCGCAAGATCAGTCAGATCAAAGATCAAACAGTCAAACCCGGTTGTTTCATCGCCCGCTGCTGCCACATCTATCTGCGTGTCAGATCGCGCCATACAGACGATCTGTGCCGGATTATCGTCGAGGGTCGTGTCTTTCACGATGAGAAATGAAGAATCGATTAAATCGCGGATATTGTCGCCCGCAGCTTCTCCCGACTCAAGTGCCTGCCCAATCGCCTCGGCAAACGGATACTCGCCGGGGCGATAGAATTGCGCTTCGTTTACCTCAGCCAGGCTTTCGAGCGCTTGAGGGGTTGTCCTGGGGGAGCCGGACAGCAAAAATACATCAATCCAGCCTACGGGTTCGATAAAGGCAGATTCACTATCGCCTTCGGCAATCCAGCCTGTGGTGACGTTGTTCGTCCCGCTTCCACTGCCCGGATTTTTAGGGTTCGTGTGGATAGGCCACCATGTAAAACCATCGGCGCAAACCGGTTCGCCAGTCACGACAAATAGCCTGCCCTCGGCAAGCCCATCAATGACTACCCCATTGACCCCAGGTGCATCGCGCAAACGTGAAGCTCTGCCATCTGTAAAGGCGATCTGACCATAAGCACCCACAAATAGGTTATTGGTTACGGAATCTGGACACTGGCTAAACGCCGCTTCGGTAAATTTTGTGACAAGCTGGTGATCGCCGAACATACCGTCATCGTCGTTGACCGTCAGCATATCGCCGACTACTTCATACGACCAGTTAACCACAGAGTGAGTAGTCTCAGCATATCGAACGGTCATGTTCACCTGGAGTACATCACTGCTGGTACTATAAGTGCCATAAATCAGCCCCTCTATCCAGGTTAGACCCCAAGCCCCATTTGGCGTGAAAATCAGGTAGCTGTCGAAACCCACACCATCGACTTTTTTCCAGATGCCCCACAGCCGATCATCACTTTCTGACGCGGCTGCTGGCAAAGCTGCCCTGAATATCAAAATCCACACAATAACCACCAAAGAATGCTTGCTCATGTAATACCTGTATTATCTGTGCTGCCTGACGAGATCACATTCGAACCAATCTAAAAATCATAGGTGAAATCCGGTAAATCGTCAAAGAAGAACGTCCGAATTTTAATATCAGCAGGTGTTAATTTACCAGCCGACAACTATCACGCCCATTCCATCAAAAAACTTACACACAAGGTGATATTATGAACGCAAACAAAATGAACGTTACTGGCGAATGAAAAGGAATTTTTGATGTTCAAAAAATGGATGATTTTAGCGGCGCTCCTGCTTTTAACGACGACGGCGCAGGCCGATGTTTCCGACGACCACGCCCATCTGCGCTTCATGCCGCTGGCGGATAATGTCCAGTCGGTCTCCGTCACGCTGCAAGACGGGCGCACGGTGTTGAGCAATCTCACGACGGGTGCGATCAGCGATTATCTCGAAATGGAAGTCAATCGCTCCGGGTTGATTATCATCGGCATCACGCCCACCAGAGGCGCATCGTCGTTTCGCGAATGGTCAATCCCTCCCCTCGCGCCGGGATATTACACGGCGGCGCTGGTGGGCAGCAGCACCGACAGCACACTCAACCTGATCTTTATCAACGAAAATGACCTGTGCCGCGACGAGCCGACCTGCCTGATCGTCGTCAACAACGTCAAGGGTTTGACACCATTGAGCCTCGTCGATGGCGCGGACACGCTGGTCGATGATATTGAGTATCGGCAGGCGGTTGCCAGTCCGGTTGCCCCGGCGACCTATTACGAATTCGCCACCGTCGAGCGCATCAACCCGACGAACGTGATTTTCCCGCCGCAGACCAAATTTTTCGAGCCGAACACGATCTATCTCTACGGCTTAAGCGGCGGTATGGGTACGGATTATGGGATGAGCGTGGCGCGGCGCGTAACGACGGACATCATGACGTTTCTGCGCGGTTTGACCGCCGATGTCCAGCTTACCGACGGCGAAATTTTATTCGCGGCTGAAAATATCGTGGAGGTTCTGGAGCAATCCGGCTACGACACGCTGCTTTCCAACCCCTATCTCGATCTGACGATATTCGCGCCCACCGATGCTGCGATTCTGGACGCTGTACCGGAGCTTTTCGGCTGCGCGACGGCGAACCCTGACGCGATGCAAGCGCTGATTTTGAATCACATCGTCATCGGCGGGCGCACCCCGGCTGAATTGATCGACGCGCAAATGCTCGTGACGATGGGCGGCGAGGCGCATACCTTTGCCCCAGCCGCGAACAGCGGATACTTGATTGACAATCAGGTGTTCGTGGAGGATTCGCTGGCGTACCCGGCGGAAAACGGCATGGTCTATCTGGTCGATTCCGTCCTCGTGCCGGAGGGTTTTGTCGAGCAGTATTGCGAGGCGGGGTAGAAGCTTATCAGCTTGTCAGCTTTTTAAGTCAAAATTTCGCGTGTTTTCTCTCGTAGGGGCGCAAGGCTTGCGCCCTATTCGTACCCATGTTAAGCAGCTGGCATAGCTTGCACCCTATTTGTACCTATGTTAAGCAGGGGCGACTCGGCGATTCACTCCTACAATAACCATCTACTGTGATAGATCGCGCTGGGAAATGGATCGAATATCTTATTGCAACGCATTTGTCATAAATCGGCGTAATTGTGAGTCGTAAATTGTCACAAATCGACACATTCCGTTATAATTAAAATCATCATCATCTTTAATATCTTAAGTATTATCAAATTTGGAAATCACACATGCCCGAACAAGCCCATCAAACGAACAAGAAAGC
>JALHNB010000061.1 GCA_022843745.1 Anaerolineae bacterium | reverse complement strand
AAGGCACTTTCACGTTCATGCCCGGTCCGATTTTTACCAATATTCTTCTTACTGACGAAATCAACCGAGCCACACCACGAACGCAATCCAGCCTTCTTGAAGCGATGGAAGAAAAGCAGATTACTGTTGATGGCACGACCTATAAGCTGGATGAGCCTTTTATCATCCTGGCGACACAGAATCCGATTGAATATGAGGGTACATTTCCACTTCCAGAAGCCCAGCTTGATCGTTTTCTGCTGCGCATTCAACTTGGCTATCCCAGCCCTGCTGAGGAGCTGACGGTACTTTCCGCGCAGCAGTATCAGCATCCAATTCATAATATGTATCAGGTTGTCAGCGTCCAGGAACTGCTTGCGGCGCAACAGGCTATCCGTGAAATTTATGTCGCCGACGAGATTAAACGCTATATCATTGATCTGGTAAACGCGACCCGGCAGCACCCGGATGTTTATCTCGGCAGCAGCCCGCGTGGTTCGCTGGCCTTATTCCACACTGCTCAGGCACGAGCCGCGATGACAGGCCGCGATTATGTGATCCCTGATGACGTTAAAGCACTGGCGGAGGTTACACTCGCTCATCGCATCATTGTTGGCCCGGCGGCACGCATCAAGGATATTTCGTCGCGCACGATTGTCCAGGACATCCTGGCAGCTACGCCGATCCCCGGCGCATCCGTAAGCACCTAATCACCTATGCAGAATCGGCGCACCGCTGTCTATCTCCTGCTCATCCTCAGCTTGCTAACAGGTCTTTTCACAGGTCGATCTTTCTTTTTCAATCTGTCCTACCTGTTCGGCGGCCTGCTTGTAATTTCGTTTATATGGGCGTGGCTATCCGTTCGCTGGATTGGCATTAGCCGCCGCACACGCGCCCGCCGTGCGCAGGTAGGCCGCAGTCTCGACGAAGTGTTCATCGTTCGCAACCAGTCGATTATCCCCAAGCTATGGTTAGAGGTTCGCGATCATTCAGACCTGCCGGGACATCGTGCCAGCCATGTCGTTCCGGTACTAGGCTCACGTGGCAGTTACCGTTGGTATATAGAAACGCCCTGTCTGGTTCGCGGTGAGTTTCAGCTTGGCCCACTGACGATCCTCAGTGGCGATCCATTTGGACTATTCCTGTCTCCCCGCCGCTTGGGTGTCACCTCAAAAGTGATTGTTTACCCTGCCACTGTCCCCGTTAACCATTTTGAGCTTCCAATAGGGATGCTTTCTGGTGGTGAGGCACAGCGGCGGCGGGCGCATTCTGTGACCACTAATGCTGCCGGAGTACGCGATTATGTATCTGGCGACAGCTTCAACCGCATCCACTGGCGCTCAAGCGCACGTAGAGATCAACTGGTGGTGAAGGAATTCGAGATTGATCCGTTGGTGGACATCTGGTTATTCGTCGATTTCTCGGCAAGCTCGCTGGTCGAAGACCCAAGCCTGCGCCGGAATGAACGGGGCGCGATTATCCCGACCAGTCAGGCAATTCCCCCATCGACAGAGGAATACAGTGTTGTCGTCGCAGCTTCCTTAGCACAATATTTTATTGAGCTGGAGCGAGCGCTCGGTTTCGCGGCTTATATACCGCATCGCGAGGTCTACCAGCCGGAGCGCGGCAATCGCCAGATGACCAATATCCTGCAAACGCTGGCTGTAGCCCGCAGCTATTCGAATTATACGGTTGGGCAGATGCTCACGCTGGAAACACCCTATCTGACACGTGGTACGACATTAGTGATTGTTACCGCCTCGCTCGATCCGGCGTGGGTAAGCCAAGCGCAGATTTTGTCTCGCCGGGGTATTCGTCCGGTCTGCGTCCTCATTGATCCGTCATCTTTTGGTGGCATAAAATCATCGGAGGAAATACGTGGGATACTGCGGTTGGCAAAAATCCCGACGATTGTTATCCGAAAAAATGATGATCTCACCGCTGCATTAGGTCAGCGCCCTATTTGAAATCGTATACCCATGTTTGAAAGTAACTGACAAATGTGAATCCACTGGCTTCTGCTGTGGCAATTGCTTGGTCATTAGCTTTGGGGATAACAGCACCCGCAATATCCCAATGATGTTGCGTCCGCATCGCTTGACCCAACATAAACGCCACTGCCTTTAGCTCTCCTTCGACCCACACACCACGATAATTCAGGGTGCTGACAGGGATGAGATGGCATTCACCAGCGGGATCAAGTGCGCTGGTATTCTCACTGTCAGAGATGTAGAGTGCCTGAATGCCCCCGTTTGTGGTGTATCCGCAGGCAGTAAATGTCTTTTGGCTGCCAATATTTTCGATCTGAATCAGCGCACGGGCTATTTGGGCATTTTTCTGTCGCCCAATCTTGGTAATCGCGTTGACCAGATTTTTAGCGATCCCCTGTCGTTGGTGGTTGGGATGTACAGCCAATAAATCAACTTCCCAGCGTTGGATATAATCGAGTGATGTTGTCATGAACGCTGCTGCGAGTCCGGTTATGTCTGTCTCGTTCTCGTTGATGAGTATCGTCTGGTTAATGTCATTCAGAATGGATTGAGTATGATCTTCACTTGTTGTATCAGAAGGCCATACGGTGTCCTTGAGGATTTTAATCGCTTGAGCATCGTTTAATAGGGCTTTTCTAATCATGTTTTGTCTTTCAGAGCATATAGTTTTTCAGCTATGATATGGTGATTATCAATTCTCATTAGGTGTATATGACTACACGAAATTCAAAATATCTCTACCTGACGGTTTTTATCAGTGGCATGACAACACTGGCAATCGAACTTTCAGCATCTCGCTTGCTGGGTAACGTCTTTGGCACCAGCAATCTCGTTTGGGCAAATGTCATCGGCCTGATGCTCCTCTATCTGACCGTTGGCTACTTCATCGGCGGGCGATGGGCGGATCGTTCTCCGACCTACCCCACTTTCTACCGCATCATTCTATGGGGTGCATTTTTAAGTGCCTTGATTCCACTGGTATCCCGTCCGGTTTTACGTGCGGCGGCGGTTGCTTTTGTCGGCGCTGAAGCAGGCCTCGTGTTGGGTTCGTTCATATCCATCCTGATTTTATTCGCCATCCCCGTCACCCTTCTCGGCTGTGTCTCACCATTTGCCATCCGCCTCGGCGTGACGGGCATCGAAAACGCGGGCAAAATCTCAGGGCGCATTTATGCCATCAGTACGCTCGGCAGTTTAGTCGGCACATTTCTACCAGTTCTGATTCTGATCCCGCAAATTGGAACATTCGCCACCTTTCTGACTTTCTCCACAGTTCTTTACGTCGTGGGTTTCATCGGCCTCTTTCAAACGCAGGGGCGATCAACGCTGCGGTTTTTATGGATGCCTGTCGCAATCGCCATTCTCGCGTTTCTCGTGCTTCAGGGGCCACTCCGCGCACCTGTCGCCAATGCCAAGCTGCTCTACGAAGACGAAAGCGCCTACAATTTTATCCAGGTACAGGAAGACCCAAACGGTTATCGTTATCTCTACCTGAACGAAGGCCAGGGCATTCACAGCCAATGGCATCCCACCAACTATGCTGACCAGAATCGCACCTGGAGTTTTTTTCTGACTGCACCCTACTTTAACAACCCACCCTATGCCCCCGGTGACTTCGACTCGTTGATGATTATCGGCCTCGCCGCTGGCACAATCGCCCGCCAGTATACCAAAGTCTATGGTGAGCTTCCGATAGAGGGCATCGAAATCGACCCCGGCGTGATCGAGGCAGGGGCGCTGTTTTTCGATATGAACGCGCAAATGATGCCTAATCTGACCGTACATGCACAGGATGGGCGCTATATGCTCAACCACATCGACAAGCGCTACAGTGTCATCGCCGTTGATGCCTATCGTCCACCCTATATCCCCTGGCATTTGACCACCGTCGAGTTTTTCCAGGAGATTCGCGACCATCTCACCGACAATGGGGTCGTCGCGATCAATGTTGGCCGCACACAGACAGATCGACGGCTCGTTGATGCAATGGCGGCAACCCTGCTGCAAGTCTTCCCCAGTGTTCATGCGATGGACGTGCCAATTTCCTTCAATACGCTGCTCGTGGCGACCAATCAACCGACCTCTCAGGAAAATCTCGCGCAAAATCTGGCCGCCTTACCCACCGAAACCGACCCACTCCTGCGCGATGCTTTGACTGTCGGTGTCAGCAAACTCGTCCCGGTTAGAGCCTCCGAAACAGTCTTCACCGACGACCACGCCCCCGTAGAAACGCTGGTGGATTCGCTGGTACTCAACTTTTTGTTCTCCGGCGGCGTTGAGCAGTTAAGCAATTAAAATGACAACTGAACAAACTACAATGCGACCTGACATCGTAACCATCCTGTTGCGAGCCTATCTCACGATCATTTTCCCAATTTTGCTAGTTTTGATCGCCGTTCGGCTGGTGATGACACCTGCATTCCTGTATTTCGAATACACGCGCCCCGGCTTCCCAGAAGATTTTTACGGCCTGACGCGCGAAGAACGTCTGAGTTATGCCCCCTACGCCATTGAATACCTGATGAATGGTGCGGATATTTCGTTCCTGGACGATCTCGAATTTCCGAACGGCGATGAGCTTTTCAACAGCCGCGAACTTCGCCACATGCGCGATGTCAAAGTTGTCACGCAGTACACCTTCCTGTTTGCCACGATTGCGGGGATTCTCGCGCTGGTCGCTGCTTATATTCTCTGGAAACGTCGTAAACTACGCCAAGCGCTCTTTAGCGGCAGCCTCCTCACACTGGGGATCATCGCCGCGATCATCATTGTTGCCGTTTTTAACTGGGAATTTTTCTTCGTCGGCTTTCACAGCATCTTTTTTGAAAGCGATACCTGGTATTTCGCCTACTCGGATACGCTCATTCGGCTGTTCCCCGAACAATTCTGGTTTGATTCGGCCTTGCTGGTAGGTGGCTTATCGACGTTCGTAGCGCTGATCGTGCTTTTCGTCACCTGGAAATGGCGCAAAGCACTTTGACACGCTTACCCGGAAATGCTAATCTTTTCTATAGTGTTCTTACCCCACAGGCAGCAAATGTCCAAAAGGCTTTTTGCGCTTACTAAATGGTTTCGGCCCGGTCTGGGTGTCAAACGCTGGCTGATAATTTTTATCGCTGGCATCTTTTTGATGACTCTGGGCTTGTCGTACATTATGGTCGAATTACGTCTGTTAGCGACGGTGCCGTTTACGGAAATATGGGATAAAGCCCTGCTCGAAATTGCACTTGGGTTGATTTTGATCGCCTTTTCACTGCTCAAATTGTCACGCAACCTTCTTGCGCCCTATCGCAAATATCAGCAGGGCAGCGTCAGCGACATCGTGTATGCTCACAATAAACGACAAAAAGGCATTAAAGTCGTCGCCATTGGCGGTGGGACGGGTCTGCCCTCTGTTTTGCGCGGACTCAAAAACTACACCAGCAATATCACCGCCGTCGTGACCGTTGCGGATGATGGCGGCAGTTCAGGCCGTCTCCGCCGCGAATTTGGCGTGCTGCCTCCCGGAGATCTGCGTAACAATATCGCTGCACTGGCTGACGACGAAAATCTGATGACCCAGCTTTTTCAATATCGCTTCAATAATGGCGATCTCGGTGGACACGCCTTCGGAAATTTGTTTATTACCGCTTTAGCAGGTGTTACAGGCAGTCTGGAAAAAGCGCTCGTGGAAACCGAACGGGTACTCAACATACAGGGTCGTGTGCTGCCCGCGACATTGCAGGATGTGAATCTTGTGGGGACGGTTCGCCTCCCTGCTGCCCCCGCAGCCATTCGTGTCGAGGGTGAATCACAGATCAGCGAAGCAGGTGGTCAGATCGAAAAAATCGAGCTTTATCCGGCGGATGTCCAGGCCTATCCCGGCAGCATCCAAGCGATACTGGACGCGGATTTACTTGTCATCGGCCCTGGAAGCCTTTATACCAGTATCCTTCCCAATTTGCTGGTCAATGGCATCGCGGACGCGGTACGTGCCACCCGCGCTTACAAGATTTATGTATGCAACGTCGCTACTCAACCCGGCGAAACCGAGGATTACACGGTAGCCGATCATGTTATTGCGCTCGAAGATCATATCGGACGCGGTGTTTTCCAGGTTGTATTGGCAAACAATGCTTATCCGACTTTAAATGCAGGAACCAATACACATTATGTTAAGCCTGCGCCCGATCACCATGAGATTTTTCAGCGTTACGATGTACAATCTGTCGATTTGACCGATGTTGAACATCCCTGGCGACACGATTCCAAAAAACTCGTTGGGGCAATCTTAAATCTGGTTGAAAAAGAGAAAATCGGCGTTCCCTAAAGCTTATCTTTCCCGAAGTATGACAACTTCAGTTATCATCGTTTGTTAGGTTAGGAGAGAAACCATGAACAAAATGACCATTCGCGATGTCGATCTGACAGGCAAGCGCGTTTTAATCCGTGTCGATTTTAATGTTCCCCTCGAAGGCAGCACGATTACCGACGACACCCGCATCCGCGCTGCCGTCCCCACTCTGCGCTATATTCTCGATCACAATCCCAAGTCGATCCTGCTGATGTCGCATCTGGGACGACCAAAAGGCGGGCCAGACCCGAAGTTCTCCCTTGCTCCGGTTGCACCTGCCCTGGCGAAATTACTTGGCAAGGACGTGCAATTTGCGGAGGACTGCATAGGCTCAAAAGCTGAAGAAGCTGCGAAAAATCTGCCCGAAGGCGGGATTCTCCTGCTGGAAAATACGCGCTTCCACAAGGGCGAAGAAAAGAACGACACCGATCTGGCGAAACAGATGGCAAGTCTCGGCGATGTGTTCGTCATGGATGCGTTTGGCTCGGCTCACCGCGCCCACTCCTCAACCGTCGGTGTGACTGAATTTTTGCCCGCCGTCGCTGGCTTCCTCATGGAAAAAGAGCTTGACTATCTGGCAACCGCGCTCGAAGACCCGAAAAGGCCATTTGTCGCCATTCTGGGCGGCGCAAAAGTCTCCGACAAAATCGAGGTGATCGAATCGCTACTCGGCAAGGTCGATAAGCTGCTGATCGGCGGCGGCATGGCGAACACCTTTTTTAAGGCGCAGGGCATCGCTGTTGCAAAATCGCTTGCGGAAGACGAGGCATTGGATACCGCTAAAGAAATGCTCAAAAAAGGCAGCGATAAACTCGTACTGCCCGTCGATGCCGTGATCGGCGATGATTTTAAGAACGAAGCCAATCACAAAACGATTGACATTAACGATGGCGTACCCGATGGATGGGCAATCTATGACATCGGCCCAAAGACCATTGAATCTTTCAAGGAAGTTTTGCAAAAGGCGAAAACAGTCGTCTGGAACGGCCCGATGGGTGTGTTCGAAATGTCGAATTTCGCCGCCGGAACCAATGCCGTTGCTCAGCTACTCGCCGACCAGACCAAAACAGGCGCAATCACCATTATCGGCGGCGGCGACTCGGTAGCCGCGATTGAAAATGCGGGTCTGGCCGATCAGGTTACGCATATTTCAACAGGCGGCGGCGCAAGCCTGGAAATGCTCGAAGGCAAAACCCTGCCTGGCGTAGCTGCCCTTAAAGATAAATAACGCAACCAGTCCTATTTACGTGCGTAAACAGTCGTAGGGTATATCAGTAAAAAATACAACCCCGCTTGAAACTCCCCTCTCCAACGCATTGGAGAGGGGACGGGGGTGAGGTTAAACCTCTTTGCATCTTTATAGTTCTAACAACAAAGGATAACTATGCGAAAGCCCATCATCGCTGGAAACTGGAAAATGTACAAAACACTCGCCGAATCGGTGAGTTTCGCTCGTGAGCTTGCGCCTCGCCTCGCCTCATTCAGCGGTGTCGAGCGCGTCGTCTGCCCGACATTTATCGCCCTGGCTGGTGTTGCCGATGCCCTGCGTGGGACAGAAGTTCATGTCGGCGCACAAAATATTCATTGGGAAGCTCAGGGCGCATTTACGTCACAAATTTCGCCCACTATGCTGCAAGGTCTGGCCGAATATGTCATCATCGGTCATTCCGAATGCCGTGCCTATCTGAACGAAACGGACGAAACGGTTAACAAGAAAGTTAAAGCTTCGCTGGCTTATGGCCTGAAGCCAATCATCGCAGTTGGCGAAAGCCTTGCCCAGAACGAAGCTGGCGAAACCGAGACGTTTGTCGGTGGGCAGGTACGCGCCGCGCTCGCCGGGGTGGATGCTGCGAATATGGCGAATATCGTCATGGCCTACGAACCCATATGGGCGATTGGCACGGGCAAAAACGCGACCAGCGAAGTTGCTAACAGCATCATCGGCGGCACGATCCGCGCGACCCTAGCCGAGCTTTACGGTAATCAAATCGCCCAATCCGTGCGCATCCAGTATGGCGGCAGCGTCAAGCCGAGCAACATGACCGAATATATGTCGCAACCGGATATTGATGGCGCTCTGGTTGGCGGTGCATCGCTCAAAGTTGATGATTTTGCCGCGTTAGTCGAGGGCGCTGCCCAAGCGAAAGGCGTATAACGCTGACAGGTCTGGAAGCTCTCACCCCCTGGGTAGTTATCGGTGGGTTGATCTTGCTTTTGCGCTGGTTCGAACGCTGGCTGCATCAGCATATCTTTAAGGTCGGCTGGCTGCTGACCAAGAACTTCCAGACCACGACCATTTTGTATTACACTTTTTTCTTGCCTGGGGTTGTCCTGCATGAGTTTAGCTATTGGCTTTTTGCGGGAATCCTCGATATTCGCGCCGAACGTGCTATCCAGTGGCCGGAAAAGCAGGAAATCGCTGAACTGCGGCTGACTTTTATCAAAATTGGCAAGAACACCTCCCCGCTAAAACTCGCATTAATTACCCTCGCGCCGTTAATCGCCGGAATTATCGCAATCTGGTTTATTGCCAATAACGTCATCCCCATTAACGAGTTTTTGACACGCATCAGCACGGGCAACCTGGCCGATGTCACGGGCGGGATTGGATTCCTCACCTCCACGCCGGATTTCTGGCTGTGGATTTATCTGGCCTTTACGATCAGCAACACGATGATGCCTAACCTCAAGGATTTACGGGGTTTGCGGATTATCTTTGTTGTTATAGTGGCAATCAGTATCGGATTTTTCGCGCTTGGCGTGGGCAATGAAATCGTTGTCACCGTTTTGGCTGGGCCAATTGCCGATGCGCTCTACGCCCTTGCCAGCACACTCACCATAATTATCGCCGTAGATATTCTTGTAACGGCCATCCTCGGCACGATTGAGGCCGTCATCGAGCGCATCACTGGGAACAGCGCGACGTTCGAAAATGGCAAACTCATCGCTATGACACGCCAGGAAGTGGCCGAATACAAAAAGAAACAGAATGCCCGCGCAGGCCAACCCGCCCGCCGTGCCGCTGCTATTCCTGCCGAAACAGGTACGCCATCCATTTACAAACTTGCATTGCCAATTCCAGGGCCACCCGGCAAGGAAGCGATCACTCAGTCCGAGACAGTCATTTTAACCCCTGCACAAAAGCCGGTGCCTTCAACGCCACTGCGCGATAGTCGAGCAGGCCCGGATATGATTACTTCTCCGGCTGTTAAGGTCGAAAAATCGGTGTCGCCTCTTCCGTCTCCACCACCTGCGAAACCCGTGTCGCCCTTCCCATCGCTGCCCGCTGCAAATGACGATGAGGAGGACGAGGACGAAGAGGAGATGTTTGAGGATGAGGACGAAGAAGTGGACGAAATCCCGGATATAGATTTCGATCAGACTGTCGATGATGAAGAATCAGACGAATCTCAGGAAGACGCAGAAGAACGCGCCTGAGTAAATCGCGCCAGAATAACAAACCCAATCATCACCAGCGTCAGCATCACGCCCATCGCAATAAATTTAAAAAGCTGGCTGGTCGTTATGAGCGTCAGGATGCCGAAAAACGCGCAAAAACAGTAGTAGACCAGCACGATCTGCCGCTGGCTAAAGCCCATATCCAACAGCCGGAAGTGAATATGCCCGCGATCCCCGGCAAATGGGCTTCGACCTCTCAGTAAACGTTGAATGACCTGCCACACCGCATCCAGCAGCGGCAGACCCATCACCAAGAGGATTGTCGCCATCTTCGCGCCGCCGATAATACTTAACGTCCCCAGGATATACCCCAGGAACGGCGCACCGCCACCCATGAAAATCTTCGCCGGATAAAAGTTATACAGCACAAATCCGAGTGCTGTCCCCATCAATGCCAACGGCAGCAAACTCACGCTGGTTTGCGCGGGTTCGACTCGAAAAGCGCTGTTGACGAACAACATCACCCCGGCAATAAACGCTACCCCACCAGCCAACCCATCTAGCCCATCTAGCCAATTTACCGTGTTCATCATCCCCACCAGCCAGAAAAAGCTAAGTGTCACCGTCACAATAAACGGCCAGGGTTCCGTCTGTTGACCAGATAGGGGATTATTCACATACTCGATAAAAATCTGAAAGCTAATGGCAATCGCCGCCGCCAGCGATTGTGCCAGAAATTGAGGTACGGCTGAAAACTCAAAAATATCGTCCAGCACACCAACCACAAAAATGAGCGTACCGCCGATCATCAACCCGGTAAGACGGACAATTTCATACGGATCCATACGCGGGACAGGCAAAAGCTGGGCGATCAGCACCGTAAGCATAAATCCACCATAAAGCGCCAGACCGCCTAACTTTGAGACTTTCCGCTTGTCCCCTTCATTCTGGCGGCGACCCCCTGGCATGGTGATGATCTTATAGCGATGCCCCAGATAATCCGCCAGCGGTGTCAGAATCAGCGTGATGCTCAATGACAGGCCAAATACGATGACAAACGGAAGCCAATCAGTCATAATCTATGTTCCAAACTGTCGATCACCCGCGTCACCCAGGCCGGGAACGATAAACCCGATTTCGTTGAGGCGCTCGTCAACTGCCGCCACATGAATTGGCACATCGGGATGTGCTGTTGTCAGCCGTTCGACACCTTCCGGCGCAGCGATCAGCCCCAGATACTTAATTTTCGTGACACCCCATTTTTTGAGAATATCAATTGTCGCGACGGCTGATCCGCCCGTTGCCAGCATCGGGTCTAACACCAGACACACATTGACCGTCGGCTCTGTTGGCAAGCGATTATAATACTGCACCGGACGCAGCGTCTTTTCGTCGCGGTACAGGCCGATATGCCAGACCTGCACGCTCGGCAGCAGTTCCATGACCCCCTCAACCAACCCCAGTCCCGCGCGTAAGACAGGCACGAGGCCGATTTTATCCTCGGCTTTATGCCCCTCGGCCTCCCCCATCGGTGTCATCACCGTCTTGGGCGAAAGCTGTAAATCCTGCGTCGCTTCATAGCACAACAGCAGTGCTAGTTCGCGCACCAACTCGCGAAACGCACGATGATCGGTGGTGGCATCGCGCAAGACCGTTAATTTATGCAGCACCAGGGGATGCTGTGAAATATGCACTTGACTCATGATTTATGAAACCCCTCCTCAAAATAACCGAGGCAATTGTATGCGCGATACCATTGACTGTCAAAGCAACCGTTGCGTCCATGCCCTAATCTCACAAAGCAACCGTTGCGCCTATGCCCTCATCCCATATATACTGTAGAACATATTATTCATTCCCTGGAGCAATTTATGTCCGATGACGGACGGCTGGTTGGCGGTGCACGCCGCCAGGATGACCGCGAAAATATCGCCCTGCGCCCAAAATATCTTGCAGATATTATCGGTCAGGATCGTGTGCGCGAAAACCTAAAAATTATCATCGATGCCGCTAAAGGTCGTAAAGAGCAAGCTGACCATATTCTTTTTTATGGCCCTCCTGGTCTTGGTAAAACTTCATTAGCGCACGTTGTCGCCAACGAGATGAACGTCGCCATTCGCATCACCGCTGGCCCGTCGATTGAGCGTGCAGGTGATCTCGCGGCAATTCTGACGCATATTAAGCAAAACGAAATCCTGTTTATCGACGAAGTTCACCGCCTGGGTCGCGCCGTCGAGGAAATTCTTTACCCGGCCATGGAAGATTTCGCGCTCGATATTGTGATCGGCAAAGGCCCGGCAGCCAAAAATGTGCGCCTGAATTTGCCACGTTTCACCGTGATCGGCGCAACAACCCGGCTCTCCCTGCTGTCCGGCCCATTACGAGATCGTTTTGGTGCGCGTTTCCGGCTCGATTTTTATGACCAGCCTGCAATGGAACACATCATCACACGCGCTGCGGGTATGCTTAAAGTCGAGATCAAGCCTGAAGGCACATCCGAAATTGCCCGACGTTCACGAGGTACACCCCGCGTCGCTTTGCGTTTACTGCGCCGTGTGCGCGATTATTCGCAAGTCCGCGCGGCAGGCATTATTACAGGCAGCGTCGCCGGGGAAGCGCTGGCGCTTATGGACATCGACCATCTCGGCCTGGATGATATTGACCGCCGTGTACTGTCGGCTATCATCGAAAAATTTGGTGGTGGCCCTGTCGGTCTGGAAACGATTGCCGCTTCCATCAGCGAAGATAGTAGCACCATCATGGATGTGTACGAGCCTTTTCTGCTGCAACTCGGCTTTCTGGATCGCACACCGCGCGGACGTGTTGCAACTCGCCATGCCTACGAACACCTGGGCATCCCTTACGACGAAAAGAACGGTTCGCAACCGCCTCTATTCTAAAGGTTAATTCCTATGGACTTGCAATCAATCGGGCGCGTCATGGTGGTGATCGGCATCGGAATCGCACTACTCGGCGGACTGTTGTTGGTCTTAAGCCGACTGCCAATTTTCAGCAATCTCAGCAACCTCCCCGGCGATATTCGCGTTCAAGGTCAGGGGTTTTCGTGCTTCGTGCCTGTCGTCAGCATGATTCTCATCAGTGTCATTCTGACCGTTATCCTTAACATTATCATCAGGATTATCAACCGCTGATGAATGTCTCCGATTTTGATTATGACCTGCCCGAATCGTTCATCGCCCAAACTCCCGCCGAGCCCCGCGATTCGTCGCGTTTGATGCTGCTCGACAAGCAGACGGGCGTAGTCGAGCATCGCATTTTTCGTGATATTCTCGATCTCATCAACCCCGGCGATGTGTTGGTGATGAATAACACCCGTGTGATTCCGGCACGTCTGCATGCCGTCAAAGCTGATACAGGCGGGGCAGTCGAAATTCTGCTCCTCCGTCAGCTTGACGATACCCGGTGGCAGGCGTTAATCGGCGGACGTGGCATGATCGCTGGGAAAAAAATGGCCTTTCCCGACAGCACCATTACCGCAGAAATCGCTGAAGTTCTGGAAGAGTCCGAGCGCATCGTCAAATTCAGCCAACCCGTCAATGATTTGCTGATCGAACTCGGTGAAACTCCCCTCCCGCCCTACATTTACACGCGGCTCGACGATTCTGAACGCTATCAGACTGTCTATAATCAGCATAAAGGCTCGGCAGCAGCGCCCACCGCAGGGCTGCATTTCACTCCTGAGCTTTTGATCGCCCTGCGAGATAAAGGGGTTCGGCTGGCCTATTGCACACTCCATATCGGCCTCGACACCTTTCAACCTGTGCGTGTCGAACAGGTCGAGCAGCATCACATCCACACTGAACGCGCAATTCTTACTGCCGAAAACGCAAAAATCATCAACGAAGCCAAACTCGCTGGAGGCCGTGTAATCGCCATTGGCACGACCAGCGTCCGCACGTTGGAAACTGCCGCCATACTCAGCAGCGGTGGCGACCCCTCAAAGCCCTTGGAAATACCGGATTTTTGCCCCTGGCGACCCGTTATCGCTTTTGAACGGGATACCGACCTGTTCATCTATCCCGGCTATCCCTGGCGCGTCACAGATGCCATCATTACGAATTTTCACCTGCCCAAATCGACGCTGGTCATGATGATTAGCGCGTTCTCAGGGCGCGAGAACGTGCTGAATGCTTACGAAATCGCCAAACGCGAGGGTTATCGCTTCTTCTCCTTCGGTGACGCGATGTTCATTCGGTAGCACATGAGCGTGTCAGCATTTCAGCGTATCAGCTAAAAAAGAATTAGGATTTCAAATGGAAATGCTGATTTCCGAGGGCGGAGTCCTAAAAATATGCTCTTTACTCGGCATTCAGGACTTTTTATTCTGCACCAAAAGCTGACCCGCTGAAACGCTTCTTGCCCGTTGACGCGCCAATCCCCACCAGATATAATAAAAATCCTTGCCCCATATTTTGGGGTTCTTTTTACGCCACGATATTCACAGCCAATTTTCCCCGCAGGTTGTACCCTGAGCATGTATGGCACAGCGGCGGTGGCAAGTGAAGATTGGAGACAAACAATGTACGCAATTTTCCGTACCGGCGGACGCCAATACCGTGCCGAAGTCGGTAAAACGCTCGATGTTGAGCGCTTGCCCTATGAAGTGAACCAGAGTTTTGATATTACCGATATTCTGCTGATTGGTAACGATGATAGCACCGTTATTGGGCAGCCTGCCGTCGAAGGCGCATCGGTCAAGGTAACGGTGGTCGATCAATTCCGGGGCGACAAGGTCATCGTATTTCATTATAAACAGCGCACGACATTGCGCCGCAAGCGCGGTCATCGACAGCATTACACCCGCTTACGCATTGATGGCATTTCTGTAAAATAAAGGGATAAATTATGGCACACAAAAAAGGTGGTGGTTCCAGCCGCAACAACCGCGATAGCCAATCGCAGCGGCTTGGTGTCAAATGTTTTGGCGGAGAGCATGTCATCCCCGGCAATATCATCGTGCGCCAGCATGGGACAAAGTTCCATCCCGGCAATAACGTTGGAATTGGCCGCGACCACACCATTTATGCGATGGTCGAAGGCTTTGTAACATTCGAACGGATGCATGGCCGGGACGGTCAGAAACAAATCAGCGTTTATCCAGTAAAACCCCAGGCCTGAAACAAGGCGTAATTTGAGTAAGGAACGAACATGAAAGAAGCAATCCACCCAAAGTGGTTTTCTGAAGCCAAAGTGACTTGCGCCTGTGGCAATACCTGGGTAACTGGGGCTACTATCGCAGAAATTCGTACCGACATTTGCTCGGCTTGCCACCCCTTCTACACCGGTGAGCAGCGCATCGTCGATACCGAAGGCCAGGTTGACCGCTTCACCAAGCGCCTACAGCAGCGCGCGGCTATTCGCCAAAAAGCCGAAGATCGCGTCGCAGCACGTACATCGCCGACACTTTCGCTGGCCGATCTTGACCTGGCGAAACGCTATGTGACTCTGTTTGCCGAAAATGGCATCGAGGTCGTTGGCGATTTTATGAAGAAGCTCCAGGAAGGCGGCGATGAAGCCCTGCTGGAAATCCCCGGCATTGGTCGCAAGATTCTGGCTGACCTCAAGAAGACGCTCCGCAACCGGGGCTATGAGATTCCCGAAACCGAATAATTTCGCGTATCAAATCACAAAGGCAGGCATGTCACCGATATGTCTGCCTTTTATTTTCCAGGGGGAAATATGATACACCACAGCGGACGGATAGAGGTCATTTGCGGCAGCATGTTTTGCGGCAAAACCGAAGAACTCCTCCGTCGAATACGGCGGGCTGTCATTGCCAAGCAGCAGGTCGAAGTTTTCAAGCACAGCCTCGATGATCGTTACGATGGTGTCCAGAAAGTCACCAGCCACAGCGGTCAGCATTCCGAAGCCCAGCACGTCACACAAGCCTCCGAAATTCTCACGCTCATCGCGCCGGAAACTACTGTAGTTGCCATCGACGAAGTGCAGTTTTTTGATTCCCAAATTCTGAATGTTGTCCAGGAGTTAGCGAATCGCGGGGTAAGAGTCATCGTAGCAGGCTTGGACATGGATTTTCGCGGTGAACCCTTTGGCGCAATGCCACAGTTATTGTGTGCCGCCGAAGAAGTCACTAAATTACATGCTATATGCGTCGTATGTGGTGAAGAAGCCGCGCTCACCCAACGCCTCGTCAATGGGCAGCCAGCGGGTTACGACGATCCAATTATCCTGGTTGGTGCGCTGGAAAGCTATGAAGCACGATGCCGCAAACACCATGTCGTCATGCAATCTACGGTGAATCCCAAGTAATCCATAGCATTTCTCAACGATTCCAACTAAAATTACTTTGCAACACTAAATAAATTTGGTATAGTGTGTGAGTAAGGTAATCACAGGAGGAATTGAGCGATGGCTGTCACAACTGCTAGATTTTCACCCGAATCTCAAACATATACTCCGAGCCAGTCAAACCTGTGGCTGAAAAATCGCCGCTGGGATTTGACTTATATCGTTCTCAGTGTGCTCGTTGTTCCGCTGCCCTATATATTCTATCTTCTGGGCATTCAGGCGGGCGTAAATGAAGATGTGGCCCGCAATGTTATCAATGGCTTTGTCGCGATTGCCGTCGGCGGCCCGCATATGATGTCCACATTTTTACGAACGGGGCTGGATAAAGACTTTAAAAAGCGTTATCCCATGCTCATCCGATCATCAATCATTATCCCGATCATCGTCGTCTCGCTGGCATTTTTGAACCTCGACCTGCTCCTGACGATCTTTTTCTTCTGGGCAATGCTGCATGTGCTGCATCAGGTGATGTACGTCACAGAGCTATATACGCATAAAGAACGCAAGGTTCGCAGTATCAGTCGTGTCACACTGGTATCGCGTGGGATTGATTATGCGCTGATTCTGACCTGCCTGTTCCCAATGGCCGCCTACAAAATCAGCCAGGGGTCATTCGCGATTGGCACAAACGATCTTACCAAGGTTATCCCTGGCGCTTTCCAGCAAACATGGTTCTTTGTGGCTGCAACCAGCGTATTTGTTGTCGCACTGATCGCGTACATCATCAAGACCGCTGGTGAACTGCGTGATGGAACGATCAACTGGCCGAAAACGATTTTCATCTCCCTGAGCGTCATTGTTTTCTTCCCGTTGGCGGCCTTCTCCAATCTCGATACCGCTTTCCAGGGTGCGAACACCTGGCATTCATTCCAGTATTTGCCCATTACTTTCTACATTATCCAGATGCGCCAAAAAGCTGGAAAGTTGAATGAAACCGCACCACTGGTGAATCGATTCAGCAAAACCGATAGCTACAAAGGTCTGTACCTGCTCAGTGCTTTGATGCTCGGTGGGTCGATCAGTGTCTTTGTGATCGTCTATGCGCTGGCTGGTGCAATCATCCCGAATATTGATGCCAACCGCCACTTTGACATCGCCTACTACACAGCGATCCTGTCATTCCTGTGGATTCACTACTACCACGATCATTTCCTGTTCACTAATTTCGAAGCGCTGGACGAGGAAGCTTATGCCAAATCGTAGCAGGGCCGCTTGATTTTTTGAGGAATTAACTTATACCTACCACGTCTTGCGCAGCATCGTGCGCTCAGACGTGGTGGGTTTACGGGTAATTTCAAGGGTACGGAAAGGCTCTACAGTCAATTCCAGCGTATCATCGTCGTAGAACCATAATGGCGCTCCCTGACGATCTACGCGTACCTCCGCAGGTTCTTCCTCAAAACCAAAAACTTCCAGCCGAATTGATTTATACGACGGCTCATAACTTCCAGCGACGCGACGGTTAATAATCAATTTATCGTCATCCCAGGCCGATGAAATATACACCCAGCGATAATCACCATTTTCATAGTCTAATCCTTCGCCAGCATCTTCATAAATGATGTTTTCGAAGTCACCGGGATAAATCCGCAGCACCAGCGTTTCTACCGTCTTCTCACCCGCATACTGCATTTCCTGCCACATGGGCAGCGCAGTACCTGCTCGAATAAACAGTGGTAAGCGCTCCAAAGGCGCTGGAATAGTAATGCGCTCCTCGCCATCCAGAAGTTCATTCGACCAGAAATCGTACCACTGACCCGCAGGCAGATAAACGGAACGATTCGTCGCGCCTTCCTGCAAAACAGGCGCGACCAGAATCGCGTTCCCCAGCAGAAAGCTGTCGTCAATCGAACGAATCTCTGGGTTATACGGCTCGGCGGTAAAAATAGGGCGAACAATAGGCCAGCCATATTCCCTGCATTGCGCCACAACCGAGTAAAGATAGGGCATCAGGCGATAGCGAAGCTCAATCATCAGGCGATTGATGACTTCATACGGCTGTCCAAATGACCAGGGTTCCTGATCGGCAGTTCCATACGAGGTGTGTGTACGGAAAAATGGTAATAAGCAAGCAGCTTGAATCCAGCGTGTCACCAATTCCGCTTTTGCATCGCCTTGAAAGCCGCCAACATCCGGCCCAGTAAGCGGCGCGCCGGAAAGCCCCATGTTTAAGGTCATACTGATACTCAACCGCAGATGATCCCAATCGGACGTATTATCCCCCGTCCAAGACATGGCATAACGCTGCGCCCCGGCAAAACCTGCTCGGATAATATTCACAGGTCTCAATCCCGAACGATGTTTGATAAGCGCTTCCAGCGAAGATCGCCCCATCAACATGCCATATACGTTGTGGTTTTCAAGATGGTTGCCGCCTAAACCATCTTTATCATGCTGGACATAATCCGGGAGTGTGACAGTGCCGTCCGGCGCAAAAATCGCTGGTTCGCACATATCATTCCAGATGCCGTCGATCCCAGCTTCAAGCAATTTTGCACACTGCCCCGCCCACCATGCTCGCGCGGCAGGTTTCGTAAAATCGGGAAACTGCGACATGCCAGCCCACACCGGAGCAATTACGGTTTCACCATCAGCGTATTTGAGAAAAACATCGTTAAAAAAACCGCTGCGATAGGATTGTGAGTCCGTATCCATCTTGATGCCAGGATCAAGAATAGCCATGACCTTAAAACCGAGCTTATGAAGCTGGGTAATCATGCCTTTCAAATCCGGGAATCGCGCTTCATCCCAGGTAAATATGCGAAAGCTGTCCAGATAATGAATATCCAGATAAATCACGTCGCAGGGGATACCTCGTTCGCGGAAACTCTTCGCCAGGTCAAGAATCGTAGCCTGTGGATAATAGCTAAAGCGCGATTGCTGATAGCCAAGCGCCCAAAGCGGTGGGAGTTGAATCCGACCCGTTAGCTCCGTATAGCGCGACAGCACATTATTGACATCCGACCCGGCAAACAGGTAATAGCACAACTCACCCGCTTCCGCTTCAAACGTCAATTCACCCGGCACAGCCTTGCCAATATCGACCAGCCCTCGATTGGAATTATCCCAGAATACACCGTAAGCGACATCCGTATGAACGCCCAGATAAAACGGAATACTGTAGTAAAGTGGATCTGTACCCCGCTGATAATCAACCGCATCCGTGTTCCACAGGCTGAATTGTTTCCCACGCAGATTTAAGCCTGACGCACGCTCCCCCAGCCCATAACTGGCCTCTTCAGGATGCATCTTCATCGACAAACGCACTGCGCCATCATCCCGGCTTTGCAGGCCGACGGAATCGATGCAAATCAGATGGCCTTGCAGCGTTTCAAGCCCAAGACGAAACGGCTGTTTTCCAACGCGGCACACCAGTGAGGAGGTCCGCATTTCAATCGCGTCCGGCCCTTCGGTCATTTCGAAGCGTACTTCCGGCCACTCGGTTTTGCCTACCGAATATGAAAACAGAGGTGAAAAATCATCCGTGTCACTTTTACGAATACGCAGGCAGTTCGGGGCAATCCAATATAGCTCAACCCAGCCATATTCACATTCCAGACGCAGGCTGCGCTCATGAAGGTGCGCCTTTTCAACCGCGCCGACAATTCGCCAATTGGAGGGGGTAGGTTTGGGTGCGCTATAACGCTGATCGTTTTGTGCCATCACCTTTTCGTAGGCCAGAACATCTTCAGCCAGCGCTTTACCGCCGAGCATCGTAAAAAATTTCAGATTTTCAGCGCGCTTTGTCATTTCAAAACCTTCAGTTGAAAGCCAACCGCACCCATTGCATGGGGTCAACCGCCGTGCCGCCAACCCATAATTCCCAATGCAGATGTGCGCCAGTTACACGCCCGGTAGAGCCGATAGCGCCAATCACCTGCCCCGCGCTCACCTCATCGCCAAGCTGCACATAAAATTGCGATTGATGCCAATAACCAGTAAAAACACCCCACCCATGATCGATAATCGTCGCGTTTCCACGCACATTGAGCGTATCTGCAAAAACGACACGCCCCGGCCCTGCCGCCAGAATCGGTGTCCCTGGCGCACCTGCAAAATCGGTACCTGCATGAAAGCGGTCAAATGCGCCGCCATTATAAGCACGTCGGGTACCGAAGCGTGAAATGATCGTCGCAGCAGCAGGCAGGCCCATAACCCCGTTAAATGCGCGTATCGGATTATAGGTACTCATCACTCCGGCCACGAGATTTTGCTCATTGGTCTCCAGTGTTGGGTCGAGCAAACCTGACCGATCCGCCAACAACTGAATATATTCATTGCCATAGCTGCCTGAAACAACCTGCAAATTCATCGAAAATGGCGTTTGCTGCCCTGCCCCATCCGTGATCGTGAGCGTTAATGGATAAACACCCGCTTCGGTAAATATCGGTATCCCCTGCAAGATGGTATGAACCGTATTATCCTGTTCCGCCCCATCATGAAGTGTAAGCCCCAAAAATGATCCTGTGATGGTCGCTGGCTTACTCGTTGTCAGTCGAAAACGAACCGTCTGACCTTCAACCAGCGTTTGCGGCATCACATCCAGCCCAGTAAGCGGTGCAGGTAAATCGAGCGCGACGGCCTGGGGCGCTTCGACATTCGGGATGACAAGCTCCTGCCCCGCATAAATCAACGTTGGGTCAGAAATACTGTTCGCGCTCGCCAGTTCGTTGACACTCAACCCATATTGCGTGGCAATCCGAAAAAGCGTCTCGCCGCGCTGGACGATATGGAGCACACTCGATGTCGAAGACTGCGGCTGGGCGGCTACCGTTTGCGATTCCGGCAGAGTCGCTGTTGGTATGGGTGGTGAAGTGGCTTCGGCCAGCGAAGTGGCTTCCAGTGGTGGCTCTGGCAGTATAGTCGCCTCAACCACTGTTTCCGCTGGGGCTGTACCACTCGCCTGAATTTTTAATACCTGACCAACATAAATCGTATCAGGGTTGGCAATCTGGTTAAGAGTCACCAAATCCTGCACCGTTAACCCATAAAACTGGGCGATGCTGCGCAGCGTTTCACCGGGGCGAACCGTATGATCCTGCGTTGGAATATCTACCGGCGCCGCATTTTCATTTGGCACCAACAACCGTTGCCCAACCAGAATATTGCTCGGATTGGTAATGCCGTTCAGTCGCACCATATCATCTACCGTCAGACCATAACGCTGTGCAATGCGGAACAGTGTTTCTCCACGCTGCACGACATGAATGGTGACATTCGGGTTTGCTTCCTGCGCGACTATCGAAGCAGGCAACCAGAACATGCAAACGGATAAAATTGCCAGCAACCAGCGATGCACTTTCATGCAGCTCCCTCGTCAAACCTCAGCACATCGCCAATCTTGACCTGCTCCAGGATGCTCGGATTAGCCTCAATGAAATACTGCGCGGGTGCTGAAGACGCATAGTAAGGTCGCCAGGGTTTTGCCAGAGTTTTATCCACCACACGTCCGCTTTTATCCAGCCAGAGAACGCCGATACTCATGAACATAAAGAACATGTGTATCGACGTATTCGTCCGGCTTTCGCTTTTGGTCACAAAGAGGACTCCCTGATCTTCAGGAAGCTGGCGTACAAACTGCAACCCCTTGAGGTGACAAAAAAAACTGGTACACCACTTGGCACGGGCAAGAATCACCCGGCCAGTGGTGCTATTACGAAGGATTCGCCATTGACTGCTCATGGGATTACCAGCAGTTGTCCCCAATAAATCAGATGCGGATTTCGGATACCGTTCGCCTGAATCAGCGCACTGATGGACACCCCAAATCGGATCGCGATACGGTTCAGCGTGTCGCCCGGCTGAACAATATAGGTTTGCGTTTCCACGACAGGCGGCACTTCCGTTGGTACAGGTTCTGGCGCAGGTGGCGGCCCTGGGATATTCAACTGTTGACCGATCTGAATTTGATTCGGATTCACAATTCCGTTCATCTGCGCCACTGTTTCAACAGTCGTGTCAAACAAGCGTGCGATGCGGGAGAGCGTATCGCCAAACTGAACGGTGTAGACATTGCCACTGCCAATCGGTGGCACTGGCCCAATAGGTGTAGCGGTCACAACAATCACATCAACGGTACCTGTCGGCGTGAGTGCTGGGACAATACGCACCGGGATAATGAGTGCTTGTCCTACGTGGATCAGATAACTATCGTCCAGCCCGTTCGCGGCGGTGATCGCTTCGATGGTGCTGTTGTAGAGCGTTGCCAGCCTGTCCACATTATCCCCACGTCGTACTGTGTGGATAATCGTGCCGGGGAACTCGTCACTAATTGGTTTCGGCTCTGATGTAGGCGTTGGTGTTGCCGTCTCTCCGGCCTCTCCGCCCTCAGTCGTCGGTGTCGATTCTTCGACCAGCGGAGTCGGCGAAGATGGTGCAAGGGTACTTGTTGGCGGCTCAGTGGTATTGGTGGCGGCTGGAATGTCCGTTGGCACCTCAGATGGTACTTCCGTTGAGGCGATGGTTGGCTCGGATGTGGGCGTTGGTGGTTCGCTCGTCGGTTCTTCAGTCGTCGGAAGCGGCTGATCGGCTGGCGTTGAGGTAGAAACAATACCCACAGTAGGTCGCGGCGTATTGGTCAGTGTGCTGCCTGCTGGGGCTGATGTGTTCGTCGCGGCTGGCACGGGTGTATTGCTCGCTTGTTCCGTTGGCGCAGTCGTTACTGCCTCAGTTGGCGCACCTGGCTGCCCACCTGTTGCGGTCAGTGAAGCATCATCCAGGTAAATATTGTTATGCTTGACGGGTACGCCCGCCTGAGTACGGATGAATACCGTGACTGCGCTGCCCTGTGCGGTAGCCTGAATCGTATATTGCTTATAAGCATCATAGGAGTCGTCAGCTTCAACCGAACTCGACCAGACGATGTTTTCACTCTCGCCATCAGTTCCACCTGTAGGGTCGATACCAACATCAACAATGACATCGCCATCTTCCTCACTCTGGTCGGCTTCATCGAATGTCGTTGACCAGATATAGGCGTAAACGCTGAATTCCAACTCTGCACCCGGCGCAACGCCAGTTACACGTTGGAAAACACCGCCGGTATGCACAGCAAAAAATGACAACACCTGCTGCGCATCACTACCGGATCGGATACGGGCCGTATCCGGCGCGGTGGGATAATATTCGGGCTGCCGATTGAAAAAACTCGGCGATCCGGCTGGCGCGGGGACATGCCAGGGAACCCATCCCTGTGCCACTTCGCGCGGCGGATCACCATCAACCGTACTAAAAGGTGGCTCAAAGCCAGGATTCGTCAATAAATTCGAGTCTTGTGCCAGCGCGGGTATCCCCGCCACAAGCAAGCTAAAACCGATGCAGAACACAAGCAAGATTTGATACACAGAGGGTCGTCTCATCAGGACCTCCACAACGAGGTTGGGCGCATATAAATTATCCTAACGCCTAAGTATAAGCGTGTTCGCCAGACAAGCCAAATCGAATAATTAAAAGAGCCGCCTTTTGTTCATCGGGCAGCTCTTTCGAGATTGTTATCTAAACGGCTGGATTACCGTGCAAGGATTTTTTCGACACTGTTCAAAAGCTCAGTCGGGCCGAATGGCTTGGTAATGTAGTCATCGACCTTCGCGATATGCAATCCGAGCATCCGGTCAATACTCTGCGCCTTTGCCGTAACGATAATCACGGGAATCTTATTGATTAACGCATTGGCTTTGATGCGCTGGTAAACTTCCCAGCCATCCATATCCGGCATCATCAGGTCAAGCAAAACCAAATCGGGTTGCAATCGTTCAATCGCTTGCAAACCTTCCATGCCACCGCGTGCGCCGATCACTTCAAACCCTTTGCGGGACAGAATTAATTGAACGAGATCAATCATCTCTGGCTCGTCTTCAACACAAATGACACGCAACGGTGTATTTGCCATCAGGATATGCCTCCATTGGGCAAAATCTGGTGAAAGTTTAATAAAACAATTGTCTTATTATCAGTCTACCATAAAGAATTTAATTCCGTCTATATAGGTTACTCATCTTGTCCTTATTTTTGAGGATTATTCCGCATAACGGTGTTATACTCAATCATCATTTTACCGGATAACACAAATACAAGATAAGAGAGGAACACGGTGAACCTGCACGAATATCAATCAAAAAACCGTTTCGCCGAATTTGGCATTCCCATTCCCCACGGTAAAGTCGCTACGACGCCACAGGAAGCTTATGAGATCGCCCGCGAGTTGGATGGCCCCGTCGTCGTCAAATCGCAAGTCCTGGTTGGAGGACGCGGCAAGGCAGGCGGCATCAAGCTGGCAGCAACGCCAGCTGAAGCTGAACAACGCGCGAACGAAATCCTGGGTATGAAGATCAAGGGGTTAACCGTTCAAAAAGTCCTGATCGACCCCGCATCTAAAATCCAGACCGAAATTTATCTCGGCATCACCAATGATCGCGCAGCGGGTAAGCCCGTATTTATGGCCTCTTCTGAAGGTGGCGTTGAAATCGAGCAAATCGCGCACGAAAAGCCGGAAGCCATCATCCGTCAACATATTGATCTGTTTCTCGGCCTTCGCGATTATCAAGCGCGTAATCTCGCCAGTGGCATTAATCTTCCTCGCGAACATTGGAAAGCCTTCATCAAAATCGCCAATGCCCTTTTCCGCTGCTTCGTCGAAAGCGACGCGACACTGGCAGAAATCAACCCGCTGGTGATTACAGGCGATAACCAACTGCTCGCGCTCGATGGCAAAATGATTCTTGATGATAACGGGCTGTTTCGACATAAAGACCTCGCCGAAATGCGCGATACCAGCGCCGAGCCGGAAGCCGAAACCCAGGCACGCGCAGCAGGCATCAGCTACGTCAAGCTCGATGGTCAGATCGGCTGCATGGTTAATGGTGCGGGGCTGGCAATGACCACAATGGATATGACCAAGCTCTATGGTGGCGATCTGGTTGGCCCGGCCAATTTCCTGGACATCGGCGGCGGCGCACAGGCAGACAAAGTAGCGGCTGCCCTGCGCATCATTCTGAGTGACACGAATGTTAAATCCGTGCTGTTCAATATTTTCGGCGGTATTACGCGCGGCGATGAGGTTGCACGTGGTATTCTTCAGGCGCTCAACGAAATCAAAACCAATGTCCCGATGATTATTCGGCTAAACGGCACCAATGCTGAAGAAGGTCGCCGTATTATTGATGAAGCCCATCTCCCCAATATCACCAGCGCTGCCACACTCACCGAGGCCGCGCAAAAGGCCGTTGAAGCCGCAAAAGGAGCCTTATAAATGTCTATTCTGGTCGATAAAAACACGCGCCTTGTTGTTCAGGGCATCACCGGACGCGAGGGTGGCTTCCATACCCCTCAGATGATCGAGTACGGCACGAACGTCGTCGGCGGTGTGACTCCTGGCAAAGGGGGTCAGTGGGCATTTGGCAAACCTGTTTTTGAAACCGTCAAAGAAGCGGTTGATGCTACCGGTGCCAACACCAGCATCATTTATGTCCCAGCGGCTTTCGCGATTGATGCGATGTACGAAAGCATTGACGCAGGCATCGAATTGATCGTCTGCATCAGCGAAAACATCCCCATTCTGGAAATGATGAAAATTTACGAATATATCAAAACCAGCAAAAGCCGTCTCATCGGCCCCAACTGCCCCGGCCTTTTGACTCCTGGGCAGGCCAAAGTCGGCATCATGCCCGGCTATATTGCCACACCCGGCAACGTCGGTGTGGTTTCCAAGAGTGGCACACTGACTTATGAAGTGGTCTACGCGCTGACTCAGGCCGGACTGGGACAAACAACCTGCGTCGGTATCGGCGGCGACCCGGTGATCGGCACGAGTTTTGTGGATGTTCTTCAGATGTTCGAGGACGATCCCGAAACCGAAAAAGTCGTATTGATTGGCGAAATCGGCGGACGCGCGGAGATCGAAGCCGCTGAATTTATTAAGGCGCATATGACCAAGCCTGTCGCAGCGTTTATTGCTGGTAAGAGCGCACCCAAAGGCACTCGCATGGGCCACGCCGGGGCGATTGTTGAAGGCGGCGAAGGCACAGCCGAGGAAAAAATCGCGGCTTTACAGGCAGCATACGTCCGCGTAGCCGAAAACCCTGAACAAATTCCAAACCTGCTTCTGTAATCGCATGAGCGACAAGTGCGTAGGGGCGACTCGGCGAGTCGCCCTTTGTCCCGCCTTTTTTCGTACCCTGTAGGCGTTTGTGGTCTAAATAATTTCGATCACCCTGCTCTGAATCCATCCCTGTCGCTGATCCGGCAGAATAAAACGCACCCAGTCGCCGTGTTGTTCCAGAACGCGCAGTTCAGCAGCGCTGTAGAGGCGGTAGATTTCAAGATAATCTTCACCTGGGCCACTCATAATTTCTGCGTCATTGACCAGGAGCGCCGCCGGACGATTCGACTCGACGAACATACGACTGCCAAGTATCACTGCCGCGCTCATCATCAAAACACTCGCCGCGATCAATGGCACACGCAAAATATCACGCCACTCCCTGCGCACAAGCCAGATCGCAAAGATCACAAAAAACAGCGTCCATAAAACGAGTGTCACCCACCCTAATTCACCGAATGTCAAAACGCCGCTGGTCAGCGAGGCCAGGCTGTCCACCAATATGGTTTCATCGCCTTGAATATCGACTCGCTCAGACCGCACCCGCGCCATATTCGCACTTAACTCACCGTCACGCGGCATCAATATTTGCGCCCGCCGGTAATTCAGCAGCGCTTTTCCCAGATTTTCAGTCTCAAAATAGGCATTGCCGAGATTAAAATAAATCACGCCATCACGAATCCCGGTGGCAACCAGCGATTCATAGAGATTGATCGCACCTGCGTAATCCCCCTGCTCATAGAGCGCGTTAGCCTGCCCCGCAATATTCGTTAAATCGCCCTGTGCGGCTGCAACCGTTGCGAATCTACACAAAACAATAAGAAATAGTCCAACCGCATATTGTCGTCGTAGGGGCGCAGAGTGCTGCGCCCATTCGTATAATCGTAATAACCGCCCCAAGCCATTCATGTCGTTTTCCATGCCGCATCAACAGCCGCCAGCGCTTTATACGTCTGCTCAATCAGTGGCTGGATATTCGTTTCCTCGATAGGCGCATAACGTCCACTCTCCGCCCATTCCAGACATGCCAGCACATTTTCCGCTGACGATTCATCTACCCCACCTTTGACCATCAATCCGCGCAAATCCGATTGAACCACGTTAGATGGCGAAAAATCCAGTTTATCGCCCAGATAGGTCAAAATCGCTTCGGCTGTCCGGCGATAGGCAATCTCTGGCTGCATTTTACGGGCGGCCTGCAAATGTTCTTTTGCCCGCAGCAGCGCCTTTGACTGCTGGCTTTTCAGTCGATTCCCTTTGATAAGGGACTGCTGTCGCATCCACCACCAGATGCCGCCCAATACGGCTGGTGGAATAAGCCACAATAGCCAGAAAAACAGACCCGGACTACTCGACTGTCCACTTTGCAAAGACGCTGAAATCGGCTTGATCGCAAGTGCAGATCGGTTGGGCGCGGCAGCGATCTGGGTGGGCGATTCCTCTCCCGGTTGTATATCCAGCGTAACAGACTCAGTGCTGGCAGAGCGATAAATCAGATTCAAAGGGTCGAAATAGTTAAGCGTGATTTCCGGCAAAATTTGTGAGCCAGTTTGTGCAGGCGAAATTAACCATTCAAACGTTTTTTCGCCTACCAGAATTCCATTTTGCACCGCCGAGCGATACGCCGTTGGGTTCGGATAAACACGCCAATCGTCCGGTAAAGGCAGTTCCGGCGCGGGAAGCTGCTCGACATTACCTGTCCCTGTCACAATCAGCTTCAGGCTAAAAGGTTCTCCCAGCGTAAGCGATTGCCGATCCAGCGTCGCCTGCATCGTAAAATCTCCGACTGCCCCGCCAAAATCTTCCGGTGCGCCTTCCGGTAGCGGACGCACTTGAATCGTAATCGGATTCGATACCAGTTCCTCGCCATCCTGAAAAACGGTGTCTGGCAGCATGACCGAGGCTGGCGCGATCACGATTTCACCCACATAGGTTGGATAGAGTGCGGTTTCAAGCTGTACGACGGTATAAGTACGATCATTCCGCTGTTCAAAATAGCTGGTCGGCGACCCCATATCAGATTTCCAGAATCCTTGAAAATCCGGCGGCATATAGGGTGTATCCGGGAGCGTGATATTCGTAAACAGGCGAAAACGATAAATGATTTGCTGCCCCACAAATGGCGACAGATTCGTGACCTCGGCTTCAACAAAATAATCTAAATTCGTCTCCTGCGCCTGGGCAGTAACACTCCCTATCAACATCAGAATGCAGAAGTAAAGGATTCGGTACATCGCCCTAATGTACAGATGAAGGATTCGGCGCATCACCCTACCAATCCTTACCCGATGGCTGAACCGGGGCGATAAAACGTTCCAGATATTCGCGCAGTGTGCGTTGATTTTGCTGAACAGCGTCCAAAATACGCTCGGCATCTTCGACGCTCAATGTTCCCTCTGGCATCGGTGTTGGCGCTGCCGAGTCCTGATTTTGACCATTTTCACTTTGCGGCGTGGGCGTTTGACCCATATCCGGCGTAGGGGTTGAATCCTGCTGACCACCGGGATTGTTCGTTGGCGTAGCCTGTGGGTCAGATGACTGGTCTTCTGGTGTCGGCGAGGGCAGGCGGCTCAATGCCAATTCGTAGTTATAGCGGGCATCTTCGTCATTTGGTTGTCGCAGCAAAACTTCGCGATAGGCCTCAATCGCCTTATCATACTGCGCCATGTCAAAATACACGTTTCCCAGGTTGTAGTAAGCTTTGGTTGTCAGTTCAGCATCAGCCGTTTTCAAGGCTTGTTCTAACGCTTCGACAGCCGATTCTAAACGTCCGGTATTGGCTAAAGCACTCGCGGCGTTGTAATACGATTCTGGCGCATCGGGTGCAGCCACCTGCGCAGCCTGATAAGCATCAACCGCGTCGGCATAGCCTGCTTGCTCATAGAGCGTGTTACCTGCATTGTTCCGTTCGGCGGGGTTAACCTCACAGCTTGTCAATGTAAGAGAAATAACCACGATAAATACAAAATTTTTCATGCGAGAGCCTTTGTCTCTGGCAGCAGCATTTCCAGTGAGAGCGCCAGCACCGCCAGCGCCACGAAAATGCCGAATCGCTCTACGCCGCGCGTCTCGCTACGACTTCCCAGATCACCCGCTTCGGCCTCCTGTATCTGAGCGATCAGGTTCGTGATCTCAACACCACTGGCGCTGGCACGCTGATAAATCCCACCGCCGCGTTCTGCTATAGATTCGAGAATTGCCTCGTCCAGGCGCGATAATACAACATCCCCTGCCTGATCTGTTTTGTAATTAATGATATTCCCGTTGACATCCACAACCGGGATTGGAACGCCTTCATCGGGATCGCCATAACCAATCGCATGAATGGTAATACCCTCTTGCGCCGCTTCGTCCGCCGTGCTGAGTGGATCACCTTCATGATTTTCGCCATCGGTCATCAAAACGACGATCCGCGCCGCCGGACTCTGCTCTCCAAAAGTCTCGATTGCAAGCCGCAGCGCATCTTCAATCGCTGTCCCCTGCCGAGAAATTGAATCGGTGCTGACGGCATTCAGGAACGTCACCGCAGAAACCGGGTCATTCGTAAGCGGAAATTGGACAAAAGCCGTTCCAGCAAAAACAATTAGCCCGATTTCATTTCCTGCCAATCCGTTAAACAGGTCACGTATTGCCAGCTTTGCGCGTTCAAGGCGATTCGGCAAAATATCCTGCGCGGCCATACTGTTGCTTACGTCAAGAACGATCATCACGGATACGCCCTGAGTTTGAACAACATCCAGATCAACACCCCATACAGGACGCGCCAATGCAATAATCAGTGACCCCAACGCGCATAACCAAAGTGCCGATTTCCAACGCCGCCGAGCGCTGCTAACCTGAGGAAACAGTGCTGCGATCAGGTCAATTTCGCCCAATTGCCGCAGGATCGCCATGCGCGTCCGACCCCGCCAGACGAAAAACACGACCCATACAGGCAAAATTGCTAATAATACCAGCGCACCGGCACTCAAAAATGTCATTGTTATGTCGCCAATTTTTGTAAAGGTGCAACACACTGCGCCCCTACAAAGCCTGTAATTTTCCGGTTTTTACTCATCACGCTTCACGCTTCACGCTTCACTCATTACTTTAAACTCATCCTTTTTAGTCACCACTAGGGTATCGTTTGAAACACGGTATGTCGCAGCAAACGCTCAATTATCAGCAGCACGAAGCCTACCACTAACCATATGAATCCCTGCTCCTGCCAGCGCACAAATGATTGCCGTTCGACATCCGAGCGCTCCAACACATCAATTTGATCGTAAATGCGCTGCAAGTCAACCAGATCAACCGCGCGGAAATAAGCACCGTTGGTTATTTCTGCGATACCCCGCAGCGTATCTTCATCCAGGTCACTTTCGATCAGCCGCGAATTGCCAAGATCATCCAGAATCGGCACGAGTCCGGTTTTGCCCACGCCAATCGTATAAACCCGCATTCCTAAAGCGGCAATACTTTGGGCAGCGGTGAGCGGGTCAATCGCCCCGGCATTATTCGCGCCATCGGTCAGCAAAATAATGATGCGCGAGGGTGCGGTACTGGCGCGTAGCATGTTCGCCGCCGATGCCAGCCCTAATCCAATCGCAGTGCCATCATCCAGCAGCAAATCTGGTGCGAGCTGCACTTCATCCAGCAGCCTTAACAACACCTCATAATCGAGCGTCGGCGGCGATTGATGAAAGGCATCACGTGCAAAGACTACCAAACCTATCCGGTCAAATTCGCGTCCAGCGATAAAATCTCCGATCACCGATTTTGCGGCTTGCAGACGATTTTGAGGGTCGAAATCCAACGCCGCCATGCTGCCGGAAATATCCAACGCCAGCGCAATATCAACCCCTTCACCGCGAATCACTTCCTGGGTTCGCCCACCCTGTGGACGCGCCAATGCGATCACCAGCAGCACCCACGCGATCAACCGCAGCACATCCGGTGTGCGGCGCATTCGTACCCGCCAGCCGGAATTCATATCATCAAAAAGGCGCACATCCGAATAGAGCATCACTGCGGGAATAGTACGCCAGCGTCCCAAGCGCGAGAGAACAAAAACAAGAATCGGGATCACCAGAATAAAAAGTGCGAGAGGATGCGCGAACCGAAAAATCACGCCGTCTCCTTCTGGTCAGCAGTCCGCACCCATTTCCCTACCACATCCAGATATTTTTGCGCGGTTTCCCCACTGGGCTGATAACGCGCAAATTTGACCAGATCGGCCTGCTCCAGAATGCGCTGCAATTCACGCTGAAGCACATCCGGCAAGTGCAGCGATTCCATCAGTTCGGCGGTGGTCATATCCCGCGCCGCGACATTCATTTCATCATGAACATATCCCCGTAAACAATCGGCAGCCTCTGCATAAAGCTGTTCCGGCGGCAACCCACGCGATGCGATACGGCGTAGTTCAGCCAACGCTGCTCGTGCCGCTGCCCCCAGTCCATCCTCCTCAACTGTTCGTTTTAAGACAACTGCTCGAAGAGATCGCAACCGGCGAAACGCGAAAAATGCCGCAATAACCACGCCAAATGCGCCAGCAGCGATCACCAGTGGCGAAATATAGGGCAGCGAAATTTGCGCTTTAAACGGACGCAGTGCCGTATCCTGACTATCCAGCACGCTCGGCACACTGAAAAAGACGGGTTCAACAACGAGTGTTTGTGCCTCAGCATTTTCAGCCAATTGATAAGTAATCGTTGTCTCAGGGGTCTGATATTCGCCCGGAATCCACAAAATGACCGTCAGATTTTGGCGATATTCTGTAGCGCCGATGCTCAATTCGCCGACATTTTGCACCTCGAAAGGCTGCCATTCGGTGGGGAATTCCGGCCAGGAGATGATGATCGTACCTGCCGGAATGGTCGCGGTCAGCGTGAGTTCAATCGGCTCGCCGACCAGTGGCGCACCCACATTGGTGGAAAAACGCGCTGTGCCGCCATCCTGCGCACTCACCGGTTGGGCAAGCAAAATCAAAAAGCATAGCAGCAGCCAACGTTTCATCATGCACGTAAGCGCCGAGAACGTCGCTGAAAAAACAACATCAGCGCTGCGACATAATCGCCATCCAGCGGCACATCAATACGATCTGCTCTGGCCTTCACCAACGCGGCATCCCGCATCTGCTGGAAACGCCGCGCCTGCTCCGCGAACTGTCGCCGCCAACCGCGCAAACTGGTATCCACCCAGCGAATTGTTCCGGCCTCAGCATCGCGCAAGCCAACCAATCCGGCATCCGGCCACGATTGTTCCAGCGGATCGCTGACGGTAATCGCGATCACATCATGGCGGCGGCTGACCAGCATCAAATCGCGCAAATAATCATCGCTCGGTATCAAAAAATCGGAGATCACAAAGACAATCGCTCGCCGTTTCAAAAAGCGGTTGACCGTTCGCAGTGCCAACGACAAATCCGTCCCGCGATGAGTCGGCTTGGCCGCCAAAAGATCGCGAATCAAGCGCAAAATATGATTACGTCCTTTGCGGGGAGGGATGAAAAGCTCGACCTGATCGCTAAACACCAGCAGGCCAACTTTATCATTGTTGCTGATCGCGGCGAAAGCCAGCACCGCGCCTAACTCCGCCGCCAGATCACGTTTCTGGCGATTGACCGTACCGAATAATACCGATGCGCTGGCATCCAGCACCAGCATCACCGTCAATTCGCGCTCCTCGATATAACGCTTGACGAACGGCTCGCCTGTCCGCGCCGTCACATTCCAGTCAATATCACGCACATCATCGCCCGGCTCGTAAGCTCGCACTGAGTCGAACGCCATACCACGCCCTTTGAAAACCGCGTGATACGCCCCCGCGAATGAATCCGTCACCAGCCGCCGTGTTCGCAGTTCGATACGGCGAATTTTTCGCATCGTTCCGGCGTTGAGCATCAGGGAACCTCGATCCGGCTGAGAATTTTTTGGATAACCTGTGCCGCAGTCACCTCTTCCGCTTCTGCTTCAAATGTCACGATTACACGGTGCCGCAGCACATCCGGCGCGACCTGCTTCACATCATCCGGTGTCACATAACCCCGCCCACGCAAAAACGCCATCGCTTTCGCGGCTTTCATCAAAAAAATGGTCGCGCGTGGTGATGCGCCAAATTCGATCAACGGGCGCAGATCGGTCATGCCGCTGGAAACGGGGTCGCGTGTAGCGAAAATAATATTCAGGACGTAATCTTTGATTTTCTCATCAACATAAATGGAATTGACGACCTGCCGCGCCTCGCGAATCAGATCGGGATTCACCACAGCATTCGGTGGCGCAGGCGTTTCGCCGGACATACGCTCGATAATCAGGCGTTCATCCTCGCGGGTGGGATAGCCGACGATCACCTTGAGCATAAATCGGTCAAGTTGGGCTTCCGGCAGCGGATAAGTTCCCTCCTGTTCAATCGGGTTTTGCGTCGCCAGCACCATAAACGGATCGTGCAGCTTGTGCGTCTGGTCGCCCAGCGTCACCTGCCGTTCTTCCATCGCTTCCAGCAGCGCCGATTGGACTTTCGCCGGAGCGCGGTTGATCTCATCTGCCAGAACGATATTGCTGAAAATCGGCCCAGGGCGCGGCGTAAAGTCACCCGTGCGCGGATTATAAATTTGTGTACCTGTCAAATCCGCAGGCAGCAAGTCCGGCGTAAACTGGATTCGCTGAAATTTCGCGTCAATGGTCGCCGCCAGTGTGCGTACCGCCAGCGTTTTCGCCAGTCCCGGCACACCCTCGATCAGAATATGCCCATTCGAGAGTAGAGCAATCAGCAGGCGATTAATCAGCCGTTCCTGACCGACAATCACTCGCCCGGTTTCCACCACGATTTGCTGGATGAAGCTGGATTCTCGCTGAATGCGCTCATTTAACTGCCGTATAGAGGTCATATTTTTCGCCGTATAGAGGTCATAGCTGAAAACGCTCGTTTAACTGCTGTGTGAAGATCATAATTGTCCTGGTTGCACTTTCAATCGCAGATAATTGTACCTGAAACCCAAATCCAAGAAATACACAAGAGAATTTTTCGCTGTATAGGACTGGTGAGGCAAATATGTTAAACTATAAATGGCTGAAAATATCTCACAGTACAACGATTATTGAACAAATGATACGTAATTGTTGTGTTTGGTGGTTTTAGAGTATTTGGAGAGGCCGTGAATAACCCTCGAATCCGCAATATTTTACTGTATGTCTTCATCGGCTTGATTATTGCTGTTATTTTCCTGAGCGTTGGCGGTGCCAGCCAGGACCCTCGTGAAATTGGTTTTTCCGATCTGGTCAGCCGCATCAAGGACGGCGATGTCAGCCGCATCCAGGTCATGGGCAACCAGATGGTGGTTACGTTTAATGATAACACCCGTGCAACCAGCTACAAAAGCCCTGAATCGACAGCTCAGGAACAACTTGCCCTTTTGGGTGTTTCGACCCGGCAAATCGAAAGTATAGAATGGGGTTTTCCGCCGCAAAGTAACTGGCCGTCGCTCGGCATCAGTCTTTTAACGGCGTTTCTGCCTATCCTGCTCATCGGCGGCCTGATTTTCTTCATGTTCCGGCAGGCACAGGGGACGAATAATCAAGCGATGGCCTTTGGCAAAAGCCGTGCGCGGATGTTCAGCAGCGATCAGCCCAGCATCACATTTGTCGATGTCGCAGGCGCGGACGAAGCCAAAGAAGAATTGGCTGAAGTGGTCGAGTTTCTCAAGGAACCTGAAAAATTCATCCAGCTTGGCGCACGGATTCCAAAAGGCGTTTTGCTGGTTGGCAGCCCCGGCACAGGCAAAACGCTGCTCTCAAAAGCGGTTGCTGGCGAGGCAGGCGTACCGTTTTTTAGCATCTCCGGCTCAGAATTTGTCGAAATGTTCGTCGGCGTGGGTGCCAGCCGTGTCCGCGACCTGTTCGAGCAGGCCAAGCGCCATAGCCCGTGCATCATTTTCATTGATGAGATTGACGCGGTAGGCCGCCAGCGCGGTGCAGGGCTGGGCGGAAGCCACGACGAACGTGAGCAAACGCTCAATCAGATTCTTGTCGAGATGGATGGCTTTGATACGGATACGAACGTCATCATCATCGCGGCCACTAACCGCCCAGACATCCTCGATCCGGCTCTCATGCGTCCAGGGCGTTTTGATCGCCGTGTGGTATTGGATCGTCCCGATGTTAAAGGTCGCGAAGAAATTGTCAAAGTTCATGTGCGCGGCAAACCACTTGCCCCTGACGTTAATCTGAACATCCTTGCCAAAATGACACCCGGTTTCGTCGGCGCGGACATCGAAAATATGGTCAACGAAGCCGCGATTCTGGCAGCACGTAAGAACAAAAAGACCATCAACGACAAGGATTTTCAGGAAGCAATCGAGCGTGTGATCCTAGGGCCGGAGCGCCGCAGCCGCGTCATCAGCAAAGCCGAGCAGCGCATCACAGCTTATCACGAAGCGGGGCATGCCGTTGTCGGCCATTTATTACCCCACAGCGATCCTGTTCGCAAAGTCACGATCATGCCGCGCGGGATGAGTGGTGGATCGACTCTTTTTGTACCCGAAGAAGACATTTCCTATGTGACTCGTTCGCGCATGAAAGATCAGATCGTTGTGGCGTTGGCGGGACGCGCCGCCGAAGAAATCGTATTTGATGAAATCACGACAGGCGCTTCCAGTGACCTTGAACGAGTCACAAAGCTCGCCCGCGCAATGGTGACGCGCTTTGGTATGAGCGAAAAACTTGGCCCGATGATGTATGGTCAAAAAGAAGAAATGATTTTTCTGGGGCGTGAGATCAGCGAACAGCGTGATTACAGCGAAGCCGTCGCCGAGGAAATCGACACCGAAGTTCGTAAAATCGTGAACTTTGCTTATGACGAAGCACGCCGCATCATTAACGAGAATCGCGAACAACTCAACGCGGTTGCAAACCGTTTGCTCGAAGTTGAAACGCTTAATGCCGAAGAATTTGGAGGCTTGATGGGTAAAGCATTGACCCAAGTACCTTCTACCCCGCCATCATCCCCGTCGTCACGTTTGCTGCCGGATGTTGACGAAGGAAGTGACCGCACGGCACCACTGGGGCCAAAGCCGAGCCTCGCCTGACGAACGGCTGAGTAGGGGCGCATGGCGATGCGCCCTGTGAATTATTGCCCAAATAAAGTACAAAAATTGGATGCCTGCGCTGTTCCACAAGTCGATAGCGACTGAAGTATCAATAAGGTCACAACGCAGCAGCCCGCTAATCCGACTAATCCCAATAGACACCCACACCACGATACTGGCCCACCGCTGAGAATGTCAAAAAATATCGCCAAAAACGAGCCAAGAAATTCCAGGATACCGCCGAGAAATTGTAATACCTGAAGCAGGATGAAACCGACAACACACAAAACCGCACATCCTACTACCAGCAGAACCGCACTTCCCGCATCAATGTTCATGGTGATTCCGCCTCACACTGCCCCGGTGTCAGCCCTGTTGCCGCCCAATCCTGACTACCATCTTCATGCTGATAACACTCGCAGTAGCTGACCGAATCAGCCTGCCCCTGCCACAAGAAAAAGCTCGTATCCGTCTGGACACAGGTTTGACCATTATCCTGCTTATGAATCGACGCATTCGAAATGCCCACCCCGCGCTGAGCCGCTTCCATAATGAGCCAGATGCGCAGGCGTTGGTCTGGCGCATCGCCTGTCGAGATATTAATTTCGCCCTGAGCCGCCAGAGTGATGAGAATACAGGGAGACAAAATCAGAATTGCCCAAATCACTAGCCCGACTGCACAGCCCAAACGCGCCAATGGCCCACGCGGTTTGCGAGTAACCGCGACTTCTTGTTGTTCCCGAACCAATTCATTTTGAATTTCAGACAATTAAACCTCGGCAAATCGCATTTGTATTAGATCGTTAGAATCGTAACTGACATGCACAAATAAGGGCGCTTCCCCCGGCTGCATCGCGAGAATACGCGGCAAAAGCAGCGGCAAATCCTCCACCAGATCGAGCTTTGCCACCTCATCCCGCGCAACCCAGTGCAGCGTCCCTTCAGAATTCGGGACGACCTCGCGCGATAAACTATCGCCGATAAAAACAAACAAAATAATTCCGGTTACAGCGCCAGCGTCAATATTATACACAGCGCGTAATTCAAGCTGCTCGATTGTTAAACCCGTTTCTTCAAGAACTTCGCGCCGCGCACCGCTGAGAGGGTCTTCATCGCGCTCAATATGTCCACCAACACCATTATATTGATTGGGAAATACCCGTTTATGCGCCGCGCGTTTCATCAGCAAAATATCGCCGCCATTCCGCACAAAACACAACGTTCGCGGAATGGTCAGCCATCGTCCGGCGGTGACATCTGCACCTTGTTCATTTGCGCCCATTTAATACCCCAAAAATTGCTCAATAGTCTCGTTCGTGCTACGCTACAGGGATGATGTTAACTGATCGCAACCACGCACCCATTCCAGACTTGCGCATCGTACCGACGGGTAGCCTGCACGCCCATGAGGATCACGACTCGCAGCGTTCCCTGCCGCTTATTGAACGACTCGAACAAGAAGAAACGATGATTAATCCGCCCATAGTCGCACCAATGGGGGACGGTCAATATGTCATTCTTGACGGCGCGAATCGCTGCCACGCCTTTCAGCATTTGAATTATCCGCATATTCTCGTGCAGATCGCTTCTTACGACAGCGGCCTTGTTGACCTGCAAACATGGTGTCACATTGTCGGCGATTGGGACAGCCAGATTTTTCTAGATCATGTGGCACAGCTACCTGACATCGAAATCTCAAACGGCCAGAATATACACGCAATCGCTCATATCCTGCTCAAGGATGGACAAGTCATCGCCCTGCGCTCACCTGTTGAGAACACCCACGAACGCAACGCCGCGCTTCGCGATGTGGTTCATATTTACCAGAAAAACGCGCGTCTGAATCGCACAACAATCACTGAGCCGGATGAAATCTGGCCGCTGTATGAGGATGCGTTTGCACTCGTCATTTTCCCGCGTTATGAGCCTGTGGACATCATTAACGCCGCCCGTCACAAAGCCTATTTGCCAGCGGGTGTCAGCCGTCATGTCGTTTATGGACGTGCGCTGCGCGTGAATTACCCGATTGCCCTATTGCGCGCCCAGAATACCCATTTAGACGTTAAAAACCAAGAACTGCGCACCTGGCTGGAACATAAACTGGCCAATCGAGCTGTTCGGTTCTACGCCGAATCAACCTACCAATTCGACGAATGAAAGGCTAAACATGTCCCAAACTGTTAAGCAGGCCTTGAGCGCGGCATCATTTTACAGTGACGGTCAGCCCTATGCCTTCGCACGATTACCAGCGGCGGCGATCATGGCAGCGGCAGGTGTCATCGCGGAAATTGGTGAGCCTTTTGGTGCTCTGCTGGTTGATAAAGACGAAGTGACATTGATGATCCCGGCGGAAGCCTGGGATGATTTTGCCAAACGGCTTCCCGGCAGCACGCTCAGTCCCCAACGTTACCGCCTGATTACGATTGACGTGGCGCTCGAACCCGATCTTGTCGGCTTTATGGCACATATCAGCAAGGCACTGGCGGACGCGGGCATCAGCATCCTCCCTTTCGCCGCTTACACCCGTGACCATCTGTTTGTGACCGAAGAAAATTTCAACCTCGCAATCACCACACTGGAAAAACTTAAGACGAATAGTTAAGATACACGATCCGTCAAACACATTCTATAATTCTTGATATATGGACATACCGCTATTTCCTTCTGACAAAGTACCGAGACCCAAAGACGAAATTCGCATCGAAGATGTGGTCATCACGCCCTATCCTGACCGTTTTCGCGTCCATATTCATATCCAGGTGACACCTTTTCAGGAACGGCCTAATCTGCTGATCGTGGCGCATAACGAAGAAGACCGCATCGTCAGCGAATTAAATGTCATCGAAACCATGCACTATGATATGGAGTTCACTTTGCACATCCGCAACGTGCAAGACCCAGCGGGGGTTTATACGCTGACAACCGATCTGTTTTATGAGACTCGGAATCCACCCCAGGATCGGCTGGTTGAAACTTTTACTGTCCCCAAAGCATAAAGAGCAGCATTCGTGAAGGGTATAAAGCAGCGCCCATGATGATCTGGATGACCGAAGAACAGGCACAAATCATCGTCCGACATGCACTGGCGGACTCACCCAACGAAGCCTGCGGGATCATCGGCGGGGTCGGCAGCCGTGTTTATGAAGTCATCCCCGCGCGAAATATTGCCGGGAATCCTCAACAGCATTATCAGATTGATGAGCGCGATTTAACGAATGCCTTGTTCAAGCTCGAAAAAGCCGGAATGTCAATCATCGCCTTCTATCACTCACATCCAGCCGGTGATTTCAGACCCTCCACAACCGATATTGAGCAGGCATATTATCCTGATACCGCTTATATCATTGTTGGGCTGCGCGATGGCACACCGCGTATGGCTGCGTGGCAAATCAAAAATCGCGAGGTTTCATCGGTTGAAATTCATGTCGGGTTACAGCCACCCAGTTCAGCGATGGAGATGATGCCAATTTCGAAGGCACAAAAAACTGCCATTTTCGCCAGCGCATTACTGGCTTTTATTTTCATGATTATTCTTTCGCTGTCGCTGCTGCCGCCTGCACCAGCTATCCCCTAGG
>JALHNB010000060.1 GCA_022843745.1 Anaerolineae bacterium | reverse complement strand
GTGGTTGGCACGGTGCTTGACGGCTAAATCCTCAACAAAATGTCGATAATCATCGAGATTGATTTCAAAACTGATCGCTTGGGTTTCATCAGACATGGCCGACTCCTGTCCCATTCAAAATGAACTCTTATGTCCCTTTATGATACCACCGGACTCCAATTCCAACATCTCACGGGTACAGCCATATAGGGCAATCGCACCAAATCCAAAATTGGGACGTAAAAAGTCATCACGGCTCTGTAGAGGTATGATACATTATGCCCCTACACCCCAAACACCCTTTGAGAACCGTTCTAAACCCAAAAATCACTTTGGAGCGATTGCCCTGCGCAACCACATGCGTTACGAAGCGGTGCTGGTCAGACGTAAGCCGATAATGCCAGCCACGATCATGAAAAGGGAAAACAACTTGAAAATATCGCGCGATTCGCCGAGCCACACAATGCCCAACACGGCTGTTCCCACCGCGCCAATACCCGTCCAGACCGCATAGGCTGTGCCAACAGGCAGCGTTTTCAAGGCTTGCGCCAGGAGGAACATACTGAAAAACAGGGAGATCAGGAAGGCAATCGTCGGGAGGGGCTTGGTGAAGCCTTCTGATTGTTTGAGCATCAGCGCCCACACCACTTCAAGCAGTCCCGCGATAAAAAGAATCACCCAGGTCATACTACACTCTCCTCGAACAGTGGGGTCGTCCCCAAGAAAGCGTAGACTGCGTTGGGTCGTCCCACAGCAGCATCAATGGGCAAAACAGAGGATGTTTTGCCGGATTGACGACTAAATCATAATCGACGGACGCGGATTATTCCACCATCAGTTGACACGCATGAATGACTTTAGCCGACTCATCGCAGGCCTGCAAGGAGCATCTGAATCATGCGCTCAAAGCTTTCGTCGAGGTCAACCGGCATTTTGAAGCCGCCCAGCGTTTCCAGGGTCACGAAGCCATGCAGCAGGCTGCGAAAACCGCGCATGACATGCACCGCGTCGGTTTCATTGAGGTGATAGGACTCCAGAACGCGCATGAGCAGCATCAATAATTTTTGCGCCTCCGCCGATAGTTCCACGTCGTCGGGTTCAGGAGCTTCCAGCGTGGTGGCATAGCGCCCTGGATAGTTTTTGGCGAACTGGCGATAGGCGTGGGCGATGGCGATGAGTGCATCATCGCCCGACCTGCCAACCGCTGCCGCTTGAAGTTCATTGATTAGTTCACGTGCGCCCAGCAGCGCAATATCGCGACGCAGCCCGGCTAATCCATCCACATGGTTGTAGAGCGATGGAATTTTTATGCCAAAATGTGCGGCGACCTCAGCCAGCGTTACACGGTTCACGTCACCCAGTGAATCGGCTAATTCGGCGGCGGCCTGGACGACGGAAGCGCGAGTGAGACGTTCGCTACGTTCGCTACGAGGCATGGGAAGTGTCCTTTTCAACATGACTTTGCGCCTCGGCAATCGCTTTGTCCATCGCGACTGCCGGATTTTCCAGCACCGGGCCGTGACCCACCGCCAGTCGGGACGGATTCAGGGCGCGGAGGGCGCGGGCGCTTTGTAGCGAAAGTGGACGATTCCAGGTCGCGAAGGGTGATACCGGGAACAGGATACGAAGCTCCCCTGCAACCGCGATTCCGCCCTGGGTCTGAAGCGCATCCCCGGCGATCAGGCTGCGATCCCGCGTGTCGAAAAAGGCGACGTGTCCAGGGGTGTGTCCGGGTGAGGCGAACACTTCCAGCGAACCGATGCGATCACCGGGTGACAGCAGGCGCGTAGGGCGGGTCGATACGGTCACGTAGCCGCCGCGTAATTTCGTCTGTGGCTCACCGGGGTCGAGGCTCATGTCTCCAGTCAGGAAGCGGGCATCGCGCACCGAGATCATGACTTCGGCATCCGGCAAGGCGGCGTGGAGCGCGTCGAGCGAACCAACATGATCGCTGTGGGCGTGAGTGAGCAATATGCGCTTGATTGGTGCGCCCAGATTTTGCGCGGCGGCGAGGATTTTCAGAGCGTTGCTAAATTGGGTGTCGATGAGTGTGAAGCCGTCGTCTTCGCGGACGAGGTAGGCGTTGATCGGAAAGATCACCGGGAATTGGGTGAGTTGGGTGAGATACTGCCCGTAGGATGTGATTCGCATGATGATTTTGCTCCATTGACTCGACCAGAGCCGCGTTGTCGCGCTGGTTAACTAACATGATTAGACTATAAACTAATTATATTAGTTTATCAAGCTTTTGGGCTATTTTGATGCACGAACGCGATGGGGATTCTAATTCCCATCGCGCTTTGCAGGACTCTAAATATTCTTCGCCATATCAATGTCTGTCACCTGATAGCCGAGACGCTCGTATAGGCGCTGTGCTTCTTTATTATGCCCAAACACGTGCAGCATGATTTTATGGAGGCCGATTTCCTTGACCTTATCTTCCAGCGCCAAAAACGCTTGTGTACCATAGCCTTTGCGTCGGTAAGCCTCAAAAACTTCAAAATCGTTGACGAAGGCCAGAGGCTGTGGCTGCCATTTCCCGATTGAGAACCAGATGATGCCCACCACAATATTGAGCGCCTCATCGTAAATCGAGAATAGGTAATGCTCCTTTGTTGCGAGTCCCTCTGGAAGCGAATTCGCGAATTCTATGCGTGCTCGTTCGACTGCGCCATCTTTTGCCCAGGCATCAGCTTTTACCTTATCAGCGGCATAAGCCACAGCCGCGTTTTCGATATACAGGACGAATTCATCCTGTGTCATGGAGCGCAGTATCACGCGTACCGGATCGGTAGTCATGGTTTGATTCTCCATTCGATATGAAACATGCCGGACAAGGTAGCGCCTCGTCCCTTAGAACATCAGTTGAGCGAGACCGGAATGACATAATTTCTACATATGAGTCTACTCACTACCCGTCTGGTAAATGATCTCGATTGACTGGTCGCTTTCGAGCGTCATCAGGAATTCGAGAATCGGGCGATCCAGCACATAACTCGCTGACGGGGCAGGGTTGATGGTGATCGCCGTCGCACCCGCCGGGAGTGTCACCTGGACGTTGACCTGATCGCCCACCGTCCCCGGCTGTTTTTGCAGCGCCAACGTATAGCGCTGATATGGGCCGAATGCCTCCACCAGCGGCGGCGTGCGGTAGGAAAGCTGGAAACGTTCGCTGCCATCATACGGCACGGTCAGGCGCGAGGCGAAAATGGTGTGCGTATCGGTATAGATGGTTTGCGGGTCATTGACGAAATTGGCGGACTCGATGATCGCGCTGCCCAGCGGCGTGAAAATCTGCAACAGATTATTGTAATCGGCTGGCCCCAGCGTGGGTGGGTTAAAGCCGGGGTCATTGACGGCGACCCGCGCGGAATAATCGTAAGCGATGGCGGCGCGGTTGACCAACGAGCCGTCGGGTTGAATATCCACGTCGAGCGTCAACTGCCGCATAATCGAGCGATTCGATTTGTTGCCGAGGTTGGCGTCGGCGGTCATCAGGTAATCATCGCCCACCGCCGGGGTCTGTGCGCCCGACCAGCCGAGCAGGTTGATGGCGGTATTCACGCTGTCGTCGGCGGAATAAAACATGATGTGCTTCTCTTGCAGCGCTTCCAGCACTGCGCCCAGCAGTCGCGTATTAATATCAGGGTCGGCGCTGGCGTTCTGCCAATCGGTGAAAATTTGCTGGTAGACGCTGGCGATGAAGCGCTTATGCAGGTCATCGGCCTGGCTTTCGGCAGTTTTTGCGTAGACAATCTGGCGGAAATTTTCGGGTGTGACGACGGTATCGGTGACAACGACGCTGCCGAGCGCGTTCAAAATCGCCTCAAAACCGTGAATGTCGATGGACAGCACACCGGAAACCGGTGAGCGCGGATTATTGCCCGCGTTGTAATACCACATCGCCATTTCCGCCGTTTTGGGGAAATCCGCGTACCAGCTTCCATCCCAGGCCGCGTAAATCGGCTGACCGTAGCGAATCCACCATGCTGGAACTTCGATCTGATCGGCGAACTGTGCGCCGGGGGGATTCGGGCTGGTGGCGGTGGTGGGGCTGTAGCTGTAGTCGGTGATGCGGCCATTGCGGATGCTCATCCAGCCGTAGGTGCTGATATAGCCGCCGGAAGGCCGGAGTTCGTCGCTGTTTTGCGAGAGAATCAGGTAGCTTTGTTCGCCCGCCAGCCCAAGCGCCGCTGTCAGCAGGTCAGGCGCTTGCTGGAGGATATTATTGACCTCGACCAATTGATCGTGATAACGAATCGTGCTTTCGATGTTCAGGATGACGGCAGGAGACAGGACGGAAAGATCGAGTTTTTCGATGTCCGCCTGCGCAGCTTCCAGATTAGCGTTAGCCGCCAAAAATAAACCGCGTCCCAGGCGTAACAGCTCGACGATGCGTTCGCCGGAGGAGATTTGCACGGCGACGCTTTCTTTATCATCGCCAGCGACCAGAAAAAACAGCGTCGGCTGAAGCGCGTTGAGCATATTATCGGCGGCAAGAGTCAGATTTTGTGAGGCATCCACCAGCGTGATGGTCGCGTTCAGATCGGTGTTCCAGGCGCGGAAGGAGCGCACCAGATTCAGGCGTGAATGGGCTGTCGAAAGGCTGCCTGCCAGATCAACGACGCTGGATTGTAAGCGGTTAAAATCGTTGAGCGTGAGTTCTGTACCCGGCTTGCCACGCAGCGTTTGCGACACGCGACTGAGGCTGGTCAGCGAGGAATTGACCTGATTCATAGTGTCAGCCATCAACGCCAGACCGCCGACGACGACCACGACAATCACCGCAATCAACACGATAAAAACGCTCGTCCATTTGATGCGGCGGGCGAGGTGGCGCATTGGACGCAGCAGCTTGGAGCGATGGCGGCGGCGGCGGTGATACTGCTTGGGTGCGCTGATAGGCAGCGGTGCTTCAATCGGCTGAATCTGTTGGGTTTCGTCGTCATAGCTCATGGCAAAGTTTCCAGATAATCGCAGTGTTTGGGTCGAAAAATGCTAAAATCGCGTTGGTCAAGGGTGCAGACCTGTGTGATATTGAGGCGTTCCGAAAGCGCCATAATACAGCAATCTACAAAGTCGAGTTTTGAGTCTCGGTATGTTGCCATGATTTCGCGGATACGTGTCAAATCATCCAGAGATATAATTTCGTAGGTGTAATCTGCTTTAACGAGTGCATCCAAAAACTGAATAACCGCCGGAACACCGCCATTGCGATTAAATAGATAGGCTACTTCGGTAAGAACAACATATGGGATGATAAACTGACCACCATAGAGATCGGATACGGCGCTGGTTTCTTCAGTATCTTTATCATCACGGTCATATAGTGCATACAAAAAGCTACTATCAACCAGGATTCTACTCGGCGGCATCTTCGCCCCGCATCCGCTTTAGCAGATAGTCGGCAAATTCCTCATTCAAAATCTCATCGGCACGAGACCCAACGTTTGAACTGCCTGTGCGAATATTCGCCTCACGCGCGAGTTTCGCCGCGTATGCCAGTGAGCCGACAGGGGGTTCAAGCGATTGGAGTTCGGATTTTAAACGTGGGATGCCTTCCTGATCGAAGACCCCAAACTGTTCGTCAAGTTCTTCGTCGGTCAACCCGGCTTTCGCTGCGTCGCCGATAGATTCCCAATATTTTCGCGCTTTGGCATACGCTTTAGCTCGGACGCGCCGTACCCCATCGCTTTGTTCGGGTTTGGATGATTGCTGTTTGAGATGCTGCGCTGCCCAGTTTTCGATCACTTCTTCAACTGAACGATTATCGTGTGCGGCGATCTCCTGTAGGCGTTTTGCCAGTTGTTCATCATGAATGACCAACATTTGATTTTCCTCTGTATCAACAGCCTAAAAACCTCACCCTCATTGTAGCATTATTGCTCAGAATGTGTTCTTGAGGGTGGCTGGAAGGGAAGGGGAGGCTCTAATGATTATTGTGATGTCTCCGGCTCCAGCCAGTAGATGCCGCCTTCGCCCTCGGCTGTCCAACCGCTGCCGTCCTGATGATTGACCTGCCACCAGACGAGTTCATCGGCGCAAACCGGGCCTGCGATGACTATGAAGGTCTCGCCCTCATTCAGCAGGCCGATGCTTTCACCCGCAAGACTCGCGCTGCTGCGGAGATTATTCGCGCCCATGCCGGGGATAACCCTGCCGCTGCCGCCGACGAACAGCCGCGTCGGATTGGCTTGTGGGCAGTTAAAGGCCTCGATGTGCTCGGTGTTTTCGGGGTTGAGGGCATATTGATTTTCGATATTTTCCGGTGTCCAGAAAATAGCACCTGAATCATCCTGCGCCTGCCACCATGTCACCGCACCGACGCATTCCGGCCCACCGATGATCGCAGCACGGCTCCCCGCGCCAATTTCACTGCCGCCGGGTGCGTCATGGTGCATCAAAGTGCCTTCAGAAAAGGTGTTTGTTACGACTGCTACGCCGATGTTTACCCGTGAGAGGACGCTGCCGGGGCAGTGACGTGCGCCATCCAGCCCGACGCGCGGATCGGGCGCACCTGCCGGGGCGAGCATAAACTGCCATTCCCCTGCACCTTCAAAATAGGAAACCGACTCTCTGCTCATGATCGCTTCGGGATAGCGTGTGACGGTGATGTGACCCGACGATTCAAATATCTCTGGATAGAAAAGTTGATAGGAATCGCGCTCTGTACGCTCTAAAACCTGCACCGCTCGTAAGGAGTTTTCCTGCCAACTCGCGATATTGCTCAGGCCGACAGCCACCAGCACATCAAGGTCATCGAAAAAACCGATCTGGATGGATTCCGGCGGTTCGAGCGTGAGATCGGTGAAAAACTGACCTGCGGGGCCGAGTCCCTCGCTGAGGACGGGATAGCGCAGCCATTCCTCCACCTGAAGCGGATAGCGTTCAGCCAGCGCCGTCGTCAGCGCTGACAGTTCCGGCGTTTGGCGGGAATCTTCGAGCAGGGCAGCGGCATCAAACGAGGCTTCGTCCGTGCGTCCGAGTGTGCCGAAAAGCTGGCTGCGGGCGTACCATGCGAGTGGATGCTCGATTACGATGTCGAAAATCGATTCGTATTCAGCCAGCGCCGCCTCACGATTGCCCATCAGGTCATAGATGATGCCCCGGCTGAAGGGGATCATGGTTTCGCCGGAGGTGATATCATAAGGGGTCGTTTGATAAGCGGCAAGGGCAGAGGCATAATCGCCAGTCTCGGCGGCGACCAGAGCGCGTGGCAAATTGTCGATGATCGTCTGCGGCGGGCTGTAGTCGAGCGCCTCGCCGAAGGGCATGTCATAAGCCAAAATCGCCGCCGCATAGAGAAGCGCTAATTTTTCGCAAACGGAATCGCCCGCCGGACACTGCCGGAGCAGCACCTCCGCCGCACGAAGCTGGCAGCGGAAATCCCCCATGCTATGAGGGTCGCAACTACGATAGACAGCACAGGCCGCGCCGTAATCGAATCTTGCCGACTCAATCTCCACAGGCTCGGAGCAGCCGTCATCGTAGGGAATGATCGTCTGTGCGGCGGTGGGATGCGGGATGATGAGCAGCGAAACCAGGACGACAAGAAGGAATCGCGACATGGTTGATTTCCTTTTTGATAAAACGGTATGCTCATTTTAGCATTGAGATCGGAAAACCCGCGCGATAAGGTTTGTAGTGGCAGCGGTAGCATGATTCGCTTCGATTTGCCTCCCAGCACGAGGTCGCTTCCTAGCGGTTTGATCGAGTGCAGGGCGTTTGGCGCTATGAATACATCATCGCCGTTGCCATCTCGCGGCAGGCCTCTGCGCATTGACGACAAACCGCCGCACACGCTTTCATGGTTTCGTCGTTCGGATCAATGCGCTCACAATCCTCGGCACAGCGGTTGCAGATTTCAGCACAGATGCCGCAGGTTAATCCGTGTAGTGTCGAGCCGCGCAGCATAAAATCGGCGCTGGTTTGGCAAATCTGGATGCAATCTTGCAGTAGGCGGATATGCACAGGGTCGGCATGTTGACCGCCCATTTGCAGGCAGTAATTGAGCGTTTCGGTGCAAATGTGATGGCATTTCTCGCAATTCTGGATGCACGTTTCCATTTCCAGGCTTTGATGCTGATGATAGTGCTGCGTATTCATGATTCCAACCTCGTTAAAAATCCGTTGCTTTATTTTCGCTTCCCATCATCGCGCTCGTATCAGCCAGATGGATATTTTGGGGATGGGCCATGTGACCCTAACTGAGCCTTTTGTTATATTGGCATTGGGTGATGTAACCTATAATAAGGACATACAAGAGGTCAAAAATGTCCACACTCAACCAACTCGCAAAAACAGCCGCCCTCGCGCTGGGCGGGACGCTGCTTTATCAAACGGCCTGGGGACTGCGCGAAGTCGCCAGCCGCAATGTTCAGCAAACACTGGCAATGCATCGAAACGCCGCCAAACCCGGCCTATTATTCGACAACACCCGCGAAACCGAAACCTATACGCGCAGGCATTGGTGCGAGAATGGCATCGAGCGCATCGTTTACACGCCGAAAAAGCGCCGCTTCGGAACGCCGATTATCATGCAGCATGGGATGTGGCATGGTGCGTGGTGCTGGGAAACGTGGCAGGAAGCGCTGGCGGAATGGGGATGGGAGTCCCACGCGCACAGCCTGCCGGGTCACGCGGCCTCGGCTATCCAGACACCGATTGAACGCTGTACGCTCGATTACTATCTCGGATTTCTGAAAGCGGAAATTGACCGAATGCCGCAGCGCCCGATTCTGATGGGTCACAGCATGGGCGGTGCGCTGACGCAGTGGTATCTCAAATATGTCGATGATCTCCCCGCCGCTGTCATGGTCGCGCCCTGGCCGCACGATGCCCTGCGCAGCGGGACACTGTTCTATTTCACGTTCGCCGATCCTTTAGGGATGCTGCTCTCGTATCTGACACGCCGCGCCCAGCATACGCGCACACCCGCCAGCGCCGCCCACGCGCTCATCAGCAAAACGGCGATTTATACGCCCGAACAGCTTCACGCCAAACTCACGCCGGAATCGCTCATCATACTGCTGCAATATCTGCCACCGTTCTGGCAAGCGCCGGAGCGTATCAACACGCCTATGCTGCTCCTGGCAGGCGAAAAAGATGCCGTCGTCAGCGAATATGCCGAAAAACTCACCGCCGAACACTACGGCGCGGACTTTTTTGTTTATGACGGCGCGGCGCATAATCTCATGATGGAACACAACCATCGCGACATCGCGCTCCGCATTCATGATTGGCTGATCCAGCAGGGGATTCCGTAAACTAGGTTCTGTTGACACTTCAGCCTAATGTCATTTTAGGCATCCCCTCCCCATACCCCTCCCCATCGCAATGGGGAGGGGCTTGCAGTCGGCTTGACTCCTCCTCTCCAAAGCATTGGAGACGCGCAGCGGTCTGGGGTTAGGATGAGTTACAAAGGCGACTGGCAATCAAGGTATTGATACGTTTCAAATGTGTTTCGGCTACGATGAGCGCATACAACCGAACAAATTCAAAAAGAACGGACATGCAATGATCGTAAATCCGACACAAGACGGCTGGGAAGTGATTTACCAGCCAGCCCACGCGCTGCTTGCCACCCGGATCGCTGCCCAATGGCGCGTTGACCAGCGCCCCGAACGCTGGATTGAAACGCTGGTAGCGCTGGCGCAGCATGACGATGAAGCGCAGGATTGGACAGGCAGCGACCACTTGACAGACTCCGGCGCACCGCTGGATTTCGCGCTGAACAAAGCGCCATCGCTGGATCAGCCTGCGCTGGTGAGCGAAGGTCTGATTTACAAAGGCGAGTGGGGCGCGTTGATGATTTCGATGCACATGACTTTTTTGTACGGGGATTGGCGGTCTGAATCGCCAAAATTCGCGGCTTTCCTGGATGAGCAGCTTGAGAACCAGAAACGATGGCGAACGGCTTTAAAAGTCACGAAAAAAGAGGCGGAAGAGGCTTATGCGCTGTTCCAGTGGTGTGATCGCTTGTCGCTGATTTTGTGCCGCCGCGAACTGCCAGAAGGCGAACGCGCACTCGAAATCAGCGTTGGGCCAGATGGTACGCGCTACGATGTCCTCTGCCGGGGAGATATTGTCACCGTTCAACCCTGGCCTTTCGAGGAGACACAATTTACGCTTTCGGTTGAGACGCGGCAGCTACCGCAGCTTCAATTTAAAGATGATCGGGAATTGCAGACGATGTTGCAAGGCACACCTGTCACAAATGTGGCCTGGACGTTTGCGAAGTAGAATGTCAGAAAATCAGAAAATCAATAGACGCTTACGGCATGGAGGGCATTGACAACGGCTTCCAACGTGAAGGGTCTTGGCAAAAATGTCGCGCCACGCCTCATGACCTCATCCACAAGTGAGGTATCCATCGTCACGCTGGAAATAATCACAGGGATGTTGGGGTAGTAGGCTGTGAGTTCTTCCAGCAGGTGAAGCCCGTCCATTTTGGGCATACGGATGTCGCTGACAATCGCGTCGTAGCGGTCATCCTGTGCCAGAATTTTCAGGGCATCGGCACCGTCGGTGGAGAGCATGGCTTCATAACCGGCCCGCTTGAGTAGGCCGGAGAGCAGTCTTTGGGTTAACGGGTCATCGTCCACGATCAGGATACGGGTCATCAAATGTTCCTCCTCTGACAATCTTTATTACAGTAGCAAGTTTTTATATTAATCCGCTTGTGAAATTCTACCTATTACAAATTTGGTATCCAAAAATGACTGTTTCGGTACTTTTGTCTCACCTAATCACCTCAACGTCAGGAGGGTGACGTTGAGGTGATGGGCGACGAAATTTAGCCGCGCCAGACGAGCGTTCCTTTTTCAAAGTTTTCCGCGGGGAAGCTGACGATGTCGATGCGCCAGGGTGTCAATTTCAGCAGGCCGAAATTCTTATGATGGACGCTGACGAAACTCACTGCGGGGTCATAGCCTAGCGGCTCAGGCGCGTTTTTGAACCAATCCCAGATGCGCCGTTTCTCGTCCATATCGTCAATCCACTCGGCGGTACAGTCCACATACACCGGATTCATGACGTTCGAGATATAGGCCAGCGATAGATGCGGATTTTGCGCCAGATGGCGTGATTTGAACGAATTGCGATGTGTGCCGATCCAGCCCGTCTTGCCTTCCCAGATGGGGTGCAGAATACGCGAACGCGGACGCTGCTGTGAGTCAACGGTGGCGGCGTTACACCAGACCATCGTGTGAACGCGCTTGATAAATTCGGCTTCGATTTCGGAAAAGTTGGTGACGTGCAAGGTATTTCTCTCCTTGACATGTGGGCGACCTGGCAGATCGCACCTTCGATGTTGATAAATTTTTGCTTGCGTAGGGGCATGTGCATGAAAATAATCGGATAACGACAACGCGGGCAAGGCGCGCCTTGCCCCTACATTTTGTGGGTTTTTGTAGGGGTTTTGCGTGCCAAACCCTGAATCCTGTTACCCGTTTTAGTTTTTAATCTGCATTATTGCGCACCTACAAGGACACAACGACGAACGATTTATTGCGACAATACGCCGTCGCGCAGTTCCCAGATTTCGCCGTTGAACTGCTCGATGAAACGGCGGTCATGCGATGCGGCGATGATCGGCCCCGGAAAATCGCGCAGCGCCGTCTCGAACGACTCCAGCACGTCCAGGCTGACATAGTTGGTTGGCTCGTCCAGAATGAGCAGATTGGCACGGCTGGCGATGAGCCGCGCGATCTGTAACTTCCGGCGCTGTCCGTAGCTCAGGCCAGTGGCAGGGCGATCCAGTTCGGCATAGCGAAACAGGCCGGATTGCAGCAGTGTCGCTTTGAGCTGCTGTTCGCTGCCGTCCAGCCCAGCGGCGAAGGCATCGAACGCCGATTGTGCGCCGTCTGATTCGCCATAAGCCGATTGATTTGTGCGTAAGGGCGCAATATATTGCGCCCCTACAATATGGCGTTGTGGTGTCACATGATTCTCGATTTCCCCCTCCTGATCGAGATAACCGATCTGCACGGCGGGGTTGAGCGCAATCGTGCCACTGTCCGGCGTGAGCTGTCCGGCAAGAATTTTGAGCAGCGTCGATTTGCCTGCGCCGTTAGGAGCGACAATCAGGATGCGGCTGTTCAACCCCAGCGTGAAACTCACATCGCGCAGAATCTCGCGATCCCCAAAACTCATGCGGATATGCGAGGCGGTCAGCGGGTAGCGACCTGCCAGCGTTTGCGGATCAAAATCCGGCAGGAAACGCAGCGGGGCAGGGGGCGGCAGAATCGGATTCGCCTCGATACGCCGGAGTTTTTCCTCAGCGACGTGAACGCGCTTGGAAACAGTTTCCTCATGATTCGCTTTTTTGAAGTTGCGGACGAATTTATCCGGGTCGGTGTGTGCACGATAATTCGAGTTCTGATGCGCTGTCGATTTCATTTCGATCTTCAGCGCCTTGATTTCCTCCTGCTGGTTAGCAAAATCAATCTCCCATTTACGGCGTTCGGCGGCTTTCGCGCGGCGGTAAGCGTCATAATCACCCGTGTAGCGTTTGGTGGTGCGGGAATGTTCGTCAATTTCGATGATCGCGTTAACCGTGCGATTCAAAAACTGGCGATCATGCGAGACGATCAGAATCGACCCGCGATAATTTTGCAGATAGTCCTCAAGCCATTTCAGGCTGGCAAAATCGAGATGATTGGTCGGCTCGTCGAGCAGCAGCACATCCGGCGCTTGCAGCAGGAGCATTGCCAAGCCCACGCGTGATTTTTCGCCGCCGGAAAGCGTACCGAAAATCTGCTCACGCGGCAGATGGGCAATGCGTAGGCCATCCATGACGCTATCGACGCGGTAATCCATATCGTAGCCGCCGTAACGTTCGAACTGGTCGCTGACCTCGCCGTATTCCGCCATGACCGCCGTCAGCGAATTAGAATTCGCCATGCGCGTTTCAAGCTCGCGCATCCGGCTTTCGAGCGCGTGAAGGTTGCTCATGGATTCGGCGATAAGTTCGCCCAGGGTGAGATGATCCACGCCAGCAATCGCCTGCGCCAGATAGCCAATCTGCATCCCTGATGAGAGTGTGATGGTGCCGTCGTCGGCCTCAATCTCGCCCGTGATGATCTTGAGCAGCGTCGATTTGCCAACGCCGTTCGCGCCGACCAACCCGATGCGCTCCTGGGCGTTGAGGATAAACGAGACGTTATTCAGGACCGGCTGGTAGCCGAAAATTTTCGAAATGTGTGAAATCGAGAGTGTCGATAGAGTAGACATAGACATACAGGGTTGCTCCGAGCAAATTGACCCCGTTCTACGGCATCTCATAGGCGCGAGGCATGCCTCGCCCACAGCAAACACAGCAAACATGGGTCAGCGATTGGCGTGGAAAAGCAGCGCGGCACTTCAGGGATTCAGCAAATACCATCCACAGGCCACACAGGGGATTGCCCGTCTATTCAGTTGGATCAGCGATTGGGAACTCGACTCAATGCGCTACAGCAACGGGGAATCCTTCAACGGTTGTTGCTGAGTGATTTGCGCATTGTGTACCTTTCTCTCAAATGGACGATGATTGGGGGGAAATATGCTCATTTCTGCCACAATCGGATTTATTGTAAGACAAAAAGCGCGGGATTGTCAAGTAGCCATGACCCACACTGATCTTTTATGCGCCACACGCGTTTTGTGGTTGTTCCCGAAAACGTTTTATGTTACGATGTGCGGCATTGGTAAAATGAGCGTAAAAGGAGGCACCCTAAATGCACCACACAAACATGTCATACCTGCCGTCGAAACAGGCATCTGCTTTCTGCTGCGCTTAGGCATTATCCCGGTCAAAAACCCTCCGGCCTCATGGTTTCACCCAATGTCGCCGATTGAAACCCCTGGATAATTTCTCCAGTTTTTGTGATTCTCCTCTAAGCGCATTCTGACAGCCTGACACGCCTGACGATCTCATGATGTAAGAGAGCATCGCGCTGCGACCTTTCTACCACATCGGAGTATTCGGCGGATTTCATTACCCATTATCGGCGCGAACTGTTTGCTGTTTGCCGCCGTGACGATGCTGTCTTGACTTGTTTGAGGAGAAAATTTGTGAGTTCCCGTACCAGGAAATTCCTGTCTTACTATAAACCCTATACACGCCTGTTTCTGGCAGACATGGCCTGTGCTTTTATAGTCTCGGCGGCGACGTTGATCTTCCCGTTGTGCGTCCGATTCGTCACCAAGAACATTTTAGAAGGTGGCGCAGGCGGCAGCGGCTACGCACCTGACGCGCTCGACCAGATTTATTTCATGGGCGCGGTCATGCTGGGTCTGCTTGTCATCCACACGCTCTGTAACGCGTTTGTCGATTATCAGGGGCATATGATGGGTGCGCTGATGGAAAGCGACATGCGCCGCGAATTGTTTGAGCATTATCAAAAGCTGTCGTTCGGCTTCTACGATGAGCAAAAAACCGGCCAGCTTATGACGCGGATCACCAACGATTCGTTTGCGCTCTCCGAACTTTATCATCATGGGCCGGAAGATGTCGCCATTTCGCTGCTGAATTTTATCGGCGCTTTCTTCATCCTCGTGAGCATCAATGTTGACCTGACCCTCATCGTGCTGGTCTTTCTGCCGATCATGGCGGCCTATGCCTTTTACTTCAACAGGAAAATGAAGCAGGCGATGCGAACCAGCAGTGATCGGATCGGCGACATCAACGCCCAGGTCGAGGACACGCTGGCGGGCATCCGCGTGGTCAAGTCGTTTACCAATGAGGAGATCGAGGAAGAAAAATTTGCCTACGAAAACAATCGTTTCGTGGACAGCCGCCGTGATAACTATCGAACGGAGATGTATTTTTACGAGGGCTTGCTTACGTTCACCCAGCTTATGACCATCGCCGTTGTCATCTTTGGCGGCGTGAGCATCGTGAGTGGGTCGCTGGACTTGCCGGATTTGCTGACGTTTTTGCTGTATATCGGCATCCTGATCGAGCCGATCAAGCGCTTCGGGAATTTCACACGGCTGTATCAGGAAGGCATCACTGGATTTGATCGCTTCATGGATGTGCTGGAAGTGCAGCCGGATATTCAGGATTCTCCCGGTGCGGTTGATCTGGCGAACGTCGAAGGAAATGTGACCTTCAGAAATGTCAGCTTCAAGTATAAAGAGGGCTACGGCTACGTCCTCAAAAATATCTCGCTGGACATCAAAGCCGGGGAATATGTCGCGCTGGTGGGGTCTTCCGGCGTGGGCAAAACGACACTCTGTTCGCTCATCCCGCGATTTTATGAGGTCAACCAGGGCGAAATTCTGCTCGATGGTCAGGATATTCGCGACATTCGCTTGCGATCCCTGCGGAAAAATATCGGCATCGTCCAGCAGGATGTCTATCTGTTCGCCGGGAATGTGATCGACAATATCCGCTATGGCAAGCCGGGCGCAAGCCGCGAAGAAATCATCGAGGCCGCCAAAAAAGCGAACGCCCATGATTTTATTATGACGCTGCCCGATGGCTACGATACCGACATTGGTCAGCGGGGTGTGAAATTATCTGGCGGGCAAAAGCAGCGTCTGAGCATCGCGCGGGTATTTTTGAAAGACCCTCCGGTCATCATTTTTGATGAGGCCACGAGCGCTCTGGACAACGAAAGCGAGAAAGCCGTTCGCGAATCGCTGGAAAAGCTGACCAACAACCGCACGACACTGGTGATCGCCCATCGCTTATCGACGGTGCGCAACGCCCAGCGGATCGTCGTCCTGACGGATAACGGCGTTCGTGAGCAGGGGACACACGAAGAACTGATCGCGATGGAAGGCGCGTATGCGAATCTCTACAACACGCAGTTGGAAATCTGAGCATGTTGCAGCAGATATTGCGGTGTGTAGAGATGTAAACTGACAATTTGACGGCGCATGGCCTGGAAATTGCGCTGTCAAGTTGTTGCTTATTATCATAATTAACAGGATAATACAAGAAAATATCTCGTAATATGGCAGATAAGCGATTGTTCAAGCCTTGCACCGCAGTATAGGCGTGGATCAATTTCGATAGGTCTAATCTTATATCGGTGACTAGTGACTGAGGGTGTGATGCTGCGGCGAGGCCCATACAAGGATCGGCTCCAACGTCTGTGGCAGGCTGCCATTGAACCCCATCCGGAATTAATTGACCCTGAGCGCCGCCATCGTGTCCGACTTCTGAACGGTGTCCTGGTCATTTTCGTGCCCCTGGCAGTTGTGATCGTGCTGGTTCAGTTACTGGTGTCCTCGGATCCCAATCAATCCAGGACAATCAATGCGATCATTATGGGCATTGGGGTTGCGCTTCTCATTTACCTGTTTAACCATAGTCGGCACTATCGCCTGGCCCGCTTTTTTACGGTCTTCATTGGTTTTATCGCGGTCATCGTCAATGCGATCTCGTCCAGCGCACCACATATCGAAATCGCATACCTCATTTTGCTGCCGCTGCTGGGGTCGCTGCTCCTCACATTGATTGAAACGATTGTGGTTTCGCTCTTAACGCTTGTGGGTCTGGTGGCATTTGCGCTGATGATGGGCGATATACCCGTTGATATTTTCAAAGACCTCATCACTTTCATGGCTTTCGTTGAGGTGTTTATCGTTTTTCTCAGCCAGCAGCGTAATCGGTTGGAGGCAGATCGTCAAAAGCTCGCTGTTGAGCAGGGTCGCAACGCTTTGCTGGAGCAGCTTATCACGAATCTTTCGCATGATTTTCGCACGCCGCTCACCGTCATCATCACCAACGTCTATTTATTGAGCCGCGTAAAAGACATCACTCACCATCAGGAAAAACTCGATGAAATCCAGCGTCAGGCGATGCGTATTAACCGCCTGATCGATGATATTTTAACAATGTCCTCCGTTGACCAGCGTTTCGACAAGAGTCTGTCACCCATGAAACCGGATGACCTGTTGCAAACACTCTACAGACAGTTTCGAAAACAAGCTGAACAAACAGGCATCCAGCTTAACATGGATATTGAAGAAAACCTCGAACCGCTGCTGACGAATTTCAACAATCTGCGGCTTATCTTGACGAACGTGGTCGAAAATGCCCTGAGCTACACCCGGCAAGGTGGGAAAGTTACAATCCGGGCGTTCAAACAGAGTAACCAGCTTATCATCGAGATTACCGATTCTGGGATCGGCATCTCACCCCAGGATTTGCCGTCAATCTTCATGCCGTTTTTCCGAGCCGACACCGCGCGTCCCACGCATCTGGGTGGCATGGGGCTGGGGCTAGCGATTGCGAAACGAGTGGTTGAGCTGCAAGGCGGCACGATCTCGGCGGACAGTGTTTTGGGGCAGGGCAGTACCTTTCGCGTTTCCTTATCCTACAACCCCGTCTAAAGTCACCTGCTGTAGCGGTCACACTCTCACCCAAAGATATTCGCGAGAGTCGGGTCAAATCAACGATAACCCTCCTGTGATCCGCTGAATGTCTTACGCCATCTTATCAATGCCAATCGCTGCGCTATCCTTTGTCTAACGTTTTGGGCGTGGCAGGGTAGGTGTATGCGAAAGTTAATCTCGATATCTGGCATTCTTGTGATTTTATTTATGTTTGCAGCGACCATCGTTCACGCTCAGGTTGATGATCCTTATTACACTGCCTACTACGAAGACGAGAATCCCAATCAACTTGACATCATGTTGCTTTTTAACAATATCTGCCTGGAAGCGGTTTTACGGCTCAATCCTGATCTGGACATCAACAATATCGTCTATGGAGATCAGCTACGATTGCCTGTTGGTCAAGCCTGCTATCAGTATGACGAGGCGTATGGTGGGTGGAATTTTGGCGATGGATACCCGCCGCGCCTGAAATATTATGAACATGGCAAGTGGCTGGAGCAGCCATATTATTCGGACGACGTGGTTTATATTCGCCCGACTACCTTAGATGACATTGCCCTGAGATACAACATTTGCATGGATGACCTGCTGGCGGAGAATATTCTGCTGCACGATTTCGAACGTTACAAAACTTATGCCTTCATGTCGCTCGATGTCTTTATCCCTGAAGACGTGCCGCCGTGTGACCCAAACTGGACAGAGCCGACTGCGTCTGTTACGACGATAACGATTGAAATAACTCAGAATGATGTCACACCTATGTTTTTTGTGAATCATTACAATATTTGCCCCGAAGAGATTCCGGCTCTGCAATGGAGAAACTATACTTTTTGGCCGCCGTCTAACAACGAAGCTGTCAGTATAGAAATCCCGAACAAATCCAGGTCTTGCTATAACGAAGCGGGGCAACGGCTGCGTTATTATGACAATCAAGGCCGCCGTCTGGACGAGCCAGCCTACAGCGATTTAGCCGTCTACATCGCAGCACCTGGAGAAACACTGCCAGAGATTGCTGATAAAATGGGTGTCTGCCTGGTTGATTTAGTGCGCTTCAATCACTTTGTGAATTTGCCACTGGGGATCGAAGTTGAATTGTTTATCCCGCCCTTCCTGTCTTGTCTACAGGACGTTGAGGCGCGTTCGATTGATTCAACTCTCACGAATATAACTTCTATCGCCTATTCAACGAACATCTGCCCAGAGACTTTGCTGCTCTTAAACGGTCATTTTTCTCCGTTAAACGACTCGTGGTATGAGGGTGATTCATGGTATCTGGACAAAGGGATTTATGATTCGTCGGGCTTTTATAACTGGCTGATAATACCGAGAAACGCCCAGCCTTGCTACTTTCAGATTCAGCCTCGTGCGGGAGATTCCATTTTTGACGTTGAACGGGCTTTTAACATCTGTTATGAGGAATTTCAACAACAATTGCATGGGAGGATCATCCCCGATGGAGACTTTAAATTTTATGTCCGGCACGACACGCCGCCTTGCTATAACGAAACGGGACAACGGCTTCATTATCCCAATGATTTTTCAAGCTCCCTCAAAACGCCTGTACAAAGACCTGAAGTGCAGTATGTAGATAGACCGATCCACGTCTTCCGGCGCGAGGATACGGTGTACAAAATTTCGCAAGAGTACAATGTCTGTGTGTCGGACTTGCTGGAAGCGAACCCGATGCTGGTCAGCGCGATGCCTACGGGTTATCCGACATTTATCCCGAATGTGCGTCCCTGTTATGACGAGGCCACCGGAAGGCCGCTGATTTACGAAACTGTGAATGGGCAACCGCTATCCGAACCCCGCGTCGATCACCGCCTGATGTATTACGGATCGCAGCAGATAGGCTACATTTCACACTACTATAACGTTTGCGCCAACCGGATTGAGGATGCGAATTGGGCGAAAAAGAATCGCATAACCACCTACTTGGGGTGGGTTATCCCGACAGATCGCCCGCCATGCTACGATGCCGACGGCGTGGCGATCAATTACGTGTGTTACCGCCAGCCAGTGGATTTTCGCGTCGATTACAGCCGGAGTCGTCAGCCAATCGACCTGGATATTGACGGCACATTCTGCTATGACCTTGCGCAGCCGGAAACGCTCGTCTGGTATCACGATAAACCCTACAAAGTCGTGAATTATGAGGATGATATGCTCGTCAGTCGGGTCTTTATGGCGTGGTGTTTTGGTGTCTCATTAGCCGAAATTAACGCCATTAACGAAGACCCGGCAATATTGTCCATTCTGCCGTTTCATGCCAGGGCTATTCCCATGCCAACACGAGACTGCTATATTCAGAATCCAGATGTGCTGAACGGTCACACGGTGCATACCGTTGAAGTCGGCGAGGCATTGAGCAGCATCGCGCGACGCTATGAAGTGCCTTATCAATGGATCGCCCTGGCAAACGACCTGGACTCCGAAAATACAATCTATCCGGGGCAAATACTCATCGTCCCCGATTTTCCAACTTTCCGGCACTTCTTGTTTCTGGTCGGTGGGTTGGTGATCTTCCTGGCGAGTTGGCTGTACTGGCGCACACAGCGTAAATTGTTATCCTGAATACAGGCTTTTGTCACTCGTCTATCTACAAAAACGAAAATTTTCCCAATTTTTTGTTATAAGCATCATGCCTCAATTTTCTCAGCAAAAACCTGTGTGAGAATGAAATCATAGAAGCAAACATTTCTGTTCGTTACAATCACTCACTTCAGGAGAGTCTTACACATGCGTTTCAGCAAATCGTTACTTGTTCTATGTTTGATTATATTCGTCGCTGCCCTGGGTGCTTCGAGCGCTCTGGCGGATGCCCGTATCAATCAGGTGCATCATTTCGGTGGCGACGTGTTATATTGCACCACAGAAGATGGCTGCTGGTTTGTGAATATTAAAGGCGAGCCGCTGTGGGAAGTCGAACAGTCCGTCATCACCGATGCTCTGGCAGATGCCTGCGAATCCGGCGAGGCCCAGGTCATTGAAGCTGGCGCAGGTACCTATGGCCCATCACAGCTTGTTGTTGGCTGCCCGTCATCGATTACCCTCGTCGGCTTTGACGAATGGGGCAAGCAGAACACAATGCAGTTCACTCCGGACTATCAACCCGTCAATCCCGCACCTTCGTCACTCAATCTTTGCAGCTATTATCTGCCCGGCAGATACATCAGCATGGACGGCATTCATGGGTCAGTAGGTTGGGACATTTGGTCAACAAATCCCTGGAGCTTCATTCGTTGGGTTGGTGATGACCCCGGCCTACCAGCATGCGAATCATTCTGGTCGTAATTTCCACGAATCGCAAACCAACTTAACAAACATCTGGCAGGGGAGATCGCAAGTCTCCCCTTTTTACCGTGCCCGGTACAGGATCGCCGAATGTATAGCATCCTTGAGCGAACCGCCGGAGCGCCCATAGCGACCCCGCAGCGAGATTGGCCCCATCGTGTAATCAATCGGATCGTTGATCCAGAAATCCTCGCCGTTGCGCCCCACCACCAGCACCCAATGCTGATCCGCGTCGCTGTAGGCGTTGGACGGTGAAAGATCGACCAGCACCGGGACAGGCCGCCCCGCCTGCAAATTGGCATCAATGCGCGAAATCATGTCCGGTGTCTGGTCAAATTTGCCGTCAAATACGATATTGCTAAAGACGTTTTGCAAGGCGCTCCAACTGGTGAAATAGCCGTTGACGTAGCCGCCGCGCTGCACCATCAGCTCGTTGAGTTGGGCGGGATCGATCACATTGCCCATCGAGCTGGCCGTCATCGCAAAACAGGTCATCATGCAGCCCCAGCGACTGATCGACGGTGCGGACGGGATATTGCCGAGAGGCCGCGCACCCCAGCGTGAATCCCGCTGTGAATAATGCGGCGCTTTGGCCTGCACCACGATCTGCGGCTGCGTGGAGGGCGAGACTGGCGCAGGAGCAACAGGCACGGGTGCAGCAAGTGTGCCTCCAACAGGCTGGAAACTGGACGTTCCCGGCGCAGCAGGCACGGGCGCGGCTGATCCCGGTACAACGATGCGCATCCACAGCTTCACGCCGAAAAACTGGCCCGTGCGGTCTTTCATCTGCCAGTCAGAGCTATAGACTCCGGGCTGCGTGGGCGCTTTAAATTTGACGGAAATATCGACATCGCCACCCGGCAGAGTCGGCGTGACGATCACGGTTTTGCTGCGTGGAGCCAGTGTGCCACCCACAAAATTGAGCGTATAGTTGGCATCCCACGTTCGCGTACCCGTGTTGCGGACGCGCCACGTTTTGGTAAACGAGGTCTCCGGCGCGAAGGGCGTGTCATCGGGGACGGTGATGTCATCGACGAAATAATTGTTGTTGGTGAAGGCGGTAGGGGAGGGGGCTTTGGCGAGAATCCGCGCATAAATAATTTCGCCAAACAGATTGCCCTGGTTATCGCGAAAACGCCAATCGGTGAAATAGGTGCCGGGGGCGATTGGCGCGGTCATGACGATGGAAATCTGCGCCTGCTGACCGGGCTGGACGGGCGGGAGTGTCATGGCGGTGACGGTGGTCATCGGGTTGCCGCCTGTGTTGACCAGTTGAAAACCCGCGCTCCAGGGGACATTGCCATTATTTTCGACCAACCATGTTTTGGTGAATAACGTGCCACCGAGGATTGGGGTATCGTCGGGAATCGTGACATCATCGACAAAACGGCCATTGGCAGGCATAGCGCACTCCTATCATTAACATCATTTTTTGTAGGGGCGCATGGTGAGCGAAGGAAATCCCTGTGGGACGTGCGCCCGATTTCGCATGATTGAAGTCTAGCATCAGCGTTCGTGACGGGCAAATGAGGTGCGCGGCGGAATTCTGCTAAAATATGATGAGATAGTAACGGCAAGAGACGATTCGACATGGAAAATTATTCGGCCTACGAACTGGCGCAGCAGCGTATCGAACAGCGGCAGCGCAACCAAAATCACACGCTACTATGGCTAATTCTAGCGAGTATGTGCATCGTTTTCACAATGATCGCTGGTTGGTGCGTTCTACCGATAACTATCATTGCTGTGTTATTTGCGGTGTCTGGCATCATCGAATGGTATTTTGCCTCACCACGTGGGTCACCTCCTTTACCTCAGATCCAGCAGGAAATAGCGTGGCTATTCGGCGAAAGCTGGGAGAGTGATGCCGGAGTCAATGAATACGCGCTAGCCTTGGAACGCATTCACAAGCGTCGAATGTCATCAATGAAGTTCATTATTCACCTCACTTTATTCCTGATGGTGAATGGCGTTATTATTAATATGATTATCAACAGTATCTTTTACAATACATCACAAATTTTATACTTAGGGATTATCCCTGTCGCATGGCTGGTGGTGCTCATTAACCACGCGATTCATGCGTTTCCGACGCAGCAAAGTTTGGCCCAACGCGAACAGGAAGCAGGCGAAATAATCCGCCGTGAGATTGAGCAGATGCAGCCTGCCAAGCGGAAGACTAAGCTCAAGCGCGATGTGTATTATGTGCTTGATGACGATGGTGAACTGGTAGAAGTCGATCAGGAAGCGATTGAAAACGATAAGCCTAAACATCAATCTCTTGCCGACAGCAGTGAAGATTCATAGGGATGACTCGCGACCATCGCTGTGTAAATAGTGATAAGTTAAATCGTTATTCCGCCGTGCGCACCCGGCGGTAAGCCGCGAGTGCTGCCAGCGCCGCAAACCCGCGCATTTGCACCAGCACGATCCCCAACCCGGCGAAAATGAGGCCAATTCCGGCTTTTAGCGTGATCGGTTCGCCCAAAAATATCCAGGCGAGAAGGGGGATTTGCGCCAACATAAGGTTCCCCAGAACGCTCGATTCCAGCGCGGAAAGGGTACGCAGTGTCAGATTCCAGAGCGTGAAGGCGAAGGCGGTATTGACGACAGCCAGCCACACGATGATCGCAAAGCCTGATGCGCTGATCGTAGGAAAGCCTTCCGTCGCCAACCCGGTGATAAGCAGCGTAAATGCGCCGATGCCCATGCTGATCGCGGTCATGGGGATGGGGTGCAAAATCCGGCTGCGGTTGAGCGAACGGGACAGGAACGAAACCATCGTATTCGAGGTCATGCCGACGAGGACGACCAGAACTCCGGTGAGTGCGCCAGCAGGCAGATTAACCGGGAAAAAATAGACGATCACGCCAATCACATACACGCCCACACCCGCCCATTGCAGGCGAGTCGGCTTTTCGCTGGTGAAAAGCAAGCTGAGGATGGCGACGAAAACAGTCGTGAAACTGAATAACAGATTGACGGCAATCGAGGGCAGCAGGTCAAGGCCGACGAACTGCGCACCCTGCGTCACCGCGTAGCCGAACAGCCCCAACGGGATCAGCATTGCCCAGTTTTTTCGATTGAGTTGGCGCACAGCGGCGCGATATTCCGGCTTACGCAGCGCGAATGGCAGCAGACATAGAAATGCCAGCGTATAGCGCAGCCCCGCGAAGGTGATCGGCGGGATTGCATCGCGCAGGCCGACTTTGATGAGTATCCACGAGGTTGACCACAGAAACGTGACGAAAGCAGCTTGCAGCACGGCTCTCAGATGGGGTGAAAAACGGGACATAGCTGCCCTTCAGTTGATTGAACGAACCTCACTATAACCCGCCGCGTGAGGGGATTCAATACCCATGAGTGACCGGAAAATTCTCTACTACAATGATACTATTCGAGAGTTTGGAGCGATGCTATGGTGACAAAAACAATCGACCTGCAAAAAAATCCGACCAGTCTGGAAGATTTATTGCGACTGCTGCAAACGGACACAGAAATTTTGTTAATAAAAGGTGATACTCGTCTGGCGCGGTTAACACCTCTTGAGCCAGCCACGCCGCAAATTTCCGAGCGTATCCCCGGCCTGCATAAAGGCACAACCTGGGTCAGTGATGATTTTGATGCGCCGCTGCCGGATGAATTCTGGCTGGACGAAATTTCGTAGGGGTGACCTACCCCAATGGTTTCTAGTTTATACTGATCTGTACTGCGCCGGACGTGCCAGATTTTGTTGGCGTATCCAGGCGGAACAACCCAATGGCATATGTACCATCGGATGGAAAAGTGAGTTGCACGCTTAGTTGATCGCTGGATGGCATTCCGCCCAAGAAAATGACTTCATTGTTGTCGCGTTGAATTACCGTAACTCCTATCGAAATATCACCGCTGACACGCGCAACAGATAGAGTGGCTGTTGAGCCTGCGCTTGCTTCGTAGGTATAGAGTGCCACATCGCCACCAATCGGCGCAACTTGTGTCTGTCCTAACTGAAAGGGGATTTCGATACCTGCTGAAAAGTCAATCGGGCCAACAGCAGGCAACCCAAAGTTGGGAACGGGCTGTTGTGGGATTGGTTGAGGCGAACTGACCACTTCGCTTGGTGGCTGCCCACCTGCGGGTATAACTGTGCCATCGCGGAGGGTACAACCCAAATATATGGTGAACGCACCTACGAATTGTTCACGGATTTGACCCGTACCAGTCCATCCTGGAAGAGCACCTGTAACTTGTAGTGTTGAGTTGCTCGATGAAACTGCGAAGTTTTGAAAACTTTCGGCGACTCCTTCTACGACATCATTAAACGAAGCAAATTCCCTATTGTTGCTATCCAGAAACCTAATAGCAACGTTAAAAGTGGAGCCTATAGGCTCTACACGACCATTGAGTACGGTGCCCGCTCGCACATCAAGGCGGTAATCTAGAACTTGCGCATTAGCCGACGTTTCCCCCTCTATAATGTCCCCACACACTAAGGTAGCAAATGGTTGTGCCTGAGCCTAGCCGAACACACTAAACAGGACACCGAGGGCAATTGCTAGAGGTACCGCATTAATCCAACGAGTCATGATGGCTCCTTCCAATATTCACATACTATGATGGACAGTCGGTTGATAGATGGAGATTGTTCTGATGCACCCACCCCAGCCGAGTACCATTTGATCCCGCGATTTGATACCATCGCCCATTGGATGGTGTATCGCGTTGGTTGACGACCTGAACCTGGGTATCTACGCGAATTGGATCCAGTCGTATTCCCTGAGGCAAAGGCTGCGAATAAACTACCTGAATACGTATCGCATCGCTGCCTGCTGCGTTAATTGTCGCGTCGCAAGGGTAGGCTCTTGCGGCCTGAGTAGGTATAGTAATTGGTGTAGGGATCGCTGTAGGCGGGCTAGTCGGTAAGGGAGTATCCGACGGTTTCTCAGTAGGTATTACGACTGTCTCCGTAGGAACAGTTGAGGGAGTATCGGTTGGGGTGTTGGACGGCGTTGATGTCACTGTGCTCGTCGCAGTAACGATGGCTATCGGTGTATCCGTCGCAAGTTGTGCCTGAAGCGTTACGGCTTGTATCGCTTCGATTCTGGCGATAGCCGTATTAGTCAGGTTAATCTCATTCTGTACCCGCAATTTTTCAAGTTCGTTACTGCTGCCGATATTTGCTACGATTATCGTGCCAGCAACCGTGATGATTGTACCAATGAGGCCAAGAATAATGCCCCAGGGTAATTTCGATTTTGCGTCTTCTTTTTCAGTCATAATGGGATGGCAGAAAGAAATAGATAATATCCTTGTAAATTATCCATTTAATTGTTATTTTGACAAGTTGCCTAGATGCATATCCTGCATGACAGATTTAGAATTTGGCTTTTCCCCTCAAACCCTCAATCATTGGGGGTCTGATTCACGGATGTCTGCGTTCATATACCTGCTCCCTGGCTAATTAAGAAGATGTGGCTAAACTAAAATGGGGCAGTTTGATAGGGTGCGCGAGATGGATGCTTTCACCGAAACGTTGCGGGGCTGGCAAAATTTTTATTTTATGACAGGTGGTGCGTCGGCAGGGCTGCTCGGCCTGATGTTCGTCGCGGTATCTATGGGTGTGCAACATCTGATGTCTTCCGAAATCACCGACGACATGCGGGCGTTTGTTACTCCCAATATCTTGTATTTTACATCGGCGCTGCTCCTGGCCTGCGCCATGCTCATTCCCACCATTACGCCGCCGCTGCTAGCACTCCTGTTGTTCATTGGCGCAGTGTATGGGCTTGCGAGAACCATTCCGTTTGTGCTGCGCCTGATCCGCGTCGCTCGGCGCAATCAGGATTTCAACATGGCTGATTGGCTGGGAGAGGTCATCCTCCCGGTAGCAAGTTACGGATTGATTTTCATCGGAGCGCTTTGTTTTGTCATGAACCAATGGTCGCTGGCCTTTATGAGCGCATGGCTGGCAATGATTTTGCTACTCATTTCGGCCATCGCCAATACCTGGAGTCTGGTCATGTGGATTATTGAGCAACGGCAACTATAAGCGCTATTGAAGGACAACTCAATGTTTAAAAATTACATTAACCCGAAGGAAGACAGCGACGCAAAACGTCAACTCCCACGACTATTCACGGAGGGTTTGCTGCTCGGAGGCGGCGGATTGGGTATCCTGGCGCTGATTTTTGAAATCGCGGCGGATGCCTTCAGCGTTGCGGCCTATCAAACGCTGCTGGCGATTCACGGCGCGGAAGGGCATCACGAAATCGCGATTCTGGCGTTTATCGTGCTGTCAGCACTGCTGTTTCTGGGCATCGTCCCGGCATACAAAGCGGGCGCGTACCTGCGTCCGAACGCCGGGGGCAGTGGGCCGCTGGTGGAGGCGATTGGGCCGGAACGCCTGCGCTGGCTGTCGTGGATCGGCACGAGCCTGTTTTTTCTGGACGCGGTGCTGACCATCATTATCAGCTCGATCTCCGCCGCCGACGTGACGATGCTCCTGTACCCTGAACTCGCGCCGTATCGCATCGTGCTGGCGGAATTTTTCGCCTTTTTTATTATGGCGGTACTGGTGCTGATGGGGCCAAAACGCGCTGTGCCGTTATTTCTGATCGGCGGCGGCGCGTTTACGCTGTTTACACTGGGCGCCTTGAGCATCGTTGGTGCGGCGGCGGCAGGCAATCCGCAGTGGGCATTTCTGACGGATGGCATTGTCAGCCGCCTGGAAATCACGGGCGTGGTCGATCATGTGATTCGGGTGCAGGGCGATATTTCGACCATTGGGACAGTCGTATTTTTTCAACTGTTCTTTCGCTCGATGTCCAGCGCCATGCTTGGGTTTTCCGGCTATGAGGTCATCCCCGCCAGCGGCAAACATGCTGCCAAGCCGAAATGGAAGGTCATCAACACGGCGCTCACACTGGCAGCCGTCTTTCTGATCGGCACAGGCATGATTCAGCTTTACGCGGCGCAGCAGTGGCGCATCCCGGCGACGGAAGGCTACAGTACGCTGCTGATCGAGTATGAAATTGTCGCGGCGCAGGTTCTCGGTAATGGGGTTTCGCCGGAATCGATAGAGGTTACGGAAGCTGATCTGACGGCGGCGGGGCGCATTTATGAAGAACAGTTAACCAATTCAGCGACGAGCGCGCTCGATGGCGGTGAAACAACCTCTCATGATGATTTCGCCAATCTCTCGCCGCGGGAATATATGGCGCAGGTTGCCTACGATCTGGCCTTCCAGCGTACCGTCCTGAACGCGACGAACGGGACAATGGGCGAAACCTTTTTGTTTATCGCAGCGATCTTGCTGGCGATCATCTTACTTCTGGCGCAGGGTGGAGGCTATGTCGGCGGCGCAGCAGTCGCCGCAAATGCTGCCCGTTTGGGGCGTTTGCCAGGATTTTTCAGCGATGATCGTGTCGGTATCGCCGTGATCTGGGTGGCGGCGGCGATCCTCATCCCGGTGATTCGCGAGGTTGTCGTCGTCGAGGCCTATTATGCGTTCGGCTTTGTCAGCGCCTTTGTCATCACCAGCACGACGGTCTTTCTGGTGCGCGACGATGCACTGCGAGATCGTGGCATCGAGCCGGACTCTGCTGAGGCGCGTTCGCTGCGATTCGCTGGCCTGCGCGGGATGATCGCCAGCTACATTATGCTGATTGTGCTGATCACGCAAAAAACCAACGCCCTGGTTGCGATTGTGATCGCTGGCGGGATTATCACGCTCATTCAGCTTTATATCGCCAAAGGCGGCCTGCGACGCAACGAGAAAACCGCCGAAAAACTCGCTTTTCCTTCGGGAACGTCGAATCCTGAGTACGAGATTGGCATCCAGCGGGCGCATGATGAGGCCCGTCAGCGGGGGATTACCGATGCACTCAACGAATTGATCGACAGCCGCGCGACGGCGAAATTTAATACCGACCCGGAGCGCATTATTCGGCTTGTGAGCTATCTGCATAACATTGATCTCGATCTGCTCCATGAGAAGCATCATGGGCATGACCATATCGAGGAGCCAAGCGAAGAATTGGAAGCGACCTATAAACAGGCACTTCATTCACGGGAGAAACTGCTGGAGGAGATCGAATATTACTCGCACTATGGCATCTTCATGTTTATCAACAACTACCACCGCAACTGGGTGGAAGAGGAACATGGGCGCGATGCCATCGACGTGCAGCAGGCCATGCTCGATATTCTTTTCCCACTGACTCCGCATGAAGAAATCTGGCATCAGTACGAGATGTTTCAGCCGCAGCAGCTTCCCGAACCTATCTGGCAGTTCAGCCGGGAGCGCTATCGCTGGGCGAAAGACCAGTGGCCGAATCTGAGTGACCGTATCACCACCATCTGGACGCTGCAAGACCTGGGGCTGCTATCCAAGGATGTTGATGTCAAACTAGTGGTATCTGTCGCTGGTGGGAAGCGCTATAAAACCGTGAAAATTCGCACCCATTCGCTGGATGACGACGTGCCGCACGATCCAAACGAGCCACCACCAGCACCTGCAAAAATGCCGCATGAGCGTATCGAAGCGCCGCGTGAGCCAGACGATACGCCGTCTGATAAAGTGAATCCGCTGGAAGACGGCTACACCCCGTTGGACGAATAGGGCAGGGGGATGAAATCGGGAGTTTAAGGTCGCGGGGCGCATGTCTGTGGTAGCACCACATGATAGCGTGATCACGTTTTCTAACCTTGTTACGGCCTTTTAAACGGTTCACAAAAGCTCGTAACAGGTCTGGAAAGCCCCTCTCCAAAGCATTGGAGAGGGGTTGGGGTGAGGTTGACGCATGATCACGCTATTCTGCGTAGCTACCACGTCTCTCCGCCCCTATAAATCGCACGCTGTATGTTTGACCATTTCGCCCCGCAATCACGTTTTATGCCTCATAATTTTCAATTCGATAACTTTTTTCACGAAAAATTCACACCTCCTATCTTGATTTCCCTATAATATTAAGAGAATAATTACTTAGGGTGGCGGCTTATGAAAATGTGTATCTATTGTGGAACTGAGAATCGTGAAAGCTCCAGCCAATGTAGTAAATGTGGAAAACCGTTAAGCGAAACCATGTTGGAGAATCCACTTCAACAAGCCAGGGAGAAATATAAACTGCCATCCGCGCCCGGAGAGCCGGAATTATTCCTGATGATCCGCACACAGGAAGGGCTGATCCCTATTCCGCTGCCATATGGGAAATCGGTGACTATTGGCCGCAAAGACCCCGATACCCATGCGCTGCCCAATGTTGACCTGACCGTTTTTTCGGCGCAGGAATTTGGCGTGTCGCGCGTCCATGCCGCCATTGATTACACACCACAAGCCCCGACTATCACTGATCTGAACAGCTCCAACGGCACATTCCTCAACGGACAGCGGCTCGAAGCGCATGAAGCAAGCGTGCTGCGCTATGGTGACGAACTGCGGTTGGGACGATTGGTGATGTTTATTTATATTCAGTAACCCGCGAGTGATGTCTGAAAGCACATTTACTCAACAGGAAATATTTGTGCGTCAAGCTGGATAGCAATCTGAATTTTAGTATTATTGGTCGCGATGAGCGTTGCCAATAATTCTTTGCCGTCAGGATGCGTTTTTAAAAATTCCTGGATGCGATCTTCAACCTCCACATGAGCGTCCATCAATGCCTGACCATCAGGCTCATTGGACATGCCTTCGATCACCACCATCTTATTGACCTCAAGTATCGCGATGCACAATTCCATAAATTTTAGATACGCATCCATGAATGGCTCTTTCTATGAAAATTAGCTACGCCTATTTATCGCATTGATGGGATGTGCATCCTAGAGCGATGTGGTGGATATTGGAGTATTCAACTTTCCTATACGCCAAATAAAGGTCGGTTTTCATTACCTTTGTAAACTAACATTTGCATAGGTAATTATTTTCGCGAAAATGGCCCACTTTTGGCATCGAATGGCGCGTGAAATTGGATCGACCAATTCATTTGTTTTTACCACTGCGTGGTTATAATATCAAAAGAAATGTTGCGGGCAAAAGTTTTTATACAGCCTTTAGAATTTTTCTTTGCTTTGATTCGCCGCCCCCAACTCGTTACTGGTTTGTGACCAGAACAAAACTTATTTTGTGACCCGCAGGCATTATATTTCGCCTGTCATGTTGTTTCTTAAACTAATTGGAGCAGATTATGTACTCAAAATTCAGAAAACGTTTTACCCTCATTTTATCCTTGCTTGCGCTGTGCCTCCTGTTTATCGTGAGTGTCGCCGCCCAAGAGGCAACCGAAGAAGTCATTGAGATCGAAGCTCCCGCCGCCGGGGCTGGTGATGCTGAGTTATCCGGCGAAATTGTAATTAGCATCGCCTCCAACGATGTACAGACCTATCAGGCATTAGCGGATGCGTACACAGCCCTACATCCCAACGTTACGGTCAGCCTGGAATTGAAACCCGCCGCTGAAGGCGAAGCCTACCTTCAGTTCATCCGCGCTCAATTTGCCACGGGTGCGCCGCGTGTGTCGATCATCGAGTCGCCGCATTTCCGCGATCTGGCGCAAGAGGGTCTGCTGCTGAACTGGGCATCCTATTTGCAGCAGGTGAACCCATACACAGGCGCGAAATGGGAAGACAGCTTTGAGGATTGGGCGTTAAATCTGGTGCGTGACCCCAACACGGGCGAAATGTACACGATGCCCTATATGTCGGTGCAGACATTCTGGGTCTACAACAAGCGCATATTTGCTGAAGCGGGCATTACCGATGTCCCTGCCCAACCCACCTGGGATCAACTGGTGGAATGGTCAGAAAAGATCAAGGCGACGGGCTATATTCCTATCGCTCTGGAGGCCACAGTTGAAAAAATCTGGACAGGTGGTCGGATGCCCTGGCTGCTGCGCTCGGCGATGGATCAATATCACCGCGACGATCTGGAACTGATTCGCTGCCAGCCGGGTGACTGGTGCTTCCGCGAAGGGATTGACGATGTGTGGACCTATGATCCCACCGACCCGCGTAACGATGATCCTGACCAGGTTTCGATTAACATCGTGCGCCACCTGAACGCGCTTAAGAACGGCGACATCCGTTTTGACACGGAATGCACCGCCGACATGATGAACCAGATCGGCAGGGTTTTCAAGACCTCCAACGGTTTTGTTCCTGATGGCTGGACGGGTATCTCCGATGCCTACCCGCTTTTCCTGACGCAGCAGGCCGCTATGTGGATGGCTACAGGTGGATTTCATTCCAGCTTCCCCAAGGATATTCGTGCGCTGGCACAAGGTGAATACGGTGGCGCTGCTGAAGTGGATGCCGATGATATTGCCGCCGCCGAGTTATTCGAATACGGCACATTCTCCTTCCCCAATATCGTCAGTGACTGCGCACAAGGCAACGCCCGCGCCAACGAACTGACCAGCGGCAATCTGACGATTCCAGTTAAAGATCGCGCCCAGAACGCCCTGGAAGTCGATTTTGTCATGTTCTGGACAAGCCCACAGGGTATGGAAATCTTCATGCAAAACAAGCTTGACCCGGACAATCTGCAAGGCGGCATCAGCGGCCCGCCCCTGATTACGAACGTGTCTCTCCCACCAGAACAGGCCGTGTTGTTCGAGAATTCGAACTTCATCGGCAACTACGAAAAACCCGGCGCACCGGGCGATCAGGTGGCGCGTGGCTTCTTCAAATATCAGGAAACCGTCCGTGAATGGGCAACCCTGGTGCAGCAGTTCTACAATGAGGAAATTACCGCCGAAGAATTCGCGACCAGCTACCAACAAGTGTTGGAAAACCGATTTGACGAAATTCTCGTTTTCCTGAACATCACGCCCGAAGACCTGGAATCGCCGGAAAAACAACCTCCGGGATGGGTCGCGGCTGGCCCTAACTAGGCCTATTGATCCCCCTGCCCTCTCCAGTGCATTTCGCAACACGAGATTTTTGGAGAATCGGGAGTGTTCTTGTGTAGGGGCGCAATAAGAACCTTTCTGAATATTCGGCGAATCTTTTGTAGGGGCGGGTCTGAGACCCGCCCATGATGCCATGATACACAACGGGCAGGTCTGAGACCTGCCCCTACAGATACCGTTTTGGCGCGGAAGTTCGAATTTTCAGATGGGTTCTAATGTAGTTTTACAAATTAATACGGAGCACGGATTTTGTAGGGGCGCACCGCTGTGCGCTCTTGCATCCAACAGGACACGATCCATGCGTTTTAACAAAATAAGCCGGAGTACAGATTTCGTAGGGGCGAGGCATGCCTCGCCCCTACATGCCATCCGCTAAACTCCGTATTTAATCGTTAAAACGCATCATCGTGTCCCTACGAAACGTTGGCGTGTTTCCGTATTTAACCGTTAAAACGTATTATTGCGCTCCTACGGATCAGACAACAGCGCCTGGAAATATCTGACTATGTAAAATCTGTCCGGCACACCATTGAAACCATTGGTTTGTCGGGCAGGAATGATTGGGAATCCCATGCTATGAAATTACCGATCCGCCTGTTCGCTGCAATATTGTTTGTGGCAATCGCGGTTATCATCGTTCTCTCGTTGACTCAAGGCCAACTGACAGGTGTTCTTTGGGATGTGACCGTGAATGGTCGCCTCAACACGACGGCGATCAACGGTGACGGCGACAGGATCGCATTTGGGTCGTCCAGTAATGTGCTGGAAGTCTATGATGCCAGCGGCAGCCGTTTGTGGGAGTTTGAGGCGGAAAACAGCATCCTGGGCGTGGATATCACCTCGGACGGCCTGTGGACGGCAGCCGCTTCGGAAGATCGCAACACCTACCTGCTCGATGCTGATGGGCAGGCTGTGTGGGAATTCAAAGCGCCCCGTTCGGCGAATAATGTCGCGATTGCGGACGACGGTTCATTTCTCGCTGTCACCGCCAATGATCGCTCCGTCTATGGACTGGACGAAGCCGGAACGCTGCTCTGGCAGGACACTGACGGGACAAATGTGCGGGCGGTTGATATTTACGGCACGGGCGATAACGCGCGGGCTGTGGTTGGCACAGACGGCAGCCGCTTAACGATTTACAGCCGCAGCGGTCAGGCGCTCCTGCAAGCCTTTCTTGATTACGCCATTTCCGATCTGGCGGTGACAGCCAACGGTGCGCGGATCGCCGTCGGTACAACCGATGGCACGGTCACGCTGGTTCACGGCGGCAACGGCAGCATCGTGTGGGAGGCCTCAGTGGGTGCGCCCGTCGAGCGAATCGCCCTCACCCAGAATGGTCAGAATATTCTCGCCGCCACGAATACAGGCCGCGCCCTGCTGCTCAATGACGCGGGCGAGATTCTGCAAACGTTTGAGCAGGATGCCACTCTGATGGATGTGGCTATCGCGGGTGATGGTTCTGTCGTGGCTTTTACAACCGAAGGCGGGTATGGTCAGCTTCAGAATCAACAACTGGCTGCCGCCGCCGTAGAGTCGAACCAATCGCAGCGCAACCAGACCGTGTATGGCGCGATTGCCCTGCTGGTACTTACGACGGCCTTCGCGGGTTGGTCGATCCGCAGTACCGACAGCGGACGAATATTCTGGGAAACGCGCACGGCTGGCCCGCGCAAGCTTTTAAGGCGGATGTGGCGCGCGCGGCTGTCCTATCTGTTTATCCTGCCCACGATTCTCTTGCTAGCGACCTTCAATTACTACCCGGCGGCTTCCGGCCTGTATCATGCCTTCACGGACTGGAAACCGGGTGTCAGCGCCGAATGGGTCGGGCTGGAAAATTTCGCCTATCTGCTTCAGGATCGTTTCTTCTGGTCAGGCTTCCTGAATGTGTTGATCCTCATTATCGTCGGCATCGCGCGGATCGTAACCGTGCCGCTGCTGGCTGCCGAGTTGATTTTCCATGTACGCCACAAAACCGCCCGTTATGTTTTCCGCACCCTGTTCATCATTCCGATTGTCCTGCCGATGGTCGTCGAGATCATGGTGTGGAACAACATCTATGACCCGAATATTGGCCTGCTTAATCAAACCCTGATCGCGCTTGGACTGAAGGACTGGACGCAGGTCTGGTACGGGGACGGACGAGTCGCGCTGCTGTCGATTATTTTTATCGGCTTTCCCTGGGTAGACCCCTTCGCGCTGCTGGTGTTTTACGGCGGCCTGATCGGGATTTCCGACGAAATTTTTGATGCTTCCAGGGTGGATGGCGCTTCCGGCCTTCGGCGTTTCTGGCACATTGATGTACCTCTGCTGCTTGGGCAGGCCAGGATGCTGACCATTCTGACGTTTATCGCCACCGTCCAAACTTTTGAACTGGTGTTTTTGACAACGGGCGGTGGGCCGGGTTCTGCCACCTATACCCCGGCGCTGGAACTGTACCTCATGGCGACGCGGCTCAATAAAATGGGCGTGGCATCCGCTATCGGCATTGTCCTTTTTGTCATTATTCTTGCTGGCACAATTTTCAGCTACCGTGCGCGGCGCGAACCAGCGGTATAAGGGTTAATTTATGGTAACTATTCAGGTGCTGGTAGAATCTTACTCCTCCCCCGACTCCTCCCCATTTCGCAAGCTCATGGAGAGGGGAGTCATGCAGTCTTCAAGTCCCTCTCTACGAGCGAAGCGAAGTGGGGAGGGATTTAGGGAGGGGTTTAGTGCAGCAAAATCGGTTGAAAACTCGTTCCTAAAGGTCAATTTATGATTGCAAAACTCATCCCCAACCGAAACCAGTTAGTCATTCTTGCGATTTTGACCATTCTGTTTGTCCTGGTTTTTATCCCCATCCTGTACCTGATTATTCTGTCGCTCAAGGATAACGGGCAGATTTATGGACGTTTCTGGTCTGCGCCGAACCCGATTCGCTGGGAGAATTTCGCGCTGGCCTGGGAAGTCATCAACCGTCCGATCATCAATTCGGTGGTGGCATCCAGCGTGGCGACGTTGGGGAATATCGTCTTTGCCAGCCTCGCCGGGTATGCCTTCGCGCGGCATCAATTTCCCGGCAAGGAAATTCTGTACACGTCGATTCTGGCGCTGCTGATGATCCCGCCAATCCTCACGCTCATCCCCGAATTCGTGCTGTTGAGTGGGATGGGTCTGGTGAATACATTATGGGCGCTCATTCTGCCCTGGATGGCGGGTGGACAGGTCTTCTCGCTGCTGTTATTCCGCACCTTTTTCGCCAACCTGCCGGAAGATTTTTTTGATGCCGCGCGGATTGATGGCGGGTCGGAACTTCAGCTTTTCTGGTACATCGCCATTCCGCTTTCCGGCCCGATCATCGTCACCGTCGCGATCATCCGGCTGGTGGCGACCTATAACCAATATATTCGCCCGCTGCTCGTCATCTCCGACCCACAAAAACAGGTCGTCGCAGTGGCGATCACCCAATTTACTTCTGAACTGGGGGTGACTGATCTTGGGCCACAGATGGCGGCGTATATCGTCGCGACGGTGCCTTTGATTATTTTCTTCTCGTTTGGCATGAAATATTATGTCAGCGGATTAACCTCCGGCGGCATCAGGGCATAACTCGCTAGAGCGATCCTCCAGCGGCATCAGGGCATAACCCTTTAGAAAGGTTCATCACATCACATGCAGCCCAACATCATACTTGTCCATGTCGATCAGCACCGTTTTGACAGCCTCGGCGTTAATGGACACCCGCTTGTAAAAACCCCTCATCTGGATCGGCTGGCGGCGGAAGGCGCGAATTTTACACACGCTTTTTGCCCGATTCCGTTGTGCATTCCCGTTCGCAACAGCCTGATACATGGCGTATGGACGAGTAAACATCTCTCGATCTGCAACTGGGAGTCGGAAGCGCCGCGCCCTGCCAGAGAAGGCCTGCCAACCTTTAGCCAATCCCTGCGCACGGCAGGCTACAATCTGGGGTATGTCGGCAAATGGCATGTTCACCCGCAGAAAGATGCCTTCGATTATGGCTTCCATGAGTATGTGCCGGAAGAAGACTATGCAAATTGGCGGGCTGAGCAGGGTCTCCCGCGCCGTGAGCGCTCACAGGGCTGGTTTGGAGAATCCGATCCGCATATCACGCCGGAGCAGTCCCGATTAGGCTGGGGAGCCAGCAATACGATCCGGCTGATCGAGCAGTTCAGCCAGAACGATGCGCCGTTTTTTATCCGTTGGGATCCATCTGAGCCGCATCTGCCGAATATCGTGCCTGAGCCTTACGCTTCCATGTATAACCCCAAGGATATTGTCCCCTGGCCCAGCTTCCCTGATTCACTTGAGAAAAAGCCGTACATCCAGAAGCAGCAGCGGCGCACATGGCAAGTGGATGATTGGACGTGGGAAAATTGGTCGCCGATTGTGGCGCGTTATTTCGGCGAAATTTCACTCATTGATGCCCAGATTGGCCGGATTCTGGCTGCGCTGGAAGCACTCAATATCGCCAATCAAACGCTGGTGATTTATACATCCGATCATGGGGATATGTGCGGCGGACACGGCATGATCGACAAGCATTACATCATGTACGATGATGTCGTTCGCGTCCCGTTGATAATGCGCTGGCCAGATGTTATTAAGGCGAACACGCAGCAGGGTGCTTTTGTTTCCAGCGCGATTGATCTGGCAGCCACATTCTGCGATGTCGCGGGTGGGGTCATTCCCGACACTTTTAGCGGTCAAAGCCTGCTGCCGATCATGAAAGGTCAAGCCACCGACACCCGGGAAGACATCTTCTCGATGTATCATGGCAATCAGTTTGGCCTGTATACGCAGCGGATGGTGCGTGACCGCGAATGGAAATATATCTGGAACGCAACCGCCGAAGACGAGCTGTATCATCTTCCGTCTGATGCCGGCGAACTGAACAACCTCGCCGCCGATCCAGCTTATCAGACAGAAGTGACTCGACTCCGGCATCGGCTGTACGACTGGATGAACGACATCCGTGATCTAGCGCTCAATCCCTGGACAGAGGCGCAGCTTTTGAACGATCTTAAGGTGTAGATGCCCGATATACCCCCTTCAGTCGGTTTGGATTTCGGTAGCCGTCGGTTTATGCAGATTAAAAATTCAGACGGGTAACGAGGGTTTGGCACACCAAACCCCTACAAAACCTGCGAAATGTAGGGGCAAGGCGTGCCTTGCCTGCGTTTTTGTTATCCGATTATTTTCTTAAACATCATCAACCGATGGCGGTGACATAGCTGGAAAACAATTCCTCCCCTCATGTCAGGACAGCGGACGGGTAAAACGACACTTGGGGAAACCCGCGCAGCCCAGGAATTCGCCACGCGGCCCTTTACGTTTGACCAGCGCCTTGCCACACTGTGGACAAACGCCATATTCACTGTTGACCGGCACGGGGGGTGCCGCTGTCTTCCGAGGCGTTTTGCTGGATTTGGGGCGGCGTGTACGCTTGGGAGCAGGCGTATCACCTTCAGCTTCAGAAGTTGAGGTTCTAGATTGAGCCAGTGTTGCCGCAATGACCTTTTGCCCGAATTGCGGCGATACCTGCGTCCAGAATGCCCGCAGATAGTCACGCCCGTTCTGCTTACCAGCGGCAATCTCATCCAGCGCCGTCTCCATCTGGGCGGTAAATGACACTTCAAATAAGCCTGATAATTTGGTCGATAATACCTGATGGACTTCCTTGCCCAATGCTGTCGATGCCAGTTTTCGATTCGAGATCGCGACATAATCGCGCTGCTTGATGGTCGCCACTGTCTGCGCATAGGTGGACGGTCTGCCCACGCCATGCTGCTCCAGAGCCTTAATCAACAGTGCTTCCGTGTAGGGATTGGGAGGCTTCGTAAAATGCTGCTGCGTGGTCAGCTTAAGCGGCTGTGCTGGTTCGCCAGCTTTCAATGGTGGTAGCTGTTTGTTGGTCGGCGTTTCTTCCTCGTCATCATCGTCAGCCCGTTTGATCGACTCTTTTTCTTCATCATAACCATAGACTCGCAGGAAACCATCGAAGGCAAGCTGTGAGCCTTTTGCGCTGAAGATCGCCGCGCCACCTGCGACGCTGACATGGACTTCGTTGAATACGGCATTCGCCATCTGGCTGGCGAGAAAGCGCTTGTAGATGAGTTCATACAAGGCGGCAGCGCGGTCACTTTCTTTACTGGAAGTCAATCGTAATGCCTGTGGCGATACTTCTGTATCTGTCGGGCGGATGCACTCGTGGGCCTCCTGCGAATTGCCCTTTGCGGCATAGCGGGTGCTGCCGACATAGTTGTCGCCATACAGTTTCCGAATAGTCGCCTTCGCCATCGCTTCGCCTTCGGGCGCTATGGCTGGGCTGTCCGTGCGCATATACGTGATGTGTCCATTTTCATAGAGCTGCTGTGCCAGCTTCATCGTCGTATCTGGAGAGAGTCTCAGGTGCGAACTGGCGGCCTGTTGCAAAGATGACGTGATGAACGGAACAGGCGGTTTCTGCTGGCGCTGCTTGGGGATAACATCCTTGATCTGGAACGGCAGCCCCTTGAGCGCCATCAACACCGCATCGGCATCAGCTTTCGTTTTCAAAGCGGGTTTTTTGCCCTGCCACCGCGTCAGTTTCGCCGTAAATTCGCCCTCTTTTGCTTTGAATAAACCCGTAATCGTCCAGTATTCTTCCGGCACGAAAGTGGCAATCGCATGATCGCGTTCGACCACCAGCCGCAGCGCGACACTTTGTACGCGCCCAGCCGATAGTCCCTTCCCATGAACAAACTGCCACAGGAAACGGGAAGCCGGGAATCCCACCATCCTATCCAATAAGCGCCGTGTTTCCTGCGCTGCGACCAAACGAGTATCCAGCGCACGGGGTTGATTGAAAGCTGCTTTCACAGCAGACGGCGTAATCGCATCAAATGTGACGCGCTGCATGACCGCTTTCGGATTGGCACGCCTGACGAGGCCAGCGACATGATAACTAATGGCCTCTCCCTCGCGATCTGGATCAGAGGCCAGGTAAATCGTTTGATACGAATTTTTTGCTTCGCTTCGGATGCGTTTGGCGACATCGCCTTTAAGCACCACATAATCGGGCTGCATGGTATTCAGGTCAATGCCAAAGGATTTCGGCGGCAAATCGACCACATGACCCATACTGGCGATAATTTCATAGTCTGAGCCGAGAATGGCCTTCAGCTTTTTGATTTTGCCGGGTGATTCGACAATAACCAGATAGGTTTTACTCATAACGCTCTATTCCGGTAAATTTTATGACCTTCATCAGGATGCCCTTCTCCAATCTGGGGAGTCAAGCTGATTTTAAGCCCCTCCCCATTGCGATGGGGAGGGGT
>JALHNB010000059.1 GCA_022843745.1 Anaerolineae bacterium | reverse complement strand
AGCTCCCATCGTTTGTAATCCGGCGAGGCATGTTTGTTGAGTAGTTGGTAGCCATCATCCAGTTTTTCGATGATTTTCTCGACTTCCAGGTGAGTCAGAATTTTCTCAAGTGTGGACTGCCGGACATTCACACGCCGCTGCAACTGGTTACGAGTCGCAGAATTTGTCTCCTCAAGCGCGTCAATCGTTTCCTGGACTTGTGTCGGCTGGGGGAATGCGGTTTCGATGAAATGTTTTTGAATATCGTCATCGCCGGGGCCGTGCATCAAGATTATGTGTGCCTGGTCAATCCCACGTCCGGCGCGACCAATCTGCTGATAATAGCTGATGATGTTTCCCGGCTGCTGGTAATGAATGACGAAGTGTAGATCGGGCTTATCGAAGCCCATGCCCAGCGCGACGCTGGCAACGAGCGCTTTGACCTCATTTTTGAGAAGCTGGTTTTCCAACTGGACGCGGCTGGATTCTGCATCATTTTCGACATCGGCATAGTATGGCTTGACGTTAAATCCTTGTTTTTGCAACCATTCTGCTACGAGGCGACAGTCGCGCGTGGTCGTGCAGTAAATAATGCCGCTGCCGGGGATATGCTTCATCAGATGGGTGAGGAGCGCCAAACGATAGCCATGATCGTAGGATTCGGGGTAGACATAAAGGCGCAGACTGTCGCGGGTGAGTGGGCCGCGCAGGATATTGATGCCAGCGCCCATGATCTCGCTTACATCGGCGACCACGCGGTCATTCGCCGTTGCTGTTGTGCCGAGGACGGGTGTGCCAGCGGGGAGATCGCTCAAAATGCGCATGATCCGACGATAATTGGGGCGAAAATCATGCCCCCAATCGGAGATACAATGTGCTTCATCAATCACCAACATTCCGACACGCCGCCGTAATTTCGGCCAGACATTTTGCTGAAACTGGTCATTTCCCAGCCGTTCAGGAGAGATCAGCAGCAGGTCGATTTTTCCGGCCAACAGGTCAGCCTGGATGCGAGGGTGATCGACATAATTGGAACTGTTAATCGTTTCGGCGCGTAACCCCCAACTCTCGGCGGCCTGTATCTGGTTACGCATCAACGAGAGGAGAGGGCTGATGAGGATGGTCGTACCCGCGCCCTGGTCACGAAGCAGCCGCGTCGCCACAAAATAAACGAGACTTTTACCCCAGCCCGTGCGCTGCACGACCAGGATACGCTGTCGTTTATTGACTAAAGCCTCGATAGCTTCCCATTGCCCATCTCGAAACTGTGTATTCGATTTTGTCGCTTGCTGCAACCATTGTTCCGCATTTGCGCGCATAAAATTCTAAAATCCCGTCAGTTGATATCTGTATATTAACATGACGTTATGATGGTGACATGATTATTTTCCTAAAAGTATGAATTTTTTCGAAAAAGCGTTTCATTACCAACTGGCTTAAGGATTTTTTTGGTCATTAATCCTTTATAATAAGTGGTGTACGAGTTCTATACGAACGCTATTATTTGGAGATTGATATGCTGAAACGGTTCTCCGTTTATCAAATTGCATTTGCCATTATCTTATCCTTATTATTCTGGGGTTTGGCAGTGCAGGGTCGGACAGTGGCTCAGGAAAGTGCTCCCGCAGAAACCACTGCGGAAGCTACGCAGGAGCAGTTGCCGACAGAAGCGCCTACTGAAGTGCCGACGGAAATCCCTACAGATGTTCCTACGGCTATTCCGACGGATGTACCGACGGAAATTCCCACATCCGAGCCTACCCTCGAACCTACCGTTGAAGCTACAGACGAGGTTTCGGTAACTGAAGAAGCTACTCAGGAAGTAACACCGACGGCTCAAGCTACAGTTGAGACACCGACAGCGACTCCTGAAATGCCCGCTGTCCCGTCTTTAAGCCAGTTGGTAAACGACGATTTCAACAGTGGATCGCTCGCAAACTGGGTAGGTGTCGCTGGTTGGGCATTTGTTCCCAGCGAAGGTGGGCAGGCACTTCAGACGATATTTAGCGATACGCCTGTCATTTCGATTTACAACAATATTTTCGACGGCGCTGTCATAGGCCGTTTCCAGGTGAGCAGCGGGGCTGCACGTTTGAATATCCGCCAGAGTGACGTAGGCAGTTACAGCGTCACGCTTTCTGCGGATGGTCAAGTTGATCTCTACCGTGCAGGACAGGTTGTTCAATCTGCATCCGTGAACGCTCTCCTGCCAGGACAGTGGTATACATTGCGCCTTTTGGCGGTTGCTGGTGGTTTGCGTGTCGCCGTTGATGGCATCGAAGTGATAACCTATCTCGATGCTGCGCCGCTGCCTCCGGGTATGGTGTCATTTGGCGTTGGTCAGGCTGGCGCAGTTGTATGGGCGGACGATCTGCAAATCTGGGTGCCAACCGAATTGCTCTCATTCTTCGCAACGCCGATTCCAACAGTAGACAATTCGTTGGCAACAACGCAGGAAGACCCGATGATGCCAATGGCGCTCGGTGAAGATGCAATCTTGGCAACCGATCTTGTCGTTACCTCATCAAAAGGGGATATCGCATCTGTTGTAGTCGGTGATGGAATCTGCACCTTGTCTGAGGCTATTACGATAGCAAATGAGAATACGCTGACTGCAAATGATTGTATTGGTGCTCGTGCATCGGCAGGTAGCCCGGATCGTATCGTTTTTAATATCACCGATACGGTCACTTATGGCAACCCGCCTTACAGCATTGCGCCGGAAGCGTGTCCCATGCCTGATATTACCGACCCGGTTCATATCAACGGCTACACCCAGGGTGATCCCAACAGCACAACCAATGGCGCACGCAGAGCGACCACTAACCAACCAGCAGTGATCCTGATCGAGCTGCTTGGATCCAGCGCATATGGAAGCTGCCTCGCTGGGAATTCTCATGGATTCAGATTGCGGTCTGGTGGAAGCGGGAGTCGTATCGAAGGTATTGCTATCAACCGATTCGAAGGCGATGGTATCCATATTTTGGGGTCTGATAATAATGTGATTGTTGGCAATCACATTGGTGTGGATGCGGCAGGTACAGTACCGTTTGTCAATAATAATGATGACGGAATCCAAATCCTCATAGATGTTGCCAACGATTCGACAGGAAATCGGATTGGTGGTTCTACGCCAGGTGAGCGTAACATCATTTCAAGTAATGATAGTGATGGAATCGAAATTACAGGCCCAACCTCGGTAAACAATCTAATCTATGGCAATTATATCGGCCTTGACCGATCCGGCCTGGTAACAGTGACAGACTTTGGCAATACGGCCAGTGGCATTTATCTCAATAATGCGCCCGATAATGTGATCGGAAGCAGTGTTTTAGGGACACGCAACATCATTTCTGGCAATACGAAGTATGGTGTCGAAATACGTGGTGCTACTGCTTATGACAACGTGCTTCTTAATAATTACATTGGCTTGTCGGCTGATGGGGCAAGTCGCATCGGGAATACCCTTGATGGCATTATTATCGCTGGCGGTGCAAGTAACATCATTGGAGGTACTACAGCCGCACAACGCAATATCATTACGGGAAATGATCTCTTTGGTATTCGAATTACGGCAAATGCAGGCCTGTGCGGTGTTCAAAATCGTATTATTGGCAACTACATTGGCACGAATACATCCGGTACGGGCTTGCTTACTACTGGCACAGGCGCTGCGGCGGTTGCTGGAAACGCAAAGGGCGGGGTACGTGTTGAAGGCTGTGCCTCATCCATCGTTGGTGGAGCGGGTACAGGCGAAGGGAATGTGATTTCCGGCAACCAAGGCCCTGACTCTGCTACAGATGTTTATGGTATTTATGTTACCAATAATGCTAACAACAGCCAGATTCTTGGCAATTTTGTTGGCACTGACGCGGCGGGTACAGGCGCAGTTCCAAACCAGACAGGCGGTATTTTTCTTGGCAGCGCATCAACGGGGCCTGCCAATGTTCTGGTAGGCGGGACGGCAAATGGAGAACGCAATCTGATCTCTGGCAATGAAGGTGTTGGTATTGATATTTTTGGTTCAGGCACCACCAATAATCGTGTTCGCGGTAACTACATCGGAACGGATGTCAATGGTCTAGCCGACCTGGGTAATGGCGGTGATGGTGTTCGGATCAATGGTGCGCCGAATAACTTTGTAGGTGGCCCGGATCCACTGGATATCAACATCATTGCCGGTAATGGTGGCGATGGCATCGAACTTACAGGTGCTTTGACTGAAGGCTCACGTATCCAGAACAACTGGATTGGTCTGAATGACAACCAGGCTGCATTACCGAATAATGGTAACGGTGTCTACATCACGAATAGTGCGCGTCGAAACCAAATCGGCGCAGATCCTAGCCTGGAAACTGATGGTAGCGGCAACATTATTGCATTCAATGGTGGCGCTGGTGTAGCTGTTGATAGCACTGGCGTTGGCAACTCCATCATGAAGAATCAACTGTACCAAAATGATGATATGGGGATTGATATCGGCACAATTGGCCCTAACCCGAATGATGCTGGAGACGTTGATACCGGGGCGAACTACTTGCAGAATTACCCGGAGCTGACTCTCGTCACCCGTAATCAAGGAGGGGGAACACTTCGCATTCAAGGGCGTTTGAGCAGTACCGCGAACATGGCATACCGGATTGACTTCTTCAAAAATTCGTCGTGCGACCCATCGAAGTATGGTGAGGGCCAAGACTACCTGGGATCAATCTTGGATATTTCTACTGACGGTAGCGGTGTTCTGACATTCGACCAGACCTTTACTGACCCCGCTGCTGGTTTCGACTTCATCACCTTTACCGCTACTGAGAAGCGACCCATTGGTGGGAGTGATAAAGAGTTCAGCACATCTGAATTTTCAAGATGTATCAACCGCAATAACAACCCGCCGACGATTACACCATCGCCCATGTCGAATGCGACGACACCCTATCAAACACCGATTACCGTCAATTTCACGATTGCAGATGTGGAAACTGCGGTGGGCAGCCTGACTCTTGCAGCCAATTCTTCTAATGGGACACTTGTCTCAAATGCTACAGGCTTCCTTTTTGGCGGCTCTGGCACTAACCGCACGCTCACAATTACACCTGTGAACGGACAATCCGGGACAACGATGATTACAATCACCGTCACTGACGGGGGGAATGAGAGCGCCACGACCTCGTTTAGCTTAAAGGTCAGTGCGCCACCCTCATTTAACTCTCTCCAAAGTCAAAGTACGCATGTTGGAATTGCAACCAAGCCGATTGCGATCACAGTTGCCGATCCAGATGGTAATGCGGCGCTTGTCACTTTGACGGCAACATCATCCAATCCGGTGCTTGTACCGAATAACTCGACGAATCTGGCGATCAGCCCGCACCCGACTTTGGCAAACACTTTCCAGTTGGTTGTTACACCTGCGCTCAGTGGCACCGGAACAGCGGTTATTACTGTTACCGCTACCGATCAGGATGGTACGCAGTTTAGCCGAACGTTTAATGTGGTTGTCACTGAAAACCTCAATCACCCTAGTTTCCTCACTCAGGTTGTTGGTGCTAAATCGATTAGCATGAATGTGCTGTCAACGCTGAACATACCGTATACGGTGACAGACCCCGACCAACCGGAGGCATTAGGTGATTTGACGGTTACAGCTACCTCATCAAATCAAGCTCTTGTACAAAACTCGGCCATCGTAATTGGCGTGACGGCGGGAACTGGCAGCCGGAATATCCGATTCACACCTGTAAATGGCGAATATGGGCTAACGTTAATTACCCTCACCGTTGCAGATCGTGGCGGTTTAACGGCTACTGAGACTTTCATGCTGGCTGTCAATCGCAACATCCCGACACCGGTAAATGCATTACCTGTCGTGACCTGGAAGTCAGGTGATTTCACTGATACGACAATTCAACTCGGCAGCTCCACGCGAGCATTTGAGATTACGAACATTACCGATAACAATAACGCAATCTCATTTGTTGAACTGGTATATGTTTCAAGCAATACTACTTTGGTTCCCAACAACTCAATAGGTGATAACGTGCTTTTGACGGGTGGAAATGATGAAACCCGCGAAGTTCAGATTGTGCCAGAACCGGGACAAGTCGGCTTTACTGACATCGACATCATTGCTCACGATGGTGAGGGTGGTATTGCCTTCAAATCTTTCCGGTTGACGGTCAAGGCTAATGCTGCGCCGACGATCACTCCCAACCCACTCACCAATGTGAGTCGAACAAACTCAACCGCGTTTACTAAGGCTATCACTATCGCTGATGACTTTACACCAGTTGCGTCTTTCGTTTCCGGAGTGGATGTGACTGCCACATCGGATAACCTCACCCTTATTCCCAACCCAACTGTGACCGGAACGACGGGTGCGCGTACCTTGAATATTGACCCAGTAGATGGGAAGTTCGGAACAGCGCAGATCACAGTTACGTTGAGTGAGCCGGGTGGCGGCTTATCGACTACCGCTTCGTTTATAGTCGGTGTTACTGTGGCTACCAATACGGGTGATCCGACGATCTCAGACATATCTGACCAGGAAATCATCGTCAATACCTCGATGGCACCCATTGGATTTATCGTTGCAGACACAGGGGGTGGTCTGACGGCAGCCAAAGATTTGACGGTAACAGCAGAATCCTCCAATGATACACTTGTGCCTGATGGAGCCATTACCATTGGCCCAGCCACACCAACCACTGGTGATCGCACGATCAGTCTTACGCCTGCCACTGATGAAATCGGCACCACGACGATAACCGTTACCGTTGACGATAACAAGGGGCGCATAAAATCGGACACTTTTGTTCTGACTGTGATTGAGCTGCCCAATGAAGCGCCGGAAATTTCGGCTATCCCTGACCAGATCGCGCGACCCAATACAGCGAGCAAGGGGCCAATTCCGTTCATCATCGCTGATGACAGGCCGCTGGCTGATCTGACGTTCACTGTTTTGTCCAGCAATACGACACTTGTTCCGGTTGGGAATATCAGCATCGGCGGAACTGGTGCGGACCGTACCCTCACAATCGCGCCGATTGGGGCTGGGGTGGGTGAGACGACCATCAGCATCATCATCACTGATGAAGACTTATCAACGGACAGCACATCGTTTAAGCTGACGGTTGCGCCGAATGCTAACCCAGAGATTAACGATGTCGTTGACCAAACGACACCGCCTAACGTCCAGCTTGGCCCGGTGGCGCTCGTTCTGGACGACGATATAACCAGTGTAGATTCACTCTATGTCGTAGGCACTTCATCGAATCAAACACTTGTGCCCAATCAGAATATTCTGATCGGCGGTGTGGGTGCGAATCGTTCTCTCTATGTGAAGCCTGCCACTGGTCAGACCGGAACCGCAACAATCACGCTCACGGTGTGGGATGACGAAGGCGGATCATCAACCGATACATTTGTCCTGACGGTTATTCTCGCGCCACCACAGCTTACCGCGCCCAAAGCTGACAGCATCGTTACCAAAGTGCGGCCAACGTTTACGTGGAGGTCAATTCGCAATATCCGTAGGTATGAAATCCAGATCGACGATAACTCTGGCTTCACCTCGCCTCAGTCTGCGCAGCCCACCGCAGCAAGCTACACAATACCTGCCAGCGGGACAGCGTTGGGGCAAGGTGAGATTTATTGGCGCGTTCGTGCGCTGGATGCAAATAGCAATCCGGTGACTGACTGGAGCGAAACGGGAACTTTCACCGTAAGCATTCTAAAATCACCGCGTGATGAGGCTTTCACTACTGATCCGACTCCGACATTTACCTGGTACGCTGTGGCAGGCACGACAGCCTATACGCTGCTGGTTGATAATGACGATGACTTTAGCAGCCCGATAGCAGATTTCTGCACATCACCGACCAAAACAACCTGCACACCGACCAGTGCGCTGACACCGGGAACGTATTATTGGAAAGTCAATATCAACGGTGTTGTTTCACCAGTCGTCTGGTCGTTTATCATGACACCCTCTATTCCTGGCAAACCCACTCTGGTTTCGCCAAACAATGGCGCAAAAGTCACTGATCCTACGCCGACTCTGGATTGGAATGCCGTGGCAGGCTTGAACATGACTTATGAACTGCTGGTCGATGATGCTGCAAACTTCAAAACTCCAGTGGTTTCGCCACCCGTTTCTGCCAACACAGACTACACGTTTACCAGCGATCTCGACGAGAAACGTTACTACTGGAAAGTACGCGCAATCAATGAATACGGCGTACCGGGACCATGGAGTTCGTATCGTAGCTTTATCGTTGATGCCATTCTGATGTCTTCTCCCGCTGACGACGCTATTGTGACTAACGCAAAACCCACATTCCGTTGGGGAACCGCTGGCTCTGGCTCGACCTATCAGTTACAGGTTGCTACTGATGCGGGCTTTGCTAACCAGGTGCCTGTCTGCGCAGTATCCACTAAGACAAGCTGTACGTTAACGACTGCGCTGACTCCAGGGGTCTACTACTGGCGCGTGAATGTAAACAGCCAACCGTCAACCTATGTCTGGTCATTCATCTACACCTTGCCAGCGCCAGCAGCGCCCAAACTGGTCAACCCAGCGAACAGCGCTGTAACTAATGACAGCACGCCAACATTGAGCTGGATGCCGGTCACTGGGGCAACGACCTATGAGGTGCAGCTTGCCAGAACCTCACGGTTTAATCCGATGATTTTCACGGTTGCTGGCGTAACCAATCCGTTTACAACCGTCAACACGCTGCTGGCTGATGGACGCTATCTGTGGCGGGTGCGTTCGGTCAATAATCTGGGCGTACCGGGACGTTGGAGTTCAGCACGCTCCTTCACTGTCGATACCATTCCGCCGACAGCACCTGTTCTTACGACACCAGCGGCGAACGCGACGATCCACGACAGCACGCCGACTCTAAAATGGCGCAGTATCAGCGGAATCCGACGCTATTGGGTGCAGGTTGCCAGCGACTCCAACTTCAACACAATCGTGGTTGATGCTAATCAGGTTTCGTCGGCAACGTATACCGTACCGAACGCACTGGCTCTCGGCGCTGGTACATACTACTGGCGTGTACGCGCGATTGACCCGGCAGGGAATTTGAGTCCTGTCAGTCTAACGCAGTCATTTACGTTTAATTAACAGAATAGGGGCGGCGGCAAGCTGCCTCTTTCTAACATCCATCATCAATAGAAACAGAGGCGTAGTCGAAATGACTGCGTCTCTGTTTTTTTGTTGGCAAGCAAAATTATTTTGTGTTATGCTATTCCGGTAGCGCTACCGTTATATTCGAAATAATGTTGACACGGAGGAGGTGGGTCGCATCAAAAGTTTGGCAAGGATAATAGATCGTATTCGATTTGAAATTTAGTTTGGGGGTATAAAGTGTCTAAGAAAAGCTTTGTTATTAAGTCCGTTCTACTCATTCTTGTTTTCGCTACAGTCGTGCCACTGACGGCGTTGATTCCGGCAGCCGCTCAGGAAAGTGGCAAGTGGTGTTCAGGTGTCCACATTCGCTTTTTTGTCGGTGGCGCAGAAGGCGATGGTTTCGGCTCAATTGTTTTGCGCGGCGCACAGGCGGCAGAAGCTGACCTGGGGCCGACAGTTGATTACATCTTCTCTGGTTGGGATTCGGAACGCATGATTCAGCAGCTTCGTGAAGCCGTTGCCGCTGGTCCGGATGGTATTGCCATGATGGGACATCCCGGTGATGATGCGATTATGCCGCTAGCTGAGGAAGCCGCTGCTGCTGGTATCCTGATGATGTACCAGAATGTGGATGTTCCGCGTGTACGCGCAGCCTATGGCGGCGGATATGTGGGTGCTGAGCTTTCGTCTCAGGGTCGCGCATTGGGCGACGAAGCAATCCGGCAGTACGGTTTGCAGGCAGGGGATACCGCGATTGTAGTGGGGCCATTTGCACAACAAAATCGCGCTCTGCGTGAACTGGGCACCGCTGAAGCTCTTGAAGCTGCTGGTATCACAGTCGTTCGGCTTGACAGCCCACCGGAATGGGCAGCAGACCCCAACCAGGCTATACCGGCAATTACTGCGGCACTCCTCGCCAATCCTGCTACCAAGTTAATCGCGTACCCCGGCGGTCAAATGCTGGGCAATGCATCAACCTATATGGAAGCTGTTGATAAAGCTGCTGGAGACATCATCAACATCGGTTTCGACACCAGCCCACAGATTATGGAAGGCTTTGACAATGGCTGGATTCAACTGACATCCGACCAGCAGCCATTCCTGCAAGGGTATTTGCCGATCCAAAGTTTATGCTTGTCGAAGGTCTACGGTTTTGGCCCGATGAGCGTTGACACGGGTGCAGGTTTCGTGGATACGACGAACTACCAGGGTGTGGCAGAAATGGCACGCGCCGGATACCGCTAATTTCAGTCACTAAAGTTTGTGAATTTTCGGGGGCTGGTCGTGATACCAGCCCTCATTTTCAAGGAGGCTGGTGTGAGCAAACGGCTTGTCGAACTAAAAAGTGTCACCAAGTCATATGGCAATGTGAATGCTGTTGAAAATGTGAGCCTTTATGTTGATGAGGGCGAAGTTCTAGGGTTGATAGGTGATAACGGTGCGGGTAAATCGACGCTGATTAAGATTCTATCTGGCGTACATGCGCCAGATTCGGGCGAAATTTATGTCAAAGGTCAGAAAGTCAGCCGTTGGAATGCGGCAAAATCGCGCGAAGCGGGCATTGAGACTGTTTACCAGGATCGCGCACTGGTTGCACAGCAAACGATTGTGAGAAATATCTTCATGGGCCGTGAGATCACGAATTTTCTCGGCTTTATGGATATGAAGAAGCAGCACAGTGAAGCCGAGCGTCTGATGCGTGAGATTGGCTTTACATCAAAAGTTTTCAACCCCAGTTCGCTGGTGGCGACGCTTTCGGGTGGTGAACGGCAGGGGGTCGCTATTGCCAGAGCTTTATATTATGACGCGGATTTGATTATTCTGGACGAACCAACAACTGCTCTATCATTAACGGAAACGCAAAAAGTCTTTAGTTTTATACAGGCTGTTAAAGACAAAGGTCGTTCAGTAATTTTCATCGGCCACAATATTTATCACGTTTATGACATTGCGGATCGTTTTGCGGTTCTGGATCGCGGTAAAGTCGTTTTAGAGGCACTAAAGTCAGAGGTTCCTTCTGCGGAAATATTGATTCAAAATATGCACTCGATTGCTCGAACCGGGCATATCGGGGCGGAGCCGGTTGAATTACGCGGTGGGATTCGGCTGGGCGATAATTAAAGAATATACTTTTAAGGAGATTATAAATGGCTGTTGTTTCAGTCCCGCGCGATCCTGCAAAGCCACGGCGCAACCCGATTCGAGCATTTGTTAACGATAACCGCCGTGCGTTCAGTGCTGGCCTCATCCTGATCATTATGTTGGCTAGCTTTACATTGGCGAATCCGAGTGTATTTACCAATCCGCTGACCTATCGCTCGGTATTTGTGACGCTCCCCGTTGCGATTTTTCTTGTAGTACCTTTGGTGTTTATTATCACAGGGGGCGAAATTGACCTGGCTTTTCCGGCAACGATGGGTTTTTCGTCATGGGCTTTCGCGATTGCGGTCCGCGATGGCTGGGATCCATTTGCCGCGATGGCTGTTGCTGTCGTTTTAGGTTTACTTCTAGGCTCGCTCATTGGAATGTTAGTGGTTTACGCAAACTTGTCGTCTCTGATTGCCACCATCGGTATGAACTTTTTTCTACGAGGCCTGATTAATATTGGCGCTCAAGGCTTCTCGATTGCTATTCCCGACCTTCGCAAGACATTTATGTACAGCGTGTTTTCGGGTGGCGCAAATGCGGCGATCCCGTACCAAATGTTCTGGGCACTTGGCTTTGTGCTTCTAGGCTGGTTTTTGTACAACCGCCATCGGTTTGGTGCGCGGGTACACTGCGTTGGGGATAACCCTGATAGCTCGGCTGAGATGGGTATTAACGTAAAGCGAGTGCGCATCTCATTGTTCATGTTTGTGGGGGTTGGTGCGGCGCTGGCAGGCGTGTTTTCGGTTCTTATCAACTTTGTATGGTGGCCGACGACAGGTGATGGTTTCTTACTGCCTGCATTAGCGGCTGTTTTTGTAGGCGGCACTCCGGCTTGGGGCGGGGTTGGCACACTTGTCGGCGGGGCAGTAGGGTCTACTATTGTTTCGTTTATTGAAACAGGCGTTATCGCCGCAGGTCTGACAGGATTTTATACGCAGTTTTTCTACGGCTTGATTATTATTCTTTCGCTGATCGGCCATCGCTTTAATGGTCGTCGCTATCGATAAGGCATCGCTTACTTTAAGGAGCAGCCGGATAGGGCATTCTGGGCATAATGATGCGCGGTGATACGATCACAATTGCACATGTCGCAAAGACCGCCGGGGTATCGGTTTCGACGGTATCTCGCATCCTGAACAATAAACCGGATGTGTCGGCATCTACTCGTGACCGCGTGTTGGGAATCATTCAGGAGTTGGGCTATCGTCCTCATGTCCAGGCGCAAAGCCTCGCCAGTGGCCGGAGTCGAACGATTGCTCTCTCATTCCCGGCAAGAGACGCGGGTTTTACGCAGCTTGAACTGGATTTTTTTGTTGGCGCAGCGCAGGCAGCGGCAGAGCGTAATTACTTCTTCAATCTGATGACGAACTCCATGACATATGATGACCTGCTCAACATGTACCGGGACGCTTACGCCGATGGTATTATTTTGATGCGAATCTGTATTCAAGATTGGCGCGTTGAAATGCTGCGGGATTACGGCTATCCATTTGTCATGATTGGTCGCTGTGCCGATAATACAGGGTTAAGCTATATTGACCTTGATTTTGAGATGGCGGCAATCATGGCATATAAGCATCTGGTCGAGTTGGGACATCGCGAGATTGGATTTTTGACGCGCCCGCCTGCCGAGCGTGAACAGGGTTTAGGCCCGGCGATACGTTCGCTTGAGGGCTTTCGTAAAGCGCTCGAAATGTATGATCTAAAATCGACCTACCGCGAGGTGAACCACACCGTGCAGGATATGTATGAGGCAACACTCGGTTTACTCGATGCGGAACCTCAATTGACGGCAATTGTGACAGTACATGGCCCAACATCCAGTGGAATCGTCCGTGCTTTGCACCACCTTGGGCGAAATGTACCCAACGATTTTTCGGTTGTGCCTATCGCGACGAACAAAATTGCGCAGCTTATCACGCCAGCAATGACGGCGATCAGTTTTCCGACGGCTGAGATGGGCTATGAAGCGGCGCGTATGCTGATCGACATGGTTCAACACGATATGGGAGAGCCTGAACAAATTTTGCTCAAGCCTCAATTGATTTTGCGTGAAAGCACTGCTTCGCGCAAATGACGGCATATTTTTTGAAGTACAACTCCACTCCTGTATTGAAAGGAAATTATCTATGCGTGTCATTGTAATCGGTGGCAGTGGTCATATCGGGACATATCTCATACCACGTTTAGTGGAAGCGGGGCATCTTGTTGTGAACGTCAGCCGAGGGCAACGGGAACCCTATCAGCCCCATATGGCCTGGAGATCGGTCAAGCAGGTAGTGGTCGATAAAGACGCTGAGGATGCTGCTGGTATCTTCGGTCAACGCATACTTGAGCTTCAGCCCGATATTGTTATGGATATGATCTGTTTTAATCTTGCAAGTGCCCAGCAGCTTGTTGAGGCGCTGCGCGGTCATGTTCAGCATTTTCTCCACTGCGGCACGATCTGGACGCATGGTTCCAGCGCGGTTGTGCCGACTGTTGAAGATCAACCCAAACATCCATTTGGCGAGTATGGAATCCAGAAAGCCGCTATCGAATCCTATTTACTTGATCAGGCACGTCGTCAAGGTTTCCCGGCAACACTACTGCATCCGGGGCATATTGTCGGGCCAGGCTGGTCGCCGCTTAACCCCGCAGGTAATTTTAACCTTGACGTGTTTTCCAGGTTGGCGCGAGGCGAGGAATTAACACTGCCAAATTTGGGTTTAGAAACCGTGCATCATGTCCACGCCGATGATGTGGCGCAATCATTTATGCAGGTGATGACGAATCGCAGTGCGGCAGTGGGGGAGAGCTTCCATGTGGTTTCGCCAGCAGCGGTCACACTGCGCGGATATGCTGAAGCGATGTCAGCATGGTTCGGACAACCTGCCCGGCTGAACTTTTTAGGGTGGGAAGAATGGCGCAAAACGGTATCTGAAGATGATGCAAACGCGACATGGGATCACATCGCGCACAGCCCCAATTGCAGTATCGCCAAAGCGCAGCGGATGATAGGCTATCAACCCCGTTACAGTTCGTTGCAAGCTGTCCAGGAATCGGTGCGCTGGCTCATCGAAAATGGCAAAGTGGATGGTGGACTCATTCGCACCAATGCTTAGTCGATAGGTGAGGCATTAGCAGCACTAACCTTAAATTGACAGAAATTGTAAAATTGTATACATTAGACAAAATGCGCTTCAGGTGACATAGAATATGGCGATTTTCTCTGAGATACGTCCGATTACGCTGCGGGAGCAGATTATCGATCAGGTTCGCACGGCGATTATTGAAGGACGCTTAAAACCGAACGATCATGTCACAGAGATGGCATTGACTAAACAGCTTGGGGTGAGCCGCACTCCGGTACGTGAGGCGCTGATTGTGCTGGAACGGGAACGTCTGGTTGTTTTTGCGCCGAATCGAGGGTATTTCGTTCGCGTATTTACTGAAAAAGATATTCACGAGATTTTTTCGCTGCGTATCTCTCTGGAAAATCTGGCTGCCGAAATCTCGATAAATCGCCTCGCTGAGAAGGATTATAGCTATCTCTATCAGTTGGTTGAAAGACAGGCCGCAGCGATCAAGAGGGAAGATAAAAAAGGCATTCGAAGCATCGACATGAATTTTCATCGTTACCTGATTGAGGCTTCCGGGCATGACCTGCTCATTCAAAGTTGGAACAGCATCGTTGCACAAATTGCCGCGCTGCTTTATATACGTGCCGAAGCTGACCCAGAGTATGACGAGACTCAAGTCGTGAAAGATCATGAAGCGATTTTAAGCTCGTATCAAAGCGGTGACGCAGCAGAAGTTACCCGGATTAACCGACAGATAAACGAGCGAGTAGCGCGAAATTGTGTGGAAGCGCTGCAACATATGGAAGGTCAATAATTTTGGATAATGTTATTGCAAAATGGGGACGATTTGAAAAAGTTTTTACGAGTGCCATCAACTATTCGAATCCAGCACAGCAAGCAGTTTTGAAAATTCATTTTATGTCGCCGTCCGGTCAGACTCGCACTGTCGATGGCTTTTGGGATGGCGGATTGACGTGGCTGGTGCGGTTTTCGCCCGATGAAATAGGTGCGTGGACATTCAAGACGGAGTGTTCCGATGCGCAGAATACAGGATTACATGGGCAGATCGGAGAATTTGACTGCGCAGAAAATTTCGGGCAGACCATTTTCGACCAGCATGGGCCGCTCCGTCTATCCGATAATCGCCGCTATCTGGTTCACGCGGACGGCAAGCCGTTTTTCTGGCTGGCAGATACCGTCTGGAATGGGCCAATGCGCTCGACAGAACCGGAGTGGGAACATTATCTCCGCGAACGTGTGCGACAAAAATTTAATGCTGCGCAGTGGGTGACAACACAATGGGTCGCCGCGTACAGCGATATAGAAGGGCAAACCGCTTACACTGGACGCGAACAGATCGAGATTAATGCGGCATTTTTTCAGCGCTTGGATACAAAAATGGATGCGATTAATCGCGCGGGTCTGCTGGCAGTACCTGTGCTGTTGTGGGCAGCAGCGTGGTCGCCACCGGATGTCAATGATGTAAATCCGGGCTTCTCGCTGCCGGAAGATCAGGCGATTTTGCTGGTGCGGTATATGGTCGCGCGTTGGGGCGCACATCATGTGACCTGGATTTTGCCGGGGGATGCCGATTATCGCGGCGAAAAAGCCGAACGCTGGAAACGTATCGGGCGGGCTGTTTTTGGCGATGCTCCCCACGCGCCGGTTATTTTGCACCCAGCAGGCGAGATATGGATTGGCGATGATTTCCTGAATGAGATGTGGATGGATGTTGTCGGCTATCAGAGTGGTCACGGCGGTAGCAATAAATCTCAGACGTGGCTCGTCAATGGCCCGCCTGCCACCAGTTGGGATCGAACACCCGCGCGACCCGTCATCAATCTTGAGCCGCCGTATGAGCATCACGCCTCGTTTATAGAAAATAAACGGCATGAGGCATTAGATGTTCGCCGTGCCATGTATTGGAGTTTGCTGGTTTCGCCTACTGCCGGGGTCACATATGGGGGGCATGGCGTTTGGGGATGGGATGACGGCACGACACCGCCCCTGAATCATCCTGCTACTCAGATTCCGCTGCCCTGGGAGCAGGCGTTGGTGATGCCTGCGGCGGAGCAACTTGTACATCTTATGGATTTTTTCAGTGCGATTGAATGGTGGAGGCTGCGTCCGGCGCAAGCGTTATTAGCGGTTCAACCTGGCGAAACCGAGAAGGCGCGATATGTCGCCGCCGCACAATCCGAGGAGGATGATCTCGCCGTGATTTATGTACCGATAGATCGCCAGATTATTTTGGATAGCAATCAACTGCAAACGAGGCTTTCTGCCCGATGGTTTAATCCACGCACCGGGCAGTATCTAGAGGCGGTGTCGCCTGATGCGCAGCATTATGAAACGCCGGGAGAGGGCGATTGGCTGCTGATTTTGTCATAGACCTTTTCGACAGGGTTTGGCACGGTAAACCCCTCCATCAGTGTGAGACAGGCAGTGCTTCGTCTTCGCGCTGTAAGCCCATCTGCGCAAACTGGCGGCGGTAGAGCCGTGCATAAAGTCCGTTCAGCTTCAGTAGTTGATCGTGTGAGCCGTCTTCGATGATTTGGCCGCGCTGCATCACCAGAATTCGATCCGCCTCGCGCACGGTACTCAGGCGGTGGGCGATAATGAGACTGGTGCGGTTGCGTAAAACATGCTGCAAGCCAAGCTGAATCAACTCCTCAGTTTCAGTGTCGATATTACTGGTGGCTTCATCAAGGACAAGGATGCTGTTCGGGCTATGGATAAGTGCACGGGCAAGTGCAAGAAGCTGCCGCTGACCATGCGAGAGATTCGCACCACCTGGCAGCAGTTGATAATCGTAAGTGCCGGGTAGTCGCTCTATGAAGGGCGCGGCGGAAGCTGCTTTTGCGGCTTCAATCATCTGTTCGCGAGTAACTGTGGGGTCAAATAAGCGCAGATTGTCGGCAATCGTGCCATTAAAACAATAGGGCGATTGCGGCACGACATTGACATACTTGCGGAGATCGGACAGCTTTAATTCGCGAATGTCCACATTATCGATCAACACACGACCTGAGTTAACATCATAGAAACGTGCCAATAGACCTGCCAGCGATGTTTTACCCGCGCCTGTCGCCCCGACAATCGCGACACGCTGCCCCGGTTCGATGTGAAAATTGACGTTGCGTAGAACCAGATTGCCAGGTTCATAACCGAATTCGACATTTTCGAATGTCACCGATCGCTTGAAATCCTCAATCGTCTGGGGGTTCGCGCTTTCGGTGATTGTTGGCTCAACACGCAGAATACGCGCAACACGCTCACCTGCCGAAAGCGCGGTCTGAATTTGCGCAAACTGCTCAGAAAGCTGCAAGATCGGGTCAAAGCTGCGCCGCGTATATTCGATGAACGCGATCAGCATACCCAGCGTTGCCCATCCAGCCAGCAGCCCTTGACCGCCGCCATACAACACAACGGCTAACCCGACTGTGGTCAAAATCTGCAAAATCGCGGCGTAATAGGTGTAATAATCGCGCATCTTCATATGGACATCGCGATAATCCACATTGATTTTATCGAACTCTGCCCGGCTGACTTCCTGCCGTCCAAAAAGCTGTACGATCAGCATACCGTTAAACTGTTCGTTGATGAACGCCAGGTATTCCCCGACGACTTTATGGAATGTGTTCGATGCGCGGCGAATTCTGATGCGAAAGTAAACCGTCGCCACCGTCATAATCGGCAGGACGCACAGGCCAAGCACGGCCAATCGCCAGTTGAGAATGAACATCACGGCGATGATGCCAACCAGCGTAATCATGTTGCTGATTACGACAACGATGCTCGTTGAAAGCAGTTCTGTCAGGGCATCAATATCGTTGGAAATACGTGCGACAAGCTGACCGACAGGGGTGGTATTGAAAAAGCGCATATCCTGGCGCAGGAAATGCTCAAATAGAGTTTGCCGCAGATCAACCAGAGCGTTCTGGCCGATGGTTTGCAGCATATAGGTGTGTGCAAAACGAAACGCGAAAAGCAGGACAATCGTTCCAAAGTAAATGATACCGTAAGGGATCAAGTCGGACAGGTTGCCCTCCGTGATTGGCCCATCGACGGCTCTCTGGATGAGGTAAGGCAGGACAAGCGATAAGCCGGAGACACCAATTAACAATACGAAAACGACGATAATCTGCCCCAGATAGGGCCTCAGAAAATGCCCAAGCATCCAAAACAGATAACGATCTGTGACCTTTTCTTCAGTTTGTACAGGTATCGTCGGTTGTTTTTCTGGTTTATTCTGGGTCATCATCATCTCTTAACTCACGCTCGACCATGCGTGCATAGAGTCCGTCTTGTGCGATCAGTTCAACGTGCGTACCCTGTTCCACAATCTGGCCTTCAGACATCACGACAATGTGATCGGCATCTTTTACGGTAGCGATTCGGTGCGCGATAATTAAGCTGGTGCGTGTACTGAGGACATCGCGCAGTTCGGAAAGAATATCGGCGGCAGTTTGGGTATCCACGCTCGATAAGGCATCATCCAGCACGAGAATGGCCGGGTCACGCACAATCGCACGAGCAATCGCCACACGCTGTTTTTGACCACCGGAGAGCATCACGCCTTTTTCGCCGACCAGCGTATCCAGCCCTTGTGGAAGCTGAGGGAGATCGTTGCTGACACGCGAAATGTGGATAGCGCTTTTGAGTTCTTCGTCTTCAATGTCAGGCTTGCCCATACGCACATTTTCATGTAGCGGACGGCTGAAAAGAAATGTAGACTGTGGAACATAGGCGATAGCACGGCGTAAATCTTCCAGCGCGAGTGAGCGCACGTCTACGCCATCAATCAGAATGCGACCTTCGGAGGGGTCTTGGACACGTGCTAATAAATTAACGAGCAGCGTTTTGCCACACCCTGTAGGGCCGACAAACGCCACCACCGAACCCGCCGGAATATGCAGTGAAACATTGCTCAAAACCGAGGTGCCATCTGCCTGAATACTGACATTTTCATAGGTGATGTCACCGCGTGGGTTTGGCATAGGCCGCGATTGGGGATGATTCGTGATATTGGCATCCTGCAACAACGGAGACAGCCGGGTGAGCGCACCGCGTGTTTGCTGATAACGCTGATAGATCGTGCCTAGCTGGAGCAAAACGTTGCTGATGAGCGAGAGGTAGATCAAAAACTGTGTGAAATTACCCAGTGTGATCGAGCCTTGCAGCGTCATGATTCCACCAAATAGTACCACAATTCCGGCGGTAAGCTGGCTAATCATGTTCGGCAGCATACCCACTGGCTCGTTTCGTCGCTTGAAGAAGAGCCAGCGGCGGCGATATTCGTTATTTTCTTCGCGGAATTTTTCCGCGACTCCAGCTTCGCGCCCAAAAGTCTTGATCGTCTGAATACCGCTTACCGAGTCCTGTACCAGTGCGGAAATAGCGCCTGCCTGATCCTGTACTTTTTCAAACATAGGCGCTAATGCCAACCCTGCGCGAATTTGAAAAGCAGTGGAGACAGTGAGAACGAAAAATGTAACCAGGGTCAGTGGGATATTGATCGCACCGAGCAGAACAAAAGTGACGATCAGGGTGAGCAGAGCACTGCCAAAACGATTGAACGCAATTGCCAGCAAGCGCCAGATCATATCCAGATCGCTGTACATGCGGGATATAAGATCTCCCGTCTGGTAGCGCTGGTAAAAGGACTGCTCAAGCGTAATGAGATTGTCAAACAGTGTGCGGCGGATGTCGAAATTCACGGCATAAGCGACCTGCCCGCTAAAAATTCGCTGACCGAAGAACGCGATGACGGTAACAATCGAGAAGCCAATCAGCAGGACAATATCATGAACAATCTGATCGAGATTGACGTTGTTACTGATGTGATCGATGATGACACCGATCAAATAAGGTTCTATTGCTGAGGTGATACCTCCCAGCACACCTGTCAGAATTGATCCGGCAGCAGCGATGCGGTGCAGCATAATGAAATGCCACAGCCATTTGAGGTCCGCCTCATGGGTAGGATGGGTTTGATCTGTCACTTATCAGAACCTTTCCTTTGTGAAACCGTTTTTATACTTTATCAGACGACTGTATGACCAACTAGCGCCAATCTGGGGTATTAGCGGTTTGAAAATGAGTTGACTTGGCTGAATATTCTGTGCTACGATAACGCCTTATTCAACAATTCAACCCCTGAAGCGTGGAAGTTTGTGTCCACGTTTTTCTTTTTTGAGGAGCTGTTTATTTTGCGAAATGTCGTCGCCTTTCAGGGCGTACAGGGGGCTTATTCCGAGCAGGCTATCCGCCAACATTTTGGCGATACTGTTGATGTTTACCCCTGTCCGGTCATCAGTGATCTATTCTCGGTTTTAGAGTCGCAGAAAGTTACTTATGCGATGGTGCCTGTCGAAAATGCTCTGGCTGGCGCTGTGAATCAGGCCTATGAATTATTAATGGATTCAGATTTTCGGATTCAGGCCGAGGTTATTGTCCACGTGCATCACGCGCTGATGGTGCCGCATGGGACAGCACTAGAAGATATAAAGTATGTACGCTCACATCCACAGGCGCTTGCCCAGTGTGCCGGGTTTTTGAAACGTAATGGCATCGAGCCGATACCCTGGCATGATACGGCTGGATCGGCGCACGATCTGGCGGCTGAACCCGTACCTCATACGGGTGCGATTGCCAGCGAAATGGCCGGGAAACTCTATAATCTTGATATTCTGCAAACTGAAATTGAAGATGTCCCGTTTAATTTTACGCGCTTCTTCGTCTTGGGACACGATGACCCGCCAAAGGGTGAATATAATAAAACGTCGCTGGTTTTTGCTACGCGCCATACACCTGCCGCGTTGTATCACTGCCTGGGTGAATTTGCGCTGCGTGGGCTGAATTTAACAAAGATCGAATCGCGCCCCCGCCGCAATCGCCCCTGGGAGCCTGTGTTTTATCTGGACTTTGAGGGGCACTGGCAAGACCCGGTTTGCCAGGAGGCGTTGGCACGGCTGTTACAGCGAGCGTCGTTTGTCAAAATGCTAGGCTCTTATCCCGCGATTAAAACGGGACGTGAATCCGTCGGAATTTAGGAGAGAAAAACGTGCGAAAACTGGATGTAGCAGTCCTGGGCGCGACAGGCGCAGTTGGACAACGATTTATCGAACTGCTCGAAAATCACCCTTGGTTTCAGGTAGCAGAGGTCATTGGTTCAAGCCGGAGCGCAGGTCGTCCCTATGGCGAGATGGTGAACTGGGTGATTGATGGCAACCCACCCGAATCTGTTAAAAATCTGACCGTTAAGTCATTGGATGATTCGTTCGACTCACCACTGATTTTTTCGGCGCTGCCCAAAGAAGCCGCCGAAACCCGCGAATTTGAATTGGCTGCTGCCGGGCATGTGGTTTGCACTAACGCCGGGGCGAATCGTATGGTCGAGGATGTGCCGCTGCTGCTGCCAGAAGCCAACGCTGACCATATTCAGTTGATTGACGTGCAGCGTCGTAAACGTGGGTGGACATCCGGCGCACTGGTCGCAAATTCGAATTGCACGGCGATGCCTGTTGTGATGGCACTCGCTCCGCTGCGCCAATTTGGTGTGACCAAAATTCACGTCGTGAGTGCGCAGGCCGTGAGTGGGGCAGGCTATCCCGGCGTTGCATCATTGGATATTCTCGACAATATTGTGCCATATGTCAGCGGCGACGAAGGCAAGTTGGAAACTGAACCGTTGAAAATGCTGGGTCGCATGAATGGCGAACAGATCACATGGCTGCCCGCAATCGTCGGCGCTTCCTGCAATCGTGTGCCTGTCGTCGATGGGCATATCGTCAATGTATCGATTGAATTGGCCGAAAAACCGGATTTTGACGCAATTCTGGCGGCATGGGAAGCGTTCCGAGGGCCAGAGCCAGTGCCGCAACTACCGAGTGCGCCGCTGCATCCAGTCGAATATTTACCGCAAATTGATCGTCCGCAGACACGTCGGGATCGTAATGCGGGCAAAGGCATGACGACTTCGATAGGGCGTTTACGCGAATGTCCGCTGCTGGGCTATAAATTTGTCGCCCTTTCGCACAACACGATTCGTGGCGCAGCCGGGTGCAGCATCCTGAACGCAGAATTACTGGCCGTGCAGGGCTATCTCGGCGATTTTCAGCCGATGACCGCGAAGTCGTATGCGGGTGTGATGTAGGCCAATTAAAAGGGCGCACGGCTGTGCGCCCCTACAATGGTTTATTCTGCGGCTTCAGTCGCTTCGGCTGTTGCTTCCGAAGTCGCCTCGACAGTTGCCTCTGGTGTCGCTTCAGCGGCACGCTGGATTATTTCGACCTCAGCCTCGCTAAATGCTTGCTGGAGATTTGCACGAATATCCACGAGATCACCAAAACCTACACCGAGAAATCCGTTCGATTCCAGGTTCGGGAAATTTTCGTTGCTCATCAGATACCACACAAATGCCTGAACTTCGGGCCGTGCCAATGAGACTTTGTTGATAAGCAGTTGACCAGAGCGTGTCAGCGGATAGGTGCCATCAACAATCGAGTTCTCATCGGGCGCAACACAACCACTGCCGCTGTCTACAGCAACCAGTTGAATATTGGCCTGGTTATTGCCCAGAACATTCTGATAATCCTGCCAACTCATCACCGTCAGGCCACCATCAACATTCGCCGTCGCTGCCGCGCGGTAGAGAGGATCGGCATTGCTCTCGGCTGTGTCAACGCGACTGATGAGATTGCTGCCCGATGCCTCAAGCAGCATTAAATCGGTGTCTGAGCTGCCGTTCTCCGGCGCGAATAACATGATCGGTGTTTCGGGGAAATCTGCGTTGACCTGATTCCAGCTGTCAACGGTGTCGGCAGATTCAGCACGCCATGTCGTTGCAATCTGATCGGTTGTCAGGCAGGAGAGATAATCATTCGCGCTATTGGCAACCAGTACAACAGATTGGCTGCCCAAACTCACGGAGATTGTGGTGATGTTGTTGGCGGCACAGTTGCCTGCTTCCTCTTCTGTGAAGTCGCGATAGGCAGTCGTGATGTCGGTTTCGCCGTTGCAGAGGCGGCGGAAACCAGCCGGTTCACCATCAATTTTGGTTGTTACGGTAATGGCGGTGTTGGTCGCGGTGAATGTATCCGATGCGGTTTTGATGAAGTTAAAACCGTTCGCTGCGCCACCGATATTGACGGTACCAGCCACACCGACGGGAACTGTGTACTCGCTTTGCGCCTGGATGATGGGTTCGCCGGAGATGGCGGCCTGCAATGTGTCGCGGTTTTTCTGATAGGCGGTACTCGTCGGCGCGACGAATCCCTGATCGGTGACAACCTGTGCAGACTCGTCACTGGTCAAATAATCGAGCAAGTCGGCTACGCCGGGCTTACTCAGGCTATTGGTGTTGATGTAGAGCAGTAAGCGATTTGCAGCAGGGTAGAGACTGTCTTCGACATTTTCAGGTGTCGGTGATTGGCATCCATCGACTTCGGCTGCGTTCAAATCGAGAACGATGACTGATTGATCGGTGGATAGAGCATCGGAGAGGCGCACGACTCCGATTGCGCCAGGAGTCTCGCTCACAGTCGTGAGTAAATCGGCGCTATCCGCTGTGACAGAAGCATCTCCGCGAATCCCATCACCTTCAATGACCTGATCGAGAATGGCATAGGTAGACGTGTTTTCCGGCGGAAGCAGTGTCGTTAGCGGTGTATCCGGCGCTTCGGGGAAAATTTGCTGCCAGTTGGTGGTTTGGCCTTCTGCGCTGGGTGCGAAAATCGAGTTCAATTGGGCGCTGGTCAGACATTGTGCGAAATCAGCCGCCGGGTTTGCGACAAAAGCAGCGATGTCCTGCCCAATCAGGATTTCAAAATAAGTCTGGTTATTCGTGTTGCAATTGGCACTTTCTTCAGCAGTAAGTGTGCGCGTTGCGGTTGTGATGTCCGCTTCCCCGGCGCAAAACTGTGTGAATCCGCTGCTGGTGCCAGTGATATTCATATTCAAACTTGCTGCGGATGCGTCGGCATCAGCCAGTGCCTGGAAAAGCGGCTGTACAATGCCAGAACCGACAACTGTAATTGTCGAATCATCCTGTGCGAGTGATGGACTAATAATCAGCGCAAGCAGGATCAGAATCCCCCCACAGCGCGCAAATAACTTCATACTTTGCTCCTTACAACAGTGCGTGACGTTTAAAGTTCGTTCGCCGGGAAAATTGTACCTTTATGCGGTTAATTGTCCAGCCACACTTTTCTGGATGGCATAACGGCGATATGATAAACACTAGAGGTGACTCATGAGTGATTCTGAGATAAGCGTTTACGATATGGTGGGGGGCGATCCCATATTTCGCCGCTTAGTCGATCTGTTTTATGACAAAGTCCAGGCTGATCCTGTGTTGCGCCCGATGTTCCCAGATGATCTTGAGCCGGGCAAACAGTGGCAGTTTTTGTTTCTGACACAGTTTTTCGGCGGGCCAACCCGTTATGCCCAGGAAAGAGGACATCCCCGGCTGCGGATGCGCCACATGCCGTTCCCAATTAACCAGACTGCACGCGATCATTGGCTGAATCACATGCTGGAATCCATTGACGAGGTTGGCATTGACGAGCCTGCCCGCAGCGCGATGCGTGATTATTTTGAGCGCGGTTCCACGTTTATGGTTAATCTTTTTCCATCGGAGAACATCGATGAGCAGCAAACCAAACCTGAAGAAAGCTGAGATTTCACTCATAAATCGTGTGATTGATTGGATATTGAGCCTGCCGCGAATCATTCGTATTGTCATTGCAATTGTGTTTGCGCTGTGTGTAACGCTTGCTCTCAGCCCCATGATTGATATGATTTATATGGAGTCGTTCTTTAACCCAGAAACGGTTATCGTGCCTTCGCTGGTATCGGCGGCCTTTGGGCTGGCGATGTACGTGCTGGGCTGGCGATTTCTGATCGGCACAGTGGGAGAAAAACCACAGGCTCGGTTATTTGTTTTGTGGTACATTGCTCTCGGTTTGATGGCATTCGCGGTAGTCGCTATCCTGGTTGTGCGTGGGGTAACGATTCTCAACTTTGTAGCAAATTAATCTCAAAGGGGTATGTATGCAGCGCTATTTGATTATTTTTTTACTGGCGTGTATTTCGTTGGCAGCATGTGCGCCAGCGCAGGGTGTTCAGCCGACACTTCCACCTAGCCCAACACCAGAGATCATCACCCCGTTGCCAACGGCCACAGAAATTAAACGCGCGACTCTGCCGCCGACATGGACACCGGAGCAGGAAGTCACACCCACCGCCATCGAGTCTGTCGCTACACAGGTTGTAAATACGCCTATCCCACCAGCAACGGCACTCGAAGTATGCACCACATTTGGCGAAGATCGTGCGCTCAATAAACGGACATTCACGCTGGGGCAGCCCGCGCAGGTTTTCTGGACACCCGTTGCGGGCGCGGCGCAATACAGTATTACGCTGGTTGACCAGACTGGTGCATCCGTTTATGTCGATTACACGGCAGACACGAACTTCACTTTCGAAGCTACGTTGTTTGAGGCCGGAAAATTATACGGGTGGGAAGCCTATCCGATTGATAATATCGGTCAGCAGATGTGTCTGGGGCGGGGAGCAGAATTATTCCCAGGATAATTCAATAGAAATCGGTAAATTGGGGGGACACGACAAGTGCCGTGTCCCGCTTTGTTTATTCGTTGGATTTGAGAACGTACTGCTCAAAAGCTTCCGCTGTCCAGGGCAGGGCGGGCTTGAAAAAATGCTCGTAGATGGCTTCGGCATAAACGCGAATTTCGTATTGCGCGTCGGAGGCCATGCGAAGATGCAGGAAACGCATCAGGTTATGAGCATCAACTTTCAAAACCCAGGTGTAGTACACGCTGAAGCCCGGTAGAAACAGCCGTGCCATCTCTTTCGAGACTCCAGCAGTAAGGGCTTCCTGGTAAAGTTTGAAGCCTTCTTCATAGTGCTTAATCAATTTCTCGGTCAGAATAGTGTTCGGTTCAGCTTCCAGTTCGCCCTCACTGGCCTGCTTGTTGCTTTTTGCCTGTTTACGCCAGACAGAAGGCACATAAAAATCATTTTCCTCGAATGGCGTATAACGTCCACTTTGGGCATTGGCTGACCACATACGATGCCGCACCCACTGCCAGTAGGTTACTAATGGTGCTCGGCAGCGAAATTTAAACTCGACCATCTCGAACGGCGAGGTATGGCGATTCCGCAGTAAATAGAATAACAGCTTTTTATCAGCTTGTTCACCTTTGCTTTCGCCCAGAAAGGACACGCGAGCAGCGTTGACAATCGCAAGATCGCCGGAGATGCCCGTTTGGGGATGAGGAAGCAGGTCGATAAGCTCGATAAAGCCTTTGTCGAGAATGTCAACTCTTTTGGGGATTTCTATCATGGATTTAAACTCGATTTTATAACCAGTCTGATGCGACCAATTTTTGATCTAACCAGCCCAATGTAACCAATTTATTGATCTAACCAGCCCGCCGCAACCAGACTTTCACGCATCTGGTCAGTGTCCTGGTCTTCCTGGGGCAATGTCAGGTGATAGGGAAGGGAAGCAGCCTGCTTACAAGGAAATAACACACCTTCACTGTTGAGAATGACAGCCAGAATGGATATAGTGCGCAGCATAGCATTCATTGGCAGACCGCTGATGCCAGCCATATCACAGGCGATTTCACGCAGGGATGTTTTACCGTCCGCACGCAGCCAGATTTCACTGCTCAAAGAATCCAGCATAATCACCTGATTTTGATAACGATTCTGGACAGCAACCCCTTCAGGCAAAATCTGGTAGAGTCCATCACGCTGCGGAAATTGATCCAGGGTAGCAGTCATCAGTCTTTACCGTCTATGTAAAATATTGCAACGCCAAACGGATGCGATCCTCGACGACTTTTGGCGCATCAATGGGTAATGATTGCACGGCAGTCTGTGCCTCCACGATACTGTACCCGAGGCCGACCAACGCATCAACGACATCGGCATTGATATCATCAAAGGCCATAGCCGGCGCGGTATCCAGACCACCGCCAAGCTTGCCCTTGAGTTCGAAGACAATTTTCTGCGCTGTTTTGTTGCCAACCCCAGGAACACGGGTCAGGATTTCATGACGCTCGCTGTAGACGGCATTACGCAGATGATCGACGCTGACTGTACTGAGAATCGCCAGCGCCATTTTGGGGCCAACGCCATTAACCTTGAGCAGGGTTTCAAAAATTTCGCGCTCGGCAATGGTCATGAAGCCATATAGGGTGATCGAATCTTCGCGGACGATCATCAACGTGTGCAGAAAAACATCACTCGAATCCATTCGCTCACGAGTCGAGTAGGGTACAAAAACTTTATAGCCGATGCCACCGACGACCACGACCACATGATCGGTATGAGTAGAAGCAACTTTTCCCTGAATGCTGGCAATCATTTGAGGTATCCTTATTCCAGCAGCGTGTTATAACGCGAGACGTGTAGATCAGTAATTGCAATCGCCAGAGCATCAGCAGCGTCATCCGGTTTGGGGATGGAATCCAGCCCAAGCAGCATACGCACCATTTCCTGCATTTGCGGCTTTTTTGCGCCTCCATAGCCGGAAACCGATTGTTTGACCATATTAGGCTTGTACTCGGTGATCGGTATGCCCGCGTTTGCTAAGGCCAACAGGATTACGCCTCGCCCTTGTGCAACGGTAATCGCTGTCGTGACATTACGGGCGAAGAATAGCTCTTCAACTCCGGCGTGATCGGGTTTGTAATCGACTGCGAGCATCGTGACCTGATCGTAAATCTGCTTTAAGCGTTCCCACATTGGCACACCGGGCGCTGTCGTAATCACCCCAAAATGTATAGCCTGGAGTGAGCCATCATTGCGCTCATGCACCAGGCCAAAACCAATCGTCGCTGTTCCGGGGTCGATACCCAGTGAGAGCATCAGGCCGTCTCGAACGCGGCAGCAATATCGTCGGTGATGAGCAGGTTCGAAGCTACGGACTGGACATCGTCTAATTCTTCCAAGCGCTCAACGAGCCGCATATTTTGCAGCGCTTTTTCGGTGTCAAGTTCGGTGTCGTTTTTGGCCTGCCAGCGGAGTTCCGCTTCCTCAACCTGATATTTGGCATCGGTTAGCGCTTGTTCTACCGCCCCCAGGCGCTCACGCGGGGTATAGACATAAATCGTGCCTTCGTCTTCTACCACATCATCGGCACCGGCATCGGCAGCGACCATGAATATTTCGTCGTAATCGACACCATCGCCCTTCACGCTGAGGTAGCCTTTTTGCTCAAACTGCCACGCCACCGAACCGGCAGATACAAGGCTGCCACCGCCTCGGCTGAAGGCATGTTTAATTTCTGCCAGCGAGCGATTCTTGTTGTCGGTCAAAACATCGACGAGGATCGCCACACCGTCTGTGCCATAGCCCTCATAAGTGATTTCGGCCATATCATCTGCGCCAGCGCCACCTATGCCGCGCTGGATTGCCCGTTCGATATTATCTTTGGGCATATTGTTGGCTTTCGCTTTGGTAACTGCCAATTTAAGCCGGGGATTGGCATTCTCGTCACCACTCCCACCTTCGCGGGCCGCCATCGCAATATCGCGTGCGAGGCGCGTAAAAATTTTGCCGCGCTGTGCATCGGCGACACCTTTTTTACGCTTAATGGTGGACCACTTACTATGTCCAGACATCGCGTTCTCTCCATAATGAACTGAATAATGATCTTTAATCAAAATTATACCTGACTGCGAACTAACCGTCGAGTATGGAGCGTGTGTTATAATTCCTGCCGAAATCGATTCCTAACGGATGAGGCTTATGAGTAATACGATTATCGCACCTCCCAAAAATCACGCTCCTCAGCGAACCGACCCTCAACGACTTGCATGGGGCGTTTTGTTAATCGCCTTTGCGATTTTTTGCGCCATTTGTGTAATTACAGGCATTGGGGTGAACTTTTTTCTATTCCAATCGACCATACCGATGGGATCGTCGTTAAGTGTTGCGCGTGGCTCCGCCGGGGCAAATGAGCAGTTGGTCGGTGCGCCAACGAGCCTATCGTTCAATGCGGATATTCGCACGGTTGCTCAATCACAGGCGATACTCGCTTTTACCGATGAAGGTGTCAATAATCAATTAATTGCGCTTATAACCCTCAAAGAGAATTCATCGCTCAGGCTGCAAAGTGCCTTACGTCCGCGTTTCAACTGGAGTACGACGGGCTATGAGGTTGACCTGACCCGTATTTCTGGAAGGTTTGATATTTTGATTGCGGAAGGATTAGGGCGCGATGTGTCTGTTCGGCTGACATCCCGACAAGGTGCGTTGGTCAATCTGAAAAACAGCGGACGTTATAGTATTGATACTTCAGATACAAGCGTGCGCGTTGTGACACGCGAAGGGGAGGCGATTCTCATACCGCCAAATCTGGAGTACGGTATTGCTGTCTCACCGCAAAACCAAGGGATTGTGGACACGAGCGATAATCAGGCTGTGTTAAAGCCGGGTTATTCCAACCTGCTGAGGAACAGCTATTTCCGCATGATGAACCCAAATGTGACGATTGGCGCGGAACTTGATGGCTGGGTTTGCGCGAATGATACCGCCGATAACCCCAGAGGCTCCTACCGTTCACAATTTATGGATGGCATGATGACACTGCGGTTGGAACGTTATGAAGGGGCAACCTCGCATGGACGCACATCCTGTTTGCAGACCTTTCAGCCGGGCTTAAATCTTGCTGAGAGTAGTTATAACTATTTCGCACTGCGGGCAACCTTTCGCATCCATTATCAATCATTAAACGTCTGCGGTTTTACGGGCAGCGAATGCCCGCTGATGCTGCGAATCGACTACCTTGACCAAAATGGCGAGGCGAAAACCTGGTTTCACGGGTTTTATGCGGAAAGCAATCCTCAAATAGAGTCTCCACTGCGGTGTGATAGCTGCGCTCAGGAACATGAGTTTATTAACAAAGACATCTGGTATACCTATGACAGCGGCTCGTTATTTGCACTTTTTCCGCCGGATCAGCGTCCGGTGTCAATTATTGGGATCATGTTCTATGCTTCCGGGCATCAGTATGACGTACAAATCAGCGAAGTGGCGCTTATCGGCGGGCATGTCGATGAAGTTATCCAGCCTGGTTAAATGCTAATCCCATTTCTTTGAGTGATGACCAACCGTTCCGGCTGATAATCAGATGATCGACCATGACGATGTCCAGCAATTTCGCCGCTGCGATCAAAATATGTGTGAGTTCGACATCTTCGGGGGAGGGGGATGAATCGCCTGCGGGGTGATTATGCACCAGAATCATCGCTGGACAATTTTGAACGATTGCCTCGCGGAAAACCTCGGCTGTTCGCAGCACTGAAGCGTTGAGCGTACCAATGTAGATCGTCGGGATGTCGATCACTCGCCGGGTGAGATCGAGCAAAATAACACGAACATGCTCTTGCCGCATCTCGGTCATATCCGTGACCAGACGCACCGCATCTGCTGCTGAGGTGACGATTGGACGCTCGTCCGGGCGATAACTGAACAGGCGCTTGCTTAGTTCGATTTGCCCAAGAATTTGTATGAGTGTGGTGCTGTTTACCTCTTGAATTTGCTGTAAATTTTCGGCATTTGCTCGCGTGAGGCCATGTAAACCATCATAATGTGTGAGTATGCGGGAAGCTAAATCCACAGCATTTTCATCAGCCAGGAGCATTGCCAGCAATTCAGCATCTGTTAATTTGGACGGGTCAGTCAGGTTGTCAATCATACCAATCATTTCATTATGAAATCCATGTGAGCATTTTAACATAGCTCGTTCTATGAATTGCACCGCCTTAACGCTCTTGTTATACTGATTTGATCTGAGCGATGCAAGCGATACTGAGGAGTAATAAACATGCAAATTAAACCAGAAGATCTTTTTCTGGTCGTGATGATTTATGTAGGTGCAGTCGTTGCGGCGTGCTGGTTGGCGATGATTATCTGGGCGTATCGGGATATGCGGGCGCGTTCCCGTGATTCGCTGGCGCAGATCATCGTCGCACTGATGGTTGCGCTATTGAATTTGCCGGGACTTTTGATTTACATCTTTTTGCGACCTCGCGAAACGCTTTCAGAATCTTATGAACGTTCGCTCGAAGAAGAAGCCCTTCTGCAAGATATAGAAGAAAAACCAGTATGTCCAGCGTGCGGACAGCGGGTGAAGGAAAGCTGGCAGGCCTGCCCTGCGTGCCATACCCGCCTCAAGAAGCCTTGTATTAATTGCGGTCATGTCCTGGATTTATCGTGGAATATGTGTCCGCACTGTACTGCAAGTCAAGTGTCTTATAAGACTGACGATGCTTTGACTACTCGTTATGCCCCTACACCAGGCCGGACAACGACCACTTACGATGCTTCTCAACGCACTGGACAAGCGCTTGAATTTGTCGAGGGTGACGAATATTAAAGGCAAGAGAGCGATTGTGCGACAATTGAATATTTTCGTGGGCGGTATCCTGATGCCGCCATATTTGACAACGCAGCAGGTGTAAAGCCGGAATGGGTTTTGTTAAAATCTTACTTTTGATTGAACTTCACCCAGTCCAACATGAGAGCTAAAGGTCTGTCGTTGTCAGAAATTCCAAGCTCTTTGGCTGAATTAGTGCCATCATAGATCAGTTCAAAGGTAAGGTTCTGACCGCTACCAATATCGTCCGCTGCAAGGTCAAACTTTAAGGTTGACAGGCCATTAGAAGATACGTTTGCTTTCCCGATGACACGCCCGTTCAACCAAACTTCAAGATTGCGATCCCGATAAAAAGCCTGCGCTGACAGTGAAAGCTGGTATGAGCCAGGAGGTAAATCCACATAAAATTTGGTGGTAGGATATTCACCTACCCAGCGCACACTTAACCCACCAACTTCTTCCACATAATGCCAGCCCCATCCAATAAAACGGACATCGTGTGCTGCGCCAATATCGATGGTGTATTCACCCGGCGCAGTTTGGGGAGGAGTCCGTGGTGGACAGCCATCGGGATGCCAAGATGTGCGGTAAACCACAGCATCGCCCTCAACCCAAACCGGACAGAGTAAATCCAGTAAACTGTTAAAATAACCCAGAATTTCCTGCATCGTCGGCCCATCCTGCCAGATCATATCCCGGTGAATGACGATATATCCAATCGGCCAGTTATAGATGCGGTCACGAAGCTGCGCCTCGACGACTTCTGGTTCTAAAAAACGCCGCTGACCTAGCCAACTCAACAGGGCATCGTCTGTACGCAGATACCAAAAATGACCGATATTCACGCGCGAAATTAAGCCGTTAATCATCCGCTTGCCATGTGTCACTCCATAAAATTGCAGTGCGGCCTGCGCGTCGTCACCCACAATCACCTCGCCACTACGGGCACCATTAGGCACTTCAACGACGGTGTACTCATACGGTTCCTCCCCCATAGCCTCGTAAAAATCATAGTGCCGGGGTAGAGGCTGCAATATCATTGGAATGAACACTCGCGAGTCTATAAATACCAGCACCATCAGCATTGCCACCAATATAAGCTGTGTGTGGTGCGACACACGCCTTAATAGGAGTGTCAGGGTCAGCAGGATGTAGACCAGCGCGGGAATGAGGATGATCGGCGCAAATCGTTCTGGAAAGCGGAATAGGCCGCCGAACAGTTGGTATAACCAGACATAGGGCATCGTGATCCGGGTTTCCCCGATCATGATGTATGCTCCCGCACCTAACACCAATGGCACAGGCACGAGCGCTATCCAGAACCAATGCCGATTGTTGCGATACCTGGATCGCAAGTTCCAGATGAGTGCCAGCAGCAGCGCAGGCAGCAGAACGATTCCCAGACTGATGCCACGCGCGGGATCGAAAACGCCTATAAATCCCCAGGGAAATGGAATCGTGACAGCTTTGTCGGCAGGTGTCGCAACCAGGCCTTCAGAATTAAATGAGAGGATATATTGGAGAGGCCCAAGAAACCACAGCAGCAGCAGTGAACCAGCTACCGCCACCACACCATAAACACCCAACCGTAGTCGTGCCGACCAATCGGGCAGCTCCCATAGTGTTCGTAATCCGTAGGGGACGACAATAAACAGGGCAAGAAGAGGATATTGCAGATCGGTTAATACCATGCCCCAGACACAGGCCGCCAACAGCAGACTCCAAAGTACGCCGGACAATCGAGACGAAGCATCTTGGATTACATGCTTCGCTAACCGCCTCCATATCAGCATCAGGAGAGGGATCCAGAACCAGCCCAGCAGATTGACATCATAATAGAAAAGCGCGACAAACATGATGGGTGAGATTTCAAATACAACACTACCCACAAATGCCAGCTTATGACTGACACCCTCAGCCCTCAAGAAGCGGAAAAATACATAACCCGATATGGTATAAGCAGCAATGTATATCACAACTATGGCTATCATCGAACCAACAAGTGGTTCAAACAAGGCCCATATTGGATACCAGAACGCGGCCAACGTATGCAGCGCAAGGTTAGAGGTAAAGGGGAACATCACATAATTGGTCTGGTAAATGCTCATGCCGTGTGTCAGTGCGTGGCGTATCCACCAGAAATTCCAATTGAAGTGATAATAATCCGTGACGATATGATTGGGCATCATCGTTGTCACGTTCAATAACAACCAATACATAGACAAACAGGAAATTGCAAAGAATGTGGCGAGTAAAACGATATGACGCTTAAGCATGTCGATTATGCAAACTCTCAAGTAAATGTACATAAAGAAGCGTTTATATATTACTCCAAGAGTAAATCCAGCAAAGTCCTTTGGTGATCTGAGCGCTGAATAATGTTGATTCGCGCGTTGCACCTAATTTCCAGAGCAAAAATCACCTGTGTATAAAACTGTCTGGCACTTTGAGCATTATCTCAGAGGAATTGAGAAGGAGCAGATCCAACTGTATGACAGCCAACAATGGCGTTGAGTCTAAACAGCTTCATTACACCTGGCTACAGCGCCGACTTTGTGTTTCAAAATTATGCTCAAAGCCTGAACGATGAGCAAGTTGATGCGCTTGTAGCCTACGTGTTATCGTTAGGATAATTCCGGCTAAATCTCGCCAGATTCGCCAACAATATGGATCTTAAGGAAGTTCGTCTGACCACCAATGCCGAAGGGCACCCCGGCAATGATGACGAGACTATCGCCGCGTTTGACTAACTTAGCATTGTGGGCTGTTTGCACCACGATACTCAGCATGTCGTCGATGGTATTGAACTGCGGGATCATCATGGGTAAAACGCCCCACACGAGTGCCATCCGGCGATAGGTGATCTCGCTGGGCGTGACGCAGATAATCGGCGTATTGGGGCGTTCCTTGGCGACACGGCGGGTCGTATAGCCTGTCAGTGTTGATGTCACGATTGCCTTGCAGTTCAGGATTTCTGAAATCTGGCTGGTTGCCTGACTAACCGCATCTGAGATGACTTCCCGACCCTCAGCGTTTGGCTTGTAAAGCACCCGTTCTTTTTCTTTGGTGAGTAAATTCTGTTCGGCGATGAGCGCGATTTTTGACATCGTTTTGACGGCATCAATCGGATATTTCCCACTGGCCGTTTCATTACTCAGCATGACCGCATCGGTACCGTCCATGATCGCATTGTAGACATCGCTGGCCTCAGCGCGGGTTGGGCGGGGATTATCCACCATCGAACTGAGCATTTGCGTCGCTGTAATGACAGGCTTGCTGGCAATGTTACACAGGCGGATGATGCGTTTTTGGTGAACAGGCACTTCTTCCGCAGGTGTTTCGACACCCAGATCGCCACGCGCGACCATGATGCCATCGGTAGCCGCAATAATTGACTCGATATTTTCAAGAGCTTCGCGTTTTTCGATCTTGGCAATGATAGCGGTATCGCCACCCAGATGACGGATGAGCCAGCGAAGCTCACGGATGTCATCCTGGCTGCGAACGAAAGACATCGCTAGATAATCTGTTTGCTTTTTGAGGGCGAATTCCACATCGTCGCGATCTTTGTCGGTGATCGCGGAGAGCGTCAATTTCGCGCTCGGTGCGCTGACACCTTTGCGGGACGTGAGTGCGCCGCCGATCACGACTTCACAAATGAGGGCGGTGCCGGTTGTCTCGCGGACAACAAATTCCAGATTGCCATCATCCAGCAGAAGCTGCATACCGGCTTCAATGTCGCGTATAAACTCCGGGTGGGGTAGGGCGATGATCCAGGGATCGCTGCCATCAACATTGCCCAACGTCAGCGTTAACTCATCCCCTGGTTTGAGCATCAGCGGTTCATTGGTGATCTTGCCGATACGAATCTTGGGGCCTTGCAGGTCGCACATGATGGCGACAACCGCATCTTCTTCTTCTGCGATACGGCGGATATTGTCAATGTTCGTACCGTGCGTCTCGTGGTCGCCATGAGAGAAATTGATGCGGGCCACGTCCATCCCGTTACGGATGAGCTGGCGAATGGTTTCCTCATCTCGTGATGTCGGGCCAATTGTGGCGACGATTTTAGTTTTTTTGCCATCAATGCGCTTGAGAGTCAATTTGCTTCCTACTTTCTTTTAAGATCGCGCGCCGTATTTAGAGGCTGAGATTCGTAAATGCTTTGAGGCCAGGATAGACAGCGGCATCGCCTAGTTCTTCTTCGATTCGCAATAGCTGGTTAAATTTCGCAACACGGTCTGAACGGGCAGGCGCACCTGTTTTGATCTGGCCCGCGTTAAGCGCTACCGCCAGATCAGCGATGGTTGCATCCTCAGTTTCGCCGCTGCGGTGGCTGGCGACGACTGTCCATCCATGCCGCTGGCTTAGTTGGCTGGCGGCCATTGACTCGGTCAGCGTACCAATCTGGTTCACTTTGCAGAGCAGCGAGTTTGCGGCTTTTTCTTTGATTGCGCGTTCCACACGTTGAACGTTTGTGACCAGTAGATCATCACCGACGATCTGGACGCGATCACCAACGCGGGCGACTAGCCGCGACCAGTTTTCCCAGTCGTCCTGTGCCAAACCATCCTCAAGCGAAATAATCGGATAACGCGCCATCCAATCCACCCAGAACTCGACCATTTCCTCGCCTGTCAGAACGCGACCTTCAATATCCAGATGATATTTGCCGTCGCGGTAAAGCTCGGATGCCGCCGGGTCAAGCGCGATACGAATTTGTTCGCCGGGTTCATAACCTGCTTTTTGAATCGCCTCGATAATCACGTCCAATGCGGCCTGATTTGAGCCGAGGCTGGGTGCGAATCCGCCTTCATCGCCGACGGTTGTGCTATGGCCTTTGTCGTGCAGAATTTTCTTGAGCGCCTGATAAATTTCAACGCCCCAACGCAGCCCCTCGCGGAATGATTCCGCGCCGACAGGCATCACCATGAACTCCTGGAAATCCGTGCTGTTCGTCGCGTGTTTGCCACCGTTCATGATATTCATCATGGGGACGGGCAGCACATGCGCGTGAACGCCTCCCAGATAAGCATAGAGGGGCAAATCCACGCTGTCAGCAGCGGCTTTGGCAACAGCCAGCGAAATACCGAGAATCGCGTTTGCGCCCAGGTTTTCTTTGGTAGGTGTGCTATCCAGTTCAATCATTTTCTGGTCAATGGCTTTTTGGTTGAGCGCATACATGCCGCTGAGTGCTTCTGCCAGGGGGCCATTAACGGCCTGCACTGCACGCAGAACACCCTTACCACCATAACGGCTTTTATCACCGTCACGCAGCTCCAGCGCTTCATGTTCGCCGGTTGATGCGCCGCTGGGGACAATCGCCCGGCCAAATGCGCCATCTGCAAGCATCACTTCGACTTCAACAGTCGGATTACCACGCGAATCCAGCACTTCGCGACCACGTATCGTCTCAATTATAGGCATCAGCTTTCTCCTATGGTTATTCGGCAAGCAAGTGAATAGACATATATAGTTCGTTGAATATGATTTGCTGATATTGTAAACGCTTGTAAAGAAAATCGCTATTGCAGAAGCTTAAACTTCGCGTAGTCATAAAAACCAAGCAGAAAGGGTGGAGATAAATCCACCCTTAAGCCAACTAACTATACAGAAACCTCACGACCACACGCAATAACACGAACACCATCCAAACTACCACCCAAAACAGCAACCGACGGCTGCCACAAACCCGAATCATCCTTAGACTGCTTGTAAATCCCCCACGCCTTACCTGAAGACCAGAAAGTCTCAAATTCAGAAACTCCAGCCAACATTTCTTCTCGCGGCTCAAACCGCAGTTCGCCAATACTCAAATCAGAGGCTGTACCTGTAAGTGCTAACAGCACCGTCCAGCTTGACATCGAACGTGCATAATGATGACCGCACTCAACCTCATTCCAGGGATTACGACGGACTCCCTCATGGCGCTCCCGTAACGCCTCAACAACCTTCAACCCTTCCTCAACCCATCCCTCATAGATAAGATGTGCCGCAACATGATACTCAATGCCTGTCCACACTTCCTCAGAATAGGGGAAGGGGAAACGCGGACGACCACCCTCCGGCCAGGAACAGAGGATCAGACCTTCCTCATCATTGATCGCATAAACACGCTGCGCATTGACATGCTCTGTAAAATCGCTGCGGAAGTTATAGTCAAAAACCGACTTAATCGCAGTACGAACGTGCTCCACTGGCAACAGGTCACCCAAACCGAGCGCCCGCGCATGTAGCTGACCAAGAAGCTGATCCGAGAGACAGCCCACACCATGCTGATACTTATAAGCGTTCACATCTTCGATGACCTGAATATAGAACTCGCCATTCCAGGAAACCTGCTCAAACTTCTGGCTGGCTTTCTCAAAGGCCGCACGACAGCGGGGCGCAAGCTCCGGCTCACCCATAATCTTCGCGAGTTCCTCAACAGCCCGCAAAGCCGCCAGATAGTAAATCGTGCAGAGTGGGTTAGGGCCATAGAATTCAATATCGTAGGTGTTGTGCTGCTTGCCATCAGGAACCCCATCACCATCGGTATCCCAATGAGAGCTGGCATAGTCAATCGAAAGCTTGATCGCAGGCCAGATCGAACTCAGCCATTCCTTATCAGCGCTCAACTGCCATTCACGATAAGCCCGGATTATGCAACCCATTTGCCCATCCAATGCTGCTAACTGACCACTGTTCCATGCCCAGACATAATTCGGATCAAACGTCTTGAAACTGCGGAAAGCCATATATCCTGTATCATCTGTCTCGACGTTAAACTCAATTTTTCGCATTTCCCGTTCAAGCGAAGGGAACAGGTACGCAACCGTATAGACATAAGACCACACATGCGTGCAGTTACCCGTGCAGCATCCAGCTTTATCGAAACAACCTTCCCAACCATAGAAACGCCCATCCTCTAGCCAGAAGCAGGTTGTGCTGCGAACCGGCACAATATTGGCGGAAAGGGCATCCAGAACCATTGGCGGGAGGGTGCTGCCGAAAAGTGCATCATGGAACTTGCGAGTATCACCATCTAAACGGGCATAATTGGAGATAACATAACTCGCAACATCCCATGAGCTATCAAACAGAGTCGCATAAAAATTGCGGGTGTTGCCCAATGCCTTAGCTGCTTCCCAGTGATTAACACGATTCGGGAAATACCAACTGATGATGAAACGGTAGCTCTTGGTCGCACCTGGCTCAAGTGTATCGACCACACCGAGCGAACCCGTGTCAGACCGTTCTGAAGAAGGAGTATCGTAGCCCAGATCATTGAGCAGGCCATCCTCAGTAAAGTCATCCCAGAATTCCTGCATATAATCCCACCAGCCACTGCGCAGCCAGGTTGGTTTCGTGGTTACATTGGCATGATCCGTAACGATACTCAGATTGCCAAAATCGAGGTTATCGGCTTCGAAATTATCAGCACTCATATAGACGCCTTTGAAGCCATCACCCGTCGTGAAGTGGTTAATAGTTGCTGCATTGGTACGCGGATTGCCGAATATATCAACAGGCGCATCACCAACTGGATTCATGACCGAGCCAACAATAGTCATATTGACAGGCTCATCTGATGTATTCGTAACGGTATAAGTAAAAATTGCGCAGGGGATACCCGAATCATTGGGATTCAAGGGGATCAGCGGTGTAAATGCCTCAAGATGAACGCTAAGAGGGAGGTCAGGTTCTTCAAAATCAATCGTTGCAAAAGGATATTCACCCCGGAACTTTGCATTAATCATTCGGGGAAAGCCGATGCTGGTTGAAGGGTGAAAGCCATGCGACAAGTTATAGGGTGGCTGAACTGGCCCCTCTAAGACACGCGCAACTGCTTCACCACTGGCGGTCTGTGTTCGGATAGCAAAAAATGTATTTGGGAGTACCTTGCCTTTATTGGGGTTATTAAAAATCTCCCAGTCGCGCAGATCGCCGCGCGCACCAAGCGAGATATTGCCTGTGCCAATGCCGCCCAGCGGAAATGCAAGCGCTGTAGCAGTCTGGTCATAGGTACGAATGCCTTCAGTAGGTCGCATAATTTTAAACCTTTATTTTGAGAATAGAGAACCTAGAGAGATTATAACCAACGAGGATTATTTTCGAAATTCCAAGACGTGACGAGCAAATAAATCAGGTTTCTCCAGGTGCGTCGTATGCCCTGCGTCTGGGATTACAACTAAGTGAGAATCGGGGATAAGTTGATTCATCCTATGAGCTATGGTAACGAATTTGGTATCCAGTTCACCCACGATCAACAAAACGGGCTTATTTATTGTGGACAGGTATGACCAGAGCGAAGGTCTTGGGTGTTT
>JALHNB010000058.1:12330-40082 GCA_022843745.1 Anaerolineae bacterium | reverse complement strand
ATTCCCATTTGATCCTGTACTGTTTCTGAAATTTCTGTTCCAACGGCGTTAATTTGATCCAATTTTCGCGATGATATTCTGCGCGTCCAGGGTTATTTGTGATCCATGCTTGCAGACCATGCAATATCTCGCGTACTTGCTGCTCGGCTCGTTCTGCTGCTTCAGCATTAGGAAATCGACCAACAATATGAAACGAGGCACTATGGTTACTGCTAAACTGCTGCCAGATCGAGATTTTCATTCGTTTTTACCTCATCCATCTGGGCCTGCGAGGACAAATTCATAAGCCACGTTGGTGCAGCCGAGCGCCCGCATCCATGTCACCAACGCCGGGAGGCCATGTCCCAACCCGTCAGTATGAAAATAGAGAGACGAAAATTTGACGCTGTTCCCAACAACCGTGACAGGCTTGTCTGATTCAATGTGCAACCACCACTCTATCCTGATCATTCGTTGGGTCACCTCATGTGCAAGCGACCACTTAAGAGGGGATGTGAGGGCGCGCCGCTCAATTTCCTCAGTAACAAGCATATCTAAATCACGTTTGAGCCTTTCAGGATTAGGTGCAAGCTCACCCTCATAAAAGGATGCCCAAGGCGGGGAATGGTTGACATCATCCCATGCAAGCGCGAAATAAGTCTCGGCTGAGGATTTGATGAGTTGAGCGGTGGCGGCATCTGGCGCTTCGCCAGAAACATTCACGGTGGGAGGATACCCCATCGCTTGCTCATATTTCATGTCTGCCCCTAATCGGTGCATGTACTGTGCAAGCAGAGAATCGGGCGTTACCGTCTCATCAACTGGTGCTACGAACACGTGATTTTCAAATACGCTGACAGCATCCGGCAAAAAATCGAGCGATCCCTCGCGTGCGACCCATTCGATAGCGAGTTCATCTACACCTTGCGCCCATGTTTCGGTGGGCTGTTCAAACTCAATGTTGTACTCGCTAACAATCTCACGTTCAATATCTGTGAACTCATGACGTTCCTCGTTCAGAACGGCCTCGCGAATGTCGGGATGAGCCTTATACCATTCCCAGATGCGGCGCAGCAGCGCTTTGAATTTTTCAGCGGCCTCGTGCGCTTTTTCCGGCGTCTCGAACGCACCGACGATGACGTAACTGCTGCTGTTATTGCTGCTAAACTGTCGCCAGATCGAGATTTTCATACATCGGCTTCCTTGCACTCCCCAAATTCATACTCTACAGTACAACCCATTGACTCAAGCCACGCGACGACTGCTGGCAGACCGTATTCAGCATCTACAAACACGAGTTCCTGAATTTCGAATACTTTTTCGTTTCTAGCCATTCCTTTTGACTGCTTACCGATATATGCCCAAGAATCATATGTTATTGTCCGAATCACACTCATTTGTTCCTTCGTAAGCTCACATCCATTCAAAGGTTTGCCGATTGCAAAATCGTAGCAGTCTGCCAGGGGATGTCGTTGACCTCTATGATAGGCTGCCCAGGGTGTCACCGTTGGCTGCTCCATGAGCAAATGCGCGTTTACGTGTTCTTGAATGAATTGAGCGATTTCAACACTTGGCGCGTTAGCCGTGAGGGTAGTGGTGATAATGGTATTTGGAATACTGAGATAATCTTTGTACGATGTAAACACATCACAATTCTGGTTGCGTAAATAAGCAACATAGGGTTCAGGAAAATGCCATGTTTCGCCAGCACTGGTGAGAATAACACTATTCTCGAACGTAAATACTGTATCGTCTATGTCCTTCTTTTGTCGCGTCCACTCAAGCGCATTCTTCGGATTCCAGGCTATGCCGACCTCACTGGAAAATTTCTCTTCGAGCGGCACAGTAATATCTCCGTTCCAGTAAGCTTTCCATTGCCCATCAGCAGTGAAATTCGCCTCACGCCAGTCAGCGATTTGTAACCATATATCACGAATTTTTGCCGCAGCAATTTCAGCTTCCTCAGCGGTGCTGAATCGCCCAATGATTGTAAAATTACCGCTATGATTGCTGCTAAACTGTCGCCAGATGGATAACTTCATGGCTCAAGCCTCCATGATCGGTCAGTGCGCGGAAGGGCAGGCGGGCGCATCCACCCGTAGCCGCCGCCTGACGATTCGTGCGCTGTTTTTCCCAATAAGCGCGCACATCGCCGAGCGTCTCGAACGGGATTGTCCAGTGGTGAAACGAGCAGGGTTTGATGCGCTTGTCGCTGGTGATCGAGAGAAAATCGTCGCCCGCGCCGCAATCAGACGTTTCGAAAAGTCGCGGCACACCCGGCAGCGTATCGCCCCAGCAGGCATCCAGCTTGATCTGCGCGATGCCGTTGAGCGCGGCATACATCCGGTTCACGAAGGCGGCGAATTCGTCGTGCTGGGCGCGGGTGAAATGCAGTGTCGCGTCGCTCCCCTTGTAGCTTAGGAGCAAAAAGTCGCGCACACCCAGCCCCATCAGCTTCAAAAATTTCGCCTCGATACGCGGCAGCTCGTCCGGCGTGATGAGCCAGTTGACACCGAATCGCGCGTTGTTGGCGACGAGCCGGGGGATAGTCGTCTCCCAATGGTTGGTGTCGTAGAGCGAGACGCGGATATTGCCGTATTTCCCGGCGATGCCGCGCAAAAATTCGTCGGTGAGCAGCATCCCGTTCGTCGTGAAATTGACGCACAGGCCGCTGGAATCATGCAATTCGTGGATAAAGCGCTCGAAATTTTTGAACAGCGTGGGTTCGCCGCCGCCGAACGCGACTTCCAGCACGCCCCAATCCGAGGCCGCGCGGCAGAATTCGAGCAGCGAGTCAAATGTCCACGCAGAGGGGGATTTGAGGTTACGGTAGCAAAAATGGCACGTCAGGTTGCAAATGTTGGTGACGGCGATCAGCAGGGTGCGCGGCGCGACTCGCTGCAAATGTGCGGTTTCGTCGCCTTCCAGCAGCACGTTGAGGCCGGAGTCGCGCTCGAACAGCAGCAGCTTGCCGTCGAGGGGATGCGCTTGCCAGGGCAGGCCGCGCATCTCCGGCGGCAGGTAGGTCAGGTAGGATGAAAGTGGCGTGTGTATCATCGAAATATTCTCGTCGTTGCGAACATTTGTATTATAGTCGATTTTTTGCGGGTATTTATAGGGATAGCGCCTGTGCATTGCCGAGACGGTTGGTGAAATCGCCAAAATGAGAGCCTGCTGAGGGCAGCAACATTGAAGATCAATGCTTCCTTAGAATATGGGGAATAATGCACCCGGACTGTAGCACACACTGATAAAATGACTCTCATTCATCCTGATCCGCTTGCAATATGCTCAGGATGACTGACATGACTTATTGTCTTGAACACCATCATAGAAGAGAGTCTGATGCAATTTCCAAAAAATATCCCCTCGGAACGTGGTCTGAATGCCAGCATTATCTATTCCGTATTGATCTGCCTCGCGATGATTCTCGCGGGTGGCTGGTTGGCGCAATATACACTCGCGCCTGTCCCGCCGAATGATGGCATGTTTTACGATTGGCAGTTGGCCGAACCGAGCGCTCTGGGCGCGGTGACGTATTGGGGAGGCTTTGCGCTCCATAACCTGCTGATCTGGTTGACGATCTGGTGGGCGCAGAATCGCACGGATCGCACCTATGTCACCACGCTTCGGCCTGTCAACATCGTGGCGCTGGGGATCAATATCCTCTTTATCGCGCTGCATTATCTGCAAACGCTGTTTTTTTATGACGGCATCGCGCAGGATCTGCCGAGTTGGATCAGCCAGTTCACCGTGATTATGATGCTGTTCGTCATCCTGGCGATGGAGAATCGGCGGCGCGGTTTGTTCTTCGGGCGCAAAATTAATTTCAAGCAGGAGTTCTATCACTGGCTGCGCGATTATCATGGCTATGCCTTCAGCTTCGCCGTGATCTTCACCTTCTGGTTTCATCCACTCGTGCCGACCCAGGGGCATCTGCTCGGTGCGCTCCATGTCATGCTGGTGATGGTGCAGGGCAGCCTGATGTTCACGCGCACCCATCTCAACCGCAATTGGCGCTTCCTGCTGGAAATTCTCGTGCTGCCACACGCGGCGTTGGTGGCGCTGGGGCAGGGCGGCGGCCTCGTCTATATGTTCCTCTACGGCTTCATGACGATTTTCATCGTGACACAGATGCACGGACTCGGACTCAAGCCCTGGGTGAAATACCTGTTTGGGGCGGGCTATCTCATCAGCATTCTCATCACCTATACGCTGCTGCGTCCGCCGTTCATGGTCAACGAGGTCATCCGTATTCCGCTGATTGATTACCTGATGATCTTCGCGACTTACGGCATCTGGCTGCTGCTGGCGCGCCTGGGGCAGCGCAGCAAGTTCATGCGGCGGGATGATCCCGTGATGGCGGCTGGGGATTAGGGGTATCTACGCCAAAACCTATCGCCCAACCCGATTTGAGCCGTACCCCTACTTGCGCGTATAATAGGGTGGGTTTCAGCAAATGATGAATTATGACTCTGGCAATGGGCGGCGCTTCATATTGGTTGGTGTGAGAGTCGTCATTGCTCCGGCTAGTTGATCGCCGTAGGTGCTTACGAGAGTAGTGATTCGAGGGGCTTTTTCAAGGCGATGTGCTGCGGGGATGCGAACTAAAATTACGCCAAAGGTCGGTTTTTTGTCGCGAAAGACCAATTCGCAGAAATCGCGATCTTCAGTAATCAGAATACGCTGTTCCTGTAATCCGCGTGCGAGAATATTTTCGTCAATTTCGCCGGGTGTAAGCTCGGCAACATAAGCCACATCATGATTGAGATGCCTTAGTGTGCGGACGATCAACGAGTCGCAGCTTTCATCAGCCAGGAACAGCATCACCCGGCTCACTTAAATAGATGTCTTCATTCGCGACCACATCAGCAGCATAGGCTATCGCAGCGTAAATATCATCTCGCGTCAGCCGGGGATGGGCATCAAGAATATCATCCATCGACATGCCACCCGCCAATTCATGCAGGATTTGCTCAACAGGCAGTCGCGTCCCTTTGATGACGGGCTTGCCTACCATTACACGCGGGTCTACCGTAATGCGTTCATGATTCATCGGATCGTCTCTATGACACTATTTGCTCTATGATAATTATAACGCCTATTCCGGTTGAGCCACACCGCCACTCTCCGCTATAATGATCTCCATTACGACTAAATAACCAGGAAGAAAAATTCCAATGGATTTAACATTTCTCGGCGGCGCGGATGAAGTCGGCGCAAGCAGCACGCTCATCAGGATCAGCGGCAAGACGCTGCTGGTGGATGCCGGAATCCGCATTTCGCCTAAAACCAGTCGCGGCATTCAGAACGACCAGCTACCCGACCTGCACCCGATCAGCGCGGCGGGCGGACCGGATTATATCCTCGTCACCCACGCGCACACCGATCACACCGGGGCGCTGGCGTTGGTGCTTGAGCAGTACCCGCATGTCCCGGTGATCGCCACTCGGCCTACTGTCGATCTGACGCGCATTTTGCAGGCCGACGCGCAGCGCATCATGACCAGCAAGCATGATGCTGAGGGCGAACTGCCGATGTACGACGAAATCGCGTCCGAACGGCTCATCAACGCTTTCCAGCAGGTCGATTTCCGGCAGGCGATCCGGCTCGGCGACGGCTTGCAGGTGACGTATCATCCGTCGGGGCATATCGCGGGCGCGGGGACTCTGGTTTTAGAGGGTGACGAAGGGACGCTGGTGATGTCCGGCGATGTGTCGCTAGGGGCGAACCGAGCCGTCGTCAGCGCCGATGTGCCGCGTGTGAAAGCCGACGCGCTGGTTCTCGAAAGCACCTACGGCGGCAAACTCCACGCGATGCGTGCTTCGGAAGAACGCCGGATTATCGACACGCTTAAGCGGGTTGCCGAGCGCGGCGGAAAAGTGCTGATTCCGGCGTTTGCGCTGGGACGGGCGCAGGAAATGGCGCAGATTGTTCACGCCTTTCGCGACGAATACGACATACCCGTTTATATCGACGGCATGGCGCGAACGGTTTGCCGCGCCTATGTCGGATTTGCCGACTTTTTGCCGCCGAATACGCTCAAAATGGCAGGTGATGAAAATCTCTTTTTCCGCAACAAGGTCAAGGCCGTCGATTCGAATGTCCAGCGTGAGCAGATTATCAACTCACCCGAACCCGCCGTCGTCATCGCCAGCAGCGGGATGCTCACGGGCGGCGCGTCGGTGGTCTACGCCAAAGCCTGGGCAAGCGACGAACGCAACGCCATTTTCTTGACCGGCTATCAGGATGAGGAAGCGCCGGGGCGATTTTTACAGCGCATGATGCGGGATCGCGAGGCTGGTAAAGAATTTACGCTCAAGATGGATAAGGAGTCGGTTTCGGTGCGCTGCGAGGTCGGGACGTATTCGCTCTCCGCGCACGCCGACGAGAACGAACTCATCAATTACACCAATTCGTTTGATCCCGATGAGGTGATGCTGGTACACGGCGATCCGAGTGCGCGTCACAGTCTGGCGACGGCACTGCGCCAACGCGGACGGCGGGTGCATTCGCCTGTCATCGGGCAGACGATCACGTTTGCGTTCGCCAAGCGACCCTGGGCACTCGGAGGCATCGAAAGCGGCAGCGAAATCCGCGCAATGAATCCGGCGGAATTGTGGGAAGCGGTCAAGGGGCAGGCCGGGAGCTTTTTCAGCGCACGTGAATTGGCGCAAATGTGGTGGGGTGACAGTGAACGTCACGCCGAAGCCGCCGCCGCGCTTGCGAATAATCCCTTTTATTTTTCGGCGGATTGGCGGCAAAAAGACACATTTCAGGTACTCACGCCGGAACAGGTGGCGCGGAAGCAGCGTCAGCAGGCGGTGATGCTGGCGAACCCGGATATTGTCGGCAAGCTCGTCGTCCTGCGTGACACGAATAATCGCCCACGAGTCGGCATCGTCGTCAACGCGAGTATCGATTCTTTTGAGGCGATGGTTCATAGCGCGAAGGGGCGGCATTATTCGGCGGACTCGCTGCTGTGGCCGATTGGCAAGTGGGAGAAAGATCGAACGCAGGAAGCGGGGACGATGGCGCAGGTCGGCGAAATGATGAAAGAGGCGAAGGCGTTGCAAGACGAATTTTTGTCGCTGGATGATCGTCGGGCGCTGGTCGCGGCAGGGCTGCCTGTGAATCCCGAATCACTGCTGCCCGAATCGCTGCCGGAGGGTGTCACGCGCGAGTTGGCGCTGCTGTCGATTGTCATGGGGCTGGCGCAGGACGGCGCGACTCCCGAACAGGGCGGACTCGTGCCGAAACGGGCGCTGCAAGACGGCCCGGTAGAGCAAAACGTTGCACGTGAGACGGCACTCGCGGCCTTCCCACCAGAAGCGCGGTTGCGAAAGGTCGGCATGGAAGTGCATCGCAAGCGCCTGACGCTGACCTTTGATTTTCCGACGCGGGCGACGGCGCAGTTTGCCGAAATTATCGACCAGATCAGCGATCAAACCGGGTGGGATATTCAGGTCAACCCGACCATCAACCAGCAGGCGCTTGGGCTGGCGATCAGCGAGGTGCTGTCGCCGGGGGCGCGGGTCAGCAAAGGGCCGTCGTTTTTCCTCGACAAAAGCGAAGTGCAGATCGAGGTTGAGGGTGAGGATGACGTGAAGGCGCTCGAACGCCGCTTCATGGATTTGACAGGCTTCCGGCTGCGGGTGGGAAAACGCGGAACCCCTCCCCCTAACCCCCTCCCCACTTGGCAAGTTCATGGAGGGGGGGAAGCTGTAGGGGCGCATAGCCGTGCGCCCTTGCAAAACGACGATGAGGCAGATGAAGAAACCTCTCCCCCAACCCCTCCCCTTGCAAGGGGAGGGGACGCAACGCGAGGGGGGGGGCCACACGCCCAAAAACTCGAAATCAACGCGGCATATGCGGCGGTGCGGACGGCGCTTGAACCATTGGGGCTGTACAAGGTCGGCTTGAAGCAGGGCGATCTCGCGCTGACATTCATCTCGCCGCAAGTGGGGGAGCGCCATCGTGAGTTGATTCGGGAGCTTTCACGGTTGACAGGCTACGGGATCAGCGTTCACCCGCACCCGAATCAACAGCAGATTTTGCAGATCGCCACGCAGATCGCGCGGGAATGTGGCTGGACAGTGCGCAAAGGGCCTGGCATTCATGTGGATCGCGCTGAGGTCGTGGTCAAGCTGGGCGCAACGCCGGACGACGAGCAGATCGAAACGGCACAGGCGAAATTCCGCGACCAGACCGGATACGAGCTGGTGGTGGAGGGGTAAATCATGACAGTGATTCCAGTAGAGGCGGCTGTTTCGATCCCCTATGGGGCGATTGATGAGTTCTGCGAAAAGCATCACATCGTTCGTTTATGGCTTTTCGGCTCGGTGCTGCGGGATGATTTTCACCCTGACAGCGATATTGATGTGCTGGTTGAATTCGATCCAGAGCATGTACCGGGATGGGAATTTTCGTCGTGGATTGAAGAGCTTCGCGAGATTTTTGGGCGTTCAGTCGATCTGACAACACCTGATGCCCTGAGCAAGTACATCAAGAAACCCGTTATGGCATCGGCCAGGTTGATTTATGAACGAACGTGATGTGGTGCGGATGCGGCACATGCTGGATGAAGCGCACAAAGTGCAGCAAGTGATGCAAGCACGAACCCGCGAACAACTTGACCAGGATTGGGTGCTATCTTATGCCGTGCAGCACGCTCTGCAAATTATTGGCGAAGCGGCTTCTCGTGTCACGCCAGAAACACGAGAGGCACTCTCAGATATTGAGTGGAAAGACATTATTGGGATGCGCCAGTGGCTTGTTCATGGCTACGATCAGATCAAACTGGATATTGTATGGACGGCTGTTCATAAGAATGTGCCGTTATTGATCGCGAAATTAGAGAATATTTTGCCGCCTCTCCCGCCGGATAGTGATGGATCAATAGGTGAGGATAGTTCATCATGAGCGAGTATCAAATGGCGCAGGTGAAATTCCGCGATCAGACGGGCTACGCGCTGGTGGTGGAGGGGTGAAGTGGAGCGAAAAGTTGTGAGGTTTGCCGGGTAACAATCCGAAAGCATGAGGAAAACCGTATGACGAACTATTTACTTGTACACGGCGCATGGCACGGCGGCTGGTGTTGGAAGCGAACTGCTCGATTATTGAGAGCAGCCGGGCATGATGTTTTCACGCCGAGTCTGACAGGACTCGGAGAGCGCGAACATCTCCTTACCGCGAACACTGGACTCGACACGCATATTCAGGACCTGCTTGGTGTGCTGGAATATGAAGATTTGCGTGATGTGGTACTGGTTGGTCACAGTTACGGCGGGATGGTCATTGCGGGCGCTGCTGAGAAGGCTGCCGAACGTCTGGTACATCTTGGTTATCTCGATGCGTTTGTGCCGGGTGATGGGCAATCGCTGACCGATTTTCTGCCACCGGAGATTTTGGAGGGATTACACGAAATGGCGCGTCAAGAGGGCGACGGATATAAATTGCCGTTCTCTCCGACGGACAATTTCGGTGTGAACAATGAAGATGATTTAGCCTGGATACGCCCAAGATTGAACTCGCACCCGCTGAAAACAATGCTTGATACGGTTCGACTTACCAATCCAAAAGCGGCGGAAATTCCACGCACATATGTCTACTGCAATAATCCAGGAGGGGATATGTTCGGTCAATTCGCTGTTCGCCTGAGCAGTGATAAGACCTGGCAATATCGGGAATTGGCGACTGGACATGATGCGATGATTACGGAACCGCAGCAGCTTGCTGGGTTATTGCTCGAAGTTGGAGATAGGACAGATCCATGATCCCACGCGAAAAAATGACGGCACAGGAATTTGAGGCATTTGTCGATGCGCCGGAAAACGTCAGTCGCCGTTTTGAGCTGATCTTCGGGGAGATCATCGAGAAGATGCCGACGCAATTCGATGCCTACATTGTCGCGATGGTCAGTGGATTTTTGTCGGAATTTTTAAAGCAAAATCGGTTAGGATATGGGCTGGTCAAGGCAGCATATCGACTGGCGGGTGATGCTGAGAATTGTTTTATTCCCGATCTGTCGTTCGTAACGAAAGAACGCGGCGCACTCGTTCGCAGCGGCCCTGCCCTCTATATGCCCGATCTCGCAGTCGAGGCACAGTCGGAAGGCCAGAGCGATAAATTTATGCTCGACAAGGCGCAGCTTTACCTGAAACTTGGTGTGCGGATGGTGTGGATTGTTTACTCGACGCGAGAGATTATCGAAGTGCTGACACCAACAGATCGGCAGTTGTTGACGATCAACGACACGCTGACAGGCGGCGATGTGCTACCGGGATTCAGCGTGGCAGTGCGCGAATTATTTCCAAAACAAGAGGAATAGAAAATTATGGCTGAACAACAAAATTCAAAATTTCCAGAAAAGTTTTTGTGGGGTGTGGCGGGGGCGGCACATCAGATCGAGGGCGGCAACGTCAACAGCGACTGCTGGGTACTGGAGCATGTGCCGGAGTCGCCGTATGCCGAGTCGTCCGGTGATGCCTGCGATCACCGCCACCATTTTCCCGAAGATATTGGGCAGATCGCCGAACTGGGATTCAACACCTACCGATTTTCAATTGAGTGGGCGCGGATCGAGCCGGAAGAGGGCGAATTTTCATTCGCGGCGCTGGAACATTACCGTCGGATGCTGGCGACCTGCCACGTCTATAAGCTCACACCGATTGTCACGTTTCATCATTTCACGTCGCCGCGCTGGTTCGCAGCGAAAGGTGGCTGGGAAGTGATGGAGAATGCGGCCTATTTCGCGCGATACTGCGAACGGGCGACGGCCTACCTGGGCGATCTGATCGGCGCGGCCTGTACCATCAACGAGCCGAATGTCGGTCTGCTGATCCAGAAAATGGGTTTTGCGCCGCCTGATGATGAAGTGCTCAACGCGCCGTATCGCAAAGCCGCCGCCAAAGCCGTTGGGAGCGACACATTTTCGGCGTTTCCCGGCTGCTGTCACCATGAAAAAGCACGAGATGTATTTTTGAAGGCGCACCGCATGGCCTTTGACGCGATCAAATCTCAGCGCGGCAATTTTCCGGTGGGGATGACGCTGGCGCTGGAAGATCGGCAGGCGATCCCCGGCGGCGAGGCGCGGCGTGACCAGGATCGACATGACGTGGACGACGTGTTTCTCGGCGTGGCGAAACAGGGTGACGATTTTATCGGTGTCCAGACCTACACGCGCTCGGTTTATGGGCCGGATGGCATGGTGCGCGGCGACGAAAACACCGAACGCACACAGATGGGCTACGAATTTTACCCGGAAGCGCTGGAAGGCACGATTCGGTATGCGGCGGGCTACACAGGTTTGCCAGTGATCGTCACCGAGAACGGCATCGGCACAGAGGACGATACGCGGCGGATCGAGTACGTGCGGCGGGCGCTGAAGGGTGTTCAGAATTGCTTGCAGGATGGAATCGACGTGCGCGGCTATTGCTACTGGTCAGTTTTCGATAATTTTGAGTGGTCGTTCGGCTACCGTATCCGCTTCGGATTGATCGGCGTAGACCGCGTGACGCAAAAACGCACACTCAAGCCAAGTGCAACCTGGCTGGGGAACATCGCGAAGGTGGGGGGGATTTGACCTCACTCAAATTCTAAAACTCAGGGGCGCAAGCTGTGCGCCCCTACAAAGACTGCATCCCTACGAGTCAATATCCTCTTCCAGTTCCTCGATGCGCTCGACAACTTCTGGGTCGGCGGAATCGCCCATCATCTCCACATATTTCTGGAAGGTCGCCAACGCTTCTTCCGGGCGATCCGCGTCGTCATAGATGAAGCCGAGGTCAGCCAGAATATCCGGCCTGTAGGAATCCAGCGCCAGCGCATCCTGAAGATCGGAAATCGCCGGGACATAGTTCTCAAGCTGGGCATAGGCGAGGCCGCGTTCAAAAAAGACATCGGCATAATTGGGAGAAAGCGCAATCGACTGCGTGAAATCCTCAATCGCGTCTTCGGTATCACCCAGACGTGCCGCTGCCCGTCCACGCCCAAAAAAGAAGGTCGCTTCTTCGGCGTTCAATTCAATTGCGCTCGTAAAATCCTCACGAGCGTCGCGCGGTTCATCGAGTTCTAGGTATGTCCAGCCGCGCCGTTCGAAGATGTAGCTGTCCGTTGGATCAATTTCCAGCGCCTTCTCATAGTCAACAAGCGCTTTTTCCGGCTGGCCCACCGTGCGGTAAGCCGATGCCCGTTCGATATAGACGCTGATGTCGTCCGGGGCTAACTCGACGGCGCGGGTGAAGCTGGTGATGGCGCGATCCGTCTCCTCAAGGCTGAGGTAAACCCAGCCGCGTTGACCGTAGAGGGTGGCGTTGCCGGGGTTGAGTTCGATGGCGCGGCTGATGTCGGTGAGCGCGTTCTGGTAATCGCTCAAATCGTAATGAAGTTCTGCGCGTTGGATAAACGCATCCAGGAAGTTCGGGTCGGTCTCGATAGCTAAATTGAGATCGGCTATCGCGGGTTCTGGCTGTGCGAGTGCGCGGTAGGCCATCGCCCGCTGCAAATAAACGCGCACATCCTCGGTTTTGAGATCAATCGCCTGCGTGAAATTTTCAATCGCCGATTCATACTGACCGCCGACGTAATACGCCCAACCGCGACTGGCGATCAGGACTGGATTTTCTGGGTCGAGTTCAATGGCCGCGTCATAATCTTTGATCGCGTCGTCGCTGTTGCTCAAATCCATATACGAATCGCCGCGCCCATCGTAGAGGTCAATCAGCGCTTCGCGATCTGTTGTTTTCTCGATAGCCGACGAAAAAGCCTCAATCGAGCGCTCATAGTCGTTGACTTCGCGGTACGCCCAGCCCAGCCCACGCGTAGGCTCAGGATTTCGCGGCTCAAGGGCAGCGGCGCGTGAAAAAGCCCGGATCGCGCCCTCATGATCGTCGGTATCGGAAAGCGTATTCCCTAACCCGATGTAAGCATCGGCATTATTCGGGTCAATATCGGTAGCCTTTTCAAAATCAGCCTGCGCCAGCTCCCAATTTTGTTGGTTGTAATTGGCCCAGCCGCGCCCGACATAATATTCCTCATTTTCGTCGTTCAGTTCGATCAGTTGGCTGTAGGCATCAGCCGCCGCCGCAAAATTTTCTTCCGATTCTGCCGCCTGAGCAGCCAGGACAAGCGCGTCAATCTCCGCCCATGTGTTTTCGGCGGTAACTTCGGCTGTCGCTTCGGCGGTGCCTGTGAGTGCGGACGAAGACTCAGCGCCTGACGCAGAGGGTGTTTCGGCGGCGATTTCAGTCGGAAGCGCGGCGACTTCCGGCTGACCGGGACGTGCGAGAAGGGCGACCACGATGATGGCGACGATAATTACCCCGACAACGGCAAAAATGGGCAGCCGTGATGGTGATTTTGCTTGCGCGAGAGTTGGCTGCGCGTCCGGCGCTCTGACCGTTCCGCTCGAATCGACCAGCGTGTTTTCGAGCGAGGCAGGTGATGCGGCTTTAACCGCTGTGGCCTGCTCGTGAGCCAGATTTTCGAGGGCTTTGCGCAGCGCCGTTTCAAATTCGGCGGCGGTCTGGAAGCGATCATCCGGGTCTTTTGCCAGCGCCTTGAGCAGTAATTTTTCGACGGAATCGGGCAGATCGACGTTGAATTGGTTCAGGGGCGGCAGCGGGTCGTTGATGTGTTTCATGATGACGGCGAAGGGCGTGTCGGCATCGTAGGGGACGTGGCCGGAAAGCATCTCATACAGGACGATGCCCAGGCTGTAAATATCGGCGCGTTCGTCCACTTTCGCGCCACGTCCGGCTTCGGGACTCATGTAGGCGGGTGTGCCGACGGTCATGCCGCTCATGGTGAGGTTGGAAGCGTCGAGGATGCGGGCGATGCCAAAATCGGTAAGGACGACATTTTTGAAGCCGTTATCCTGGAACATGATGTTGGCGGGCTTGATGTCGCGGTGAATCATGCCGTTCTCGTGGGCATAATCGAGCGCGGAGGCAAGCTGGATCGTCAGGCGGAGCGCTTCATCGGCGGGTACGATGCCTTTGCGCTGGATGTAGGCTTTGAGGGTGTCGCTCTTGATATATTCCATGACCATGTAATACGCGCCGTCCTGGATATCAAAATCGATCACCTGGATGATGTGGGCGTGGCGCAGCGCGGCGACGCTCTGGGCTTCGCGCTTGAATCGTTCGATAAATTCGGCCTCTTCCGCGAGGTGTCCGTGCATGGTTTTGACCGCGACGAAGCGATCCAATCCCGGCTGGTAGGCTTTATACACGTCAGCCATGCCGCCGCGCCCCAACCGTTCGATAAGTTGATATTTTCCCAGTGTACGCCCGCTGTAATCGTTCATCTTGCCCTGACTCCCTAACACGAAGCTGAGAGATTATTCGTGTGAGTCAATGATAGCATGAGTCTGCGGAAACACATGGTAATAATCGAGGATTGTGAGAAGGGAAATGTGAGGCGCACGGCTATGCGCCCTACGAACGCCGCTATCCACACTTAATTCTTAAACTGCAATCTTGCACCCCTACAACGCCAATCATTAACTGCAATCTTGCGCCCCTACTAACGCCAGCCTTTTTCGACACGTGATTGATATTTTATTCCAGATGTCTCACCAACCGGATAACGACGAGCGCCGAGAGCAGAATCCCGGTCAACAACACCGCTTGCCCGACGAACGGCGTGAGCAGAATGAGCGCCGCCGTGACGGGGTGCAGCACGGTATCAAAGAGATTATCGACGCGGGGATGTTCCTGCAAAATCCACAGGCAGAAGACATATACCGCTACCGGAATCGCCACCGCCATACCCGCCGCCGTCGCGCTGATCTCGGCGTGATGCGTCAATTGGTCGATGACCACCGCCAGCCCCGCGCCCACCGCCGCCGTCGCCGCAAAGACAAAATAATGACCGTATGCCCAGGTAAAAGCGACCCGAAGCGAGGACATCAGATCATGGCGAACAGGCTGGTAAAAGTAGAGCCACCACATGGCATAAACGATCATCAACGCGCCCAAAAATGTGCCGATCAGGTTGCTGTTCATCTCGCCTTCATTAAAGACAGTTTGGATGGCGAGGCTGGTGGAGAGGATCGTCTCGCCCAGGACGAGGATCGTGAACAGGCCGTAGCGCTCTAAAATATGGTGCGGATGCCAGGGAGTCGGCGAAGGGATTTCTGCCCACACTGGGATCAGACTTTCCACCAGCACCAGCAGAAAAAAGACAGGGACGAGCAAATCGGGCGGCAAAAACAGCAGAATCACCCAGGCGATTTGCACCGCAGTGACCCCCGCAGCATAGCGCAGCGCTGCCGGACGATGCTCCGGGTCAGACCGCGCCGCCCGCAGCCAATTGGTGACAGCCGCCACCCGCATGACGATATAGCCGATGACCGTGATGGTCAGATCATGTTCCAAAAAAGCCCGCTCGATGCCGGACGCGACGATTAACGCCCCTGTCATCTGGACGAACACCAGCAGGCGGTAGGGGATGTCGTCATTATCGTAGGTCGAGGCAAACCAGGTGAATGTCATCCATGCCCACCAGATGGCGAAAAAGACCATGCTGTAACTGAGCAGCGATTCCGCTGCATGGCCCTCGGCGATTCCATGATGGAGCGCGGCAGCACCCCTGGCAACCGCCACGACAAACACCAGGTCAAAAAGAAGTTCTAAGGGGGTTGCTGCGCGATGGGGTTCATCAGGCGAACGCGGCTTCATTGGGACAACCCAACGGGGTCGAGTCTCGTGCATCAGCTTAACCTCAGTGTGAGAAGGGTAGATGAGTGGATTTTAGAGAAAAACCGCGCGAAATACAAAATCAGGGTGAGGAATGTTGGTGAGGGCGACCCGGTAGGATCGCCCCTACATTTCGTACCGGAAAACGTTCTACGGTGCCGCTTAAGATTCCTCAGTCGCGTCAGGTTCCGCGGAACTGCCTGATTCTGCTGGCGCGGCGGGATTGTATTGAAGACTTTCGGCCATCTCCTGCGCAGCACCCGCAAGGGCTTCCAGTTCGCCGGGTGCGCTCAACGCCATGAGCACCACATAGGTTTTTTCGCGTTCCAGCTCCACTACAAACAGCTTGCCATCGAATGACTCATAGCTCAATTCCAGACTGGCAGCGCGGCGATCATTGATGCTGATCTGCTGGATTTCGTCGAACTCGAATTTCTCTTCGTCACCGGACTCGCTGATCGTCTGCTGGATAGCCTTCAGAATGGTCGGGGCAGAAGGCGCATTGTCCAAACCGTCCACGAATGAATCGGGCATACCCGTAATCAGGAATACCAGTTGATCGCCCGGATTCATCGTGGGAGTCGGCCCATCGACCTGGTCGAAAACCGCGCTGGTGGTCGCAAACTGCGCATTACTGGGGTCTTCGGGATCGGTTGAATCGACCACCACCTCACTCACCCAGTCCTCCGGGAAATTCACGGTCAACTGTCCGTTGTGGATGACCAGGGTTTGGGTCAGCTCGATAGGGGGAATGGGTGTACAGGCATCAATCAGGATTTGCAATTCTTCGCTGGCACTTTGCATGAGCGCGAGTGCATCTTCCGACGCACTGTCGCCGATGGCGGCATCCACCTGATCGAGGAGTTCACGCACGGGTGCCAGATCCGCCGTACATGGCGGGGCTTCGTCCTGGGCGGCGAGGGGGACTGCCAGCAGTAAACAGCCCATGAGCGTCACGATGATTTTCAGAACTTTGAACGGAAGGATCGCATTTTTTGTTGGGGTCATTTTAGGTTGGCCTCTATCCATAATCTCATGATTGAATAATGAGTCGCTTGATTGAATTATAGCGAAAAAATGAAGAACAACATTTGTCGTGTCAGAAAAATACAGATGTCACTGGAGGTTTGGGGTGCAAAAGTGCTTCAATGGTCATGACAGTGATTAGGTTGGGTGACATTGCAGCCAAGTGATGTAATTTTCTGGCACCCCCACCCCAAACCCCTCCCCATTGCAATGGGGAGGGGCTTAAAATCGGCTTAACTCCCCCTCTCCAATGCTTTGGAGACGCGCAGCGGGCGGGGGTGAGGATGAGCAAATGTCAACACAATCTAGTAATCAGTAATCATGACAGGGATCAGTAATCAGTGATCGTTGGAGAAACGGAAATAGGAAAATGTTGAAATATCTCACATCTATACTTGTGCTGGCAGCGCTTCTGGGTGGTTGCACCACGAACAACATACCCATTGATACGATTATCGCGGGGTCGGGCAGCATCATCACCGAGACCCGGCCCGTTCAGGATTTCGATCAGGTCATTTTGAACGGTTTGGGCAACCTGAATGTTGAGCTGGGCGATACGGAATCGCTGACGATAAAAACGGACGACAATATTATGCCGCTTATCCGCACCGAAGTCAGCGCTGGCAGGCTGGTGATAGACCTCAATATCCGCCCGAATGAAATGGTCGAGCCAAGTCGGGCAATAGCGTATACGCTCACCGTGAAAGACATCCGTGCGTTGGAACTGAACGGTGCTGGAAATATTACATCTGGCAGCATTGATGCCGAAAGCCTGAGCGTTTTCCTCAGCGGTGCGGGCAATGTCACATTAGGCGGACATTTAATCAGCCAGAACGTGACCATCAAAGGCAGCGGGACATACAACGCGGGCGATCTGCAAACCGAGCGCACGATGGTGACAATTGAAGGCGCGGGTAATGTGACCGTATGGGCGCAGGACAACCTGGACGCGCAGATCAGCGGTCTGGGGAATGTGGTCTATTACGGCAATCCCGCAGTAAGGCAGGATGTTTCCGGCGTGGGTACGGTTACAGGTTTGGGCGCGAAGTGACGCGCATCTGAAATTGTTCTGGCCCAAAACAATGCTCTAGCCGTCCGTGAGGCGTTCGGTTCTGCGCTTCCCAGAATTTGATATAATCGAATATATCATTATTCGGGGGATAAATGATGAGCCATCAGCACGTACCGATTCCACTCGCTATGAAGCCTGTCGCTCAATTCTCGCGCTTCCTGTTCCGCATCGGGCGAGGCGACTGGGTTTATAAGCTGCTCGGCGGCCTGGTATCAATGGGCGAACGGATTGGCGCGGCAGACGTTTTTAAGGGGTATGTCCCCACCAAAAACGACGTTATCATCGCCTGCAACAGCCGCAGCGGGACGCACTGGATGATGCAGATCGCCCTGCAAACCGCGCATCTGGGTCAGGCCGATTATGACTATATCTACGATGTCGTCGCCTGGCCGGATTTTTTGCCCAGTGTGGCTATCGCGCTCACCGAAACGCCGCCACCTTCGCCGACGGGGCTGCGCGTCATCAAAACCCACGCACCTGCGAAATCAGTGCCGTTCAATGATGCCGCCCGATATATCACCGTCATTCGCGACCCCAAGGAAGTGCTGGTCAGCATGTATCATTGGGCACCGCAAGCCTTTGCGTTTCTCGGCTTGCAGTCCCGCACGCCCGAATATTGGGTCGAGAAATTTCTAAAAGGACAGGTTCCGGGCGGCTGGTGGGCGGCACATACGGCGGGTTGGTGGGCGTTACGCGACAAACCCAACGTCCATATCGTTTCCTATAATGACCTCAAAGCCGACGCCAGTGGGGAAATAGATCGGGTCAGCGAATTTTTAGGGGTCGAACTCAGCCCGGAGCAGCGCCAGCAGGTGATCAAAAAATCCAGTTTCGATTATATGAAGGCGATCAACCACAAATTTTCGCCGATCATCGGGGATACGGACAGGATTGATATTGTGCGTAAAGCCAAATTGGGCGAAAGCAGCGAATTGTTCACAACAGCGCAGCTCGCCAGCGTTGATGCGTTTTGCAAACGCGAACTCCAGCGTCTCGGCTCGGATTTCCCCTATGATGCGATGTTCGCGTGAGGTATCCCTTGACGAACGATTACCCTTCCGACAAGCGCTCGGTTTTGCGCTGCTCGATGAGCGCCAGGGCTTCTTCCATCGTCTTGACGAAGCGGGTCTTCTGTTTTTCCTGCGGCTGCATGCGAAAGAGAATATCCATAAAAATCGTCGCGCCGTAGGGTGCGCCGACCAGCACGGAGAGATACAGATTTTTCGGCAGGCCGCGCGAGGTTTTCTGGAGGTGTGCCAGCGGGTTTCCGGGTGGGATCGCGCCCATGCGGGTGATGTCGATGATATTTGCCATCGGTGCGTCAACCGCACTGATTTCGGCGGACATTGCTGCACCTATGCGGTCAAATTCTTCCCACGTCCAGGGCGCTTCGATGGTGCAGATTGCGATGTCATTTTGCCATTCGTAGTGTACAGCCATAATGAAGCCTCCATAATGACGCAGCTTTTCAATTATATTATTCTGATAATGACACATTGTTTCAATTATTCTATTCCGGGTTGCACCTGAAAAGTACAAAGCTTTCGCAAACGCCTATCCGTCCGACAGGCGTTCGGCTTTGCGCTCACCGATGAGCGTCACAGCTACGTCCAGCGTCTTGGTAAAGGTTATTTTGTGTTTGCGCTCCGGCTGTATGCGAAAAAGAACGTCCATAAAAACCGTTACGATGTACGGAGCGCCTACCAGCACGGTCAGGTATAGATTCGGGGGAGCGGCTTGTGCGGCTTTTTGGAGATGCCGCAGCGGGTTGTTGGTGGGGATGCTGCCCATGCGCGTGACATCAATGATATTGGCAACCGAATCATCCACCTGGGCAATCGCATCCATCATCGACTGGCCGACGCGGTGAAAATCCTCCCATGTCCAGGGGGCTGTGATGGTGAGGATTGGGATGTCATTGTGCCATTCGTAGCTGATTCCCATACTGCAAGACTCCGTAGTTGCGCGTGATTTCAGTAATCAACGGCGCATCGCTTTAATGCTTAACGGCGCGTCATTTCCGTTATTTTATTCGAAGTGGCCTGTAGCAGGCAACTGTTTCCGCACCAAGCGGTATATCAAATTGATTGCGGCAGTTCACGACCATAACATTTGGAAATTTTCACCGGATGCGTTAGCATCGACTTGTATCGTTTAACTGAATATTCAGACGGTTTTTAACATTCTTTCGTGAAAGCAGAGCAATTTATGATTTTGGTAGCAGGGGATTTTCATAACAGCGGCACGGCGACAAGCTGGAATTTGTTACGCCAGGGCAAATCGGCGCTGGAATCGCTGGAGCCGGGGATTCGCGAAGTCGAAGCGAACGAGGCCGATTGGTCAGTCGGGCTGGGCGGCTATCCGAACGCGCTGGGCGAGGTCGAACTCGACGGCGGCGTGATGGATGGGCGTACCCGTGCCAGCGGTGCGGTTGGCAGCCTGCGGGGGTATTTGCATCCCGTGAGCGTGGCCTATAACGTCATGAAACAACTGCCCCATGTACTGCTGGTGGGCGAAGGCGCGATCCGCTTTGCCGCCGAGACAGGCGCGGAAAAAGCGGAATTATTAACCGACAATATGCGCGAAAATCTGGTCAAGTGGCAGGCCGGGCATGGCCTCGTCGATGGCAAGGGCGATCTCATCAAGGCCGTCCGCGCGGGCATGGATCCCCAGCACAGCGGCGGCACGACGGTCTATCTGGCGCAGGATGCGAACGGCGATATTGCCGCTGCCACCAGCACCAGCGGATGGGCGTGGAAATATCCGGGTCGGCTGGGGGATACACCCATCGCCGGGGCGGGATTTTACGCCGATAATCGTTTTGGCGCGGCGGCTTGTACGGGACGCGGCGAACTGGCGATCCGCACCGGGCTGGCGCGTTTTACCGTCGCGTTGATGCAAACCGGGCGCTCGGTGGAAGAAGCGGTGCGCGAAGGTCTGGCGGACGTGCTGCGACTGCCGGATGGTCACAATGACCTGCACCTGTACGCGATTGACAACAAGGGCAATTATTTTGTCGCGTCGATCCAAGCGACGAGCATGGAGGGCGGCATATTCGAGCATTTTTATTACGTGGCGCAGGGCGACGACGAAACGACACAGAAAAAATTCAGCGAACGGGTGGGGTAGGGGAGCGAATTGCATGATCGTGAACAGCAGTAGATTGATTGCAGCCTTCGTATTGTCGATATTTCTGCTGCTGTTGGCAACAGGTACACTGGCGCAGGTGAGTAATGAAATCGAGCGCGTGAGTGTTTCGAGCGCGGGCGTGCAGGGAAATAATTTCAGTGGATACGAAGATCAACGTGCCGGTGTGTCTGTGAGCGCTGAGGGACGCTATGTGGCGTTTAAGTCAATGGCGAGCAACCTTGTACCCAATGATACTAATGGCGTTCAGGATATTTTTGTACATGATACATTACTTGCATTGACTGAACGTGTAAGTGTTGCGAGTCTTGGTGTACAAAGTAATGGACGCAGTAGCGATCCCGCTATCAGCGCAAACGGGCGCTTTGTCGCTTTTTCATCAATGGCTACAAATCTTGTGGCTGGAGACAACAATGGCAGCTATGATACGTTTGTCTATGACCGCGACACAGGGTTGACAGAACTGATTAGCGTTTCCAGTACAGGTGTGCAAGGAAATTACGCCAGTTATCCGGGTTCAATCAGCGCGGATGGTCGTTTTGTAGCTTTTGAGTCATTTGCTAGCAATCTCATCCCTAATGATATCTATGGTGCAACTCAGGATGTCTTTGTACGTGATCGGCTGCTTGGTCTGACCGAAATTGTAAGTATTTCGAGCACGGGTCTCCAAAGTCCTACTTATTCCAAAAATGCTGCCATTAGCGCGGATGGTCGTTTTGTTGCCTTTATAGCAGATGCGTGGTATCACGTTCCTGATGATACTAACGGTGATACAGATGTCTTCGTGCGAGACCGTTTGCTCGGCCTAACCGATCGGGTGAGTGTTTCCAGCACAGGGGTCGAGGCAAATGATGATAGCGACGGGTATCCCTCAATCAGTGCGGATGGCCGCTTCGTTGCATTCTGGTCCGAAGCCAGTAATCTCTTGCCTGGAAATCTCTGTTGCGATATCTACGTGCGAGACCGTTTGCTCGGCCTGACTGATCGAGTAAGTGTTTCAAGTACAGGTATTCAACAAAACTTGGTTTCTCTTGCGTCTCCATCAATCAGTATAGATGGTCGTTTCGTAACATTTGCGTCGATTGCCAGTAATCTCGTGACAGACGATACAAATGGCACCGGAGATGTTTTTGTACATGACCGCCAAACAGGATTAACCGAGCGTGTAAGCGTTTCCAGTACGGGATTTGAAGGTAATTATGGGGGCGGGATTCCTGCTATCAGTGCAGATGGGCGTTTCATCGCATTCGCATCCTCTTCCAGTAATTTAGTCGCGAACGATACCAATGGCTACAATGATGTATTTGTAGCTCTCAACATTTTGGCACCTGTCGTAAATTTGACTCAAAAGCCAAACCTCAACTACTACAACACCGACACGCCGACCCTCACCTGGAATCGGCTTTCGTGGGCGCTGAGTTATGAGCTGCAAGTGGACGATACACCCATCTTTACGCAGCCCCTCGAATACAGCGCGAATGTGAATATCCTTCAGGATACCACCGATTCGCTCTCGGAGGACGTGCATTACTGGCGTGTGCGCGGGTGCAGCCTGCCGGGTGTGTGCGGAAAGTGGAGTAACCCGGAGCGGTTCGAGGTGGATCTACCATAAATGCGGCGGAGGACACTGAGCCCCCTGCCAGAAATAATGATGATATTCGAAATAGATTCATGAGGATGATGTGGGAGATGGATTCATGCGGAGACGAATAATTGCCAGTACCTCGATCACGTTCATTTTCGTCGCGGCAATCATCTTCGTGATGCCCATCGTTCTCAATTCCCCCTATAGCTGTCCGATTGCCAGCGCCCAGGATAATCCCTGTCTGGCGCAGGACGCGACCATCAGTGCGCTGCAAATTGAACGCTCCCAGCTTAAGGGCATGATTTCTGATCTTCAAACGCAGGTCGCCGCTTTGCATCCAAATTCTGTCGCAACGGCTGCGCCTCAGACCGGATTTACACCGTTCAGAGAAGATTTTAATAACAATGATCTTGGTTGGGCCGTTGGCGGGACTTCGGATGGCGCTGTCGAAATCCGCAACGGGACGCTGACGTTGACGGCATCCGAAGACCGCACCCTGGTGACGTTTGTGCCGAACATTCAGGTCACGGGCGATTTCTATATCGAGATGCAGCTCAATAACACCTCTTTTCCGTTTGGTTTTGAGATTGGCTTCTGGCAGGGCGACTACGTGAGGAACACGTACCATACGTTTGCAGGCACCTATTCGATGACAGGCGGCGGGTTTAGTGGTGACAGCGGCGTATTCTTTTTCGAAAATGTAACCCAGATTGCCGGAGCAGAAGGTGATCGCCCCGGAGCTTCAAGCCTCATCGCCTTAGAGCGCAGGGAAGGTACTTACAACTTTTATATTGATGACCGCCTCCGACTCAGCTATACAGGCGAACCATTAGGCTCACAGCTCGGTCTTTACGCGGCTCGGCAGCGCGGTGACGGCATCGAGATTGAATACGTGGTGATGCGGGAGGCGAAGTAAAACGTTCGTTTCCGGTCTCGTTTTGGACATGAACGACTAATTTTATTGGACATGGGCGACTTATTTTTAGAGGTATCTTCAGTACGATGACACGCTATCTCATAAACCGCATTTTTGGATTGATCGCCGTTCTGCTGATTATCTCGTTTATCACCTTTGTCATGATGAAGGCCATCCCCGGCGGGCCGTTCGATCAGGAGCATATGCCCCTCAGCGAGGCGCAAAAAGCCAATATTCTGCGCTCGTTCGGCCTGGACAAGCCATTTCTGGAGCAATATGTCCGGCTGGTGTGGAATTTCGCGACGTTTAACCTGGGCTATTCCTTCTCCAACCGCACCGAAACCGTGAACGAATTTTTCGCCCGCGCCTGGCCGCCGAGCGCACAGCTTGGCCTGCTGACGATGGCGGTGTCGATTCCGATTGGCATCTTACTCGGCTCGATCAGTGCGCTGCGGGCGAATACGTGGGCGGATTATCTCGCCAGCACGATCTCGCTCATCGGCTATGTCGTGCCGGGATTCGTGATGGCCTATCTGCTGATTCTGATCTTTACGGTCAATCTCAAATGGCTGCCGCTTTCCGGCTGGGATACGCCGCTGCATTGGATTTTACCTGTCGCGGCGAATATGCTGGGGCCGATGGGGATCGCGGCACGGTATACGCGCATTTCGCTGCTGGAAAATATGCGGGCGGATTATGTGAGGACGGCGCATTCCAAAGGTTTACGTGACATTCAGGTGTTTCGCAAGCATGTCGTGCGCAACGCCCTGATCCCGATGATCGCCGCACTCGCGCCGCTGTTTCCGATTTTGATTACCGGCTCGTTGTTCATCGAATCGGTGTTCCTGATTCCGGGGATCGGGCGCTATTTTTCGGTGAGCATTCTGAATCGCGATTATCCGATGATTATGGCGACGGTGTTGATCTTAACGGCGCTGATAGGGTTCACGAATCTGGTGTCGGATGTGCTGTATACGCTGGCAGACCCGCGCGTCCGGCTGACGCGGTGAAGCGTACCGATAAATACGATGGAAATGGGTTTATGTGGGCGCAAGCCTTGCGCCCCTACGAAAACGGTTCGCAGCAATGTATTTGCGGGACAGTGCAATAATGATGTTTAAGAAAATAATCGGATCACGAAAATGCGGGCAAGGCACGTTTTGCCCCTACATTTCGCGGGTTTGCGTAGGGGTTTGGCGTGCCAAACCCGGAATCCCGTTACCCGTATAAATTTTTAGTCTGCATTATTGCGCCTCTCCAAATAGAATTTACGAATAGATGCTAATTTACGAAGTGAGCAGGTCGATGACAAGTCAGATAGGCACAATTCCTCAAATTCGCACCCCGCAGCAAGCATCGAGCCGCACGTTGTGGGTGCTGGCGCTACGGCGATTTTCGCGCAATCGGCTGGCGGTGGTCGGCGCGATTATTCTGATGGTGCTGTTGATTGCCGCGTTTGGCGCTCCGATTCTCGCGCCGTATGCTTATGATCAGGCCGATTTTACGGCGATCTGGAAATCCCCGACTCCGGCGCACCTGCTCGGCACGGATAAAGTGGGGCGCGACGTATTCAGCCGTCTGATGTTTGGCACACGCACGTCGTTAATCGTCAGCTTCACCGTGCAGGCGATTGTGTTGGCGGTGGGCATTACGGTTGGCGCGGTCAGCGGCATGATCGGCGGGCGGTTTGATTATGTTGTCATGCGGGCGGTGGACGTGGTGGCCTCATTTCCGACGCTGCTGTTCGCGATTTTGCTGATGTCGGCGGTGGGGCAGGGTGTCGCCAGCCTGATTCTGGCACTCTCGATCACCAGTTGGGTGATGGTCTGCCAACTGACGCGGGCGCAAATCCTCTCGCTGCGGGAACGCGATTTTGTGCAGGCGAGTGAGAGTTTTGGCGCACGAACGGGCTGGATTATCCGCAATCATCTCGTGCCGAATATCATCCCGCCGCTGATCGTCAGTTCAACTTTAGCGATTCCATCGTATATCGTGGCGGAGGCCGGGCTGGGATTTCTCGGCATCGGCATCAACCCGCCGACACCGAGCCTGGGGCAGCAGATTAACGAAGCCTCGACCTACGTCCTCGCCCACCCCGATTATATGCTCTACACGGCGGTGGCGGTGGCGATCCTGATTTTGTCGATTGCCTATATCGGCGACGGCCTGCGAGAGGCGCTCGATCCAAGGGCGCTGGCGTGAGGCTCAGCCGCAAACTTTACGACAGTTTTACGGATTAAGCCTCCTCAGCCCTCAACCGCTGCGCGTCTCCACTTCGTAGCGAGGGGGAGTCAGGCTCGTATTAAGCCCCTCCCTATTGCTATGGGGAGGGGTTTGGGGTGGGGATAGAATTTGATGCGATTACCCTGTTTACAGCAGCGCCTTTCGCAAACAACGCGATGTGGGGGTAAAATCTGAACTGCATCGAGCGAACCATTTGATGTGCTAAGACCCGTCCCGGCGGATGGTTTTTAGGAAATAGAAATATTGTTGAGGTCTTTTTAGAAAGGTAAAGTTCTCATGAGTGTATCAAGAAGACAGTTTTTGAAAACAGCAGGCGCTGCCGCTGGTCTATCCGTTTTTGGACGGTATGCCACCCGGCGCACTTATGCTCAGGGGTTGACCAATTCCTTCGGCGTAGCGATGCCGGATGATGCCGCCCCGCTGGATCAGCAAGTTCTGAAGTGGAACAATCCGGTTACGAATATCCTCACAGGTGAGTGGTTCCGCTCGAATTATCGGCTGATCCCCGGCAGTCTGTATATTCAGGAGCCGCTGGTGCGCGTCGATAAGGAACTGCAACCGCTGCCCGCAGGCGCGGAATCATGGAGTCTCTCCGAGGACGGGCTTACGTGGACATTCAACCTCGCCAGAGGCCAGGAATGGAGCGACGGTGTTCCGCTGACGGCTCATGACTGGGTATATTCTTTCCGAACCGGCGCGAACCCGGAGACGGGCTACGACTTCGCCTGGTACTACAACCTCGTGAAAAACTGGGATGCTGTCAATCGTGGCGACCTGCCGCTGGAAGATCTCGGCGTGGCTGCGCTTGACGATTACACGTTCACCATCACCACCGATGTGCCGCGTCCATATATCCCGGCGTGGGTGGGCTTCGCTGGCCCCGGCCCAGCACACGCGGAAGAAAAATATGGCAAGGACTGGTCGCTCAATCCCGACACCTACATTTCCAGCGGGCCGTTCACGGTAGGTCGCCTGGATATGGATCAGAATTGTACGCTCGTCCCGAACCTGAACTACAAAGGCACAGCGCCCAAGCCGTTCCTGGAGCGTATCGAATATAACCCAGTCGCAGAAGGCTTGATGCTGCCCGCTTACGCTGAAGGCACGATCAACATCATCGCGGGTGATGCTCAACTGGGCGCACCGGATGTCGAAGTCGCGCTGGCTGATCCCGCGCTGGCTGACCAGATTCACTCCTACGGTCACTTCCAGACCTACTATGTTGGCATGAACACGTTTGAAGCGCCGTTCAATAATCTGCAACTGCGTCAGGCGATCACCCACGCGATTGACCGCGAAACAATAGCCAATGCCGTGCTGCCGGGTCTCGTCACGCCTGCCTATACCATGCTGATGAAGGGTTTCCCCGGCGAACACGTCGATGAGCTGAAGGATTTCCAGGCTTATGATGTTGGCCTCGCGCAATCGCTGATCGCTGAGGCGGGCTATCCCGGCGGCGCAGGCTTGCCCCCGCTGGAAATGTGGATGCGCGGCGATGTACCGTCTGCCCGCGATTTGGCGGCTGCCGAAGCTGTCGCGGCGATGTTGCAGCAAAACCTGGGTATCACCGTCACGGTGCGCCCAACCGAAACGCAGACATTCAATGACGAACTCTACGCCAAGCGCACGATCATGTACTTCCTGCCGTACCAGTTCGACTTCCTGGAAGCCAGCAATATGGTCGGCATCTGGCGCTCGACGGGTCGCCACGCCTGGAAGAGTGAGAAATTCGACGAACTGCTGAACCTGGCAGACACCATTCTCGACGACCCCGAAGAACGCGACGACGTGTTCCGTCAGGCCGAAGTGGTGATCCTCGAAGACGCACCAGCAGCCTTCGTGTTCCACCCGCTGAATTACCAGATGTGGAAACCGAATGTCGTCGGTTCTGACCTGGAGATGAACGCGGCAGGCTTCCGCGCCATCGTGTATCTGAACACGAACGTTCACCGCACGGTCTATATCAACAACGCCTAGGTTCTAACTCAACCCCTAAATCCTCTTCCCATTACAATGGGGAGAGGATTAGAGTGGGGATAGCTCAGAATTTTCGAATAAGCCTCTAATATGGGTCATCTCTAA
>JALHNB010000058.1:0-12320 GCA_022843745.1 Anaerolineae bacterium | reverse complement strand
AACTGCGGACTCCCAAATAAAAATCTGGCCGTTGCTGGCTACATTAGCCAATTTCATCCCATCTGGACTCCAGGCTATCGAACTGTAAGCAGGCGCATCCGTTATGCCTAAAAGTTCACCGCTCGGCAGTTGTGCCACAAGCTGCCAGGTATCTGCCTCCCAGATGCGGATTTTTCGATCTTCGGTGAGACCCGCTAAATGTGTCCCTTGTGGATTCCAGATGAGCGAATAAAAGTGGAATTCGCCATAGTCGTCAATTAAAACAGTTTTTAAGGGACGTGGTCTATCTATCGGGAATATATAAATGACTGGTTGATCAGGTATAGTGAAGTCGCCAGGAATAATCCCTGCAAGTGCTATTAATATTCCATCCGGGCTTAACGCGGGAAGGTAGCTCGATCTATTCGATAGGACACGCCATTTTCTTTCGTTTGCTATGGTATCCCATATGATAACTTCTGGGTTTGCTATCGTCCCAAAAATTAAATAACGGCCACTTGCATCCCAGGCGACAGAATTAACTGAGGCCTCAACTTCAGCCATTGGTACTTCATCAAGCTGTTTGTGCTGTTGGGTATCATAAAGTGTAACGGTTCCTTCGACACTCCCGACGGCGATTTTCGAGCCATCTGGACTCCAGGCGATTGAGGTTGGCCGTGTAGAATTGGCCTGCCAAATATCTAATATTGATCCATCATCCACATTCCAAATATTGACCTTGCCATCTGGCATGAGTGTGGCGGCCTGCTGACCGTCGGGACTCCAAACCGTCGAGTAGGCGAATGGCTTGTCTCCAAATTGAAATTTAGAGATGAGTTCCAGATCGGATGTGAATAACTGCACACCTTCTTCGCCGCTCACCAGCAACTGCTCACCAGTGGGACTCCAGGCGACGCTTAAGAGCGCTCCGTGCGTGTTGACTTTATCGATAAGAGTGTAGTCGCCAATTTCAGCGTCCTGTGCAGCGATGGGAGCAGCGTGAGCGACAAATATGAGCGTGAAAAACGAGAACAGAATCAGAAGGCGCATGGTGGTCAGCTTCCGGTGATGGCCGGTGTTGAGCGAATGATAAATTATAGCAGGCGTGGGAGAAATTGGGCGCAAGCCTTGCGCCCCTACGATGATGGCGTGGGCGTGGCGGATCACAGTTATGCGGGTGGGTGATGACCACCATCTATCCAGCGCTGGCGGGCGGCGACAATGGTCGGACGATTCATTTTCAAACGTAAAATTGTTACGCGCCCCACCGCTGTTAATCCAACAATCTGTGCGCCAGCATCTATCCACGCAAAATGGTCGTCCCAGCGCTGCAAACGTGGATTAAAGAGTGAAATCCGTTCGCCGCTTTCAGGTTCAATAACTGTTGTTGCTTTATGTTTACTGCTGTTGCAATTCCAACACGAGAGGCATAGATTTTCCAGATTGTTACCACCTTTCGGGTCAATATGGTCAACCTGCATCGTCTGCCCCGTGTTTTTCTCACAAGTTTGGCAGTATTCGCAGCAACCGTTTGCCCGTTCGTAAACTTGCTGTCGCAGCCTGTTCCACGACAGTTCACTCATAGGTGGGCTGAAGTCCCCGCTGGCGCAGGAGGCTGGCAGCTTCGGCTTTACGCAGCATCAATTGATCCGCCCGTTCGACGAGTTTTTCGAGTTCAGCGTGTTCCTCGTCGGTAATCACATCACGCGAGTTGCGCTCTAGCAGCGTGTTCGCGCGTGTCTGAGCATCGTCCGGCATTTGCTCTCGTGCAATCGTCAACAGCGCATCATCTGAGAGATAGTGCAGCGCATCAAGTTCGGCCTGCATGTCGGGGGGGAGTGATGGCGGCAGCATCTTGAGGTGGTCGATCAAGACCTGCTCGGCGCTCTGGGCGCGCGTTTCGGCAATTTCGCGGGCGCGGGCGGAGATGTCTTCAGGGATGGTCAGGATAATCGAGTCGGTCATGGTCAGGTTTCCGATACTTTTGCTTTCTATTGTAGCCGATTTTTGCACCACGGCGCGGGCGTGGCGGCTTCGAGTATGAAAAAGCGTTAAACGAAGTCTGATTGCGCAATCTGAATCATTTTTCGTTAATCTTCGATTCTATAAAATTACGCCGCTGGACATATGTTTACATTGTGTTGCCAAGTGTGAGACATTTGTCAACACTTGCTGGACAAGGGCAAAAACTGTGCGATAATACTAGAACTAATGTTCTGAAAGAGGGAGTATCACATGGAGGAACGGAAAGGCTGGACACGTATATCGCGGGCGGGTTGGTCGAACTGGCTGCGAAACAATGGATTTGATGACGGTGTGCCGCGCCCAACTGAACGCGACGCGCTGTTTAACCTCGAAGGGCAAGCGTACCTGAGCACGGGCATTGATTTTCCACTGTCGGCGTTCGAGCTGGACATCTGGCTGCTGGAGCGCACATTTATGCGGGTTTACCAGTCGCCGGAATTTATCGAGCGCTATGGGGTGCTGACTGCGGGCGATAAATATGGCTGGATCGCCGCGCAGAGGCCGGATTTGCTGTCGCTGAAGGTGCGCATGATTCTGGACGATGTAACTTATGTGCTGGATCATGTGGCGCAGGACAAGGCGGCGGAGGCGATCCTTGCGGAATGGCTGGCAGCGTAAAATGACAAATTTCGACTAATCGTGCGCTCAGATAGCCGATTTTCAACTAATCCTGCGCTCAGGATGATTTAAGTCATATCTCATTTTCTCCTCAATAATCGCTCATTCTCGCCCATTACATTTAATCGTGTAGTTTGTAATGAACGAGAAGATTTGTTGTATACCAGGAGAAAGCATGTTTCATAAGTTACGTTTTGGGGTGATTTTGTTGGGGCTGCTTTTGGCAGTCATCGTCCCCACTGCTGCTGTCGCTGCGCAGGATCAGTCGATTGTGGATGTCGCGATTGCTGCCAGCCAGGGCGAAACACCAGAATTTACGGTACTGGTCGAAGCGGTTGTCGCTGCTGATCTGGTCGAGGCGCTGAGTGGGCCAGGCCCGTTCACCGTTTTCGCGCCGACTGATGCGGCTTTTGTCGCGCTGCTCGATCAGCTTGGCACAACCAAAGAAGCGCTGTTGGCGGATACGGATCTGCTGACGAGTGTACTGCTGTATCACGTGGTTTCGGGTCGCGTTCTGGCGGCAGACGTGATCGGCATGGATGGTCAGGATGTCGAAACGCTGAACGGCGCGACGATCAATATTGCCGTGCAGGATGGCGGCGTGGTGCTGAATGGCGATGTCAACGTCGTGACGACGGACATTGAAGCCAGCAACGGCGTGATCCATGTGATCGACAAGGTGCTGCTGCCACCGATGGAATCGGCAGAGGCGACACCCGAAGCAGCCGTTGAAATGGCGCACATTCGCGTGGCGCATTTCTCGCCCGATGCCCCGGCAGTTGATGTCTATATCAATGGTGAATTGAGTGGGGTACAGGGTCTTGCGTTCCCCAGTGTGACCGATTGGATCGAAGTTCCCGCCAGCACCTACAGCATCGCGGTTGCCCCTGCTGGCACATCGCTGGCTGACGCGGTGATTGGCCCGGCTGACCTGACATTTGATGTGGGTAGCTGGACGACGATTGCGGCGGTAGGCTCGGTTGCCGATGGCTCACTGAAGCCCGCTGTTCTGCCGGAAGTCGCCTATAACAATGAACTGGCGGCAGGAAATGCCGTTGTGACGGTGTTCCACGCCATTCCTGATGCACCAGCAGTGGATGTCTGGGTGAATGGCGCGGTTGCCGTGCAGCAGCTTGCCTTCCCCGGCTCGGCTGGCAATAACGACGGCGCGTTCGATCTGGAAGTCGCCGCAGGAAGCTATGATATTCAGGTTGTTCCGGCTGGCGCGACCACACCCGTTGTGCTTGATCTCCCCGGCACACAGTTTGAAGCAGGCAACTACTACTTCGTCGCCGCAGTTGGCACATTGTCTGCGCCGCAAGTCGTCGTGAAAGCGATCAATCTGGCCGCGATGATGGGCGAAGTAGCGACTGAATCAACAGAACTGCCGTCTATCGCCGACATTGTGGTGTCATCCGCAAGCGGTGAAACGCCAGAATTCACCACCCTGCTGGCAGCAGTGCAGGCCGCTGGTCTGACCGAAACGCTGGCTGGCGAAGGCACATTCACGGTGTTCGCGCCGACAGATGAGGCATTCGCCGCTGCTTTCACCGCACTCGGTATCGAACCCGCCGCACTCCTGGCGGATACCGACATGCTGACCAGCATCCTGACCTATCATGTCCTGGGCAGCGTGGCGATGGCTGCGGATGTCGTTGGGCTGGACGGACAGGAAGTGGCGACCCTCAACGGCGCACCGATTACCATCAGCATTGTCGATGGCAAGGTATTCCTGAACGACACGATTGAGGTCATCATGACGGATATTCAGGCCAGCAACGGCGTGATCCACGTCATCAATGGCGTACTCGTGCCGCCCGCCGCGAGCTAAATTTTCGCGCATATGAATGAAGAAAAGGGGACGGGGTGACAAGCCGCGTCCCCTTTTTTGTTTGCCGGGATACGCAATCCCCACCCCTAAGTACACGCACTGCAACCGACGCCTGATTTGCGCCGCATGGCTCTCAGGCAGGGTAGACGCTCAAATCGCGTCAAATCGCCTCTGTGCGCGATTGAGGCTGGTCAAGCTGTGGGGCGGGTTGAAAATCGCGGGCGGCGCTGGTCTCCACCATAAAAGGAACACCCCCGCTAAGTTGTTACACCTAACCGGGGTGTTCCCATTTCAGTGGGTTACATTCCATTTCGGTCCATTCCCTGCTTACTTTTAGACCAGTATTCTGGTTTCGGTGAATTGTATCCACTTACTCTAAGAACCTGATTTGACTCTATTTTACAACACAAGGATTGTCAGCGGAAATGACAAACGTCATAGTGGCATAATGATAAAGAGCGCGTCTACACTGATAAGCCGCTCCCGGCAACTCATGACAAATGTCACTACCCACCGTTAGAATTTCGGCTCTACGATAATCTGAAATAACACATAGAGCGACTATCTGGTCTGCACCACGAGACCCGCGCTGTTATCCATTGTTGACACATCGACATATTGCACCGAGAAGCATTGGCGCTCCCCCATAACAGCGGGTAGAGCCGTTTTATTTTTAAGGAGAACGGATCATGAACAACATCGGTGTTGACTACGTCGCCACTAAACTGGCCGAGACCAAGACGGATGAAAACGGGCGCGAAGCCGAGATGGATCACTTGGCGGAAATCGCACTCAAAGTCCACATGCCGCGCCAGCAGGCAGAAGCGTTGTGTGCGCAGATCCGCACCGACAATTGCTTCTATGGAAAGTTTCTGGGCAACGCTGAAGCGCGAATGGGCTGATGAGCACGCAACAGTCCCCAGCAAACCTTTGATTGCAGAATTACGTCTCAGGGATTAGCCATCAAATCAGCTACCATCACCTGATCACTGATTTCAACCCCATCAACAGCCAGAGGTTGATGATTGTTCGCATAGAGGACAACGGTAATCATTTCTGCATCATCTGGAAGTATGTCAAGATGATACCATTCACCGTACAAACGCGCAATTTTCACACCATCGACATAGAGATGAGCGTGACCTTCACCCATTACTGGATCTTGATCAACGTTTTGTGGTGTAAATACAAAATTCAAGGTCTGTACACGAACATTATAGCTACCATCACTCAGAGAAATTACACTCAAATCAACAATTGGAGCAGAATCGCCGCTCATATTTAGCTGTTTGCTGTGATCATGTTGCTCGCCGTCTGCGGGCATGTGACCATCTGTCACCATCGGAGTCTCTTCCGTATAAGGGCTTTCACCGGCAACTAGTGGCGACCAGAAGGATGCCAGAGATTGCATACATTGCATATCACCGCCGAATTCTTCACGTTCACCAATCACAAATGAATAACGTCCCACTTCTTGTTCAGGATGCCACAGGATGGCGGTATAGGTTGCGTCTTCCGGTGCTTCGAAGAAATAGTTATCCCAGTTCCAGTAATACTGCCTGCCAAATTCTTCGAACCAGTATTCAGGCTCTTCACCCAATGGAATTATCATAGCACCCAGTCCTGCTGGCAGGGTAACACCTTTGGGCAGTTCAACTTCGCCTTCAATGCCCGGACCGAATACGGCGATGGACGGATCATAATCTTCCTGACCCTCGATATCGGGAATACTCAGGCTGATCAAGACTTCTTGGCCTGCGACAGCGTCAAATTTGAAGTAATCCACATCCGATTCTGGATAGACATTACCAAAGTAAGCATAAGATATTTCAGAATCAGGGACCTGCCATGCATTAGCCATAGTCAGATCGGCTGTCTCACAGAAGGGCTGGTGAGCATAGGTAATTCCTGACAAGAGGGTGAACATAAATACCAGCAAGCTGCCTATAAGGGCAATAGACTTGTAAAGCTTCATCTACTTCTCCTTGGTTGTTAACAAACTACATCGAATTAAATCGTATTAACTCAATATAAACCGAACCTGAAGCTAAACTGAGCGCTTCGTTAGTAGATGACCGTTATCTTACAACTTAGGGTTTTCTAGATATTCCCTCAATTTTGCATATTTGACTTTTCTCAAATAGAATCTCGGAAGGTATAGAATTCTATACGAAGTTGCGTGATTATTTTCACTCACCCCGCCACACCATACCCGGCTGCATCCCGCTAAGTACACGCGGGACAAGCCCGTCGCCACATTTGCGCGTCTCTCTCCTGGCTCTCAGGCAGTTTTTCGCGTCAAATCGCCTCTATGCGCGATATAGACGGTATCGGCAAGCCGCATAGATTTCAGACAACAAAAAACCCTGATATATCAGGGTTTCGGATAGGCTCTTAGTAAGGATGCGACTAAGCTTCTATCAGGCTGCATTTTATGCTTGCCAGATTATGAGGCGGTTGAAAATCGCAGTCATCCGTAGCTCAACTTCAGCTTCTTACGCAGCTCATCGACTTCGACCCCCTGCGCATAACCCAGCGTGGTCTCAGCCCGTGCATGTCCGGCGACGGCCTGGGCGCTGCGCACATCGACACGGCGAATCACTTCGGTAATCAGCGTCCGGCGGGCATCGTGTGGCTTGCTGTCCAGCCCCAGCGCCGCCGCATACTTCACCCACGCCCGATAAATATCGGTGCCAGTGAGCGGCGTATCCGCTCCGGGCTGGCCGTTGCGCTTGAGCATCGTGAAAACGTGTGTGTAGCCAGTGGGCTGGATCATCTGCCACTCGCGCAGCTTGTCGAGCGTCCCATCGGTGACGGGTATTTCCCGTGCCTTGTCGCCCTTGCCGTGCCGCACGGCCAGCACGCCCCGGTCAAAGTTGATGTCCGTCCAGAGCAGTGTCGTCGCTTCCGCCCGGCGGATGCCTGTCGTGAGCAGCAGGGCGATCAGCGCCATGTCGCGCGGGTTCTTCTCCAGGTCAATCATGCGTTGGGCATCTTTGGGGGACATCGGCTGTTTCGTGCGTTCCTGGCCGCCCGCCTTGTCTGCGCTCAATTTGGTCGCCTGAATAATCTTGTACGCCCGTTCGTCCTGGCTCTCGCCCGTCAGCAGCCACACATGCCTGGCTAACGACGAGAAGGCCGATTTCTGGCGTTTGCGCGTGGTCAGCGTCGTATCCTGACTCTCGATGAATTTCAGCACGTTGGTCGGGTTGATGTGGAGCGGTAGAAAGCCATGGACAGCCGCGAACGCTTCCCACTTCTTAAACGTGTCGGTATAGATGCGGGCGCTGCTGGTGGCGACAGTCAAGAGCAGGCTGTCGCGGTAGCGGACGTAATCGGGATCGACGGGCACCAGCGCCGTTTCGAAATTTTCAGCGGTCATTGGCTCAACTCCATTGGCGTATCAAAATGTACTGGATGACCTCTTCCCGTCGCGCTGCATCGAAGTCGATGTCAATGTCGGGAACAACCTGCCGTTCGGTAGAGAGGAAACGCTCAAACACCAGATCGTGTTCCAGCGGATTGACAGGGGAGATACCCAGGTGATAGGCAACCAGCGAGTTGGCCGCCGAGCCGCGTCCCTGACACAAAATGCCGTTGTCACGAGCGAAGCGTACAATGTCCCACACGATCAGGAAGTAGTTGGATAAACCGCTGGCGTGGATGATGCGTAGTTCATGGTCAAGCTGATCGTGAGCATGGATGGTCGTGACGAAATAGGGGAGTCGGATACAGGCGATCATACAGGCTCCCCGGCAATGTTATCGTCGAAGTCGATCTCTATTTCAATTTGTTTACCCATCGCTGTTGGATGCTTTAAAACAGTCACGCACACATGATACCCGCGAATGTCCGACTGACGTTCCAGCCAGCCGCGACGCTCCACCAGCAGGCGCACGGCTGCCGGGCTGCTGATTTGTGGCTGAATGGAAGCTGGCAGCGTCAGCATCAACAGCACCACGCAGCCTGAGCGTGATAACCCAACGGCTAAACGTCGCAGATGACTTGAGTCGGTATGAAGCTGACCCATGTCGAGTGCGATCACCGCCACACTGCCACTTGTTAGTAAATCGCGGGCGATGTCCAACGCTTGAACATCCGTATCGGGCCGGGCTAAAAAAAGACGTTCCAATATGATCCCGCAGCGCAGGGCATACTCCGGGTCGAAGGTACTGCCCAGGTCGATGTAGATGCCATAAGCCGAAGCAGACTGGGCGCTGGCGATGATCTTATAGGCCAGCGTCGTCATGCCAGAGGTGGGTCGGCCCAGGAGTTCAGTGGCTTGGCCTTGAGGAACACCGCCATCCAGTGCGGCATCCAGAGCCGCAAATCCCGTCGAGACTTTGGGGCGTGGCGATGAGATATGTCCTTGATGGAGGACATCGCTGCCCCATCGCTGTTGAATGGTGGCAAGCATCGCATCGAATCGAGCCTGTTTCTCGGAATCCACAATTGACGTCCCCTGGTATTACAGAAACCAAACAAATGTTCGCATCAGCGTAAAACATTCGTTCTAATTCCGCAATAGAACAAGGGTCGTAATTAGCCAATTCTGTGCAAAGTCTAGACAAATGTCTAGTCGAGCTTGGAAACGGCGTAAGAAAATGAGCGGCTGAAGCCGAAGGGGTAAGCTGGCCGGGTATGGAGTGTAAGTAGTAGCAGGCAAAAAGTTAACATAATTGCTGACTTGTGTGAGAGACAGCGCCCCACCACATCTTAAGTATAACCTCATTCAGTTCGATACATAGGCCGATATACCTAATCAGCACGGGTCATCTTGGTGATCTTGCCTGAGCGCAGGGTGCTATAATTTATTTTCATGTAATGAATCCTTGCATAGAATGAAAATTGAAAACGTGAACGGAAATGAGGAGGGTTAGCAAATGGTGCCCGTATACATTGGAACGGCTCCCGATGGCGTTCAACACAGGGGCAGTGGTTCACGGATGTTCTATTTCGGTGTTAAGCCATATGAGGTTCACCTGCTGCCCGTGGGTGCTGAGTTCAGCATCGTCTATACATTCCGCTGGAAAGTGGTGGTCTATCGGATTCTTACTAACGAATCCGGCCAGCGGAATATGTTTGCTGTCGTCAGACAAAGGCCACTAAAGCCGGATGAAATTGCCTATTTTGAGGGGATCATGGCCGGGGTGTAATCAATTATCAGGATAGGCTCTATCTGATGGCTAGGGATACTGCCCACAGTCAATCAAAAAAATCTGATTTAAATGTGGACTCTATCAGCTTGTCGATCACCCGGATCGTGCGCTGCTGATGGGATTCCCATTCAATAACATTACGCGCTCTGAGCAAGTCCAAGTATTTCTGCGCACTTTTCCTTGACAGCTCAAAATGTGTGGCAATCTCCTGTGGCGTGGGTGCATAACCGTGTTCTTCCCAATGAGAGCCGATAAAATCGTAAATCATTTGTAAGTGTGAGTTTGTCATAGTTCAGATTAAAAAATAATTGAATAGTGCAGATAATTTCTTGAGTACCTCCTGACAGGCTGGGCGTGAAAGAAGCTGCTAGGGTAGGGCGAAAAGGTTACTCACTATTGAAGGTGGGTTCACTGAATAAGGACACCCCACCATAGCCTAACGATAACTCTCTTCAGATTGGATACATGGGTCGATAGACCTATTTCAACTTAGCCGAATGGTCAACCTCTCCGATATTCCCCAGTGATGTGGATCGTGCGAAACTTAGGCGGTGTCCAATCAATCGCGCCTACTTAAACGGCCCAATCACCCGAATTGTGCGCGGCTTTTTGCGCTGCCAGTCGATCAGACCACGCGCCCGCAGAATATTCAGATAACGCCAGGTGTTGCCTGTAGAACCTCCGATATGGGCGGCGATCTCACTAATGGTTGGCGGATAACGTTCTCGCGCCTGATATTCAACGATAAAATCGTAGATTTGTCGTTCGTAGGTATTGTTTTTCATGCCGCTGCTCACTATAGAGAGCATGTGCATGTAAAACGTTTGAATTTGCTGAGTTTATGCCTACTTTTTCAAGCAAAGTAGGCATAAAAATGGGACGCCATAGGAGTGGGACGATAGAGTGTCGATTTTCGCCTGAGAACACGCAATTTCGCGCCTGGGTTCGAACTTTTGCCGTCCCACAAAGGGAATGTACAAGCAATTTGTGGAATTTATGGAGGCTATAAAAAGGGCGAATCGTGTAATAAGTGTCCCATTTCCAGTGCGCTCGCTAAACTTTCCGCCTGAGCCGCTAAATTTGACCTACGAGTGGAGGAGGGGGTCAGCAGCTTCTTTATACTACTGTCATGACTTCTTAGAAGTGACCAGTATAGGTAGTGACGGTTTAAGCGTCGTCGCTGTAATCCTCGATGGCCTGCATATTGCCCGCTGAATCAAATGCTTTGAGTAATCATATTCGAGGTCATAGTGCGGGCAAATATCGCACTCGCTGCTGATCTGGTTAATGTCAGGATAGATGGTCAGATAATGTTCGTCGGGAGTCAGGTCGGGTTGTGCTTTGCGGGTCATAATTATTTTGTCTCCTCATACTCATCACAAAATTGTACGGAAATGTCCTGCCAATTGGGGATTTTTTTTCATAATAGAACATCAGGTCGCGATGTTCAGGATTCGCCGGATTAAAGTCAATCGTCCGGCCTGAGCGCTGATGCCTGAACCGTTTCCAGCTCGGCAGCAGCGCGGTAATCGTGCAAGGTCGTTTCGAATCTGGCATAATATAAAATAAGTCCTTTCTTTCTGATCATCGGTTAGATTGGAATACAGGGGCGGCGGTGTAAGTTGTCGAGACAGAACCGCCCTTCCTGGCATACCTAAAGTTATTGACCGTCGTCGGGCGTCTCATCTGTGCCGGATTCTTTCGGCTCGTTTTTCATATGCGGATAGGGAACCTCATATTCCTGATTATCAGAAGCATCCGGGGCGGTCTCTATCGCCTGATTGATGTAGTCTACTGGGGTTTCGACATAGGCCCTATCAACATACTGCTGAATCACGTCGGGTCGTAAACCTAGATGGATCATGGTTTTAATCATGCCCTGAAGCGTCGTTATCGCGACGGCTTGTTCCTCTGTCAATTCGTTCATTTCATCTCCTACAAGGTGTTAAGCTACGTTCTCAATCTGCTGCCATTGGTGAAAGTTCGCTGCTCTTGGCATTTAATTAGTACTTTGGGTAAACCATCTCCCAAACATCAATTTCTGAATCGGATGTGATGTATTTGTTTGCTTTGAGCCATTGCGTGATGGTATTGCTAATCGAAATGCTATGTTCTCTGCTTAGCTGGAGGTACTTGGTGAGCGTCAAAACCTCAATCATTGGATCATATGGACTATCGGTATAGATGGTTAGCTCATTTGGATACAAGTGAGGGTATTGTTGTCTCAAGTTTTCAAAGTTTTGGCGTGCCCAGCCAAAAACATTATCCGACTTATAACCCTCTTTTTGTAACCATAACATTCGGTAGAGCCGCTGGGTCATCATGTTACCTTCACTTCCATTTCAAGCTGCTGCCCCACGCCCGGAGCTGGTCATCAGGCTATTGTGAACGCGCCTTGTCTGCAATATGCAATAAATCCTCGCATGTAGTCTTTATTCTCTTTACCACTCCAATAGTCAATTAGCGGCGCAGCCGTTGGATGTATGTATTGGTGTCCGATTGGCATGTCGGAAATATCGTCCAATGCCCTTTCAAGTGCATCGGCTAAATTCTGAGCATCCTTAGCTAGAACGGATTGGCCGCTATGTCCGCTATAGTCGAAGGCGTCCCATTCATCTGGGTTATAAGTCTCGTCAGTGACATCGTTCCCGTTTTCATCCACAGACAACGGCGGCATCATGCCCATTGGTTCCCAGCCATGCCATTCA
>JALHNB010000057.1 GCA_022843745.1 Anaerolineae bacterium | reverse complement strand
TTTACGCCGTCTCGCCCATCTCTTGCCCGCCACCTCCCGCATGTCCTGCCGTTCTCTCCATCCTTTGACCTTTCAGTCTCTCCGGCAGGTCTCTTAAGTTGGTGCATATGGGGCATGATTCATCATGCCCTTTCCCGCCATCTAAAACCTATGACAGGACGCGCGTCTTCCTGGCAATTGGTACGCATCATCAGGACACGATACATCGTGTCCCTACGAAAACGGTCTCGCGTTATCCGTATTTAATTCTTAAACGGCATCATCGTGCCCCTACGGAAAACACCCCCATAATTTCTGTGGTTGCACTTAGAAGCATAGAAGTACAGAGGCACAGAAGCGCAAAAGCAATGGATCGCATAAAGAGGGTTAAATCGGCTGCATCCGTTCGCCTACAACGTCTTGACTCCACGTTTCAAGCACATTGAACAGAGCTTCCTGGGTATGCAGCAGCGTAAAGGTGTGGTCAGACCCCTTAATGATGTTCATTTGGAGTTTGCCGGATTCTTTCATAGCCCGCAGACTGGGGCCGACGAGAAGCTCGATGCGCTCCATCCCTGTGCTGCCTTCGGCATAAACCATCAGTATACGAATGTTACGCGCCGCCAGTGATTCCAGCCCATTCATGAACACGTTGTACCAGGCATCACCGACCTGATGATTTTTGGCAACCTTATTTCGATAGCGAAATAGGGTATTCGAGACTTTATTCCAGAAAAAATCTCGGAAAATATTGCGTGTAATGCTGGTGTAATCGGCTTTACCCGTGAGCAGTTTCTTCCACCGTGACCAATCAGTGACCGCCGTTTTAGTATAATAATTCCCATAAAAGCGGCTAACCTTGCGTTTATGGTCGTATAAATCCCACTGTTGATCGCCACTTTCCAGGTTGAGCAGCCCGATACCAATCACGCGCGAGTCTTCAAGCGATGTCCAGAATGAAGTGACAGCTCCAGCACAGTGATCGATGAGCAAAAACTGGTCGATTCCGTGTGTTTGCTGAACATAATCCATGACTTGCCGGGTATCGTCAATATTGCTCTTTTCAAACGGCAGGTTATCGGGGCGAACCTTGCTATCACCAATGCCGGAAAGATCGAAACGCAGTACCGTGAATCCCAGTTTCACCAGTTGACGTGCCAGCTTGACATAAATGCGGTTGGGGCCGATGCGATGAATCATTCCCGCATTGAGCAGCAGGATCGCCGCCCCGTTGGGCGTTTCGGGAATAGTGATGATGCCAGCAAGGGATTTATATTCACCTAATAACAGCGCTTCTTCTCTCATAAAGTCGTTATCCAAAGATGGTTATCCAAAGGTGGTTATCCAGTTAATAATCGCTTGCAACACCTGCTGTGGGATCAACGCTTTGTCCGGGTCTTCTGTCCAGATTTGCGGCCCTTCAACCACTTGATATTGAGTCGCAGATCCCAGACTTTCCAACCGAGCTTGGAATTTTCCCGTGAGAGGCTGTGTCGCACGTTCAATCACTAATATATTTTGTGCTGGTTTTTGCCGGAGGGCAAGCAGATCAAGAGCGTTTAACTCATCAAACAGGGATTGCGTAAATGTGAAGCCCAGCAGTTCCGTAAGATTTTCATGTTTTGCACCCGTAGCAGGCTTGTTGAGGAAATAATATAACCAATTCTGATGCCGCTCGATCAGCTCCTCGACAAAATCGCTCCCGCTGACCAGAGGTTCCCAGGCAACAAGCCGGACAATATCCTGGCGCTGCGCACCAACCAGCGCCGCTAAACTCGCGCCCAGCCGCAAACCGATGAGCGAAACCTGCTCGACCCCGCTGCGCTGCCTGAGTTCAGCAATGGCTGTCGAAATATCGGCCTGCCAACGGACGATGCTGACTTCGCTGTCGTCCCCCGCCGAGTCGCCGGATGCGTAATAATCGAAGCGCATGGTGGGAAAACCGGCTCTGGCGAGGCGGAACGCTAACTGACGATATGTCCGATGTGCGCGAATGTACTCCTGCCCCATTGATGGACACAATAAGATCGCCATGTCCTGCTTCTTGTCAGTCTCCGGGGTATAATACAGGCCAAACAGCCCTTGATCTGCACCAAAATAAAATGGTGTAATTTCGTCCGCGTACATATATTTCCCCCATAATAAGCCTTTAGCTCCCTATGCTCGAAAGGTGAAGCAACGCGCTTGAACGTTTGAAATAATTTTCGCCCATTACAGCATAGACATGAAAGCAGATACACTTCCATTAGAAGCCTGTTTGCCTAACAAGCTCCCAAATCATCTTAATAGCTATTGTTAGGTTTGTCTATGATTGCTCAGGGATATGTTGTACCAGTCGGAGCGTGTACGCGACTCGGGTGAGCAAAGCTGAAAGGCTCTATTTCAAGCCCTTCAGCTTTTTCATCAACAGCGCTTCGAGTTCGTCTTCCGAAAGGTCGTCGCTGAGGTCGGTTTCGGTGGGTGTTTCAATCTTGGGAATCTCGACGACAGCATCTTTGACGGGTTCGGGAGTCGCCAACACTCTGGTGTCAAAATATTCGGTCAATTCGGCAACAGTTGGGTAGTTAAACGTCAGCGTTGAAGGCAGGGATTGACCGACGACTTTTTCCAGACGGCCTTTTAGCTCAACCGACATCAGCGAATCCATGCCCATTTCAAACATACCCTGACTCGCGTCAATCGCCAGCGGATCGGCTATCCCTAGCACACGCGCCACCTGTTCACGGACATAGTTTTCGATCAGTTCGTAGCGTTCTTCCGCACGGACATTCGCCAATTCATCCAACAACTGCGGTTTGCCTACTTCGGTTTCCGGCATAGCGACAGGTTTTATGCCGACCAGCGCTAAAAATGGCCGTTCGCGACGGGCTTCATACAGGGGCTTGAGCGCTGCCCAATCCACCGACGCAACCGCAATCTGAGCCACATCTGTGCCGGAGATCAGATCGCCGAGAATCGCCAACGCCTGATCGGATGGCATCTTTTTGAGGCCAAACTGAGCGATGGATTCCTGATCTTCTGCCGAAGCGACGCGCATTTCCTCCCACGTTCCCCAATTGATGCTGAGGGCTGGCAGGCCGAGCGCTCGGCGGTAATGGGCGAAGCTGTCCATGAAGGTGTTGGCAGCGGCATAATGCGCCATGTTGGTTACGCCCCACAGCGCCGTCGTGGACGAGAACAGGGCGAAGAAGTCGAGCGACAAATGCTGCGTGAGTTCGTGCAGTATCCATGTCCCCATCACTTTGGGGGCGAACATGGACTTTACGCCGTCCAGAGGCATATCCTGCACAGGCCAGAAATCGAGTGCCGCCGCCGCGTGGATGACACCTCTCAGTGGCGGCAATCCGTGATCGAAACGGGCGAAGATTTTTCGCATCTGCCCCATGTCGCTCACATCGGCTGATTCGACGATGACCTGCGTACCCAGTTTCTCGATCTCGCGGATGGCGTGGATTTGCGGCTGGATGGTTTCGTCTGCCAAATCCCAGTTTTCGCGTGGTGGCAGTCCGCGCCGTCCAGTGAGGACGATATGACCCGCGCCATTTTCAGCCATCCAGCGGGCGACTTTCAGCCCCAGGCCACCTAGCCCACCCGTGATGAGGTAGGAGGCATCGGGCTGCAAAACCCCACCCCCAACCCCTCCCCTTGCAAGGGGAGGGGCGAAGGGGTGGGGTGCCAGCCGCGCTACATAACGCCTGCCTTCGCGCCATGCCATTTGATCTTCACCATCGGGCTGTGTGATTTCGGTGAAAATTTCGGCAGCGCTGATATAGGGCGCATCGCGCATGTCGATGTCAATCACGCCGCCCCAGATTTCAGGATGCTCCAGCGCGATCACCCGCCCCCATCCCCACATCGTCGCCAGCGAGAAGCCGTTCGGTGCGCTATCGACGGCCTGCGCACTTTCCGTCACCAGCCACAGGATGGGCTTTTGCTCGGATGCTGCCATCGCCTGGGCGAGATGCAGCACTTCAGCCGAATAGCGATTCATTTCGCCCTTCAGCGTATCGAGCGTGGTTTCGTCGCTCCACTGGCAGGTGATAACAACCACGCCGCGCTGTGGATTGGCTTCCTCGATCAACCGCCGGAAATCATCGGGATTGGCCGGGTTCACTGTCCAGCTATGATGCAAGGACTGATAATGATCGGACGGCAAAACCACCGCGCCAATTTCGCCACGCGCACTCAAGCGGTTAATCAGCGCCTCGGCATAACCCTTGTTATCGGCGAAAATCAGCCAATCGGTTCGTTCAGCGGAGAGCGCCGCGCGTACCTCAGATGTTTCCATCGAGGCTTCCATATGCGAAGTATGCGCCAGCAGGATGCCCATCCCGGCCACGCCGTCCCAATTGGTGATGGCGGTTGCGTCATTTAAGCCCGATGACCGGAGCAGATCGAGCCAACCCCAACGCGACAGCAGCGGATAATCCGGGCGCAGCTTGGTGTCGGTAAATTTCCACCAGCCTTCGGTCATGCCAAATGTGAGGTCAACCCAACGCGCGGCTTTCAGACCTTCAAGAATCATGACCAGGCCACCGGGTGCGATCAGGCTCTTGACATGCTCCATCGTATGGCGCAAATCCGCCGTCGCGTGTAGGACATTGGCGGCGATCACGATGTCGAAGGACTGTGGCGCGAATCCCTGTATCGTTGGTTCGCGCTCGATGTCCAGCAGACGGTAGCGCATCGACGGGAAATCGCGGAATTTTTCTTTAGCATGTTCCAGGAACAGCGGCGAGAGATCGGTAAAGACATATTCGACGTGCTTGGAGGGCAAAACCGGCACGACATAGGCGGTTGTCGCGCCCGTCCCTGCGCCGATTTCGAGGATGCGTAACTGGCGTTCCTGCGGCAGGTTTTGCAGCGCCGTCTGGATAGCTTCCTGAATCAGGGTGTTATAGACCTGCGCATAGGGTGTTTCCTGATAGACCGCTTCAAGATCATCCAGCGAACCGCCGGGGAACAGCAAATGCAGCGGGTCGATCTGACCACTCAAGACCTCGGCAAGCTGTGAGGCGCAGCGCTCCATCAACACCAACTGCGAACGGTAATCCGGGTACTGTGCCATCAGTTCGTGCATGGCGGCCTGGGGATCGCCCATATTTTCCGGTACTTCCATGACGTGCCACTCATCCCCCACGCGGCGCAAAATGCCATCTTCGCGCAGGATATCGAGCAGTCGCTTCAGGAAACGGCGGTGCTGCGGTTTGGCTTGATCCATCAGGCTGCTGGCGGAAATGCGGCAGCCCACATGAAAATCCCAGCCCAATGCAGCCAACGCCCGCGCGATATAAATTGCACCGACCTCATCTACAGCCTGATTCATCGTCGGATAATCATCCAGCCCGCGCTCGATGCTGAGTTGCGTCATCAGCGGTTGCAGCTTTTCGGCAAGTTCCGGGGGTGTGGGCAAATGTGCGGCTGAACCTGTTACCATAATCGGGTTCGGGTGCGGCTTTTCTTCCCACGCGACCTCGTAGAACCAATCGTCGGGGCGGCGGTGGACGGCACGCATGAGCGCTTCACGTCCGGCGCGTTTCAACTGCAAGCCGCCGATTTCCGCGACCAGATCGCCATATTCGTCATACAGCTTCACCGTTCCGGTAAAAACCTCACCCCCAGCCCCTCCCCTTGCAAGGGGAGGGGAGATGGAGAGGGGTTCTTCAATCACGGTATGATTCCAGAGCATTTTGCCCGGTGAGCGATAAAGCTGAAAACTTTCGATGCCGATGAGCAGATAGGCTGTTTCCAGATCATCATCCGGCAGCGGTGCGCCGAGTAAATGGAGACAGGCATCCAAAAAGGCCGGGTGAATGCCATATTGTCCGGCTTCGGCGTTCAGCGCATCCGGCAAGCGGACTTCGGCGAGTGCTTCACCATCGCGCCGCCACAGCCGGGTAATGCCGCGAAAATCGGAGCCGAATTCCAGCCCCAGCGCACGGATTTTGTCGTAATAGACCTCGCCGGAGATTTCTTCGGTGCATCGCGCCTGCACGTCGCCGGGTTCAAAAACTTCCTGCATGGGCGCAAGTGTGAAGTCCCTCTCTGCTTGCGGAGAGGGATTTAGGGTGAGGTTGCCGGTGGCGTTCAGTTTCCAGACTTCATCAACGAGGCTCAAAACCTGAAATGATGATGCGCCGTTTGCCATCGGTGATAACACAATCTGGATTGTGCGTTCGCCATCTTCGGGCAGCACCAGCGCTTCTTGAATCGTGAAATCGCGCACACTGTACGACCCGCGCCCAAAGGCTTCTTTTGCCGCGCCGAGCGCCATTTCCAGATAGGCAGGCGACGGCAAAATCACGATGCCATAGATGCGATGGTGATCGAGGAAGGAAGGCCATGTCGCGCCCAGGTGCGTCTCAAACACAATGTCCTTGATGACTGACGAGCGCAAACGCTGACCCAGTAGCGGATGCGAATCGCCGGACTGGGTACGGTGAGCCGGACGCTTGGGAGCATTGACCTGGAACCAATAGCTTTGGCGTTGGAATGGATAGGTTGGCAGCGGCAGGCGTTGGTGCGGTTCGTGGCGAATAACGCCCGACCAATCGACATTTGCGCCGTTGACATAGAGCGCCGATAAACTTTTGAACATCTGCGGTCCGTCTTCCGTCCCCGGACGCAGCGATGGCAGCCACAGGCCATAACCATCCGGCAGGCAGCGCTGGCCCAACGACAGCAAATCCGGCGCAGGGCCGATCTCGACAAAAACGCTGGTGTTATTGTGATGCAGCGTTTGCATCGCCGGGTAGAACTGCACCGCTTCGCGCAGATGCCGCCGCCAATAATCGGCACGGGGAATATCTTTTACGAAGCCCCCGGTCATGCCGGAAACATACTCAATTTGCGGCTGTGAATAGGTCACAGTGGCGGCGATGCGGCCAAATTCGGCGATAATCGGATCCATCAGCGGTGAGTGTCCGGCAATCGAAACTTCCAGACGACGGGCGCGGATTTTTTGCGGCTTGAGGTCATCAATGACGGCTTGAATCGCTTCTTTTTCGCCGGAAATGACGGTGATTTCCGCGCCATTCAGCGAGGCAATCGAGACCTTGCCTTTATAGGGTGCAATCGCCACCGCGACTCGCTCACGATCCGCGAAAACGGCTGCCATCGACCCCGGCGCTGTGGTCGCCATCAAACGTCCACGCGCGATGACCAGCTTGAGGCCATCTTCAAGGCTGAAAATCCCGGCGACCACTGCCGCCGCGTATTCGCCGACACTGTGACCCATGACGACTGTCGGCTCGATGCCCCACGAGCGCCACAGTTCCGACAGCGCGTATTCAATCGCAAACTGCGCGGGCTGGGCGTATTCGATGTCTTGGATGGGCGATGCGTCGTCGTTTTCGGGGTATAACACCGATAACAACGATTGTTTAAGCTGAGGTTGTGCTAACTCATCACATTTGTTGATGGCATCGCGGAAAACTGGCTCGGTCTCGTAAAGCTGCCGTCCCATCTGGACGTATTGCGCACCCTGCCCCGTGAACAGGAATGCGATGTCAGGCCGTCCGCGTCCCTGTCCGGCGATAATTTCGCTTGTGTTTTCGGACGCACCGCCAGCGTTATTCAGCCATGCCGCCAGCGTATCCCGCGCCTGTCCCGCGTATGCTGCCGTGAGTGTCAGGCGGTGCGCGAAATGTCCGCGTCCGATGTTGGCGGTATAGGCCGCGTCCGCCAGCGACACATCGGGATTCACGGCGAAATAATCGACGTATCGTGAGGCTAATTCCTTGAGCGCGTTTTCGGATTTCGCTGAGAGGGCGAGGAGATTTAATCCCCTCCCCTTCTCCCCTCCCCATTGCGATGGGGAGGGGTTGGGGGTGGGGACTGGTGCCGCTTCCAAAATCAAATGCGCGTTCGTGCCGCTGAAGCCGAACGAACTCACGCCGCCGATGCGCTTGCCGTTCCATGCTGTGCGCTCCGTCGGCACGATCACCGGGAAATCGCCCCAGGGAATGAAAGGACTCAATTCTTCGAGATGCAAATGGGGCGGAATCTCGCCATGCTGGAGCATCAGAACCAGCTTCATGAGTCCGGCCACACCTGCCGCCGATTCCAGATGGCCGAGATTGGTCTTGGCCGCGCCGATCATCAGCGGATTTTCAGCCGTGTGCGCCCGCCCGATGGCTGCACCGAGCGCCTGCACCTCAATCGGATCGCCCAATGATGTGCCTGTGCCGTGAGTCTCGATATAGCTGACTTCGCTCGGCTCGATTTTCGCATCCGCCAGTGCCGCGCGAATCACCGATTCCTGCGAGGGGCCATTGGGCGCGGTCAGACCGTTGCTGCGCCCATCCTGATTAATCGCTGAGCCGCGAATCACCGCCAGAATATTATCGCCATCTTTTTGCGCTTCCGAGAGCCGCTTGAGGACGATCATCCCGCAGCCTTCCGAACGCACAAAACCGTCAGCGCGTGAATCAAAAGCTTTGCAGCGACCATCCGAGGCCATCATGCCTGCGCGTGAAAGCGCCATCGTCGTGTTCAGCGCCAGGACAAGGTTTACGCCACCTGCCAGCGCCAGATCGCATTCACCCGTGCGGAGGCTTTGCACCGCCAGATGAATTGACACCAGCGATGAGGAGCAAGCGGTATCAACCGACAGGCTCGGCCCTTGCAAGCCCAGCACGTAGGATACGCGCCCGGATGCGACACTGTGGGCGCTGCCTGTCGCCAGATAAGCGTCGATATTGTCGCCGCCTGCCTCGGTGATGAGGTGATAATAATCGCCGTTGCAGATGCCGACGAAAACGCCTGTCGCGCTTCCGGCCAGTTTATCCGGCGCGTAACCCGCATTTTCCAGCGCTTCCCAGGCGACTTCGAGCAGCATCCGCTGTTGGGGATCCATGCTCATCGCTTCGCGCGGGGCGATCCCGAAAAACTGCGGGTCAAATTGATCGACATTCTGGATGAAGCCACCCCAGCGTGTGGCGATTTTGCCAATGGCTTCGGGGTCGGGGTCGAAATTCGCGTCCGCATCCCAACGATCCGGCGGCACTTCGGTGATCGCGTCCACGCCGTTGAGCAGCAGCTCCCAGTATTCATCGGGGGTATTCGCGCCACCGGGCAGCCGACAACCCATGCCGATGATGGCTATCGGGTCATTTTTCTGGCGCTCCGCCACATCCAGCTTGTTTTGCAATTCCAGCGCCAGCAGCGCCAATCGCTTGGGAGAGAGTTCGCTGATACGCTTTAAAAAATCACTCGTCGCCATTTTGCATCCGTTTTAGCTGTTCTTCAAAAAGTCGATCCACTTCTTCGTCCGAAAGATCGGAAAGATTGTCTACCATGCCCAGCGTGGTTTCGCTGGCGGGTGCTTCGGGCGCAGCACGCTGCGCCCCTACAGATTCGTCGGTTAATCCCAGTGATTCCCGCGCCAGATAATCGGTAATGGCCTGAATCGTCGGGTAATCGAACACCAATGTTGCCGGGAGTGCGCGTTTCAGCCCCAGCCCCGCGCCGAGCAAATTGCGCAGCTCGACAGCCATCAGCGAATCCAGCCCCATTGCGCTTAAGGGCGTATTTTCATCCATGCGCCGTGCTGACTCTAAACCTAGCACTTTTGCGGCTTGTTCGCCAATGTAGGCCGCGAGAATTGTCCGCTTTTTGCCGGGAACAGCTTCACTGATTCGACGCAGAATATCCGGCTGCGCAGTTGTCGTGACTACCGCTGCCCGCGCGTCCGCTTCCGTATGAACAATCGGCTTGCGGGATTGTTCGCGAGCGACTTCGGCGTAAAACGGCGGCGGAGAATCGAACTGCTGCATAAAGATCGACCAATCGACGGGAGTCACGCCGATCTGCGGTGGCGAACCTGCCAGCAAGTTCTCGAACGTTTGCAGCGCATCGTTTGGGTTCATCAGGCTGATGCCCCGCGCCCCTACACGTTCACTGACGTTGTAATCGACTGCCGCGCCGACTTCTGCCCATGCGCCCCAGTTGATGCTGATCGCGGGTAAACCCTGTTCAATGCGATGATAGGCCAGAACGTCCATAAACGTGTTGGCGGCGGCGTGATTGCTTTGCCCGCGTGAGCCGAAAAGCGAGGCGATGGACGAAAACAGCGCGAAGAAATCCAGCCGCATGTGACGGGTCAGATGATGCAGATGCCACGCGCCCTGAATTTTTGATTTCATGACGGTCTGAAAACGCGACCAATTTTGTTGGATCAGCGTGCCGTCATCCAGCGCACCCGCCGCATGAATCACGCCTCGCAGCGGCGGCATATTGCGTTGAATATCCTCCAGCACACCCGCGACATCGGATTCGCGGGAAACATCCGCCCGCGCGACGACGATTTGTGCGCCGGATTTTTCCAATTCCTGAATGATTTTTTGCGCGTTTTCGCTAGGCGAGCTACGTCCCATCAAGACCAGATTTCGAGCGCCCTTCTCGACCAGCCAGCGTGACAGCAGCAAGCCGAGTCCGCCCAGCCCGCCGGTGATGAGATAGGTGGCATCAGGTTGAATAACCCCACCCCCAACCCCTCCCCTTGCAAGGGGAGGAGCGAAGGAGAGGGGATCTTGTGTTACGACAATTTTGCCGATATGTTTTGCCTGCGCCATATAGCGGAAGGCATCGATGACATCCGAGATGGAGAAGACCTGTTTGGGCAGGGGTTGCAGCGAACCGTCCTCAATGCCAGCCACGATGTTCACCAGCATCGAACGGATCAGCGCGGGTTCTTCGCGAATCTCATTCGTCCAGTCGATCACAAAGTAGGCCGCATCGGGTCGTTTGGTTTTGGCCTCGCGATGGCTCAGAATGCCGCGCTTGCCGATTTCCAGAAAGCGCCCACCCTTCCCCAGCACCGAAAAGCTGGCGGGTACAAATTCGTCAGCCAGCGAATTCAGGATAATGTCCACACCTGTATCGTTCGTGATCGCCTGAATTTCATCGACAAAATCCAGCGAACGGGAGTTCATAATGTGATGTACGCCGAGCGATTGCAGGTAAGCGCGTTTTTCGTCGCTGCCTGCTGTGCCAAAGATTTCCGCCCCGGCCTGCCGCGCCAACTGTACCGCTGCCAGCCCGACACCACCCGCCGCCGCGTGGATCAGCACCTTGTCACCCGCTTGCATTCCCGCCAGATGGTTGAGCGAGAAATAAGCGGTCAGGAATGGAATCGGAATGGTCGCCGCGTCCTCAAAGCTCAGGAAGTCGGGTTTGCGCACGACTAACTGCGCGGAAACTGTGACATGGGTGCTAAAGCTGCCACCAGCCACCGCCATCACCGCATCGCCCACCTGCAAATCGGTCACGTCCGCGCCCACCGCGACGACCTCGCCCGCGCATTCGCCGCCGAATAAGCCCGCATCGCCGGGATACATGCCCATCGCGTTCAGGACATCTTTAAAATTCAGACCTGTCGCGTAGATGCGGATTTCGACTTCGCCGCGTCCGGGGGCGCGTCGCTCGATTGGCCGCATCGTCAGGTTATCCAGCACACCGCGCTCAGATATGTCCAGCCGCATCGGCATATCTTCTGTAAGGGCAGGTCTCAGACCTGCCCCTACGAGATCGGTGTTTTGCGCTTCATAGCGTGTCAGCCGCGCGACATAGCGGGTATCTCCTCGCAAGGCGATCTGGTCTTCATCGTCATCCGTACACAGGGTGTCGAGGATCGCGTGAATATCGCCGCCATTCGGGTCGAGGTCGATCCGTTTGCAGCGCAGTTCCGGGTGTTCCAGTGTGATACCTTTGCCTAAACCCCAGATTGGCGCTTGCTCAACCGCCAGCGACTCGCCGCCAATGGGCATTGCCCCGCTTGTGACTAGCCACAGGCGCGGCGCATAACCGCCATGTTCAACCAATGCCTGTGCCAGATTGAGTGCGCTGCCCACCGCCCATTCCTCGGCGGCTTCGAGCGCCTCCGCGTTCAATTCCTCAGCGGATGGCAGATCGAGACTCCACAAATGAACAACATCTGTGAAGGGTTCAGCGGCATTGCTCACGATATGCCGGAAATGCTCAGGCCGTGAGAGGTCGATAAACAATGTGCCTTCGTCGAACGCGGCGTAATCCGCACCGGGCCAGACGAGCGTACACTGCCCCCCATCGTGCCGGATCAGATCAGCCAGACCTTCCGCGATGCCGCCCTGATCGGCAAAAATCAGCCAATTTTTAGCGTCCTGCGGCGCACGTGCGGCGATGATCGCCTGTTCGTACTGTCCGGTTTCCGGCACTGCCGCCGCTTCGGTGAAGCCCGTCTCGACGAGCAGATTTACCCACGATTCCTGCGTGATAAGCGGGTAATCGCGGTCATCGACAAAGCGCCACCAGCCATCGGTCAGCCCAAAGGTGAGATCGACCCAGCGTTCGTGCCGGATCATCTCCAGCATGAGCAGCGTCCCACCGGGAGCCAGCAGCCATTGAATGTGTTCGAGCGTTTGCTTTAAGTCCGCCGTCGCGTGGATGACGTTGGCAGCGAGGATTAAATCTACCTGCCCCTGCTCGAAACCCTGTGTCTCTGGATGATGCTCGATGTTGAGCGTCTGATAACGCATGAAGGGATAGGCTTCAAATCGCTGCGCAGCTTTGGCGGTGAACAGCGGCGAAATATCCGTGAAGGTGTATTCGGTCTGGTCAGCCGGCAAATTTTTGAGCGCGAACCCCGTTGTACCGCCCGTCCCCGCGCCGATTTCCAGGATGCGCAGCTTGCGGCCTTCGGGGACTTGTGGCGTGATACCCGCCAGCGCTGCCTGCACCAATCCGTTATAGGCGATGGCGACAGGCGATTGCGTATAGAGTTTTTCGGTCAGGCTCAGTTCGCCAGCCGGGAACAAAATTTGCAGCGGATCGGCCACGCCGCTGAGAACTTCCGCTAGTTGCGACCCGCAGCGCTGGGTGAGAACCAGTTCGCTGTCGTACATCGGATACTGGGAGATCAGCATTTCCCAACGCGCTTGCAATGTTCCCGCGCCGATCAACTCTGGAGGGCGCTGCACCTGCCAGCCGGAATCGACATACTTTAGTGCGTCGTCCTCTGCCAGCATCCCCAGCAAGCGCCCCAGCAGGCGGCGATAGCTGTCCAGAATGCCCAGCCTTTCCGCCAGATCGTCAGTCGTTACATGTTCGCCGGAACGTGGCTGCCAACCAAGTTGCTGGAGGGCATACCAGATGTAGCCCGCGCTCAGGAGATCGAGTTTAGGCCGAAGCTGTCCGTAAAGTACCAGCCCGGAATTTTTGGTCAAGGCTGTCGCTGTTCCACTGGCGTAATCAGCAATTTCCAGCGGTGTCGGCAGTTCCGCCGCGCTGCCCAGGCTGGAGGGTGGCGCTGGCTGCCATTCGACCTGATACAGCCAGTCGTGCCAATCGACTTGCGTCTGCGCGATCCGCATCAGCGCGTCTCGTGAAGCGCGTTTGAGCCGTAAGCCCGTGACTTCCGCCACGATTTCCCCGGCATCGTTCATCACCTCGATACTGGCCGAGTAGGTTTCTTTGCTGCCTGTTCCAGCGTCAACAAGCGCGTGACTCCACAATGTTGTGCCGACATCACCATAAACCCGGATGCGGTCAATGCTCAACGGCATGTATAAGTCTGAATCTTCGGGTAAGGCTGCCGACATCGCCTGTAAACACGCATCCAGCAGCGCCGGGTGAATGCCATAAGCGCCCGCCTCACGTCGCAGCGAGTCCGGCAGTTCGATCCGCGCAAGCGCTTCGCCGTCAGATCGCCAGATTTCGCGCACACCGAACAGGCTTGGCCCAAAGTACAAGCCTTTTTCGCGCAGGCCAGCGTAATGGGATTCGGCGGAGATCGTTGTCTCGCAGCGGGATTGAATGTCCTGTAGGGGCGACGCATGCGTCGCCCCTACATTAGCGGGTTGTTTTGCAATTGTACCCGCCGCGTGGGTTTTCCAATCGTCTGTGCCTTCTGCCGCGCTGAAAAGCTGGAACGAGAATTCGTCGCGCCCTTGCGGGGTCAAAATCATCTGCACCGCGCGGGATGAGTCGTCGGCGACAACCAGCGCCTCCTGAATTTCCAAATCTTCGATCACGCCCGCGCCGAAAACTTCACGCGCCGCCGCCAATGCCATCTCGATATAGGCCGTCGCAGGCAGCACCGCCATGCCGAAAATGCGATGATCGTTCAAAAATGAGAACGAATCCGCGCTGAATTCCGCCTCGAACAGCACATCTTTGAGCGGGGAACGCAGCCGCCGCCCCAAAAGTGGATGAACGCCGGAGGTCGATTTTGCAGCTTTATGCGCCACCTTTTTCACCCAATAACGTTCGCGCTGGAACGGATAGGTCGGCAAAATCAGCTTCGTGCGAGAATAATCGCGGTCAAAACCTGACCAATCAATGCTTGCGCCGTGCGTGTAGAGTTCGCCCAGGCTTGCCAGCATTTCGCCCCATTCGTCGCGGCCTTTTTTGAGCGATGCCAGCCATGTTTGCTCATTTTCGGGGATGCAGCGCTGCGCCATGCCGATCAGCGTCGGGCTGGGGCCGATCTCGACAAAGATGCTGTAGCCCTGCTCGTGCAGTGTCATCATGCCATCGGCAAAACGCACACCTTCGCGCACATGCCGCCGCCAATAGGCCGGAGTCATGACTTCTTTACCTGCCGCCTGCCCGGTCACGTTCGAGATCAGCTTGATTTTCGGTGGATTAAATGTCACCGTCGAAGCCACACGCTCGAATTCTTTGAGCATCGGCTCCATGAGGGGCGAGTGGAAAGCGTGAGAGACGTTCAACGGGCGCGACTTGATATTTTGCGCTTTTAGATTGGCGATGATCTGCTGAACTGCTTCGCCCACGCCAGAAATGACGATGTTATCCGGCCCATTGATCGCGCCGATAGAAACTTCGCGGGCAAAGGGCGCAATCGCGTTTTTGACCGTTTCTTCGTCGGCGAAAACAGCCGCCATCTGACCACCTGCCGGAAGTGCGCCCATCAAACGTCCGCGTTCGGCGATTAATTTGATGCCATCTTCGAGCGAGAACAGGCCAGCGATCACAGCCGCGACATACTCACCAACGCTGTGACCTACGACGACATTCGGCTGGATACCCCACGACATCCACAACTGCGCGAGGGCATATTCGAGTGCAAACAGCGCGGGTTGGGTGTAGGTGGTGTCATCCAACAACGTCGAATTTTGCGCATCGGGATACAACACCGACAATAATGGCTGTTTTAAATACGGACGCAGCAATTCGTCGCATTGGTCGAGCGCGGCGCGGAATGTTGGCTGGCTGTCGTAAAGCTGGCGACCCATGCCGATATATTGTGCGCCCTGCCCCGTGAATAAAAAGGCGATTTTCGGCGGGTCGGCGCTCATGATCTGCCCAGCGATAATGCCTGGTGCGCGTTCGCCACTCGCAAAAGCTGCCAATTTTTCGCGGGCATCGCTGCTATCGCTGGCGATCACGCCCAAACGGTGCGAAAAATGTGAGCGTCCGGCGTTGGCGGTATAGGCCACATCCGCCAGTGCAGCATCAGGATTTTCGGCAAAGTAGCGCTCATAATTTTGTGCCTGTTCGCGTATCGCGTCTTCGCCTTGCCCGGAGAGAGTCAAAATGTGGGATGGGCGCTCAACCTCACCCCCCTGCCCCCTCTCCATCGCATGGAGAGGGGGTGCAAAGTCCCTCTCTGCTTGCGGAGAGGGATTTAGGGTGAGGTTAGATTTCGGCGCTTCTTCCAACACAATATGCGCGTTTGTGCCGCTGAAGCCGAACGAACTCACGCCTGCCAGACGCTTGCCACTGGTGGGAGTCCAATCGGTGCGTTCTGTCGGCACGGTGATCGAATAATTTTCCCAGGGAATGAGGGGATTCAATTCATTGATATGGAGCTGCGCTGGGACTTCGCCGTGCTGTGTCACCAGAATGGCTTTTATTAACCCCGCGACTCCGGCGGCGGCTTCCAGATGACCGACATTCGATTTAGCCGAGCCGATCAAAAGTGGCGGCTCACCGGGGCGGCGCTTGCCCAGAACCGCGCCGATGGCCTGCACCTCAATCGGATCGCCCAATGACGTGCCTGTGCCATGTGTCTCGACAAAACCAATATCGCTGGGTTGTGCGCCCGCGTTCGCCAACGCCTCGCGGATCACATTTTCCTGCGAAGGGCCGTTGGGTGCGGTCAGGCCGCTGCTGGGGCCATCCTGATTGACAGCCGTGCCGCGAATGACCGCCAAAATATTGTCGCCATCGCGCAGTGCATCGTCCAGCCGTTTGAGGACGACGATTCCGCAGCCCTCGCCGCGCACAAAACCATCCGCGCTGGCATCAAAGGCTTTGCAGCGTCCATCAGGAGCCATCATGTGATATTTCGAGAGGGCGATGCTGATGTCCGGCGCTAAAATCAGATTCACGCCGCCTGCCATCGCCAGATCACTTTCGCCGCTGCGCAGACTTTGCACCGCCAGATGAGTCGTGACCAATGATGACGAACAAGCGGTGTCGAGCGTAATGCTCGGCCCATGCAGTCCCAGAACGTAAGAGATGCGCCCGGACGCGATGCTGTGAGCATAGCCGGAAACGTAATAAGCGTCGATCTGCTCGATCCCGCCTGCGTCCATCTCGATCTTCACATAATCGTCGGTGTTCAGGCCAATAAACACGCCTGTTTTGCTGCCGTAGAGCTTATCCGGCGCTTGCCCTGCATATTCCAGCGCTTCCCAGGCCACTTCCAACAGCAAACGCTGCTGCGGATCCATGCTGATCGCTTCACGTGGGGCGATGCCAAAAAACTGAGGATCAAATTGATCGACCTGATCGATCAGGCCTGCCCAGCGTGTGGACATTTTGCCCGGTGCGTCTGCATCCGGGTCATAATACTCGTCCATATTCCAGCGATTAATTTCGGTAATCGCGTCCACGCCGTTGCGCAGCAGTTGCCAATAAGCCTCTGGCGTATTCGCACCGCCGGGGAATCGGCAGCCCATGCCGATCACCGCGATAGGCGCACGTTTCTCATTTTCCAGCGCTTCGATCTTGCTTTCGAGCTTTTCAATCGCCAGGAACGCCTGTTTAAGCGGCGAGAGTTCTTTGGGATTGCTGTTGGTCATCAATATTCCTTATTGCTAAAACCCTGCCCCGTCTTACGATGTTTGACTCCCCTCTCTATATACGGAGAGGGGCTGGGGGTGAGGTTACAAATTTTTCAATTTCTTCATCAGCAGCGCCTCGACTTCATCGTCGGACATATCGCCTACATCTGTCGCTTCGGCTGATTCTGCCGCCGTTGCCTGTTCAGGCGGTTGTTCGTCAACAGGCTGCTGAAACAAGAGGCGCTCCAAAAGTTCGGCAATCGCCTCAACCGTCGGATAATCGAAAATCAGCGTCGAGGGCAGCGTGACATTCGCGCCTGCGCTCACGCGGGATCGCAGTTCGACAGCCATCAGCGAATCAACGCCGATTTCCATCAAGCGCTGCCGCCGTTCAACGGGCTGGTCGATTCTCAAAATGCGCCCGACGTGACCGCGCACGTATTCAATCAGTATATCCTGACGTTCCGCTGGAAGGGAATCGTTTAGCTTTTGTAACAAGGCATCAGCAGCGGTTGCGGTGTTTGTTGACTCTCGTAAGGGCGCATCACGATGCGCCCCTACAACATCATCGTCAACATAGGATTGTGCGGCTTGATCGGATGAATTTTGCGCCACGATGACGTGATGCAGCAAAATTTCCGATGGTGCGCCTGCATAGGGGAAAGCCGCGACGGATTCAAAGCCGTTCGCGCCCATCGCATCCGCCCAGATTTGTGGTGTCAGCAGCGGATTATCGCGCCGCCAATTATCCTCAAAGAGCGACCAGCCCTCAATCAGGCCAACGGTGATGTCGAACCAGGCCGGGTGATCGGTGGCCTCGTAGACCAGCAGCAAGCCGCCCGGTGCCAGCAGCGAGCGCACATTTTGCAGCGTTTGGTTCAAATCCGTCGTCGCGTGAAGCACATTCGCGCCGATAATGACATCAAAACTGCCTGCCGCATAACCCTGCTCTTGTGGGTCATTCTCGACATTCAGAATGCCATAGCGCACGAATGGATAGGCTGCGAATCTTTCTTCCGCCCGTCCCAGGAAGAAATCGGACACATCGGTGAAGTGGTAAACGGTGCGTTCGGCTGGCAGCGCAGGCAAAATTGTCCCCGTTGTGCCGCCTGTCCCCGCACCGACTTCCAGAATGCGCAGTTTTTTGCCGTGACTCGCCGCTTTTTCGATCACCGCGCGGACGATGCTGTTGTAATATCGCGGCAAAGCCCAGGAGTGATAGAGAAAATCGACGGTTTCATAGCGGCCATCGGGGAACAATGTTCCGAGGGGGCTTTCTGTTCCTGTCAGCACTGCCGCCAATAGTTCCCCGCAGCGGGCAATGTAATCTGCCAACGGCCTGATGTCCGCCAGCACATCCTCAGCTTCCTGCCACAGCGCATCAAAATCGGCTTCCGGCAGCGGCGCGGCGTTGGTATAAGTGCCGCCATTCTCTGTTAAGAGATTATCTTCGGCTAACAGGCTCAACCAGCGCGTCATCAGCGGCTTATAATTTTGCAGGATGCCAAATTTTTCGATCAATTCGTCCAGCGAATAGCTTTCACCGGGCTGTGTGTATGCGCCAAGCTGCCGGAAAGTGCGCCCAATATAGGCCGTCGCTAAACGGTTGAGATGCCACCATTTGAGTGGATAGCTTTGCAATCCCAGATCAAGCGGCCCCTGCTCTGCCTGACGTGTACCGCTTTCGACCAGCGCGTCCCACACAGGCTTCTGTGCTGTACGGTACTGCGGAGTCGAATCGACCCAATAACGCGCCCGCTTCCAGGGATAGGTCGGCATCGGCAGTTTGTGTTGGGCGAAATCACGATCAACGCCGTTCCAGTTCGGGTTGACTCCGCTGATATATAAGCCCGCTAAACTTTCGAGCATTTGCGTCCAGTCGCTCCAACCTTCACGCAGCGATGGCAGCCACAAACTCCCTTCTTCCGGCACACAGCGCCGACCCAACGCCAGCAGCGTCGGGCTGGGGCCGATCTCTAAAAATACACGGTAGCCCTGATCGTAAAGTGTGACCATCGCTTTGGAGAACTGAACCGCCTGCCGCGTATGATTGCGCCAGTAAGCCGCATCGGTGCGGGTGATAAGCTGGGCGGTCATGCCGGAAATCAGGCCGATTTGCGCCGGATAATAGGTCACGGTACGTGCGACGGATTCAAATTCATCGAGAATCGGGTTAAGCATGGGCGAATGCGATGCCTGCGTGACCGCTAATTTTCGCGCGTGGATGCGCTCTTTTTTCAGTTCGGCGAGAATGGTCGCGATGGTCGCGCCGTCGCCGCTGATAGTGATATTCTGCGGCCCGTTGACGGCGGCGATTGAAACGCGATCCGCGTAGGGGGCAATCGCTTGCGCGACGCGGCTCTCGTCTGCCAGCACCGCGACCATTTCGCCGTTTCCGGGCAGCGAGTCCATCAGTCTCCCGCGAGTCGCCACTAATTTCAGGCCGTCTTCGAGGCTGAACATGCCTGCGATGACCGCCGCCACGTATTCGCCAACGCTGTGTCCCATGACCATCGTTGGCTCGATGCCCCAGGCTCGCCATGTCGTCGCCAGCGCGTACTCGACAGCGAACAGCGCGGGTTGGGCGTAGGTCATTTGGTCGAACAGTGATTGTGTGTTTGTGTTGTCGGTGGGATACAACACCGAAATCAACGATTCCGGCACGTATGCCCGCGCGATTTCGTCACATTTGTTCAGCGCGTCGCGGAAGATGGGCGATGTCTCGTAGAGTTCGCGTCCCATCTGGATGTACTGCGCACCCTGCCCGCTGAACAAAAACGCGACTTCCGGCGCAGTGGTTTCCACCTGCTCGGTGAATAACCCTACCCCCGCCCCCTCCCCTTGCAAGGGGAGGGGAGTCGCGGAAGGGGTTTCCAAAAACGCTGCCAACTTTTCGCGTGCCTGGGCTGTCGAATTCGCCGTCAGCGCCAGTCGATGCGCAAAATGTGCGCGTCCGGCGTTGAGTGTGAAGGCCACATCTGCTGGTGAAGCGTCAGGATTTTCCGCGAGATAGGCCTCCATCTGCTGCACCTGTTCGGTGAGCGCGTCGGCGGTCTTGGCGGAGAGGGTCAAGAGATGTAATCCCCTCCCCTTTATCCCCTCCCTATTGCGATGGGGAGGGGTTGGGGACGCTTCTTCCACGATCACATGCGCGTTTGTGCCGCTGAAGCCGAACGAACTCACACCCGCAATGCGCTTTTTATCACCCGCAGACCAGGGCGTGAGGGTCGTTGGCACAACCACCGGAATTTTGTCCCAGCCGATGTAGGGATTGAGCTTTTGCAGATGGAGATGCGGTGGAATCTCGCTATGTTGCAGCGATAACACCAGCTTGATAAGCCCGGCAGCGCCCGCCGCCGCTTCGGTGTGGCCGATATTGGTTTTGACCGCACCGATCATCAAGGGGCGATCCGCCGGACGGTCTTCGCTCAGAACTGCCGCCAGCGCCCGCACTTCAATCGGGTCGCCTAGCGGTGTACCCGTGCCGTGCGTCTCGACATAATCGACATCGGCTGGTTCGATTCCGGCGTTTTCCAGCGCCGAGCGAATCACGGCTTCCTGCGAAGGGCCGTTGGGTGCGGTCAGTCCACTGCTGCGTCCGTCCTGGTTAACTGCCGTGCCGCGAACCAGCGCCAGAATATTATCACCATCATTGATCGCATCCGAAAGCCGCTTGAGGATGACCACACCGCAGCCTTCGCCGCGCACATAACCGTCGGCATCGGCATCAAATGTTTTGCAGCGGTCATCTGCCGCCATCATCCCGGCTTTCGAAAAATTGACGTTGGTTTCCGGCGCGAGGATGATATTCACCCCACCCGCAATCGCCATGCTGCTCTCGCCGCTGCGCAGGCTTTGCGCCGCCAGATGTACCGCCACCAGCGATGATGAGCAGGCCGTATCGACGACGACCGCTGGCCCTTGCAAGCCGAGAATATAAGAGATGCGCCCCGCCGCGACACTGTAATTGTTGCCAGTCGCATAATACACGTCGATATTGTCGATGTCCGCTGCCACTAACCGCCCATAATCGTTGGTACTCATGCCAACGAAAACGCCCGTTTTGGATTCGATCAGGTTGTCGGGCGACTGTCCGGCATTTTCCAGTGCTTCCCAGGCCACTTCGAGCAGTAAGCGCTGCTGCGGATCCATGCTCAGGGCTTCACGCGGGGAAATACCGAAAAATTGCGGTTCAAACTGGTCGATATTCCTGATAAAACCACCCGCGCGTGTGGTCATTTTGCCGGGTGCATTCATATCGTCGTCGTAAAAATCGTCAATATTCCAGCGATCCGGCGGCACATCGGAGATCGCGTCTACGCCGTCGCGCAGCATTTGCCAGAACGCTTCCGGCGTATTGGCATCACCGGGATAGCGCAGACCCAAGCCGATGATCGCAATCGGCTCGGTGCGGGCGAATTCGTACTCATCCACCTGCGCCCGTAGTTCGCGGATTTCCAGCAGCGCCCGCTTGATGGGCGAAAGATTTTCAGCATCAGTCAAAATAGCAGCTCCCTGAATACAATAAAAACTAACGCCCTTTTTTCTTCGGGTTCATCAATTCTTGAAGCAGCAGTGCCTCGGCTTCTTCGTCGGTCAGCTCGTTCATTTCAGCAGCGGCTTGCGCTTTCGCGTTTGGCACTTCATCTTCGGCTGGCTTTTCGGCGATGGTTTGCAATTTCAGCACATCGTTCGCCAGATAATCCGCCAGTGCGTCGATGACTGGATAATCGAAGAGCAGCGTCGCGGGCAAAGTCGCACCCACGCTGCGGCCAAGTGCGTTGCGCAGCTCGACGGCCATCAGCGAATCGAGGCCGAGTTCGTTCAGCGGCTGACGCGCATCAATGGTCATGGACGATGGCAGCCCCAGGACGATCATCGCCTGTTCGCGAATGTGCGCCTGCAAAATGCTGCGATATTTGCTCGGCGGCGCTTCGTTCAATTTTCGCCGCAGTTCCGGCTCACGCGGCGCGGTTTCGGTACGAACGGGCGTGGCTTTTTCGCGGGTCATCTCGCTAAACAGCGGTGCGCTGCTCTCGAACACGCGCCAGTTGATCGGCGAAACCGTGATTTGCGCCGGATTGCGCTGCAAAATATCGCCCAGCGCTTGCATTCCTGACTCTGCCGGAATGATACCAATGCCCTGCTTTTCATGGCGTTGAGTATCGCGGTTATCCAGTCGTGCCGTCATACCAACATTGTCCCATGCGCCCCAATTGATGGACGTGGCGGGTAAACCCTGCGCTCGCCGCCAGTGCGCGAAGCCATCCTGATAGGCATTCGCCGCCGCATAATTAATCTGCCCCACCGAGCCGAGATTCGCCGCGATGGATGAGAACACTATAAAGAATTCTAATGGCAGATCGAGTGTGAGAAGATGGAGATTCCACGTTCCATCGACTTTGGGACTCATTACTTTTTCGAAGCGCGACCAATCCTGCTGGAGCAGCACACCGTCATCATTGACACCCGCCGTGTGGATAATGCCTCGCAGCGGTGCGCCGATTTCACCCAAAATTCGGCTGACATCGGCCTGATTCGCGACATCACCCAGCGCGACAAAAATTTGTGCGCCTGCTGTTTCCATGTCATGGATGGCTTCACGCGCCGCGTCCGATGGTTCGCTCCGACCCATTAACGCGACATGCCGCGCACCCTGATCGACCAGCCAACGCGCCGCCAGCAAGCCGAGTCCGCCCAACCCGCCCGTGACGAGATAGGTGGCATCGGGTTGAATAACCCCTCCCCTTCGCCCCTCACCTTGCAAGGGGAGAGGTTGGGGGTGAGGTTGTATTACGACGATTTTGCCGATGTGCCGCGCCTGCGCCATGTAGCGGAACGCGCCGACCACATCTGTAATCGAGAAAACCTGTCGTGGCAGCGGACTCAGCGCACCTGTTTCGATGGCTTCGACAATGTCCAGCAGCATCGCGCGGATCAGATCACGCTGCGTAACATACAGTTCGCCTAGAAATATAATGTGGTAGGCCGTACCGGGGTTGAAAGCCTCAACTTGTTCGGCATTCCAGATGTCCGTTTTGCCGATTTCCAGGAAGCGCCCACCTGCCCGCAAAACCGATAGGCTCTTGGGGATGAATTCTCCTGCCAGTGAGTTCAGAACCAGATCAATGCCTTCGCCGTTAGTGAGGGTCATAATCTCGTCAGCGAAATCGAGCGAACGCGAATCCATGATATGCTGTACGCCCAATGAACGCAGGAAAGCACGTTTTTCGTCATTTCCGGCGGTAGCAAAGACTTCTGCTCCGGCTTGCAGCGCCAACTGTACCGCCGCCATGCCGACACCCCCTGCCGCCGCATGGATCAGGACGCGCTCACCCGCCTGCATATGGCCGAGGTGATGCAGCCCATAATGCGCGGTCAAAAAGGTGATCGGGATCGTAGCCGCTTCCTCAAAGCTCATATTTTCCGGCATATGCACCATGAAATCGGCGCGTGTGGTGAGGTAGCTGCTAAAGCCGTTCGCGACGATTCCGAGCGCGTGGTCGCCGACGTGCAGATGCTCAACGCCCTCGCCCACCGCCACGACTTCCCCAGCACATTCGTCACCGAAGAAGCTCATATCGCCGGGATACACACCGAGCGCCTTCAGGACATCGCGGAAATTCAAGCCTGTCGCGTGAACGCGGATTTCGACTTCACCTGGCCCCGGTGAGCGCCGTTCGATGGGGCGCAGTGCCAGATTATCAAAAACGCCGCGCTCGGTGATGTCGAGGGTAGTCGGTGTGCCTTGTAGGGGCGACGCATGACTCGTCCCCTCCCCTCGCGATGCGTCCCCTCCCCATTGCAATGGGGAGGGGGTAGGGGTGGGGATTAACCGTGCCACATAGCGCTTCCCGTCGCGAAATGCGATTCGATCTTCATTGTCATTTGCGCTAATCGCTTGCAACAGGGCGTGACTGCCGTCAGTGGTGTCGAGATCAACGCGAACACAGCGCAGGTCGGGATATTCCAGCGCCAGCGTATTGCCGAAGCCCCACAAGGTCGCCTGTGCCACGCTCGATACGGCAGTATCGGCTACAGGCATCGCCCGTTGTGTGACCATCCATAACGCCTGCGCGTTGCCATTTTTGACGAGCGCCTGTGCCACTTGCAGCGCACCACCGCAGATGACTTCCTGCGTGGACTCGCCCAACGCGCGGAGATAGATCACGCCACGCCATGTTTTGCTGGCGATAATCGGGTCAAAATTCTGCCCTTGCGGAACAACAGCGACATTTTCGCCGTTTTCGTGGAGCAGCGATGCCAGTTCTTCGCCCAAGCCTTCGGAATCCGCCAGAATGAGCCACTCGCCCGGCGTTTGCGGTTGATATTGTGGAGGCGATTCGCGCCATACGATGTCGTAGAACCAGTCGGGTTTTTCCTGTGTCGCGTGTTGCAGCGCTTCCCGGCTCGTCCGTTTGAAGCGCAATCCCGTGATTTGCGCGATGAGCGTTCCGGCTTCGCTATAAAGCGAGATGTCCCCTGTGACCACCCCACTCGAGTTTACTGGATTTTTGACCTGTGCGTGACTCCAGAGCATCGTGCCTGGGGTTTCAAAAATCTGAATATTGTCCAGGCTCACGGGCAGATAGAGGGCATCGTTGGGCAGCGCGGCAGTCAAAACCTGCAAACAGGCATCCAGCAGCGCGGGGTGAATGTGATAGCGTCCAGCATCATTCGCCAGATCATCCGGCAGACGCACAAAGCCTAATGTCTCGCCATCACCGCGCCAAATCTGTTCGAGTCCGCGAAATCCCGCGCCAAAATCCAGCCCATTTTCCTGAATTTGGCGATAATGCTCGTCAATTGACGATGATTCGTTGCAACGATTTTGCGCGTCTTGCAAGGGCGCATCGCGATGCGCCCCTACGTCGCCCACCGTCGTGATTTTTCCCTCGGCGTGGTGTCTCCAATCGCCGTTTTCGTTCCGGCTGACCAGTTGGAAATTTGTTTCTGTATCAGTGGTCGTGAGGATGACCTGTACGGTTCGCTCACCTTCGTCTGGCAGCGGGAGGGCTTCCAGAATAGCGACATTTTCGAGCGCATATGAACCCGCGCCAAGTGCATCCGCAGCCGAAAGCACCATTTCGAGATAGGCGGTAGCGGGCAAAATCGCCGTGCCGAAAATGCGATGTTCATTCAAAAATGGCGGCCACTCCGCGCTCAACTGCGATTCGAAGATGATGCCCTCAAGCGCAGGGGATTGAATCTGTCGCCCCAGCAGCGGGTGCGCGTTTTCGTCACGCTGGATATTCTTGCGGCTGAAATGTTCCAGCCAGTAGTGCTGACGCTGCCAGGGATAGGTCGGAAGCGAAACGTAACCGCCGCCATCGGGATAGAGTGCTTTCCAGTCGGGTTTTAATCCTTGCGCGTATAACCCCCCAAGTGCCGAGAGCATGGTCGCCTGTTCATCACGGTTGCGCCGCAGCGACGAGAAAATCGCACCCTGCCCATTCAGCGTTTGTTCCATATCTTTCGCCAGAACGGGATGCGGGCTGATTTCCAAAAATGTATTGAATCCAGCCTGACTCATGCCTGTGATCGTATCGGCGAAACGTACCGCCTCGCGGATATTACGCGCCCAATATCCCGCGCCAAAATCGCCCACTTCGCTCAGGCCGCCGCGTACCGTCGAATAGACCGGGACAGCCGCTTTTTGAGTCTTGATGGACGCGACGATTTTTGTCATCTCGGACTGGAAACGCTGCATCTGAGGGCTGTGGAAAGCATAATTCACGCGCATCATTTTCTGGTAGATGCCCTGCGATTCCGCCTGCGCCAGAATTTTCTCCAACGCTTCCGGCTCACCGGAGATGACGCACGAAGTTGGGCTGTTGACTGCCGCGATAGACAATTTATCGGCATAAGGCGCGATCAGTTTTTGCGCTTCGGCAGCGGGCAATTCGACAGCCGCCATTTTGCCAAAACCTGTGGCCTGCTGCATCAGCCGCCCGCGATGGTAGGCCACCCGCACGGCATCTTCGAGCGACAAAATGCCACCAACCTGCGCCGCCGCGATCTCGCCGATGCTGTGACCGACAACCGCTTCCGGCACGATGCCCCATGAACGCCACAAGGCCGCAAGCGCGACTTGCAGCGCGAAAATCGCAGGTTGAGCAATTTCGGTCTGGTCGAGGCGCGATTTATTTTCTTCAGCGGTCAGTTCCGCCAGGAGCGACCAGGGCGCGTACTGCTTAAACAGCGCATCACATTTTTCGATCATCTCGCGGAAAACAGGTTCGCTTTCGAGCAGTTGGCGACCCATCGCCCACCACTGCGGCCCCTGACCGGAGAACACGAAGGCTAATTTGACCGGATGTGCCTGCCCCGCTGCCGATTCAGGACGCATTTCGCCGCGCAGTAAAGCGTCAAGCTGCTCGACCATCTGCTCTGGCGTTTGCCCGACCACCGCCGCGCGGTAATCATAATGATTGCGTTTCGCGCTGGCGGTGTAGGTGAGATCGCGCAAATTTTGAATTGCGCCGCTTGCCAATAAATCGCGGAATTGACCTGCCCGCGCGATCAACGCATTTTCGTTATGCCCCGAAAGCGGAAGGAGATAATATCCCCTCCCCTTCTCCCCTCCCCATTGCGATGGGGAGGGGGTGGGGGTGGGGATGTTTAATTTTGGTGCTTCTTCCAGCACGGCATGGGCATTCGTCCCGCCGACACCGAACCCACTCACCCCAGCGAATCGCGGTTGATTGCCCGCAGGCCAGGGGTGCATCTCGGTAGGGATCACAAACGGCGTATTGTCCAGCGAAATGTAGGGGTTGAGCTTTGTGTAAAGAATAATTGGCGGAATTTCATTATGCTGCATCGACAGCACGATTTTGATTAACCCTGCAAGTCCAGCGGCGGCTTCCAGATGACCGATGTTGGTCTTGACCGATGTCAACGCCACCTGCTGCCCGCGCGGTGCGCCGATTGCCGCTGCGAGCGCTTCGACCTCAATCGGGTCGCCTAATACTGTCCCAGTACCATGCGCTTCGATGTGCGAGATTTGCCAGGGTTCGATACCCGCGTTTTGCCACGCTTGCCGCAAAACTGCTTCCTGCGCCGGGCCGTTGGGCGCACTCAAAACGTTCGAGCGACCATCCTGATTAACCGCCGAACCGCGTACCAGCGCCAGAATATGGTCGCCATCGGTGAGCGCATCGGAAAGCCGTTTGAGGACGATGACCCCGCAGCCCTCGCCGCGCACAAAACCGTTCGCGCCAACATCAAAAGCGCGACAGTGACCGTCCGGCGACATGAAACCGCCTTTGCTCAACGAAATGTGCAGGTCGGGTGAGATAATCAAATTCACGCCGCCCACCAGCGCCAATTCAGATTCGCGTGTTCGCAAGCTCTGGCAGGCCAGATGTACCGCCACCAGCGAGGACGAGCAGGCTGTCTCAACGCTGATACTTGGCCCGCGCAAATTCCAGAGAAACGACAGACGATTAGGAATGACCGCGTGGAGCGTACCCGTGACCGTGCGTGCGTTGACATTACGCGGATCACCATACTCCATCATCGCGTAATCGTTGTGATAGCTGGCGACGAAAACACCCGTCTGGCTGCCCGTAAGCTGTTCGCGAAGCTGTCCCGCGTCCTCTAATGCCTCGTAAGCGACTTCGAGAAAGAGCCGCTGCTGGGGATCCATCTGTCGCGCTTCACGGGGCGCGATGCCGAAAAATGTCGGGTCAAAACCTCCCAGATCGCCGTGGATAAAGCCGCCCCAGCGTGTAGACATTTTGCCCGGTTTTTCGAAGTCCGGGTCATAAAGCGCGTTAATATCCCAGCGATCCGCCGGAATTTCGGTAATCGCATCCCGTTTGTTTTTCAGCAGTTCCCAGTACGCCGCCGGATTATCCGCGCCGCCGGGAAAGCGACAACCCATGCCAATGATGGCAATCGGTTCTGCGTCCAGCACATCCTCGACCTGCGCCCGCATCTGCTTCGCCAGCAGCGCCAGCTTGACCGAGGACATATTCGCGATTCGCGCCGAAATCTTGCTCATCCGGTTATTCTCCATAAAAAATCAAAGACTTAACGCAGAGACGCAAAAAGGCAAGGTCGCAGAGAAAATTTATAAATCCTCTTTGTATGCTCTGTGTTCTCTGTGTCTCTGTGGTTCAATTATTTCTTTCCCATCAAGGCTTTCAGAATATCATCGTCCGAAAGCGATTGAATATCAATGATGATGTCGTTCAGGTCGCCAACTGCCTCGAATTCGGGTTCCAGTGATTCTTCGACGGCGGCTTCGGCTGTCAACGGAACGCCCATTTTGTCCGCCAGATAGGGTGTCATCAGCACCAGAGTCGGGTAATTCCAGACCAGTGTTGCCGGGAGCGTTATGCCAAATCGGGCTTCCAGACGGTTGCGGAGTTCCATGCCCATCAGCGAATCCAGCCCGAACATGCCAAGCGGTTGATCGGGAATAATCTGTGATGGCGATAGCTTAAGAACCTGGGCAACTTGCTCCTGTAACGCGGTCTGCATAACCGCCCAACGCTCAGATGTTTCCATCGTCAATAAGCTTTCGCGCAGACCGTTTTCGGCTACATGCGTGACCTCAACAGCGGATGTCTGAGCCGCCAGATTTGCCAGCAGCGGATAGGTTCGTCCAGCCCGCATCTGCTTGTATACCGACCAATCAGCCGGGATAACAACGGCTTGTGTGATGTCCGCGTAGAACAGGGAGTTCAGGGCTTCCATACCTTGCTGGTTGCTGAGGCTGTCGATGCCCGTTTCGGCGAGTTGTTTCGCCAAAATCTGACCGCCGGACGTGACCGCGAGGCCGAGATCATTCCAGATCGCCCAATTTACGCTCATCGCGGGCAGACCTTGTGCGCGGCGATAGTGTGCCAGCGCGTCCATGTAGGCGTTGGCAGCGGCATAGTTACCCTGCCCCTGATTGCCCATGATTGAACTCATCGACGAGAACATGACAAAAAAATCGAGGTTGCTGAAATGGTTGTGCAGGAGCAGGCTGCCATCGACTTTGGGACGCAGCACATCGGTCATCGAGGAGTCGTCTAGTTGCAGCAGCAGACGATCATCGAGTACGCCTGCTGTGTGCATGATGCCGCGAACCGCAGGCCAACCCTCGGTTCGATACGAGTCAATAAAGCCGAGCAGACCTCTTTCATCCGCCACGTCTACAGAGGCGAGGCAGATATTCGCGCCAAGTGCTTCAAGATCGAGGACAAGCGCAATTTTTTGTCCCAGGCTGCTGGCAGGATCAATCGAGTCCCAATCTTCGCGCGGTGGGAACAGCGTTCGTCCCATTAAAATGAGCGTTCGTGCGCCCTGATCGACCATCCAGCGAGCGACCAGCGCCCCGATCCCGCCCAAACCGCCTGTGATGAGGTAGGCAGCATCGGAGGTTATGACCCCACCTCCAACCCCTCCCCTTGCAAGGGGAAGGGCGAAGGGAAGGGGTTTTTGAACTAGTCGTAGGGCATAGCGCTCACCCTGCCGCCATGCGATCTGATTTTCGCCGTCAGGAGTGACGATTTCTTCAAGGAGTGTTTCGGTGGGCAAATTCGCATCGAGGTCGATCAGCCCGCCCCAGAGTTCTGGATGCTCACTGGCTACAACGCGCCCGAAACCCCACAGTGGCGATTGATCGAGCGCAGGCGATTCACCGTCGATGACGGCCTGCGCCTGCTGCGTGACCAGCCACAAACGTGGGCGTTCACGCCATTCAGCCTGCGCCATCGTTTGAATCAGATGCAGAGCGTTTTGTAGGGATGTATCGCCATTGTTGATGCCCCACAAATAGACGACTCCCCGGCATGGCGGATCATCCGGCTTGAGCGCTGTCGCGAAAAATTGCCGCATATCGTCCGCGCTTTGCAGACTCATGTCATGCGGTTTTACCATCACAGCTCGTCCGCCCTGATTTTCAAGCAGCGTGGCGAGGTTTTCCCCGAGTCCGGAGTCGTCAGCAAAAATCAGCCAGCTACCGGACGCTGTAGCGGATTTTGTGGCCTCACGCGGTGCGACTTCCCATGCCAGTTCGTGTATCCAGCTTGATTCGACCTGGCTGATCGCGATTTTGCCGGATGCGAGTCGTTTCCAATTGGCGGTGTCGTCTTCGCGGCCAAAAATCTGGACGGCTGCTGAATCTGCGTCGTTTGACACGATAATGATCTGCAAACTGCCGGATGTTGGCGGCGCATGTTCGAGGGTCAGTTCGGTGACGCGGTGCAGCTTATCGCCAAAGGCTGATTTTGTCGCTGCCAGCGCCATATCCGCATAGGCAGGTTCACCCAACGCGCCGTAATGATCGCGCACGAAATTCTGAAAGCGTGAGTTGATCGGATTTTCCCAAAAGAAATTTCCGGGTAGATGTGCCAGTTCCGGCAGGCGTGTACCAATCAAGGGATGATCGGGGACACGAGCGCCTCGGCTCGATTTTGGCGTTTCCGGCGACGCATCCACCCAGAAGCGTTCGCGCTGCCAGGGATAAGCAGGCAGCGGAATAGAGCGACCACCTGTTGGATAAAGCCTGTCCCAGTCAAGCGCATAGCCCCGGCTGTAAAGCGTACCCAACGACGACAGCATAGTGACTTGCTCGTCTTCTTCGCGGCGCGTAGACGATATTAAAGCGATACTGTCCAGATGATCGAGGTCATAATCGCGTAAGCTGCGTTCCATCGCGGGCAGGAGCGTGAGGTGTGGGTTAACCTCGATAAACGTGTTAAAGCCATCCTGAAGCGCCTGATAAAGTGCGTCCGAAAAGAGAACGGGTTGACGCAGATTTTGTCCCCAGTATTCCGCGTCGAAAGCATCTCCTTCGCGTTTTGCCCCGGTCACGGTGGAATAAACCTGAATCGGCGATGACTCTGAACGGAGTGCGCCTAAATCATGCACAAGTTCAGGCCGAAGTTTGTCCATGTGCGGGCTGTGGGCGGCGACATCGACCTTAATCGTGCGGCAGAAGATGTCCCGGCTTTGGAGCGTTTGGATGACTTCTTGCAGCGCTTCAGGGTCGCCGGACAGCACATGGGAGCGTGGGCCGTTGCTGACTGCGATTGATAATTTGCTCTCATATCCAACGATTGCGGCCTGGGCTTCGTCAAATGTCAATTCGACCAGCGCCATCGCACCCTGATTGCTGACACGTTTCATCAATTGACTGCGGCGGCAAATAATGTGTGCGGCATTGTCCAGACTCAGTACGCCAGCCACATGCGCAGCGGCGACCTCGCCCATACTGTGTCCGATAACCGCTTCCGGCTCGATGCCCCATGAGCGCCAGAGTGCCGCCAGCGCCACCTGAACACCAAATAACGCGGGTTGAATGACATCAATTTCGTCGAATCTTGCGCCGCTGTTCAGTTCTTCGATAAGTGACCAATCGGCGTAACGGCTCATGGCGGTGTCGCAGGCTTCGATGGCAGCGCGGAAAACAGGCTCGCGTTCGAATAACTGGCGACCCATGCCGATCCACTGTCCACCCTGCCCCGGAAACACAAAAGCAACTTTGCGTTTCTGCGAAAGTTGATCGGGTGGTGATAATGGGCGGCGTTCCTGCGCCAACACGCCCAATCGCTCGGCGAGTTCTGCCGCTGATAACCCTGCTACCGCCGCGCGATAAGCGTGATGTGTCCGGCGGGCGCTGGCGGTATAAACGATATTGGCCAGGCCTCCAGGCGATTCGAGGAGTAGTTGGCGAAATGCCTGTGCCTGTTCCGCTAAGGCTTGCGGCGAGTGCGCGGAAATCGGCAGGAGATAACATCCCCTCCCCTTCTCCCCTCCCCATTGCAATGGGGAGGGGTTGGGGGTGGGGACACTTAATTTTGGCGCTTCTTCCAGAATAATGTGCGCGTTTGTGCCGGTTACGCCAAAAGAATTGACAGCCGCGAACGCCGGACTCACATCATCCGGCCAAGGGGCATATTCGGTTTGTATGACGAGTGGAATTTCGCCCCAGGGGATATTGGGATTCGGCTCGTGGAAATGCAGACTTGGTGGGATAGCACGATTTTTGAGGCACAGGACGGACTTAATCAACCCAGCGATACCCGACGCGGCTTCGGTGTGGCCGATATTGGTCTTGACTGAGCCAACCGCACAGTAACGATTTGCCTCGCGACCTATACTGAGAACTTCGCTGAGTGCGATCAACTCCACCGGATCACCCACCCGCGTACCCGTACCGTGCGCATCCACGTAACGCACCTCTCCCGGTGTGACACCCGACATGCGATAGGCATCGCGCAGCATAGCGGCCTGTCCCACGCTGCTGGGCGCGACCAGAACCGGACTCGCGTGACCGTCGTTGTTGACCGCACCGCCACGAATTAACGCATGAATCGGGTCGCCATCGGCCAATGCCTGCGACAGCGGCTTGAGAACAATCATCCCCGCGCCTTCACTACGGACATAGCCGTTGGCATTAGCATCACCAAATTTGCATCGTGCGTCCGGCGACAGCATCCCCGAACGTGAGTAGCCGATGGTGATTTGCGGCTCGATAATCAGATTGACACCCCCGGCAATCGCCATTTGCGCCTCGCCACTCCACAAGCTCTGGCAAGCCAGGTGTACCGCTACCAGCGACGACGAACAAGCGCTGTCAACCGTCATACTGGGGCCGCGAAAATCAAAAATATAGGACAGCCGCCCCGAAGCCGAGTAGCGTCCGCCACCTGTCGTCACATATAAATCAATGTTGTCTGATGCAGCATACATCGCGTCTTCGTAATCGCTTGTCCACATGCCGACGAACACGCCCGTCGTGCTGCCCGCGATTTTTTCGCGCACCTGCCCCGCATCTTCCAACGCATCCCATGCCACTTCGAGCAAAAGGCGCTGCTGCGGATCCATATAGGTTGCTTCACGCGCGGAAATGCCGAAAAACGCGGCATCAAAACGATCAATCTGATCGAGAAATCCACCCTCGCGAGTCACAATTTTGCCGGGTGTTCCGGGCGTAGGGTCATAAAAAGAGTCCACGTCGAATCGCCCCGACGGCATCGGGCCAATTGCATCTATACCATCGCGCAAAAGCTGCCAGAGTAAATCAGGTGTGTTTGCGCCGCCGGGAAAACGGCAGCCCATCCCAATAATCGCAATTGGTTCGTTCATCGAATTCGCGCCAGGAGACCTCCGGTTTTAACCGGGAGAGGAATGGCGCTTTTCCTTTCAACTAGTTGATATTCAAGATGATTTGTGCTATGCTTCTGAATATGAAACTTACGGCTACGGTCAAGCTCTTGCCGACAGATGAACAACGGCAATCCCTTCTGCAAACACTGGAACGCGCCAATGCTGCCTGCGACTTTGTGAGCGATCTGGCGTGGCAGGATAAAACGTTCAATAAAGTACGTTTGCATCACCTGGCTTACTATACCATCCGTGAGCAGTTTGCCTTGACCGCGCAATTGGCGGTACGAGTGGTTGGCAAGGTTGCCGATAGTTACAAGAAAGATAAAAAGGTTAAACGGCAGTTCAAACCGCATGGGGCTATTCCCTTTGACAGTCGTATTCTGACCTGGCAGCTTGAAAAACAGCGCGTGTCGATCTGGACATTGGGTGGACGTGAAACAATCGCTTTTACCTGCGGCGAGTATCAAAAGATGCTGCTGCAATACCAGGATGGCGAAAGCGATCTGGTGTTTCGCAGCGGCACGTTCTACCTTTTCACCACTTGCGAAGTTCCTGAAGATGCGCCCATTGACCTGGAGGGCTTTCTTGGTGTTGATCTGGGCATCAAGAATATTGCCACCGACAGCGACGGGAATATCCATGCGGGGCATCACCTGTTGAATGTGCGCCATCGTTATCGCCGCCTGCGCCGCAAACTGCAAAAGAAATGCACTGACTCGGCACGGCGAAAACTGAAAGAACGTTCGGGACGCGAGTCTCGGTTTGCGCGAGATACGAACCACTGTATCAGCAAGCAGCTTGTCAAAACGGCGAAAGGCACTGGACGCGGGATTGCCCTGGAAGATTTGAGTGGCATCCGTGACCGGGTAACGGTTTCGCGCCGGAGACGTGACGAGTTGCACAACTGGTCTTTTCAGCAGTTGCGCGATTTTGTCAGCTATAAAGCCAAGCGCAGCGGTGTCCTGGTGGTTCTGGTAGACCCGCGCAATACCTCTCGTGAATGTTCGGTCTGTGGTCATATTGATAAAGCCAATCGTCCTAATCAAGCTACTTTCAAATGTACATCGTGTGGACACGTCTCCCATGCCGATGTAAACGCGGCGATCAACATTGGTCGTCGGGGTGCAGTCAATCACCCAAACGTTCGCAGTGTCCAGGGTTCAAGTCCCGCCTGACTTACAAGCTCCCGGATTTATCCGGGAGTCGTTGACTTGCGCCCCTTATATGTATGGGTATTTACTGTGGGGGCGACGCATGCGTCGCCCCTACGATTAGCTTGCGTCATCTAGCCGGTTCAGAATTTCGGTTAATGCCCTGCCAATGGTTGCTAAAAGCTGTGATTGCTGGGTTTGCAGGAAAAAATGATTGCCAGGAAACAATGCCCGATTAAACTCATGGGTGGTTTGCTGCTGCCAGGGTGTGATTTTGTCCGGTGTCACCATTAAATCCTGCATTCCCCCATAGGTCGAGATCGGGTAATCAAGCGGTTCTTCGGCGTTATAGCTGTAGGTTTCCAGGAGTTCCAGGTCGGCCCGCAGAATCGGCAAATACATCGCCATCAGTTCCGGGTCGCGGAAGATCGCCGCCGGAATGCCGGAATAGCGCCGTTGTAATTCGCTGGCAAAAGTCACGTCCGGCAAATGGCTCAACGGCGGGTCAGCCCGGCCAATCTGTGGTGCGGGACGCGCGGAGATAAACAGGTGCTGCGGTTCGGGATAACCCTGTCGCCGCAGTTCACGCGCGGTTTCAAACGCGATCAGCCCGCCCATGCTGTGGCCGAAAAATGCGAACGGTTTATCGAGTTCCGGCTCAATTGCCTCGACCAGCGTCTCGACCAGCGGTGTAATCCGCGTATAGGATTTCTCGCGCAGGCGTACTTCTCGCCCCGGCAGCGTGACTGAACGAAGCTCGATCTGCTCCGGCAGCGCTTGCGGCCACTGGCGATAGATCGACGCGCCGCCGCCTGCGTATGGAAAGCAAAACAGCCGCAGTTTTGCCTGTTCATTGGGCTTAAAGGCTAGAGTCCAGGTGTTTGTATTCAATTTATTGGATACAGTCATAAGTGTTCTCGTGATAATGATCTGCTATGAGTTTTCGATATGATGAGCCGCGATTGATTCCGATTAATGAGCCGCGATAGGTTTCGATCCCCTAACTCAGTATACGATAGGAGACGTACCTTGCGTTAACATTTCAATCTAAATTTAGGTTTGTGAGGGGAAATGTTCTAAATTTGCGCACGTGCCAGGATCGCCGCGCCGACTATCGGAGCATAACGTGGCTGCGGGATGGCTTTTAGCCCCAATAATTCGCAGAGCAGTGTACTCAGTGGGTTTGCCTCGGTGAGCAGGCTTCCGGCAAAAGCGATTTTCTGAGGATCGAGGTGCAGTTGGCGGATGACGGCACGACCCGCCAGCGCCAATTCATACGCGCCTTTGGAGACAATTTCTATCGCGACGGAATCGCCGGATCGGGCGCATTCCAGCACCAATGGGGTTAGTTGGGCGACATCGCGGGCGCGTGGCGGATTATTTTGATACAGCCAGGGGACAAGATCGAGTGGTTTTTTGAGGTTGAGCGCGTTCATGAGGATAGCGGTGAGCGCCGTTTCGCGCCCGCGCCCATCCGCCATTCGTGCCGCCGCCCGTAACGCCTGTGTGCCAAGCCAATATCCGCTGCCTTCGTCGCCGAGCAGATAACCCCATCCACCTGCTAGCCAGGATTCCCCAGCCTTGTTTACGCCATACGCCAGACTGCCCGTTCCAGCGAGAACCAGCACGCCCTGCCGTTCGCCATGTGCCCCGACCAGCGCGATTTCGTAATCCGAACTGGCGGCGACTTTCGCATGAGGCAAAATTTCGGCCACGATTTCGCGCAGCCATGCTTCGGAATGGACTTTTGCCGCGCCCGCGATGCCTAATCCGACAGCCGCGATTTGCTCAGTTTCGAGATTCGCATCTGAAATAACGCTGTGAATGGCTTGCTGAATGCGTAAAGCGGATTCTTCGCGTCCAATGAGGCTGGGGTTGACGGTTTCGCCAACAAATTGTCCGTGCTGCGTGAGGTTCGAGTCAAATAATGCGGCGCGAATGGTGCTGCCGCCGCCGTCGATACCGATGATGTAAGTCATATTTTGAGTTATGCGCGGCTGAAAATATCTTTAACGGCTAATGTAAATCCGGGCAGTACGTCGCCACCCTCCAATGTGCCATCCAGCGTCATGTAGGTTTTCTCTTGCGCGATCATGTTGACCTCAGATTAAACACCTGGCAACCTGATTGTAGCACAGTTCATCCTTGCGCCGTTTTTATTTGGTGTCTCGCAAAATGATATTGGCGAACAGCGCCGCGCCTTCGGTGACGAACGTTCCCCACTCCCCTGCACGATGCTCGTACATCCGGCAGGAAAGCGCGATCTGATCGTTCACATAGGCGACGATACACGTTTCATCGACGATAACTTTGAGGCGCACTGTATCGCCAACTTCCAACGGACGTTCCAGTATGAAGGGCTGATCCCCCGGCCTCGGCCAGCGGTCAAACACGATGCGATGATTCTCGATGCGCAGTTGATAATAATGGTCGAGCGTGGCATCGGCGCGGAAAAATAATCCGGCATTCACTGTCCCCGGCGAGAGCGAAATTTCGGCTTCGATCAAACAGGTTTGAGGCAGTTCGCCGAGTGACAGCGCCGAAAATCGACTGACCGATGTTGAAGAGAATTTGTTTTCGCCTGTTTTCCAATCGCCTAGAATTTTTCGTGGCGCAAGTAGCAGTGAATTGCTAAAAGCCGCTAATACGGTTTCAGGCGGGCGAACGTTCAACGTGCCGTCGGATTGCTGCAAAATTTCGTGCGTGACCAGATCGCCGCCCCACTGCCAGTTGCCGTCGTCTTTTTCACCCACGCGCGTCGGCAGCCAGCCAAAAATATAGCGTTTTTCACCATCGCTGGCGGTTTTCGCGGCGTAAAAAGCGCGTGAATCAAAGGTGTCGTTTGGTGGCGCGACCCAGGGGCCGTTCAGACTGCGGCTCATGCGGTAATGCGTGACGGAGCGTTCGCTGAAGGTCGAATAAACGAGATACCACCAGTCGCCGATGCGAAATAAATCGGGACATTCGTGGGTGAAATACAAGTCAGGCGACCAGAACGGTTCGCGGACTTCCCAGGTGTTCAAATCCTTGCTGGTGGCGAGGGCGACACAGCCCCGATTTCGGCTGGGGCCACTCGGCTTACGTGCCGCCAGCAGCATCCCATATTCGTGAGTATCGTCATTCCAATAGATAAACGGGTCGCGCCAATCGTCCGGCTCGTAACCTTCCGGCGCGAAAAACAGGAATGATTCGTCTTTCGTCCAGGTGCGGAGGTCAGAGCTGGTAGCCCGCATCACGGCCTGAACGGGTTTTTTGCCGTTAAATAGCCAGTTATGCCCTGTGTAAAAGATGTAAAATGTGCCATCTTTTTCGAACGCCGAGCCGGTGAACACCCACAAATCCTGTGAATCTTCAGCCCCACGTGGCAGCGCTTCGCCCCAATCCTCGAAGTTGACGAAATCATCGGTGACGAGGTGAAACCAGGGCGTACCTTTGCCATGCGTGGCCTCGTCGCGATAGTCCTTCAGGTAAAAGAGGTGATAACGCCCATTCCAGTAGAACGGGATAAAATCGGCTGCAACGCCGTCGTCAGGTTTGAATAGGAAAGACATTGTTTTGACTTCTATGTTGTAGATTAAAAGCTTGTCAGTGGCACTGGCTCAGGAATCGGAATACCTTCTTCTAATGCCGTTTCCAGCCAGAGGATTTTGGCTTCGTCAATCATTTCAAGCGCTTCATCGCGATCTTCGCCCTGTGTCATACAGCCCTTTAGAAGCGGAATCTCTGCAAACCAGTATCCATCTCGGTCTGGTGTCAGTTCAATGGTGTAGGGCAGCGACAAGTAGTATTCAAGTGTTTTATTCATCTGCCTCACCTTCCTCATCATTTTCAATGCTCAATGCCTGGATTTGCTCGATCAGTGCGAGTGCTTTTTTGACATAGACTTCTTTAAGCGGTTTTCGGTAGGGAATAACCAATGACACTTTTTCATCACCTATTCTACCAACAAACGAATGGTGGCTGCCGCGTGTGCGTCTGTGTTCGAAGCCATAATCTTCTAACAAGTTACGTAAATCGTCAAATATGATGTTGTTTGGATTCTGCGCGATCCGCTTGTATCTTTTACTCCGCTTACTCATAGCCTAGCAGATTCTTACCCTTTCAAGCCGCTGGTAATAAAGCCCTGCACGATATATTTTTGCGCCAGCAGGAACATCACGACCATCGGCAGCACCATGAGCGTCGAAATCGCCATGATGTAATCGGTACGGGCTAGCTGCGTACTGACCGATAGCTGGAAAAAGTTGAGGCCAATCGCCAATGTGAAATTATCCGGGCTGCGCAGGTAAATCAATGGGCCGAAAAAGTCGTTCCACTGTGCCAGAACGGTGAGCAGCGCGACAGAGACCAGCGCCGGACGTGACAGCGGCAAGTAAATGCGCGACCAGATCGTGAAATGCCCTGCGCCGTCGATAATGGCGGCTTCGTCCAGGTCACGCGGAATCTGCATAAAAAACTGGCGCATCAGGAAGATGTTGACCGCGCCGCCGCCGAACCATGTGGGGACGATCAGCGGCCAAAAAGTATCCAGCCAGCCAATTTTGCTGAACAGAATATAGAGGGGGATCAGCGTGACCTGCTGTGGCAGCATGATCGAGGCCAGTACGAGCATAAACCAGATATTGCGCCCCGGAAAGCGCAGCCGAGCAAAGCCATAGGCGCACAGCGAACAGGAGATGAGTACGCCAGGAAGGATGCCGCCCAGAATGATGAGTGTATTGAGCGTCCAGCGTGGAAATTGGGTTACGCCGTAAGTCAGGGCTTCGGGGTAGTTGCTGGGTCGCCATTCATTAGGCAAAAATGTTGGCGGGTAGCGGTTAATTTCTGTAAAAGGTTTAAAGGAGGTGCTGACCATCACGATCAATGGCAGCATATAGATGAGCGCACCGATAATCAGCAGCGCATAAATGACGGTCATATTAAACTGCTTGCGGCGGCGAGCGGCATCCTGCGGCCTTTCCAGCGACATAACGGGCTTGGTGGATTTTGTGATACTCGCCATTATTTCGCCTCCCCTTCGTAATACACCCATAAAGGCGATGATCGGAAAATCAGCAGCGTCAGCCCGATGATGATCACAAACAGCACCCAGGCCATTGAGGATGCGTAACCCATCTCGAACCAGTCAAACGCTTTATCGTACAAATTGAGATTGTAAAAATAAGTGGCTTTTGAGGGGCCGCCCTGGGTGATGACAAACGCCGGGACAAAAAACTGGAATGCGCCAATGAAGCCGGTCACGACATTAAAAAATATCGTTGGCGTAAGCATCGGCAGCGTGACGGTTTGAAAGCGCTGCCAGCCGTTCGCGCCGTCGATTTTCGCCGAGTCGTAGAGTTCTTCCGGGACGTTCTGCAAGCCCGCGACGTAAATAATGGTCGCGACCACGCCGCCCGTCCACACGGCGATCAGCACCATTGCCGCCTGCGCCCAATCCTGTGAGCCGAGCCAGTTGATGGCTGGGATGCCAATAAATTCCAGCACCGCATTGACCGGGCCGAACTGGGCATTAAACATATATTTAAAAAGAAGCGCCGAGGCCACAAATGGCACGATGATCGGCAAATAAAACATCGTTCGAAAAATAACCATTCCCCGCACTTTTTGTGTCAGCAGGATCGCGATAGCCAGGCTCACGGTCTGCCCGATTGCCATACTTGCGATGGCAAATCGCAATGTTACGCCCAGCGAACGGGCAAAATCGCGATCACGGGTAAACAGCTTCACATAATTGTCGAAGCCGACAAAGGTAGGCTCCTTCAGAATGTTGTAATCCGTGAGGCTGTAATAGGCTGAGGCGATCATTGGCCCAAATGTCCAGATGATGAGGCCCAGCACCACAGGCATGATAAAGAGATAGCCTGTAATCGCTTCACGCCAGTATCCGGGTCGCCGTTTAGTTTTAGCTTGCTGGCGCGGCAGAGGAATTGAAGTAGTTGCCATCGCGTTTTTGGACTCCAAACAGTCATATAACTTTTTAGCGCTGCTGAAATGATGGTTTACACATGTAACGTTTTGCTATTGTAGGGGCGACCCGCCGGGTCGCCCCTACAAATACCATAATCGAATTTTTGTAATTAATGAT
>JALHNB010000056.1 GCA_022843745.1 Anaerolineae bacterium | reverse complement strand
GGGGTTGCCTTTCTGTTTTTCGCGGCTTCGATGGTTGCGCGACTGAAGCGGAACAGAGGCAGTGCTTTTTTGTTATCGGCATTGGGATTGGCCTTTTCAACCTTGGGTGCCTGGATCGGTGGCGATATGGTTTATCGACATCGTGTAGGTGTTAATCATGCAAAAGAGGCCGAATTGGACGGATGGACAGCCGTTATGGCGGAAAAAGATTTAAAAACTGGCACATTGACCGCTGCAAAAGCTGGAGATGAGTCAATTCTCTTGTTTCGTAAAGGGAAAAATATTTACGCGATTGGTGCAGTGTGCAGCCACGCGGGTGGCCCACTTGAAGAAGGCACAGTCGTGCATGGGAACTGTGTCGAATGTCCCTGGCATCAATCCATTTTTGATCTGCGAGATGGGGAGGTTATTCATGGGCCAGCCACATTTAACCAGCCTCGGTACAGCGTTCGCACCCATAACGATCAAATTGAGGTGCAATTGTGGACAGACAATACCTCCAACAAGCAGGAGAATTCAGACGCTGATTCTGTCTCGAAGTCGGAAGATAAAGAGAGTATTGAGAGTCAAGCAGAAGGTGAACGTAAGTAGAAAAGGAGAAAATCATGCCTTATGAAAAGCTCAAAGAACTGCCGGAGAGTGTGCGTGATAACCTACCCAAACATGCGCAGGAGATTTATAAGGAAGCCTTCAACAGCGCATGGGATCAGTATAAAGATGCCGAAGATCGTCGCGGTGATGCGACCCGTGAGGAAACTGCACATCGCGTTGCCTGGGCTGCCGTGAAGAATGTCTACGAAAAGGACGAAAGCTCCGGTAACTGGAAAAAGAAATAAAGCCAACCTCTGGCTTCGTTTGGAAAGCTGAAAATCACCATCGGATATGTTACGATAGCCCATCGTTATCCAAAACGAAGGTTAAAGTTTCATGCGATGGTTTTTTTACAATGTAGCCAATCCGTTCATTGCGATATTTCTGGCAGTTTTCATTGGAGTCGGGTTCGGGCTATCGTTGTTTACATCCGTCAGTATTGAGTTATGGAGCCTGACTTTTGCAGCCTGTTTTCTTATTTGTACAGCCTTTTTCGCCATCAAAAAGCCGAATTTTTCGCTTGAGATAGACTTAGAAGTATCGCATTTCCGCCGAATGGATCGGTGGCTTGGCTACGCGCCTTATCTGATTTTTGTCCCGGCGTTGGTGGTTGTTTTCTCCGATACACATTTTCAGATGGTTTTTGACGGCGATATCCATACCAGCTATATCAATGAAATCCTGGTCGGGACAACCCCACCGGAAAATCCTTTTTTACCGGGTTATCCACCCAATTATTATTGGCTATACCACGCGCTGATCGCAACTTTCGCCAACGTCACCAACCTCGCGCCACCGTTGATTTCCTCGCTGCTGAACGTCATGGCGCTCATCTGTATCTTTGCCTGGACAAAACAAATCATTCGTGCGCTAGGTTACGGGGATAAGCATCCACTCCTCGTTAATTTGATGGTGATCTTCGTGGTGTTTGGGCTGAATATTTTTGGCATTATTCACGCTGCCGATGACATTCTATCAGGTGGTGTTGGCACCAACATCAGCCGTGACATGATCCTGATGGGCGACAGCCGTCTGCGAAGCCTTTGGTTTAAATTCCTCGCCTTTAATAGTTTCCCATTAACCCTCGTTTACTATCTGATGGGGATTTTTGCCTCAATTCAGTTTATATTCGAAGCAGTTTTTTAGCGTTGATGCTAATTGCAATTGCGGGAGGTGTCGAGTTTAATCTGGGTACAGGCATCTTTAGTGTGACTGTGCTGCCTGCGGCAATGATCGGGGCGTATCTTGTTTGCGAACTGCTCACCATAAGGCCTCTCCGGTTCAATTTTCTCGTTGCACGGATAAGCGTTGGTTATCGTGCTATTCGAGAACATATTGCAAAAACAGAGTTATTGTGGCTTGGAATATTGGGGATCGCAACTGCTTTCCTGATGGGGAAATACTATGTCGGCGCGACAGCATCCTATCAAATCACAGGGAGTTTTTCGCTCACGAGCCAGCGAAACCTTCAGAGTCTCCTCAGTACGTATTATCCCATTTTCCCGTTTTTTGTCGTCGCACTCATTTATGCAGTTAAAAGCCGCAATCGCGCCATGTTATTTACGGGACTGGCGGCAGTTTTAGGGTGTGGTATTTCTTATGTGGCCGTTCTGCGGGGCAATAACCAGTACAAATTTATACATCTCTCGTCTTTTCTCATCTGCCTCACGATCATTCCCATTATTCATAATCTGAGCTATCGTATTCAAAACCCAACTTATCAGCGCTTAGGTAAGGGTGTGGCTGGAATTTTACTCGTGTTGACCTTACTAAATGTCAGCTATGCAGGGGCGACGCGGATAAAAGAAGCTCTTGATTTGAACGCAGGGCTTGTAAACACCCATCAAATTACCTATGACGGGCGATACCTTGTCAGTGGCATAGAACCCTATCAGGATGTTTATGAATGGTTGAGAGAATCGACTCCTGCCCGCACAGTGGTTGTCATGCCAGTTGCGCATTCGTCCCGGCTGGCGATGATTAGCGCTCGTTTACCCTATGCCGGAGCAGATCGGTACATTTTTGTGAAAAGAGTGCCTGAATATCCTGTGCGCGTGAACCAGATTGAGACTTTTTTTGCCCCTGAAACCAGCTTCGATGATCGCCGGCAGATTATTGCTGAATTGCTTGAATTCGATCCAACACGGCCTATGATTTTGTTAATTCCACACGATATGATGATGCCGTCTGACCAATTGACCGCGCTGAATTTGCCACTTTTGTTCCGAGGCGAAAAGGGCGATGCATTTGGCCTTCGATTCGATGGTTAAGATAGTCATCACTACCTCACTTGTGCAGACTATAACCCTTACTGCTCGGCTTGAGGTGGCTATATCCCTTTAACTGGAAAGTATAGTTTCATGCGGCGATTTTTCTATGGTGTGCTGAATCCATTTATCGTGATATTTCCGGTTGTTTTTGTTGGTATCGGATTTATCGTGACGTTAGTGACATCACCCAGCATTGAAATATGGGGTCTGATTTTCGCTCTGAGCTTAGTGCTGTGCGCGGCTTTTTTTATTGTCAAAAAGCCAGATTTTTTACGGGGTATTGACTTCAATCCGAAGCACACTTGGCGCGATCAATGGATCGGCTGTATCCCCTATCTGGTTTTTGTGCCCGGCTTTTTGATCGTTTTTTCAAACACTTATTATCAGATGCTTTTCGAGGGTGTTCTTCATACCAGTTATACCAGCCAGATCCTTGCTGGTATCGCGCCGCCGGAAAATCCATTCCTTCCCGGTTATCCTCCGAATTATTATTGGCTGTATCATGCACTGCTGGCAACGATTGCAAACTTGACTCAGCTTTCGCCGCCGCTGCTATCCTCCATTCTCAATCTGTTGGCATTGATCAGCATTTTTGCCTGGGTTAAGCAAATTATTCGCGCAGTTGGCTATGGTCATCTGCACCCCTTTTTATTTAATTTACTGGTGATTTTCGTCGTCTTTGGCATCAACCTGTTTGGAATAATTCACGCTTTGGACGATATTCTTGCCAGGGGTATCGGCGGCCTGAACGATGCAGATATGATTCTTATCGGTGATCGTATTCAGACTTTATGGTTCAAGTTTCTGGCATTTACCAGTTTTCCACTGGCGCTGGTTTACTATGTCGCGGGTATTTTTGCGGCAGTCCAATTGGTCAAAGGTTATATTCGCCCCAGCCTGATGATTCTGTTTTTGTTTTCACTGGCGGGAGGGATCGCCTTTAGCCTGGGCACTGGATTATTTTCAATTATCGTGCTGCTTCCGGCGATAATGCTGGCATATAGTTTTGACTTTGTGCGCACACCCATAAAATCTTTTCGATCTCGTGCTGCATCGCTCTATCAGACATTCGAAATAAAACTATCACGTCTGGATTTGGGATTTCTGATTGTGCTGAGTCTATCTATTGCGTTTCTCAGCCTGACCTATTATCGCCAGACGACGAACTCATATGGTGTGACAGGCAGCTTATCGTTAACGGATTTGCCCAATCTGGGGATGTTAATTAGCGCATTCTATCCGCTCGTTCCTTTTTTTATCGTTGGCATCATTTACGCTGTCAAAACGTCGAATCGTCTGTTGATATTTACAGCTTTTGGCGCAATTCTGGGCTGTGGTGTGGCCTATATCTCGGTACTGCGCGGCGATAATCAATATAAATTTGTGCTGCTGTCGTCATTTCTCATTTGCTTGACGATTGTGCCAGTTATTCATCGTTTGATCGATCACGGTTCTCTATTTCGGAAGGCGGTTGCAGGTGTTGTCTTCGTGCTGGTGATCGGGAATCTAATCTATGCGGATTTGATACGCATTAAAAATGCCGTCGAGTTGCAGCAGGGGATCGTTTCTACCAGCCAGAATATCAATAAAATTGTCTATGATGGGCAGAATATTGTGAGCGAGCGAGAGATTTATCAGGATATTTATGTCTGGCTGCGAGAGATGACAAACAATTGGACAATTGTGGTGATGCCAGTCGAACAGTCGGCGTTGCTTGCATCCATTAGTGGACGACTGCCGTATGCTGGGAGACGGCTTTTCAGCTTTGTCACGGGCGTATCGGACTACACACAGCGGGCTGAACGCGTGAAGGCTTTTTATGCGGATGGAACCTCAAGTGACGAGCGTGAAAACTTAATTGCTGAGTTTCTTCAAGTCGATCCAGCACGGCCTATGGTTTTGTTGATTCCAAACGATACGATGATATCGTCTGACGAATTGGCCGCGCTGGACTTGCAGCTTTTATTCCAGGGTGAGAAGGGCGTTGTTTATGCCCTGCGATTTTAGGTCGCTGGCTGCGATGACCGTATCATACGGCGACGACGCCAGATCAGCCACACTGGAATGCCGATCACCAGCACAAATGGCAGTCCCACAATAATGATCGTGATGGCGGAGTCAACGACAAACTGCGTCACACCGAGCAAAACACTCAGCGCGTTTTCGACAGTTTCGCCAGGATTCCAGGCTGCATTCTGGGCTTCCACAACGCCGGGGATGGGTGGCCTGATCTCAATTTGAATGGACGAAAATGTAGACGCTTCATCAAAATATTTGAGTCTGCCCTGGATAACTTCAATCTGCCCCTGAACATTGGTCAATTCGCGCTGGACAGCCAGGACATCTTCGACTCTGCGGGCAGTCTCCATCACCGTCTGAAGCTGGCGTTCGGTGGCCTGCAAATTGGTCAGTTGGCTGGAAAGATCAACATATTCCTGCGTGACATCCTGCCCATTGATGCTTTCCGACTCAACTGAAATGACATCGGTTTTGATGCGCTCAATCGCCTCATGCAGGCGTTCGGCAGGAACACGAACGGTGATGCTGCCATAGGTCACAGGCTCGCCTGCATGATTGGTGCTGCTGTAGCTGTTCGACGACACGACCCAGCCGCCCATTGCCTCGGCCATCGCGGTAATTTCAGCAACTTTGGCGGTTGAATCATTGACGGTGATATTCACCGATGCGTTTTTGAGGATCACACGCAGCAGGTCTTCAGGCGGCGCATTCGGTTGTTGCCCATCGGCGATTTCTTCATTTACGGCATAATAGCCTGATTGTCCTTGCTGTTCCCCTGATCTCTGGTCAAATGCCCCCGCGGGTTCATTGACAGTTCCCGACACTAACGATAATTCTGGCGCGGCATTTTGCGAGGCGCAGGCTGCTAACATACAAAGTATCAAAGTGACTGTGATTGCTATCCATCGTCTGTTCATGATTGACTCCTTTAGTGGTGTAATCAAAGACGATAAGATGCCGCGCGAAGTTCCAAATTGGCGTTAACTCGCTGCCGCAGGCGATGCTTTTGAGCGTTTAGCAATGTCTTCGGCGACCTGGCGCACATGCTCATCTTTGCTTTGCAGCGCATCCTGCAAGATTTCCTGTGCGACATTTACAGCGCTGCCTGCGCCCGTGTTTTCGGCCATCAGGCTGGTCGCGATACGCACCATTTGCGCTTTAACATCCGCATCACGTTCGCGCCGATAAGCCTGCCGCAGGATCGTTGGGGTGCGTTCGTGGCGCATCCACGCCAGCGGCCAGATCACCGCCATACGTGTGGCTGGCATATCATCCAGCAGGGCGGTTTCCAGCGCGTCGATCATCATGTCGGCGGTTTTGCTTTTGGCGATGTCAATTTTCAGGTAATTGCTGGCGTGGAAGAATCCGCGCAGCACTTGTTGAAGCGTGACACCGCTGGTGCGCCCGATGATGCCCGAAAGTTCCTGCAACCACTGTTCGCCCGCTAGTTCGAGCAGGCTGAGAGTCGCCGCATATTTGACATCCGGTTCGGGGTCGTTCATCGCATTGCGGACGACGGGCATGGCTTCCGGCGTGTCATTCGCGCCTAATGCTTCTAAGGCTTTGATCCGCACATCAGGGTCTTGCGCCTTGAGGACGACCTGAAGCACGGGGACGGCTGCCGGGTCCTGACAATCGCGCAATCCCCACGCGGCGGCTGAACGCACATCGTCCACTTCGTTGGCCAGGGCCTCAACCAGCAATTGGTAGGCGTTGAGTTCGCGCAGATCACACAGGGCATAAATCGCGCCTTCACGCACACGCGCATCTTTATCCTTGAGCGCCAGTTTGATGAGTGGCTCGGCGGCAAACCACGAAAAGCCATAAAGATGGCGGGCGACGCTGGCACGCGAAGGCGGTTCGCCATTGGTCAGCGCCTCCTGCATAATCATGCGGGCATCGCGATCTCCACGCCGTCCGAGCATTTTGGCGGCGTTGTAACGCACGAAAAATTCATCGTTGCGCAGCATCTCGGCGGCAGCATCGAGCGAGATGGCTTCTGGTGGCAGGACGTTAATCATCGTCGCTAGTCGGCGCAGCGACAACCGCCGCAGTCCTTGTTTGCCAGTGCCAGATGCCAGGCGTGGTTCACGTCCGGTGATTGTTGTGGTCATCAAACCCCCTAACGTAGTGTAGCGACAACCGCATCATTGAGCAGTTGTTTATTGGTTTTCAGGTCGGTAACGGTCAGGCGTAAACGGCGGCGGTCATCAATGCTGAACTGCGCTTTGATGCGTTCTTCGCCGGGTTTGCCTTTGGGATCGAGTTTCGCCAGGATATTGAGTGCGCCTTCTTCGTTGAGTGGGATGATCTGCTGTGCGCTGGTGTTGCCTTGAGCGACGAAAACCGCTTGCCCATTTTCGTATTGTACTTCGATCATCGAGACGGCATCCGAGTCGATTTCGCCGATCACAAATTCAATCGATTCCTGATTGTCATGCGCTGATCCCAGCACAACTTCAATCGGCGCTGGTGTCGGATAGCCGCTTCCCATTGGAATAATCTCGTCGTACTCGTGTGTGCCGCTTTCGGGGTCGAGATGGCGGATGCCATAGCTGTGAACGAGATAATCTTCCAGGCCAAAGCCTGCCGCGACTTGTAACGCACCCTCCGCAACGGCGGTAAATGGCTTATCGGCGCGGACGGCCATATCGGTAAAATATAGCCCTAGTGCTTCCTGTACAGAAGGCATGAGCGATGTGCCGCCGACCATCAACACATAGTGAATATCCTCTTTAAAAATACCGCGCTGACGGGCAACGTGCATGACTTTATCGACGACACGACGCAAAGCACTGAAAAAGCCATTCGTATCGAGCAGCGCTTCAAGCTCATCACGGGTATAAACCACATCATAGGTTTTGCCGCCTGCACCAAACGAAATATTCACTGTTTCCTCAGTGGAAAGCGCGATTTTTGCGTGTTCACAGGCTGTCAACAAGCGCGGATAATCACTGCCAAGGTTTTGCGTCGTCAGGTTCGTGCGCTTCAATACGTCCGCCAGCATCCATTGATCGACATCACTGCCGCCAATAATGCGTCCGGCTTTTGCGATGACTTTGGCGGAATGCTGGTTCGCGTTGGATTTGAGCAGCCAGCGCAGGATACCGCCTGTTTTTTCGCGGCTTTCCGGGAGCTGTACCAGCGATAAATCCAGTGTCCCGCCGCCAAAATCGAACACCAGCACCACCGCGCCGGGCTTGGTGACAGCATAGCCCAGAGCCGCCGCCGTCGATTCGTCCACGATGCGGATTTTTTCGGCTGCCAGTTCGTCCATCACTTCGTTAAGCCACGCCAGATAGCCCTCGAATGAGGCGACGGGGGCGGTGAGGACAAGCTGGTCAATATCATCTTTTTTGTAAGGCATCGCTTCGATCAGTGTGCGGACAAAGCTGCGTCCTGCGTCCTTGTCGCCCCATAAAACATCATCAATGAGGCGTGGGTCGGGTGCGGGTGCGGAGACAATGCCGCGTTTGAAATTGCGAAATAAACGATTATCTGTTTGTCGATCCAAACCTTTATCACGGATGACCTGGCCGATATTCACGCTGCCTGTTTTGCCGTCCTGGACGTAAATCAGCGACGGTACAAGCGCTGGTCGCCCATCATCGGCAATTGTCAGCCCCGGAATGCGAACGACTTCAGGCTGCGCGGCGCTTTCATCCCAACGGGCGATGACGGTATTGGTTGTACCCAGATCAATGGCGAGTTTGTGACCCATGTTTATCCTGTGGGAAGTTTGTTAGTGTTTCCTAACTTCAGTATATATCAGGTTTTTTTGTGGAATAGTTATGAGAAATTGTTCGTAACTGAAGATTGGAATATCCACGCTATAATGAGCGCTCAATTTTCCGTCGAATGTTAATCCTAATGTCAGAAGTTGTGAACAATATGCGATTTTTTCGAAGTCGCGTTGGTGCAGCCATATTGCTGCTTTCCAGCGCACTGCTTGTCGTTAGTTTTGTCTTTATCTTTGTAAATTTGCCCTCCGGCGTTACCCTGACCGACCAGATCGGCGACTCAACCATACACTTTTCGGCTGATCGGACGCGGGTTTTCGGTGCAGGAGAGTGCGTACTGCTTGAGTGGGATGTTGAAGGCGTTCGGGAAGTCTGGCTGAGTTTGAACCCTACCGTTGGGCAGGAACAGCGCGAGTGGTGTGTGAAACCTGGCGCGAGTTATTCAACCCCGGTGCTGCGCGTTCAGTTGGCGGACGAAACGTGGCACGAATACCCCATCACAATTGAAGTGGGCGAGTCAATGCTCATTTATCTGGGGCTGCCACTGATTTTGGGTGTGATTTTTGTACTGCTTGTCGTGCGGTTTCCGGCTGGTTTTGACGTGTCTCACCTGGAAAATCGCAAACTTATCTATGCGCTTATAGAGCCGTTTCAGCAGCTTGGTCGGCTCAATGTGGCTCTGGTTGTGGTTTTTCTCGCCATCAATCTGATCGTTCTGGTCAACACGATCCGGCACGATCCGAATATCGGCTATGACGCAACAGCGCATCTGGCTTATGTCGATGTACTCGCGGAATTTCGGCTGCCGACACTGGATGAAAGCTATGAAGCGTTTTCGCCGCCGCTGTCCTATGTGCTGCCAGCGCTTACGTCCCGGCTGCTGCGCGGCAATAATGAAACCTGCGATAACACCTGCTCAATGGCTGCGAAAAAAGTCGGACAACTGCAAAATGTCATCGCGTCTTTAGGCATTACTTTCTATCTACTCAAAATATGCGGCATCATTCGCCCGAATGATATGCACCTCAAAATCCTCGCTCTGGTGATCTTTGGGATGCTGCCCGTCTACTATAAATCGTTGAGCGCGATGCGAGGTGAGCCGTTTGTCGTGCTGTTTTCGCTTTATCTGATCTACCAAACGCTGATGATTTTTCGACAAAATTATCAGCCATCATTATCAGATGCGGTCAAAATGGGCATCGCTATCGGCCTCATCATGTTGAGCCGTCAGTGGGGCGCGTTCACGCTGGTTGCAATGTTGATATGGGGCATTCTCTTTTTATGGAAATGTCGCTGCCACGTTCAACATTTTATGCGCTTTGCGATTCTGTCCGGTCTGATCGCGATGGTGGTCGGCGGCTGGTTTTATGCCCATCTCTATCTGTCCTATGGCACATTAACAGCCTTTAACCGCCAGCCGAGGCCAAATTTTACGCTTAATAATCACCCGCCTGATTTTTACTACGGGCTTGGCGATGGGCGATTATTTACATCGCCGTTTGGGTTAGCTGTCTCCGACCATCTGATTCCAAAGTTCTACACAGAGATTTGGGGCGACTCAGAAGGTGTTTTTGTGCTGTCTGCCAGTTCGCCGATGCCGGATTATCTGCTGGCCTATATGGGCAGAGTGAACGCGGTTTCACTTTTTCCGACTCTGATTTTGCTGTTGGGAATCGGACTTGGCGCAGTGTATTTCTTGAGATTTCTGGCGCGGCGCTGGGGCGACAGTGATTCGCAAAATGGTGCTTTAGTATTTCTGTTTTTATGTGTTGTCGTTTCGATTTCCGGCTATCTGTGGTTTATTATTCGCTACCCCGATATTGATGGCGACACCATCAAAGCAACCTATCTGCTCCACATCTTTCCGCTGACAGCGATCCTCGCCGGGGTTTTTTTGCTGGAACTGCGGCAGCGTTATCCGAATTTGTGGCGTTTGGTCGTCGCCACGCTGGTGATCGTTATCCTGCACAATTTGCCTGTGCTGTTTACGCGCTCGACGTGACAGCTTTTTCAGGGACGATAATCCTGCAAGATCGAGCCGCCGATAAATTCGCGCAGCAGTGACGTGTCCGGGATCATTGCTTCCTGATCGGGCGAAAGCGGCTGCACCCAGCGCAAAAATGACAAGAGGCGGTTGGCCTCAATATGCGGCGGGGTAGCGGGTGTTACCTGGAGCAGCAGCGGCTCTGCCAAAGCCCGAAGCGCCGCCAGTTCGTACATCAGCGCGGAATTAAACATCGCATCGGCATTTTCCTGATACGGGAAAATATTCAGCTTTTCGCCCCGGCGCACACTTTCCCAGCGCAGCAGGGTAGCGGTTGCCGAGTTGCCCCGGTGCGCGGCATCACGAACGATGCGACGCAGCAGACGCACATCGGTGGTTGGTACACGGTTATGCGAGTCGATATTAAGCTGGGTGAGCGCCGAAACGTAGACGCGATAAATGACGTTGGGGGGAATATCCGGCACCAGCGAGGGATTCAGGCCGTGAATCCCCTCAACAATAATGATCTGATTTTCACGCAGACGCGCCAACACGCCTTCCAGACTCAGGCCATGCACAAAGTCGAAAAGCGGTAGCCGTACTTCCTCACCACCAATCAATCTGAGCAGGTGTTCGTTGAAAAGCGCCAGATTTACCGCCCGCAGCGCTTCAAAATCGTAATCGCCATTTTTGTCTTTGGGTGTCAGGTCGCGGTTGACAAAATAATTGTCGAGTTCCAGCGTGAATGGACGCAGCCCATGCGCCAGGAGTTGAATCGCCAGCCGCTTGGAAAATGTCGTTTTGCCGGAGGATGTCGGCCCGGCAATCAGCACCAATCGCACACCTTGTGTCTGGTGTTTATCGTAAATTTCGCGAGCGATATAGGCGATGCGCTGCTCGTGGAGGGCTTCCGCCACCAGAATGAGTTCTGCCACACGGTCTTCACGCACCGCGCGGTTCAGGCTGCCGATGTCTTCGATTTCCATGCGTTGCAGCCAGTCATCAGCTTCCTGAAAAACGCGCGTCAATTTTCCCGCTGCCGCCAGGTCGCCCAGAATCGTTGGATTTTCTTTGCGTGGATATTGCAGTATAAAGCCGCCATCGGCTCTCATGAGACGGAATACCTGAAGATAACCCGTTGACGGAACCATATAACCGTAATAATAGTCATCACGCCCACGCAGCGTGTAGAGGGTCAGTTCATTACGGGTGCGCTGTTCCAGCAGGCGTACTTTGTCTTCGTCATGACGCGCTCGAAAAAGCTCAGTCGCCTCGTCCAATGGAACAACACGTTTGGTAATCGGGTCATTGTCAGCGACGATCTGACGCATATGATTTTCGAGCCGCGCCAGTTCATTAGAATCGAGTGGTGGGTGATGCAAAAGTCTGCAATAGAAACCACCATCGGGAACGGCATAATTAACGGTTACTTTTTGACCCGGCCACAATTCCTCAATTGCGGTTGCCAGCAGCATCGCCAGAGATCGACGGTAAATGCGGCCACCGTCACTGCTGGAAAGCGAAACCGAATCTAATACTGCATCCTGCACAATCGGATAGGATAATTCGCGCAGCCTGCCATCGAGAATCCCACCCATCAGGGTACTGCTGTGCTGTTCTGGCCTGTGCTGCTGTGCGGCGATGAGGAAAGATTCAACCGTTGAACCGATAGGCCCTTCCAGCACCAGGCCATCGGGAAATGTGACACAAACTGTGGTACGTGGGGATGAGATGCTGATTAATGTGACCATAATGCTTTGGTAAGGGCATAAACAATGCTATAATGAACGTAATCTGCAAGTTTACAACCAATTGTAATGAAAATGAACGATCAACCTGATTCTGATCTGGGACAAACTGCACCACTCCAGCCACATGACGAAGATAACGCGCTGTCATCTCCGGGAACAGATACTTTGATTCTGACGGGTGGAGCAAGCCGACTCCGTCGTCTCGCCGATGCCGCGCATCAGGATGACATCCTGTCGTCAACACCCGAACACGAGATCATTTTGATTATCCGGGGGATGACCGAGCAGATTTATCTGAAGGACAACCTTTCAATTACACTGGGACGCGCCGATCATAAAAGCACCACCCGCCCGAATATCGACCTGACACGCTTTGGCGCATCGGAACGTGGGGTTTCGCGCGAACACGCCCGGCTTGAATTCAAAGACGGACATCTGTATATCATCGACCTGGGCAGCACCAATGGTTCATTTTTTAAAGGTGAACGCCTGACCCCCAATCAGCCGCAGATACTTCGCCGAGGGGATGAATTTATTCTCGGACGACTCGCGGTTCAGATCATGTTTGGATAATCGCGTTATCATCCGCGTGTGCCTGAGCTTTAGCTGTATTTCACTTCGTAAGGACATCTCCCTATGGCACTCGCCTATGAAAAATATCTTCAAGAAATTCTGATTGACGAATCGACCCTCCAAAAACGTGTCATTGAGCTTGGACAGCAAATTTCAGATGATTATGCTGCTTTTGACGATCTCCTCCTGATCTGCGTCCTCAAAGGGGGTGTCATGTTTTTGACCGATTTGATGCGCCATATTGATACACCACACGAGATCGACTTCCTGGCGATTTCGAGCTATGGCAAAGGGGTACGTGAATCGTCGGGTAACGTCCGCATCGAAATGGACTTGAGCGTACAGGTTCGTGATCGCCATATCTTGATTGTGGAAGACATTATTGACAGCGGTAACACGCTGCGATTTGTGATGGATATGCTGGAAGCCCGTAAGCCTGCAAGCCTGAAACTTTGTACCCTTCTGGATAAAGCCTCGCGGCGCACCGTGCCAATCCCAGTTGATTACACCGGCTTCCAGATCGAGGACAAATTTGTCTTTGGCTATGGGCTTGACCTGGACGACAAATTCCGCAATCTGCCATTTATTGGTGTGGTCAGCCTGGATGCGCTAAAGCATGAGTGATCTGACTCCGCGTGAGCCATATAGACCGCTGATTTGGCCGGATGCTGTTCTTGACCTCGCCGATTGGTTGAGCGATTCAGCGCTGCCCGTTTATATTGTCGGCGGCGCTGTGCGTGATGCTCTGTTGGGGAAACCACTAAAAGACCTCGATCTGGCTGTCGAAAGTGGGGGGATCGCGCTGGCGCGACGAATCGCGAACCATCTGCGCGGCGATTTTTTTGCGCTTGATTCCGAGCGTGATGTCGGACGCGCCCTGGTTGAGACGGCTGATGGTCGCCTTACGATTGATGTCGCGCGTTTCCGGGGTGACGGTCTTCTCGCTGACCTGTCAGATCGCGATTTTACGATTAACGCGATGGCTGTCGATCTGCGCAGCGACTTGAGTCTTTTAATTGACCCGCTTGGCGGCGAACGCGATCTGCAAGATAAGCGGATTCGACGGTGTGCGTCATCTGCTGTTGCCTCAGACCCGATTCGTGCGTTAAGAGCTGTGCGCCAGAGTGTTCAGCTTGGGATGAAAATCGACGCGGAAACCCTGCTGGATGTTCGTGCAGCAAAAGATCGTCTGGGGGAATCGTCTCAGGAACGTGTCCGCGACGAGTTCGTACGTCTGATGACCGTGCCGAAACCGTCTTCGGCGCTGCGGGTCGCGGATACATTAGGTTTTTTGTCGGAAATTATCCCGGAAATTGTACCGCTGCATGGCCTGCCACAAGGAAAAATTGAAGATAGCTGGCAGCATACCTTGATGGTCGTTGAGGCGCTGTCCAATCTGATACAAGCCATCAGCCCGGCACGTTCTGATAATACCGCCGCTTCGTTTGGATTAGGGATGCTGGTGATGCAGTTAAGCCCGTTTCGAGCGCGACTGAATGCCCATATTGATACCCGCTGGCCGAACGAACGCCCGCATCAAACAATCCTGATTTTGGCGGCTCTGCTGCACGACATTGGCAAAATACAGCCTGGGGGTGAAGCCGCTGGCGCGAAAATAGCTGGGGAACGCGCCGACTCGCTCCACCTGAGCAATGGCGAAAAGCAACGTTTAGTCGCGATCCTTCGCAATTATATGCGTCCGCTGCTGATGGTGAACGCGACTGCGTTGGAAATTCATCGCTTCTGGTGGCAGACAGGTGCAGCCGGAATCGATGCCTGTCTCCTGGCAACAGCCGAATATCTTGGGGCGGCTGGCAGCGAACTGAATCAGGCCGAATGGCTTATCATGGTAGAGCGTATCCGTATCTTATTTGAAGCATATTTTGAGCGCTATCATGAAATTGTTGAGCCGACCCCGCTGCTGGACGGGAATCAACTGATGCAAGCGCTTCAGTTAAATCCAGGGCCGATCATCGGTCAATTGATCGAGCGCATTCGCGAGGCTCAGGCTACGGGCGAAGCACGAACCGTCGAAGATGCATTACAGATTGCCAGAGCGCATCTTGACGGAAATCATCGCAAATAGTTCGCTAATTCGATCAGGCGTAAACGCGCGTCTTCTTCTGGTACTTCGAAATGAAAGCTCATCGTTGTTGGGGCGCGTGCGCCGCTGCTGAGGGCTTTTACCATTTCCATCGGCATAATCAACATTCGGGCGAAGGCGTAAATCTGATCTTCGTTTTTCACGATCTCCCGCAATTCGTGTGTTTTACCCCATTCGCTGCTGGCGATATGCCGAGCCAGCAAACGCGCCAGTGACATTCGCGGCGAATAAATGTCTTTTACGCTTAAAAAGCCGCCGGATAATTTGGCAATATCGACCTCCTGCCACATATCCGGTTTCGGATGCTGGAGCATACTCTCGATTGGGATTGGCGGGGCTTTGATGTCAAATGTCTCAATAACCTCGGTTGCGATGGATTCTAATTTATTTTGCTCGGACACGTAATTTAATCCTTCGACCCGGTTTCGCCGGACAAGACTTCTTCAGGAGGCTCAAAAAACCATAACAGTGTATTACCATAACGACGCTCGTCAATTGGCGCAAGGTGTTCGAGGGTAATCGGTTGCTTTTCGGAGGGGTCAATCTGGACAATCACCGTTGTGCCTGCCGGAATCCAGGCTGGTTTTGCGTCCAATGCGGCCAACGCTTGCTGCCATAAGCCTTTGTATTGGGGCGGCGCGATATAGATAATGTCGTAAATTTCGGGTGGATCGGTCTTGAGAAACGCCAACACGTCGGTTCTTCGCACAACACCCTGATCTTCCATATCCACGAGCTGAAGATTTTCCTGAATGATTTGTGCTGCTTTTCGATCAATCTCGACAAAGACGGCTTTTTCTGCGCCGCGACTGAGCGCCTCGATGCCAACGCTTCCCGTTCCGGCAAAAAGATCGAGAAATGTGCAGCCAACAATTTGCCTGCCGAGGATGCTGAAACAGGCTTCCTTCACTTTGTCCATGACCGGGCGTGTGGTATCCCCCGGAACCATTTTCAAACGGCGGCCTTTTGCGCTGCCTGCAATGACGCGAATCGACATCTTACGCTCCCCCATTTTCGACAACTTCACGAACGGCGCGGATATTCGACAGCGGTGTCGAAATCATCGCTGCCCCTCCTGTCGAAAGGATGAATCGCCGTCCATTCGTTTGAGTTATGGCTTCACGCGCGGTATCACGGATCGACGATGGTGTGCCAAAGTGGACATGTTCCCATTGCGAAAGCCCTCCACAAACCGCGCCGACGATCTGCGATTTGCCTTTGGCGAGATCGGGTTCCCCTTCGCGATCATGCCAGTTAACTGCCTGAACAGGATAATCGCTCACCAGCCGGAACATGGGGGCGCTTCCATGTAAGTGCAGCATGTTAAACCACCATTTTTCTGGCAGCGCATCAAGAATCTTGCGATCATAGGGCATACCGAAAATCTTATATTCCTCTTCAGACATCGTATCATAATCGGCGTGTTGGACAGCATAATAAATGCCCGCAATCGACGTGCGCCGGAGTGCGTCAATCAGCCGTAAGACTGTTTCGGTAATGACATTCAATCCTGTATGCACGCGGTCAGGGTTCGTGCGTATGTAGCGCAGCAGCATATCTGTGCCACAAAGCTGTTGTGCCTGGGCAAGCGGGCTAAAAATCGGCTGGATGACCGGGATGGCCTGGATATCCAGACCACCCTCAATCAGGCGCAAACATTCCATGTGACGACCCAAAGCCCCGCGAGTTGGGTCGAGCGCCCGCAATTCCGTCCAATCCAGTGATCGATTCACCGGATAACGTGTGGATTTGCGCGTACCCTCCAGGTTGCCTTCCCAGATGTCCTGGACACCGAAGTCGGTGACACAAAAGCTGCTGGCAGGTGTGACGTTGACGAAATCCCAATCATACGTTTTTTGAAATTCGATGGTTGAACGTGCCAGATCTGCTGCACGTTGGTCATCACCCGGCCAGTGCCGCCACAGTGCCACCGGAATCCGATCCGTTTGTTCCCCGGCGATGGTCTTTTCGAGCCGTTCGCGTTTGTTCATGGCAGCCTTTGTTTACTAAGAGCTTATCCGTAAACGTTGTTCCATAAAGCCCTCGCCATGACACGAATGCCGAGGGAGTAGGGTGAGGGTTTACGGGTAGAAACTAAAGGTGGTTAGCACCTAATTCAGTCAAACGCTGTTTTACCATTCGACTGAGCATCTGGAAACGATCATCTTCCGGTGTTTTGACATTGGTTTCATTCTGAGCGCTCGTGCGTGTTGATTGATACGCGCCCTTTGCCTGTTCAACCAATTGATAGGCTCGCTGAAATGATTCGATAGCTGCTTCTTTGCGTCCTGCTACCCGCTGCGCCAATCCTAACCCGTAGTTAGCATCTATATCACTAGGGTTTTGTTTGAGGATCGCTTCAAATTCGGCGATAGAAGCATCGTTTCGTCCCTCACGATGATGATTCCACGCTTGACCAATTCGTTCGGCATTACTGTTTTGATTCGCCATCATGCTTTACTCCTAGAGCAGATTGTAAACATTTGAAATTGTACAGAGCAGTTGGCAGTAAGACAAGAAATCGCTACTCTGTAATCGTGATTGGTGCTGGAAGCAGCAAAACCTGCCCCATAGTGATTCCCTGCGCATTAAAAAATGTCAGGCGCTGACTGGGGTCGCAGGTTATGTCACAGGAGTAGACTTCAATCGCAATCTGGTAATCGCCGGGGATGATGCTGTCCGAAAGAGCGATTTGGTAGGGGTCGCTTATGTAGCGATAGGTGAGCCAGCGGCGCGTCGGGTATCCCCCTGGTGTGCGGAAATCGGTTCGATGCCAGCGTATCTCTTGATTGGCATCCAGAAGATAAACCTGCGTTTGATAATTCGCGGGCAAAAAGCGCAGCGCTTGCCAGTAGAGTGTTAAATTGAGCGTATCGCCGGGGCGAAAAACAGTCCGATTGAGACGATACGCGACGGCCTCAAGCCCTGTTTCGGTGCGGTTGCGTAGCGAAATGGCATTATCGAGTGCATAACCGGGACGTGCATGGAACGTAAACGGTGAGAGGGGCGCGGCAAACAGCCGGATAATGAGCAGAAAACAGGCTAATGTTACGGCTGTCAGGCGAACCTCCTGCAAGCTGAGGAGGTCTGGCATATCCCATCCGTCAACGTGTCGTCGAAAACGTCGCCAGGTAATGAGCAGTGCTGATGTCAGGGCAAAGGCACTCAACAGCCAGGCGTTTTGCCGGAGGGGTGTTGTGCCGAGAATGATGTGCAGTTGGCTGTTGCCAGGTGGGATTTCGACACTCATGAGTCCAGTTCGCTCATTCCGCCCCAGCGGGATCGGCTGGTCATCCAGAAACGCCTGCCAACCGGGGAAATAGGCGGTCAGAAGGTCTAATTGGGTTATGCGAGTTGAGCGAATTTGAAAAACATAATCATGTGTCCATTGGTGCAGGACGCTGATTTCAAGATTGCTGCTCGGCTGAAATTCGATACGGTTGATGGCGCGTACCTGATAGCCTCGGATGAGTGAGCGATTTGGAGCAAGGGTTTCGGAGATAGTCGATGGAATTGGCGCATCCGGTGGCAAAACCGCCGCAGGACTGCCTTCCTGTTCATAAAGAATCTGCTGAAGTGGTGAGGTGTCACCAAAGGATTCCAGCCAGCGCGGAGCCAGCCAGACGGATGATGATGCCGCCAACACGACGATCAGCAGCGTGACAAGTGAGATTCGCTGCCAGCGCAAAGGGAGGTATCCCCGAATCGCCATTACCCCGCTTCCGCCGATAGCGACGAGCAGCACTATCGGGCCAAGCAGCCAGGTCTGGGTCGGGAAAAATACCACGCTCACGCCTGCTAAAATGAACCCGGCGACTAAAAACATCAATAAAAAAGCGACGCCTTTGCGGATAATAAAGGCTGTCAACAGGCTCAAAATCGCAAAAATGAGGGCGATGATGCCGATAGTCAATTGTGGAGTTGGTGCAAGTTCCGCCAGATCAACAGGACGCAACGGCGAAATCAGCGTTTCGAGCGTTAGTCGAAGTGGGGTTATGTAGAGTCGCGGACGCCATTGAACATAATCGTACTCAGCCAACGCAGGCAGCCAGTAGAATGCAGCAATGCCGATCCCGGCGATGAGGCTAAAAATAGTTGGGAGCCAGGATGCGCGGCGTCCCTGAAGAGAGGCATGATAACCTATCAGTAAAACGACCAGCACTATGCCGACCAGAGCGATACGCGGCTCGGTCAAAAACAACCCTGCGCAGACGAGTGCTGTCAGCAGCGTATCCTGTGAGCGATTAATCGTGAGTAAGCGGTCAACCAGCCACAGCAGGGTCGTCAGCAGTGCCAGGGCAACCATGCCGGACAGATCACCCTGTATATGCGGCGCGACCTGCCCAAAATAGGGGCTGTAGACCAGCAAAATAACCGATAAGAATCCTGCGGCGGCATTCATACGGCGGTTGACGAACAGATAGAGTGATGTCCCCGCCAGACAGAACGCCAGAATATAAACAATCCGCACCGCCAGTACCACATCGTTGGTTACGAGAACGGTGATGAGTGCGGCGCTGTAGGCTGGCAGGGGTGGGTAATAATTGGGAATGGGTGCGCCATAGCCGTTGAGTGCATGAGGCGACCAACGCGGATACAGCCGACCTTCGCGCAGGGCATCGCTAAAATCGGAGGCCATAAACACGAAATTTTCGCTGGCGTTGGTGCGCGGCAGCCCCGGCTGAAGGATAAACGGCCACGCGGCGATGATGCAGATTGCGATCACCAGCAAAAAGCCCCAATCCCAGCCGCGTCGTGCTTGCTGCATCCAGCGGGGCAAGTCTTCAATCGGAATTTCAATGTGTTGTGCCATACATTTTATTCTACATGATGCGCTTGAATTACGAGACTTGCGATGCTGTGCGCGCTTGATTTATGAAGCTTGCGCTGCTATATGCGCTTGATTTGTAAGACTTGCGGTGCTATCCTGTCGAGTCATAGGTGAGGGAAGATGCCCAACGTAATAATCCGCCCGGCGGACACCGCCGACATTTCCAAAATGGCAATGCTCTGGCATGAAAAGATGATTTTACAGCAGCAATCAGATCGTCGATTGGCGTTGCTGCCCGATGCGCGTGCGCGTTGGTCAGATGCGGCGGGCGAGTGGCTGAATAACGACTGCTGTAGGATGAATGTCGCACTGCGAGACGACGAAATCGTCGGTTATATTATCGGCTGGATACAATCCAGTTCGCCTGGAATCTCGCCCGAACGAATCGGTGTGATAACGGACATCGCCGTTGGTGTCCACAGTTATCAGAGTGGTTTGGGGCGATTATTGCTGGAAGCGCTGCGTGGCTGGTTCTGCGAACAGGGGATTGTCCAATTAATCGCCCATGTGCCACGCCGTCAACCTGTTGAGCAGGCGTTTTGGCGGGCATTAGGCGCGACAGAATTAACCGATGTCATGTGGATAAAATAAAATGATTCGACCTGCAACTGCGGATGATGCGGCGATGATCGGTGATTTATGGGAAAAACTGGTGGCCTATCACCGCGCACTGGATGATGATCTGCCCCGTGCCGCGCCCAATGGTGGCAAACTCTATGCACGAACGATTGCTGACCGTCTTTATGATCGCTACACCTGCGTACTGGTAGCTGAGGAAGATAATCAGGTTGTCGGCTATGTGCTGGGAGTTGTGGTAGACCTTGTGCCGGATATGTTCGAACAGGAATCCGGCGGCTTTCTGGCCGATATTTACGTCGATACCCCATATCGTGGGCGCGGAGTCGGGCGGGCGCTGGTGCAATCGCTGGGGGAATGGTTCCGTGCGAAGGGCTTGCGTCATTTCGAGTGGCATGTCGCTTCCAGCAACACCGACGGGATCGCTTTCTGGCAGGCCGTCAATGGGCGCAGCCTGATGATTCGGATGCGCGCTGAATTAGAGGATGAATAATAATGACTGAACTTTTATACCAAACCGACAGTTATTTAAAAGAATTTACGGCGAAGGTCGTTGGCATTGACGAGGAACAACACGGCGTTCTGCTCGACCAGACGGCGTTTTATCCCGGTGGCGGCGGACAGCCGAATGATGTTGGCGTACTCGTCACACCTGACAAGACCTACACCGTGACGAAAGTCGCGCGTGGCAATATCCATGTTATCGACGGTGATGTACCCGCAGTCGGCACGGAAGTGCGCGGCATACTCGATTGGGAGCGCCGTTATAAACTGATGCGAACGCACACGGCGATGCACATTCTCTGCGGCGTGGTCTGGCGCGATTACAGCGCGAGTGTGACAGGTGGCAACATGGAGCCGCTGCAAGGGCGCATGGATTTCGAGTTTGAACGGATGCAAAAAGAGCTTGTCAGCGAAATCGAGGCCAAAATTAACGCCGAAGTCGCCGCCGAGCGCGATTTACGGGTGAAAATTTTGCCGCGTGAAGCTGCATTCCAGATTCCTGACCTGATTCGCACGAAAATTAATTTGCTGCCGGAAGGCATTCCCGAAGTCCGCACCGTTGAAATTATCGGCCTGGATTTGCAGGCCGACGGCGGGACTCACGTCGCCAACACGCGCGAAGTCGGAAAACTGCGCATCAGCGATTACAAGAGCAAAGGCGGCATCAACAAGCGTATCTATTTAGAGATTGAGTAAATTGTAGGGCGCGTCGCGATGCGCTCTTTATGGACGCACCGAATCGTCTTTGTATGAGTCAGGATTATGCGCCAGCTTCACCCGGTTTCAACGCACGAAAAATTTGTCGCCAGCGGTGTATATAATCATTTTCGAGGTGAGAAGCAGGTTGGGGTGGTTGAATCGTGGAGTATCAACGAGCAGCCTGGAAATGGTCTGATTATTCGTGTTGATTTTGATGGTCGAGAATCCGACGGGCGAAGTCTCTTAATTGAAGCATGGCTCAATGCCAGTAGATGTGTCGAGCGCTTTGATCTTCATGCTTATGGCAGCCAACAGGATGTCATTAAACAGGCGAAAGCGCGTTATATCATCATCGACGACAGGGTGCAGATTACGCGCATCGTCAACGGGGAAATTCAGCCGATAGAAGAAATGAATGCCGATTCCGGCACTCACATATTTCCCGGAACAGCACTTTTCAGAGGTTTTTTGATCGGACAATCCGCAGCAGAGCAGCAGGACATTCGAATCATCACCTATAATCCATTTTATGCCTATCAACCTTACCAGCCCACCGATGCGTTTCGCGGTTTCAACCATACTTATGATGCTGTACGCTTTATTGAGAAGCGAAACATCACCATTACCGGAAAACTGTTTGAAGCACACGGCTATGAATCCCCGATGCCTATAATGGAAGAATGGCCGGTTGCGTGGCTCGATGAACATGATGTGCTTTTACGACTTGATAGTACCAGAGGTTTGACAATACTTTTGACCCAATATGCCCGCAGACCCGAATTTAAGAAGCCATGATTAAACAGATTCAGATTTTCCTCGGCCCGGCGCGTGTGCGGGCATTCATCCTGTTGCTCGGCATTACTGGCCTCATCAGCCTGGTTTTGAATGCCGTCGGTGGACAAAATACATGGGTGACACCCGTACAAACGCTCATGCTGGTCATTTTCATCGTCGGAACAGCGATCATTTTCGGCGGGCGGCTGCGCCAGGAAGAACGTTTGCGCTGGGCAAGCATTCTCGCGCCGTCGATTGGGGCGCTTTTGCTCGGCATCACGGTGCTGCCCAATTTGCTGCTGCCGCTGCTCGGTGCTGCGGTTGGCTGGATCGTGGCAGGCGCATTTTTATTCCGCCGCCGCGTCCCCAAAGAATACACGGACGCGATCAAATACCTGCGCAAAGGCGAGTACGAAGAATCGGTCAAGTCGATGGACATTCTGATTAAGGACGAGCCGGACAACGAAAGTTATTATCGTTTCCGCGCCGAAGTCTTTCGCATGTGGGGCAAATTAGACCGCGCCAAAAAAGATTACACCCAAATGATCGAGGTGTCGCCGGAATCGGCTGTCGCCTACAACGGACTCGCCGAAGTGTTTTTGCAATCCGGTCAATTTACCGAGGCGCAGCGTGCCGGACAGCGGGCTTACGAACTCGCGCCGGGGGAATGGGTCGCCGCCTATAATCTGGGCATGATCGAAGACCGCCTCAAGCTGCCGGATGTGGCGATTGAACATTTGAATCAAGCGTTGGAACTGAAAGTGCCGGATATTCGCCATCGTCTGCTGATTCATCTCTATCTCGCACGTGCCTATGCTCGTAAAGGCGACCTGGAAACAGCGGAGCGCGAAATCGACCAGATCAAACGCCATAAAAACGGTCTGGAGGAATGGCAGAATCTGCTCGAACATCCCGAAGCTGCCACCTTACGCGCGGTACTGGAAGCGGATATTCAGGCCGCGCAGGATTTGATCGACGGCAAATCTGATCTGAAAGCGATGACCCGATGAGCCGTCGCCTGCAATGGTTGGCTCTGTTCGTGTCGTTTGGACTCGGCGTGGCGGGCGTTTTTGTGTTCATTGGTGGCATCGTCGTTGAGGTTGTCACGGCGCGGGAGCGCTTACCAGTGGATGATGGTTTGTCGCCTGTCGTCCAGTTGGCGCTGGGTGGATTGTGTCTGGCAGCAATGATGTTTTTATTATGGTTCACCCTGGTGGGTTGGTTGCTGGTGCGCCAATCGCGGCGGCAGGGTTCAGGTTATGGCGATGCCTATCGACTCATCGAATCCTTTCATTTTCGCGAGGCCATTCCGCTGCTGGAGCGTTCGATCAATGAAGGCAAGGAAACCGCCGAAGTCCTGATGCTGCTGACCAGCGCCTACGCTTATACGGGACAGCTTGCCAAAGCCCAGGCAACAGCGGATCGCTCAGTACGCCTGTTCCCCAATGACCCCGATGCCTATATTACCCTCGCCAATGGTTATCGCTTGCAAGCGGCCTACGACGAGGCTGGACGCTCATTGATGCGGGCGCTTGAACTCGCGCCAGATCAACCGATTGTTTGGGCAGAACTAGGCTTTTTGCAACATTTCGCGGGCGATGAAACCGCCGCGCTTGAATCCTTCAAACGTGCCGCGACTCACGCGATGCCAGCTATGTATGGTGTGCGCGTCTACTATCATCTGACTCAAGCGTATCAGGCGGCAGGCGAGATCAAACAAGCGGTGCGGGCTAACGCCAAGATGATGAGCGCACGTGGTGGGTTGGCGGCCTGGAAATCCGGCTTGAATGCGCTGGAAGGCACTGCCTATGGACAGGCGATCCGCTACGAAATTGCCGCGATTGAGCAAGCATTAGCCGATGCTGACGCGGGCAACCTGGGGTAAACGCATATGACCGGACGAATTTTGAATATGCTGCGCACATGGGATCGGACTTCACGCGCGGCTCTGATACTGGCGATTTTACTCCTCATCATCGACATCCTGTTTATCATTTTTGGCCCCTTTGAGTCCCGCCTGCCCGCGATGATCGGGCTTTTTGGCCTCGTGATCGCCATCCAGATTATTGCCATGTGGGCGAATCGTGGCATGGTCACGCCATTTACGAAGGCACAGCGCTATTATCTGGACGAAGATTTTGAAGCAGCGTGTGAAATTCTGGAAAAACTGCGCGAAGCAGGTAAAGCCGATGTACGCGCCTTAACGCTGCTTGGAAATGCCCATCGGCAGCTTGGCAACCTCGACCAGAGCGAAACTGTTTTGCGTGAAGCATTGATGCTCCAACCAAATCACCATTTTCCTCTTTACGGTTTTGGGCGTACACTGCTTGTACAGGGAAATTACACCGAAGCGGCAGAAACCATCCGTCAGGCGCTCACGGTTGGTGCGCCGCCCATCGTGCAGTTGGATGCAGGCGAGGCATTGTATCGAGCAGGGGAAACGGAAGAAGCACGCCAGATGTTGCAGGCTGCTTTACCATCATCCCAGGAGCCACATCGCCGCTTAATGGCTGAATATTTACTATACCGGCTGGGGGAAGGGAGCGTCCCGGCGCTCGCGCTGTTGGAGCAAGGCTTACCGTATTGGGAAGCCAACGCTGAACGCTACGACCATACTGAATATGGTCAAAATTTAGCTGATGATATACGCGCAATGCAAGCATTCATGAGGGAGAGATAACCGATGTCTTTCATGTTGGGTCGAGATGGCAAAATTTCTGTCGTCCGTGTGGGGACAATCGCCGCTGTCGTCGGCATTATATTTGTTGTAGGGGGAATCGCAGCTTTTCAGGTTGACCAGAATTCATTTAAGTCACCACTTGACGTTGCTCCCTATCCTAATGCTGAAGATTGGGGACAGGATGAATTATCACGGGTAAGTCGTACCCTGTTCTACCGGGTAGAGGGCGCAACCCCTGAAGAAGTTGCGGCTTATTACCAACAAAAATTAAACGAGTTGTATGGTAACAGCGAGGAACAATGCAAGCGCAATCCTAGCGCGGGTGATTTCCCGGATTCAAATCGCCCCGGCGTTGTACCTTATGAAATCACGTGCCTGTTCGAGCGCAGCGGCCTGAATGCAAACCAAACGACTGTGGTCAAGATTCAACCCGGCGTGGCCAGTGATGATCCAGAGTTGAATTCATTGGGCATGACTGTGATTTCACATGACCAGCGCTGGCAGCCCTGATGAATCCAGCCGCAAATTCCCCTGGCTGTTAGTTTTGCTGGGGGTGATATTGGTTCTGGCGCTGGTTATCGGAACACAGGTGATCGGCGTTCTGGTTGCAATTTTATCGCCGCCAGAACCGCCTCTACCCACAGGCGCACAGCAGTTATCCCACGTCAGCGTGGAACATGGCATTGATGAATGGGTCTATGGCAGCGACATGAATGCCTGTGAAGTCGTGAGTTTTTATTACGAAAACGACGGTATCTGCGTTGTTGAGCCAGTATGGTGTTTTGACGACCAGAAGCTCGCGCCACGTGCTGGCGGTGGCTGGCAGCCTGTAGCGACCTGTTCAGCGGATATGACCTTCTCGATTTTTGCGATGCGCTGGCGGGCAATTATAAGCGCTGGACATGCCGACGGCGGTCAGACTCACGTTGAACTTTCACGCGAAATTTCGTGGTCAGGTGCGCTGCCGCCGGAAAATCCCTCCGAAGGCTTCGCGGAAAATCCATAAACCCCTAATTATTTGCCCTACCGAAATCACCCAATTTCAGCCATAATTTAGGCACGAGCTTTTGGCATCGAATTTAAAAACAAGGCGGCACGGGAATTTCCGTGCTTTTGCGTTTGTGCATTCGGGTAAGACCCCTATGTTTGCATTTTCGTATTTGCATTAAGCTAAAAGCTAACGACTAACAGCTAAAAGCTATTTTTAATCGCTTATTGCGAGGAGGTGTAACCGTGATGGTGAGGCACTTGCTCACATTGCGGGTTATTGCCAGTCTGGTTCGAATAGATCACTAACGACCCTGAATGATCCGATCTATTAATCAGACTATGGAGAATGTCATGTTCAAGGCAGTAAACCCGAAAGTAGACATCCAGAAATTGGAGCGCGATCAGCTCAGTTTCTGGCAATTGAATCGAATCTTCCAGCGCACGATGGAAGAACGCAAGGGTCGCCCGACCTATGTGTTTTTCGAAGGCCCGCCGACTGCGAATGGTCGCCCCGGTAGCCATCATGTCCTCGCGCGTTCGTTTAAAGATATGTTCCCCCGCTATAAGACCATGCGCGGTTATTACAGCCTGCGCCGGAGCGGTTGGGATACACACGGCTTGCCCGTCGAGATCGAAGTCGAAAAAGAACTCGGCATCAAGCATAAGCATGAGATCGAAGAATATGGCATCGCCGCCTTCAATAAGAAGTGCAAGGAAAGCGTCTTGCGCTATATCGGCGATTGGGAAAAGCTGACCGAGCGCACGGCGTATTGGGCCGATCTCGACAACCCATATGTCACCTTCACCAATGATTACATCCAGAGCGTCTGGTGGATTCTCAAGCAGTTCTGGCAAAAAGACTTGCTCTATAAGGGTCTAAAGGTCGTTCCCTACTGCGCACGCTGCGGTACGCCTCTCAGCAGCCACGAAGTGTCGCTGGGCTATGAGGACGTGAAAGACCCCAGCGTATTCGTCCGCTTCCCGCTGCGGGATAAACCCGGTGTTTATTTCCTGGCGTGGACGACCACACCCTGGACGCTCCCGGCCAATGTGGCGCTGGCAGTCGGCGAAAAAATCGACTACGTTCAGGTCGAAGGCCCGAATGGTGACGGTACTGAAAATCTGATCCTTGCCGCCGATCTGGTCGAGAAGGTGCTGATCCACCCGGAAAACTACAAGGTCGTCAAGCGTTTTAAAGGCAAGGATTTGGTGGGTGAGCATTACAGCCCGCTCTATACGTTCCTGCCCGTTGAAAAAGACTATGCCTATGTCGTGGCGGGCGATTTTGTCAGCACGTCAGACGGAACGGGCATCGTTCATCTCGCCCCGGCTTATGGCGCGGACGATATGGAAGTAAGCAAGAAGAACAATCTGCCTGTGCTTCAAACGGTTGCAACAGATGGGTCATTTATCGACGCTGTAACCGAATTTCGCGGCATGTGGGTGAAAGATGCTGATCCCGAAATCTCGCGTGATCTGAAAACGCGCGGCCTGCTGTATAAATCGCAGCTTTATGAACACAGCTACCCGTTTTGCTGGCGTTGCCATACGCCGCTGCTGTATTTCGCGCGTGATAGCTGGTTCCTGCGCACGACAGCCTATCGCGACAAGCTGGTTCAGCTCAATCAGGAGATTAACTGGGTACCCAATCACATCAAGGATGGGCGTTTCGGTAACTGGCTCGATGATGTCAAGGACTGGGCGCTGGGACGTGAACGATTCTGGGGAACACCGCTGCCCGTATGGGTGGATGACAAAACGGGCGAAACGTTGTGCGTCGGTGGGGTCGAAGAATTGAGCAGCCTTGCCGGACGCGATCTGTCTGAACTGGATTTGCATCGCCCTTATGTGGACGAAATCACCTTCCCGAATCCGAATGGGAAGGGCGGGACGATGCGCCGTGTGCCGGAATTGATCGACGTGTGGTTCGACAGCGGCGCGATGCCTATCGCTCAATGGGGCTATCCTTACGCCAATAAGGATATGTTCGAAGAACAGTTCCCCGCAGACTACATCTGCGAAGCGATTGACCAGACGCGCGGCTGGTTCTACAGCCTGCACGCCATCAGCACGATGCTGTTTGAAGAAGTCAGTTACAAAAATGTGATCTGCCTGGGACATATCCTCGACGGCGAAGGCCAGAAAATGTCCAAGAGCAAGGGCAATATCGTTGATCCCTGGTCGGTGCTGGATGCTCACGGCGCGGATGCGTTCCGCTGGTATCTCTATACATCTGGCCCTCCCGGCGACTCACGGCGTTTTTCGGCGGATTTAGTTGGTGAGGTTGTCAAAAAGTTCTGGTCAACCTTGTGGAATACCTACAGCTTCTTCGTCACTTATGCCAATCTGGATGGCTGGACACCGAGCAGCCCACAGCCACCTGTTGACGAGCGCGACCCGCTGGATCAATGGGTATTGGCAGAATTGCACCAATTGGTCAAAGAAGTGACCGAAGCATACGAGGCCTATGATGTTCCCAATGCTACACGTCCGATCCAGGTATTTGTGGAGGCGTTGAGCAATTGGTATGTGCGCCTGAGTCGTCGTCGTTTCTGGAAAACCGAGAGCGACAGCGAAAAATTTGGTGCTTATGCTACGTTGTACGAATGTTTGGTGACTGTTGCTAAATTGATCGCCCCGGCTATGCCGTTCCTGAGTGAAGCGCTTTATCGCAATCTGGTGACAGAAGTCGATCCCAACGCGCCGATCAGTGTGCATCTGGTGGAATGGCCGGAGTTTGATCCCGCGCTGATCGACGAGAAAGCCATCAACGATATGCGTCTGGCGCAGCGTTTGGTCAGCATGGGCCGCGCTGCCCGTGAAAGTGTCAGAATGGGCGTTCGTCAGCCGTTGGCATCGGTGGAATATGCCACCCGCGATGCTGCCGAGGCCGCAGTTGTCAGCAGCCTTGCAACGCTTATCAGGGGCGAACTGAATGTGAAGTCGGTAGGGGTATTGACTGCCGAAGATGCCAAAAGCCGCGTGAAAACGGTCTACAATCTCAATCCGATCCCGCGCTTGCTCGGCAAGAAATTTGGCGATAACTTCCGGCGGGTCCAGGCCGCTTTGCGAGAAGGGTCACAGGAATCAATCCGTCCCTACGCTGAAACGCTTCTTCGTGGCGAAAATGCGACGGTTGTGCTGGATGGCGAATCCTTCGAGGTGACACCGGAGGAAGTCGAAGTTAAGGTGCTGCGCGAGGTGATGCCGGGTTACTCGGCAGCCGAGGACGCAGGCTATGTCGCTGTGCTGGATACCCGCCTGACACCGGAATTGGTCAGCGAAGGGTTGGCGCGTGAAGTCATTCGCCGTGTCCAGGATATGCGTAAGAAGGCCGATTTTAACATCAGCGATATGATCCATATCACCTACACTGCCAGTGATAAAGTAGCACAGGCAGTGGAACAGTTCGCCGATTACATTCGTTCCGAGACGTTGGGCGAAACGCTGGTGAAATCTGAGCCAAGTGACGGTTTCCATCGTGAAGATTTTGACATCGACGGTGAGAAATTGTCATTAGGTGTCAAACGCGCCTAAATTCACCCGTTTTTGGCGAGTTTTAAGATATTCGCTCAAAACCAAGTTGGACACATTAGCTAGTAGAATTAAGCAGGGTAGGCTCGTTTTAAGGGTCTACCCTGTTTCTTTTCGTGCGGTTTTACTGTATATTAGTGATAGTAGCTGAAAGTGCCGCTTTGGTATTGTCGAGAAGTTACATAGTGCCTCGGAGATAGGATCACTACAATGAAATTACTTTCTGGGGCTTTCTCAATGACCAATAACAACACCGTTACGATACAAGCATTATTGCAATTTGCGCTTCCTCTGGGGACAACGCTCCTCACGGGTTCGGCTGACACAACCATCAATTGGGCGCTGACCGTTCGCGCCCAGCCGCCTGCCTTCCCCGAAATTTACGGCGGTGAATTAGCACTGATCTCGCTGGAAATCCTGCGCTCCTACAGCAACCGTATTACGCTGGCTGAGGTTATTCAGAGCCTTGCTGATGCTGGAATCGAGGCGATTGCGGCAAAGGGCGATATTTCCGAAGAAGCAATCGCGGTTGCGACTGATCGTGGCGTGAGCCTGCTGGCGCTCTCCGAAGATAGCAATCTGACCAGTGTCGAACGCGCCGTGACGACGTTGATTGTGAACCAGACGGCACAGCTTACGCAGCGGGCGATTGAAATTCAGCGCCAACTGACGCGGTTAGCGGCTGAAAATCGCGATCTGAACAGCCTGTTGCAAATTATGGCGCGTGCGACTGCCAAGCCTGTCGTCGTCCATGATGACGCGGGCGTGTTGATGGCACAGGTTTACCCAAATATGGCGCGACGTGCGGTTGGCGGACGTGCCATGATGCAGAGCTTGCCCTACAGCGCATTTCAGAATTGGCTGAATCGGGATGCACCATCGGCGGAGGGTTCGATTGTTTCCAGTCCACTCGGACACACGACTGTTTTGAAAGTCGAAAAGCGTGTCGCTGGTTATCTCTCTGTTGTTAATAACGGTCATGCGCTGGACGATTTTGATCGTCTCGTGCTGACTTATGGCGCGGATGTGTGCGCCATCGAAATGGCAAAAAGCCGCGCGATTGCTTTTGCGGTTGAGCAGACGCGCGGTGACTGGGTGCAAATGTGGCTCAGTGGTACACAGGCCGATGACGATCTGATGACGACCCGCGCCCAACAAGCCGGTTTCGATGCCAATTCGCTGTGTATGGTGGCTGTTTTTCGCGCGATGACCGCTGCCGGAACACCGCTGCCATTAGAATCGTTGATCCCGCTGGTGCGCGATGATCTGACACGTCGGCAATTGAATGGTGCGGTAGGGCAGTATGTGGATGTTATCGTCGCTTTATATCCGTTGGAAAACGCCGCCCAAGCCGTGCGAATCCGCCGCATCATTGAAGAAGTCCGCGATCAACTGGCGACTCGTGCGCCAAGTGGCCTGGTTGGCGCTGGCATCAGCCGTCCAACAAGTGGCCTGACCTCGCTGCGTGAGGCCTACCGCGAAGCCAAAGATGCCATGAGCATCGCGAATGAGTTGGGCGATTTGGAGCAGGCTACCTTCTACGGCGATCTCAAGCTCTACCAACTGCTCCTTGCCCTGAAGGAACGCAACCTCGATCATCTGAAAATGTTTTACGAAGCCACACTCGGCCCGCTGGTCGAGCATGATGAGCGCAAGCAAGGGGATTTGCTGCGTACCCTCAATGGCTTTTTCCAGGCGAATGGCAACCTCGCCAAAGCTGCGCAAGACCTGGATGTCCATCGCAATACGCTGGTTTATCGCCTCGAACGTATCAGCGAACTGACCGAGCTTGATCTGGATGATGCCGAGAACCGCCTGATCTTACACTTGGCGCTAAAAATCCAGCGTGTGTTGGCGACGATTCCGGGCAGCACACTTTAGGTTTTATCGCTTTTTAGATTTGCAGCGGCCATACCAGCGGCACGAGAATAATCGCGATCACGTAGATCAGAATAGTCAACAGGCTTCCGACCTTCAAAAAGTCCATAAATTTGTAGCGTCCCGGCCCGTATACCATCAGGCAGGATGGTTCAAGCGGCGTGAGGTAGGAACAACTGGCGGCTACTGCGATCATCATGGCGAATGTGCGCGGATTCAGGCCAAGCTGTGTCGCTGTTTGCAGGGCAATCGGGACGATCACCACCGCAGCGGCTTGATTAGACATCGGCTGTGTGAGCAGGACGACCAGTATAAAAAAGGCCGTCAACAGGAGTAATGGGGCAGTCTCGCCCACCATACCGACAATTTTCGCTGCCAGAAAATCTGCCGTGCCTGTATGCTCCATCGCCGCGCCAATCGCCAACATGCTGCCGATTAAAATCAGCGCCTTCCACTCAATTTCGCGATAAGCCTCTTCCGGCGTGATACAGCGTGTGATAAACGCCGCCAATGTCCCCAACAATACCGCCACAGGCAGCGGAACGATGTTCAACGCCGCAGCGACAATGGACAGCACAAAGATGACAATCGCCCTTGACGCTCGCTGTACATTGGGGCGTTTCGTATCGACTGGCCCCAGGATGCGGGATGTTTTATCGCGTTCCAGACGGGAAATATTGGCGCGTCGCCCCTGCACCAGCAGTACATCCCCTACGCGCAGCGGGATCTGGCTGATTTTGCTGCGAATGATCGCGTCGTGTCGATTGATTCCCAGCACTTGTAAGCCATAACGTTCGCGAAACCCTACACCTTTCAGTGTTCGCCCGATGAGCGTCGAGCCGGGCATAATGAGAACTTCAGACAGTGCAATATCCTCTGTCTGTAACTGTGGATCGGAAAGTTTAACATCGGCTTTAATGTCGATGCCCACAATATCTTTAATCTTTAGAATCGATTCGCGTAACCCCTCGACCAGCAGGACATCATCTTCCTGGAGAACCGAATTCGCGCCTGCGATAAAATGTTCGGTTTTATTGCGCACAATCCGTACCACATTCAAGTCCAGGTCTTTACCCAGATTGGATTGTTCCAATGTTTTGCCGATCAGTGTCGATTTGGGAAGGATCATGATTTCGGTAAGATAGGGACGCAGGTTGAGATAATCGTCGCCTTCATCGGGTTTATCACGGTCTGGAATCAAGCGCTGCCCGATAAAATACATATACAGGATTCCGGCAATGGCGATGGGGATGCCGACTGGTGCTAACTCAAACATGCCCATCGGCGGCAACCCGTAGCGCGTCATCAGGCCGCTGACGACGATATTGGTCGAGGTGCTGATGAGCGTCACCGAACTGGTCAGGATGGATGAAAACGCCAGCGGCATCAGGAATTTGGACGCGCTCAGACGCTTGCGATGGACGACTCCGATAACAATGGGGATAAAAAATGCGGTTGAGGCAGTGTTGCTCATAAATGCGCCCAATGTCCCGCTGGCGGTCATGATAATGAGCAGGGTTCGGTTGGGATTATCACCCAGATAGCGCATGATTAAACGTCCAGCGGATTCAACAACGCCCGTTCGTTCCAGCGCTGCCGTCAGGATGAGCAGCCCTAAAATGAGCATCACCGTATCACTGCCAAATCCCGCAAACGCTTCTTCGGGGGTCAGCAAGCCCGTAAGAATGAGGGTGAGCATCACACCGAGCGCGATCACATCGGCAGGGAAGCGTTCAAATGAAAACAGAACCAGAGAAACGCCGATGATGGTCAGCAAGATCGCGATTTGCAAATCCATAAATTGTTATCCGGAGTGTGACCAATAGGTGAATGATTATCCCATAAACTCTGGGCACGTTATAGGCCATCCAGCCTATTAATAAAAAATCATCGACGTTGACCTGTCGATGATTTTTATGTTTATCGGAATGTTGGCTGACTATATAATTTCCGACTCGTCGCCGCTATCCTCGTTATCCTTGTCACGTTTGCGCTTCGTGTTTACGCTGAAGTCCATTGGCTCTTCGGGGATAACGAACGCCAGAATGATGTATAAGATCACCCCAGGCCCACCCGCGAAGGCAATGATGAGGAAAACGATACGCACGATTGTGGGGTCAAGGTTAAGGTATTTCGCCAGCCCACCGCACACACCTGCAATTTGCTTGTCAGTTACCGAACGATACAGCCTTTTTTCAGCGGCCATCTTTTTTCTCCGTGAGTTGTGTATATATCATTCAATACGCCATCCGAAGAAAAAAGTTGCATTTTCGTCAGGCCATCTGGAGAAAAGGTTGGATTTCCGTCAATGATAAACCTGGCGTATGTTAATGTTGAATCGTCCGCTTTGCTTAAGCCCCAAGGTACTGGGAGCAGTTCCCGGCACAATTTTCTCAATCCCATGAAATACGAAGCGATGTTCAGCGCCCATGATGAAGACATCGCCCGATTTGAGCGTGATTTTTCGCCTGGGGTCAGATCGCTGCGGCCCACCAACGATAAAAACGCAGTCATCACCGATGCTGATGCTGATAACAGGCGCATCAGTGCTTTCTGTTCTATCCTGATGCAGGCCAAGCTGACTATCTTCGTCATACCAATTGACGAGCGCTGTTTCCGGGCGAATTCTGAGCGCACAGCTTTGTGCAGCCTCGAGCGCGATCTGGTGGATCAATGTTGGAATAGCGGGAAATCGTAAGCCCGTGATGGGATTTTTGCTGACATAGCGATACCCTTTGCGGTCACTAATAAGTCCATAGTCGCCTGCCGAGGTGCATAAATATTGAAAATCTGCCCCTGTCGGCATCGTCATTCTGGAAAGAGGCGCATATTGAATGACCTTCTGGCACTCGCGTAAAACAGTACGCTGTTCTTTAATCGTCAGCTTGCGAATGACATCAATCACATCACCCTCCTTGATTAGAAAACTTGTTCTAATTTTACCATTGGAGAGCCGAATTGTCAACAAAAATACCAGCTACGTGAGCTGGTATTTTTCCTGTAGGGGCGACTCGCCGAGTTGTCCCTGCAATGTTAGATTCGGGTATTTACTAGAGCATTTTATCTAGTGCTTGGCGGCTGCAACCTTGACGAAATAATCCTGCGGACGACCCAACAGCCCATAGAGATGTTGTACCGCTTCGGCCTGGCTGTTGTTCTCCAGCGTTTCGATATAGGCGCTCAATAATTCGTGGACATTTTCGATGTCGTTATCATTGAGTGGGAAAATATCGACAGGTGAGCCAGCCGCGATACGCCGTCGGATCGCGTCAACGGTCAGATTCATATCGGGCTGGATGCGCTGATAAATTACGCCGCCCGTCATGCCGGAACATAGCCAAGGGCCGGGATCGCCCAGCACCAGTGCGCGTCCAGAGGTCATGTATTCGAACGCATAGCCTTTCAGGTTGGCGCGTGCGCCGATGCCACCGAGCCAGTCTTGCAGAGGCTCTTTGACTTCGCCACCGAAGATCACGTCAGCACCGCTGAAGCGGATACAGGCGCGGGTGTCCGCATTACCTTGCACGATGAAACTGCCGCCCTGAGCGCCATAAGCGAAGCTCTTGCCGACTGATCCATCAAGTCGCTGACCATTATGGTTCAGCCCTTTGAGGATCGTGACTTTTCCGCCCTTAGCGCACTTGGCGACACCATCCTGTGCGCCACCTTCGACCAGAATGCTCAGTGGTTTGTCGATGAACGCGCCCAGTCCGTTTCCAGGGATAGCCGAGTTGCTAAAGCTGAGATGGATCGCTTCAATTGCGTGACGATTCGGGAAATCCGGGCGTTTGAGTGCGCCGGAGAGATGCGTACCCAACGCACGGTCAGCCGCCATCACGCGCTCGTCGTCATAGGTCATTTCCGTTTCGCCTTCTTTTGCGTATTGGGCGATAACGGCGGTAATTTGTTTGCTGAGTGTGTTACGCGGACGGGTAAGGCGGCGGCCCACACCGGGCTGCAATTTGCTTCTCTGAATAGGCGGAACAGGAATGGTCAGTGGGGTGAGGTCAACACAGTCAATCATCCCAATCTGTTCGAGCAGGTCAGCGCGACCAACCAGTTCTTGTGTACTGGTGAAGCCCATCTTGGCTGTCCATTTTTGAATATCTTCCTGCACCATCCTGAAGACGTTGCAGATATTTTCGACGGCCTGGTCATAGTCGCGCGGTTCAAACGACTTCAGACCTTTCATCGTGGCTTCTTCAACAGTCTTGATGTGTGTTGTGATGCCGACATGACACGTGCCTTCATGACATTTGCGGCAGATGGTACAGCCGACAGCGACCATCGCCATTGTCCCAAAGCCGACGCGATTCGCGCCCAGGCACAGCATTTTCAGCACATCACGTCCGCTTTTCATGCCGCCGTCTGCCCACAGTTCAACTTTATCACGCAGGCCGCTTTCGGTCAGTGCGCGATGTGAGAGCCACAGGCCGATTTCGGCGGGCAGACCAACGTAACGCAGGGCATGAGCGCGCGCCGCGCCTGTGCCGCCTTCATAGCCGGTAATATTGATGATGTCCGCGCCAGCTTTCGCCACGCCGACGGCGATGATGCCGACACCGGGGACGACAGGAATTTTGACCGAGACACGCGCGTAGGGATTCGCCGTTTTAAGTTCGTCGATCAACTGCGCCAAATCCTCAATCGAGTAGAGATCATGGTTATTGCTGGGTGAGATCAGGCCGATGCCGGGGGTCGTGCCACGCGCCGCCGCCACCTGTTCGGTGACTTTGAAGCCCGGCAGATGCCCACCTTCGCCCGGTTTCGCACCCTGACCGATCTTGATTTCCAGCAGATTGCACGAGTTCAGGAAGGCAATATTGACACCGAAACGTGCCGACGCGACCTGCTGCCCACGATTGCGCGGATATTTGCCCATCACGTCGGGCAGTTCGCCGCCTTCACCGTTGACGCAGATGATATTCAGGCGGTAAGCTGCCTCAGCATAAGCTTTGTAAGCCAGTTCACCCTGTGACCCGAAGGACATCGCGCCGATCAAAACGGGCATATCGTGAGTGTGATCCTGTGCCTTGATCGTTGTATCGACAGTGGCGGGGTCAATATCGTTTTCAGTCGTCTTAAGACCCATCACATGCCGTAACGCAATCGGAATCGTGTCTTCGAGGTTGAGCAGCGATTCGGTGTATTCTTCCAGCGACATCTCGCCGTGAGCCACCGATTCGGCTTTTTTCCACATTTTTGGATAGAAGCGATCCGGGTTAGCGAGTTTGCCAGTTTGCTCACCACGCAGTTCCGCGCCGCGCTCTTCCATGTCCTTGAACAGGCTACCCCAGGTAAGGCCGCGTGCTTCAGAGCCAAAATAATTCGGCGTATCGAAGTAGGCCGCGACGCTCGTCGCCAGCCCAACTGAACTGAAAGAGTGACCGTAGCCGCGCAGCTCGTGGCAGCCAATCGTGGATGTCACTTTTTGCAGACCGATGGTCAGAACATCCACCAACTTGGTCATCCAGGTGATAAGCTGCTCAGAATCGAGGGCATCTTTTGAAGGACGTGGCGCGATCTTGATGCCAACCGCATACATCGCGTAGGGAACAAGGGCATTTGCGCCCATGCTGATGCACATCGCCAGATCATGCAGGGAACGCAGTGAGCCGGAGCGCACCACGATGCCCGTTTGACGGCGTAAATTGGGTGTGTGATTGGCGAGGCGCAGGGCGCGATCAATAGCGGACGTGACCAAAATCGGGTCGAGCCACAAGCGTTCGCCCCCAAAAACATCATTGTCGTCCAGAATCAGGCATCGTGCGCCATTTGAAACCGCGTGAATAGCAGCTTCCTGTAGACGGTGAAGGGCTTGCTCAACGCCTTCGTCCTGTGCGCAGCTCATCGAAAGGAAGGTGACTCGGTCTCCAAATAAGGCGACAAGTTCTTCAATGGTCAGGGTTCCATACTGGCTGGCAACTAACTGCATATCCTCCGCGCTGCCCAGATCAGGGTGTCCACCCAGCAGCAGCGGGGTTTCGAGTGCAACCAGAATTTCATCCGGGTTCGCGGCGTGTGTGACATCGGGACGTGCGCCGATTAAAACCTGTGTCGAGAACTGCGCTTCCTCACGTTCGCGGTCAATCGCCGGGTTGGTGACAACTGCGACTGTTTCCTTAAAGTAATCCGCGATGTTCACGCGCGTCTGGCTGATCGCCGCCAGTGGGCCGTCCCAACCGAGCGAACCGATTTGTTCTTTCTTCTCATCCGTGATTGATTCGACCAGGCTGACGTGATAGCGTTCCCATCCCAGAGCCGCCATCGTGTTGGTGTTGATGGTGGCAACCTTCTCGTGCCAGGGATAGCCGCGAGTCTCGGTCATCACCATTGGCATGGCTGGTATGGCCTGTGCTTGGGTTCCGGCTTCAGCTTCAGCAATCGCAACCGGGGCAGGGATAGGCATCGCGCCGCCGTTGTCACCGTTACCATTGATGCCATTGTGCTGCGGGGTGATTGGCATATCAATGCCTGACCACAGCCCATTTGAGCCTTCGTTGAAGTGGAGGCCGCGCTCACGATAGCGATTCAGCACATGGCGCTGGATCGCGGGATAATCAAGTACCTCAATCGCGCGTCCTGGCTTGATTCGCACAGCGATTTTTTCGCCGGGCGCCAGAGGCTTGGGGTCGGATGAAAGCATATCGAGTGGATAAACGCCACGTTCTGAACTGGCGAAAAATTCTTTTTCAGTGTCGCCAAACCACAGCGGACGTAAACCGAGCGCATCGACGCTGAATACGCACAAATCACCCAGGCGGGCAGCGATAGCGGCTGGCCCCTGCGCGAACGGCCCAAATGAGCGTCGCATGTGTTCGTGCATCTTGTGGATTTCGGGCGAATTCTGAATGAGGTCGTGCGAAAACGGAGGGAAAATCAATTCCATTGCTTCGATCAAGTCCAAATCAAAGCGGCGACAAAGCGCCTCCATCACACGGTCAACATCCTGCGAATCGGAGTTGTCTTGGCTGAGTTCAATACCGAGCATGTCGGCTTCCATGCGGAACCGTGAGATCGTGTTGAATTCGCCGTTGTGACCCAGCACGTTAAAAGGCTGAACGCGCTCGAAAATGGGATTGGTATTGGTGCTGTAACGCGCGTGACCGAGCGTAACCGTTGAGGCATAGTCCGGGTCGCGCAGTTCAGGGTAATAGCGGCGTAGAATTTCAACTGTCCCCTGCACTTTATAGACAACACTGTGCGATGAAAATGACGGGAAATGTACACCGAGGTCATCTTCCAGACGTACTTGCAGATCAAAAAGCGTGCGTTCGAGATTTTCTGGAGCAACCGATCCGTTCATGCCAGCGATTTGCCAGAAAACTGGCTCGTTTTTCGCGGCGCTGCGCCCCAACACCTGCTGGTCAACTTTACCCGCATGATCCATCAATACTTCCAGGCCAGCCGCAATGATTTGCTTACAAATCTGATCGACCAGATGGCTGGTACGGTTGCGGGCTTCGGAAGGGATCATCAGATGGGCGACCCAGAAATTCTGGTTCGATGCCAGGGATGAGCGCAGTCCGGCGCGTGCCAGTTTCTTCGTCCACAATTGGCGCGGGATGTCTGTCAGAATGCCAACGCCGTCACCTTCGCCATCAATATAGCCGGTGCGGTGTCCCATCCGGGCCAGCGCTTCAATCGTTCTTTTTACATTACCGTGTGTGGCCTCGCCGCCCTTACGGACAGCGCAAATTAACGCGCAGGCATCGCGTTCGTTTTTATCAATAGGGTGACGTTGGGGGTCGTCAGAGATTTGGGGGTGGTAATCTTCATTCAAGGCGTCCCTCCTGGAATTAGCAATAGCAGAGAATCAATACCCTGTAATATGTATAATAGGGGTAGGATAATTATTGCAAAAATAAATGAAATAAACTACAAGATTCTAGGGCGTGTGTGATGAGGTAATTTGCATAAAGAATCCTAGAGTAAAGTTAAATCCCCAAAATCGCAAGCCCAAATGACATGCGGTTATTGTTGCATTTTGCACAAAGTAATGCGCGTGGAAATTGTATACTTTAAAAAACTGGCAAAAAAGTCAATGATGAAATCGACAGATAAATGCTCAGTTTTTGTTGCATATTGGATAAACGGTTATCTGAGCATGAGCCACGACTTGGATAAATGATTAACTGAGCATCAGCAATCGTCTTGGATAAACGATTAACTGAGCATCAGCAGCCGACGAACCGTCAGTGCCAGATGCAGCGCGAGACGGGTTTCTGGACGCTTTAAATCAATGCTCGCGATGTCGTTGATGCGAGTCATGCGATACAGCAGCGTATTCCGGTGAACGATCAACATCTCCGCTGTTTCACTCAAATTCCCATGACAGGCAAAAAATGCCTCCAGCGTTTTGATAAGATCCGCATGTTGGCGGAGATCATATTCTAGGAGCGTTCCCAGAGTTTTGTCGCAGAATGCCACCAGTTTTTCACGATCCGATAAGCTCAAAATAAGCTGATAGACACCCAGATCACCAATATACAGCGGTGTATCGGTTTGCAAGCGCCGCGCCAGATCAAGTGCCTGAACCGCATCACGGTAGCTGGTGCGCCACCCCGCGACATCACGCGCTTCTTGACCCAGACCAAGGGCGACCCGCGCATGAGGATATTGCCGTTGAACTTCAGTAGTAATGGAGTGCGCCAGTTTCAGGCTGGAATCAATCGGGTTTTTCGACTCCGTAGCCAAAAAGACGAGCACTTCCTCTTCCCGTTCACGCTGCCAGACCAGTGCATTAATCCGCTGGCTGGTCACGACGCCGTTGACAAGTGTTTCCAGGCGGCGAGTCGAATACGTTTTTTCACCCTGCCACGCCAGCACAATTGCCAGATGGGTTTGCGTCATATCGTGTTCAAAACGTTCGCCCTGGCGAATAGCTTCCTGCTGGCTGACATCGCCAATCAGCAGGCGATCCAGAAATGTCCCGCGCAGACGCTTTTCGGTGTCGCTGATGGCTTTGGCTTTTGCCATTTCTAACGCGCAGGCGGCAGCACCATGTTCGGCAACCAGTGTATCAATATCGTCCAGATTATTGTCCCAGCCGATAATCGACAAAAACCCACGCCCAATATCTTTCGTCACAATCGGCGAGACCAGACGCGCCAGCCCAGGGGAGGGGAGCGACTGCATCAAAACAGGGTTATCCATTTCGCTGACGCGATGACGATCCTGAATCTCGACAGGGAGATTATCGGTCTTTTTAAGGAACTGCTCGATTTCATCCCAATAGCCGACGAACTGGGGCTGAACCGAGCTATACAGTACCCGCAGGCGCTTGTCCTGGACAACGACTGATTTATTCGTTAGTCGTGCCATCGCGCTAATCAATTCCGCCATGCCTTCGTTGCGCGACGAAATTTGAGTCAACTGGCGATAGATTTGTGTGCCACGCCGTTCGATCTGGCCTTTGCGGTCAACCAACAGGCTGACAATCGCCTTTTCCACCAGTCGAATACGGCTGCCACTGGGGAGTGTTAAAACGGGCATCCCGTAGGCGTTCGCTTCCGCAATGGCTGTGGGCGAAGGGGCTTCGCTCAGGACAACAGCCGAAGCGTGTATATCGGATGCCCAGCGCACAACATCCAGATCGGTTGTTGTGCGCTGTTCCTTATTGGTATTGGGAGCAACCAGAATCATCTCACCCCGCTGCAAAGACTTGGAAGCTGTCCCATCTTCAGGGTAAATGACCGTTGTCCAGGCCACAGGCTGGTTAAGCTGACCATCGCCAGCGATGACCCGTGTGCCTAAAGGGAGTGCTAATTTGCGGACATCTTCAACTGTGATACGTTCGGTTGTTTCTGTCATCGTAGTTTCAGGTCAATCTGCACAAATAGACGCTTATGGAATAACGCATTTTAAATAGCTTGTCAACAAAATACTGATCTTAAGTTTCGCCTGCAAACGTACCGAATAAAATCACGACCATTGTCACGATCAACGACTCGACAATCCATTCGCGATTCGGGTTAATATACACTGCAATCGCCGTGAACAAGAGCAGCAGCATCCCGCCGATCCAGGTTATGGGGCTGACCCGCCAGCGCCGACCATTCTGATACACGCCAGAGCCAAGCAGGATAACCGCCCCCGCTAACGGGACGACCCAGTTCGGTATCGAAGCCGCGATGGTGTCGGAGACGTACAGGATGGCAAAAACCAATACCAGCAACCCCCACGTCAGCCGTTCAATGCGCGCTTCCGCACCCGATTTCCCTGCCATAATTGCCTCTATCTTCGCGTATCGTTAACCCAATCGTGGAGTAATCATACAGCATTAGGACGATTGTGCCAATTGCACAACTGATGCTTCTAGCTATAATGTCTGATAATTGCTTACATAATGAGGGGTTTTTATGGGCAAACGCCCCTTTCTGGTGTTCATTTTCGCTTTGATGTTAGCAGCCTGTGGCTCGGATGCCCGCAATGTGGCTGACGGTTCGCGCCCGCGTCTGGTTCAGGACGTGACGATTGCGCCGACCACGCCCGCACCAACACGCTACCTCAGCCCGACACCGACGCTGGTCGTGATTCCGGTTTCGACCTCCGAAATCACTTCGCCGTTGCAAGTCCCGACGATTCAGGCAGATTTTGTGCTGGTGACTCCAACCCTGCCGCCCAGCAAAACACCTACGCAAACACCCACTCAAACGGCGACATTTACCCAGACACCGCCGCCAAGCGCCACTTTTCAGGCGACAATTACGATGCCACCGCTGCCTACGGCGGTTTTCGTGACGGCTATTCCCGTGAATTCGCCGTCTACGAATCCGCAGCCATGTAATGCGACCTGGTTTTTCATCCAGCCGCGCCCCAATGATTGCCCGATGAATGCGCCCTTGGATACCTATGCTTCGCTCCAGCAGTTCCAGCAGGGCTTTATGGTCTGGATACAGCAGCAGGACGCGATTTATGTGCTTTATGACAGCGCCAATTTCCCCCGCTGGGAAGTCTATCAGGATAGTTTTGAAGAATGGATGCCCTCGCTTGACCCGGCGCTGGATGATCTTGCCCCGCCTTACACCTTTCAGCCCAAACGTGGTTTTGGCATACTCTGGCGCGGCAGCCAGCCGATTCAAAGGCGTTTAGGCTGGTCAGTGCGCGAATGGGAAGAGCCGTTTAACACGCAGGTGCAGGTCGGACAGGATGGCACTGTTTATTTGAGTGATTCGCGCGGCGGTGTCCTCACTTTAAGAGCAGGCGGCGTCGATTGGGATCGCTGGCTGACTCAATAAAATCATTAAAGTCATTCGTGGCTAACAAAATTTAATCGTTCGCTGCTACAATAGCCTCGTGCTGCGCGGAAGTGAGGAACGATGACCAAGCGGATTGGAATTTTAACGGGCGGCGGCGATGCGCCCGGTCTGAATGCTGTGATTCGTGCTGTCGTGTTGACAGCAAAACGTCGCTACGGATGGGATGTTATCGGTATTCTGGAAGGTTTTGACGGCCTGTATCAGGGACTCTTGACTATCCCGCTTGATGAATCTCGTGTCCGCGATTTGCTCCCGCGCGGCGGCACGATTCTGGGTGCGGCGAATCGCGGCAATCCATTTGCACAGCGGGTCGAAAAAATTGATGGAACAGTAGAATATGTGGATGGCTCGCAACACGCGCTTGACCGCATCGCTGAACTCGAACTGGATGCGCTGATCGTCGCGGGCGGCGATGGGACAATGGCGATTGCCCATAAATTAGTTTTGATGGGCGCGAAAATTGTTGGCGTTCCCAAAACCATTGATAACGATCTCAACGAAACCGATGTCACATTTGGCTTTGATACAGCCCTTACCACCGCTACCGAAGCGCTCGATAAACTGCAAACGACTGCCGAAAGCCATCACCGCGCGATGGTGCTGGAAGTGATGGGGCGGCACGCGGGCTGGATCGCGCTGACAACGGGCGTGGCAGGCGGCGCTGATGCCATTTTAATCCCCGAAATCCCCTTTGATATCAATGTAGTGTGCGACAAAATTCAGCGTTTGCAGGCTTCTGGCCGCCGCTACAGCCTGATCGTCGTCGCCGAAGGTGCGCGGCCTGTTGATGGCGAAAAATCCTATTACATTAAAGGTGAAGGCAGGTCGGAAGGGCGATTGGGCGGGATGGGAAACATGGTCGGGAGAATGCTGGCAGACTGCGTGAGCGCCGAGGTGCGTGTCACCGTTCTGGGGCATCTCCAGCGCGGCGGTCAACCGACGGCCCGTGATCGCTGGCTGGCGACTCGATTCGGCTCGTCAGCGGTGCATCTGGTCGCGCAGGAAAAATGGGGTTATATGGTTGCCTTGCAAGGGACGCAGATGGTCAATATCCCGATGGAGCAGGCGATTAAGATGAAAGTTGTCGATCCGAAGGGCGATATGGTGCAGATGGCGCTTGATCTGGGGATCGTGTTCGGATGAAGCTTGCTGATAAACTTTGGATGAAGATTCCTGATAGACTACGAAAAAATAAGCTGCTTATTCTGGCGCTCGTTTTGCTCACTCCCGTGTTCTTATGCGGCATGACTCTGGTTATCTATCTGGTATTTCCGCCGCCACAGACTGATATTCTCGTCATGGGGGTGGACAGCCGCGAAGGGGAGGGTTGGCTTGCCCGCGCGGACAGCATCATCCTGGTCGGAATTAACCCGGCTCAATTGCGCGTCAGTCTATTGTCAATTCCGCGCGATCTTTCACTGGATACCCCCGGTTACGGGATGCAGCGCATTAACGCCGTCAACATGCTTGGTGAGATGGAGCAGGAAGGGCGAGGGTCGGGGTTATTAGCGGATTCTATCAAGCAGAATTTTGGCGTGAGTATGGAGCGCACCGTGCGGCTGGATTTTAACGGCTTTGTCGAGTTAATTGATGCCGTTGGCGGGCTGACGATTGATGTGGAGCGTACCATTGTCGATGATCTCTACCCTACAGCCGATGGTGGCGTTATCAGCATTCGTTTCGAATCCGGCGTACAGCACATGGATGGCGAACGCGCGCTGATCTATGCCCGTACCCGTCATTCCGACGACGATTATCGTCGTGCCGAGCGCCAGCAGCAGGTGGTTTCAGCCCTTCTGGGAAGGTTAGCAAATCCAGCTTATTGGCCTGCTGCGATTGCGGTTTTGAATCGCTCGGTGGATACGAATCTCACCGTCTGGGATATGCTGCGACTCGCGCCACCTGTCATTTTGAATCGTGGGCGCTTCGAACAATTCGTGATTGATCGCGACAAAATTACTGCGACTGCTGAAGGAGTCGCCATCCCCGACTACGCTCAAATCACGCCCTGGTTGGCAGGGCGATTCGAGTAAGGGTGTGTTTTTTCCCGTAGGGGCGGTTCGCGAACCGCCCCATATGCACCAACTTAAGAAAATAATGGTATCCTTAAGT
>JALHNB010000055.1:38727-47877 GCA_022843745.1 Anaerolineae bacterium | reverse complement strand
TTTACGTTGCCAGGGGCTAGAAGCCACCTGGCTAATGGAAGCAAGCCTGCTCAAAGCAGGCTGAAAAACCAAATCGCGCCCTGTAGCCCTCTTTGAGAGGGCTTTGAAACCTAGCCGTAGCGCTTCCAGCCTACGGCGGACAGGGGCAATCGACGACTGCTTGTGTCACTAGCCCTTGTCACATGACCACAGAAATGTACGTTATTTTGCCCGATTGGTCAATATTTATTGAAAATATTGACTACTTCGTCACAAAATTTTGCATAACCTTAAAATCCGGTTAAAATAGGCCATCTACACTTCTTTGCAGCATACGGATATCCTCGCTTGACAATCAGTTTATTTAGGAGGAAAGATGGGCAACAAAGGATTAAGCCGCCGCGAGTTTCTGAAGGCCGCCGGAGCGCTGGGCGCAAGTGCTTCTTTAGGTAATCTGTCAAAGTTTCATGTTCCCGCTTTTGTAAGACAAGTTGGTGATTTTGACCTCAGCGATCCAGGGCAGGTGGGTGAAGCGCTGAAAGCTGAAGGCGCTCACGTCAAAATGAGCAGTTGGGGTTTTGGGGGACTTTCCGAGTCGATTTTGCCGAATGCGTTCAGCGCATACACCGAAAAGCTCTATGGTGTCCCTGTCACGCTGGAATGGGTAGGTAGCGCGGACATCAATGATGGCATCACCACATTACCGCTGGCAGACAAAATTATCTCCGACCTGGGATATGATGTCATCGACAAAGAAGAAGATGCTTACAAATCCATTCTGGCGCTGGATTGGACGGAGCCGATCAACCTGCCGCAGTACATGCCGCTGCTGACCCAGCTCGAAAATGTCGAAGCCCCGTATATTTTCCATGAGCCTGATCTGGCGCAGGACGGCGCGGACATTTACGGCCTGGTCTATCAGGGTTATGAATGGCTCCAGGGAATTCTCCGCAAGGACAAGGTAGACATCACCCATTACGAAGATTGGGTTGACCTGGCGCGTGATGAAATGGTCGGGAAGGGTATCGATTATCCCTTTAACGATGATCGCGGCCATTTTGTTTTTATGGGCATTTTAAATTCGCTTATTCAAAAGAAATTTATTGAACCGACTGATCTGTGGTCGCAGGAAGCCTGGGAAGCCGGGATTGCGTGGTGGGGCGAAAACCTGGAAGACAAGATTCAGGTCTACGGCGACACGGGCAACGACCCAACCAAACAGCTTTTGCTGCAAACTGGCGATGCGTGGTGGGCAGCGACCTGGGGTTCGTATGTACGCCAACTGCTCGGCTCCGAGTGGAATCAGCAGGACGACGTGTTATCGGCATTCTACCCGACTTCAGGCATTGCGGCTGACCGCGAAACGCTGCGGGCAACCAAAGGCGCTCCACATCCAGTGGCAGCCCGTATCCTGATTAACTGGTTCGTGACTGATGAATTCCAGAATGTCGGCTGGTACAAAGAGGCAGAAGGCGCTGAGGCCATCAATCACTGGAACGTCACCGAGTCCAATTACCTGACCGCTTATGCAGGGGGTGTGCAACCATCCAACCGCGCAGTCGCACCCGACTGGGCGAAACCCTACTATCCCGATGATCCGGGCAGCCTGATTCTGCCGATCAACTGGGAATGGTATGTCCCCCAGAAACAGTGGATTTCACAAACCTATGATCGTATCGTCATGGGCATTTAGGTAGGATTTCCACGTGCGATTGCATGATGGGACACTGGATCGGGCGGGTGCGGAAATCGCTCGCCCGATCCCTTTATCCGAACGTGTGGGTCAATGGCGGCGGCGATACGCGAGTACGCTGCTGCTGTTGACGCCACTGCTGGCCTACATGATTCTGGTGTTCGCCGTGCCGATTGCGCTCCAGGTCATGTTTGGCTTCTTTTCGCGTGAACTTTATAAAGATGTCGTGTGGAAAGTGGTTCCCAACTTTACACTCGAAAACTTCGCGATGATTTTTAGCCCTGAAAATACTTATTTATCAAGCCTGCTGTGGACAATCGGGGTTGCGTTATTGACTTCAGCCGTGTCGATTACGCTGTCGTTGCCAGCCGCCTATTTCCTGGCGCGTTATAACCCGCGTGGCAAATCCTTCATTGAAGTGTCGTTTTTGCTGCCGATTTTTGGCGATGTGTTTACCCTGTTTGCGCTGGCTTTCGCGTTCTCATCAAAAGGCCCGATTAACTGGTTTCTGATGGGCATTGGGTTGATCCAGGAGCCGATTCAGTTTGTCGGATCGCCTCTGGTGGTGATTATCTGGATGTCCGTGCCGACTCTATCGGTACTCCTGATTCGCAGCGCGATGGCGGGTGTCGATGTGCTCTATGAAGAAGCCGCGCAGACGATGGGGGCGACGTCGTTGCAGACGTTCATACGGGTCACGATTCCGCTGGCGAAACGCGGCATTATGGGAGCGTTGGTCTTAAGTGTCTCGGCGGGGGTTGGCGCTTTTACGCTGCCACTGTTCCTGGCAGGGCCATATAACAACTGGCTCTCGAACAAGATTCTGCGGGAATACACGCCTTTCGGTAATTTCCCGATGGCATCGGCGCTGGGCGTGATGCTGACGGCGGTTTCCTTCCTCTTTTTGTTCCTGTATCTGCGCACACAGGAAGCGGGAGAGAAATCATGAGATCATCCCGTCACACACAGAAATTTTACAGTGAGATCACGAGAAATTATAACGTATCGCGTTTGACCCATCCTCATCCCCTGACCGCATTCGCGTCTCCAACGCATTGGAGAGGGGGAGTCAAGCGTCTCTTAAGCCCCTCCCTATTGCAATGGGGAGGGGTTTGGGGTGGGGATGCACCTTCAGTACCGGATAACGCTATGAAGCTGTCCCATCGCACCCAGGAAGCGGGAGAGAAATCATGAGATTACCCCGTTGGCTGTTCGTCACACTGAATATTTATGCTCTGATGCTCGCCGTGATTATGATCTGGCCGTTTCTGCAAATGGTGCTGACTTCGGTGACATCGGATGTGGTGTTCCCGCCGCGCTATTTCTCACTGACGGGGTGGGCGAATGTCCACTGGGACAGTTATTTCCGAACGATGCTGGTCAGCCTGCGCATCGGGTTCTGGGCAACCGTGCTGGTGATTGCGATCTGCCTGCCCGCTGCCTATGCGATTGAACGGCGGCGGTTTCGGGGGCGCAGCGCGTTGGGCGCTCTGATTTTTGTACCGGCGATTTTCCCAACTATCACCTATGGGATCGCGATTGGCGTTTATCTCGCCCTGTACGCGATTGAGTTAAAAGGGTCGTTCCCGCTGGTTATCCTGGCGACTGCGACGTGGACAATCCCGCTGGTGGTACGCACGATTCAGGGATCGCTGGCGACGACGGACGTGGTCTATGAGGAGGCCGCGCTGGTGATGGGCGCGAATCCTATCCACACGTTCTTTCGGGTGACGCTGCCCCTGATCGCTCCCGGAGTAATTACAGCAGGCGCGATTGCGTTCACGAGCGCTGCCACCAATTTCACTGTTCCCTGGTTGATGGGGTCAGTCGAAAAGCCTGTCGTCATTTTCATCTGGGAAGATATTGGCAAACTTGGCTTCACCCCGCAAACGGCGATCCAGGTTTTGGTGATGCAGATCGTGATTCTGGGCATTGTGCAGACTCTTTTCGTGGTGTTCCGAAAGCAGTTCCGGGGCGCTTTTGCGTAATTTGAATGGTGTTATCCAAATAGCTTATGGGAAGATTAAATCGAGAGCGAATGATCTTCGTAGGGGCATGATATATCATGCCCTTACAAGCACACCGGAGATTGTTTGAAATCGTTTTATGATGTCCGTTATTTTAAAACTCAAGGTCAGCAACCGATGGCAAATGTTCGTATTCAAGACCTCGTTAAACGTTTCGATCAAGTCATGGCGGTCAACCACGTCAGCGTGGAGATCCGCGAAGGCTCTCTGACAGCAATCCTGGGGCCATCCGGTTGCGGGAAAACAACGCTGCTGCGCTGTATCGCCGGATTGATTATGCCGGACGATGGGCAGATTTTTATTGGTGAAAAAGAAGTCACCCGTTTGGAGCCGTTCAAACGCAAACTGGGGATGGTCTTTCAGCGTCCGTCCATGTTTCCGCATATGAGCGCTTATGACAATATCGCCTGGGCGCTTCGGCTGCGGGATTGGCCGAAGAAGGAGATTCCACAGCGCGTCGCCGAGATGCTGCGGCTTGTGCATCTGGAAGGCATGGAAAAGCGGGCAGCGCGGCAGCTTTCCGGCGGGCAGGCACAGCGTGTGGTGATCGCGCGGGCACTCGCTCCTGCGCCCGATCTGCTGCTGCTGGATGAGCCTTTGAGCGCACTGGATGCCAAACTGCGCGATGAACTGATCCTGGAAATCGCGGAAATCCACCGTAAAACGGGCTGTACGACGCTGCTTGTGACCCACGATCAGGGCGAAGCGTTCACCATCGCGGATAATGTGCTGCTGATGAACAATGGGCGTATCGAGCAGGAAGGCGCACCGCTGGATATTTACCAGAATCCGCGCACCCTGTTCAGCGCGACCTTTATCGGCACGAACAACTTTTTGCCGGGAATTGTCGAGGAAAGCGGTGACGAGATTGTCGTCTCGGTCAAAGAACTCGGCATCACTTTCCGCACCAAAACAAGCTGGACACAGTTTGAGCGCGGCACACCCGTTTGGGTATGTGTACGTGCCGACGATATTGACATCATCGACGAAAATCGCGCCAATAACTATCGCAACGTCATCAAAGTCGATGTTGACCACGCTTCGCTCACCGGGGGGATGGTTATCATCGAGGGCAAGCTCATCAATCAGCCGCTTCGAATCCATGTGGGCGGCAGCCAGCGCTTCAACTTGCTGGACATCGCTGGAAAACAGATCGTCTGCGGTTTAAGCCATATCGCGCTGATCCCGCGTGAAAATGGTGACACAAGCGCCATCGCAAATCCGGTTTCCAGTTTGCAACAATTACCGTCTTAGAAAGGTTTCCCGCCATGTCCTGCCGTCCATACGTGATTGCCCATCGAGGCACATCAGGCCGCTACCCGGAAAATACGATCCCTGCTTTCCAACACGCCATCGAAATCGGCGCGGATTGGATTGAATTTGATGTGATGTCCACATCGGACGGCGTTGTAGTCGTGAACCATGACGGCACGGTTGACCGCTGCACGAACGGCACAGGCAAAGTCAGCGAGATGTCCTTAGCACAAATCAAACAGCTTGACGCGGGCATTCGTTTTGGCGATAAATTCGCGGGTGTGCGGATGCCGACACTGGAAGAATCGCTCGATTTTCTGGAGCGCCAGCCCGTTCGGCTGTGTGTCGAAATTAAAGGGGAAACCACCGACGAATCAATCGAGACGGCGCGGAAAACCGTCGAAATCTTGCAGCGCCGCGCCAGTTTGCAGCGTTCGGTCATCTCGTCATTTGATGCGAACTGTTTGCGGGAGATCAAAAACTGGGAGCCGCTGCTGGCGACATCGCTTGACCCTGATAAACAGGACGGCACTTATACGCCCTGGGAATTGTGCCAGCAGGTGCTTCGCTGCCACGCCAACTCGATGCAGCATACGTATGATTTCCTCACGGCGGAAATCGTCAATGAAGCACACCTGCACGGCTTTGCTTTGTGGGCATGGACGGTCAATGAGCCAGACGATATGAGGCGAGTCATCCCGTTGGGCGTGGATGCGATCATGTCGGACTACCCGGACACGCTGCGCCAGATTGTCGATGGTGCAGATTCGTCGCCTTAAATGTCTGAGTCTTTTGCGACAATTACCTTAAATATCTGAGTCTTTTATGAAAAATTATGTGATCGGGATTGACCAGGGGACAACTGGGTCGTTTGTTGGCCTCATGAACCCGGATGGCGAAATGGTCGGCAGCGCCTACAAGGTGCATGAGCAGTTCTACCCGCAGGCTGGATGGGTGGAGCAAGACCCGAATGAACTTTGGCACAACGCCTGCGAATTACTCAACCGTGTCATGAGCAATGCTGAAGTAAGGGCGCACGAAATCGTCGGACTCGGTATCGCCAACCAGGGCGAAAGCGTCGTGATGTGGGATCGGCAGACCGGGGAAGCGCTGTATCCCGCGCTGATCTGGCAGGACACCCGAACGCAGGCCGGGATTGACCAGCTTGCCGCCAATCCCGAAACTGCCGCCGAAGTCACGCGGCGCACCGGACTCAAGCTCGATTCGTATTTTTCGGCCAGTAAAATTCGCTGGCTTCTCGATCATGTGCCGGATGCTTCGAAACACCTGCGCGAAAATCGGCTGGCCTGTGGCACGCTGGATAGCTGGCTGATCTGGAAGCTCACCGAGGGACGCGCCTTCGTCACCGATGTTTCGACGGCCTCGCGAACACTGCTGTTCAACATCCATCGTCTCTCCTGGGATGACTGGCTGTTGAAATTATTCGATATTCCCCTGGAAATCCTACCAACGGTATTGGAATCAACGGGCGAATTTGGCTGCGTCTCGCACCCGGCGCTGCTGTGCCGGGATGTGCCGATTGTCGCCAGCCTGGTTGACCAGCCCGCCGCGATGGTGGGGCAGGGATGTCTGGATGCAGGGCAAATTAAAGCCACTTACGGAACGGGGTGCTTTATTAATCTCAATACGGGTGCAAAAGTCGTTACCAGTCAACATGGGCTGCTGACGATGCTGGCATGGCAACGAGATGGTCAGGTGACGTATGGGCTGGATGGCGGGATTTTCACCGCCGCCGCCACGTTGAATTGGCTGCGCGATCAACTCGGCCTGATTTCGGACTCGAAAACCATTGACGAAATTTGCGCTAACCTCGGCGATTCCGGCGGAGTCACGTGGATTCCGGCGCAGGCAGGACTCGGCGCACTGTACTGGAATCGCTCGATTCGCGGCGCGTGGCTGGGGATCGACCTCGCCACATCGCAGGGGCATATGATCCGCGCGGTTTTGGAGGGCATCGCGGCGCATGTGGCGCGGGTGATTCAGGCGATGCTGTCTGACACGGCGTTACCCATCACGACGCTGCGGGTGGACGGCGGCCTCACCAAAAGCCACACGATGATGCAGATACAGTCCGATTTGCTGGGGCATCCTGTCGAGGTGATCGCGAATTCGGAAGCAACCACCAGCGGCGTTTGTATGCTCGCTGCACGGGCTTCTGGACTGTGGTCAAGCGATGACGCGATCCGGCAGAAAATTCAGGTCGCGAAAATTTATGAGCCACGCTTATCTGAAGACCAGCGCTTGAATATTTTGAATCGTTTTGAGAGGGCGATTGGCTGTTTGAAAGACTGGAACATTCATGATTAAGCCAGCATCCCCAATCTATGATGTCGCGGTGATCGGCGCGGGCGTGGTCGGCTGTGCCATCGCGCGTGAACTCTCGCAATACGAACTGCGCTGTGTGCTGGTCGAGGCTGGCGATGATGTGGGCGCAGGCACGAGCAAATCGAATACGGCCATTTTGCACACGGGCTATGATGGCAAACCCGGATTTTTGGAAACCCGTCTGGTGCGGCGCGGCTACGAACTGCTCAAAGCCTACAGCGTAGAGGCGGGTATCCCGGTTGAATATACGGGCGGTTTGCTGGTGGCCTGGAACGCGGAACAATTTCAATCGTTGGCAACGATTCTTGAAACCGCGCATGAGAACGGCGTTCCCGACGTGGCATTTATCACGGTGGACGAGCTTTATCGCCGCGAACCGCATCTGGGGGCGGGAGCGTTAGGAGCGCTGGAAGTGCCGGGAGAATCCATTATCTGCCCGTTTACGCCACCGCTGGCTTATGCGACTCAGGCGGTCATGAACGGCGTGACGCTGTGCCTGAATACGCCTGTGCAAGCTATCGAGCGAACGGCGACAGGTGACTATATCATCCACTCCCCAGGTGATAAAATCCGCTGCCGTTATATTGTGAACTCAGCGGGACTGTATTCCGATATGATCAACGCCATGTTAGGACACGACGAATTTCATGTGACCCCCCGGCGCGGCGAACTGATCGTCTTTGACAAAATGGCGCGATCACTGGTCAACCATATTCTGATGCCCGTGCCGACGAAAACCACCAAAGGTGTGATGATTTGCCCCACCGTTTTTGGTAATGTGCTGCTCGGCCCCACCGCCGAGGACCTGAACGACAAGACCGCGACGCAAACCACCGAGGCTGGCCTGAGCGCGATTCTGGACAAAGGCCGCCTGATTTTGCCGGAATTGGTCAAGCAGGAGGTGACATCCACCTATGCCGGGCTGCGGCCTGCTACCGAACACAGCGATTTTCAAATTCGGCTCTACAGCGACGAGCGCTATTTATGTGTCGGCGGGATTCGTTCGACAGGTTTGAGCGCGTCGATGGCGATTGCCGAATACGCAGTGGAGCAGTTGGCTGCGGCGGATTTACCCCTGAAGCGCAAAGCCGATTTTAAGCCTATCAAGATGCCGAATATTGGCGAAGCATCCCCGCGTCCGTACCAGTGTGACGAGATGATCCAGTCCAACTCAGATTATGGGCGCATCGTCTGCCATTGTGAGCGTGTCACGCGCGGCGAAATTCTGGATGCGGCACACAGCATGATTCCGGCGCGAAATTTTGACGCTTTGCGGCGACGTACCCGCGCTCAGATGGGGCGCTGCCAGGGCTTTTTCTGCGCCGCCGAGGTGACGACGCTGTTGGCAGAAGCCAGCGGACAGCCTGTTCAACGGCTGCTCGGCCTGGAGTGATGACCATGAAACTGTTAGAAACCGATGTTTTAGTTGTCGGCGCTGGCCCGGCTGGATTAGCCGCCGCTGTGGAACTGCGCAAACTTGGCGTGAGCAAAGTGATGGTCGTGGATCGCGAAAAACAGGCCGGGGGTATCCCGCGTCACTGTGAGCATATCGGCTTTGGGATGCGTGACCTGTATCGCGTTCTTGATGGGCCGGGTTATGCCGCGCATTATGTCCGTCTGGCTGAGAAAAATCAGGTCGATGTTCTGACCGAAACGACGATTACGAACTGGCGCGATTCCACCCACTTGCAGGCGACGCGGCCTGAAGGGTTGACCGAAATCAAGGCTTCGGCGGTGGTGTTGGCGACAGGCTGCCGGGAACGCCCCCGCAGCGCAAGATTAGTCCCCGGCAGTCGTCCGGCGGGGATATTTACAACCGGGTCGCTGCAAAATTTTGTCTATGTACACAAC
>JALHNB010000055.1:0-38717 GCA_022843745.1 Anaerolineae bacterium | reverse complement strand
CACAACCATCCAGTGGGCAAACGGGCGTTGGTCATCGGCGCGGATCATGTCGGATTTTCGGCGGTCATGACGCTCAAACATGCTGGCGTGGATGTGACCGCGATTGTGACCGATCTGCCGCATCACCAGAGCTATTTTGCCTATAAACTGGTGAGCGCGGATCGCTACCGTGTGCCGATCTGGACGAATCTGAAAATCTCGAGCATCCTCGGCAAAAAACGAGTCGAAGCTGTCGAATTGACCGATGTAAACACAGGCAGCACCCGGCAAATCGAATGCGATACGCTGGTTTTTACTGGGGATTGGATTCCCGATTACGAATTAGGCCACGCGGGAGGCATTGAGATTGATAAGCCTTCCAGCAGTCCGCGTGTGAACCTGCAACTGCAAACCTCGACCAAAGGGGTATTCGCAGCGGGCAATCTGATTCACGCCGCCGAAACCGCCGATGTCGCCGCGCTTAGTGGTCGATACGTCGCCAAATCGGTCAGTAATTATCTGCTCACGAGCGACTGGCCGCACACACCGCCTGTCGCGATTGAAACAAACGCTCCGGTTTTGTGGGTATCGCCACAGGTGATTGATCCGGGACAAGTTGCCGCACCGCATGGGCATTTCATCCTCCGCGTGACGAAATTTATACAGCGCCCCACCCTGAATGTCTGGCAGGGCAGCCGCCTTCTCTGGAAACAGACCTACCGCCTCATGACCCCCAATTTGCCTGTCCATCTGTCCGATCAATGGCTCAAGGATGTGGACAAGAGCGCCGGAAATGTGCGCTTCGAGGTGACACTGAATTGAGAAGCGGAAAACAATGGCGGGTGAACTTAGCGCCATTTGCGTCTTTGCGTTAAATTCCCTGTTTTAAGCAACGGGCGCATGGCCCCATTGGGACTTCCATTGGTCGCTATGCGTCCCTACACGACAAGGGGATTTTTGCGATGGCCGATCGAGTGCGTATGGGGATTGTGGGCGCGGGGAGTATTTCGATTCGCGGGATTTGCCCACATTTGCAGATGGAAGATGTGCAGGATCGCGTCGTCATGACGGCGGTTTGCGATCCGGTAGAGGGTCGGGCGAAAGCGGCTGCCGAGCGTTTTGGCATCCCGGCGGGCGGCGCGTTCGAAACGATTGAAGAACTGCTCGATTCGGGGCTGGTGGACGCGGTGACGATTGCCTCGCCGATTGGTGTGCATTATGAGCAGGGCAAACTGGCGATTGAGAAGGGCGTTCACGTCCATTTCAACAAAAGTATGACGACGACGGTAGGCGAGGCCGATGATTTAATCGCGCGGGCGGCAAAAAAGGGCGTGAAATTGGTGTCGTCTCCGGGCGAAATGCTGCGACCTCGGCATCAGGCGATTCGCGAACTGGTGCAAAGCGGTGCGCTCGGCACACTCACGTGGGCAGTCACGGGATCGGCATTCGGGCGCTATCACGAAGATGAATCGGTGCGGCACGGCGATGATGTGCTGTCAAACATCAACCCAGCGTGGTATTTCCGCAAACCCGGCGGCGGCCCATTGTATGACATGACCGTTTACGGCCTACACGCGATGACCGGAATTCTGGGGCCAGCCAAGCGCGTGACGGCCTTCTCCGGCGTTCGCCTGCACGAGCGCGAATTTAACGGGCAAATGCTGCCAGTGGACATGGACGATAACACGGTGATGCTGCTCGATTTTGGCAACTCATTTTTCGCCTTCGTCTACGGCGTGGCGGCGGGCGGCCTGCCGAATACCTGGCGACCCATGATTATGGGGACGAAGGGTGTCATCACCAACGGCGAATTCAACGGCGCGGCGATTGATTATCCGGGGCGTGATCTGGACGATACGGGCAAGATCGGCATCAACACCAGCCTGCCGCATGTCGTCGGCGCACACCGCGAGATGGACGAAGCGCACGTTTACGAGGACGTGATGCAGTTGGTCGATTTGATTCGCGATGGTACGCCGACGGTTGCCACTGCTGAACACGCCCGCCACGTGATCGAAATCTTTGACGCGGCCTATCGCTCGGCAGACACAGGGCAGGCGCAGAATTTGCGCACGACGTTTTAATGGCGGATTTTTGAACCACAGAGGCACAGAGAACACAGAGTAAATTTTGACCCCTTGACAATTTAGAGTAATTACTCTAATCTATAGATATTAGAGTAATTACTCTAATTTTATTGGAGATACATGAAGACGAAAGATCGGATACTCGACGCGGCGATCAAGCTGTTCAACGAGCAGGGGACAAGCGCCGTATCGACGAACCATATCGCCGAGGCCGCCGGAATCAGCCCTGGCAATCTCTACTATCACTTTGGCAACAAAGAAGAAATTATCCGTGAGATTTTTGAGCGCCTGTTCCATGTTTGGGATGTCTCGTTCGATCTGCCACGAGACCGCATCCCAACACTGGAAGATATACAAGGCGTTGTGCGCACGAATTTCGAGATCATCCGCCAGTATCGTTTTGCATATCGCGAAATTCTGGCACTCTTGCGGCAGGATAGCGTTTTACATGATCGCTATATCACCATCCGGCAGCGTGGCTACGAAGGCTTCCGCGAAATGATCCCGATATTGGTGACGCTCGGAACGCTAAGAGGGCCAATCGACAGCGAAACGGCTGTACGCCTGGCTGACCTGATCTGGCTCATCAGCGAGTTCTGGCTCTCGGAAGTGGAAGTTGAAGGCCAGATCATTGATGACTATCAAATGCAGCGCGGAATTGAGTTGATGATGGAGGTGTTGAAGCCGTATATACCGCCGCCGGACGAGTAAACCAAACACATCACGCAATAAATCACAACCGAAAATCGAAATAACGTTCACGTAGAGCGCATCGTTCTAAACGGCTTGCCCCGCTTCAATGCGCGGGTGGTCGGTGTGCGCCTGTATAAAATCCGAATTTCCACATAACCCTATAGGAGAAAATCTCATGACACTGTATCAGGTCACAGGTCTGGTTCTGATCGCTTTGCCAATTGCCTTTAATGTCGTGTTTTTCATGCTGGGACGCGCCTTTGAATACCCAGATATTTTGCGCAAACCCACCGACGAAATTCTCACACGTTTCCTGGCGGGTGGCGCACGGTTGGTCACACTCTGGTACGTCTTCGCGATGACGGCGCTGCTGGCGATCCCAATGGCGCTGCTGATGCAGGGCGTATTCGCGGCGGAATATCCACAGATTGCGGCTGCGTCAGCCATTATCGGCACATTAAGCGGCGTGGTGCAGGCGATGGGCTTGCTGCGATGGCCGCTGCTCGTGCCGATGTTAGCGGCGCAGTATCAGGCGAATCTGGCGCAGCGTGAGACGATTGGCGTGGTTTTCAACGCTTTTCACCAATATATCGGCGTGGTGGTCGGCGAGCATCTCGGCTATTTCTTCACCGCCACCTGGACGATCCTCATCAGCGTGATGATGTTCACAACGCCTATGTTCGGCGCATTGCTCGGCATTTTCGGGATTATTGCGGCAGTCGGCATCCTGGCCGGGATGCTCGAACCCGCAGGCTGGAAACCCGCCGGCGCGATCAACGCGATCAGCTATGTCGTGTGGTCGCTGTGGCTGATTATTTCCGGCGTGATTTTGATCCTGGCGTAGGGTATTTGATTGTTGCCTGCGCAAATGCAAGGACGGGTCTCAGACCCGCCCCTACGTATATTGTCAACGCGGTGAAATTGGTGTGGCAGGTGGGCGCAAGCCTTGTGCCCCTACAAGAGATGTTCGCGATTAACGATTTGCAGATATAAACATAAAGGATTGAACATGAAGTCACGTTGGGGAATTTTGTGGATTGTGGCGTTTCTCGGTTTTCCGATTGGCGGGCTGCTGGTGACGATACTTTTGGGACACATTGATAATCCCGTCGAGGGCTTTATCGGTGGGGCAGTCGCCGGGGCGGTGATCGGCGCGGCGCAAATGTTCGCGCTGCGGCAGCGGTTGCCTGTCGATTGGCGCTGGATTGCGGCGACGGCGGCAGCGATGGCAGTCGGTGTCGGCCTGAGTACCGTAATTTTCGGCATCGAGACAACACGCGAGGCGATTCTCATCCGCGCAGCATTGACCGGGCTGCTGATCGGCGCGGCGCAGTGGTTCATTTTGAAAGATCACGTTGACAGCGGGTATTGGTGGATCATCGTGGTTACAATTGTATACACGGTTGCATGGTTCATCACATCGCTGGTGATCGGTAATAATGTGGATCAGGGTTTTGTCGTCTTCGGGTCATCCGGTGCGCTGGCGTATCAGGTGTTGACGTGGGTTGCACTGCGACAGATGACAGCATCGCAGCCTGTGTATTCGAAAGTGTAGTGTGTTTGTGGCATAATCTCCCTATGAGAAAAAGAGATAAGCGCCCATATCACATCAATATTTTCTACGACCCTGAAGATGGTGATTACATCGCCGATGTGCCGGATTTCAAGTACATCTCGGCCTTTGGAGTTACACCTGAAGAAGCGCTTCTTCAGGTGTTGATTGCGCTGGAAGCAGCGATTGAAGTTTTGCAGGAACAGGGCAAGCCTTTACCCGAAGCTTCCTATCGTCCGGCATATTTGACGGAATAAATGCTTTGGATGTGAGCGACAGTATTGTGGTGCCCACACTAATTGAAGGACTAGATAGTCCAAGTGATCGCGTTCGTCGATTTGCGGCACACATACTAGGTATCAGCGGCGATCCTGAAGCCGTTGAGCCACTTATCAGAAGCTTAACTGACCAAAATCCCAATGTGCGTGAAGTCGCTGCGGAAGCATTAGGCATGATTGGAGATTTGCGTGCTGTTGAACCGCTGATTGTTACGCTACGAGATGATGTGTGGTTTGTTCGCACACATGCTGCTTTCGCACTAGGACATATCGGCGATTTACGGGCATATGATGCGTTAGTCGCCCTATTAAGTGACGAGCATCTTTCTGTTCGAAATGTGGCGGTTGAAGCACTTTATAGGCTTGGCGAAGGTGTTGTCGAGCCGCTTCTTGAAATTCTTGGAGATCGAAATGGCTGGAAATTACACGGTTATGCCCGGTATGCGTTAAAGCAATTTGGGTCTGCAATTATTGATCGCCTGAACATGGCTGTAATGAGTGATAACCATGAGTTGAGTGTTAATGCCATATGTACGCTAAGTGACCTGAGCGACGAGCGCGTGATTGAGTTGATGATTGGCTATCTGCGGATAGGTCACAAAATGTTCTGGGTTAGCAGGGGTTTGTCCTATATTGGCCCACCAGCGGTTAAGTCACTCATCTCGCTCTTGAACGATCCTGAAATTCATGACAACACAATTCGCCATTATGTGTCTGAAGGGCTTAACCGTATTGGTACACCAGAGGCGCGTGAGGCATTGCAGGCACACGGATTTCCGCTATATTCAGGTAATTACCGACATTCTGGAGTCAATTTATGAAACTGAAAATCGCCGTCATCGGCACAGGCAAGGTTGCGCGGAATAATTATCTGCCGTTTCTGGCGCAGCAGGAAGATGTTTCGCTCAGTTACTACAACCGCACACGGGATTACGCCGAATCCAGCGCCGAAAAATTTGGCGGGCGTGTGGCCGATACGATTGACGAGTTGATGGTCGGTGCGCCGGATGTCGTCATGATTCTGGCGAGCGAGAAGGTGCGCTATGAAATGGCGATGGCGGCGCTCGAATACAAGCCGAAACACATGTTTTTCGAGAAGCCGCTGGTGGCGCAGGCGGGGCAGGCCAACGTGACCGAGGAGGACTTTGAGAAGGGGCGCGAAGTCCTGCGGAAGGCGAAAGCAGCCGGGACGCAGACGGCGATGGTTTTCAACTACCGATTTTTCGACCAGACGCAGCGGGCGCGGAAAATCGTCACCGAGCGCAATCTCGGCAAGCTGCTGCAAGTGAGCGCGTTTGTGCATTACGCCTGCTGGAGTCACTCGATAGACCTGATTCACCTGTTCGGCGGGTCGGTGGCGGAAATCACGGCGCTTTCCGGCGTGATCGAACATCGTCCGCGCGGGTTCGAGGCGAAGGATGTGGCGGCGGCCTTCGTCACCGAGGGCGGCGCGACAGGCACGATTCTCGGCACATCCGGCACGAGCTTTACGTCTCCGCTGTTTGAGCTGCTGTTCGGCTTCGAGGGCGGCAGATTCACGTTTCGCGGGCTGGACGGCGATATGGAACTGCTCGACTACAACACCGGACATCATGAGCTTTACAGTTTGCTGCGCGGCACGTCGCAGTGGGATCAATACAACGCCTCGTTCGAGAAGGCGACAGGCGCGTATCTGGACTCGGTTCGCGCGGGAGTCGAGCCACCTGTGCCGGGGATCGCGGGCTTGCAGGAATTGCAATTCGAGGCGGCGCTGAAGCGTTCGATCCACGAGGGGAAGCCGATTCGGGTGCAGGAGGCGTTCGGGCTGGAGTAATTTGAACCACAGGGTCACAGAGGACATGGAGAAATAGAGATACAAAGATTTGATGCAAAGGCGCAAAGGACGCAGGGGCGCAGGGAAAAGTTTAATGCGATTAAGTTGGGTTGTATTGGCTGTTTTGATGTGCCTTTTTCCGGCGCAAACACACGCACAGGTAGAAACGCCGATGCCGCCGATCATGCAGATTGAAAACGCGACAGCCAGTGCGGTTGCCTGGAGTCCTGATGGCACAATGTTAGCAGTTGGCGACAGTACGGGCATACAACTCTATACCGAAGATTTGGAATTTATATGCCACTTTGAGCAGCCAAGCGAACAGATGACCGCGATGGTGTGGAATCCGGATGGAAAATATATCGCTGCGGCGGGCGGAAATGTTGTTATTGATATTGATACAGGTGACCCGTTTGGTCATGAAATAGATGTCTGGGAGGTTGAAACAGGTAATTTAGTAACTGTTTTTAAAGGCCAAAGCGCTGTGATCCCTGCACTAGATTGGAATCCAGAGAGTACCCAGATCGTTAGCGGTAGCTCAAACAACAATATCCAGATTTGGGAGGCTTTATCTGGGAAAGTCTTGAATATCATTCAGATGGATAATACAAAATATAGTTTCTATGCCACTGAAATTATGTCGGTTGATTGGTCGCCAGATGGTCAAAAAATTGTTGAGGTTTCGGGAGATATTGGCGTTTTTATGTGGGATGCCGACTCGGGAGAACTCACTTGGGGGCCACCTGAAAATAGCTATTATCCACCTCCGTCTCCTTATGTAGTAACATGGAGTCCGAATGGTCAATTACTGGCAACTAGCTATGGCCTTCTCAATCCAGAAACCGGCGAAAAATTAATTGTTTTCGAAAATTGTCCCCAATCACAAATAATTGACTGGCACCCAAACAGCCGAATCCTTGCGCAATACCTTGATACCAGAGAGGATTTAGATAACGTCATTATTTGCGATACAAGCAAGGATGAAATTCTTACCAGTTTAGAAGGTCGTATTTCTGATATTGCCGTAACAATCGGATACCACTACTCCCTAGACTGGCATCCTGATGGGCAGCGCTTGGCAGGCGCGGCGGGGGATGGATGGGTGAATATCTGGCGCGTGTTTGATGCTGAGGGCAACGTGGCTCAAACAATGTTAAAATAGAGGCAAGAGTTGAGGAAATAAACGATGCAGAATGCGCCTGTTCGAACAATTTTTAGCGAAATTACCGACTTTCTGGCGACCAATCCCACGCCGGAAGCCATTATTGCCTATCGTCTGCCGGATGATCTGCAAGAACGCGCCCATGAGTTGTTGGAACTCAACGGCGAAGGTGAAATCACGGCTGAGGAGCGCGATGAGATGTTCGATTTTGTCCGCGTGGACGAGATGATGTCGCTGCTCAAGGCAAAAATGCGGCTAAAACTTAAGAAAGCATCTGAATGAGTCTATCGCGGTCACAGCGTCAAGCAGTCCGAACCCGTGCGGGCGACTGTTGTGAATATTGTCTTTTACCTGCCAGCGCTGGTACAGCTGCTTTTCATGTCGATCATGTCATTCCTGTAAAACATGGTGGCTCAGATAACATCGACAACCTCTGTCTCGCCTGTTACAAATGTAACGCTCATAAAGGTCACGATCTTGTTGGTTTTGACCCACTAACCAATGAAATCACGCGACTTTATTCTCCTCGCACGCAAACATGGGAAGATCATTTTCAAATTCAGATTGATATGTATATTGAGGGTCATACGCCAGAGGCACGTACAACCGTTCGTGTCCTGCAAATGAATGATATAGACCGTGTGGAAAATCGGCAGATATTGGCGGGGCTTGGCGAATACCCCTGCACAAAGGAATAGCGGAAACTATCCCCAATCCTCGCGCTTGTTCGCCCAGGGGAAGGGGACATCTGGCACGGGCAGCTTGAGTGCGCGGCAAAGCGGCTCCCAACCCTCGGACGCACGCCAATCGAGCAGGCGATCCGGCGGGACGGACTTGCGCACCTCGGCGTTGTGGCGCTCGTAGGCGGCCTTCAAAATCGCCGGGTCATCCCATTTTTCCGTGCCTGTGAAGGGCTCAAATAATGTCACGAGGCCGCGTCCACCTGTCAAGTCCGGCGCGAGAGGCTCACGTGCGTGGGGGAGAATAGTCGCCGTGACGCTCTGAACCCACGTTTCGGCGGAATCGCGTGTGGAGAGCAGCACCAGCGCATCGGGATAAGCCGCGCTCAGTTCGCGCCAGAACATCGACGCAGGCCAATCTACAGCCGCCGTGTAACCCTCGAAAATTTCATCCCAATCCGGCGAACCGCCTGCCAGCGCCGTATCCCAGCCCGCGCCGAGGTCAAACGGATGGCCGGGGATCGTGTGCATATGGTAGCAGCGCCCGCCGAGCAGATGCTCAAGCGCCTGACTCTGGGACGTTGTACTGGTACGCGGCAATCCCGCACCGACGACTCGTAGGCTCATTTTTCGCGCTCCTGCTAGAACTTTTGTTTCAATTATTGTACTCGATTCGGGATTGGACACAACGAATTTCGATAATTTTCTTCGCGATACTTTGCGATCTTCGCGCCTTTGCGTCAAAGATTTGCTCTTAGCTGAACTGCTGACAAGCTGAACCGCTGAAATGCTCTCCCCAACCCCCTTGACTCTGACGTGACGTGATAGTTTATGATCCTTGTGAGTTTTCGATGCGAGGTTGAGTGCGATGTACACCGTCAAACAGCTATCCGATCTGGCCGAGGTGAGCGTGCGGACGCTCCACTATTACGACGAAATCGGCTTACTGAAACCGTCGAAAGTCGGCGAGAACAATTATCGCTATTACGACGATAACGCGCTGCTGCGGCTTCAGCAAATCCTGTTTTATCGCGAGATGGGCGTGGAACTGCTTCAGATCAAGGACATTCTCGACAGCGCCGATTTTGATGTGGTCGCCGCGCTGCGTTCGCATCGAAAAGCGCTGCAAGAAAAAATCGAACGGCTGGAAAATCTGGTCAGCACCGTAGACACGACGATTCGTTATCTGGGAGGGGAAGTCGAAATGAGCAAAAAACAGCTATTTGAAGCCTTCAGCGAGGAGGAACAGAAGCAGTATGAGCGCGAGGCGCGTCTGCAATGGGACCCAGACACCGTTAACCAGTCGATCAAGCGCTGGAACGGCTACACCGAGAGCCAGCGGCAGGCGATTGGCGAGGAGGGCAATCAGGTTTACGCCGATCTCGTGAAGGCGATTGAGGCCGGAACGCCGCCGGAGGATGCCGAAGTTCAGGACATTCTGAAGCGCTGGCACAAACACATCTACTATTTCTACGAGCCGACTCTGGAGATTATGCGCGGGTTAGGCGTGGGCTACAACACCGATGCGCGTTTCATCGCCAATTTCACGAAGCTGCATCCCGATCTGCCGCAGTTTTTGCAGGACTCGATCACGCAGTACGTCGATGATCTGGAAACGGCGGAGCTTGAGCGCATGTTGGCGGAGGACGCAGCGAAAAAACTGGCGCGATAGAGGGACATGGCGTGGCAGAAGGCTGAGGCTGGAAGTGAAGACATGCAGATTTGGACTTCTGGCGCTATAATCTTATACAAATCAATTACATCGTTTCCATATAATCCAAAATGGGGGGGATATGGACAAGTTTAATGATGTAACGCGCCTGTTGTGCGCAAGTGTAATTTTGCTCGGTGCAACATTTCGAAACAAGCTGACCGAGCATTTCGAGCAGAAATATGTCGCAACCGCACCGGAAATCGGGCTGGATATGCGGCTGTTGATGCAGGTGGTCGCTCTGATTGAAGACTGGGAGGAGGAACGCAGCCGCATCCGACGGCGGTTCGGCTGGATATTTTTAGCGCTGGCGATTATCCTGGTCATTGTGTTTGCCGTTTCTCGCAGCTCGGCGCTGACCCTCATTGTACTGTTTGCAGTCGGGGCTGTCATCCAATGGCGACAATCTGCCGCCCAGGAACAATATGACCCGGAAACGCTGCTCGACCATTTCAAACGCCGAAATTATGACCCCGACAAGATACAAGAAGTATTCGGGCATATCCCGCTGAAACCGGACATTGAAAGTGGGATGCCAAAATCCAGCCAGAATGTCGTTGTTTACAGCGGATTTTTGCCTTTTATCGGGGCAGGAATCAACTTGGATCATTGGTCATTTGCGACGAATGTTACTTATGGTAAGGAAGACCCACTTAGCGGCCAAACGCTAGACCCCATTTCATTTGAGGTCGCCGAACTGTACCAATTTGTCCAGGAGCGCCTGAATGGACTGCAATTTGCGGGGCTTCATTTCCAGGACATGATTTACGTCAATGGCCTGGATATTCGCGATAACGACTCGATCTTGCCAAATCATTACAACCGACCTGTTCAGGAACTCAACTCCGAATCTCTCCAGGCTTATCTGGCGAATAACGACCCCTTGATCCGGTACTATAAATGGATTCGTGTTCACTACGCCAGTGACTCCCTCATACTGTCTGTTTTTCTCCGTTTCTCGTTGCGTGGCAACAATTTGTTCACCGAACACAGCCGTTTTTTGCTCACGCCGCCTGCCGATGCGTATCGCGAACTGGATAACCGTCGCCAGAAAGATGATGAGAAAGGCTGGCTGCGGCGGATTATCGATGCCATCCTGAAAATCATCGGCTATGTGGTGATGGCGCCTTTCAGCCTGATCGGCGGCGTTTTCCTGCCACTGGAGTACATCGGAATGTGGTTGGGCGCATGGATGGAAGGCCGCCGGAAACGCAAACTGGACGAAGCGATGTGCGACGAAATTGACGAGAACCCGCGCTATGATTGGGGTATTTCGACCAGTGTGCGCGACATGGTTAGCAGCCAGCGCTACCAGCATTATTTTCAGGTTCTTGATAAGGAAATGTACAACAAGGTTATCGAACGCACGATCCTGGACGCTATCGTCGATTTTCTGGCGGATCATCGTATCAGCACCACCGACCTGAAAGAACGCCGCACCAGCATCCTGAACACTGGAATTATTGTGCAGGGCGGAAATGTCGAGGCCCAGGCATTGGCGGTGGGTGAGGGCGCTCGTGCAGCGACGAATGAAAAACCCGCGAAGGAAGAGCCACTAAGGAATCCAACCACATGAGCAACATGAGCAACAAAAGCACAAAAAATGAAGGTATTCAGGCGAATAACATAAAGGCGGAGGTGATCGCCGTCGGCGCAAACGCCCACGCCGAACAGCACAAGTACGTGAACAGCGGCGATTTCCAGAATTCGCTGGATGAACTTGTGAAACAGCTTCGCGAAGCCCTGGCGCAGATTCCGCAGGAAAAAGCGGACGACGTTGAAGTTGTTGGTGCGCTGACCGAGGAACTGGTTCAGGCGGGTACGCAGGAAAAACCCAATCGCAAGCTGCTGGAAATTAAGGGTGAAAATCTGAAAGCCGCTGCTCAAAATCTCGCGGATATTGCGCCCACTGTTTTGCTCATCGCCACCCAGATCATCGGGCAGATTCTCACGCTGGGGCGATAACGCTTATTCTTGCGCGATCCCCAGTGACAGCCCTGTGAAGATGTAGCGCTGAACGAGAAACGAGAGCGCAATCGGTAATGCGATCACAATAATGACCATCGCCGCCACAGGCCCCCATTCGGCCATGTATTGAGCCTGGAACCGCAACAGCCATAGCGGGGCGGTTGAGTTCTGGATGCTGTTCGTAAAAATCAGGGCAAAATCTAAATCGTTCCACGAAATAATGAAACAGAGAATGGCGGTAGCCACGAGTGCAGCACGGGCATTCGGCAGGGCAATCAGCCGAAAGGTTTGCAGCAGTCCAGCCCCATCGACGCGGGCAGCCTCTGTCACGGAATTCGAAAATCCGGCAAAATATTCGCGCATAATGAGGGTAGCAAGCGGTAGCAGCAGCGTTGTATGTGCGAAAATCAACCCGGTCAATGTATCCAACTGGTCGGCTTCTCGGACGATCAGGAACAAGGGGACTGCGATTACAATCGAGGGAATCAATCGCGGGATCAGCAGGAAGAACATCAGATTTTGATTGCCCACGCTGTACCTGAACCGCGCCAGTCCATACCCGGCAAGACTGCCAACACCCACTGCAAAAATGGTCGAGATGCCCGCCACCAATGTACTGTTGATGAGTGGTGTGGTCACACTACCAACCGAAAGCGAGAAAACCTCCTGCCAATTCTGGGCTGTTGGCGTGAACTGGACAAACGGAATCCAGGCGGGCGGATACCTGAACATATCCGGCGGGCTTTTAAGGGAGAGCGAAAATATCAGGAGCAGTGGGGCGACCATCACTAGGGCGATCACAAAGGCAGCCACCTGAATGACAATCGGCGAGGTTGATTTTGGGAGGCGGCGAGGAGGAGTTTGAAAGCGTCGGTTGTTGATCATTGACTTCGCAAAGCCTCCAGATAGGATTTGAGCGATGTGCGCGGGTTCGCAACGACAGTCTTGAATCGCTGACCCATCACCCGGAAGAAGACGAATGAAATGATCGCGACCAGGATCAATAATATGACCGCCACTGCCGAGCCGTAGCCGATATCAAAGAATTGGAAGGTATATTTGAAAACCGCCAAACCCAATGTCGTCGTCGAATTCAGAGGGCCGCCGTTTGTGAGCGTGTAGGGGAGGTCGAACATTTGCAGCGATTCAATGAGGCGAAGCAATGCCACAAGCAGCAGCGCCCGGCGTACACGTGGAAAAGCGACAACTGAAAAAATCGTCAGGTCGGATTTGGTATCCAGACGCGCATTGTCGATTTCTGCGCCAGGGATATGACGCAAGGCATTCAAAACCACGACAAATACCAGGGGTGTCCACTGCCAGACATCAACGGCGATCAGCGCGTATCCGGCAAGTGCAGGATCATTCAGAAAAGGTATTTCCGGGAAAAGGCCGAAGTTAGAGGCAAGCAGAAAGCGCCCGATGGTCGCTGCTGCCACTGACATGGTGAAAAGCGGCGCGGCAAATACAGATCGCAAAAAACGGATGCCGGGCAGATCGTAGCTGAATATCCAGGCGGTGATTGTTCCTAAAAGGAGAGTGATCGCCGTGCTGCTGATCGCGAAAAACAGTGTTCGTAGAAGAGCTTCAACGATGGAGCGATCCATGAATAACTGTTGGTAATTTTCCAGGCCGATAAAACCCTGACCCGGTCTGATAGCCCGATAGTCCGTAAAGCTGAGATAGACCAAATAAGCCAACGGGAAAATTGTTAGAGCCGCTACCCATGCAACGGCTGGCAAGATGAACGAAATGCCGTTCTGGTTCGACTTGTTCATAAGCCCCCACCTGCGTATTGGTGTACGCACCTATTTCAAATTCTATTTTAGCGCGATTTTAAATCGTCTACGAGTTCACAAAAGGCGCATGTTAGCGGAGGACGCAGCGAGAAAACTGGCGCGGTAGGGAAAATTCAAATGCTTGAGGTCAATAACTCACGCAGATACTTCAGGCTTTCCGCGACGACGGCCTCTTCGTCGTGCCAATCGCTGTGCAGGCCGGCTAATTCGACGAACAGGCAGCCATGATAGCCGCCGTGATCGAGCGTTTCCAGGATAAGCGGAATGTCGAAATCGCCTTGACCGACAGGCGCAGAAGGCCATAATGCCGTCGGGTCGCCTTTTGATGCTTCCTGCACGAGCAAATCTTTGAGATGCACCATTTTGACCAGCGGCGCGGCCAGTCGGGCCGCCTCTATGGGGTCATCGCCGACCCGTATCGCGTTGCCCGTGTCGAAGCAAATGCCGAGATTGGATGTGCCGACCTGTTCGATGATCGTGAGCAGATGGCGAATGTTGAAATCGGCGTGATTTTCCATCGCCAGATCAAGCCCTTGATTTGCGGCTTCCTGAGCAATATCGCGGATCATCGGCACTAGCGCCCGAATGCGTTCTGCGGGATCGAGGTGATAGTAAAAATGATTCCCGGCGACAAAACGCACCAGACTGCATCCCAGCGCCTTCGCTTTGGGCAGCGTGGCGATCAGATCAGCGGCGGCCTGATGCGCTTTCCCGCCTTGCAAGCCATCAGGATGCCCCCACGTCAGCACACGCGAGAGATTTCCCAACTGCCCTCGCAGCTCGTCCACGTAAGAATCGGTCAGCGCGGGCAGGTAACAGGTTTGCAGTGAGAGCGCATCGACTCCCTGCTGGTGTCCGAACTTAACAAAATCATTGGGTGTCCAGCGGAAACCAAGCGGCGTTTCCCAACGGGTACATTCGCCGTAGTAACGATGAAAGGCAAAGCTGTCGATTCCTAGCGTGAATTTCATTATCGTGCCAGCCAGCCGCCATCTACAGGCAGGACGATGCCGTGAATATAATCTGAGGCGGACGAGGCTAAAAATACAACCGTCCCTTTGAGGTCGGCAGGTTCGCCCCATCTCCCCGATGGCAGCCACGCGAGGACTTGCTCATGCCGTACCGGGTCTGACCAGACATGCTGGTTGAGTTTCGTTTTGATGTAGCCGGGGGCGATGGCATTGACGTTAATGCCTTTTGATGACCACTCGTTCGCCAGCGCTTTCGTCACCTGCGCGACACCGCCTTTGCTGGCTGCATACGCCGCTGCCTTCAGGCCGCCGCCAAAGGAGAGCATCGAGGCAATCGTGATGATTTTGCCGTAGCCTTGCGCGATCATCGGCGCGGCGGCAAGCTGGCACAGGTGAAACACCGAATTCAGGTTGGATTCAATCGTTTCGTCCCAATTGGCGGCATCATAGGTGAGCGAATCGCCCGCTTTGACCGTGCCATGACAGGTGACCAGGATGTCGATACCGCCGAGTTTTTGGACTGCCTCGGAAAAACCAGCAGGGAGGGCGGCGCGATCCGTCAAATCGCAGACGATGCCATGAACAGGGCGTTCGGGCGAGCCGACTGCCGCCGCAGCCTGATTCACGCTGTCGGAGCGGCCAATAATCGCCACATTCGCCCCGGCGTCATAGAGCGCGGCACTCAGGGCGCTGCCAATCGCTCCGCCGCCGCCCGTGACAATGGCGCGTCGTCCTTCCAGGCTGAATTGTTCCAACATCAGGGATACTCCTTCGGCGGGTGGGTAGGGATTGTTTGTATTATAGAGAATCGGCTCGATGAGGGGCAAATTTTGCGCGGGCAATCTGTAATCTTTGACGCAAAGAATTTGAAATTCCGTTTTCATTCTTTAGCGTTCGGCGTTGAGTTTTTCGGTTTCGGCAACTATGGATAAAATGATGGAATCGCTATATACACGCCGGAGTCGATCTCATGGAATCTGATGTCCCATTACTACCACCATTCCCTACAGGCTGGTACGCGCTGGAATTGAGCGCCGCGCTGCACTCTGGCGACATCCGGCGGACGCAGTTCATGGGGCAGGACGTGATTTTGTATCGCACGGCTTCCGGCGTGGCGAATGTCATGGGCGCGTATTGTCCTCATTTGGGCGCACATCTCGGTGTTGGCGGGGATATTCAGGGCGAATATGTGCGCTGTCCGTTTCATCATTTTGAGTTTGATACCACCGGGCTGTGCATAGTTGTGCCATATGGCACCCGCATCCCGCCGAAAGCGCTGGCGAAAGTTTTCCCGACGCGCGAAAAAAATGGCTTCATTCTGGCGTATTTTGATGCGACAGGTGCGCCGCCTGCCTGGGAAGTGCCTGATCTCGACCTCGAAAACTGGTCATCGCTGACGGCAACAAGCTGGAATTTTCGCGGGCATCCGCAGGAAACCACCGAAAACAGTGTCGATATTGGGCATTTCAGCGAGACGCACGGCTACACGGCGATTGAGATGCTCAAGCCGCTGGTGACAGATGGCCCATATCTGACGACGCGCTATGCCATGCGGCGGGCTTCAGGGCCGCTGCGCACATCAGTTCGCTCCGAGTTTGAAATTCATGTTTACGGCCTGGGCTATTCGCAGGTTGACGTGACTGTGCCGCAGATGGGCATCCGGGCGCGGCTGTTTGTGCTGGCGACACCGCTGGATGGTCAACAAATCACGCTGCGCATCGCCTTGAGTCTGTTCAATGATAACGAGCCGGGGCGCATCCACCCGCTGCTGAGTCTGATGCCACGCGCCGTTTTTAACCGCCTCGTCAGCACATTTACGTTCGCTGGCTTCAAGCACGATGTCGAGCAGGACATCCCAATCTGGCAGCACAAGCGCTATGTCCAGCCGCCGATTCTCGCGGAGGGTGACGGGCCAGTCGGGAAATATCGCTATTGGGTCAAGCAGTTCTACCTTGAGACGGAAAGAAGTGGGGTTTGACGCAACGGCGTAGAGGTCGCAAAGAGGCGCAAAGGATTTAGAATCGATCCAAAACCTCGACTTTCGCGTTTATCTTCCACCAGGCATTGAAATGCCCCGGCTGCCGAAATCCAAACCTACTAAAGAGGTTAAAAATACACAAACTTCAGTCACCATGAGTCCCTTTAGTGGACTTGATTTACCTTAGCTGAGGGTTTTAACCCTTAGCGGATGCTGGTAATTCTCTTCAATTCCCCACTGACGGATCGCGGCGCATCAACGGCTCGAACGGGCTTCTGCGCCAGCACAAAATCGCGGGCGAATTAATCATTTTGGTGTAGGAGTGTGCATTCAAGACAATTCCGATCAACATTGGATGGCTAATAGCGAGTCGTGAAGTATGGAATATTCCAAAGCATAGACGAGAAAAAATTAGCCAAATCCCGTAGATGATAAAGACCCCAAACGCTGCGAGTCTGATTTTAGGACGAAAACTGAGATTAGCCGTAACAGCAAGCAGCGCCAGCATGAACACGAGACTCAAGAATGAAAATATCAAAACAAAATTTGAATACTCAGAGGTGCATTGCTTTGTACCTAGGGTTGTAGACGTACCCTTACAACCAAACTCATTTAGCAGGCCGAATATACACCCGCAAGAAACTGCGGCGGCTGCAAAAAAGCATCCAGGGATGAAGTTAAAAGGATGTTGTTTACTTTCCACTATGCCTAATTCCCCACTGACTGATCGCGGCGAGTCAACGGCTCGAACAGTTTCTCCGCCAGCACAGTAATGAAATAGCTATTTTGCCGAGTAGTTCTAGTCACAGCCCAGTTAAGCTAACTTGGCCTCGCTCCAGCTCTAGAACACGTCTCGCGATTTCAGGATCGGTGTCCTCGCCCGCGAGGTCTAGATAGGTGTGATAATTCTCCAATGCCCGGGGATATTTGAATTGTGAGTCGTATAAGCGTCCAAGTTGTTTATAAGCATCAGCCATGTCTGGATCTAACAAAGTAGCATGAATATAATCTGCTTCAGCTTTTTGATCATCACCAATTTTCTTATAGATATCTCCCCGAGTGATATATGCACCTATATATCCATCAGGATCAAGCTCTATCGATGTATTGTAGTCATGCAAGGCAAGCCGATATTCGTCTTGCTGTTCGTAAGTTTTTCCGCGATTGTAATATGCAGCAGGATTTTGGGGGGCTAGTTCAATCGCATAATTGTGATCTGCGAGAGCTTGCTCATAGTTACCCATATGGGTATAAGATGTGCCACGTACAGTGTAGTAGTTCGTTAAATTCTCAGTTTGGCCTAGTTGAATTGCCCTATTGTAATCTGAAATGGCGCTTTCATAATCACCTAACTCATCATAAACTCCACCGCGATTGTAATAGATATTCGCATTTGTGGGATCAAGCTCAATCGCTCTATTATAATCTGCAAGTGCGAATTGATATTCACCTTGTTCATAGTAACTCACGCCTCGACTGTTGTAAGCGCCTGAGTCGTTAGAGTCAATTTTTATTGCTAAAGTGAAGTTTTGGATTGCCTCAATATGATTATTTAGCCTCTGGTATACAGCCCCTCTGGAAAAGTAATATTTTGGAAGCTGCATTGTATCTTCAATAAACTGGATAGCCAGATTGTAATCAGCGATAGCATATTCGTATTCTCCCAAGTTGAAATAAGTCCAGCCTCTTACATCGTAAACCCAGTCTATTGGTGAAAACTTTAGTTCGATGGCTTGTGAAGCATCTGCAATTGCTTGAGAGTAGTCTCCGACTACTTGAAAAATACTCCCACGCTCGTAATATGCTAACGCATAATCTGGCTTGAGTTGGATAGCGCAACTCAAACTAATAATCGCTTCAGTATAGTTTTGATTTTGATCTTGTCTAGCGGCTAAGTTTCGATAAGCTATAGCCGCTTCATCCGGCGGTAATTCAGGATAAAGCCTACAATCAACAGCATCCTCAAATACCAAAGATTGCCCAAATACTGCCCTTGAAGATAGGCATATGGCAATTAGAAATACATACAAAGTGATTTTCATTTTGGGTTGATGCTCAATTGTTTTTTTACCTTCAATTCCCCACCGACGGATCCCTCCGTGTCAGCGGCTCGAACAGGCTTTCCGCCAGCACGAAATCGCGGGCGGCGGCATCCACTTCGGCAAGCGCGGCGTTGATCTGCTCCGGCGTGAGGTAACGATCCGCGCCTTCCAACGCGCACACGTCCGCGAACATCTGAATCGCCGTGTTGGTGTGGTCGATGGCTGAGGCGACGGCGCTCACGGCAGGCATCAGCAGTTCGGCATCCGCCACGTCATCCGTCGAAAATTCGATCACACGGGCAGGGCGTGGCAGGTCGTCGCACGTCACGCTTTCCCCGCTGGCAAGGCTGCGCCAGATAAACGCGATGTCCGAAAAATTGTCCTCGGTATTGCTGATTCCGGTGTTGAGCTTGCCGAGTAAACGCCCGTAGGGATAGATCGAGGCGGCATCCGGCAGCGTCAGAAAATCGCCGCGAATATTGTAATTCCACGCGCCCGACCACACATATTGCCCATCTTTTTCGAATTGCAGCCAGATCGTCCGGCCAGAGCCGAAACGCCCGGTCATCTCTACGCGCGTGCCTTCGGGAATCGTTCCCAGGCGAACGCCGGATTCGTAGCTGGCATAATAGGGCGCTTCACGGTTGGCGGTCATGGTCACGCTGATGCGGCGGGCGAACGGAAGCGGGTCGAGTCCGTCCAGTTTGAGCGTCAGCACATCGCCTGTCCACACCAGCAGCCACGAAACGACCCAGCCGCGTTGATTTTCATACTCGACCTGAATCCAGCGGTTATCGGTAGTACGCCCAATGGCGTGGAGTGTCGTCGCTGCGGGAATAACGGCGATGCGTTCAAAACTGCGCCCCGGCCCAGCGCGAAACGACGTGAAATCCTGCGTCGTCACGTAGACGGATTCGTCCTGGGCGAGCATGGGCGTGGCGAGAATCAGGAAGGTGAGAAGCGCAACGCAGAGGCGCAGAGGTGCAAGGGACGCGGAGAAAACAGGGATGTAAAAGGATTTGGGCGCACAGCCATGCGCCCCTACAATGTCGCCCCTACGGAAAAACGCCCATTTTGCATATGATTCTAAAATTCTCTGCGTTCCTTTGCGTTCTTTGCGCCTTTGCGTCAAAAATGAATGTGCGTTCATTCCCCCACCTCCGTCCCCGGCTCGACAGCCCACAGATACAATGGCCCTTCACCATACGAAAGATCGGTGACGCTGCCCGTTTCGATGTCCAGAATCAGGATATGTTCGCCGACACCTTCCTGCGATTCGTCCTTCGGCAAGCCCGTTTGCAGGGCGATGTAGCGCTCATCCGGCGACCACAAAATCGGCCCGTCGTATAATCGCGCTCCGGTTTCGGGGATACAGTAGGTGCGGAAAAGCCCGGTTTCGCCGTCCCAGATGCCCAACGGTTGGGTGCGGCTGTTCGTCGCGTAGGCCACGTAGCGACCCTGCGGTGACCATTCGCCCCAATACAGTTCGTTGAGGCGCGTGTGCTGGCTCGTGGCGGGGTCAAAAATGTACCAGATGACGGGCTGATTTTCCGGCGTTGGGTAGTGATAATAAAGCTTTGTGCCGAGTGGATGCCACAGAACGGTCAAATCCTGCTCCGGATATTCGGTCAGACGGGCAAAATAGTCGGCTTCCCCGGTGACGGTGTTATAGAGATAGTAGGTGTAGCCGGGGTTCACGCCTGTGCTGAAGGTCTGCCGCGCCACGACCAGATCGCCACCGGGCTGCCGCGCAATCATCTCGGCGTAATCATCATTGAAGTAAATGTCGCCATCCCAGGGTTTGGGGTCTGGGAAAACGCCCAGAATATCGCGGAAGTAAAAATAGCCGTAAATGGTTTCGCCTTCGTCATTGGTGCTTTCGCCGTAGTTGTAATATTCGAGTGTGTTCGCGCCTGACCACCAGATGTCCTCCGGCCAGTCGTAGGTGTCCTCGGTCTCTTCGGCTTCGAACAGGATGCGCGAATCCGTGCCGTCTGGTCGCACGACAAAAATCTCGTTGATGCCGAACGCCAGAATCCAGCGCGAATCCGGCGAAATTTTGCACGTCAGGCCGAACTGACAGGTCGGGATAGTCTCGTCGGGGTTGCGCCGTCCGCTGGCGGGGTTGATCGCCCATTCTTCGTCGCCTGTCACGGGCGCGATCAGCCGTCCAGCCGGGTTATAGTCCGGCGGCGGCGCGTCGATGCTGTAGAGCGTTTCGGCAGGGCAGAGATTTTCGGTTTCGCCCAGCCGGGGCAGATCAGCCAGCGTTTCCGCGCGTGGCGGCGGGGTCGGCGTGATCGTTGGCGTTAGCGTAGGCCGCGCCGTACCGAGGGGGCTGAAGGTCGGCGTTGGCGAGGGCAGCGCACCGATGCGATTTTCAGCATCAAAGACCGCGCCTGCCGTTGCCGTGCCGAAGTCCAAAAGTGCGCGATAGGAAGCCGAAACGAAGCGGTAAATGATGAGTTCGCCCGGTAAGCTGGATGCCGCGACCAGGCTTTCATCAGGACTCAAAATCGCCGCTCCCATCGAGCGTTCTTCCGTGCGTTCAAATTCGGTTAAAATCGGGCTGATCGGGCGGATATTTCCCGGCGGCGTGTAATCGCCAAACGAGCGCACGCCGCTTTCGGCATCAATCATCATCGTTTGCGGGGCAAAGCTGGCGGGTAATCTGTCGGCGTTCGAGATGCCTTCGCAGACCAGCGCCGCCATTTCCGCGCCTTCTTCTTCCGGCAGCGATGCGATCAGATTTTGCCAATCGGTGACGAGCGCCTGGGAATGTTCGCCATAGCGCGACAGCAGGCACATCGGCACATTGGCGACGACGAGCGGGGCAGGCGGCGTGCGCGTGACAGTACCGCTTGTTTCTGTCCAGCTTGCTTCGATTTCGCGGGCGCGGTTACAGGCGAATGTGGTCAATTCCGACATGGCCTGGGGCGAAAGTGCCGCTTCGATCTGCGGGTAGACCGATTCGAGCGTTTCGTAGTCCACACCCGCGTAAAAGTAGATATAGTACAGGCAGCCGAGGGTATCGTCCGTCTCATACGGCGGAATATATTCTTCTTCGGTGGCGTATTCGCGCTCCGGCTGTTCACCATCTTCGCCGTAGACATAAACCGTACTGTTATCGACCCAGCCATAGCTGCGGCCATAGGGGTAGGGCAGATCGTCACCCGCCATAAACCACTGCTGACCGCCATCCTCCATACTGTACATGGCGATCTCGTTGCCGGGATCATACGGCCCATAGGAATTCGTCGAATAAATGACGAGAAAATGTTCCCAATCGGCACTCGGCAAAACGTCCTCGATAAAGCGCCCGCGCAGTTCGGTGAAACGTACCGTGCGTCGTTCGCCCGACGTAACATCCAGAATTTCTGCGCCCTGATCTTCGTTGGTGTAGAAGCGCGTCAAAAATTGGTAGCCATCCGGCGCGGCGGCAATGATGTCGCCATTAAAACTGAGAACTTTGCGCTCGATCACCTCGCCCGTTTCGGCATTCCACAAGCGCCACTCCGAGCCGCTGAGGGTGACGATATTGTCGCCGGAGAAGAAGAAGCGGTCAAAACGCTGCGAGTAGCGCAAATCCTCGGCAATCACGTCCGTCGTGGCGGCCTCGTAACGCTGGAAATCGCTGATAATCGTCTCGCCGCTTTGATCGTAAGCGAGGATGCGATTCTTGCGCGAGGGCGAATAATAGCTGTCACGCAGCGCCGGAATCAGCGATTGTTCCAAGCGACCTGATGCGAGATCATAAATTTCGATCTTCTCTTCTTCGCCGCCGACATTGCGAACCAGAACGCGCTGGTCGTCACCGCTGAAAACAAGCTGTGAGGCGATATACGAACGGCTGAAAACGAACTGACCTTTTTGCGTTTCCTCGTCAAAAACGAACAGCAGCGGGCGCAGTTGAGCCTCATCGCCTGTGGGCGGCTCAAGCGCGTCGATGAGCGTCACCGTCAGGGGATGGTTGAGCCAGGGTTCGTAATCGCGGTAATCGTAGCCAAGTAGGACTTCCAGCAGCGGGATTTTTTGCGTCGATGCCGCACCGCCGATGACCTGCGCCGTCGTGCCGAGTTCGATGCCGCCGATAGTTTGCAGATCGTTGAGCGTCAATTCTTGGGAAAGCGGAAACTCGACCAATACGCCGCGCTGGGTATCGACCTGAATCAGGCTGAATTCCTCGACAGGGCGGATATAGATGCGGTTGTCGCGGCGGCTGAACCACACGTCCATCGGGTCTTGCTCGTAACGCGCCGTGTCGATGTCGTACAGCACGTCCGTCGAATATGCGTCGATAACATTTAAGCGCCCCGGTAGCGCTGCCACGATGCGGTTATCTGGCCCTAGCACAAAACCGTTGCGATAATCAAAAAATGCCAGCGCTTCCACGTTGCGCGGGAAAGTCGAGTCGCCTTCATCGCGGGCTTTGGTCAGATTCCACAGCCAGGGAACCGTCGTCGTGTCATCTTCGAAGCGGCGCAGTTCCGGTGGGGCAGGGTAGGTGCCGAAAAACAGCAGCAAATTGTCATCACGCGCAAACGTCAGCGGGCCGTGAACACGCTTCGCTTGGCTGAGATCGGTGAGGTCGGCGGTGAGTTCGCCCGTTTCGGTGTTCCAGAGTTCGATGCGCGTCTCAACCGCCAGCGCCAGCCAGCGCCCGTCGTGGCTGAAGGCGAGATCATTAAACGCGCCATATTCGTAGAGGACGTGCTGCTCCTCAAATGTCTGTGCATCGACGAGCATCAATTTGCCGTAGGCATCAATGACGGCGTAGCGCTCAAAATTGGGGTCGTAGATCATGCTCTTGGGGACAGCGCGACCTAGCTCCGAGACGACCTGAAACGCCGTGCCGGAAAGCTCGCTCTGCTGGGCAAGTGTGACCCCGACAATGGCGATTGCGACGAGAAAAATGGCAAAAATTAAACGAGTATGGCGCATAAAAATAACCTGTTCTATGTTGCTAAATTTGGACGCACAGCCGTGCGCCCCTACAAAAACTGCCCACCGTGAAATTAGGCTGATTCGGGCGACTAGCCGGGTTTCCCCTGCGGTATTTGCTCGGCGGAAAGCAGCGTTTTGGTGTTCGGCGTGTAGTAAATTCGATAAGGTTCGCCGTTTTTGAATACCAGCAAAATCTGCCGTGTGACCCTAAACCTTTGCTTTTCAATACCTATACTGAAACTGACGCGGTTACTCAGGCCGAAAATATTCAGATTGATTTGTCCCGCTGCCTCTACTACGTCACCTTTTTCAAGATCAGCTTTGAATTTGCGCCGTTGCACATAGGCGTATCCGGCTAACCAGAGTGAACCAAATCCAAAAAAAGCTGACAAAATTAAAAGCGTATTATCACGCAACCTCGCCAAAAGCAGCAAAAGGCATAAAATGAAAGCCGCACCGAAGACAATTGAACCGACTGCTGATGGTAAATACTGACTTAAACCGATTAGACGCAGACGCTTACGCTGCTCCTTGGTCATATAGCCATCGCGGTTGGCCGAGAGGTCGTCATGGGTGAATTTTAAGGCTTCGGCCAACATCGAATCCACTTTGATTGAGCGAGAGTGCATGATTATTCAACTTTATCAAATGACGAAATCGGCTCACTACGTCATTGACCAACGCTTGCCCGGCGTTTGTTCTACACCGATGCAAACACCCCTATAATAATTATCATAAGCGGAATCAACAGTCACGCCAGCAGGGGAATCATGAAGAATTTTAAAAGCTTAACGCAGTGGCGCAGAGGAGCAGGGGCGCAGAGGATTTTTTTCATTCTGTTAGCCTTGATGTTTACAGGAGTTGGTGTTTCGTATAGTCATTATAACCTCAACCAGACCTCTATAGACCCTGCGTGTGTTCCGGCAGAAGGTGAACCCATCACTCTGGGAGCCATTTTCCCAGAAGGCTCTCTATTCAGCGCTCAAAGTACAGAGAGTTTTCGGGGTGCGGAGGCCATGAGGCAAGCGATCAACCAGTGCGGCGGCATAAATGGTCGCCCCATCGAGTGGCTTTACGAGCCAGCCAGTGACCGCGCTGATTCCGAAATCGCCGCGCAAACGCTAGTGGAGCAGGGTGTACCCCTCATTATCGGCAGTGGACTGAGCGCCGTCAGCGAAGGAGCAAGCGCCATCGCCCAATCATCCAGCGTGATGTATTGGGATGTGACCGATTCACCACCCACTAACGCGAGAGGCGATTGGATTTTTTCGCTGGCGGCGGATTTCCAGCAATTGGGTGCAGGGGCGGCGAATTTCGCGCAATCAAATTTTGCCGAACCGCGAGTCGCGCTGATTTATGAAGAACGCCGTGCAGATGTTGCCAAGGGCGTTCGCGAAACGCTGAACACCCCGCCGCTGATCGACTATATCTATTCGGATGAAATCTGCTGCGGGGATGCTTACACGCTGGCGGTGCAGATGCGCGAGGCGCGAATCAACATTGTCATTTTGAGCGTGTTTGACCGCGACGGCGAACGGCTGTGGTATGCGCTGCGCGAGGCTGACGCGAATATTGATGCCTGGATTCACGTCGGCAGCGAAAGTTATCGTCGCGATATTTGCCAGAATGCCAACAGTGACGGCTTTATCTCGATCAACACTGCCGGGCCAGTCACCGAAGAATATCGAGCGTCGCGTATCTGGAAAATCAATGACTTTTACCGCGCGGCGTATCAGCAGGATTATGGCACAGCGCCGAGCTGGACAGCCGATTTGAGCGCGTCGGGCGTTTTTGTGCTGCTCCAAAATGTGCTGCCGCTGGCAATGGATAACGGTCTGAGCGCGGAGTCGATTCGTGCGGTGGCAAGATCGGTCAATATCAGTGATTCAGCAGGCTTGATGGGCGAAGGGCTGGCTTTTGACGCGAACGGCGTGAACCAGCACCCCGCGATCATCGCGCGGCAGCAGCAGGGACGGGCAATCTGCTCGGTCTGGCCGGAGAGTGTCGCGACCTGTTCGAGTGTGCTGCCATTTCCGACATGGCGCGAACGGGCGATGGCAGTCGAAAATCGCATGTCATGCAGCGGGGAAATGTGAAAATGCGACCCAAAGCCGATTTGCATATTCACCAAAAAGAACGGGCGCGGCTGGATCGAGTCATTTTTCTGATTCCTTTTTTGTTTGCCTTTGCGCTCCCGGTATCCGCGCAGGGCTGCGTCGAGCCAACCGACTTCCCTGCGCCGGTGATCGTGTTTGACAGGCCGGAAGGGCGGACTGATGATGTCAAAATTCTGGATGATCAAATCGTCACGTATTTGAATTTCACGCACTCAACTAGAGGCCTGGAAGATGCGCTCGCGCCATCCGGCACATTGATGTTCGCCCAGGTGATCGAGTCCGATATTACGAATGACGGATTCGAGGATGTTCTGGTAAATGTCACCGTGAATTATGGCGCGACCTTTACCACCTACATCGGATTGTTTACCTGCCAGGACGCCCACTTTTCACACCTCGATACGTTTACGACTGGCGGTTGGAGCGGCGCGGATCAGGAAAGCCCAGCGCACCTCCTTTACGTGGTGGACATCGGCAACAACCAGCGCCCTGAGATCGTGCTGGAGCTGGACACCATCGAGGGGCAAAAATATCACGAAACGCTGGAAATGCTGGAGTGGAATGGCGAAAAATTGGCGGTGACATTCACCATCGGGCCGTATTATGGCGCGTTTAGCGATGTGCGTCTCCTCAATCTCGATGAAAACCTGACCACGTTGGAACTGATCGTCGGCTACACTTATGCCTACGAGGAAGAAACTGCCTCGGCATTTATTGAGTACAGCCATGTCCGCCCGATTGATATGGTTTACACTTGGGAAGGGACGCCTCCCAAATTGACGTTACAGTGTCGCTATTTTACGGATGAGCCAACCAGCCTATTTGACACGTTGCACAGCGCTGAAGCCTACTACGCCTGCGGTCACTTTAACGAGGCAAAAACATATTACGGCAATTTATACAACTCCGAGAGGCTGACGGCCTGGGCCGAAGGCAATTGGCAGACGCCCTGGCTGATTTATGCGGAGTCTATCGCTGACAAAGATGCTTATGCTGCCGAGTTGGAGCGGGCGTATCTGCGAGCATTCGCCGGGTATCGATTCGTGCAGATTTATCAATCGGAGCAGGATATTGCGTCGCTTGAAAGCATGGTTGGGAGCCTGGAGCGAGAATACCCGCCCGGCACACACGGTCACATTTACGCGGCGATGGCGAGAGCGTATTGGGATGCGTATCAGTTGGCAGGGCAGGATGCGGCCTGCGCTGCGGCGGAAACGGCGTTCGTGACTGATCGCGACGATCCGAAAATCGATTATTATGAAGATAAACTCGATGATGGATCGGTCATTCACTATGGGTTTTACTTTTACAGCGGACACCGTTATTCGTCCGACCCGGATAACCTTTTTGACGTGCCGGACGACATTGATGGTATGGTGAAGATACCCATTTGCTTGTAGGGGGCATTATGAAGCGAAGTATTCTTGTTGTTGCGATTTTATTGACCGCGCTGGCATCGGTTTTTATCGCATCAGCGCAGGACGGCACGATTTATGGCCTGATCTCCGTCGATACGGCGGAGGTGCGGGCGGGGCCGGATTTCGCCTTTGATACGGTAGGGCAGCTTCCGCTGAACACGTCGGTGGCGATTCGTGGACGGGCGGGCGATTTTTATTCGCGCTGGGATGGGCGGCAGTGGCTTCAGATTGATTATGGTGACAGCCGTGCCTGGATTTATGCGCGTCTGGTTCGGACAAGCAAGGCCTTTAACAGCATCCCGGTCACGGGGATTATGCCGCCGCGTGATGGCAATGGGCGCATACCGGACGTGTTTGATGTATCAACTGATTTTTGCGCTGGCTGGCAGGGCGATTTCACGCGCTCCGGCGATTTTATGGCCGGAAATTCTGAACTTATGGTCACCTTCCCGGCGCTGACCGGCGCGACCCTCTACAGCGTCATCGTCATCACGCCCGCGCAGTTCCGCATCGCGTTCGACACCGAGACGACAACCGCCGTGATTCCACTCGATCAACTGCCGTCGCAGGCGGGAACGTATACCTGGCGCGTCGTGCCGTACTGGACAACTGGGACAGAGCGTTACCAATGGCAGCAGATTTGTTTACTGCGCACGGGCGGCACTTTTGACAAGCCGGAAACCGACAGCAGCGTGCCGAATGCGTTTCGGTAGCGAGTCAACGTTTTGGTGCTAGGGGAGCAGATCGTAAAAATCGCAGTTACGAGGTCGAAAGATAGAAAAATCACGGCGATCAAACATGCAAATATGGGTGATTTCTAGTCGCTCGGCTAGAGCCATCACACAGCAATCAACAAAATCAAAACGGGATGATGAGTAAGCGAAAGTAATCTCACGCACCCGCTTCAAATCGCCGGGAATAATCGGCTCAAGCTGAAATGGGGCTGCTGAGAAAAAATCGAGAAATCGCACCGCAGCCGGAACGCCGCCAGCCCGGTCAACAAGAAGCATAACTTCGACCAGAACAATGTCGGGAACGACTGCCAGACTGCTATCGGCCTGGGAAAACAGGTAAGCAGCAGCATGTTTGTTATCATCTTCATCAAAAAGAGCGTATAGAAAACTGCTGTCCACGAGAACACGACTACGAGCCATCCGAACGCTCACCTGTCAGGCGTTTAGCGAGTTCTTCGCGCACGATATTCCGGCTCTGCTCTGCGATATTATGTAGACCAGAGCGAAAACCAGTTTGTTTCGCAAGCTGCCCCAATCGAAGCAGCGAGTCCGGCGGAATATCGATATTACTCTGCTCAGATTTCAAGCGTGGGATGCCCTCTCCATCAAACAGCCAGAATTGCTCATCAAGCTGTGGATCGGTCAGCGCCAAACGTTCGCTATTGCCAACTTGCTTCCAATACTGCCGGGCACGCACATAAAGATTCTTCCTTACGAGGTGCAAAGCATTGCTATCGGTCTCTTGCGTCGATGCTGGAATATATTGATCGAACATGGCCTGAAGAACAGCTTTGGGAGAGCGTTTTTCTTGCTCTGAAATCGCTTCTAAGCGCGCAACCAAATCAGGCGGCAAAACAATATCAGCCATCGTAGACCTTTCTTCCTTGTAAGCAAATCCATTATATCATCGGATAATCGCCCGCACCTCGTCCAGGCGATCCAGAATATTGAGCAGAATCAGCCGAGCGTTGATCGCTGAATTTCGCGCGTCGATGAGCGTGTCCGGCATATACGCGCCGCACGATTGCAGTGGTTCGAGCGAGTCGTTGACGGAATCGACGGCCTCCTGCAAATTGGGGACGAAGCGATCCAGTTCGGGAAGCTGTTGAATATCCTGCGGCGTATATTGATACTCCGACGAGAAGGGCGGGGGGGTACACGGCAAAATCTCGCCCCGGAAAACCTGCCACCAATAGCTGCTCAGTCCATCGGATAAATCGACCTGCGCCTGAACGAATGCTTGCAGACGATCCACCTGCGCCAGCTGCAACTCCGGCGGAATAATCAAAATCGCGAACGTCAGCGGCGGCAGGTCAAATCCCAGCGGTGCGGTCATCAGATCGCCGGACGCGCGGGTGAGCGACTCGGCAATCCAGCCCAGATGCCCGTTGAAATTGACGCGCAGCCAGCTCGCGTCCTGATTGCGCCCGACGACGGGAATCGTGACACTGTGGGGGACGAGCATAATCTGTTCGCCGCTAAGAAATGGCTCATCGCGCAGGCGGGTATTCGACAACACGAAAACGGCGAGTCCGGTATCGACGACTTGTTCCGGCCCATCCGCCCCGGCGGAACTGGTCAGCGGTAAATCCCACACGTCGAATTCCTTGCTCACCATCTCGTTGAAAATCCAGCCTGTGCCTCGGCTGCCTGCACGCCGCGCCTCGAACCACGTGCCATCGGCGTTGCGCCCCACCGCTTGCAGGCTTTCACCCTCGACCACCGAGCCAACCGGAGTCGCGACCAGCAGCGGCTCGGCACGTAAAAAGGCGCTGTCCACGAACACGCGAAGCCAGAGGCGTTCATCGGGCTGCTCCGTTTCTTCGGCTTCCTGTGCATGGGCAAACATCGGCAGCAAAAGGATCAAAAGCACAAGTATCGCTTGTAGGGGCGCATGGCCTAGCGCCCATTTACGGCCTGTTATCCGATTCATGGTCAGCGTTCCTTCGTCATGGTGTCGTCACAATTCCAATATAGCATAACCCGTCATGCTCATCCTGATGAGGTACTTAGGCGATACAAGCGGCAATTACCCAGCACCACATAGGTATAGGCATCCAGTTCGATTGCAGGATTACCCTGCCCGCAAAATAGGTAGGCCTGATTTTGTGGAAGGCTCTCAGCCAGCTTAAGGGCTGTTTGGGGGTCAATCTCATATTCTATTGGACGCATTGCATAGTATTCGAGGCCAAAACCCGTATCCGGTAAATTAGATAGAATATGGTCGTCCTGAGAAGTGTTTTCGACAATGCCTGTTACGAGTGGCATCAGATTATTCTGGTCGAGAATACGATGGAGCGCCCAAACGATGTATCCACTGGTCACGAATGTCAGCACGATAAAAGCAACTTTGACGGCATGAATTCTGCGGTCACTGCGCCGTGTTCTCGGTTGAGCACTGGGTATAAGCGCTGCGCCCGCAGCCAACGCCAGAGCAGGGAAAAGATAAATCTTATAGTAACTGTGGATAAAAGAAGCGTTGCGGAAAACCAGTATATAACCGATTCCTGACACAAGCAGAGCGAGCAGAAACGCCCTCGTCTGTTTTGTGCCGGAACGCAGGATGTGAATCCCGCCCCAAAAAGCCAGGAAAACCAGGGTAGGGGTCGCAAAATACATCATATCCTGGAACTGCCTCCCTGACTATTCCAGCATTGTAAAGCTCTGTGAGCCGCGTCTCAAAGTTGTGGGACTGCTGCGCCATATAAAAACTTCGATCAAATCGGCAATCGTGCCAGACCACTGAGCTTGATAAAATGCAACCAGTCCGATAACACTGAGGACGGTCAGGCCACCCAGCACAATCATTGCTTGTCGTTGCGCCCGCGATCCTATCCACAATGTTAGCAAAACGAATAGAGCAATAAAAAACAGCGCAGCCCAGGCCGTCCAGACAGCAAGAATCCCAAATATCAATAATGCCCACCATCGTACCCGGCTTGGCTTTCGCAGCCAGTTGATCAGGATACAGGTAAACAGCATCAAGAACATCAACGTCAACAATTCATGGTTCGACATTCGGCCAAAATAGGCGATCATGGGTGACGCTGCGTAGAAAGCGGCACCCCACCAGCCCACTCGCGCCCCATAAAGCCGACGACATATGACGTAAAAGGCGGTTATGCTAATCATTGATGCCAAAATCGACACCATGCGCATTGAAACTTCGTTTAAGCCAGCGACACTGCTAAAAAGCGCAGATACCCAGGCAGTCAGGATAGGATGATGTTGGTAATAGTGAAACTGGTCAGGGGTCGTCGGTGCAGGGTTCAGCACTTGCATAAAACCGACTGCTGGCATACCGTACCATTGATAATTGCGAACAAAAATACTGAACATGGCACCATTTGAATCGTGATAGCCAAACCAGGGAACGCTCAAACGGATGGTCATCACTACCCAGGCTGCGAGCAGGAGAATAATAATGCGTGGTTTAACTTGCGATTTTGACACGCTGAGCTTTTAGCCTTTCACGAGTAAATAACCCCAGTTGTCGGCAGCATTTCCTTCATCATGGTGTCGTCATGATTATGATGTTATCTATCATCATGATTCCAATATAGCATAGCCTTGCCTGTAGGAATAATATCGGATATGGTTTGCTGTTGTGTACACAAGGAAAAAAATCATGATGAAAATTGGAGTCGTTTTCCCACAGACGGAAAGCGGAACAGATGTGATCGCCATTCGCGACTATATCCAGGCGGTAGAGGGCATGGGCTATAAGCACCTGCTGGCCTATGACCACGTGTTGGGCGCGGGGCTGGCGAATCGCCCGAACTGGAAAGGGCCGTATAACTCGGAAACGCTGTTTCACGAGATTTTTATGCTGTTCGGTTATGCCGCCGCCATCACGACGCAGTTGGAATTTGTGACCGGAATTCTGATCCTCCCGCAGCGGCAGACGGCGCTGGTCGCCAAGCAAGCGGCGCAGCTTGACCTGTTCAGTGGGGGACGTGTGCGCCTGGGGATCGGCACAGGCTGGAACGAAGTCGAGTACGAATCGCTCAACGAGGATTTTCACAATCGCGGCAAACGCAGCGAGGAACAGGTCGAAGTTTTGCGCCTGCTGTGGACTCAGCCAGTCGTGAAATTTGACGGTCAGTGGCATCACATCCCCGAAGCCGGAATTTTGCCGATGCCGATTCAGCGCCCGATTCCGATCTGGTTTGGTGGTGAGGCGGATATCGTGTTGAAACGTACTGCACGGATCGGCGACGGCTGGTTTCCGCAGACGCAGTTGGATGAAAAAGGCCGCGCGTTGATCGCTCAGTTTCGGGCATACATTGTCGAGGCGGGGCGAAAAGTCGAGGACGTGGGAATCGAGCCGCGTTTGCATCTGGCACGACTGCCAATCCCTGAATTGGCGGACACGGTGCGCGCCTGGGACGAAATCGACGCGACGCATCTGAGCATCAGCACGATGGGCATGGGCTTTACGACGCTGGACGAGCATGTCAAAAAACTGCGCGAGGCGCGTAACATGATGGAGGAGTGGTTCTAACCAATTTAAAACATACGATTGATGCTCACATATAGGGATAATGATAGGCCAGTTGACCTATGTTTTCGGCAGTCTTAGGGGGTATATTAACGCTAACTCTGCATCAACCATCTCTTCCTCATATGACGCATCGCTGCGGATCGGTGCGCTGGTTTTTCAGATGTCAGGACATCGCTGCGGCAGAGTTTCACACGACGAGAAATCTGTTCAAGTCAACTAAGTTCTCCTGTTTCTCGGCAAGGCGCGGTGATGAGTAATTTTTAAAACGCTCGGTTCTATTTACGGCGTTTTGTCTGCTTCATCGACGCAAGTTTCTGCGGGTGGAGGGGGCTTCATGAACATCAGTGAAATTATTGCCTTTAATACTCAGATTATTTTCATCCTGCTGAGTTTGATTGCCATTGTTGACTATATCCGTCACCGTGACCCGCGCCGCCGTGACTTTGCCCTGATGGCGACTGCACTTGGCTTCCCCTTTGCCCTTGTTCTGCTGCGCAATTTGCAGCTCTTCCAGTCGGGTGCGCTTGATCTTGCGGGCGCATTTGTGCTGTTTTCGCAGCCTTATTTTTTGTTTCGCCTCCTTCAATACTTCCGCCCCAGCCGACCACGAATCGGTATCATTATCGTAGTCGGTTTTCTATTGAGCTGTGCCTTGCTCTGGTTTCGGATGGTATCCAATCCGGCGCTCACGGTGGTTCTCATTTTCGGCTACTGTGCGGTTGTCGAAGCCTACTGTACGCTGGGGTTTTACCGGGGTATGCAGGCGACGGTGGGGACCCTTCGCCGCAGGCTGTGGATTATTACGCTCAGTTCGGCTGTTTTCACATTGGCCTTCGTCATCAATGTTATCAAGGCGCAGTTCCCCATCATCGCACCTGTCACGACCCCGATTGCTCAGATCGCCTCGGCAGTTTCAGCCGTGTTTTTTTACGTGGCCTTTGTGCCACCACGTGGACAACGCCTTGCATGGCAAATGGAGGAACTACGCGATTACCTCTTGCAAACCAGAATAGCGCCTGCCAGTGAGGCATTTGTGAGCGATAACTTCCGGCAGTTGAGCCAGGGAGCGAAGCAAGCCACTAATGGTATGGCGGGTGGCGTGTTGAGGCTCAACGAGTCCGCAAATGAGTGGGACATACTCGCCGCGACTGACCAGGCGCTGTTTGCCAGTTTAATTCAAAATGGTCAGCGGTTCATCAATCAGGGCTGGCAGCATCGCCAGACAATGTCACGTTCTCTTCCTGATATTGCTGATGCCGACGAACGCCGCCAATTACGGACACTCGGTGCGCAGACCTGGTTGCTCGTGCCGATCCACAATCAGGAGCGCTCCTGGGGGCTGCTGATCGTTGCCCTGCGAGATCGTTCCCTTTTTATTGATGACGACCTCAAAATTCTCGAACTGCTGGTTCGGGAGTGTATCCTCGTTCTCGATAATCACCGCCTGATCGACGAATTACAGGATTACTCAGGGCAATTGGAACACAAAGTCGAGGAACGCACGGCAGCATTGCAGCGATCAAACGAGGAGCTGCGCCGCTATGCCTATGTCGCCTCTCACGATCTGCAAGAGCCGCTGCGCACCGTAACCAGCTATCTGCAATTGATTGAACAGCGCTTCCCGGACAAACTGAATGAGGAAGGTCGTGAATTTATCAAATTTGCGGTTGATGGTGCGCTGCGCATGAAGAACCTGATTCAGGATTTGCTGATGTATTCGCGCGTCGAGAGTCGTTCGCACACCTTCACCCTGCTGGATATGCAGGAGGTACTGGACAAAACCATACAATTTCTGGAAGTGATGTTAGCGGAGACCGATGCTCACATCACCCATGATAACCTGCCCAAAATCATCGCTGATGAAGAACTCATGATCCAGCTTTTTCAGAATTTGATTGAAAATGCAATCAAGTATCGCAGCGCGAAAAAACCGGAAATCCACATCGGCGCGACCTGCAAGGATCAACACTGGGTATTTTCAGTGCGCGATAATGGCATCGGCATCGAGCAGCAGTATCTGGAACAGATTTTTATTATTTTTAAACGTCTCCATATTGCCGACGAGTATCCTGGTACGGGCATCGGGTTGGCAGTCTGCAAGAAAGCGGTAGAACTGCATGATGGGCGCATCTGGGCAGAGTCCGAAGTGGGGCAGGGGACGACGTTTCATTTCACGATACCCATCCGCGAACTCGCCTCGTAACAGGTTGCTACGGTATCGCCGCAAAATGGATGCCGATAGGATGAATCGTGCCGACGACGAGGACAACGGGAATGGAGCAGATAATGGGCAAAATAACTGCTAATGGGTAGTGGTAAAATCGCGGCGTTGTAGCATTGCGCTCCGCCGGGATCGAGTAGGCGGGCAGATAGACCATCAGGCCGTAAACATATGTCCAGAAGCCGATCAGGATGAGATTTCCCGACCCAAAGCTGATAATCTCGCCCAACATCCCGTTCAGCCCAAACAGGATAAAGACCGCGTTCGGGCTGAAGGTGTATCGCTTCAGCAGCCACGCCCAGGTGATAAACATCGGGACAAAAATGATGACGCTGTGGAACAGCACCACGTCAAAATAATTGGCGGAGGCCGTGATATACGCTTCGCCCACACCGACACCGAACAGCGGCGCGAGATTGGTCATCCCTGTTGTAACCACTTCTTCAAGCAACGCCAGCCCGACAGCCATCAGCACGAATTTGACGCGCCAGTTCAGGTCAATTTTGAGGACGCGCTGGCGCACATTGTCGCGAAACCACAGCATCAGCCCGCCGCCGAGGACGATCCACAACAGAATCAGCCCCCACGTCATGGCGTTGATCGCTCGGCCTGCCGGATCGCCGCTTTGCTGCACGTCTATCGTGATCAGCGTGATAAACAGAAGCCCCTGTATGCCTAGAAATTGAATGATTCGCGCTGACAATATTTTAGTCAATCAAAGTAGTGCAACAAATTACCAAGTAAAGTAAAATCTGTAGCGAATTTAACCGCATGGCGAAAGGCTGTCAAGCGATTAACTTTCCTTATCACACACGATACAAGAACCAATAGCAAGAGTGCAATAGATATATATGTTACTCGATAAGAGCGAGCGAAATAGAATAATTGTAAGAGGGGGGGGAATAAGTCAGGGTTACTCCTGATATTTGCTGCCGCTCTAATTCTAAGACTAATTTTGGTGGCTATATGGCACACAGATGATTTGAGTCGCTTTGAAGCGGGTGACTACATTTTATATTCTCTTGGGGCAGAACATTTTCAATCCTTTGGGGATTTCACAAATAGCCTTTTCCTCGTGCGCCCGCCGCTGTTTTCATTAATCATTTATGCACTCAATATGGATAACAATGCTGTGCTTCTGTTCAATAGCGTGATCGGCAGTTTGATCGCGCCTCTAAGCTGCATATTGGCGCTACAATTTGGCTTCTCATCTCGATACGCCCTTCTAGCCGGGATCATCGTTGCAGTTGATCCATCATCCATTGTTTTTTCGGCCTTTCTGGGGCCGGAGCCAATAGCGAATTTTTTGCTGCTGGTGTCGATAATTCTGCTCTTAAAATCTATGACGTCTCTGAATAAAAACTATTCGTTGTTGTGGTCAATCACTGCCGCAACAGCATTAGTATTATCGGCTTTTACGCGACCTGCCACTTACCTGCTTTGGGTTATTCTGGCTTTCTGGTTTGTGCTGATTGACCGAAAAAAATGGTTAAGCATCGCAGCATTTGCATTATTCAGCCTGCTTGGGATTAGCGTTTGGCTAATTCATAACGCCACAGTATTTGATAATCCAACATTTTCGACGATTTCACCCTATACGATGCTTTATTATCGCGCGGCATCCATCGAGCGAATTGCTGTCGGGCAAACAAGCGAGAATATGGATGACATCTACACAAAGATCAACCAGCGCGTTGAACAGCATTTAGGGCATGATATAAGCACCGTTGATGCTGGGACACGCAATGGTTATTTTGCCGCGTCACCAGAGGTAGCCGATGCGCTTCAGGCCGTCTCACTGGAAATATTTTTAAAGTATCCGCTAATTTATATTGCTACAATTCCTGTCGGGTTTGCACGAATGTACGGTTTGCTGCCGTTCGCATCGAATCTGCTACCTCATTTTAGCAATAACTGGTTATCTATAGGCATTCAAATCGCCTGGAACGGCATTTTTCTGCTGGGCAGCATATTGGGTTTATGGTTTGCGTACCGCCGCAAGCACTGGGTGCTTTTGGGGGGTGTGTTCACAATAGGGGTATACTATACGGTTGGCACGCTCCTGGTGAAATCGTCTGGATTGAATACGCGCGAAAGAACAATGCTGACCCCATTTATGGCGGTAGCTTTTGTATATGCTGTCCAATTTCTATGGGAAAAGTGGCAGGAACGCCGTAAAATCTAGCGCCTTATCCATTAATCCACAATCGTCGGGTCGAAAGCGTCGCGCACGCCGTCGCCGATGACGTACAGGCACAGCACCGTCGTCACGATCAGCAGCCCCGGCAGCACCACCAGATGCCCACCCAGCGTAAAAAACGTCTGCGAATTACTGAGCATATTGCCCCAGGTCGGTGTCGGCGGCTGGACACCCACATTCAGAAAACTCAAGGCCGATTCGATCAGAATCAGGTTGCCGATGCTCGTTGCCAGCGAAATCGCCGTGATCGACGTGAGGTTTGGCAGGATGTGCGAGAACATGATGCGCCAGGGTGACGCGCCGACGGCTCTCGCGCTCAGAATATATTCGCGTTCGCGCAGAGTCAGCGTTTCGCCGCGAATCAGTCGTGTCGTGCCAGTCCAGCCTGCCAGTGCCAGCACGATCACCAACGCCTCAGCGGATGGTGACAGAATCGCGGAAATAATCAGCAGCAGATAGAGCGTCGGGATGGAATCGAGCGTCGTAATCACCCAATTCATGATGTCGTCCACCGCGCCGCCGAAATAGCCCGTGATCGTGCCGAAAGACAGGCCGATAATTAAAATCAGAAACGCGCCACCGAAACCGATTCCGAGCGAAATTTGCCCGGCGTGGAGCAGCCGCGCCAGATGATCCCGCCCCAGGTCATCCGTGCCGAGGGGATGTCCTGACGTGCCGACAGGGGCAAAGCGCAGATCGGAGTCGGTACGGTTGGGGTCAACGTGGAAAACCTGAGTGGTGAGGAAGGGTGCGAAGATCGCCAGCAGCGCCAGAATCACGATAACGATAATCGCGGCCATCGTCATCCGGTCACGTCGCAGGCGGCGCATCGCCCGCGCCATCAGCGATTCGCTGACCTCGCGCGTTTCAGTCGTGCCGATTCTTTGAACAGTCGTTTGTGTCGTTTGTGCGGACATTTTTTGAGCCTTTAGTTTTTTAGCGTGTCAGCCAGTCAGCTTGTCAGCATCTCAGCTTCCTAATTCGACTTATACGGGTTGTTACGCCCTATGTGGGTTGTAGGGGCGCAAGGCCTTGCGCCCAAATCATGTTATGAAAACGAATCTCTATCACACGACAGCAAATAGCTGACATGCTATCTGAACCGTATGCGCGGGTCGATCACCGCGTACAGGATGTCGGATAATAAGTAGCCGATAATGGTGGCGATAGCCGTGATGATCGTGACCGCCATGACGACGGGATAGTCGCGCTGGATAACGGCGTTGACCGATAAGCGCCCCAGCCCCGGCCACGAAAAAATCGTCTCCGTGATAGCCGCACCGCTGAGGACAAGCGTGATCGCCGGGCCGAGAAAGGTCGCAATCGGAATGAGCGCGTTACGTGCGCCATGTTTGAACCAAACGACGCGCTGCGACAGCCCCTTCGCTGCGGCGGTACGCACGTAATCCTGTGAGATCACGTCGAGCATCGAGGCCCGCATCAGGCGCGAAAATCCGGCAATGCCGCCTGTCGCCAGCACGATCATGGGCAAAATGATAAAGTTGAAACGGTCATATAAGGGTGGACAGCCGCCAGTCAGCGTCGTCTCGCAGCGCCCGCCCATCGGTAAAATCGCCAGTTTTGAGCCAAAAATCAGAATTAAAAGAAGCCCCAGCCAGAACACGGGAATCGCGTTAAAAACAACCGCCAGGATGCGCGTAAAACTGTCGAATCGCCCGCCGCGTTTAACCGCCGCGATGATGCCGATGGGCAGGCCGACGATCAGGCTGATGACGAGCGATGTGAAGCCGAGTTCGAGAGTCGCCGGGACGCGCTCGAAAATCACATCAGTCACAGGGCGGCGCTGAAAAAACGAACGCCCAAAATCACCGCGCAGGATACCGCGACGTTCGGCAGGGGGTTCAG
>JALHNB010000054.1 GCA_022843745.1 Anaerolineae bacterium | reverse complement strand
TTTCGGGCTTTGAGATTACGAGATGACCATAAAGATGCTTATTTCTTAGGCGGGCATCATCTTGTATTTGCCATGATTAATCTCAGGCATCTTTTCGCAAATTAGTTTGAATCAGTTCAAGTTTTAAGTTTCAAAATCGCGCACGAAATCTTATCAGAAAGCGCGGGGATGTCCAGTAAAACACTGGAGGCAATATAGCAAAAAAATAAGTGCCGGAATGCCGACACTTATTTGATGAGACTCTATCAGACAGTCAATGATGACCGTTTTTAGTTGTTGCTGGCGCGGGTCAGGGTAATTTCCTTGCCGCGCAGCATCCGGCGGGACATTTTCGACAATACGCTTTCGACGTGGATGTCCTTGACATCGACAAAAGTACGCGTCTTCTGAATGTCGATTGCGCCAATCGCGCGTCCGGGTATCCCGGCTTCGCTGGCAATCGCGCCGACGACATCACCGGGGCGAATACCGTGTTCACGTCCCATATTCAACTGCAAGCGCACCATACCTGGCTCCTGACCGTTCTGGCGACGAGCGCGTTCTGGGCGGCGAGACGAGTCATGATCTTCGACACGCTCACGTCGTTGTGGGCGGTCTGGTCGATCCACGACTTCACGAATATCGTCAATCGGGCGCAGAATTTCGCTGGAACGTGCCATACGGATCGCGGCAGCAGCCAGATCAGCCAGATCATAGCCGCCCTGCTCCAGGGTGCGCACGAAGTCGAGTTCGGCTTCGAGATTTTCTTCCAGCAACAGTGTGTTGAGAATCGACTGAAAACGCTGTTCGCGGCGCAGATAAACTTCTTCAGCCAGCGGCAGGGTCGCGCGAATCATCGGCTGGCGCGTAAAGCTTTCAATATCGCGCAAACGGCGGCGTTCGCGAGGTGTCACCAGCATGATCGCAATCCCGGTGCGGCCTGCGCGTCCGGTACGACCAATGCGGTGAACGTAATCCTCCGGGTCGAAGGGCATGTCATAGTTGACGACATGCGACACTTCCGGGATGTCGATCCCGCGCGCGGCCACATCCGTCGCGACCAAAATCGCGAGTTGGCCTTTGCGGAAACGGCGCAAAACGGTTTCGCGTACATCCTGGCTGAGATCGCCATGCAGCGCTTCTGCCGGATAGCCGCGTCCGTTCAGATTTTCGGATAATTCAGCCGCACCGACACGAGTCCGCACGAAGACCAGCACATTGTTGATTTCTTCGGTTTCGAGCAAACGGGTGAGCGCCGCAAATTTCGATTCGTCATGAACCAGATAATAGCGCTGCTCAGTATGTTCAACCGTCCGCACTTTGCTTTCAATCGTGACGGAAACCGGGTCATTCATATATTTCCCGGCCAGTCGGCGAATTTCCGGCGACAAGGTGGCGGAAAACAGTGCTGTCTGGCGTTCTTTTGGCGTTTCTTTCAAAATGGCTTCGACATCTTCGATAAAGCCCATTTTGAGCATTTCATCCGCTTCGTCCAGGACGAGGTAGCGGATTTCGCCTAGTTTGAGTGAGCCACGTCGGATCAGATCGAGCACACGGCCCGGCGTACCGACGACGATTTGAGCATCACGCTCCAGACGCTTGATCTGGCGCATAATGGACTGTCCACCATAAATGGGCAGCACGCGGGCATTACGAAATTGCCCGTATTGGTAAATTGCTTCGCAAACCTGGACGGCCAGCTCACGAGTTGGTGTCAGGATAAGACCCTGCACCCCGTGATAATTGACATCCAGCCCGTTTAACATTGGCAAAGCGAAGGCGGCAGTTTTGCCGGTACCGGTCTGAGCTTGGCCGAGAACATCACGGCCTTCCAACAATGCCGGGATCGCCCCGGCTTGAATTGGCGTTGGCTGCTCGTAGCCCAGTTCGACAACAGCCTTTACCAATTCTGGGCGTAAGCCCAACGTTTCAAATGCGTAACTCATTCATCCCTCATGGATACAATCAAAAGCCCCACCGGGTTGGCAGGGCCAAACTTTCTGCAATATTGCTATGAATATTATAGCATAAAAACGTACCGAAACAATCCACAGAAAAACCGCATTCTCAAAAGGCCGTCGTTATTGACTGCCTGATTCTCAAGAAGCTGTCGTTAACGGCAGCCCATCTAGGCAAGCGCCTGCTTGAGATGCGCCAGCGATACATTGCCGCCGGAGCAGATCAGGCCGACTTTTTTGTCCGCAAGTTCTTCACGCAGTTTATAAGCGCCTGCCAACGACGACGCGCCTGCGCCTTCTGTGAGCGTGTGTGCGCATTCGATGAACCACACGATTGCCTGCATGATTTCCTCGTCTTTTACGAGTACGAAATCGTCAAGATGTTCGCGCAGAATCGCCTGTGGCAGGGCAAACGCCGAGCCTGTCGCCAATCCCTCGGCAAATGTTTTATTCGGCGCTTCGACCATTTCGCGCTGTTTCCACGACAGATACGCCGCTAGAGCAGCATCCGATTGCACGCCGATCACACGGATAGACGGATTCAGCGCTTGAGCCGCAATACAAGCGCCTGCCGCACCGCTGCCACCACCAATCGGCACAATAATGACCTCAATATCCGGCTCGGCTTCCAGCATTTCCAGCGTGTGCGTCCCCACACCAGCGATCAAAAGCGGTTCATCGCCCGAATGTACATAGCGATAGCCATGTTCTTGCGCCAGCGCCTCGCAGTGCTTACGCGCCGAGTCAAAATTTGGCCCATGAAAAATGACTTCCGCACCCATGCCCTGCATCGCGGCGACTTTACCAGGGTTCGCGGCCTCTGGTACGACAATACGCGCTTTCACGCCGAACATCCGCGCCGCGTAAGCCACCGATTGCCCATGATTGCCCGTCGAAGCAGCGATCAGGCCGCGTTCGCGCTCTTGCGGCGAAAGCTGAGAAACGAGGTTGATCCCACCGCGCACTTTAAACGCGCCAATCGGCTGATAATTTTCATGCTTCACATAAACCTGCGTCCCCAGCAAATTGTTGAGTGCCGGATAGCTGTGAAGCGGTGTCGGCGGCAGATAGGGACGAATCTGGCGCTGCGCCCGCAGAACATCCTGGAAAGTTGGCGGATTCATGGTAAACCTTTCAAAGGAGATAGGATGAATTGTTGTAAGCATTTTGAAGTTATCTTACCGATGCTTCAGGAAGTCGAATATTTCCGCAGTGTTCGTCGCTTGGGTAATTTCAAGCTTCTCTTCCAAATCGGGTATTTTCAGAAGATATACCTTATTCTCAGATGACACTATCGAACGTATCCACTGCACAAACTTAACTACTGTAGGGTAAGGAGCAAGATTGAAAGTAATCCCCTTATCTTCATAAGTTAGCATTCCGCTGAAATCATTATCTTCATCGCCGGAGTCCAACTCTGGAATAGACCAAAGTAGATATTCTGAAGGATTACGAATTACCCCCTGCGTCCACTTCTCTCGAAACTTCTCGACAAAATACTCCACTGTGAAACTATCAGGAACCTCACCAAAATCAATAGCTTCCTTTGTTGGATCAAACAATGTGACAGCGTATCCTGCGTCAGTCATTTTCGTACTATTTACCTATGAATACGTAGTCCTAAAAACAAAATCAAATCCACTGACCGCCACGAAAACGCCAGCGCGGGAAAATAACTTTAAGTGGCCCTTGCAGCAGCGCAAATGTCACCGTCCAGACCACAGCATAATGGACAGCGAAACGCGCAGCACTCACATAGGGGCTAATCCCAGGCAAACCATCACGCAAAAAGCCGCCCGTCGCGAGTATCCATAGGAAAACACCTTCCACGAGACAGCCGATCAACTGAAACAGCGGCGGCCAATCCCCATCCCAGCGGAAACCCTGCAACAAATGATAAAGCGCATCCCAACCAAAGCCGAGAACCAGCGCATAAAACAATAACGCAAGTGGTGTGCGGAAATCGCTGAAAATCCAGCCAAACAGGAGCGTAATCACAACGCCCGCTGTTCCTAATAAAAGCAGACGGGTCTGCCAGCGTCCTGCGAGAGTCGGTGTCATGGCTGCACCCCCAGGCACCAGCGTACCCACTGAATGACAGAATGGAGAATATCTAAATTGTGCAAATCTGTTGCGCCCTGTTCCGTCAGCGAATCAACGGAACGCTGGGCGGCGTAAAGCAGACCAGAAAAACTATCGACAGGGCCATATGTTCCGCCCGCCGTAATGATCCCCGCTGCGAAGATACGCCCCGCGCCATTCCGCATTCTTTGAATTTCAAAAGCATCGTTCACGCTGAGTCGCTGCTGGCGATTCAGATCAAGCGCATATTGATCGTGCAGATCGCCCAACAACACGTCATCATCAAGTTTGGATTCCAGCCCTGTCGCATCAATAATGTAATTGATCGCAAACATCGCGCATTCCCGACCAGTCTTATCGCCAACGGTGACAATCACACGCTCATTTTCCTGCTCGATACGCATGACGGAGCCGAAAAACATCTGATACCATCCCTCGCGCAGTCCAGTATTGGTCGTCGCACGCCACGCGCGACGATTCGCCGTCGTCACGCCACCCAGCATATCGAAAAAATGGGCGCGTTCAGAATCTTCAACCTGCGCCAGACGTGCCTGCCACTGCCCGCCAAAAGCCGATTTCGGCCAGTTAAACGGCTGAAGCTGCCAGTGTGACTCGATCAATCGCTGCGCCCGCCCCATGCGTCGTTTATCAACTTGTGGCTCACGCATCAGGTGCAAAATTTTGATGTCGGGGTTTTCGTCACGCGCTTCATATAATCGCTGGATAATCTGTGAAGCAACGATGCCGCGACCCCGAATGAGAACCGTTCCACCGCCATCAACAAGCTGCTGGTAAATATGGTTATGTTCTTCATAGGCCTGCACAACCCGGTAAGTATCGCCCGTGCGCTCACGATACTGGCGCAAATCCGGCAAAATGTGCATCCCCGAATAGCCTGTCGCGATATGCACATAACGCGCCAGCATCACACGTGGGCGCTGTCCGGGATGCGCATACAACACCGCGTAACGATCATCATCGGTTTTGCGAACACGATAGGCAAACCCAGGCCGAAGCATCGTCTCCCAGCCAATCCGCGCTGCTTCCAGATCAATCGACTTGAAAACATCACCGGAGCGCGGGGTGTAGGTTTCCGCCAGAGTCGGCTCGGCAAAAACCTGCCAGGCAATTGCCGCTGCCCGTCCGAGTTGGCCTTGAATCAAATACTGCCATGCTTCACGCACCGCGTAGCCCGGCCAGCCCCAGATATTATCCGGCGTTGACCCGGAATCGCTGCGTAGCCGATCCTCGTCAAAAAGCTGAGAATTCCGGCATAACCAGCGATAATTTTCATAGGGTGTGGACTGTGGACCAATCACCACAATCTGATCGGTGGTTGCGCCGCAGATGCGCAGATAATCGACCCAGGCAAAGCTGCCCAGTCCACCGCCAATTGCCAGATAAACCGCCTCATCTACAGGAAGATCAATTTGCTCAAGCGCTTCTATGGGGATGCGACGTTCTTCGAAAATTGAAACGGGATAGCGCATCGAAAGCGTTTGAAAATCGAGCGCCTCGGCACTATTGTCATCCTGTATACGCGGCACAGGCTTCAACCGGTTACGCCGATTGACGGTCAGCAAAATACTAAACCAGATGAGCATCGCGACGACAAAAATGATAAGCGCGACATCAACCATCCAATCGAGGTCTAGATCACCGCGACCTGGTGGCGCGATGAAATAAACGACAATCCCAGCCAAAGCGAACAAAATTAAGGCAATAATTGGTTTAGAGCGCATCGTCTAAAATTTCCATTATCCCCAAACTTCCCATGTCGATGATGTAACGTATAGAGGCTGCCGGATAAGTGGTGTGTTGAAACATTCTGATAAGGGCTAAGACATTTCGATAAGGATAATCAATAATATATCGGTTATTCTCCCATAGTGCTACTCAGTTACGACCTTCAGGATCATCTCAAAAGACTCTCTCGTTTCGAGGTTTCCTATGCAGAGACTATCTGTTTCGAGGTTTCCTATGCAGGCGCTATAATAAGTACCCATAAATTAAACGCACAGTAAAGGACGATATATTGAGAACCGTTCTCCCTTTTAATGATGGGTGGCTCTTTTTGGCTGAAGATGCCGCGCCAGAGCAACCTGACTCCGGCTTTGAGCGCGTCACCCTTCCCCATGCCAACATCATCCTGCCGCACCACAATTTTGATAACCTCGAATATCAGTTCATCAGCACTTATCGCAAACGTTTTCGCCTGCCGGAACCACGCGCTGGACGGCGCATTTATGTCGATTTCGACGGCGCAATGATCGCCAGCACGGTCTGGATTAATAATCATAACCTGGGTGATTACGAGGGTGGATTCACACCCTTTTCGTTCGACATCACCGATTATCTGCTCGAAAATGGCGAAAATTTGCTCACGGTGCGGCTGGATTCAACCGAGCGCCCGGATATTCCCCCTTTCGGCAACGAGGTCGATTATCTGACATTCGGCGGCATCTACCGTGATGTGTGGCTGCGATACGAAGAACCCTGTCATGTGACGCGCGTTTTTGTCCGCACCTGGGATGTGACGACGGCAACGCCCAAGTTACAGGCGGATATTTACCTCAACAATACTTCTGATGCCGAGCAAAAAATCAACATTTTTTATCGGGTCAGTTTTCCCGGTCAGCCGGGGGCAAGTGACCTGGAATATGGCAACATCAATGTCCCACCACATACCGAAATGACCCTTAGCACCCTAGAGATTCATTATGCTGCCGGGGTAAAAATTTGGTCGCTTGAGAACCCCAACCTTTATCATTTCGATGTGAAACTTCAATATAACGATAAACCAGCACCCTACGGCGACTATGTTTCAACTCTTTTCGGCTTCCGCGAAGCGCATTTCGATAAGGATGGCAGCTTCTACCTCAATGGCGAAAAACTCAAACTGCGCGGCCTGAATCGCCATCAGACTTATCCTTACATCGGCGCGGCAGCCCCCAAACGTTTGCAAGAAAAAGATGCCGACATCGTCAAATTTGAGCTTGGCTGCAATATCGTCCGCACCTCACATTACCCACAGTCGCCGCATTTTTTGAATCGCTGCGACGAAATCGGCCTTCTGGTTTTTGAAGAAATCCCCGGCTGGCAGCACATCGGCGACGACGACTGGCAGGGAATCAGCTTGCGCGACGTGCAGGCGATGATCGAGCGAGATCGCAACCACCCGTCGATTGTGCTGTGGGGTGTGCGCATCAATGAGTCGCCGGATAACACAGCTTTCTATACACGCACGAACGAACTTGCCCATAAGCTCGATCCGACACGGCAAACAGGCGGTGTGCGCAACTTTATCACCAGTGAGTTTTTGGAGGATGTGTTCACATACAACGATTTTTCAAATTCCGTGATTGACCCAATTCACACCCCCCACTTCGTGACCGAATTTAATGGGCATATGTTCCCGACAAAAACCTGGGATCAGGAGGAGCGTGTGGTCGAACATGCGCTGCGCCATGCACGGATTCAGGATAAAGCGGCGGGCATGGACACGGTTGTGGGCGCGATTGGCTGGTGCGCCTTCGATTACAACACCCATCGCGAGTTTGGTTCTGGGGATCGTATCTGCTATCACGGCGTGATGGATATGTTTCGCCTGCCCAAATTTGCCGCCTATTTTTACGAAAGCCAGATTTCGCCGTCGGTACGCCCCGTGTTACTCGCGGCGACGACCTGGACACGCGGGGATCGCAGTGAAGGCGGCATCGACCCCCTTGTCATCTTTAGCAACTGCGACGAAATCGAAGTTTTCACAGGTGACGAATTGGTCGGCAAATATACGCCAGATCGCGAGGCATTCCCCAACCTGCCACACGCGCCTTACCAGATTCGTAACGTGATGCCTCTGTGGAATCCGGGACGTTTTCAGGATTTACGGCTGTTGGGATATGTAAACGGACAAGTGGTGATTGAACAGCAAATCGCCAGTGATGGCCTGCCGCATCAACTGGTGCTTGAAACGGACGACTTGGAGTTAAATGCCGACGGCGCGGATATGACACGGCTGGTGTTCGCAATCGTGGATAAATTCGGCAACCGCCTTCCATTTACCAATCAGGCTGTCACATTCGAAATCGACGGCCCGGCAGATTTGATCGGCGAGAATCCCTTCGCGTTGATCGGCGGGCAGGCGGCGCTCTACGTCAAAGCGCGTCACGAACCCGGTCAGGTGACAATCGTTGCCAAAACCATGCGCTTGCCCGGTGCAATAACCTTCCTCACGATAAAATAGAAATTTGAAAGTTCTCAAGGCACAAAGATTTAAAGATATTTCTCTGTGCCTTGCGGGTCTCTGTGGTAAAATAGAGTATAAACAAACGAAAGAAAATGAAAGCTTCTCTTTCGCCTTAATAAAGGAAATAGATAATGCCAAAAAATTTGTGGAATGATGCCGACGCTGCCAAATTGCCCGATCTTGATGGGCTGGTTTACCGGAGCAATATCCTGGGGCAAGACCGCGCCGTCGTCAATATTTATGGCGGCAATACCAGCGCCAAACTGATGCTGACCGATCATGTCGGGCGGCAGGTCGAAGTTCTGGCGGTCAAGGCTTCCGGTTCGGATGTTCAGACGATCAAGGAAAAAGGCTTTGCGCTGCTGCGGATGGATGAAATTGAGCCTTTATTCGCGCGTCCGGCAATGACCGATGAAGAAATGGTCGCCTATCTGGAACGCACCACCTTCGAGCCAGGCCGTCCGCGCCAGAGCATCGAAACGCTGCTCCACGCTTTTGTCCCACACAAACACGTCGATCACACCCACCCGGACGCGGTTATCAGCCTGATGTGTGCGCCGGATGCCGAAGCCGAAGCGAAAAAAGTCTACGGAGATCGTATGGCTTATGTGCCGTACATCCGCCCCGGCTTCACCCTCAGCCAGTGGATCGGCGGCAAAGTGCGCGAAAATCCGAATATCGAATGTGTCGTCATGGGCAAGCACGGCCTGGTCACATGGGGGCCGGATAGCAAGACGACCTATGAGATGAGCATCCGCATTATTCAGGAGGCCGAAGACTACCTGAACAATAAGCGCAAGGGCAAGCGCGTTTTTGGCAACCTGAGCGTGACCGCTGTTGACGAAGCCCAGCGTAAAGACATTATGGCGGAAGTTCTGCCCGTGATTCGCGGCGCGGTTTCGAAAAATCGCCATGCGATTCTGCAATATGACGACAGCGAGACTGTGCTGGATATGGTCGGCAGCAGCAGTACCGGAGATGTTTCGCAGCAAGGCGCGGCCTGCCCCGATCATCTGGTACATGTCAAGCGGCAGCCGTTGTTCATCGACTGGAATCCCAGCCAGAGTATCGACGAACTCAAAGAAAAATTGAAGCAAGGCGTGGCGGATTATGAATCCCGCTATGTTCAATATTTTGAGGACAACAAAGAATCGGGTGACGAACTGCGTGACCCTGCCCCGCGCGTTATCCTGATCCCAGGCCTGGGCATGGTCAACACAGGCAAGGACATCACCAACGCCGATGTGAGCCGCCAGCTTTATCACCGCGCAATTGACGTGATCGGCGGCAGCGAAGCACTGGGCGGATTTGTCAGCCTGACCGCTAAAGAAGCCTACGACATCGAATACTGGCCGTTGGAACTCTACAAGCTGAAACTCGCGCCGCCGGATCGCGATTTCGCCGGAAAAGTCGTGCTGATTACGGGCGCAGCCAGCGGTATCGGACGCGCGGCGGCTTTCAAAATGGCGCAGGAAGGCGCACACGTCGTCATCGCAGACATCAATGATAAAGATGGTCAGGCCGTCGCTGATGAAATTCAGAAAAAACTGGGCAAAGGTCGCGCGATTTACGTGCATACCAACGTTACCAGCGAAAGTGAAGTCCAGAATGCGCTGCGGCAAACCGTGCTGGCCTATGGCGGCATTGATGTGCTGGTTAACAACGCTGGCATTGCGGGAGGCGCACCCATCGAAGAAACGACGCTGGCGATGTTCCAGCGCAATATGGATATTCTCGTCACAGGTTATTTCCTGATGGCGCGTGAAGCATTCAAAATCATGAAGGCGCAGGGCATTGGTGGTTCGATGGTCTTTGTCGGCAGCAAAAACAGCATTGCGGCTGGCAAAGGCGCTGCGGCTTACAGTGCTGCTAAAGCTGCCGAAGTCCACATGGCACGCTGCCTCGCCGAAGAAGGCGGATCGCTCGGTATCCGCGTGAACTCCGTGCTGCCGGACGCTGTGATCCAGGGCAGCAGCATCTGGAGTGGCGAATGGAAGGAAGCCCGCGCCAAGCAGTATGGCGTTGAAGTGGACGATTTGGGCAAATTCTACAGTCAGCGCAATGTTCTGAAGGTCGAAATCCTTCCCGAAGATTTGGCGGAGGCGATTGCATTCCTGGCGGGGCCGCGCAGTGCCAAAACCACTGGCACCATGCTCCCGGTTGATGGCGGCGTGACAGCCGGATACGTGCGATAAAACAGAGTCCGCACAGGGGCAAGGAAGTCTTGCCCCTGTGCATGATTGACAAACGCTCCATGAGGCTCTCTGGCGAAAGATTCAGCCTGTCTGCACTATAGATCGGTTTGACTTAATGCTTTATAATGAACCTATGCTTTAACGATTTTTAACAATTCCTCCGTCCAATGCCAGAAGCCAGAATCTAGCAAAGGAAAGATCCATTGGAACAAACAATGCCTATATCAACCACCAGCGCTGCGAATATGGCTGCGCCGACTTTTCGTGTCGAGGTACAAACTCGCGCCGGGTCAGAAATGACTGGTATCTTTGGCGTAAAAACGTGCCGGACAACCCGGCTATTTTTTTTGCAGGGCAATCTCGCGCATGAAGATGTTGAACGACTCAGCCGCGAACTCCTGGCTGATCCAGTCACCGAAAATTTTGAATTAAACCTCACCCCAAACCCCTCTCCATTGAATAGAGAGGGGCTTTCAAGAAGTGAGGATGAGATTCATACGATTGACGTAACCCTACTCCCCGGCGTGACCGACCCCGCCGCCGAAAATTTATTACGCGCGGCACATTTGCTTGGGATCACCAATCTGGAACGTGCGGCGACAGGTCAGCGCTATCTGTTGAGTGGGGTATCGGCTGAAACCGATCTCAAAAAATTGGCAACCGTTGTTTTCTCAAATCCCGTCATTCAGCGTTTCACGGTTGACGAGGCGATCAGTGCGCCATTTTTCGCTTATCAGCAGGCCGACGACACCGTAGATATTATTCCGGTGCGCGTTTCTGACGATGCTCTCCTCAAACTCAGTGCCGAGCGCCGCCTTTCGCTGAATCTCGAAGAAATGCAGGCGATCCGTGCTTATTACGAGCAGGAAAATCGCGACCCCAGCGATGCTGAACTGGAAATGCTGGCGCAGACGTGGAGCGAACACTGCGTCCATAAGACCTTTAAAGCCGTGATTGATTACACCGGCCCCGATGGTCAGCAAACAATTGATGGTATCCTGAAAACCTACATCCGCGCCGCGACTGAAAAAGTCAACAAGCCCTGGGTGCGTTCGGCGTTTGTCGATAATGCCGGAATCATCGCCTTCGATGACAATTTTGACATCGCGTTCAAGGTCGAGACTCACAATCGCCCATCAGCAATTGAGCCATTCGGCGGCGCGAATACCGGACTCGGCGGCGTTATCCGCGATGTGCTTGGCGTAAGCGCACGACCTATCGCCAACACTGACATTTTGTGCTTCGGCCCGCCGGATTTACCGGAATCGGAATTGCAACCAGGCGTTTTACACCCGCGCCGTGTTGCTGAAGGTGTTGTCAGCGGCATTGAAGATTACGGCAATAAAATGGGCATCCCGACGGTCAACGGCGCGATCCTCTACCATAAAGGCTACACGTCAAATCCGTTGGTTTTTTGCGGATGTGTGGGTTTGCTTCCGCGTGATTCGCACCGCACAGGGTCGCAACCAGGCGATCTGATCGTCGTCATCGGTGGGCGTACCGGGCGCGATGGCTTGCGCGGCGCGACCTTTTCGAGCATGGAAATCGACCAGACCACCAGCGTTGTCTCCGGCAGCGCCGTGCAGATCGGTCATCCCATTCACGAAAAACAGGTGATGGAAGCTGTTTTGCGAGCGCGGGATGAAAATCTTTATCACGCGATCACCGATTGCGGCGCGGGCGGATTGTCGTCAGCCGTTGGCGAAATGGGCGCGGAAGTCGGCGCACGAGTCCAGCTTCAGGACGTGCCGCTGAAATACCCCGGCCTGCGTCCGTGGGAAATCTGGCTCAGTGAAGCGCAGGAACGCATGGTTTTGGCTGTGCCGCCGGAAAATTGGGACGCTATCAAGGCGATCTGTGACGGTCAGGACATCGAAGGCGTAAGCATCGGCACATTTGATGGCAGCGGACGGCTCACGCTGTATTATGGCGAAAAAATCGTCGGCGATTTGTCGATGGATTTCCTGCACGATGGCATTCCTCAGCGACATATGCAGGCGGTGTGGCAGAAACCCTCACCCCCTACCCCCTCTCCCTCAGAGCGAGGGGAAGAAAATTTGGAAATGCCTGATTTTGAGGAAACCCTCTTAAAACTGCTGATGCACCCGAATATCCGCAGCAAAGAAGATGTGATCCGGCGCTACGACCATGAGGTGCAGGCAGGTACGGCGGTCAAGCCGCTGGTGGGCGTGAAAAATAATGGCCCGTCCGACGCGGCAGTGATTGTGCCGCTGGATACTTTACCCCTCACCGGAAAACCTACGAAAGCCATCGCTATTTCCAACGGCATTTGCCCGCTGTATGGCGAAAGCGATCCTTATATTATGGCATGGGCTGCGATTGACGAAGCGATTCGCAACCTCGTCGCTGTCGGTGCTGATCCTGACCAGATCGCGATTCTCGACAATTTCTGCTGGGGCAACACCAGCCTGCCAGATCGACTCGGTTCGCTGGTACGCTGTGCGCAGGGCTGCTACGATGCGGCAGTCGCTTATGGTGTACCTTTCATCAGCGGCAAGGACAGCCTGAACAATGAATATCTCGGCGCGGACGGTCAGCGCCACGCCATTCCCGGCACGCTCTTGATTTCCGCTGTCGGCATTGTGCCGGATGTGACAAAAACGGTCACGATGGATTTGAAAGAATCCGGAAATTTACTGTATGTGATTGGCGAAACGCTCAACGAAATGGGCAGCAGTCACTACAATCTCGTGAATGAAGTTTCCGAAGCGGGTATGCCTCAGCATAATCTCCGATCAATGGGCATCTATCGTGCGCTGCATAAGGCAATTCAAGCCGGATTGATACAGTCCTGCCACGATGTCAGTGAGGGTGGGATCGCCGTCGCAGTGGCAGAAATGTGTATTGGCGGGCAACTCGGCGCGGGGCTTGATCTTTACAGCACCTGTTTTGTGGAGCGCGAAGGGCTTTCCACTGAACAATTAAACTGCGCCAGCTTATTCTCCGAATCACAGGGACGGCTCATTGTTGAAATCCGACAGGCCGACCAGGACACTTTCCTCACGATGATGCTGGAAGAAGGTGCGGAATATTGGGAATATATGGGCGACGTTTCCTCTAATCGTGAGCTGCGATTAGTGGGATGGGATGGCGCTACCTGGGTCGGCAAAATCCCCCTGCATGAACTTGAAATCGCATGGCGTGGCGAAACGTCCGATGTAGGGGTACGGCGCGCCGTACCCCTACCAACATCAACGCCAAATCCTCAACCGAAATTTGATCGCGCCCCAGCCGTCCGCACCTCACCAACGCGCGTCCTCATCCTCCATGCCAACGGCTCGAATCGAGATCGCGATGCGGCGCTGGCATGTGAATTAGCAGGCGGTGAGCCGGATATTGTTCATGTCAATCAGCTACTCAATGGTGATCGCTTATTAGCCGATTATCACATGCTGATCGTGCCGGGGGGCTTCTCCTATGGCGACGATCTGGGCGCGGGGACGCTGTGGGCGCTAGACTTGCGACATCGTCTACGTGGGGATGTCGAAAAATTCATTCAACAAGGTCGTCCGGTTTTAGGCATCTGCAATGGTTTTCAGGCATTAGTAAAATCTGGGCTACTGCCCGATAATGAAAATGAGCGCATCGTCACACTGGTACGCAACGAACGGGCGCAATTCGAGTGCCGTTGGGTGTATTTGCAGCCGAATCCCAACAGTCCATCTTTGTTTACGATGGGACTCAACGAGCCGATTTACTGCCCGGTAGCGCATGGCGAAGGGCGAATCGCGACCTGTGACACGGTAGCACGGGATTCGTTGTGGTCGAATGGGCTGGCGGCGCTGACTTATATTGATGAAAAGGGCGAAGGGGCGGGTTATCCATATAACCCCAACGGCTCGGAATATAATATCGCTGGCCTGTGTAATGCCGCAGGGAATATGCTCGGTCTGATGCCGCACCCGGAAGATCATATTTTTCCCTGGCAGCACCCACGCTACCATCGCGGTGAACGGGGTATGTCCGGCTTACGCTTGTTCCAGAACGGATTGAAATATGCATAAACTTGAAGATGAAAAAACCGTACAAGGCTTCACCCACGATACCTTTCTCAGCCCGTTCACCTGGCGCTATGGCACAGAGGAAATGCGACGGTTGTGGTCGGAGGCCAATAAGCGGCGGCTGTGGCGGCGAATCTGGGTCGCGCTGGCCGAGGCGCAAAATCTCGCTGGACTGGTGAGCGCCGAGCAGGTCGATGATCTACGGGGGCGTGTCAATGATGTTGATCTAGAACGCGCCCAGGAGATCGAAGCCGAAATTCACCATGATCTGATGTCCGAAGTACGCACCTACGCCGAACAATGTCCGGTTGGCGGCGGGATTATCCATCTGGGCGCAACCAGTATGGACATTGAGGATAACGCCGATGCGATGCGCCTTCGTGACGGGCTGGATATGGTTCTGGAGCGACTCCACAAGCTGCTGACCAAATTCGCCGAATTAACCGAAGAAGAATCCGAGCGTGTGTGTATGGCTTTCACACACATCCAACCCGCCGAGCCAACCACTGTCGGCTACCGGCTGGCGATGTATGCTCAGGATTTACTGGCGGATTATGAATCCTTAAAGCAAGTACGGGCGAATCTACGCGGCAAGGGCTTTAAAGGCGCAGTCGGCACGTCAGCATCGTATACCGAACTGCTCGAAGGCACGGGCATGACTCCCACCGAGATGGAGAGCCATATCATGCAGGCGCTCGACCTCGACGCTTTCCTGATCGCCACGCAGACCTACACACGCCGTCAGGATTGGGCAGTGTTATCAGCACTTTCCGGCGTGGGCATGACCATCTACAAAATGGCGTTTGACATCCGAATATTGCAATCGCCGCCTTTTGGCGAATGGGCAGAGCCTTTTGGCAGATCACAGGTCGGCTCGTCAGCCATGCCCTTCAAGCGCAACCCCATTAACGCCGAAAATCTGGACAGCCTCGCCCGCTATCTGGCTGCGCTCCCACGTGTGGCCTGGGATAACGGCGCACACAATTTGCTGGAACGCACCCTGGATGACTCGGCCAACCGCCGTGTGATTCTGCCGGAAGCATTTCTGGTCGTGGAAGAATTGATTTTACGCGCCAACCGCATTCTGGATGGGCTGCGTATTGATGAAGTCGCGATTCATCATAATCTGGAAGTATACGGTGTGTTCGCCGCGACAGAACGTGTACTCATGGAAGCCGCACGTAAGGGTGGAGATCGTCAGGAACTTCATGAAGTAATCCGCGAACACAGCCTGTTCGCCTGGGATACGCTCAAGCAAGGAAAACCGAACCCTTTGATTAGCACCTTAAGCGCGGATCGCCGCATTAATCGTTTTATCCCGACCAAACGTATCAAAGAATTGATGCGTGCCGATTCGTATGTGGGTGATGCGCCTGCACGAGCGCGTCAATTGGCCGCGCTCATCCGATCAACGCTGGAAAATGAGGCTTAAAATTGATGTTGAGCTACGAGCAACTGCTTAAAGCTGTTCCGCTGGAAAGTGTTGATTTACCGGGCTGGGGCGAAAAACAGAACGGCAAAGTGCGCGATATTTACCAGCGTGGTGATACCCGCATTCTGATTACAACAGATCGCATCTCGGCGTTTGACCGCATCCTGGGCGCAATCCCTTTTAAAGGGCAAGTGTTGAATCAGTTAAGCGCGTGGTGGTTCGAGCAAACCCGCGATATTGTCTCCAATCACGTCATCGCGGTGCCAGACCCGAATGTCACGGTTGCGCGGGAAGCCCACTCGCTGCCTGTCGAGGTGATCGTGCGCGGCTACATCACAGGTGTCACCAGCACATCGCTCTGGACATTGTACGAAGCGGGTGAACGCAAACCTTATGGCATCGCCCTACCCGATGGCCTGAAGAAAAATGATCGTCTGCCTAAACCAATTATCACCCCGACGACTAAAGCGACCGGCGGGGCGCATGACGAACGCCTGACTCGCGATGAAATTATCACACAAGGATTGGTCGAAGAATCGATGTGGGAGGAGGTTGAAGCGGCAGCCCTCGCCATTTTCGCGCGAGGACAGGAGATCGCACACAAAGCCGGGTTGATCCTGGTGGATACCAAGTATGAGTTCGGCCTGATTGACGGCAAGCTGGCGATCATCGACGAAATCCACACGCCTGATTCCAGCCGCTACTGGACACTGGATTCGTATGCTCCCGAACGTGAGCCAGAAAATTTCGATAAAGAGTTTTTACGCCTGTGGTTTGTCCAGCAAGGGTATCGGGGCGACGGTACCCCGCCGAAAATGCCTGCCGACTTCACCGCACAGGTGGTGACAAGATATATATCCGCTTATGAACGTTTGACAGGTCAGTTATTTATTCCCGGCGATCAGCCATTCGCTGAACGCATCGCACGCAACCTAGTCACATACAATAGAGGATAAAATCGAGCGACGTATGAACCAACACATGAACGTGGTCAGTGACGACATTCCGCTCCACCTGGACGACAAGCCTCACGACGAATGCGGCATTTTTGGCATCTATGCGCCGGGGCGGGATGTCGCCCGTTTGACATTTTTCGGCCTGTATGCCCTGCAACATCGCGGGCAGGAAAGTGCCGGAATCGCGACGAGTGATGGGCGCACCGCCTATTTTCACAAGGGTATGGGGCTGGTATCGCAGGTCTTCAACGAGGAAAACCTGAGTCCACTTAAAGGCCATATCGCCATCGGCCACAATCGCTACTCGACGACAGGTTCTTCAAATCTGCGGAATGCCTCGCCCTATCTCATCGAAACCGTACATGGCCCGATGGGTGTGGCGCACAATGGCAACCTGACCAACGCTTTGCAACTCCGGCATATGCTGCTGCGGCGCGGTGTCGGTCTCTCATCCACGACAGACAGCGAAGTCATCACGCAAATGCTCTCCGCCCCACCGGAAGTCTGGCTCGATGGACATTATTTAGACATTAACGGCGATAACCTCGACTTATGGCAGACCCGGATTCAGGCGTTTATGCAGATTGCGGACGGTGCCTATTCGCTGACGATTCTGACGCGCGATGGTGTTTACGCGGTGCGCGATCCCTATGGCCTGCGCCCCCTGTGCCTGGGCGAAATTGACGGCGGTTATGTCGTCGCATCCGAGTCCTGCGCATTGATGACGATTGGCGCAAAATATCTGCGCGAAATTGAGCCGGGTGAAATCGTGCGTCTGAACGCCGATGGCATCTCATCCATTGTTGGACGCGAACCGCAGCGCCGAGCACTGTGCATATTTGAATATGTCTATTTCGCGCGGCCTGACTCGATGCTGGAAGGACAAGGCATTCACAGCGTTCGCCAGCGCATGGGGCAGCAGTTGGCGCGTGAAGCACCCGCCGATGCCGATATTATCGTCCCTGTGCCAGATTCAGCCGTTCCAGCGGCGATTGGTTTCAGCCAGCAGAGTGGCCTCCCCTATACGGAGGGACTCACGAAAAATCGCTACATCGGGCGGACGTTCATCCAGCCGGATGACCAACTCCGTCGCGATATGGTGCGGCTCAAATACAACCCACTCGCATCCAATCTCAAAGGCAAGCGTGTGGTGCTGGTCGATGACTCAATTGTACGCGGTAATACCTCCGGCCCGCTGGTACAATTGATCCGCGATGGTGGCGCGACAGAGGTTCACGTCCGCGTATCGTCGCCGCCAATCCGCCATCCCTGTTTTATGGGCGTGGATATGGCGACCTATAAACAGCTTATCGCGCACAAGCTCGATATTGAAAGTATTCGCAAGCAGATCGGGGCGGACAGCCTGGATTATCTCAGCCTGCCGGGGATGTTACGCGCCGTTGAAGAAGGTGTGCAAAACGAAAAAAGTGGACACTGTACGGCTTGTTTCTCCGGTCAGTATCCAGTCAGCATTCCCGAATGGCTGTTAAGTGATGAACGGGACAAATTGATTTTAGAAGGGGTTTGGGGGTAGTCGATGCGATATACGGTTTTAATCGTCGGCTCCGGCGGGCGTGAACATGCCCTGGCCTGGTCGCTGGCGCGTTCACCCCAGGTCGATAAAGTTTTTATCGCGCCGGGCAATGCGGGAACACAGGCAGTGGGCACGAACGTCGCCATTTCCGTTGAGGATATTCCCGCACTACTCAACTTCGCGCAGGAAAAAGAGGTGAATCTGACCATTGTTGGTCCAGAAGCACCGCTGGCAGCGGGTATTGTCGATGCGTTCCAGGCCTGGGGGCTGCGCGTTTTTGGCCCAACCCAGGCTGCCGCCCAACTGGAATCCTCAAAAGCTTTCGCCAAGTCGTTCATGGTCGAGCAAGGCATTCCGACAGCCGCCTACGCCGCTTTCACAGATTATGAAGAAGCGATGGAATATGTCACTGAACTCAAGCGTCCCTGCGTGGTCAAGGCCGATGGGTTAGCGGCAGGCAAAGGCGTTATCATGTGCGATAACAGCGAGCAAGCCCAGGCAGCGCTCAAAGTGATTATGCAGGATAGGGTGTTTGGTGAATCTGGCAACACGGTTGTTATTGAAGAACTGCTGACTGGCCCCGAAGTCTCGATTCTAGCATTCTGTGATGGCAAAACGGTTGTACCGATGCCGCCTGCCCGCGATCATAAACGCGCTTTCGACGGTGACGCAGGGCCGAATACAGGCGGTATGGGTGTTTATGCGCCTGCGCCGGACATCAGCAGCGATTTTATCGACGAAATTCGACGTTTGGTGCTGCAACCTGTCATTACCGGGATGGCGCGGCGTGGCACACCTTACGTGGGCATACTCTATGCCGGACTGATGCTCACGCCGGATGGCCTGCGCGTCCTGGAATATAACTGTCGATTTGGCGACCCGGAAACAGAAGCGATCATGCCGCTGCTGGAAAGCGACCTGTTCGAAATTTTTATGGCCTGTACCGAGCAGCAGCTCGCCAAAGTGAATATTCGCTGGCGACCCGGCGCGTGTGCCACCGTGATTCTCGCTGCACCTGGCTACCCGGAAGCGTACCCCAAAGGGCTGCCGATTACAGGCGTTGATGAAGCCAATAGCCATGATGAGGTAGTCGTCTTTCATGCCGGGACAGCCCGCAATAAAGGGCAGTTGGTGTCATCTGGTGGGCGTGTTCTGGCAGTGAGCGCGACAGGTGGCGATCTGGACGCGGCGCTCCGTCGGGCTTATGGGGCCATTGAGGACATCCATTTTGACGGGATGCACTATCGCCGCGACATCGGTAAAATTCAAACAGGCTAAGGTGGTAAACGATCACCGTAAACCCTGAAGCATTTATTTTCTTCGCCACTTTGCTATCCACGCTGCTCATTTAGACCTGTACACCGATTCTCAGGAGGATCGCTTGACGCAGAAAGATGCTTACGCACGCGCCGGGGTGAATATCGCCGCTGGCAACCGTGCGACTGAATTGATGAAAGCAGCAGTCCGCACGACTTATGGGCCGGAAGTGCTTTCGGATACCGGGTCGTTCGGCGGATTATTTGATATTTCGGCACTCAAAACGATGGATGGCCCTGTCCTGGTCGCCTCAACCGACGGCGTGGGTACAAAAACCAAGGTGGCTGCCCGGCTCAATAAATGGGACACCATCGGGCAGGATTTGGTCAATCACTGCATCAACGACATTCTCGTGCAGGGCGCACGTCCGCTTTTTTTTCTGGATTATGTCGCCTCCTCGAAATTAGACGCTGAACAAATCGCGACCATTGTCGGCGGCGTGGCGCGGGGCTGCAAAGAAGCAGGCTGTGCGCTGCTCGGCGGGGAAACAGCAGAGATGCCGGGAGTCTATGAGCCGGACGAGATCGACCTCGCGGGAACAGTGGTCGGCGTGGTCGAACGTCAGCAAATTATTGACGGTTCGCGGATTCAGGCTGGTGATGTGATACTGGCGCTTGCATCAACTGGATTGCATACCAACGGTTTTTCGCTGGCCCGTAAAGTTCTGGCTGATCTGGATTGGAACGCTATACATCCTGACCTGGGGACAACACCGGGCGAAGCACTGTTGGCAATTCACCGCTGCTATTTCAACCCAATTCGTTTATTATGGGACACGGGTATCGACATTCGCGGGCTGGCGCATATCACAGGCGGCGGCGTAATCGACAATCTACCGCGCATCCTTCCCAGCGATTTGGGCGCGATCATCCGGCGAGGAACATGGACTGAGCCGCCAATTTTCGGCTTGATCGAGCGCCTGGGAAATATTGATGAGCAGGATATGTTTCACGCCTTCAACATGGGAATGGGAATGTTGGTGGTCGTTGCGCCGGAACAGGTCAAAAACGCTCAGGCTGCACTACCCAACGAGTTGTCAGTCGTAGGCGAAATCGTGGCGGGTCAGCACGAAGTTTTGATAAGGAGATAAGAATGCCTCCTCGCATCGTCGTCATGATCTCTGGTAAAGGGACAAATTTAAACGCCTTGCTCTCTTCAATCACCAAAAAGAAGCTCTGGGCAAATGTTGCGTTGGTCGTTTCGAATCGTAAAGAAGCCTATGGGCTTCAAATCGCCGAAAGAAATAAAATCCCGACGCTGTATTTCCCGCTAAAACCTTACACTAATGAGGGCAAAACACGCGCAGATTACGATGCTGACCTCGCCGAAAAAGTGAGCGCCTATCGCCCCAATCTGATCGTCCTGGCGGGATGGATGCACGTTTTTAGTCCAGCCTTTCTGGAACGCTTCCCCAACAAAGTCGTTAATCTGCATCCGGCACTGCCCGGCAAATTTCCCGGCAAGGATGCCATTCAGGAAGCCTACGATGCTTTCCAGCGCGGTGAGATTCGCTACAGCGGCTGTATGGTGCATTACGTCGTGCCAGAGGTGGATGCGGGTCAGGTCATCCGGCAAATTGTCGTGCCTATCCGCATCAAAGAGCCGTATGAAGCATTTGAGCGCCGAATGCACCTCAATGAGCATTATTTACTGCCGAGGGCGGTGGGCAAAGTTCTGGCAGAGCAAAAACGTCGATATGATAAGTTGAAAAAAGAAGCGCAAAGCAAGACCGAACCTGAAACCAAAAACGAGAACGAATAGCCACCTGTGAGTGGCTTTTTTTTAGGAGGGGACTCAATGTCAGATGTGCGTCAGGCGAAAAACTTCAGGTATCTTTACACACCACCCGCCATTGATGGCGATTTTGTTGGCAAACATATCATCACGGTTGAGCAGTTCAGCCGCAAGGATTTACAGGTCATTTTTGACGCAACGGCCTCGCTGAAAAAGCGCATCCGGCAGAGTGACCGGGGCTTGGTCGAGCTGTGCAGCGGCAAAGTGATGGCGACGCTGTTTTTCGAATCCAGTACGCGCACCGATATGTCATTTCAAGCCGCGATGGTGCGCCTGGGTGGTGAAGTAATCGGCGCGAGCAACGGCGTTCAATTTTCGTCGGTCTATAAAGGCGAGGATTTGGCGGATACGGTACGCGCCGCCGGGTGTTACGCTGATGTGGTAGTGCTGCGCCACCCAGAAGTTGGCTCGTCCTACGAAGCAGCACATTACCTTGATCTGTTGAGCGACAAAATTGGCAGAAAGCCTGTCGTCATCAGCGGCGGCGACGGTATCGGCGAACACCCGACGCAAGCGCTGCTGGATATGTTCACGATTATCGACCAGAAAAATGGCATTGATAATCTGACGATCACGATGGTCGGCGACCTGCGGCATGGTCGGACGGTACATTCGCTGGCGAAACTCATCGCGCGATACGATGTCAAAAATGTGACCATCTGCCTCGTCGCGCCACCCTCGCTGCGGATGCCCGGCGAAATTGTCGATTTGCTCAAAGAATCCGGCATTCGCGTCGAAGAAACCGAAGATTTGAGCGATGTACTTGGCTACAGCGACGTGATCTATTGGACGCGGGTGCAGGAGGAGCGTTTTAAAGACCCGGCAGAGTATGAGTCGATCAAAGGCGGGTTTATCATGACACCGCCTGTCCTCAATCAGGCCAAAGCCGACGCGATCCTCATGCACCCGCTACCACGCAAGCACGAGATGGGTACGCCGGAAGATCATGATATTCTGGATGCCGACCCACGCGCCGTCTATTTCCGCCAGATGGAAAACGGCATGTTCGTGCGTATGGCATTATTAGCAAAGGTGCTGCGCGGTGTCTACGTATAAAATTCCCGGCATGATCGACCCGCACGTCCATCTACGGGGGCTGGATTGGTCGCACAAGGGGACATTCGCCAGCGAAACGGCGGCGGCTCTGGCAGGCGGCTATTGGGCGGTACTGGATATGCCCAACACGCACCCTTCCACCATTGACCGTCCGGCGCTGGATCGCAAACTCGCGGAAATGGGCGCTCAGGCGGTGAGCGATTGGGGTATCTATTTCGGCGCGGCGGCATCTGAAAATTGGCGCTTTTACGACGACATCATCGGCGATGTATGCGGCCTGAAAATTTATAACAACGCCACCACAGGCACACTCCTGATTGACGATCAATCGGTGCGTGACCAGCACTACCGCGCATGGCCGGGAAATAAAAATATCGCGGTTCACGCCGAGGGCGAAACCGTTCTCGAAATTCTGGCACTGGTGCGGAAATATCGAAAACACACGCATTTTTGCCACATCAGCACCGCCGATGAAATTCGCTATCTGACCGACGCTAAAAACGAAGGTTTGCCCATCAGCATTGGCGTTTGCCCGCATCATCTGTATCTGACTCAGGATGATCTGGCAACGCTGGGGCCGCTTGGATTGATGAAGCCGGAACTCAAAACTAAAGCCGACCTACAGGCTTTATGGGATGCGCTTGAGTCTGGCGTGGTGGATGTCGTAGAATCCGATCATGCGCCGCACACACTAGACGAAAAATTTTCGGGCAAACCGACCTATGGCGTACCGGGATTGGAGACGACGCTGCCGCTGTTATGTCTGGCTGTCCACGAAGGCCGCCTGACGATGGAACGTGTAGTCGATCTGGTCGCGAATAACCCACGCCGCATTTTCGGACTCGCCTGCCCACCGGAAACCTATACGCTGGTCGATACTGCCGAATCTTTCACCATCGAGCGTGGCAATCTGCATACCCTATGCGGCTGGTCGCCCTTCGAGGGAATGCAGGTCTATGGCAAGGTGCGCTCGGTCACAATTCGCGGTGAGCAGGTTTACGATGGCGAAAAAATCCTGATTTCCAATGGGTTTGGGCAAAATCTGTATGGCTAATCGTGCCTTTCTCGCCGCCAACCACCTGCTTTATCGGCGAATTGCCCGGCCAGTGATTTTTCGCGGCTCGGCACAACGCGCCCATGAGCAAATTCTAAAACTGCTGCGCTGGCTCGATCAGCAGGATTCGCTGCAAGGCATCCTCGAAAAATTCCACGATGCGGCTTTGGATGTCTGTCCGGTGAATGTTGGCGGCGTGGAACTCGCGTCACCGCTGATGCTGGCAGCGGGATTTGTCAAAGGCGTGGGATTTGATGGCGAGGATGCGGCATTGGCGGCGGTTCAGCGCGGCGAAAATATCATCCCCGGCTGGCGCAGTATGCCCCGTTTGGTCGGCGCGGTAGAATTCGGCTCATTCACACGTTGGCCGCGTTTGGGCAACCCCGGAAATGTCATCTGGCGCGACGTTCGGACTCGCTCGACACAGAATCGAGTCGGGCTGAAAAATCCGGGTGCGCGGGCGGCGGCGGCCTTTCTGAAGCTACATCAGGATCAACTACCGCACATTTATGGAATCAATATCGCCGTCAGCCCCGGTGTGAGCGATTTGGCACAAGAACGTCGCGAAGTTTTGGAAGCGCTCGATTTTTTCCTGACCGAGTCGCTTCACCCATCCTGGCTGACGCTGAACGTAAGCTGCCCAAACACTGAGGACGACCCCAGCGGACACCAGACAGAAGACCGGACACGCCAACTCTGCGAGGCGGTTGTCACACACCTGCCGCAGACAATCCCGCTGTGGGTGAAGATCAGCCCCGACCTCGCGCCAGAGCAGTATGATATTTTGATGCGCGTGTTTGCTGAAACAAGTGTCCGCGCCGTCATCGCCACGAATACCCTGGCGGAACCCACACCCGACGCTCCACATTTGACAGCGGGCGTAGCTGGTGGAAAATTACACGATACCGCTGTTGCAGTAGCAGCCCGGCTGATACACGAAAAGTCACAACATGGTTATACTCTGGATATTATCGGCTGCGGCGGTGTTCAGGATGCCGCAACGTATCGGGATTTCGCGCGGCTGGGGGTGAAAGCAGCGCAATATTGGACGGCGCTTATCTATCGCGGCCCGCTGACGGCAGGGCTTATTCTCAGTGAGGTCAACCATGATTGATGTTGAAGTCGCCAGAGCATTACTGGCAATCGGAGCAGTCGGTTTTACACCAGAGCGTCCTATTACGTTCAAATCCGGCTTGCTATCACCGGTTTATATTGATAACCGCAAGCTCATCTTCTGGCCTGAACACTGGCATACGATCATCGAAGGCTTCCGGCAACTGATCGAGGAACAGCAAATCCCATATGAAGTCATCGCGGGCATCGAAACAGCGGGTGTCCCTCACAGTTCGGCGCTGGCATACCTTCTGCACAAGCCATCGGTCTTCGTTCGCAAACAACCCAAAGAGCATGGCACAAAAAGCCGTGTCGAAGGGGGCGACGTGAGCAACCGTCGCGTCCTGTTGATTGAAGATCTGGTGACGACAGGCGGCAGCAGCCTCGCTGGGGCTGAAGGGCTGCGAGAAATGGGCGCGGTTGTCCAGGACTGCCTCGCGATCACCAGCTACGGCTTCACCATGTCGCAGGAATCGTTCAAGATCATGGACATTCGTCTGCACACTCTGACCTCGTTCCACACGATTGTGCAGGAAGCCGTAAAAATGGATCTTTTTAACGCGACACAACTTGCTTTGATTGAGGATTGGCTCAAAGACCCACATCGCTGGGCAGAAAGTCAGGGACTTCAGGCATGAATGCCATCGAAAAATATAACCGGCGCGTCGATCAGATAAATTCGCTGCTGTGCGTCGGTTTGGATAGTGACTATACGCAGCTTCCCGAACAATTCATGCACTACGAGTACCCGCAATTTTCATTTAATCGCTGGATCATCGACCAGACGCATACTTATACCAGCGCCTATAAACCCAACATCGCTTTTTATGAGGCGCGTGGGGATCGCGGTATGATGGCGCTCAAGCTGACGCTCGAATATCTGCACCAGAATCACCCGGATATTTTGACGATCTGCGATGCCAAACGTGGTGACAATGGCGTAACCAGCCTCGCCTATGTCTCAGCAATTTTTGATTGGTTCGGTTTCGATGCCGTCACACTACATTCATACTTGGGCAAAGATTCTTTAGCGCCATATCTCAAACGTACCGAAAAAGGCTGCATTATTGTCTGCCGAACGTCGAACCCCAGCGCCGGGGAATTGCAGGATTTATTGGTAGATGGCAAACCACTCTGGCAGATCGTTGCTGAAAAAGTCCGCGACGACTGGAATCAAAATGGCAACTGTATGCTGGTGATCGGCGCGACTTATCCCGACGACCTGCGAAAAGCCCGCGAGATCGCTGGCGAGATGACGTTCCTCATACCGGGGGTGGGCGCACAAGGCGGCGATGTGGCACAAACGGTGCAGGCAGGGCTGAATGGTGCGAAAAAAGGCATGATTATCAGCTCTTCGCGCGGGATCATCTTTGCAGAAGACCCCGGCGCGGCGGCGAAGGAATTGCGAGATGAGATTAATCAATATCGGTAAAAATAGTTTTGGATCGCCGAAGAGACGAAACGGGTTATAACAAGTTCATCTGTTCCGGCTTGTCTTTTGGCGGTTTGCGAAGGGGGCGCGGCTTGGATAAATCATTCTCGCGCAGCCAGTCGTCATCTGGCCCGTTCCATCCACACTGGTTAAAATCAACCTGATCTTTTTCATTAAAAATGATGCCCTCGGACTCCAAGCGTGATCGTTGAAGGGTGGCTGACTGGCTGCCTTCTGCCAGACTGATCCCGCCTTTGCTGTTGATGACGCGCCACCAGGGAATATCCTGGGCATCTCGTGCGGAAACAGCATTCATGGCATAACCGACCCAACGTGGCGCGATCCGGTCATAATCCGGCGGGTTGACGCTCTCCGGCGGCGGGATCATCGTTGCAATCTGCCCATAAGTCGCCACCTGCCCTGTGGGAATCTGGCGAACAATATTCCATACGGTTTGATAATAAGTTACTTGATCGGGCGGCATTAGCATAAATTATCTCTAAGTTGATTTTGAAAGTTTGGCAGCCGCAGGTGCATCAAGCAGCCACAGTAAATTACCGCTGGCAGGCTGGATAAGCTGCGCGGGAAGCTCGTAGGGTTGCGGAGGACCTTCGATGACTTGTTTGAGCGTTTCAGCTTTCGATTTTCCCGAAACCAGAAATGTCACACGATCTGCGTTATTGATCGTAGGTGCAGTCAGTGTCAAACGCCATGCTTCCAGTTTTTCGACATAATTCTCGACCACCAGCCGTTCGGTTTCTTCAAGTGCGGCTGTCCCTGGAAACAGCGACGCGGTATGCCCATCATCACCTATGCCCAGCAGCACCAAATCAAACCGAACCGCACCATCCCGACGGCGAGCGAAAAACTGGCGCAGCATTTGTTCATAATCGGCTGCCGCCTGTGCCGGGTCAAGCTCGCCCTTCATCCGATGGATATTCGTAAATGGCACCGGGACGTTATCGAGCAGCGTCATTCGCGCCATTCGATAGTTGCTCTCAGTGTGATCCGGGGGGACACAGCGTTCGTCCCCCCAAAAGATATGCGTATGTTCCCAATCAACATAACGGCTAAAAGCCTTATCCGTCAGCAGTTCATAGACTGCTTTCGGTGTCGAGCCACCAGAGAGAGCGATGCTGAAATATCCCTGCGCGTTAATGGAGGCTTCGCTCAACGTGATAACATGCTCTGCCGCTGCCCTTTTCAGCAGATCGGCATCGGGATAGACGCGAATGCTCATTATCCTATGACCTCATCATCCAGACAGCCTAAACGCCAGGTACGACCATCATCCGCCAAAAGCTCATCCGATTCATCCGGCCCCCAACTGCCCGGCTTATAGGTTGCAAGTTCGGGCGCTTCTGCCGATTCCCACACCTGAATAACCGGATCCATCAGCTTCCATGATACTTCAATTCCATCACTGCGCGTGAATAGCGACGGGTCGCCGATGAGCGCATCCAACAGCAGACGTTCATACGCTTCTGGGATAACATACTCGCTGAACGCATCCGCATAATGAAATTCCATATCGACAGAACGTGTCTGACGAGGCGAATCTGGCACTTTGGCTTCAAAACTCAGGTGAATACCTTCGTCCGGCTGAACACAGATCGATAGAACATTCGGCGTGAAGTTACCGCCGTTCTGGTTGCCAAACATCATGTGCGGCGGCTGCCGAAAGACGACGGTGATTTCCGTCACCTTTCGATTCAGTGCCTTGCCGGAGCGCAGGTAAAACGGCACCCCCTGCCAGCGCCAATTGTCGATGTTGAGCTTTAACGCGGCGTAGGTTGGCGTGTGCGAATCCTTTGCGACACCCTTTGTTTTCCGATAACCGTTGTACTGCGCACAGATCGTATCGAAGGGATCAATCGGACGTACAGCACTCAGAACTTTCGTCTTTTCATTGCGCAGCGCGTCCGGCTCCATCGAAGCAGGCGGTTCCATCGCGATCAACGCCATAATCTGGAGAAGATGATTCTGGAACATATCGCGCAGCACACCGGACGTATCGTAATACGCACCGCGATGCCCGACATCGACTTGCTCTAGCGCCGTAATCTGCACACTATCGACATAATTACGATTCCAGATGGGTTCGAAAATGGCGTTGGCAAAGCGCAAAAACATGATGTTCTGCGCCGTTTCTTTACCCAGATAATGGTCAATCCGATAGACCTGTTCTTCCCGGAAAACGGACTGCACCTCGGCGTTCAGGTCTTGTGCGGACTTCAAATCCGTCCCAAACGGCTTCTCGATGACGATACGCCGCCATACCTTACCCTCCTTCTCGCGCGCCATATCCAATTGCCCCAGGTTTTGCACAATCGGAATATACAGGTCAGGCGCAACTGAGAGATAGTACAGGCGGTTAGCGTTTTTCTCTTCTTTCTCGCTCAGAAAAGCCAAAATCTCTTTCAGATCAGGCAACTGATCGGCGTTCCCCGGCGTATACCATAGCTGGTCAGCAAAAGTATTCCAGGCTTTTTCGTCAAACGTATTTTCGGAAAATTCCTCTACGCCTTCGCGCATCCGGCTGCGCCATTCCTCATGGCTGAAAACTGTGCGCGAAATGCCGACGACATTCAGCTTTTCCGGCAGCCGTTTTTTGAGATACAGGTTATACAGCGCCGGGACGAGCTTCCGCTTGGTCAGATCGCCCGACGCACCAAAAATCACAACAGTGGTTGACTCGCTCATTGATTTGCCTTATTTTGCAGATTTGACTGCATGACCCCCAAATCCTTTACGCATGGCCGCTAATAATTTGGCGGCATAGCTCGAATCCTGGCGGCTGATGAAACGCATTTGCAGCGCCAACGTAATCACCGGCGCGGGTACATCCATATTGATCGATTCGAATACTGTCCATCGTCCCTCGCCGCTGTCGGTCACGTAGGGCGCGATGTCGCTCAATTCCTGGTCTTCTTTCAGCGCATCGGCTGTCAAATCCAGCAACCAGGAGCGCACGACACTGCCATATTTCCAGACTTCTGAAATCTGATGCAGATCGAGGTTAAAATCCTTGCGCGCACGCATAATATCGAAGCCCTCAGCGTAGGCTTGCATCATGCCGTATTCGATGCCGTTATGCACCATCTTGACGAAATGGCCCGATCCGCTTGGCCCCATATGCCCCCAGCCCAAATCAGGCGCAGGCGCAAGCGTTTCCAACGCCGGACGCAGAATCTCAACAGCTTCTTTTTCACCGCCGACCATCATGCTGTAGCCTTCGGTAATGCCCCAGATGCCGCCGCTTGTACCGACATCCAGGTAATGCAGCCCTTTCGCCTTGACCATCTCGGCACGGCGAATCGTGTCGTTAAAATTGCTGTTGCCGCCATCGACGATCACATCGCCCGGAGACAGCAAATCCATAAACTGATGCAGATGTTCTTCGGTCACATCGCCTGCCGGAAGCATCAGCCACACGACGCGCGGTGTTGGCAGCTTGCTGACCACATCCGCCAGCGACTCGGCTGGGATTGCGCCTTCTTTTGCCACTTCTTCAACCGGCCCTTTGCTGCGATTGAAAACAATGACCTCATGCCCATTTCTCACCAGACGGCGAACCATGTTCGCGCCCATTTTGCCCAACCCAACCAGTGCCAACCTCATAATCATTACTCCTCGTTTGTAATTAAGATAAGCTGTCTGCCATTGTAGCAGGATAAGCTTGTCCGCCACTGTAGTAAAATTGATAAGCTGTCTACCACCAGCTTTTAGCAAACAGATACAGCGGTCAGCATTTCAGGCAGTCCGCCGAAAATATGATCCGCTATTTTCGATTCAGAAATCGTGTTCCTTCGGGGCTGGCGACAATGACATCGCTTGCTAACCCCAAAAATAACCCATGTTCGACAACCCCGGTTCGGCTCTTGAGCTGTGCGCCGAGCGCTATCGGGTCATCAATCAATCCGAACTGGCAATCCAGAATCACATTGCCATGATCGGTGTTAAACACCCTATCACCAGAACGACGCAGCGTGACCTGCGCACCAAGTGATACCAGATAATCATACTGCGAATGCCAACCGAAGGGAATCACCTCCACTGGCACTGCCCATTTTGTCCCCAGTTTTTCAACCAGTTTTGATTCGTCCACGATGATGACTTCACGCTTGCTGGCCTGGGCGACGATTTTTTCACGCAAGAGCGCACCACCTCCGCCCTTTATAAGGTTAAACCGTGGGTCAACCTCGTCCGCGCCATCAATCGTTACATCGATAACGCGGCATTCTTCCAGCGTCACCAACGGAATACCAAGCTGTCGCGCCTCTGTCTCGGTCACAACCGAGGTCGGAATCCCGCGAATATCACGCAGTTGACCGTTTGCCAACCGCTGCCCAATGCCGCGTACTGCCAAAATGGCTGTGCTGCCCGAACCGAGACCGACAACCATGCCGGATTCGATAAATTCGACAGCGCGTTCAGCAGCTTGCTGTTTGAGGTGCGACATATCAATGCTCAAACTACTCTCCCTAAAAAAGAACACCCATCAATCGTTTGGGGCTAAATCTTTCGATGATCTTGTAAATAACAATGCTCACTAACGTGATCCCCAAAGTAATCGGCAAAGCTGTTAAAAGGCTATACACGTGAAATCGATCAAGTGCCGATGTCGTCAACGAGGTGAGAAAAGGCGCATGAATCAGGAAAATCGGCCAGGTATAGAGGCCAATCTGATAAAGTATATTCTTCTCGCTCACCTGGCTGAAAAAATTTATAGCAACTTGATAAACAAAAGTTGGAGCGACAATGAACAGCATCAGGTCCAGAAATGCATCCACTTGCAGATTTTGATTAACAAGCTTCAACAGGCACAAACCCAACCAAAATAAGGTTATGATCAGGAAATTTGGCAACCTGGCTTGTTTTAGATAAGCACGTGCGCAGTATAATCCAATTTCGAAGCTCAGAAAATACGAAAGCCAATTTGACAGTGGAAAGTAATTGATCGTATTTGGAAAAACAACGGTCAGCAGGATATGGATTATATACACAACGTACAGAATTTCAGGACGCTTAACGACAAATTTCAAAAAGATCACGCCTATCGACACCACGAACAACATCGGGATAAACCATAATTGATAGGCAAAATTGCCGTAGCCGATTAAAATTCCGTTTAACTCTTGAGGCGAAGGCCAGATGAATGCGCGTGTCTGGATAAAATCTCGGACAATACGTAATACAAGATAAAATGCCGACCAGACCAGATAAGATATGATTAAGCGCTCAATTCGGGATCGAACATATTCGCCCATCAAGAACGGTTTACCTGTTTTCATCTTCCGTTCGTAGGAGAGTTGAAATTTGAATGCCGAAATAAAGACAAATATGGGCACCGCGTAACGGATAATCAGCTCAACGAGTTTATGCGGAAAATTCAAATTGATAAACAGCCCGCCGTTATTATAACTACGCCAATATAAGTCCAGCGTATGGATCGCCACGACGCACACAATCAGATAGCCAGACATTACGGTCAAAAAACTCAAATTATCGGTACGACGCTCTACTGAAGTGTCCAATGTAGGGTTCTGCCCAGCAGAAATCATATCCCTTGCTCCATTCGAAATGTCTGCCTGTCTTGCAAAAACGCACTCTAGCTGAGGCGATAGAAGTTGCTCCCATCGCCTCACAATATGCCTATGACGTTAAGATAGGTTTTTCAGAACTTCTGCTAATCCGCCCGCCACATCTTTGCCGAGGTGAAGGCGAATAACGCGGCGATGATTTTCAAGCAGCGCCTCGCGATCTCCCAATGCCTGCGCCAATTTCAACACGCCAAAAGACATGGACGACTCCAGGCTTCCAGGATCGTTGGGAATCGGCACATCCTCAACCGGGTCAGATGTGAACTGGATAAATAACCCGTTTCCACCGTCACCTTTGTGCAATTGACCTGTTGAATGCAGGAAGCGCGGGCCATAGCCAACCGTTGTCGCTAATTTCGTTTGATCGCGCAGTTGAGTCCGCAGCTTCAAAAGCGCATCATCCGCTTCACTGGTCGGAGTCACGTAAGCCTGAAAACTGATGTAGTCGCCTGCTTTAGCCTGCTTCAGGAACTCAGCTAAGGCCGCCTCTAATGTGTTAGCGGATAAATCGGCGTAAACTGTGATGCCCTTTTCGCTCAACAGCGGCGTTTGCTCCGGCAGTGCGCCCGATTCCATGTACGATGAAACCATCTTGCGAGCCAGTATTTTCGCACTTTCGACGTTCGGTTGGTCAAATGGCTGAATGTCGATACGATATCCGGCGACGACAACAGCCAGTTCCCACAGAAAGAACTGCCCTCCCAAATCATAGCGGTCTTTGAGATTCAACGCGACTACAGGGTGTCCGGCTTTTTCCAGTGCTTCGAGCGCCTGCGCTTGCGAATCGTCACCTTCCAGATGGAGATAAACGAACAGGCGGTCATTGCCATAAACATCCGGGCTGCCCAACGGCTCACCCACAACTGGCAGGATACCTTTGCCGTCCTTGCCTGTGCTTTCGGCGATCAACTGCTCGACCCAATCGCCAAAACCTGCGATTTGTGACGGCGCGATGATTGTCACTTTATCGCGTCCGGTTTTCGCCAATTCGCCCATGATCGCGCCCAGCCATGCTGCCGGGTTATCCGCGCCAGGGAGTTGGCAGCCCTTCGCCATTTTGATCGCGCGTTCGAGCAGTTTCGGCACATCTACGCCTACCAGCGCCGCCGGGACAAGCCCAAAATGGGACAGCGCCGAATAGCGCCCGCCGATATTGGGATCATTCAAAAACACGGTGCGGAACTGATGCGCCTTGCCGAGTTTTTCCAGCGAACTGCCGGGATCGGTGATAGCGATAAAATGCGCACCCGCTTTTTCCGCGCCGACTTTTTCGATAGTGCGATTGTAGAAATGCTTGAAGAACGACATCACCTCAACCGTTCCACCCGATTTGGATGAGACGATATACAGCGTCTTAGCCGGATCAAGCGCACGATCATGATTCAGGACAGCGCCGGGGTCGGTGCTGTCGAGTACAGCGAGATCAAGATAACCTGCCGCTACGCCAAACGTCTTGCGGAATACCTCTGGCGCGAGGCTGCTCCCGCCCATGCCCATCAGCAGCGCGTGTGTGTAGCCCTCGGCACGCACGGCATCCACCAGCGCTTTAATATCGCCAAACTGAGCCTGTAAATCTTCCGCGATTTTCAACCAGCCCAGACGATTGCTGATTTCAGTGGGATCAGGCCGCCAAACGGTGTGATCGTGCTTCCAGATGCGTTCAACGATTTTGTCGCGGACGATTTCACTCAGCGCTGCATCCACCGCGTCCTGCTGTTTTTTGACCAACTGCGCAGAGACATTCGGCCACTCGGCACGCATAGCATCGCGTTTCTGGGAGATCGTGTTCAGCAGCGATGTAAATGGCTTGATGAATTTATCGACACCCTCAACCTGCAATTCGTCGGTGGCAACATCGAGGTCAATGCCAACCTCCGCCAATTTTGCGATCTGGTCGCGGGCTTCATCTACACCATCTTCAACCGTGACAGCGACAGTGCCATGATCGATAAAAGCGTCCAGCGTTTCCGGCGGCACGGTGTTGACGGTATGTGCGCCGATGAGCGTATCGACATAAAGCGTATCGGGCAGCGCGGGGTCTTTCGTGCTGGTACTGGCCCACAGTGGACGCTGAACACGTGCGCCTTTAGCCGCTAATTTGTCCCAACGTTCGCCGCTGAAAATCTCTTTAAAACGCTGGTAAACGAGTTTGGCATTGGCAATCGCGATTTTGCTCTTGAGATCAGCCGCACCCGCCGCAACCAGCTTAGGATCAAGTTTGGCATCCACACGGCTGATAAAAAATGACGCTACCGAACTCACCTGGCTTAGATCACCACCGTTATCCGCTAATTTTTCCAGCCCGGCGATATACGCTTCGGCAACTGCTTCGTAATGTTCCATCGAGAACATCAACGTGATATTGACGTTGATGCCTTCGCTAATCAACTGCTCAACGGCTGGGATGCCTTCTGCGGTAGCCGGAACTTTAATCATCAGGTTCGGGCGATGAAGTTCGGCAAAGTACCGCCGCGCCTCCGCCAATGTCCCCTGCGTGTCATTCGCCAGACTGGGACTGACTTCCAGGCTGACGTAGCCATCTTCACCCTTCGTCTGGTCATAAACCGGACGGAACAGATCGGTTGCTTGTTTGATGTCGTCTACGGCGAGCGTTTCGTAGATTTCTTCCACCGACTTACCCGCGACGACCAATTCCTGCATCTGATCGTCATAATCGTTGCTGTGTCCAATCGCTTTCTCAAAAATCGCCGGATTGGATGTTACACCACGTACACCCTGGTCGATCAATTTTTGCAGTTCACCCGATTGAATAAACGAACGGCGGATATAATCAAGCCAGATAGCCTGGCCGAGATCAGCTAACTCATGTAATTTTGTCATATTTCCTCCTAGTCTAATCTAATTCATAGACGTTTTGAACATTGCATCCTATACATTAAATAGGTATACAGTTTGAAACAAGTCATTACGTTTGCATGGAAATTTACGCCAAATATAACCAATGTGGGTATCAATGTGCATATTTTCTCTCTAAAGGTTTAAGATTCGTAGATAAATTGTGATTATTAGAGAGGATTAAAACAATGAACGGACAGATTTCGGATCTTTCCAATCCAAAGGAATTATTAGACTCGCTGCTTGATCTGCGTCGTGATATCTGTGATCGCGGCAGTGAAACTTTTACTCAGTGGCGGCCTTTTATCGAACAACGCGCTTTCGCCATCAGCGCACAAAATCTCGCTTATTATCTTGTATTGCGGCGTCATGATCTACGCCAGCTACAAACAGCATTAATGCCCTGGGGGTTGTCGTCGTTAGGGCGTTCCGAAGCGCGTGTTATGGAGAGCCTTGATGCCGTGATTCAAACACTTGGCGTGATCTGTGACCGCGATTCTCGAACACTGCCGCCCCGCCCACGCTTGAGCGCCTTTTTCCGTGGCAACCGCATGTTAGAGCGCCAGACGAAAGCTGTTTTCGGCGAAACGCCTGAAAATCGATCCGTGTTTATTATGGTCACATTTCCCGCGGAGGCTGCGACTGATTACGATCTGGTGCGTGATTTACTCAAATACGGTATGAACTGCGCTCGGATTAACTGCGCTCACGATTCTGCGACGGAGTGGGCTGCGATGATCGCTAATTTGCGCCGCGCCGAACAAGAATTAGGACGCTCCTGCAAAGTTCATATGGATCTGGCAGGGCCAAAGAATCGTACAGGTGAAGTTGCTATACCCGAAGGAAAGCGTTTGTTTAAAGGGGATCGCATTTTGCTCCGGCGTGACACACCGAAAACCTCCGAAAAATATCCGATCCAGGCAAGCTGCCAGATACCAGAAGTTCTCGATCAGGTCAAGATCGGTGCACCCGTGTGGATTGATGAAGGCAAACTTGGAACGCGCGTCGAAAAAATTGTAGATGACGGCCTCGTTCTGGAAGTAACTCACGCTCGCACAAAGGGCGAACGCCTCCGTCCGGACAAGGGCATCAATTTTCCCGAAACTCTCATCAGGCTTGCCCCGCTAACCGAAAAAGATAAGCAAGACCTGGATTTTATCGCCTACAACGCCGATATTATTGGTTATTCGTTCGTCCAGGAGGCCGAAGACATCGAAGCGCTGCAAGCTGAACTTGCTGCACGTCTGCCAGACCCCCGCAAAATTGCCATTATCGCCAAGATCGAAACCAAGCGCGCCGTCCAAAATCTGCCTGAATTAATCGTCCGTGCCGCCGGAAGGCAGCCATTCGGTGTCATGATCGCACGTGGCGACCTGGCTGTGGAGATCGGCTATGAACGACTAGCCGAAATCCAGGAGCAAATTTTGTGGCTGTGTGAGGCAGCCCATGTCCCCGTGATTTGGGCAACCCAGGTATTGGAACAACTCGTGAAAAAAGGCACGCCCTCACGCGCAGAAATGACCGATGCGGCCATGTCCCAACGGGCGGAGTGCGTAATGCTCAACAAAGGCCCCTATGTGGTCGATGCTGTTAAGATTCTTGATGACGTGTTAGCGCGTATGAAGGGTCACCAGATCAAGAAAACACAGCAGATGCGTGAACTCCAATCATGGCAACCTTAAAATCTCCATCAAACAATAACAATCACTGAATAGTAAATCTTGCCTCCGATTGATTGACGATAGTAGCGAATTCTCATATCATTAAATATAACAAACAAATATTTTATGTGATTATTTCAAGAGGGGAAATAATGCCTACCAAACAAGGAAGTCTCGATTTATTAAATGATCCAGTCGCCCAAAAGATGCTGCAATCCACTATCCCGGCACGTCTGGCCTACAATTGGACAGATGGGACACCGCGCGTTATCCCAATCGGCTTCCATTGGACAGGTAGCGAAATCGTCCTCGGAACACCACCCGACGCACCCAAGATGAAGGCTCTGAAAGAAAATTCGAAGGTCGCGCTCACCATCGACAGCGACGGGATGCCTTATAAAGTGCTACTCATTCGCGGCACTTGCAGCCTAAAACTGATGGATGGTATTGTGCCGGAATATGAACTCATGTGCGTCCGAGTCATGGGGCAAGAAGGCGCAAACCAGTGGCTCTCACAAATGCGTCCCATCGCCCCTAAGATGATGCGCATTGGCATCATCCCGGAATGGGTCGGCATCTTAGATTTCGAAACCCGTTTTCCCAGCGCCGTTGAAAACGCTATTGCACGGGCTTCCGGTCAAGATTGAGGCACACTGCGGTTAAGGCTGAGGCGTAAGATAACCTTCGCGATACCAGTTCAGCACGTCGTCGCGTCCGATTCCCTGCGTTTGCGCCTCAGCAAACGTAAAGCCCTGCGGAAAAGCTGCCACCAGTGCGTTCAATGATACTGATTGCAGATAATCAGATCGAAAATCGTGATAAATTCCACGCGCCGACGGATAGCACCAAATCGGTAACATGAATCGAGTCTGGTCGCCAATCGGTGAAAGTTTATATTTCAGTTCTCCTGAACGACGCGCATTCAAAATCACATCCGCGTAAGCATCACGCTGCTGATCGACGGAATAATGCTCGTGCAGATAGGCCAACGTCTCTGGCGATGTGCGGCGTTTTTCCCCGATAACCTGCGCTGCGATATGTGCGGCAGTTTCAATATCGCCAAAATCAACCTTGTCAATCAGGGTTTCCGGCAGGATTTCGCGGTGAGAGGAAATGCGCACCGGGATTGACGGTGTTCCACAGCCGAGCGATTCGTAAACCGAATTGCCGAACGACTCGACAAAACTGCCCAACGCCAGCGTCACGCTACCCAGACTGTAATATTCCGGCATCAACGACTGTGGCACCCACCCGTGAAACACAAAATTGTCGTTCAGGCCGCGCCGCGTAATTTCGCCTTGAATCTCCTCATAAAATGCCCGCAGTTCGGCTGAAAATGTCAGATCGAGCCAATTGGGGACGAGTGCTTTCAAATCGCTGAAACCATATTGGTGAACCAGCAGGTCAACGACGGCAATCGTCTCGCGAATACCTTTGCTCTCCTCCGGCCTGTGCGGGTGCAGAACAACCGGGTACGCTCCCGGCTGAATCGGGATCAGATCAAGGATTTTACCCGCCGCTGTCGGCTTGAAATGCTCCCAATCGACCCCGTTGTGAATCACGACAGTTCGTTTTTCGTAGTCCGGGAAAAAGCGCCCCGCCGTTTGCAGAAAATACTGCCGCGCGTATTCCGAGATTAAAACCAAATGATCGCCCTGGAATAAAAAGCCGCCTTGCAGCGTTTCTGGGTAGACATTATCCCGCAGCGAGACCACCGTTGGTATGTGTTCGTAGGCATAGGGAAATAAAAATTCGCCGTCGTGCATGTAAAAGCGATCCGCGCCTTCCAGATATTCACCTACATCCTGCAAAATTGCCGCCAGATCATAGGCTGGGGCAGCGTAAGGCTGGGGAAAAGGCTGATGGAAGCGCAAAATCGGCAAAACCTGCACATTTTCATGCCAGCGAAATGGTTCGCTGCTATCCGCACGGCGGGTTGCCAGCACGGTTACGTCATGCCCCAATTCGCCGAGATGGGTAGCGATACTCTTGAGATGCTTGGTCGCCCCGCCCATAACGAGATCGGGGAAAAGTGGATTGATGCAAAACGCGACAATTTTCATGGTTTGACCGCATACATATGTCGGCGCACATAAGTCGTGTCCGCTGTAACCGTGACGACGTTAAAACCGCACAACCCGCCTTCTTCCAATGAAGCGACCTCATACCCTGGCCAACCGAGGAATTGAAAGTTGGCACTCGGCGCTGCACTATAAAGAATGCCATCGCGCACAATATCGACAGCGTGGTGGATATGCCCGTAAAACACACCGCGCACACGATGTTTGGCCTTCAACAAAATCCGGTGCATGGCATCACCGTTGAGGAGCGCCAGGTTATCCAACCAGGGAACACCTATTGGAATAGGCTGATGATGCAAGCCAATCACTAAGGGGCGGTCATCCTCAGCCATACAGATTTTTTCCAGCCAATCCAGTTGACTTTCGTCCAACCAGCCCGAATGCGGCGGGTTTGTACCGTTGCTATCGAGGCAAACGATTTGCACGTCATTATCCTCAAATTCGTAATCAAACGATGCTGAGGCATCACGCCCTTGCAAAATGCTCTGAATCATGGCTGCGTTGTCGTGATTTCCCGGAAGGTAATAAATCGGATATTTGATCTTAGCGAAGAGATCACGCACATAGGCATGTTCTTCCGGCTTTGTCAGGTCATTAACAACGTCGCCTGTATGCAGCACGAAATCAACGTGAAATGGCAAGTTGTTAATCTCTCGCACAGCGGCCTCGGCAGCCTCTGCTCCATCATAGGGCAGCGCCAGGATTTGCCGTGAGTATAAATCGAGTTCCTTTTCGATATTGTCGTAATTCGGTCTGACACCAGGCATCAGGAAATGTGTGTCGCTCAGTTGGACGAATTGGAGGAGAATGTCGGACATGGGTGAATTTTCCTATCTCTTGGTGAGGGAGATTTTATAAGATAACCATTGGTGGTGCAAAGGCCATTTCGCATTTTGGAGGATGGGGTACAATAGCGTTTTGGCTCTTTCGCTGGTTATTTCTGTACATTCTGGAGAAAATTCATTTTATGGCAACCTCAAAAGTTACCCGCGTCGCCTTGATCGGTTCTGGCGGTATGGCACGTCATCACCTTCAGGGAATGCTCAAGCAAACCGATACTACTCAAATCGCCTGGATTTGCGAACCTTCGCCAGCCGCTTACGAAAAAGCCGCCGCGATGTTCACCGAAGCCGGACTCCAACCCCCACCGAACGAACCCGATCTGGAAGCCCTTCTCACCGACCATATTGGTGATGTCGATGTGGCTTTTATCATCACGCCACACGCCCAGCATCACGACCAAGCTGCCGCCGCGCTCCAGGCCGGATTGGATGTGCTGGTTGAAAAACCAATGGTCATGAATGCCGCCGAAGCCAACAGCCTGATCGATGTTCGCAACAAGACTGGCAAACTCGTCGTCGTTGCGTTTAACGGCAGTATGTCTCCCCAGGTTCGCACAGCCGTCAAGATGCTGCGCTCCGGCGAAATGGGTGAAATGCTCGGCATCAACGCTGCGGTGTGGCAAACCTGGGCGGCATTGACCGCTGGCACATGGCGGCAAGACCCACCAATTTCGGGCGGCGGTTATTTATTCGATACCGGCGCACATATGCTCAACACTGTCGTTGATCTGGCTGGCGAAGAATTCACCGAAGTCGCCGCATGGATCGACAATCGGGGTCGCGCTGTTGATATTAACGGTGTCGTCATCGGCAAACTGAAATCCGGCGGGCTGGTCACGCTCAACGGTATGGGCGAGTCCGGCGTTACAGGGACGGATATTCGCGTTCTCTGCACCAACGGTATGCTGCGGACAGGTGTCTGGGGTGGCTATCTCGAAGCTCAGATGAAGGGCGAAACCGAGTTAAAGCCTGTTGACGTGCCGCCTTCGATGGGGACGTGGCAACAATTCCTGCGTGTCCGCGCGGGCGAACAGGAAAATCCCTGCCCGCCAGAAGTGGGTCTGCGTATGGCGCGTCTCTGGGATGCCATTCAAGCCTCCGCCGCTAAAAACGGGCAACCTGTAGCCGTTTAATTGAATCGCATGTTGATTGGATAGTCTCATAAATAAGCTGGAAATGGGTTCATGTGGGCGCACGGCTGTGCGCCCCTACGAAAACGGTTCACAATGACCGATTTATTTGCGAGACAGACGATCAACTTAAGTTATTTACATCAAGTTTTGTTTCGCTGATTGCTGAAAGCTCACCGCTGACAGCCGATTTTAAGGAGTTATACAATGGCAACACCTCGCGTGACTGTGTGGCACGAATATCGCCACGAAAAAACCCACAAGGAAGTCTCAGACGTTTATCCGGAGGGAATGCACACCCCCATCGCCAAGTACCTGCGTGAGCAAGGGCTGGACGTAAAAACCGCTACATTGGATGAACCGGAACATGGCCTGACTGAAGCGGTGCTGGCAGAGACTGATGTTCTGACATGGTGGGGTCACATGGCACACCATGAAGTCCAAGATGAAATCGTCGAGCGCGTGCAGAAGCGCGTACTGGACGGCATGGGTCTGATCGTGCTGCATTCCGGTCACTACTCGAAAATTTTCAGAAAATTGATGGGAACGAGTGGCAACCTGAAATGGCGTGAAGCCAACGAAAAGGAACGTATCTGGGTCATTGACTCAGGTCATCCGATTGCCGAGGGGCTGGGCGAATATATCGAACTGCCTCACGAAGAAATGTATGGTGAGCGCTTTGATATTCCGACACCGGACGAATTAGTATTCGTAAGCTGGTTCGAAGGCGGCGAAGTCTTCCGCAGCGGCTGCTGCTGGACTCGCGGACGTGGCAAAGTCTTCTACTTCCGCCCCGGCCACGAAACATTTCCGACCTATTTCAACCCTGAAGTGCTGAAGGTTATCTACAACGCGGCACGTTGGGCGGCACCACACGCTATCGAGCCAATTCCGATTGTTAACGCGAAAGTTCCGCTGGAAACAATCCGCAGCTAGTACGATGCGATTGAAAAATTTCGCCGCGATAAGAACCAGTTTGGTCGCGGCGAAATTTGTGCAGATTATCCATCAAAATACACAAAAATTTAGTCAAAATATTTGCATTCAAATTTAAATACGTTAAAATCAGTATTACTTCACTGAAATACTTTTGAACTGTGGGCGGTTGAACAAAACAAAATGCCCCCCCGCCTTAGCATGAGGGAGCGGAAGGGGCTACTAAAGGAGTAAAGCGGATTTATACAATCCGTGTACGAGGATTTTCAACCGCCCCATGTTCAGAGCTGTTTTTATTCCCCTAACGCCAGCATAAGCGTTTTGTACACCCTAAATACTCAGCACCTTTACGAAGGTTCAAAATTGGCTTTGAATTTCTCAGTTTTCTCAGTTAACCCACATAAATGGGATAACTCACTGATCTATTAAACCAATTTCACATGATTATAGAGCGTACAAATAAATTATAGAACGAAAATTCTGATGAGTCAAGTATTTTTAAATGCTCAAATTATTGTGTCTGGGAATTTGCCACTTTAATTATGTTGATAAGGCCAAAAGCCTTAAACTGCGACACTCGCCTGATGCAGCCGCGCATAAAGGCCGTTGCCGATTACCAGTTCATCATGCTTACCCATCTGTTCAACCTGACCTTCGTTCATCACGGCGATCAGATCGGCGTTACGAATGGTCGAAAGACGGTGCGCGATCACAATCGAGGTGCGGTTTTTCATCAATTCCGTGAGCGCTTCCTGAATCTCGGCTTCGGTTTCAGTATCCACCGCTGAAGTCGCTTCATCCAGAATCAGAATCGGCGCATTTTTGAGGATCGCGCGGGCAATCGCCAATCGCTGCTTTTGACCACCCGAAAGCCGAACGCCGCGTTCGCCGATCTGCGTGTCATAACCATCGTTCATCGCTTCGATAAACCCATGCGCATGGGCAGCTTTAGCGGCACGGATCACTTCTTCATCGCTGGCGTTGGGGTTGCTGTAGCGGATATTGTCGCGCACGGAGCCTGTGAACAGAAATACATCCTGCAACACCATGCTGATATTGCTTCGCAGCGCGTTTAGCTGAATATCGCGCACATCAATACCATCAATCGTGATCGAACCTTGCTGCGGATCATAGAAGCGCGGGATCAGGTGGGCGATGGTCGTTTTGCCTGCACCTGTTGGCCCCACCAACGCCAGCGTTTGCCCCGGCATGATCTTCAGCGTGACGTTACGCAGTGTCGGCGCACCTGGTTGATAATCAAAGCTGACATTATTGAAGACGATTTCGCCTTTTACGCGGCCTGGGTCAATACTTTTTGCCCCATCAAGCACATCCGGCACTAAATTCAAGACCTCGCTGACACGCTCCGCGCCAGCCAGCCCCGCATGAAACATCTCACTCATTTGTGACAAGGCGATAATGGGCTGATAGAAAATGTTCAGATAGAGGATAAACGCGACCAAATCTTCAATCTTAAGGCCGCTGTCGATAACAGCATGACCACCAAACCAGACAATTATGACGACTCCACTAGCTGCGAGAAGCTCAATCGTCGGCTGTAAAATGGCCTGCAATTTTAAGGCAATCAGCCGATCATCTGTGGTGCGTTTGGAAAGTGCATTGACCCGGACGTGCTCACGCTGTTCCTGCGTGAAAATCTGAATCTCTTTGATACCCGTCAGGTTATCCTGAACGACTGCGCTCAACGCGCCCAGCCGATGCGAAGCGACTTTAAACCAGCTTTTCATTCTGTTGCCAAAGAACATACCGTCAATCGCCAGCAGCGGCATCGGAATCATCGTCAGCAGCGCCAGAAACGGATTCAGGCTGAAAAGGATGGCGGCGACACCCACTATGAGCAGCACATTGACGATCAGATCGGGAATATAATGAGCGATCACAGGCTCGATGTCCTGCGTATCCTTCACAACGCGCGTGAGTAATTCGCCCGTTTGACGGTCTGCATAAAAGCGCGGCGAAAGATACTGCAAATGACCGTAGAGCGCCACACGCAGATCGCTGACGAAATTCCATGCCATCACATGGGCGATATAAGAAGTCAAAAATCGGAACACCGCCCGCACAAGAAAAATACTGATCAGCCCCAGGGTCAGCCGGGTAATGCCATCGATGACCACATCTCTCTCACTGTTCGGGTCGCTGATGATCTCGACAAGGCTGCGCACCAGCCAGGGATTCACCAGATTCATCGCTGTTACGACGAGTGTGCTGAAAATAACAATCAGCATGTGAAGGCGATAGCTCTTCAGATACGGCCAGAGATCAAGGAATGGTTTCATAGTTTTTTCGGCTTCAAAATTGCGAATGTGTGCAGGGTTTCATCATTGTCGAGGTCAATCAGAGTCATGTTGGGGTTATATGCCACTGAAAATTGTAGATATTTCCAGGCACATTCAAATCGAGTTGTGTGCCTGTAGCGAGGTTGATAATTGTCAAATCTCCACCCTGTCCCGTTTGCCAATCATAATTCGCTAACCCTGCAATCAGTTTACCATCAGGTGAGAGCTGATGAAATGACCATGAAGATGTTGGTTCTAAAATGTTGGCATCAACAATCAGATCACCTGTTGCCAGATCATAATCAAACAACTCATAGCCGAAAGCTGGCAAAATACGCTCACCGATAAAACGAATCTGCCCTAGCTGCGCTTCAACAGCATCGAGAATCGGCATGATAATATCGCTTTCAGGGTCTTCTTTCAGGCGCGGTTCATCCGCCAGCAGGGTTTGAGGCGCGGCAATGTCACCATCAACCAGCACTAATCCTGGCATCCCCTTGCCAATCCGGCTGTAAGCAGTAAACAAAAGCTGCCCATCCTTCAGCAGAGTCATCGACTGTCCTGCGTAGGGTTGGGGTTCACTTTCAACAGCTAAACGACCTGTCTTCAAATCAAATAAACCCGGATAGGGTACGGCATCATACGGGCCATAATCAAAATATTGAATATACAACGTATCGTTATCGAGATACTGAACCACATAATAACGGAGGATACTGCCAAACTGGTCATTCAGTGGCTCGTCTGTAAGCACCTGCTCAGACAATCCACTCGCCAGATCGACAATCCGCACACCACCATCGGTATAAGCTACATACGTTCCCTCCGGGCTGAAAGCGGGTGTAAGAAAATATTCTTCCGCTGTCTGGGCAATCACTTCAGCTTCGGCGTTGGACTTTTGCAGCCACAACTGCCCGCCGCTGGAATATGCGATTTGCTGCTCATCGGGGCTGACGGTGAACCCCAGAATCTTGGATTGTGCATGGGTGAGCATTTCAGCATTGCCATCGGTTGAAAGCCTCCATACCTGAAGCACATTTTCAGCGTCCGGCGCGACGAAATAGCCATTCGTTGGCAAGATAGCATTTTGAGCGAGAACTTTTGGGGAAACCGAGAAAACTAAAACCGACAATACCAGTAAATAGATGGAACGAATCGACATTTGACAATAAGCCTCGATTTATTCGCGAACATCTCCTTCCACGTTACCAGCAAACGTATTGTTGTCCATCACCGTTTTCTCTACGCTTACCAGTTCGATACCGATACGGTTGTCATGGATAGTATTGTTTCGAATGGTGTGATCGTGCGGGAGCGCACCACCAGGCGCATAAGGCCGGATGCCGTGATCCTGATTCGCGGCGATGCGAATCGCCTTCCCGTTGCGCGTAAAAGTATTCGTCTCAATTGTCCAGTTGTAGCTGGTATCGTTCTTCGGCACGACACCACTAAAATTCGGGATATGCTTTGACCAGAGCAGGATACCGTGTGAACTATTGGCGAACGTATTCCCTGTTATGACAAAATCAAAGCCATTTTCGACGGCAACCCCAGCCTGATTACACGAATTCATCTGGTTATTTTCAACTTTGAACCCAGCCGAAAAACCAAGCCAGAAGCCGTAATTACAAAAATTGGTAACATTTTTTCGATAGACGTTATCCTGACAAAAAGACGCTTCAAAGCCAATGTTTGGGCTATAGGAAGCGTCATTTTCCTCAAACAGGTTATTGTTGCACGGCTTGAATTCGTAACGCGGGTTCAAGCCTGCCATAAAGAATCCATCGCCACCGAGCCGAGCGTAATTGCGGCGAAATATGTTGCGTGATGAGCCAGATAGGATCAAAAACCCTGTCGCGTCTGCGCCCATATGTCCCGTGCGCTCGCCGCGTGGCTGCCAGCGACAGCAGTAATCGGCAAAATTTTCTTCAAACAGGCTGTCAGTAGTTCCATAAAGATGGATACCAAACCCGCTGGAATAACTTGCCACGTTTTGGCGCACAGTCAGGCTTTTGCAGTTGTAAGTGAGCAGGCCGTTCATCTGGTGTTGGAGGTCATTTTTGCTGATGGTGCTATCTTCAACTTCAGATAGCAAAATTGCGCCACCATAGGCTGTCTCGGCAGGCAGCCAGATGTCGAGAAAAATTGTATTGGGCGCTTGTTCCGCTGTCGAAGTAATCTGGCAATCCTTAATTTTTAAGCCTTTGCAGCGTGAGGCGTGAATGCCATGATAGTAATCACGAATTTTTAGATTTTTGATCGTCACGCCGTCCTGTCCATCTACGATGACACCACGTCCGCTGCGGTCATGCCCGACAAGCGTTGCGCCGTTGCCGTCAAGCGTAATCCCCGGCGCAGCAATTTTGATACCGTTCGGCAGATAATGAACGCCGGGTTGTAGAGTCGTATTTTCCGTGATAATCATGCCATCGGTGACAGACATACCTGATCTTCTCCCAAACAACAGCTCACAAATCCAGTCAAACCAACGCACTTTATTGCTCACAATCTAATTAAACCAACGCGTCATAGAGCATTTCTTTCCAGCGTGGGACATTAATTTCCCAACACACCGTCACATTTGAGCGCTCGATGACGGGCTTCCACAACCTGCCGTTCCGCGAGTCGCCGGATACGCCGAGTTGATCGACTACCGTCATGCCGCGTGTCAATTCGCTTTGTGTCTCGACATCCACAGCGTGTTTGCTACTGCGGGTGCAAATCGTCGGGTCAAGCGCGACAGCCATCGCTACCGGATCAGGCAGCGCAATTCCGATTTCGCGGGACTGTTCGAACGCCGCCTGCATGGCTCGTGCATTGCAGTCGATCACAAAATCCGCCAATGTCGTATTCAAGCTGCGAACATGAGCAATATTATCCGGGTTGATGACGGCATCAAAACGGCAGAGTTCCCAACCGACCATTTCGACAGGCAGGCCGGAGAGAAAAACAATCCGCGCCGCTTCAGGGTCATACCAGATGTTAAATTCTGCCGCCGGGGTTGTATTGCCGACAGTGCAGGCCGCCCCACCCATCACCACGCAGCGGCTAACCAACGGCACAATTTCTGGTGCGCGAGATACTGCCAGCGCGAGATTCGTCAGCGGCCCCAGCGTGACAACCACGATCCCTGGATTCGCCAGAATCGTTTCAATGATCGCGTCAACCGCATGGGTCGTTTCCGGCCTGCCTTCGGGCGGCGGATAATTCTGGTCGCCCAGGCCATCAATGCCATGAAACCATTCGGCGTTCGCGGGTTCGCGCAATAATGGGCGATCTGCTCCCCGATAAACAGGCACATTTGCGCCGCAAAGTTCGAGCGTATACAGTGCGTTGCGCGTCCCTTTATCGACAGAAACGTTACCGGATACGATGGTAATCGCTTTTACGTCTACGTCCGGCGCACGGAGTGCCATAATCAGCGCTACAGCATCATCGGAAGCGGTATCAGTGTCGATCAGAAATGTGCGCGTCATGGCTGCTCCAGAAGTGAGTTGAAAATCATGAATAAAATTTCGCGTATGGTTTTGAGTGTAACAAGAGATGTAAGGATAGCCAAATCCGCTGGGCAAACGGCGGGGGAACGCCAAACATCTCCCTGCCAACGATCATAGAATAAAAGAAAAATCACACGCGGGAGAATAGGATGTCTGATCGTGATGATTTACAACCGGAGCAATTGGACGAGAAAAATAAAACTTCAAATTTTATGGTGATCGAAGAGCTAGAAGAAAAGCCCAAAGGTAAAGGCAAGCCCAAACGTCGCTATCTACCTGCTCATCTGGTCGTCAACACCAAATTGGTCATCGGCCTCATGATCCTGTTGGTGTTCGCAGGAGCAGCAATGGTGGTAACGCGCCCCTCGCCCGCTTCCCAATCTGTTCCAATGATTTATCCGCGTATCGTTACGGCTACAGCGCCACCGCTGGACTCTTTAAATCCAATGCCGACAGCGACTTACCCTTACGTCATTATTCCGACGCCAACCATGCGCTTCAATTCGCTCTCTGAGGGTTGGTCTTACCCTGTGATTCTTACTACACCGATTTCTAATATTGGGGCAGGCTCACGTGTGACCATACATACAGGTCGTTTTAATGGAACTGAATGGATATATGAGGTAACAGATGAAAGAAACAGTTATGCAGAAGTGCCTGAAAGTGCGCTATCGCCTCTAGCTAATGTAACTCCCACACCGACGCCTATATTCCATAGCTTAATGGGTATCGATGTTTACGAGGTTATAACAACTGAACAAATTAGAAATATTCCAGCAAACACCCGTGTAAAAATCCTTGGCGCTACATTTGACGGTGCGGAGTGGATATATTCTATCCAATATACTCAAGGGCCAACCGC
>JALHNB010000053.1:28058-48461 GCA_022843745.1 Anaerolineae bacterium | reverse complement strand
TCAAAAAATCGCGGATTTGGTCGTCAAATGGGGCTGCCAGTGCTGTCGTCTGGATGGTTTCGCCTTCCAGCCACGCCAGCCCGATCACCGTGATATTCGCCGAATAGCTCAGACCATAATCCAGCCTGGGGCCAACACCCGGCCAGCGCGTTTCGGTCTCCACGTCCACTGCGACAACAGCGGCTCGAAGACAACGTGTCAACGCGCGGGTATCAACTTCATGCGTTTCCTGAAAAAGTGGTAGTTGCATAGCAGCCCAGAATCAGCTTTTGTGAAGCCTCTATTTTAGCCCATCCGTTCGCAAATAAGAAGTGGGCGGAATTTCGACCTCATGGGGATTAGTTGTCGCCCTACTCGACGTAACGAGCCAGTTTTTCCAGCGTCAGCCGTGTGCCAGTCTCATTGTCTTCGGGTCGGATACCGGACGGGATGTTCCTGAATAGAATGGTGACGTTTGTCCCGCCATTTTCGGCCTCAAGCGTGACATCCATCGTCATCTCGCCGGAAAAACCCGGATCAGGCGAATCAAAAATGATCGATTCCACGATTCTGGTTGGCGGCGTGAGTTCGACAAATCGCGCCGTATAGCGATCTTCGTTGTCCGAAGTCTTGCCGGGGCTGCCTGCTTCCGACGACGGATAATACAGCGACATCTCATAGCCACCGCCCACGCGATGGTCGAAATGATGCACTTCAGCCGTCATGTCCCCCGGCGCGAACCAGATAGCCAGCGCTGCCGGATCGGTAAAGGCTCGATAGATGACTTCCGGCGGAGCGTTGATAAATTTCGAGTTTCGCGTGCTGTTCGCTTCGGTCATAGGTGAATCCTTTCGTCATATCGTCAGGGTCAATCCGCATGGCAACATTTTATACCCGTTGTCACCATGAATCTAAATCCATCAACGATATGTAGGGCAGGCCTGAAACCTGCCCGATTTTACACGTCAATGGCTTAAACGACGCTCAATTTCACCCCGCGTCATCACCCGGCGTGGTGAACTGCATGTCCGTCTGCTCTGTCGCTCCGTTTGCGCCAAAAGTAATCGTCACATCTCGCGCCGGGTTTAATTCGCCAATCCAAGCCGCGAGTTCCTGTCCGGTGGGGCCAGTTCCCGGCGCATAGGCGACAAAAGTCACCGAGCCACTCGGAACTGAGATCCACTCGCTGGTCGCGTCCGCTTCGAGCGAAGTAGCGACCTGTTCATCCCCGGGACGGAGGAAAATATCCATCGCTTCGCCAGAGTTGTTGATAATCTGCACCCGCGCTATATCCGCAGTGCTGGCAAACGGGATCACTTCGACTTCACGACTGCCATCCGCGCTGCCCAGAATTAAGAGTGTCGAAAGCTGACCGCCAGCCAAATCAACCGCCGCGTTTTCGGCAAGCGCTGTGCCGTCCGGCGCGGTGACGCTCAGATTGTATGTCCCCGGCACGACCTCAGTATCAAACACGCCCATCCAGCCAAGTCCCTGACCAAAATCGTCGCCTGCATCGCTGGCAATAGTCAACGGCTCTGCGCCGGATATAAAGTTCACCAGACGTACCCGCGAGACATCATCGGCAAGATCGTTTCGCAGCAGGCTGATCGGTTCGACACTCATCGAAACGTTCGACACCAGCCCGACCACCGAAATCAGCCACGACGTATTTCGTGCGACATCCCAATTGATCGTCGCCACGACATCACCGTCAATGCCTGTTCCTGGCGCACTTGTGATGACGCTGTAACTGCCTTCGGGGAGCAAAATGTAGTCCGTCACCATGCCATAATCCAGGTTAACGATCAACGGCGCGTCGCCCATTTCGCGGATATAAATATCGACAGCGGGCGCATCCGCCGAAACATGCGCGAAGCGAATAAATGCAACCGCATCCTCAGCCGTTACGTTGAGTGGGTTAAGATTTTGCATTTGTAAATCGGCAGCACCTGCCGGTGTCGTGGTTGGCATAGGCTGCGGTGTAACTGTTTGGGCAAATACAGGCGTTGCGACAACATCCAACAGCATCGCCAATAGAATCAGCCAAATTGTTTTTCTCATGAGACTACCTTTCGTATAAAACTCGTAATCTACATCGTGACCTCAAACGGATTTTGGATAAAGGGCTAGGTAGCCTGTACGTGATGGTCTAAATCGCCCATATTTGGATAGACCGCCGTCATATCGGTATAATCTTGCCCATCACCGTTCAAAAAAGAGGATTTTTGACATGCAAGCACAAAAAATTTCTGCACGTACCAGCTACGAAAATGACGGCTTTTACCTCACGCCGCAGCCGATCATCCCGCCCGACATCATCGCGCGTGGTATCGCCGGGATGGATGCCGTCCGGCGCGGCGAATACGACACCGGAGTCGCGCCGCAGCCCTCCTACTGGAATCCCGGCGACGACCCCAACAAGCTCTGCAAAATCGAGATGCCGCAGACTTCCAGCAGCGACGTGATGGCGCTCGTCAGCCACCCCGCGATTGGCAAGCTCGCCGCCGAAATCACAGGCGCGAAATGGGTGCAGTTGTGGTGGGTGCAGCTTCTTTACAAGCCATCGGCCACGCCAACGGGCGCACCGACCATCGGCTGGCATCAGGATTTTCACTACTGGCAGCCGACGTGGGAAGATGACAGCCAGCTTTTCACCGCCTGGGTTGCGCTCAGTGACGTGACCGAGGAAACCGGCCCGATGAAATTTGTTCGCAGTTCGCACAAATGGGGTTTGATGGATCAGAGCGATTTCTACGGCGAGTTCGAAAAAATGCAGCTTCAAGCGCCAGAGGGTGCGGAATCGACTCAGGCCAGCGCGGTTTTGCCACCCGGCGGGGTCAGCTTCCACGACAAGCTGGTGTTTCACGGCAGCGGGCCAAATGTTTCCGGCGCACCGCGTCGCAGCTTCGCGATCCACCTGCGGACGGAAAAATCAGCCCCGCGTGATGGTGTCCGCAAAGGCCTGACCGCATTTATCGACAACTACGACTTCTGTCCGGTGATTTACAGCGAGTAAGAGGTTGCATCAACCATGAACATCGCGGAGGATGGGTCGCCCTTCGTCGGCAGACACACCGAACTCGGCAAAATTGTCGAGCTTTTTTCAACCCCATCCTGCCGACTGCTCACCCTCGTTGGCCCCGGCGGGATCGGCAAAACGCGCCTTGTGCTGGAAGCGGCACGTCAGTTCAAGTTTCCCGATGGCGTTCATTTTGTCCCATTGCAGCCGCTGAGTTCGCCCGATTTCGTCCTCGTCACGATTGCCAATGAGATCGGCTGTTCTTTCATGCCAGGAGGCGACCCCCACCAGCAGCTTATCGACCATTTCCGCGACAAATCGCTGCTTCTGGTGCTAGATAATCTGGAACATCTGCTGGATGCCGCTGATCTGTTCTCGGCGATCCTCAAATCAGCGCCGGATGTGCGGATCATCGCCACCTCGCGCGAACGGCTGAATCTGGTCGAAGAATGGGTGCTGGATCTAAGCGGGCTGGATTTTCCACCAGATGAATCCGAAAACGACATCGAGCTTTACGGCGCTGTACAGTTATTTATGCAGCACGCCCGCCGGGTGAAAGTCGATTTTGCCCTGCGTGATGCCCAAAAGCCCGCGCTGATCCGCATTTGCCGTCTGGTCGGCGGGATGCCGCTGGCGCTGGAGTTAGCCGCGTCATGGGTGCGCATACTCACATGTGAAGCAATTGCCGCCGAAATCGAAAAAGGTCTGGAAATTTTAGAGACCTCCACCCGTAATATTGAGCCGCGTCACCGCACCATGCGGGCTGCGCTGGATTGGTCTTGGAATCTGCTCTCCCCTATTGAGCAAAATGTGCTTCAAAAATTATCGGTCTTTCATGGCGGCTTTACGCTGGATGCAGCCGCTTATGTCGCGGGCGCATCACTGCGCAACATGACCACACTTGTGGACAAATCGCTCGTGCGAACTGCGGCAGATGGGCGTTACGACCTGCACGAACTCCTGCGCCAGTACGCCGCAGAAAAGCTTCACGCCTCGCCTAATGAGAATCACCAGACACACGATCTGCACTGCGCCTTCTATGCCGAGTTGATGAATCAGCAGTGGGGACACCTGCAAAGCAACCAGCAGCGAGCAGCCATGCACACGATCCAAACGGAAATTGACAATGTACAGATCGCATGGCAGTGGGCAGTCGAATTGAAACGAGCTACGGAAATCGAGAAAATACTCGAAAGTTTCTGGTTTTTCTATGACGCACGATTGTGGTTTGATACCGCAGAGAAAGCGCTCAAGTCGGCTATTGATGCCTTTTCCCCCATAAAGGCAGAACACAGCCTGCTCTACAGCAAACTTCTGGTGCGCTATGGCTTGTTCGGTCAACCATTAGGGCAGCAGGAGTCGTGTCGGGTTCTCGTCGAGGAAGCGCTCATCATACTGGATCGCCTTGCCGCGCGTCAGGAAACAGCCCTCGCTCTACAAACACTGGCCTGGCTGCACTGGGGTGAAAAAACAATACGACTACTGAGGGAGAGCCTGGTTATTTACAGAGAAGTTGGCGATTATTGGGGTACAGCCAGGGTACTTAATTGGCTGGCAGTGGAAACACTTTTTGACAACGATTGTACGGTAGCCGTACAAATGTCTCAGGAAAGCCTTGCGTTTTATGAGGAAATTGGGAATCCCAGCGGGATAGCAGACAATCTGTGCATTTTAGGCTGGTGTGCCTATCGTCAAGAAGACTACAGCGAAGCCATAAAATTTCATCAGGAAGAGCTCACCTTTGCACTTGAGGCTCAAAATGACTGGCATATTATGGAGAGTCAGCTTGGTTTGGGGTTGAATCATTGGCTATTAGGAGAGCGTTCTAAAGCACTGCCGTTGTTCGATGCAGGTCTGAAGCAGGCGTTGACAATTGGCCCGCAGTTAGTGCCTAGTATCCCCTATGTGCTGGTTGAGGTCTGGACGGCTTTCGATGAGGTACGCGCCGTGGAGCTACTCGCACTCGCATTTCGCCCTGCTCAGTGGACGCTGCCCCACCCAACGAAAAAACACGGCCAGCAAGCACTCGAAAAATTGAAAGCGGAATTACCACCTGATAAATTCCAGGCAGCCTTCGAACGCGGGAAAGACCTTGACCTTCGGGCAACAGTGCAATGGCTAATCCTCCAATTGCAAGGTTTCCAAAACGATTCCCCATCTCCACCTCAAACGACGATCCTCAACCCGCGCGAGGTTGAGGTGCTGCGCCTGATCGCCGAAGGGCTTTCCAACCGCGAGATCGCGGAACGGCTGGTACTGAGTATCAGCACGATCAAGTGGTATAACAACGAAATTTTCAGCAAACTCGATGTCCGCAGCCGCACACAAGCCATCCTCCAAGCCCAATCACTCGGACTCCTCGCCTGAGAACCACACCGACTGCACCGGCAAATTGTAATCAAATGTGGTGTCCAGCGTCGCAATCGCGGAAATACCTTCATCCCAGGTCAGCAAAAAAGCTATATCTGATTTTTCAATCACATCCGGCCTTCCCCACTGCCCCGCCAGATCGCCCGTATTCAACGCGTCATTCACGGTGAATAGAAGCTGCTGGATTTGCCCATTTCCGAAAATAACTGTGACAGCGCTAAACGGTTCTCCAATTAAGGTAATATGGCACTGTGTGATGGTGGAAATGACCGCATAGACTGTTGATGGATATTGGCAGGCATAGGGAGTCAATGCTTGTGTTGACTGCCCCGGCATAATCGCTTCGTAGTCCGCGAATGGGTTGGGCTGTTCCTCAGCAACCAGCTTTCCAGTCGTGAGAAATATTGCCTCACTCGCAACGATCAGCAAGACGACCAACGCCACCACTGTGCCGATTCCGCTTTGGATACGGCATGATAAAAATCTGCGTGGCGATAAAAACACGATAGTTCCCATTTCCCTGCTCCTTGTGAAAGTTGCCGATGCTTTCACAATAGGCGCAGGATGGTTGGGCGGTCACTGGCTGGAAGTTGGGAAGATGGGTGGGAAAATGTCAGATGCGATGTTCAAGTGCGCCCACCTCGCGCAACTGTCGGTAAGTCGCACCCAACGGAATCGCAAACAGCACGAAGAAAAGCGTGTTAAACAGCGCGTGTGAAACTGAGCCGATCACCAGCGAAAAACCTGTGTCCAATATGTACCATATCACCACCGATAACGTGATCGTGTTCCAGGTGTTACGCTGGAAGTCGCTCATCAAAATCGACATCAAAGCGGTCATCCAACCGACAATGACCGCGCCCAACACGCCATAAATGAGCGCGATAAAGAAATCCGCTTCCTCGCCCAACCGCCGGACGACCTCTGACGAGGAAAAAAACAGCGCATTAAATAAGGTGTGCATCACCTGCGGCAATAAAATCAGGCACAGGCCATAGACGATGACAGCCCCAGTGACGACAATTAGCCACTTCCGCCAGAATTGAATCGACATGGTTTCTCCTTCGACATCATTTGGATAAGTAGATCGACTCTACCCCACCAAAGCCTGCCAAATAGAGGCACTTTACTGCCAATCACTGCCAACTGTTGCCTGCTGCCTCACCCATGCTCCTCCGTTCGCAGCCCATCGTCATACTGAAGGATATATTGATAGACCTGATCGACAACCTCATCCTGTGAGACGATCTTTTTCTCAACGATGTCTTGGGGATACTGAGCGCGCAAAACAGAGACTTCAAATTCGCCATCATTTCCGGTGTTCTGAAAAAGAATTTGGTAGGCATCCGACGGAAACCAAAGCAATGCCCACATACCTCGGTAGGGTACATACTTTCCCAGTTGAGGATGTTCGCGAAACTTTGGAATGAGGTCGAGTATTGCATGCCCCCATTGCGCTAGATGTCTATAGTAATTATTGAGCATCTCATGCTCATTCGGGTCAATCGCTTTTTGGTTGTTATCCCGCCAATGCTGGAAAAACTCAATGAGATATTCCCACGTGAAATCAGGGAAAATTTTCATCGCATGTCCACCTACAGGCTATAACCTTCTGAAGCGGGTCTATGAAACTGTCCTTATTCAAACCGCCTGATATACGCATATACCCGGTCAGCAACCTCATCGAGTGTCACAACACTCCACTCAGTTTCAGCCTTCCCGGAATCGAAACTCAGGTGATACTCATCTTTATTTCCTAGACTCTGTACAGAAAGCTCGCTATCTTTATCTAAAGACCAACTTAATAACCACATACCCCGGCGTGGCACATATTTTTCGATTCCAGGATGCCCACGTAATTTTGAAACAAGATCAATGCTTCCCTGACCTATTTGAACGTGTCTCATCAGGTATTGTTTAATCACCTCATTTTCAACTGTATCAACTTCATTTTCAACTGTATCAATTTCAGATTCAAATGTATCAACCTGCTTTTGATAGTTCGTGCGCCATGCTTCGAAAAACTCAATGAGATATTCCCACGTGAACCCAGGAAAAATGATCATTTCGCCTCCATCTGCCCAACTAACTCTTCATAGAACGGCAGCGACTCCAGAGCTGGGAGTTCAATTTCACTTGCGCCGATAAACCCCATAAATCGCCGGAAGCCAGCCGCCAGCGCCTCGATAAACGCGGCATCCATTTTCGCGTGATCTTCCAGCCAGAAGCCCTTTACCACCAGCGTTCCCCGGCTGCGTTCGAACTTCGAGTCCATCCGCGCCACCAGCCGATCCCCATATAGAATCGGCAGCGTGTAGTAGCCCCAGCGCCGTTTTTCAGCGGGCTAGTACACTTCCCAGATATACTCAAAATCGAAGAGCGCCAGCGCCCTCCCCCGCGTGCTGACAATTTCCAGCGGCGCGAGAAAAATCATTTCGTTGGGTGTTTGTAAAGGCATCGCGAATTTTTCGAGCAGTGGCAAATCTTCGGTCAACACGTAGCGCGGAGTCTTGGGGTCATCTTCCAGCGTAATTGCTGTCACGATACCCGAATCGACCAGCGCATTCAATCGCGTCAAACCTTCCGATTTTTCGACCTTGCGCTCGACCAGCCCCGCGTACCAGTTGCGCCAACTCCGCGCCGTGACGATGTTGACTTCATCAAAAACTTTGCGCATGAAGAAATCGTCGGCTTCGTCCGGCGTGGCGGCGTGTTGAAATTCCGGCGGCGCGATTCGCTCACGCAGGTCGTAGAGGCGTTCTAGTCCCCGGCGGCTGTGGGTCATCAATTCGCCGGAGAGCCACAGCAGATAAAGCACCTGCCCGCTGACTTTTGCCGAGCGAAAACTGCCCTCCTGCCGCTTATCGCCGCCAAAATCGCGCCCACTCAACGGGCCGCGTTCCTGCACCGCCGCGTAAACATCGCGCATGACATCTGGAAATTCTTCGGCTAATTTGCGCCAGCGAGGTTCATTCGCTTTCCGCGCCATGATGGGTCGAAAATAGGGCAGTTCTTCCATCGGATGGATCATGACCACGCCGCCGTAATCGAACAACGCCCGATCCTGATACGACGCGGCATCCAACATGCTCGGTTGGTAATCCTTCACACGACCATAGAGCGCAATATCATGACTACGCGCAACAACACTCAGCGGATCAACCTGTACGACAGCGCCAGAGCGCACAGCCTCGATCACGCCGTCTTTACCCTGCCAGCTTTGCGCGGGATACAAGCCTTGTTTATGGAGGATAAATCGCCGCTGTGTGGCTTTGGAGATGGTGAGGGTCACGGGGTTTCCCTTTTGTACTTGCTTCAAGTTTAGCATCAAATCGGAGCGTTATTAACCGCACCTGAAATCTTCATATGATATAATTCGACTTACCTGAAGGACATGCGCATAAAAGTTATGCGACAGATTTAGAGATGGATGAATTAGACGACATCCTGTTTGACCTGCTGACACCGCTCGGATTTGCAGTCCATTGCCATCTGATCTATTGGCAGCGCAAAATCGTTGCTCAGCATCCCGTAATGGTCGAACGAGTCGAAGATGTCAAACGCGCTTTAAGCTCACCAGATGAGATTCGCTTAAGCCGTACCGATAGCAGCGTCTATCTATTTTACACATCCGACGAAAAGCGCTTGGTCTGCGCTGTAGCACGACAAACAAATGGAGATGGATATTTGATTACTGCTTATCCAGCCGATAAGATGAAAAAAGGCGAGGTTGTATGGAAAAAATAAAAATTCGCTTTGATCCAACGGACAACACACTGACCGTTTGGTTTGACGATCCGAAAATGATGGCCTATCTTTCACCCATTGAAGAAGACGCGCCGGGCGATCTCCACTTCATTAAAAACGAGGCTGGGCAGGTCATTGGGTTGGAGTGCCAATTCTATCATCTTGAGCCTGGAAGTTTGCCTGTCGAAATGGAAACTGCACCGATTATGTTGGAGCAGGCAAAGTAGAATTACCCAGCGACGGGAAAAGTTTTCATCTGCGTAAAGCCTCGCCACAGGTCACGCCGTCTCATTCTCGATAATTTGCTGGTCGATCTCGTCACGATGCGAACGATAATACGCCCAGGCATTGACCAAATCTTCCGCACGAAGCGATGGATAATCCAGCAGCAAGTCAGCCTCGCTTGCGCCTAATTTTCGCGCCTGAACCAGCAGCCACACCGGAATTCGAGTCCGCACAATGCACGGCTCCCCTCCAGCGACACCAGCGGTGCTTTCAATTCCAGGTGTCGAATCGCCGAGATCGCGCACGATGTTTTGGAGAAGCTGTGCTTTTTCAGCAGGATTTAAGGCGTAAACTGCGTCTTCAATGTCACGTAAAGAGGCCATGAGTAAATCCTTCACATTTGAAAGATATTATAACATTACTCACTCGCATTCTTTCGCCATTTTTTCAAGCGTTTCGAAGGTGTCACCTATTCTTCTGTCAGATTAATGAACTGAGATTCATCAGTGATGATCCTATAGACATCCCAACGCTGATCCTTAATCCAGATGAATAGAATTTCTCGTCCGTCAGGAGACAAGGATGGCGCAATTTGTGAGCCATTGCCGCAAGGAATGAGTACCATCTGTTCACTTTTTACGGTATCGATCAGGTACAATGCTGTCTCAACCTTTTCCTGTTCTGTAACAGACCACTCGCCATGTAAGAAAGCCTCATCAACAGCGGTGGGGTCGCAGTAAGCTGTATAGACAATGCTTCGGCTTGTTTCGGAATAGTCGATAGCATCAACCCATTGATTGATCGTGAACACAGACTCCTGATGATCCAGAATATCGGTGATGTAGAATGTCGCGGGTGGGTGGCTGGTGTCTGTTGCATAGGAAAAGTCGATGTTGTCCCCAATTGACCAAATCCCATCTGCTGAAGGTCGCATCTGAGGTTCATGATTGCCACTTATATCGATTGATACCTCGACCATTTGCCGATTTTCAGCGTCTTCGAGCAAGGTTTCAAAAATGATACTTTTATCATCGCTAGACCAGCGTAGATCGTGCGTCTGATATGCTGCCAGCGGTTTCAATTGGCTGCCATCGGCATTGGCTACCCAAATCATATGAGGGTCAGATTCGTGTTCTTGGGCAGAAATGGCAACCTGTTCGCCATCATTTGAATATTCGAGGGTATTGATTGATCTCAGTTGGGGCAAGAACTGGACGGGGTCGGTCCCATCAAGGGGATAAACCCACCACTTTAAGGCCGCCTCAGCCGGGTTTTTGTTCTCAATGATGAAAACACCACTGCTGTCGGCAGTCCATCCACCAAATCCAGTAGGAGGAGTGAGAAGGCGATCATTGTTACCATTTTTGTCCATCAGATGTATCCCGTCCGATGCCACATAGGACACAAATTCTCCATCCGGTGACCAGGTAGCGCCTAATATGATATTCTTCATGCCTTCAGCATGGGCGACCTGCCTTTCGAATCCCAGGCTGAAAAAAAGGCATAACAAAATGGCTAGGGTACGCATGATAGTGAATACTCTCCTGCTTCTCGTATCTGCTTACTGTAAGATTCATCAATGCCTCAATGGCGGAATTTTGAGCAACTTACCAGACTGCTCGTAGGCACATCATGGATACTGTAAATCCTGACTTTCTGTAATCATCATAGGCCACCTCAAACAATAAAACATCCGACTAAAGATGGAACTTGCTCAGAACTAGTCGGATTGTTTTGTGTTGTTTTATTGGATTGAGGGGGTTCTACTCAGTGAGTTAAATTCAGACAAGCGATGGATTTTGAAATGAGCTATCGGCTAATGACTTCCGGCTTTCCGACCCTGCCCCCGCAGCACCACGCCCACGCCGACCAGAATCACGGGCAGCGCGATCAGGGCGCTTCCGGTCAGCACTTCGCCGCCGAGCCACACGCCCAGCAGCAAGGCAATCGCCGGGTTAACGAAACTGTAACTCGTCGCCAGCGCGGGTGACACATTTTTGAGCAGATACGAATAGGCCGTCAGCGTCACCAGTGAGCCGAGCGTAATCAGGTAAATCATCGCCAGCAGCGCATTCACCGTCGGCGCTTCGACGATGCGTTCACCACGCAGCAAGCCGACAATCACCAGAATCGACCCACCCACCAGCATTTCCGCCGCGTTGCTCATCGCGCCCGTCGGCATTTCCAGCCGCTTTGACCACACCGAGCCGAGCGCCCAACTCATCGTCGCGAAAATCACCAGACCCACGCCCACCGGATTCGCCTGCAAATTCCCTTCAAGTGTCAAAATTGCCACGCCGCCCAGCCCAATCAACACGCCGATCCAATCGGTGCGAGTCGGAAAATTTCGCCAGATCATGCTGAAAATCATCGCCCACAACGGAGTCGCCGCCACCAGAGCCGCCGCCAAACCAGACGAAAGCGACATTTCCTCCGCCAGCGCCACGCTGCCCATACCGCCGACGAGCAGCAAAATACCGACGATTGCCGCGCTGCGCCACTGTTTGAGCGTCGGCATTGCCGAGCCACGCGCCAAGAGGAACACAAATAAAATGACACCTGCCACCACGAATCGAATCCCCATCAGCAGATACGGCGGGAAACTTTCGAGCGCGTATCGAATCCCCAGGTAGGTCGTCCCCCAGATGATGTAAACCGCCAGCAGCGAAAGGATAATCCACATGCGCTTGTTGGACGTGAACACGGCGGGTGTCGTTTCATTGGTTTCGTTTAATGTCGTTGCCTGACTGCTCATACTGCCTGCCTTTTTATGATGTTTGGTTGCTTTAGAACCCATTTGTATATTCAGGGAATGCGCCTTGTAGGGGCGGGTCTGAGACCCGCCCTAATGACATGATACACGACAGGCAGGTCTGAGACCTGCCCCTACAAACCCTGTATTGGCACGAAATCTCGAATTTTCAGATAAGCTCTTATAGGTCTATTCTCAATTAACGCGGATATTTTCTGCGGCGGCTATCCACATCTAACGCTTCAATTCCGCGCGCCAGAAAATACCAGTGTTGACCCCTTAAGCCCTCAAAAAACGTCTTATCACCTATTGCCTGAAAGCCTATTTTACGCTGTTTTGCGTCCAGTTGACAGACATTTTCGAAAGTGATACGCTCAGACAGACTGTAGAAAGAAAGGTAAATTCGCATTATGGGTTTCGAAGTTGATGCTGTCGGCTGGAAGCTGCTCAAACTGCTCCAGGAGAACGCCCGCCTCTCGTTCCGCGAGATGGGCGAGGCGATTGGATTGACCGCGCCCGCCGTCGCTGAACGGGTGCGCCGGATGGAGGATGCCGGTATTTTGACGGGTTATCATGCCGATCTGGATTTGCCGAAAGCGGGGCTTCCCGTGACGGCCTTTGTCCATCTGACGACCAACTCGCGTCAGTCGATTTTGTTTCGCAAGGCCGTCGTCAACATGCCAGAGGTGATCGAATGTTACTGCGTCACCGGCAATGAATCGCATATTCTCAAGGTCGCGGTAGCCTCAATCCCCGATCTGGAACATCTGCTGCTGGGGTTAGCCGAATTTGGCGACATGCGGACATCCGTCGTGCTGTCGTGCCAGGTCGCGCGGCGCGTGATCGAGGATCAAACTTCCGCCGACGAAGAATAAAATTAAGTCGCACGGACGCTCTCGCTTAACAGCCTTCGCCCCTAGATTTGATCTCAACCGCTGTGCGATCCCTGCGCTTGTGTCCACGCTAACGCCGTTTGCGTGAATAATTTTGCTGCCGGGGATGCCGTTTGGGATCGGATTGCAAGACCGATGGGTAGTTGTGGGGGCGGGTCAAGCCGAATCGCGACCACGCCATCCAGATTCGCGGGCAGCATCATGCGCGGCAGCAGCGTGATACCCAGTCCCTCGCGCACCATCGCCAGAATCGTTGCGCTGTCACTGGCCTGATAACGAATAGCGCGATGAGCCTGCTCGGAATCCATGCCCGTCATTTCCATCATTTGAAATGAACACTCGCTCTTTGCCATAATAAAATTCTGGTCATTCAGATCGTCACCGCCGACAGCCGCCTGCCCCAGCAACGGATGCCCCGGCGCGACGACCACGACCAGCTCATCCGTCGTAATCAGTGTGTTATCGCTCCTGTCGGCTGGCAGCGGGACAAAACCCACATCAATGATGCTTTCTTCAACCCACAGCGCGACCTCTTGCATCGTCCCTTCAAAAAGAATCACTTCAATATCCGGGTACTGACGCTGAAAATGCGTGAGTACGCTGGCAAGCAGACCTGGGCAGAGGCACAGCGTATTTCCCACTCGCAGTTTGCCCACCGCCATACCCGCTGCCATTTTCGCCTCCTGTGCAATGGCTTCGGCCTGGGTCAGAAGCGCACGAACATGCGGCAAAATCTTTTCTCCGGCGTTGGTGATCGCCACCAGACCTTTGCGATTGCGCTCCAACAGTGTGACACCCAATTCATTTTCCAGCGCCGCCAACGCATGACTCACGGCGGATTGCGTCAGATTAATGGCATAGGCGGCTTCGGTAAAACTGCCCGTATCCGCGACTGCGACAAAAGACTCAAGCTGTGACAGGTTCATATGAGCGGCTTTCATAACCTTATGATGAATATGATTTGTATTCATTTTAGCAATTCACGTATAGTGTTGCCAAGTGTTCACGTATAGTGTTGACAAGTGAAAGGAAAAATTGAATGCCCGTACTTGATCTCTCGATTGACGAAGTGCTGACCACTACCCGCGCCGTTCGCAAACGCCTCGATCTTACGCGCCCTGTGGAGCCGGAGGTGATCCGCGAATGCCTGGAAATCGCGCTGCAAGCCCCCTCCCCCGGCAGTATGCAGCACTGGCATTTTATCGTCGTGACCGACCCCGCCAAGCGCGAGGCTTTAGCAGCGGTCTATCGCAAAAGCGCCCATTCTCCGGGCGGTCAAGAGGATATTCTGAAGCAGATGATCGCCACCGCCGCGAATGAGCAGGAAGCAGCAGCACTCGCAAAGAAAATGGAATCGCCGCGCTATCTGACTGCACACCTGCACGAAGTACCTGTGCTTATCGTTCCCTGCATCGAAGGCCGGGTCGAGAAATTTACAGCCGTTGAGCAGGCATCGCATTGGGGCGGCATCTGGCCCGCGGCCTGGAGTTTTATGCTGGCGGCGCGGTCACGTGGCCTGGGGACAGTTCTGACCACGCTCCATCTTGATTTTGAGCGAGAAGCGGCGGAAATTCTGGGCATTCCATACGATCAGGTCACGCAGGCCGGGTTGATCCCTGTCGCCTACACGCTGGGAACAGATTTCAAGCCCGCTGCACGCAAACCCCTGGAATCCGTGCTGCATTGGGATCGGTGGTAGTGTGCGGAGTTTCGTTAAGGTCGTCTAGGTACTGTGGTTGAGTTCAAACCCGAACGTGCTGCCGACGCCAAATTCGCTCTCGAAGCGCATCGTGCCGCCATGTCGCTCGACGATATTTTTAACCAGATTCAGCCCAAGCCCGGTGCCTTCAATTTCATGAGTTGCTTTGGATTTAGAGCGGAAAAAAGGCTTAAACAGGCTATTTTGATCTTTCTCGGCAACACCATACCCATCATCCTGAACTTCAAACATCAGCTTCTGATCGTCATCAGCCCACACGCGCACGATAATTTTCCCACCTTCGGGCGTATATTTGATCGCATTGCCGATTAAATTGCTGACCGCTTCCAGAAGTTGACCTTCATCCCCCTTCACATAGAGCGTGGCGTCGGGAAAGACTCTCTCGTAGGACTGATTTTTTTGATTGGCTGCTGCTTCATTTTCTCTATAGGCTTTTCGTGCCAATTCACAAAAATTCACCTGCTGCTGCCTTGCGCTCTCCACCATCGCCTCGATCCGCTCCAATGAGAGAATATCGGTGATAATGCGCAGCATTCGTCGCCCGCTTTCCAGAATCTCTTTCGCGAAAAGCGCTTGATCCTCGTCCAAAGGTGTCTTCAGAAGCAGTTGGCTGTAGCCGAGAATGCCGGACAGCGGATTTTTAAGATCATGCGCGGCGATGCGGATCATGTCCGATTTCAACTGTTCCAGATCGCTGAGACGTTCGAGTGTTATTTCTAACGCGCGTTGTATCGCCATCACGTCCGTAATATCTGTCGCGACACCGATTGTCCCTTCCAGTTCTCCTTCCACGCTGAGCAGGGGTGAATAGCTCACGGAATAGGAGCGCTGGCTGGACTCGACCAGCACCGAAAATTCTTCGCCTTTGAGTGCGCGGGCTATCGTATCCTGTATATTCTGATTATCCGCATTACGCTGAAATATGGACTGCCCAACCGTTTCGTTCTGACCGACACCGATCGTATCCAGCGCTTTACCCTGCGATAGTGTGATCTGCCCCTGTGTGTCGAGGGTATACAGGATAACCGGTGCGCTGCTAATCACCGCGTTTAGCCGCATTTCCTTGTTTCGCAGCTCGTTTTCAATCCGCTCACGTTCGATCAACTGCCCTCGCAGCTCGATTTCGGTCATCACCGCGCCGGAAAGATCGGCCAGCATAATCAGTTCTTCGTCTGTCCACACATGCGGATTTCTATCCACCACGCAGAATGAACCCAGAGTCATGCCATTCGACATCGTAAGCGGCATCCCCGCGTAACTGATAATCTGGAGGCCGTAAACGGCTGGGTTATCCATCACCAGCGGATGTTTGGTAGCATCTTCGATAATGAGCGGCTCGCCAGTCGCGACCACATGCTGGCAAAACGAGTATTTGAGGGGAGTTACGCGCAGGCTGGCCCAGGGGTCGGGTAAACCAACGCTGCTCTTAAAGAACTGCCGGCTGGAATCGACCAGTGTCACTAACGAAACGGGCATCTTCAGCATCATCGTCGCCAGACGTGTCAGGCGGTCAAAAGCCGGGTCTGTCGGCGAGTCGAGCAAACCTAATCGTCGGAGCGTTTCCAGGCGCTCAGGGTCTTGGATCTGTGTTTGGTCAGGGCTGGGCATATTAAGATCATCCAATTTCAATGCATGGTTGTCGATCTGGTTCGACTAAAAGAATAATAACGACACCGATCAACTTTATCATTATAACTTAAAGTGTTGAATGCTTGCCTTGATAAATAAATCCAGCAAATGAGGAGAACTAACTTGCGTCAATATTTGACGCGCACAGCATATATAAAAACTACGGGGCCTCACAGTGAAGCCCCAATCTGAGTAGCATATTAAGCGAACCGCGAATAACTCACGCGGGCTGCCAGTTTTCCTGCTTGAGCGTTTCGGCGATGGCAGATGCCCAGGTCGTGATCGCGTCCCAATCGCGGAAATCACCGATGGGTACTCTAAAGCCCCTGACGATCAGCCTCTCGCCAAAATTGAGCTTATCCATATCCAGTGCGCCATGAAAGAACGCAATCCCGCGCGGATGAATGCGTTCCGCAAGTGGCTCCTGCGCTTCGGGGAAATCCCAGCCTTTCATCAATTCCATCGGGTCACCTTCACCCGTTGGCCCACTGGAGAAAAACCACACGGGTAATCTGGAAAGGGTTTGCTCAAACGATTCGAGCAGCAGAACGGCCTCTTTTCGCCACTGTCCGGCATAAACTGCGCTCCCCAACACAACCGCCTGATACGGGTCTAGCGAATAGATTTCTTCCGCAGGCAGCACATCCACCTGCAACCCGGCCTGCCGCAGCACTTCGCCAATTTTCTCTGCAATCTCGGTTGTCGCGCCATACTTGCTGGCATGAGCGATCAGAATTTTGTTACGCATAGGAGTATCCTTTTTCGACTAAACATCGATCCGTAGGAACCTGTTTGGAAATTCATCCTCTATCCCCCGACCCCTTTCCCCATTGCATGGAGAAAGGGGAGAAATGAGAACTCAGCAGGGGAAATGCAGGTCATAAAAGCGCTGCAAATCGAATTATCAAACAGGTTCTAAATCTCGGTATCATGAAACCCTCGCCATGACGCAGCGCGGTGAGGGCTTACATATAAGTTCTCAAACTTAAAACGCTTCGATGGGCTGGTTGTATTCGATCTCGCTCAGGTGAACATCAACATATGTCAAATCACCACCTGAAAGCTGCCACACGCCTAACCCGGCGACAGGCAAATTCAAGCCTGCCATCAAAGCAAATTCGGTCACGGGCGCTGCCCAAATCTGGACGGCAAATTTACCCTTGAAATCGCCGTAACGCTCGGCGATAAACGTCATCAGGCGGCCTGTATCGTCAAAATACATCCGACCAGTGACACTTTTACCACTGTCGGTTAGCGTCACATCGGCAGCATGATCGTCCACTGCCGACCAGGTGATATTCTCGCCCAGATACGCGCTGGGGAACCACATCATCTCTTGCAGATAGCGCACCATCGTCCCCTGATCGATCTCCTCGCCCTGCCCATCGGCAACGGTAAACAGACCCAGAATCTTGCCGTGCATATGACCGTGACCGTCTTTATAGGTATCATCGGCGACCATCAGCGGCAGTCCTGCGATTTTGAACGTCGCTTTCCAGAGAAATCCAGGGGGAGTCGTGGTGTAATACTGGCTGACGGACATCGGCATCCAGGGCTTATCCGCCCCCAAGCGGAATTTGCCCGAATATTTCAAACGGACGGTATCGACCCAGGGTTTGCCGATAATGCCTGTATACGTCAGATAGCGACGCACGGGCGCGGGCAGCCTCAACAGATCGTCTTCCGTAATGACCTCCGGGCGCACTTCAACATTGCTTGCAATCATACATTTGTTCCTTTGGCATTTCGCCAATCGCTGATGATGAGATAAATGAGGATCGCCTCAAGTAAAATTTGCACCGCTTTTGTGACGAACCCGCCGGGTGAATAAAGAACCTCTGTCCGGCCCTGATACATCTGGAAGAAAAACAGGATAACCAGCGCGTTCATCGCTGCGCCGAAAATCCACAGCCAGCGGCGGTGCGCCAGAATCAGCAGCCCGCCAGCAAGATAACATCCGGCAGCGACATAGATAATCCCTGCTGGTTCTTCGCTTGGGCGCAAATTACCGACTGCGAGAATATCCAGGTCGATCAGCAAATAAGCGATGCCAGCGACGATTGCCAACGCAAATGCCGCAGCCAGGATATAAGGGTGGTTGTTTTTATTGCGAGATAGGGTCATCGAACACCTCCGATAGTAAAAAGGGACTGATCATTGGCAATTGGTGATGGCGCTCCCCCGCTTTCGAGCGTGATCTGATACAGCGAGACAGGCACGAGCGCCCGTTGAGCCTCACCCGTTGAATCCAGGACGACATCCAGCGTGCCATCGGCAATCGCCTTGATCCAGGCATCCTGGTTGGCGACCTGGCTGAAAATCAGCGACTCACCATTCGCCGTGACCGCCATCCGCCCGATGGCATAGCCATATCCATCGTAAATGACCTGTGCCTCGCTGTTCGCCGGATTGATACGGTGGATAAAAACCTCGTTTCCGGGAATATCCAGGGTATTGGTTTCGCTCAGTTTTTCCTTTTCAGCGTCCGTGAGCGCGTCTACCACGTTCACTTTGAAGGAAATGACGCTGTAGAAAATTGTCCCATCGCTACCCCAGGTAATCTGGTCGGGATTATCAGCGGTTTCGATATTTGTGATACTGAGAGTCGCCAGATCAATGATCGCCAGCGTGCGGATCGGCATCGGCTCGTCATAGCGAATGTACAACGCCGCCACCTGCGTACCATCGGGCGAGAGCGCGGCGCGGCTGTATCCTTCCATCCATTCACTATTCTCGGCCAGCTCTGGCGCAATCAGTTTGTCCTCGCCTGTCTGGAGATCGAGCAGCGCCAGCCCCACACCTTCGCAGCGCGTACTGTGCAGCAGGCCAAAATCCGTCATTTCCAGCGTCAAAAAATTGCCGCCGAAGCCCGTTTCTTCCCAGTAACGCCAATCTCCAGGCAGCGGTGAGCCGCCACCACAGCCAATGTGCATGGCGAAATTGCCCAGTGTTTCCGGTTTCGCACTCGCTTCCGGCGCGATGCGCTTTACGTCTGCGTGATAATCGCTCATATCCGGGCCGTTCAGCGCCCTGCTGCCAACGTAAAGAATCAAACCATCGTCGGTAAACGTAACGGGAAAACCGCCTTCGATCATCCCCGCGTCCAGCCGGACAGGTTCACTGCCGCCTGTCACCATCAACTGCGTTTGATAATTTTCATCGGTGAGCAGATAGGCCAACTTGCTGCCGTCGGGACTCCACACCAGACTCGTAATCCCTGTGTTAGCGGGGTTATTGACGGGAATCGGGTTCGCGCCAACGCCGTAGAGGGTCAGCGTACCGTCCGATATGCCCGCGAAGGGCTGCCCGACATCCTGCGCCTGCGTCTCGATGACAATAACAAGGAGCAAATAGACGGCCAGAATAATTTTCTTCATCATCAAAATCTCTCTTAGCTTGCTTCTTCCTTTATTGTCCACCCGCCGAGAGATTATTAGATAGTTAGAGATGGCAGTCCAAAGACGTGACGATCCTCACGTCATTTGAAGGAGAAATCTCCGAATTTGTTCTGAATCTTCGAGGAAATATTGAGAGGCTTGCGGCTCGCGGTTATCGCCCATCACCGAGGTTTTTTCATCCCCAAATAATGATCGCGCTCGGCTTTATCGAAGTGTTCGATAGCCGCTCGCAGCATCGTTCGTGGCATTGTGGCGGCATATTGGTCTAAAAAGCCGACGAGTCTCTGTCGATCACTGGAACCCGCAGCCCGCAGCATCCACCCAACCGCCTTATGAATCAAATCCTGTTCATCGTGCAGCAGGATTTCGGAGATTTTGAAAGCGTCGTCCAGATCGCCCACCCGGATAAACGCGGCGGTGCTGGTAATGGCGGTGCGGCGCTCCCAGATGTTGTCCGAGTGCGCCAGTGTATACAGCAGATCGCGCGGTTTATCCAGCAGATAGCCGCCCACGACGTGACGCGAGGCGAGATCGACCAAATCCCAGTTGTTGATGCGGTCATGCCGCCGGATATACAGGTCAAAAAGCTCTTTTCTGCGGCTTTCGGGCGTTTTTTTGCGGCGATACTGCTTTTCCATGATGCTCAACGAGCCCACACGGTACTCGTGTAT
>JALHNB010000053.1:0-28048 GCA_022843745.1 Anaerolineae bacterium | reverse complement strand
TTCGAGCAATTTTTCCATGTCAGCGAGTGTCATGTCGATAAATTCTTTGGCGAGGTCAAAAATATGTCCCATGCGCACGCCGATAAACTGGTCGCCCTCGCCATACTCACCTTCGCCGGATTTGAAATAGCGCTGAATACCCTTCTGGGTTTCTGGCGAACGCATCGCTTCCATTCTCTCGATAAACTGCTCGGCGCTGACATCTGCGGGCATAGTTGACATCCTTTGAGCAATAAAATCTGCGGCGTTTTACTGACTAAACTCGGCGGATCGCCAGGGGATTTCCTGAAACGTCCACGAATTGCCATCCGGGTCGCTGAAGCCGACATATTTCATGCCGCCGGGGAATTCCATCACATCCCCCATCTCGACACCCCGGCTTATCAGGAGGTCGCGCATCTTGAGGGCATCGCCGACGACCAGATGCAAGCCCTTGACCGACCCCGGCGGCATCTTGTTAATGTCGCCCATGCCTGTCCCGATGACAATCGAACAGGCCGATCCTGGTGGCGTAAGCTGGACAACCCGCATACCGTTGCCCGGTTCGGTGTCGTGGTCGCAGTTGAAGCCGATTTTTTCAACGTAAAATGCCTTCGCGCGGTCAACATCCGACACAGGGATCGGCACAAGTTCCAGTTTCATATCCATTTTTACTGCTCCATTAGGGTTCTAATCCGTGACGAAGATTGCCGCCATTTTGTGCTTACCCTTACTTTTTGACGCGATACCGCAAATGCGTAACACCAGGCGCTTGCGACACACCCGCAATTTCCAACTGAATCGGCTCGATCCCCAGTTCCTTGAAAAACGGGATGCCCTTGCCGATCAGCACAGGCACGAGGTCGATGCCGATTTCATCCAGCAAGCCCAATTTGAGACACTGCTGCGCGACATTCGCCCCGGCCACGCCGATACTTTTATCCCCGGCGATTTTTTGAGCCTCAGCGACAGCAGTTTCGATGTCGGAAACGAATGTAAACGGCATCCCTTCCTTTTTCCACTGGTCGGCGATGGTGTCGATGTGATGCGTTACGACGACCAGCGGGCAGCCCAGCGGGTGTCTGCCGCCCCACGCGCCCGCGACATCAAATATGCGCCGCCCGACAATGATTACGCCGATGGACTGCGCCATTTCTTCGCGCGCTTTGGCATCCTCTTCCGAGACTTTAAGCTCCATGTCGTGGTCGCCTGTCGAAGCATTTACATCGATGTTGCCCTGGAACATCCACGAAAATACCTGATCTATTTCGTCATTCGGCCCAGCGATAAAGCCATCCAGCGACATTGAAAATCCTGCGCCAACGCTTCCCATATTGATGCTCCTCTGTTGATGGTTTTTAGAACATTTGTATGATACAACAGCGCAGGTTCAGAGTCTTGTATAAAATGGCAAAATCATTTAAGGCTTGTCCGGTACTGAAAGCTGGCTAGTAGTATCGGACAACGCTATTTAGGCCACTATGTTAAATGGCAAATTTGCGATGTCGCCTACGCGCTGGCCTCTGCCAATTCCATCATTTTCGCAGGCTGGCGGGGGTCAATCGCTTGCTGCTGGGCAGGCGTTTTGCCGACGAAACGCTTGAATGCTCGTGTCAGGTGAGGCTGATCAAAATAGCCAGCCATATGGACGGTATCGAGGATGGAAACGCCCTGTTCCAGGAGTTTCGAGGCATATTTGGCGCGTTCAATCTGGTCAATGAGTTTGTGCGTCAGACCTGTGGTTTGCAGAAAACGATGGCGCACGGTGCGCGGTGAAATCCTGCCGCTGTACCCCTGCAAAACCGCGTCCACAACCGGGTCGCGCACCAGCAGTTCGTTACGCACCAGCCTGTCCACAAACGTATCTGTGTTTTCGTAGTTGGGCATCTCCCACGCCGAACCCTTCAGCCAGAAACTATTGCTGCTGGCGGCTTCCGGCAGCATCGTCTCCCTATCGAGCAGATTTTTGGCAGGCAGATGTGGGATATACGTGCCGGGTTTGAAGCGAATCCAGAGAATTTCCGCGTCTGCGCCCCAACGCGCGATGCCTGCCGTTGTCAATGAACCTACCACCAGCGGATACGTCTCGCCGTGTACACGCACGAAAACCATATGCCAATGCGATTCAGCAGGGCGAATGGTAGACCCGTCTCGCATCGTCCAGCCGTGCATAATCGTATCAATATAGGGTGAATCCGAGGCTCTTTCCTCAAACATCATGCTCATGCCGCTGTCCTTGTGTGAACGCCCATCCCTGTTCTTGTGTAAATGTCCATCTTTTGATTTAAGCACGACCACTGCGTTAAATCAAGCGAACCTGTAGATTAGAACATATTTTCTTATCAAAAACAAGTACAGGCCGTTATAGATAGGTTCTCCTATTTGCACCAACCACCACTCAAGATTACACTGCACATTATCATCCAGTGATTGGAGGAAAGATCATGCAGGCTATGAGTGGACTCGAAATGCGAAACTGGGAAGGCAGCATTATCTGGCATCCCGCTGTCATCGTGTACCCGGAGACTGTGGACGACATCATCAACATCATGAAAAATCCACAGAAATACCCTGCTCCGGTGCGTGTGGTCGGGTCGCATCATTCCACCACGCTCGTCAATGTTGCTAATAATGGCACGATGGTGGTCATGACCCGGATGAACCGCATCATCGACATCGGGCGTGATACCGTCACCACCGAGGCTGGCGCACTCCTGATTGATGTCGCCCAAAAACTGCGCGAACATATGCTGCAATTTTATGTCAACGTCGAACTCGGCAACCTCACGCTCGGCAGCGCGGCCTGCGGTGGCACGAAAGACGCTTCCATGCCGGGGGAATTCGGTCAGGTTTGTTCCTATGCCAGCGTTATCAAAATGGTCACGCCCGCTGGCGAACTTGTCACAATCGACGAATCACAGCCGGAACTTTTGCAGGTTGCGCGTTCCAGCTATGGGCTGTTTGGCATCATTTACGAAGTCACCTTTAAAGTCCGGCCTCTCAAGCCGATGAAAACCTACCACGAAACCTACAGCCTGGACGAATTTATCCGCCGCTTGCCGGAACTCCAGGCGCGTAACGAATCCATGATGCTCTATCTCGCGGTGTTTCTCGATTCGCTGACCGTTGAGTATCGCGTCTATCAGGAGACGAATGAAACGGCGATGCGCTGGTTCTGGTGGCTGCGCAACAATATCTGGATATTGGTCGGCCCTGGCTTGAGCGCGATTCTGTCGCGATACTTCCCGTTCCCCAAAATCCGCTACTTTTTGATCGACAATTTTTACCGCATCGTTCAAATTCTGCTGGATGCCATTGGCCGGGGTGCAGCCACTATCGCCGAAGACCAGATCATCCGCTACCCGGAAAAAAGCGGCTGGAACAAATACACTTTCAGCATCTGGGCGTTCCCGGAGGAAGATTATCCGCGCATGATCCGCGCCTACTACGAATTTTGCCATAAGTATTATCGCGACACCGGCTACCGCGCCGACCTGATGAACGTCGGCTACCGCATTTATAAGGACACCAGTTCGCTGCTCTCCTACTCGTTCGACGGCAACGTGATGACGCTCGATCCGGTTTCGACGGGCAACCCCGGCTGGGAGGATTTTCTCCACGCCTACAACGAATTTTGCAGCGAAAACGGCGGCATCCCGCTTTTCAACCAGACCAAGCACATCCTGCCGGAACAGGCTAAACGCGCTTTTGGGGATCGCCTCAAAACGCTGGAAACCTACCGCGCCAGATTCGACCCCGACAAGCGCCTGCTCAACCCCTATTTCGCGGAGATTTTGGGGTGAGAGTCAGGCACGTAAACGGCTTTGAATTTTACGAATCTCGATGACGGCCTGGGTTTGTCCCCCTTCCTGATTCATGCCATACTCGTATGCAATAATAGTCGTGAGCTTGGGGAAATCTCATCATGAATCTTTTGATAAAAGTCATTATGGTCATGTTGATAGGTCTGTTTCTGTCAGGCACGTCTGTGTTGGCGCAGGAGCAGACCTGCCCGCAGATCGTGCGCGCAGCGCTGGATGCAACCGATGAGCAGTGCCGTTCGACAGGCCGCAATCAGGTCTGCTACGGCAATGTCAACCTCGAAGCAGCGCCGCAGCCTGGGGTAGAAGATTTCAATTTCAGTGCGCCAGGGGATAAGGTCTCGGTCAGCGCCGTCGAAAGCTTGAGTCTGAGTTCAAGGATCGAGCAGGACGAAGCCTGGGGTGTCGCGCTCATGCAGCTTCAGGCCAATTTGCCCGGAAACTTGCCCGGCCAGAACGTCACCTTTCTGCTGTTCGGCTCCGTCGAGATTACCAACCGCGTCGAAACCAATACCGAGTCCGTGACATTTGATATTTTGGCGCTGGGTAATGTCAGCGTCTATGAAGAACCGTCTACAGATGCCCCTTCCGTCGTTGACCTGACCGAAGGCAATTTGATGAGGGCGATTGGTCGTAACGTGGATGGCACGTGGCTGTATGTTTCGGAGTCCGGCATTACGGGCTGGATGCTGGCTGAAGAGGTTCAAGCGGATGGCACTATTCAAACGCTCAATATTCTTGGCCCGGAAGGTCTACCCCCGACCCCGATGCAAGCCTTTTATTTTGAATCGGGCATCGGCGATGCGCCCTGCCCCGAAGCGCCCGACAGTGGGATTCTGGTGCAGACACCGGAAGGTGCAAGCCAGATTCAGTTTACGGTTAATGAGGTGAATATCACGCTCGGCTCGACAGCCTATTTTCAGGCGCAGCCAAGCGGCGAGATGACAACCAGCGTATTAGAGGGTCAAGCGACGGTTGAGGCAGGCGGCGTGTCCGTGATTGTCCCCGAAGGCAGCATGGTCACAGTGCCACTGGATGCTCAGGGGATTGCGGCTGGCCCACCGAGCGAACCAGAACCATACGATGCGGCGAAAATGGCCGTCCTGCCGATTCGCGTCCTGCCGCTTGACATCGTTATCGCCGCGCCAATCACCGAAGGCACGGCGGAAGCACCTTCAGGCGGCAGCATCCTGCTCACCGGAGGTGAATGGGTCTGGACGATGGGGACACCATCAGGAGAAGGCTGCCCTGCTGGAACTTTAGATGCCACTGTCGCTAATTTCACCCCGGCAGGCCCATTCCAGCTTCCCGAAGGTGAATTCAATTGGGAAGCTTATGCCAGCGCAGCCTACGGTCAGGCGTTCCCCCCAGCGGCGGTCTTTAGCAACCCTGATTCAAATACCTACGTCATGGAGATCCCGATTGGTTCGGCCACCTGGCACTATGAAGTGCGAGTCATTGATGGTGAGCGCATGGAGGGGTTCTTCGAGAGTGTGTCAGAAGGGTGTACGATACTGATTCCGTTCGAGATCGTGCAGGATGGAGCAGAATAGGCTGACCTATAGCACATCGCGCCAAATTCGACCCCGACAAGCGGATACTCAATCCCTATTTCGCGGAGATTTTGGCGTGAGGATCGCACATTAATTGATATACCAGGCCGTTCACGGGGTCTTCGCGCGGCTTACCCGCATACTGAAAACCACATTTCTGGGCAACTTTTTGGGAGGCCTCGTTATCCCGCGACGTAATGATGATGAGGCTTTTCAAGTCGGTTTCAGCCACGACAAACTGTTTTAGAAGTCCCAACATACGAGTCCCAATTCCGCGTCCACGAAAATCGGGCTGAAAGAGATGGTAGGCGATGAGAGCTTCTTTGGCTGTCTCATCAATATCATGCAGCAGAATTTGCCCGACTAACGTTTGACCCTCAAAAACCGAAAAATAGGTTATTTGCTCACTCTTTGCTGCTTGCGACAGCCACCAGTCTACCTCCTCACGAACATCCTCCGATTTCTGGGTATGCTGAATCATCTCAGGTTGTGGTGGTCGCAGGCTTACCGTTCCACTCTGATATATTTCCCCTTGATGTAAGGTCATCTATCCGCCTTAAACACGTCGATTTGGTCTACCAATTATAGTCAAAATCATGTTGTTTTTCAGCCTGCTTCGAGCAGGCTTTTTTGACTAGCCGTAGGGCTTCCAGCCTGCGGCGACAATCTCCACTTTGCACTACCCAATTGTTAACACTCATCGCTAGTTTCATCCACATTTGTTAACAATAATCTGCCTGATTTCGCCCAATCTGCCTGATTTCCAGGCAAATCCTTTAAACTTTTCTTAACAAACTCTCATCTTCTTAATATTCGTTTAACATATACTTAAAAAATCCCTAATAAAAGTTTTTGGGAGAATTTTATGATTACAGCGTTAAATCTGCGCGGTTTAACCAGCATGGAAGTCGAAGAACGCCTCCGAAAATATGGCGTGAATCAAATCCCCGAAAAGCAGCAGCGCTGGCTGCTCATCTTTTTGTCAAAATTCTGGGGGCCGATCCCCTGGATGCTCGAAGTGACCATGATCTTTCAGTTCGCCCTCGGCAAAAGCGTCGATGGGCTGATTATCGCCTCCCTGCTGGTCGTGAACGCCATCATCAGCTACAGCTATGAGCGCAAGGCAAAAAACTCCCTCGCCCTTCTCAAGCAGCGCCTGACCATCCAGACCCGTGTTTTGCGGGATGGCATGTGGCATTTGATTCCTGCCGAAAAGCTCGTCCCCGGCGATATTGTCCGGCTGCGCGTGGGCGATATTGTCCCCGCCGACATCTGCCTGCTCAACGGCAATCTGGCTGTCGATCAATCGACTTTAACGGGCGAATCCGGCCTGGTGGAGCTGTTTGAAGGCGATAGCACCTATGCCGCCAGCGTCATCCGGCGCGGTGAAGGCGTTGGCGAGGTCGTATCGACAGGCGCACGAACCTCCTTCAGCAAAACGGCGAACCTCGTACAAAATGCCAAAACCACTCATCACGGCGAGGCTTTTGTCCAGCGCATCGTCAGCAATCTGATGGCGCTGACGGGCATTCTCGTCGTCGGTGTCCTGCTCTATGCCTACAATGCGGATATTCCCTTTAGCGAAGTCCTGTTGTTCACGCTCGCCCTGCTCATCGCCGCGATTCCGGTATCGCTGCCCGTGACCTTCACCCTGGCGACAGCGATTGGCGCACGTGAGCTGGCGCGATTCGGCGTTCTGGCGACTCGCCTTCCCGCGATCAAAGAGGCCGCCGGGATGAATGTGCTGTGCTGCGATAAAACCGGGACGATCACCAAAAATGAACTCACGCTGATTGAGATACACACCTTCAACGGCTACAACGCGGATGATCTGCTGCGGCTGGCGGCGCTGGCCTCCGACGAAGCCACGCACGACCCGATTGATGTCGCCATCGTCAACGCCGCGCGTGACAAAAATCTCGATCTCAGCGCCTTCCAGCGACTCTCATTCACGCCTTTCGACCCCGCCACCAAGCGCACCGAAGCCCTGCTCAATCACGGCAAAAAACAGATTCGCGTGATGAAAGGCGCGTCACATATCATCGGTCATTTAACCAATATTGACCTTCATTCCGAACTCGAATCCCTGACTCCGGGGCATCGCTCCATCGCGATTGCGGCTGACGGCGAAATGGCTGGCCTGCTCATCCTGCAAGACCCACCGCGCAGCGACGCTTACCTGATGGTGCGGCGTTTACAGGATTTGGGCGTGCGCGTATTGATGATCTCCGGCGATAGCCTCACGACAGCCCGCGCGGTGGCTCGGCAGGTCGGCATTATGGGACGCGCCTGCGCTGCCGAAGCCATGCAAACCGACTTTGACATGCACAGCAATAATTTTGATGTTTTCGCGAAAGTTTATCCCGAAGATAAGTACAAACTGGTACAGGCGCTCCAGAAAACGGGGCATATCGTCGGCATGACAGGTGACGGCATCAACGACGCGCCCGCGATCCGGCAGGCCGAAATCGGCATCGCCGTCAACACCGCCACCGACATCACCAAATCCGCCGCGAGTCTGGTACTGACCGGGCCGGGACTCAACGATATTCTGGCAGCCGTCGAGGTTGGACGCAGCATTTTCCAGCGCATGTCCACCTACACACTCAACAAAATTATCAAGACGATTCATATGGGGTTGTTTCTCAGCCTGGGATTGGTGCTGACAGGTGCGCTCATCGTGCCGCCGACCTATATTTTGCTGGTCGTGCTAGCAAACGATCTCGTGTCGATGGCCCTGACGACAGACCACGTTCGCCCCTCGCGCAGGCCGGATCGCTGGCGCGTGTGGCCGATGGTCGCCAGCGGATCAGTCATCGCTGGGTTCTGGGTCGCCTTCAGTTTCGCCATCTATTTTATTGGGCGCGATGGTCTGATGCTCAATCCGGCGCAGTTGCAGACGTTGATATTTCTGATGCTCGTCTGCGTAGCGCAGGCTAATGTCTACATCATCCGCGAACGGCGCTTCTTCTGGTGTTCGCGCCCTAGCCAGTGGATGCTGATGGCAACCATCTTTGATCTGGTCGTGGTCAGCTTCCTGGCGGTCAACGGCATTTTGATGACGGCACTGAGTCCGATCATCATCCTTCAGCTTTTCGCCGTTACCATCCTGTTCACCATCACGCTGGATTTTTTGAAGGTCGGCATCTTTTACGCCTTCGACCTGCGCTGAACGCTCAATGGCTGTGAATACGAGAGCTGCTATTTAATAACCGCTGTATTCCGGGTTTATGGCCTAATACCCGCTGTATTCGGGGTTCGAGGTATCAAAACGCTCACGCCGAATTTCGCCCGCCTCGACCTCAAGCTGGTGGAGCGATTCCGCGAGGGGTTCGGCCATCAATTTGGCTTTGCGCATGACCAGCAGCAGTTCTTTTGCCAATCGTTCGAGTTCTTGTAACTGTTTGTCCGAGAGTGTGTCTAAATTCATGATCGTCCCCATTCGAGTTTTGACGTTACCTTTTTAATAGGTTGGCTTGGCGCTTTTTCAACTGGCTCTGGAACAAGAGCCGCATAGATAAAATTGGCGAATTCCAAAAGTTCCTTGATTGGTGATTTTGTCCGGTCACGCTGCGAGCTGACCACCGGAATACCTTTACGAACGGCCTCCAGCACCACCATATCATCGGCTGGAATGCTCATTTCAACTTTACGCTTCAGGAAATTAGAAATCTGTTCACTGGAGAGCAAAAGTTTCTTGATATGTGGGTCTTTCGAAACCCGGTTGAGAATCATCGTAATCTTCTCATGCGGATAGTGCAACTGGTCGAATAAATCCAGCACGGAGCGAATATTCTTGACAGATGCCAGAGTCGGGGTCGAAACCAGCACGATCCGGGTTGCAATATCGAAAAGTGAGAGCGTCATCTCGTCCAGATGCAGGCTGGTATCCACGACAATAAAATCATAATTCCATCGAACTTTGTTGATAATCTTGGATACGACCAGCGGGTCAACCATCGCTTTTTCTGCTTCTTCAGGGCGCTGCGGCCCCATCAGCACTTTGAGGCCGGAGTTATGCGCCGCAAGGCTGTTCTCAAAATAATCGGTGTCCAGGTCTTCCACATCTTCAACCAGCTCAAGAATAGTCGATTGCGGCTTGAGATTGAGGAAAACACCCACATCGCCAAACTGCAAATTGCCATCCACCAGCAGCACACGAACGCCATCGCGCATCAGGCCTGCCGCCAGATTCGTCGCAATCGTTGTGCAGCCTGCCCCGCCCTGGGGGCTATAGACCACCACGATATGCCCAGCTCCCGTCCGAGTAGGATCAACCGGACGGTTCAGTTCGCCCATCGAAGGTTGTAACACTGGGGCGCGTTTATGAACAGCACGTACCGTATTGTAGATTTCGTCGGGGGATGAAGGTTTGGTCAGGAATGCTTTCGCCCCTGCCAGCATTGAGCGGCGCATGTAATTCGAGTCGTCCTGGGCGGACAAAATAATGATCCCGGTGCTTGGCGCACTATCGACAATTTTCGTGGTCGCTTCCAGGCCATCCATATCCGGCATGTTGATGTCCATGATAATGATGTCCGGCTTAAGCTCTCTCGCCAGCGCGATCCCTTCGATTCCTGTCCCAGCCATCCCGACCACTTTCAGGTCGCGCTCAAAGCTCAGGAGCTTCTTGATATTCTCGCGCGTAGGCACGCTGTCATCGACCAGAAGGATTGTGATAACAGATTCTGGCGCTTTTTCCGGCATCGGTGGTGCTCCTCTATATAGACATGACGACCCATATGGGCCGCGTGATGAGCATCATCGGGGGCAAATTGCCGATAAGCTGTGGGGAAAAAGCACGAGGTCAAATTAAGCCTGAGGGGTGTTTCTACCCAGATTCATTATCTCACAAAATCGGGATTCTGTAAATGTATGATTAATGGCCTTTGTAAAGGGTGAATAAATATCCTGAAAATTTTCAGTGTGACACAGCTGATTTTAGCAGCTTGGCAGATCGGTCAGGTCATGCAGTGGAAAGCCGTCCGGCTCCAGCACAAAGTAGGAATCAAATCCCTCGCCGCGTATCCCAATATCAATAAACTCATGATTGACGCGGATTCTCAGCCGAAGCTGGTTGCTCATCATCTTCACCATCGCTTCTCTCGCTTCCAGACTCCACCCCACACCACCGACCCGCACGATCACATTTTTGTGATTCTTGTTCGCGCACATCACTTCGAAGCCCGAATTCATTTCCATTCGCGATTATCCATCTCTCAGCCAACCGACATAGAGCGCTGATTATGACGCTGTTTGGAAAAAGATGATATAGCGGTGGATATTCACGGCTTGCGATAACCGTCCGGCGGGTCCCAGTCGAACTTGGCTGATGGGGGTGCGCCTTCGATTTTCGACTGCGGCACGGCTTCTTCGTAACCGCACTCGACGCAAAGATACAGGTCATAAAACTGCTCGTCTTCGTCGATCCCCTCGCCTGTGTATTCCATAAATTCGCCACATTTTTTGCAGATCATCGAAAAATTCCCTCCGAGGTCAGATGCCAGGAAATTACATCACTTGGCTGAAATGTCAACAGAACCTGGTTATACCATTCTACCGTATTGGAGTTTTCAATTGGCCTCGCAGAAAGTGTTATCAAATTCAGAGGGCAGGTTTCGATCTCAGTGATATTCAAGGAAACAGAATCAGGCGGCGGCACTTCACTTGGGGGAAATTAAGTTTGGGGCGGGCGTGATACAGGAGGACGGCGCGATCATAAGCTCCGGCAGATCAACCAGTTGGAGGGGCAGCACCTTCATCAGAAAGTGATGGAGATAGATACCCTTCAACGAAAGGCGTTCTACCTGATCCATCACTCACGTTTTTATCAGTAATTGCCTTCCTGTCGCCAGATGTCGAGCATGAGTTCATAGCGCGAGAGACGCATCCCGGTGTAAATGCAGTTACTCGTACAGAAGATATAGCCGCCGCCCGGCATACCATTTTGCAGGGCATAGCGTACTGATTCCACGACCTGTTCGTCTGTACCTGTATCCAACAAGCCGCAGTTCACGTTGCCGCACAAACATACCTCGTCGCCATAAAGTCGCTTGATTTCGGCAATATCGATGCTGCCCTGGGGATCAAGCGAGTGGAGCGCATGGGGCTTTGACTCCATGAGTTGGTCGATAATCGGCATGATGTTGCCATCGGTATGTTTGATGACATAAAAGCCGAGTTCCTTGTAGCCAGCAACAAGCTGTACCAGATAAGGGGTTACAAATTCGCTGAATTGGCGCGGGCTGAGGAATGGGCCGGTATTAAAACAGTAATCCGAACACAGGGCGAAACCGTCCAGGCCGCCATCCTGACGGCTGTAACGATAGCCATGTTCCAGGGCTTCATCGACCATTTTTTGCGCCTCAGCTTTAACCGCATCCGGTTCATCAGCCAGACGGTAGCAAAATTCGGCCATGTGGTCGCCATCGGGCAGACTGAAGGTCGCATCACCATGACGCATGATGTAGTAGCGATCCCCTGTACGTTCGCGAATCACGTCGATGAGGCGCATCGTTTCATCCACACGATCCGGATTGGGGTGGATGAAAATGGCATCATGCTCGAATCGTTCGGCTGTTTTAATATACAGGTCAGCCATATCCTCGCGGTGCATCTGGCGCTCTTTTTCTTCCATCTGATCCCACTGGTGATAACTCCGGTGGGAAGGATGAACGCGGCCAAATGCCTCCATCGTCAGAAAGAATACCAGTTCGAAATGCGGTACACGCCCAATAATCGGGCGGCGTTCCAAAGCAGCAATAAATCGTTCTCTTGGGGTTATCATGACACTTTAACTGCCTGTATAAGTCCGTCGTCGCTGGACTGTTGAGTCATAAAGCCAGGCGGAACGACGAGAAATTCTTCGCTATTCCATTCACCATTTACCAGCATTTCGAGAAGGCGGCGGTTGCCCTGTTTGCGCTCGAAAAGCCAGCCGCGCCGGTGCGCTTGTTCACGGGCCACGTTTTCATAACGCGAGGTATTGCCCTGGTCAGTATCGATGAACACGGCGCGGGTGTAATGGTTCGTCCATTCGCCCATCACTTCCATCAGATAATCGGCGTTATCCTTGCCGTATTTTTCGATATATTCGTCATACACGTCGTCAATGACACCCGGCATCGCCGCTCCCAGGCCGCCGCCCGATTTGCTGCGCTCCATATAATCGGTGCTGTACCAGTAGGTGCCAGGATGTGCGTTGAACTCGTCCAGATATTTTTCGCGCGAACCCAGATAAAGGGTGATACAGTCATGCGCACGCGGCATAATCAGCGGTGTGTGAGTCGCCTTCAGCCCCAGCGTGGATGTGCCACAAATGCCGTATACCAGCAAAATCGCATCGGCCTCGCCTGGCTTGATTTCGTCAATCGCGGACTGAAGTTTTTCGCGCAGACCGCCGGGTTTATTATGCAAGCCCTGGTCAAACAAACGTACTGATACGATATGTGAGCTGAGTGCCGCCAATCCATAAACGCTGCGGGCAAGGGCGGAGCAGGTCAAGGCCGTATAGTTGCTCATGAATGTTTTCCATCCTTGATAGGTGTATCGATGTTCTGAAGGGCATTTGCGATGGCACGGATGTGATCCGGTGTGCTGCCGCAGCACGCGCCGATAATACGTGCCCCCTGCCCCAGCACACGGCTTGCGTAAGCGGCCATCACTTCCGGCGTAGCGTCATAAACGGCAATATCCCCGTGCATATGCGGCAGTCCGGCGTTTGCTTTGGCAACCAGGACCGCGCTGCTGGATCGGTGCATTTTTTCGATGACCTGCTCAATCTCTGCCGGGCCGTTCCCGCAGTTTGCACCGAGGGCAATCACGCCGAGGTTTTGGAGGGCTTCGGTGGCTTGTTCCGGCTTGACGCCCATCATCGTGCGGCCATTCGTGTCAAAAGTCATGGTCGTCACGATCGGTGTATCGGCGTTGGCCTTGCGGCAGCCTGTGATGGCGGCACGGACTTCTTCAAGATCGGACATGGTTTCAATCCAGAAAACATCTACTCCGTTCAGCGCCAACGCCTGTTCTTCGAACGCACTGACCGCCTCGTAAAGGGTCAATTCGCCGTGTGGTTCGAGCAGCGCACCCGTTGGCCCAATCGAGCCGCCCACCACGACAGGCAGCGCAGCCGCATCCGCTTCGGAGCGGGCAAGCTGTACCGCAGCCGTGTTAAACAGGCAGGTTCTCGCCGCCAATTTGTGCATACCCAGCCGGATTCGATTGCCGCCAAACGTGTTCGTCAGGATAATTTGCGCACCCGCTTGAATATAGGCCGCGTGAATCCCGCGCACGATGTCGGGATGTTCGACATTCCAGCTTTCGGGGGCATGACCGCGCACCATTCCTGCGCTGAAAAGCATTGTTCCCATGCCGCCGTCGGCTACTACAGGTCGCCCGCTGGCAAGCAAATCCGCGAATGTCGTTTTCATACTTCCTCCAGATGTGGAAAAGAATCGATAGCGTGTGGAATCGTCAGTGCATCTACGAAATAATCCTGAAACTGCGGTTCGGCGGCTGTTTCGACATATTCAACGTCGCGCACAAGCTGCTGAATCCACTGGCGCTGATCGACATTGACGAGCGCAATTCGAGCGCCATCCCCGGCAGCATTACCCACCGATTGAACATTCGCTAAATCGCAGTCGGGGAATAAGCCCAACCGCAGTGCGTACAAGGGATCAATGTAGCTTCCAAATGCGCCCGCCAGCCGCACATCATCAACTTTTTGAATATTCAGCCGATCCATGAGCAAACGTACACCGGAATACAGAGCTGCTTTCGCCAGTTGAATTGCCCGAACATCTTTTTGTGTAATCAATATCTCCTGTCCGGCAGCGGTCTCTTCGCCACTCGCCAACACGATTTCACCTAATTTGCCATTGAAGCGAACATGCTTCGAGTCGTGGGGTGCGCCAGGTTTGAATCTGCCGTCGCTGCCGATCAACCCGGCGGTGTAAAGCTCGGCTATCGCTTCGATGATGCCTGAACCGCAGATTCCTGTCGGACGAAGGCTTTCATCGGGATTCAGCTCGTCGCTCCAGCGCTCGTCTCCAATGACTTTATAACGAATGTTGTGACCGTCAATTCGCACTCGTTCAATCGCGCCTGCCGCCGCCCGCTGACCATGCGAAATCTGCGCTCCCTCGAAAGCTGGCCCGGTGGGGCTGGAGGCCGACAGAATGCGGGTAGACAGGGAATCGCGGATGCACAGCAAAATTTCGGCGTTCGTGCCGATGTCCACAATCAGCGTGACGCCGGGTTTGAGCGCTGGATACTCAGCCAGCAGGACAGCGACATTATCCGCGCCAACATAGCCAGCGATGCACGGGAGCAGATGAACGCGCGCGCCTTCGTGGACAGCCTTTAAGCCCATATCCCGCGCGTGTAAATCTAGCGCCTCATCGGTAGCCAGGGCAAAAGGCAGATGGCCGATCTCTATGGGGTTAATATCCAGAACGATATGGTGCATAACGGTGTTGCCCACCAGCACCAGATCGGTAATTTCGTTCGGTTTAATTCCCGCAGCCTGGGCGGCATCTTTCGCCAGATCGTTCAGCGCTTTCATAATCGCATGGTGCAGGCGGCTCATACCCTGCGGATCGTTGGCGTAGGAGATACGGCTGATAAGGTCTTCGCCAAAACGTACCTGGGGATTCATCATCGTTTGTGTGGCTACCACGGCACCCGTTCGCAGATCGCAAAGATGCCCGGCAACGGTTGTCGAGCCAATATCCACCGCCAGCCCATACAGACTCTCCACATATCCCGGCTCGACGCGGATCACCTCGCTCCCCTGCCAGACCGTCACGGTGACAGCGCCTTTTTCCGTGCGCAGGGCTGCCTGAAGTTTTGGAAGGAGATACGAATCCAGCGACAGGTTATGTAAATGCCACTGTTCAGCCAGCGCGGATTGCAGACGCGGCCAATCGGCACGACCACCCAACTGTGCTGCCGGAACCTCGACATAGACCATTTGCATCGCGGGTTTGACCTCAACCGCCAGTTCGCCAGCGTCTTTTCGCACCACCTGCTTGCGTGCCAGGCTGCTTTCGGGTATCTGAAGCAGCACATCGCCCTCCAGACAGGCCGCACACGCCAGGCGATATTGGCTGAGATCAAGACCTTGTTTTTGCGCGTAAGACTGCTCTGTTGAAGTCGGCGGGGAAAGATGAGCCGCGTCTGAAGTAATCCCGTGCTTGGCGAATTTGCCGTACTCCGGCGCGACAAGGCACTTGCCACAGGTCTGCCGCCCGCCGCAAATGGATTCCAGCTCAATCCCAAGCTGACGTGCGCCATCGAGCACTGTCGTACCATGTCTGATCTCGCCATGACGCCCGGATGGCATCAAAATGAGTTGATGAGAATCGCCCGCCATTTGAGCTGCCCCTTAACCGTTGATCGCTTCAAGTTCCTCGTAAAACTCTGCCAACTGCTCCCGCATAACGGGCTTTCCCTGATCCTGAATGTCGAACAGGAAGCCCTTACCCCCCAATTCCCGTGCAATTTTCAACGCCCCATCGAGCGTGACATAGACCTGGCAGAGCTTGCCAGCATCACGGATACGCCGCAGCACATCCATCCAGGAGTCGGCTAATGGCTGACCATCACCGGGCTGCCACTGAATCCCACGCAGCTTCTCAATCGACAGCAGCAAATCGAGATGGGCAAGCTGACCTTTGCCATCCATGTGATAAAACGGATAATCCAACGAGTCGCAGCAGGCTATCAGATCGGGCATGACAAAACGCTCAAACATCTGCGGCGAAATCATGTAGCTGAAATCGCATTGCAGCATATAACCGCGTGACGGACACCAGGGTGGCGCCCAGGCCGCGCGTCCATGCTGAGTGGGCGGTATCATCGCTTCGAGTTCGTCAAAATAGCGCTGCCACAGGTGCGTGATTTCATTCACTAAACGCTCTACTTCGTCCGGCTGCTCGACGCAATCAAAGAGCAGATTTTGCGTTCCACGCAGGCTGGCAAGGATGTCCAGGTTGCCACCCAGATCGGTATAAGCCACGACAACGCGCCCGTTCCAGTATTCGACAGCCGCACGGGTGATGGCCTGTGCCCGCTGCCACCAGACATTATTCGGGTCGTAAGTCGGCACAATTTCTGAAAGGGAATTTACGCCAAGCGGCTGAAACCAGGTTGTGCCCGTGTTGAATTCCACGCCAGAACCGAGAAATGCCGCGATGACCCCCGCGCCAAAATTGACCCAATATTTGGGATAGGCGTCGCCATAGTAATGCAGCGTGTCCATACGCCGCTTGAAATAATCGACAATTTCATCAGCGGGTTTGTCCAGCGGAAAGCGCGTCAGAAAATCATCACCCTCCGGTGCAGATGTGCCGGGGTCACGCGTGACAATCGTTACGATAGGCCGTTCGAGTTCGCCCGCCCACCATGCCCGCCATGTGGTCTGGATTCGATCCCAATCCGCCGAGGTAAACTCGTGCCATCGGGTCATAATGATCTGTCCTTATGACAGCGCCAGCAGGCGCTTGGTCAGCGTCACAGCCTGGCTTGCGTCCGATGCGTAACCATCAGCCCCAATTTCGTCCGCGAATGCCTGGGTAATAGGCGCACCGCCGATGATAATCTTCACTTTATCCCGCAGCCCTGCCTCTTGCAGTGCGTGAATCGTGTCTTTCATGCGTGTCATGGTCGTGGTCAGCAGCGCGGACATGGCGACGACATTCACCTGCTGATCGCGCACGGCGTTGACAAATTTTTCTGGTTCAGCGTTCACACCCAGGTCAACAATTTCGAAACCCGCGCCTTCCATCATCAGGCTGACCAGATTTTTGCCGATGTCGTGCAGGTCGCCCTGCACCGTAGCAATCGCGACTTTGCCCACTGGCTTTACGTCAGAGCCAATGAGAAAAGGCTTTAGCAGTCCCAACCCGGCCTTCATCGCGCGGGCGGAGATGAGCATTTCCGGCACAAAATATTCGCCTTCTTCATACAGTCTCCCGACTTCAGCCATCGCCGGAATCAGCGCTTCGTATAAAATCTGCGACGCTTTAATGCCATTATCAAGTGCAGTTTTAACCTCTTGTTCAACCTGCTTGGCTTGACCTTCGATGATCGCTTTGCGGATGATTTCCAATGTCTCCATCTTGCGGATTCCTCTCTTAAGCTGTCGGTGTGTCCGCCCGAAAAGTGAGCGGGTGCATCGGTTTCAAGTTCAGATTATTGCCCCAGACCTGGCGCACAGTCTTCAGGTAAAACAGGTAATGATCCAGCGGTACATCTGGCGGTACGCGATGGTCACAAAAGGCGATGAACCCACCTTCTTCAACCAGTGGGGTCAGGCGTTCGATCTCGTGTTTAATTTCGGCTTTGGAGCGTGCCAGAATATGCTTGTCGAAGCCGCCCATCAGCAGCAAATCCTTGCCATACTGCTGGCGATACTTCACAGGATCAGCGCCCCATGTGCCAATTTCCAGCGGGAACATGCAGTTCACGCCTGCGTCGAGCCACAAGGGGACGAGTTTTTCAATATTGCCGTCGCAGTCCAGCCAGATCACATCAACGCCATTTTTGTGCAAAAAGTCGGTAATGCGGCGGTAGTGCGGGACGAGATACTGCTTAAAATGGCGGACACTCATCAGCGGCCCGGCGTTGTAGGCCATGTCTTCCCACATGCCGCAGGCGTCAAAATGTCCGCCCGTCTCAAAAACCTTTGTGAGCGTGCCGATAATGCAATCGGCCAGCGTTTCGACCATCTCCTCAAACCAGGCGGGGTCGTCATAGAGCACCAGTGAGATATTTTCCATTCCCATCCAGTCGCGCAGCTTTCCGTAGAGGCTGCCACCCGGAAGCACAATCGTTTGATCGCGCTTGGGGTTTGTCCAGACCTTGACGCGCTCACCCCAGTCTGCCGGGTAACGCGCTGGGCTGGTTGGGTCAAGCCGGGGCTTGTAGTGCTTGCGCCAGCTTTCGCGATCAACCAGCAGATGCCCCATATGCTGCGGAATTGACCCCATAAATTTCTTACGCAGCACACGCACACCATCCGCCTGCTGAACAATTTCATGATCGCCGCGATCTTCGAGGACAGTCTGCTCAAATGCGGGCGCGAGATCGACATTTACGCCGGTGTAATAGAACGAATCCATCCCAAAAAAATCATCACTGTTTTCCAGTGTCACGGTGCGGGGCAATCCCTGCTCGTACCAGATGACGACTGTTTCGTCCCAGAAACTGAAGTCGTAAATGGGCGAACGGTCACGCGGTTGGTAGTGCATGGTGGCGTAGAAACGTTCACGTTCGTTCATGGTCGATTCTATTCACTAGAGAGATGTGACTGCTGCATATCTTCACCGTGTGGAGATGATTGCCGCGCACTCACAAATTAGGACGATAAACACATTGTATTAGGTTGGCTTGACGGCGGAATATGAGTTTCGTCACTAAAAGATGAGACATATTTACGCAGTTCTATCATGCTCAGTGGAGCGCATGACCGTATGACATGATAGATATCACGATTTCAGCGCGACAAACTTCCTTGAAATAATTGTCTTTGAGCCATCTAATAAGGAATAAGTCACGCGAATTGATAATTCTTAGGGATGCACCATGGAACACTATAAACAGCTTGCAATTGCTAAAAGTGAAGCATTGGTCTTTGGTCACAGCCCACGTCCTCTCAAATTAAAAAATGGCCTGGTTATTGGCGCAGGCACAGTTTATCCCGAACTTAATTTCACCCTTCCGCCCATGAATATCACAGCAGAGACCATGCCGGAGGTGCGCAGCCAATACACGCAAATGATTGAGGGTGCCTGCGTCCGCGCCGTCGAGCTTCAGGTTCCTGGGTTGGTGGTTGAATTCGAGCTGCTCCCCGATTTAACGCTTACGCCAGAATGGGGTGCTGAGGTTACGGCTATCCTGCGTCAGACTTTAGACCGCTTTGCCCAGAGCGATGGCTTAAAAAGCGCCCTGCGAGTCACGCCCAACGATATTCGCGAATTTGAACGCCCCCCACACATGCGCAGCGGCGAGTTGTGGGAAAAAATGGTCAAAAGTTTCGAATTGTGCGCAGCGGCTGGTGCAGATTTACTCTCGATTGAATCGACAGGCGGCAAGGAAATTCATGACGATGCGCTGCTCTATGCCGATCTTTCGGGCGTCGTGTTGTCTCTGGGTATTTTTGCCAGCCGTGATATGGCGTATTTGTGGGATATGATCGTCGATGTTGCAGCGCGATACGATGTTGTTCCGGCGGGGGATACAGCGTGTGGATTTGGCAATACAGCGATGACTTTGGCCGAGATGCACCACATTCCGCGTTTATGGGCGGCGCTCGTCCGCGTTTTGACCGTAACCCGCAGCCTGGTTGCCTACGAACGCGGCGCGGTTGGCCCAAGCAAAGACTGCGCCTACGAAGGGCCGTACATCAAAGCGATCACTGGCTACCCAATCGCGCTGGAAGGCGCTGAAGCGGCCTGTGCCCATTTTTCGCCCCTCGGCAATATCGCCAAAGCGACGGCTGATCTGTGGAGCAATGAATCCGTCCAGAATGTCAAACTGCTCGGCGGGATGGCCCCCACTGTCTCACTGGAACAGCTTGCATATGCAACACGATTAATGAACACCGCTTCTGCTGGCGGGCCTTCTGCGGCATTAGCGCTGCGTGATTTATATGTCGAATCGGATTCTAGCCTTGATCCCCAGGCTTATGTGTTGCGCCCTGATGTGGTTGTCCATCTGGCGGGACAGATCATCCAGGAGGACACTACCTACAAGCGGACGCGCCGGGCAGCACTGGCTACCCTGGAAACTTTACGAAAAGCACATTCTGATGGATCGGTGCAGCTTCCCGCGAATGAAGTTGCGTGGCTCAATCGTCTTTCCCGGCAAGCTGACAGCCTACCAGAGGACGAAAACGCATTTATTGAGGCGGTTATGCCGGATGTGGATCAACAGAAAATCCGCCTGGATCAGTATGATCTGGTGGCATACTAGTTGTAATGATCGGAGGTAGTAGAACACCGCAGCAAAGCTTGAAGATATGCAAAGGCTTCAATCCTCACCCCATATTTATTCACGTATCCGTGATTTTTGCGTCGCTCAAGCGGCTGACGCTGCTCCTAGGGGCACGATAATACCGTTCAAGAATTTAACACGGAGTATGGATTTTGTAGGGGCGCACAGCCTTGCGCCCTTGCCATCCGACAGGGCACGATAAGGTGGTTTTACAAATTAATACGGATACTGATTTAAGAGGGCACGATACATCGTGCCCCTACGAAAACGTTGGCGCGTTATCCGTATTTAATTGTTAAGTCGCATCATCGTGCCCCTACGAAAACAGGCGCGGTGGTTATCCGTGTTTAATAGTTAAAACGCATTATTGCCCTGTCCCGCAAATAACTAGGTTATCGCGAATTCGTTTTCGTAGGGGCGCAAGGCTTGCGCCCACATGAACCCGTTTCCGGCGTAATTATGGGACACAGCAATTATCACGCCCCTACCAACGCGACGCTCGAATATCCGGTTTAATTCTCAAAAGACCATCAACCCTCTGCGGTAGACTGCATTCAATTTGCGGACAAGCCTCTTTTAGCGCCTGGCGACGTAAAGATGACAGCCATCAGGATCATGACCTTTCTTAACTTGGTGCATATGGGGTAATTCTATTTCAGCCCCAAACCCACTTCGTTTAACAGACCTTTTACTGCGCAAATCTCCCCCAAATGGTCGATACCCAACCTTGCGTCGCGTGTTAAAATAAACAGATTAATTTTACAACCCTACAATATCATAAGGTAAAATATGGCAGAGCGTACCCCCAGCGATTTTTACAAGCTCGATGTGCAGCAAACCCTGGCTGAACTGCAAACGAGTAAAAACGGCCTGACAGCAGATGAGGCGACCAAACGCCTCGAAACATATGGCCGCAACGCCCTGCCCAAAGGCGAAAGTGCCAGCGTTTTTGCGATTTTTATCGCCCAGTTCAAAAACATTGTTGTCCTTGTCCTGATAGCTGCGGCTGTCGTCTCCGCGCTCCTGGGTGATCTAAAGGATGTCGTGATTATCGCAATTATCGCGCTGCTGAACGCCGGCATTGGCACATTTCAGGAATTCCGCGCCGAGCAAGCCCTCGCCGCGCTCAACGCCATGCAGGTTCCGAATGTGAAAATCCGGCGGGGTGGGACAACCACCACCGCCAGCGCTGAAGAACTCGTCCCCGGTGACGTGGTGCTGCTCGGTGAAGGTGACAAGGTGCCAGCCGATGGCCGCCTGATTGAAAGCGCAAATCTGCAAATTGAGGAAGCCGCGCTCACGGGCGAAAGTGTGCCAAGCGATAAAACTGTTGCCGCCATCCCTGAAACAGCAGGCATCGGTGATCGTAAAAATATGGTGTTCATGGGTACGTCGGTCAACTATGGGCGCGGCGAACTGGTCGTGACTGGCACTGGCTTAAAAACCGAACTCGGCAAAATCGCCTCGATGCTCATCAGCGTGGAAGAAACCAAAACGCCGCTGCAAATTCAGATTGACCGTCTGGGGCGCACGCTGGTGATCGGTGCGCTCATCGTGGTGGCGCTCGTGTTCGTCGTCGGTTTGCTGCGCGGTGTGCCGTTCCAGCAGATGCTCATTACGAGTATCGGACTTGCGGTTGCGGCAGTACCGGAAGGTTTGCCAGCCGTCATCACGATTGGTTTGTCGCTGGGTGCGGCACGTATGGTCAAGCGTAACGCGCTGATCCGCCGCCTACCCGCTGTCGAAACGCTCGGCTCGGTGACGACCATCTGCTCCGACAAGACTGGCACGCTGACCAAAAATCAGATGACGACTACCCTGCTGGAACTGCCCGGCCACGAAGACGTAAAAGTAACCGGGATTGGCTATCAGATCGAAGGCGAATTTCTCCAGGTCGAAGCCGATGGCACTGAAAAGCGCATCGAGCCTAAAGGGGACGGCCCGGTTGGGCGTTTCTTAAAAGCGATGGCGCTGGCAACCGATGCCTATCTCGAACCGCAGGCGGATGGCAGCGGTTTTAATGTCGTCGGTGACAGCACCGAAGGCGCACTCTTGGTCGCGGCGCAAAAAGTGGGATGGACGCGCGAACAACTGGAAAAAATGATGCCGCGCGTGACCGAACTCCCCTTCAGCAGTGAACGCAAGGCCATGACCACCGTGCATGAAGTTGTCGAGGAAGAATCGCGCGGGTTATTCGGCAATCACCAATATATTGCCATTACCAAAGGCGCGCCCGACAGGCTGATCGAGTGGGCAGATTTTGAGCATCTGCGCGGGGGTGCCGAGTCCATGACGCCAGAGCGCAAAAAAGTCTGGCTGGATGAAGTCGATAAGATGGCATCCAAAGGTTTGCGCGTATTAGGTGTGGCGTATCGTCCGCTGGATACGCTGCCCGAAGGTGACAGCCTCAAGCCGGAAAAACTGGAACGCCAATTGTACCTGCTCGGACTGATCGGCATCCTCGACCCCGCCCGCCCCGAAGCCCGTGACGCGGTGCAAACAGCGAAAACTGCTGGCATCCGCCCGATTATGATTACGGGCGATCATGCGCTGACTGCCGAAGCCATCGCGCGTGACCTGGGTATTCTGGAAGCAGGCCAGCACGCAACTACTGGTGCGCAGCTTGACACGATGGACGACCAGATGCTCGTTTCGACGCTCAAGCAGACATCGGTCTTTGCCCGTGTGTCGCCCGAACACAAAATGCGGCTGGTCAAGACGCTGCAAGCGCAAAATGAAATTGTGGCGATGACTGGCGACGGTGTCAATGATGCGCCAGCGCTCAAACAGGCTAACATCGGCGTGGCGATGGGCATCACGGGCACGGAAGTGAGCAAGGGTGCAGCGGACATGGTGCTCACCGACGACAACTTCGCCTCGATTGTCGCTGCCGTCGAAGAAGGGCGCGTGATTTACGAAAATATCCGCAAGTTCGTGCGCTACCTGTTGAGCAGCAATGTCGGCGAAATTCTGGTGATGTTCCTGGCGCTCCTGTTCGGCTGGCCGATCCCACTGCTGGCGATTCAGATTTTGTGGATCAACCTCGTGACTGACGGCCTGCCAGCGATTGCGCTAGGTTTTGAGCAGGGCGACAAAAGCGTGATGCAGCGCCCGCCCCGCCCGCCACAGGAAAGTATTTTCGCACGTGGTCTTGGTCTGCGCATTTTGTGGCTGGCAGTAGTGCTGACGATTGTCACGCTTGCCGGATACTATTGGGCGTTCGCGGATGCTGGACAGTCGATTACGGAGTTGGGTGGTGAATTCTCCATCGAAGAAGACAGCGCACACGAGGAAGCCGTGCGAGTGCCGCGCACGGTGGCCTTTATGGTGTTGGCGCTCGGTCAGATTTTCCATGTGATGGGGCTGCGCAGCGAAGATTCGTTCTTCCGCACATGGTTCCAGGGCAATCGGTTCATGTTCTGGGCAGTCCTCTCGACCTTTATTTTGCAGTTGGCGGTGGTCTATGTGCCGTTCCTGCAAACCGCATTCGAGACAACGGCGCTGACACCGACGCAGTTGGGTGTGTCGATGGGGTTGGCGGCGGTGGTGCTGGTCGTCGTAGAAATCGAGAAAGCGGTGCGGCGGTCACGCAGCCAATCTTAAACACGCGCCTCGTTGATCAGGCGCATCCAACCGCTAAGATCAGGCACTTGCCAGGCCATCGAATCTGTTACGCCATCGTCGTTGATGTACACCACCTTCAGCAAGGGCGCCAAACGCGACTTGCCCAGAAACGACATGGGGTTTTCAATGGCCTGAATGCTCTGGAGCGGAATGCAGAACTGCCGCTGCGGAATCCACATCTCAAAGATTAAGGCCTCATCGGTGAGGATCAATGTGCCGTTGCCGCGCATTTGGGCTGCCCCGCGAGACTGCTGCCCGAAGAAGCTGGCTCTCTGGTCAATCTGCCGTGCATCAGGATAGCGCTCCCGTGCCTGAGCCTCTTTCTTTTTGGCGAGGTTTTTCAGCCAAATCAACGCGCCCCCGAAGACAACCCCGAAAAAAACGATCAAACCGACAATCAGAATAATCACCAAGCCAACCACGTCGGACGTCATGGCATCGTCTCCAGATACACTCGAACATCGTGCCTGCTTCGGTACATTAGGATCGCCACCTGAGCAGTGATATGCGTTTGCCCTGCCTAAACCTGTTTTTCGTCGTACACGTACACGCGGGTGTTCAGGATAACCCAGTTGTCCCACAGCCACTTCGCATCGCTGACGCTGAGGTTGACGCAGCCATGCGACCAATAATAGCCGAAGTTGTCATGCCAGTAGACACCGTGCAGCGCCTCACGCCAGTTGAAATACATGTGGTACGGCACATCTTCAAGCGCATAGAAGTCGTCGCTGCCAGCCGCGCCCTCCATCGGCCCCGCTTCCCAGAACATCTCGACCTCCCACACGCCAGCATCGGTGCGCCACCGTTCTTCATCCATATCGCCCGTCGAGACCAGCGTTGCCATCATGGGTCGATCACCTTCATAGGCGACCAGATTCTGCTCGTAGGTGCTCACCCCCACCCAGCGCCCGCTAAAAACCGTCGGCGGTGTGGCGTATACAATGCTCAGATTGGTCTGTTCTACCCACTGCCTCGGCCCGACGAGATGCCAGTCCCACTCGCCAACCGTCACAGTCGCATAGACGTTCATCAGGTCATAACGCTGGAACGACCCCGATTGCTGGCAGTTGCGCGTGCCGCCCGGTGTCAGCGAGGTGCAAACATCGTAGATCGCCCAGGCGAAGGGCATGTCCATGCGGTTGATGCTCACACCTGTGAAGGTGGAAGGCTCGGCAAAGTGTGCATTTTCCAGCGATGCCCACCTGCCAAGGCGAATCTCGGCCCATTCGCCATCCTCGGATGTCTGGATCACGTTGGCGTAGCTGCTGCGACCCGCCGTGAAGGTTTCCATCACTTTGCCGTCGGGCGCGTTATAGAGTGGCACTTCGTCGCTGTCGAAGTAAACAAAATCCTGCCCCTCAATCACACCCAGATCATAGGGGATGGATGTCACGTCAGGATAGGGCTGCGCCACCATGAGCGCGTTACATTCCGGGGTCTGGGGTGTCTCGTAGGTGATATTGGCACAGGTCGGATGCCCCTGGGCCGATGTCAGACCAGCGTGAACCAGCGCGAGACCCGCTAGAGGAGTGAAAAGGACGACGAACATAACACGAGTGCGGATGTTGAGCATACCAATGCCCTCCGTTGCGATTCGGTCATTGAGATTCTATCATATTGCAACAACAACCGTAGGAGCCTAAAAATCAGCGATCCCGTGGAACTTTTACTCGCGCTAAAATAGGTGCATTCAATTGACTGCTTTGAAGGGAACATCCGGCAGTGATACCGACTAACCCGCCCAAAACCACCCCAACAACTACCACCATTCCAGCAGTGAACAGTAAATAGCCTGCCCCATAGACAATTCGACTGTATGAGGGACGCGCAGCAGGTCGGGTGAGGGTTTACGGGTAGGTTCTTAAATCCGCCTATCCCGCGCACACACCTTCCGTCCGCACATAGGCCGCGCTGACCCAGCCGACCACGTGATCGTAGCTGACACGATACCATCCCGGCACAAAAGCGGTTGCCCGCTGTCTGAACTCAGGCGGTAAAGTCGCCAGAATTTCGCTGTTGGCGTTCGGTTCGGTGCGCAGCCGCAGGGCATCCGTCGTCGTCACATGGCATTGCGCCAACTCCGTGATCGCGGGTGCGTTGGGTACGCTGGGGGCAGCAGCCGATTGCGCCGCAGTACCGGATTGAACCATCACAACCGTTCCCGGCTCATAGAGCGTCACGCAGTTAAAGCCGGGGAATGCGGATGTTTGCCACGTGGTCATTTCCTGTGCCACGCGCGGCGCTTGGTTGGCATTCAGATAAATTACTGAGCCACTTCCGCGCAGGCAGATCACCACATCGCCATCGAAACGGGTTTTCCCGGACGGGCTGAACACGTCCACAGCCTGAACCACGCCCTCATCCAGCACTGTCTGGTCGCCAATCTGCCCCGAATGCGTGAGAGTCCCGCCCAGCCACGTGAGATAATTCCCATTTTCGACCAGTACGCGGCAGTTCACATCAAAACGATCCAGCGGAATATAGCTGCGCAGCGCCCCTTCGATTTCGAAGGTCATATCGAAGCACAATTTGGCGGGCGGCGGTGGCGGCAGTTCGGCAGCCTCAACCGGAGCAGCCATGTGAACCGTCACGTGATTGATCGGCAGCCCGATATATTCAGGCGCGTCACTGGCGATAATCATGTGGTTGATTCGTTTGCGCGGCTGTCCATTGAGCAGTGCTTCGACAGTCACAGTCTGCGGAGTCAGGTCGGTAAACACCAGCGTCAGCGGTGATATTGAAGCGCCGTTGAGCCGCAAACTCTGGTCGTCAAAATTCACCTCAACTGTTACGCTGCCAGTCGATGGCATCACGTCAAGCCGGATCGAGTATGTGCCTGTATCGCCCGCTTTTTCAAGATGCAGCGCTGTCGGCGCAACAATGACGGCTGGTGTCCCTGGCGAAACGGTGTCGTTATCAATATTCGTCACACTTACATCTGCCGGGTCGATCCCATTGTAATTCGTATCCCCACTCACCGCCGCTGCTGTGAGGATGTTATAGGCGATATTCCCATCAACAACTGCATCATCCACGCCTGTCACCGTCACCGTCTGCGCGATATTCCAGTTGACGGTGGTGAATGTCACCGAGATGGGCAGCACAGTCCCCTCGTTCGTATTGTCACTGCTCAGGCCAATCGTCACATCCGCTGTCGGCTGCGTATCGAGGACAATCGTGAACGTTGCCGTGCCGAGATTTTCGCTCGTGTCGCCGCTGATCGCCGAGACTGTTATTCCGGCTGTTCCCGCAACATCATTGTCAACGTTTGTCACCAACACGTCCGCCGGGTCGATCCCGTTGTAGTTGGTATCGCCGCTGACCGCCGCGGCTGTCACGATGTTGTAGCCGATATTGCCATCGACCAGCGCATCATCCACGCCTGTGACCGTCACCGTTTGCGCGATATTCCAGTCACCATTCGTGAATGTCACCGACACGGGCAGCACCGTTCCCTCGCTGGTGTCGTCGCTGCTCAGGCCGATGGTTACGTCACTGGTTGGCTGTGTATTCAGCATAATTGTGAACGTTGCCGTGCCGAGATTTTCGCTTGTGTCCCCGCTGATCGCTGACACCGTGATCCCCGCCGTATCGTTATCCACATTCGTCACCGCCACGTCTACCGGGTCGATCCCGTTGTAGTTGGTATCCCCACTCACCGCCGCTGCTGTCACGATATTGTAGGCGATATTGCCGTCCACAATCGCATCATCGATACCTGTCACTGTCAGCGTCTGCGCGATATTCCAATCGCCATTCGTGAATGTCACCGACACGGGCAAAACAGTCCCTTCGCTGGTGTCGTCACTGCTCAAGCCGATGGTTACGTCATTGGTCGGCTGTGTGTTCAGCACGATTGTGAATGTTGCCGTACCAAGATTTTCGCTCGTGTCCCCACTGATCGCTGACACCGTGATCCCGGCGCTGTCATTGTCGATATTCGTCACCGACACATTCGCGGGGTCGATCCCGTTGTAATTCGTATCGCCGCTGGCCGCCGCTGCTGTCACAATGTTATAGGCGATATTGCCGTCCACAAGCGCATCATCCACGCCTGTCACCGTCACCGTCTGC
>JALHNB010000052.1:34575-50485 GCA_022843745.1 Anaerolineae bacterium | reverse complement strand
GTTAATTTGCATTATTGCGCCCACATAAACCCATTGCCGCCGTAATTATGAAAACACCGCCGCTTCCCTAAAACTATCGTGTTGCTCTCTCCTATCCGGCATTCACCCATCTGGATGATGTAGCGAACGGCGGTTATCCCTATGATGTTAATTGTTGATCATTATTTACGTTATTTAGCTGTATATACACACCCATGAAAACCATTTTCGACCTCCTCAAAGAAACCGTCACCGAATGGCAGAACGATAAAGCTTCGCGCCTCGCTGCCGCCCTCGCCTATTACACGATTTTCTCAATCGCACCGCTGCTCATAGTCGTCGTCGCCATTGCCGGACTTGTCGCCGGGCAGGAAGCTGCGATGGGCATGTTGGACGAGCAGATTCAAGGGCTTGTCGGCAGGGAAAGCGCCGATTTTATTCAGGAAATGCTCAAAAATGCCCGTCAGCCAGAAGGCAACATCATCGCGACCATCATCGGTCTGGCAACGCTGCTGCTGGGCGCGATAGGCGTGTTCGGTCAGCTTAAGGATGCGCTGAACACCGTCTGGGGCATCCAACCCAAGCCAACGAACGGGATCATTGCTTTTCTCAAAGGCAATCTTTTGTCGTTTACGATGGTGCTGGGGATCGGCTTTTTGCTCATGGTGTCGCTTGTCCTGAGCGCGATATTAGCGGCAGTCAGTGCTTTTACCAACAGCCTTATACCCGGCGCGGAATTTTTGATGCAGATCGTCAATTTCCTGATCGGCTTTGGCATCACCACCCTGCTTTTCGCCATGATCTATAAGATTCTGCCGGATACCGACATTGCGTGGCGGGATGTATGGGTCGGCGCGGCGATCACATCACTGCTGTTTAGCTTGGGACGCTTTCTGATCGGCCTGTATCTCGGCAACAGCACCATCGGTTCGACCTATGGCGCGGCGGGGTCGCTGGCAGTGATTTTGGTGTGGGTCTATTATTCCGCGCAGCTTTTACTACTCGGCGCGGAGTTTACGCAGGTCTTTGCGCGGCGGCACGGCTCGTTCGCACCCGCTGCCCCCGAAAACAAAACGCCTGAAGAAAAACAGCCGAAAACAATTAGGGTGAAAGCTAATCCGTCGGACAGCCAACTCATTCCGGCTTATGTGCTTGCCCAGACCACCCAGGAATTTCAGCGCGAACCACCCGTTATCGACTTCGAGGAGGAGGTTGAAATCGAGCGACCCGAACCGACAGCGAGGCCGATGCTCGGCTTCATCGGCAGCATGTTGGCAGTTGCAGGCGCGGCCTTCGGCCTCTTAAAAGTCCTGAACCGCGAAAAGGCGGACTAGCAGCCCATATCCCGAAGATTTCTGATGCTTGAAAGTGCTACATCCCATAAATATCGCTCATGGCGAACCGTTTTCGTAGGGACGCAAAGCCGCGATATCTCCACACAATAACGTGGTAACGTTTTTCCGACGTTTAAGCAGCTCCATATACGGTTCACAGAAGCTTGTAACAGGTCTGGAAAGTCCCTCGCCCCTTGTGGGAGAGGGATTTAGGGTGAGGGGTTGTAACACAGCACGAGAGTGCCATGATCGAAGATGTGGTAGCATACTTCTAGGCGAATTGCGTCATGCGAATCGTTTAGAAGGTTTTGCCATGTTCAAGCACCTGCGCGAGTTATTGATCGGCTCACCCCTCCCCACAAAAATGCTCAAGGGTGAGCGTCTGGATAAAGTTCGAGCGCTGGCCGCCCTCTCGCCAGATGCGCTGTCATCCATCACCTATGCCAATCAGGAAATCTATTTGGGTTTGATAGTCGCTGGAACGGCTGCCTTGAATTTGTCGATTCCGATAGCGTTGGCGATTACGGCGCTCCTCGTGATTTTGACGCTCTCCTATTCCCAAACGATTGAGGCCTACCCCAGCGGCGGTGGATCGTACACGGTTGCATCGGAAAATCTGGGGAAGCTGCCCGGTCTGGTCGCCGCCTCCGCTTTGCTGATTGATTATGTGCTGACCGCCGCTGTGAGCCTGACCGCTGGTGTCGCGGCGATTGCTTCGGCATTTCCCGCGCTCTGGCAGCATCGCACCGGTGTGGCGCTCGTGCTGCTGGCGATTATCACGCTGGCAAATATGCGTGGCTTGCGCGAAGCCGGAACGCTGGTCGCCATTCCGGTTTATCTGTTTGTCGGCTCGTATTTGCTCATGCTGGGCTATGGCCTGATACGTGCGCTGATCGAAGGCCCGGCGGCGCTGGCGGATTCCACCGCAATCGCGGCTGAAACGATCCAACCCGTGACGCTGTTTTTGATTTTACATACCTTTTCTTCCGGCTGCACCGCGCTGACCGGAGTCGAGGCCATCAGCAACGGCGTTACCGTGTTCAAGCCGCCGGAGACGCGCAACGCCCGCCAGACGATGATTATCATGGCGGTTTTAATGGGGGTACTGCTGCTGGCGAGCATTGGCCTGACGCAGCATTTTGGGATCGTCACCCACTCGGAGGAAACCATTCTCTCAGCGTTGGCGCGTCATATTCTGGGCAGTGGTGTACTTTATTTCTTTATCCAGATCACAACGTTGCTGATTTTGGTCGTCGCCGCCAACACCAGCTACATTGATTTCCCGCGCGTCGCTTCGTTGATTGCCCAGGATCGCTACCTGCCGCGCCAACTCAGCAGTCTGGGAGATCGCCTCGTTTTTTCGAACGGTATTTTGCTGCTGGCGGGGTCTGTGGCGATCCTCATCATCATTTTTGGCGGCGATTCCCATGCGCTCATACCCCTGTTTGCGGTGGGCGTTTTCATGGCATTCACACTCTCGCAGGCCGGGATGGTCTTCCATTGGATGCGGCTGCGCGGCCCTCAGTGGCATCTCAAAGCCTTCGTCAATGGGTTGGGCGCGGTCACAACGGGGATCACATTTTTAGTGGTCGTCGTCAGTAAATTTGCCGAGGGCGCGTGGATTATTGCGGTCTTAGTCCCCATACTGGTCTTCATTTTCTACAAAATCCGCGAACATTATGAAGAAATCGGCCCGCAGTTAAGCCTGAGTAACGCGACTTTCCCGCCGCGCGTCCTGCCACCGCCGCGTGTCGTCGTGCCAGTGTCCGGGCTTCATAAGGGGACAGTTGCCGCTATGCAATTCGCCTGTTCGATTTCGAAAGATGTCACCGCGTTATATATCGAACTGGACCCCGATGCGACGGCAAAAATGCGCGAAAGCTGGGAGAAATGGGGCGAAGGTCTGCCGCTAGTGGTTATCGCCTCACCCTATCGTTCTATCCTCGGCCCCTTATTGCAATATCTCGACCAGACAGATGCCGACCATGCCGACGGACAAGCCGCGATCCTCGTGCTGCCGGAATTTATCCCCGCTACATGGTGGGAAAACCTCCTGCATAACCAGACGGCATGGATGATTAAATTCGCCGTGCTTTACCAGCGCCGCTGGCATGGTCGAGGCCGTGTCGTGGTCGATGTGCCTTTCTATCTGGAAACCTAGCATTCATCCGTAAACCTCAGCTTTTAAAGCCTTCACCGTGAGGGTTCGCAACACGACACTTTAAAAATACACCTGCAAATCTGGTCTGTAGGGGCATGGCGTGCCATGCCCTTGCGCAAAAACACCGCCGATTCCCCAAAACTGTCGTGTCGTAAACTCGCTTGCGGATGACCAGAGGGAGGGCTTTCACAAGGGTAGGTATTTTATTCTTCACACACATTCCACGCCTATACACTTGTATTGACTTCCCTCTCTCCCTTGCTTCGCGGCACGACACTTTTAAAAATACACCTGCAAATCTGGTCTGTAGGGGCATGGCGTGCCATGCCCTTGCGCAAAAACACCGCCGATTCCCCAAAACTGTCGTGTCGTAAACTCGCTTGCGGGGAGGGGTTCTATGAAACGATACGCTCAGTACCAGCCAACGTTCGCCAGTACAGCCGCAGACTTGACACGATATTAAATACATGAGAAATTGAAAACGATGTCGGGAAATATATTGTTACTGTAGCGAATAAGAGGATTACTGAGCTTGAAACGATTGTTTTTCTATGTAATTGCTATCGTGATGATCGGGTTTCCATCTTTCACTGTAATCAAATCCACCGTCTCCGCGCAGACTTTTTTTTCTCCCAACACCGATTGGCCGATGTGGATGCGCGATCCCCAGCACTCCGGCGTAACAGACGCATCTTTTATTCCCACGATGGGTATGGAGAACTGCCAGGCTTCGGCAGGTAGCGGCGCGGTTTCCCCCTGTATGCAGCCCCAATGGAAAAAATCGTTTACCGAGTGGACAAGCGGTTATGCCCAGCCAATCGTCGTCGGCGATACCGTGTTTTTGACCAACATGAATGGCAATCTCTACGCCTATGATACCGAAAGCGGAACGGAGCGCTGGATATTTACCGCCAGCGCGGGCATTTATGTCACACCCGCCGCCGCCGATGGCAAAATATTTTTCGGCGATCTTTCCGGCAAATTCTATGCGGTCAACATCGACGACGGAACGGAAGCCTTTAGCTATCAGACCGATGACCGTATTATGTCCAGCCCGACCCTGACCGTCGAAAACGATACCCTGAAGGTTTTCATCGGCAGCAATGACGGCACGATGTACGCCTTCAATGGCACAACAGGCGATATTCTTTTTCGCTATGAACTGCCGACCCGCACGAACATCGTCTCAAATCCCGCCTTTTATGATGGCAAAGTTTTTTTCGCGGCGGAAGATATGTATGCCTACGCGATCAATTCTTCGACGGGTGCGCTGGTCTGGCGCAAGGAGCTTTTCGGCGAACTTAACCGCCACGATCACCCTGTCGTCCTGCCAGCCTCGGATACGGTCTTGTTTTACACCGTTCCCCGCTATGGCAGCCAGGGATGGGGGCTAAAAGACCGCTACTACACCTATAAACTGACTGGCGGACACGGTACGCACGATGGTTCGGAAGAATGGGATTTGCCCACCCTCCTGAGCGCCATACAGGATGAAATGCTTGCCGCGCCGGATACCAGATCCATGTACCTGCTGGATGCCAGCACAGGCACCGAGATCACTGATTTCACGGTGGAAGGCCAGCCCCTTGAGATGATCCCTCTCAATTTATGGTACGCCAACGGCAACAACTATCCGTTAGTGATGAACCAGAAGGATTTATACATCCAGGCAGCCAGCGCCCTCCTCAAAATTGACACCCTCACGCGGGAAATCAGCCTCGTCATTGACTATCAGTTTCTGCGTGGCGACGAGTTCACCCCCGTCACGATAGCCGATAACTGGATGTACGGCGGCTATTCCAGCGCCATCGCCCGCGTCAATGTCCTGACGACCGAACATCAACGATTGCTGCGCTCCGCCTTCATCGGAGACGACGAGCCGCTAGACCCGATCCCATCTGCTTATCACTGGGAGGGAAATACGGGCGACGGCGGAACGAATGCCGGACAACACATTATTATCGCCAGTGGTCGGGCATTCTATTTTGCGACAGGTTGGTTTTATGCGTTTTAAATCCATTCTCGTTATCCTGTTCCTCTCAACACGCATCAGTCTGGCGCAATCAGCGAACGACATACTGGATGAATATCCCGTTGTTTCTGGCCTGACTGAGAACAGCAGTCGCTATGTTGACGAAATCAACGAACTTGTCAGCCAACTGGTCGCCGATGGGACGCATCGCGATTATCCCGGCTTATTTCTGGCCGAGGACTGGAACAGGCATTTATGGTTTAAAGGCTTTGAAATATCGACGCTGGCTTCGACCATTCCCTATCTGACGGATGATAACCGCGACGCGCTAAAGGCCTTTTTGACGGTTGAGGTTGAGAACTATTTACTTGACGACAGCTATCGCAGCTACGAGCTTAATGATGAAGCGACGACGGATACCAGGTTTCCGGGTGCTGGCTCATTACGATGGTGGCAGTGGCGCAGCGTCGAATATGAGGCGCTCTATGGACTCTGGGCCCATGCCCAATATACCGATGATTGGACGCTTATTCTCGATCATTGGGAAACGATTCGAGCGATCAAAGACACGATTTCCGGCAATGGCTATCCCAAAAAGATCATCGCCGGAGCGCCGGGTGGTATCCATGCACAGTCTATAAATTCGATCATTTCAGGGCAAATCGCCTATGGTCGTATGGCGAAAAAACTGTACGCGATGACTGAAGATGTCGCTTACAACCAGGAATATCAGCAGATCAGCGCTGACATGCCGGCCTATCTGAACACGATTGACACGATCATTGACTGCGGCTATCTGGAGTGTCAGATCGGGTGGGATACAATCGCCCAAAGCTGCATCACGAATATCGCCCAACTGGATTTTCTCACACCCTCTGTCGCCCGCTGGTATGCGGAAAATCATCTCACGAGCATTCAGGCCGCCGTTGATGAAGCGGAGATGCGCGATCCCTGGTGGTTTATGGCCTCGTACAATATCATGCCCGGCGCACACACCCTGGGGAACGACGGACTCGGCGATTTTGGGGCGGGCTGCGGCGAAGGCTATTTTCAATCCCCGCTTTACTCGTATCAGATTTTTCAAGGCAAAGCGCGTGTGCTTGGAACCTCTCCACAGGAACTCATATCTCAGCTTCCTGTGGCGACCACCTCCAAAACGATCCCGATCTTCTGGGACATCCTCAACTATGCCAACCTGACAGCGCTGATCGAGCGTATTGAGGGCAGTAACTGGGTCGATTCAAATATGCAACCGCCGATGCTCAGTGTCGCGCTCAACGAACCGACCAACTGACACCCGACGATACCAGGCCTTCGCCACTTGATGCTTAAATAGCATTCCCCCTCTCCAATGCTTTGGACGCGAAGCGGGTCGGGGGTGAGGGGTTGCATGAAATACCTACCCTTGAAAGGGGGTTTGGGGTGGGGATGTCGTTTGAGTACCGGACAAGCCTCAACCGCCCTTCAAAAATCCCTCAACGGCCTGATTAAATTCCGCTGGCTTTTCCATATTGGGTACATGCGCCGTGTTCGGGATAATGACCTTTTTCGCGCCAGGAATTCCCGTAGCCAACGTCTCCGCCGCCCGCAGAATTTCGGGATCATCCATCGCACCCGCAATCACCAATGTCGGCACGCGAACCTCTTTTAAGCGCCCCACCGCAGGCGGGTTAAGAGGATTCAACGGCTGCATGTCGGCTTTTGCCCAGGTCTGGTTATTCACCGGGATGCGGTTCATTTCGGCTGCCCGCTGCCGCACAGTGGGATCAACCTGCGCCGACTGGCGAAACGGGCCGTCAACCCAGATTTCAATCTGTAGTTCGGAGGCGCGTTCCAGATCGCCTTTTTGCGCCGATTCCATCATCGACATCACATTCGGCGGCGGTTCACCCTGCATCTGGAATCCACTAGGGACGGCGGAAACCAGCACCAGCCCGGACACCAGTTCCGGGTGTTCCAGCGTAAAATCGAGCGAAATTTCGCCGCCCATCGAACAGCCAATTAACGTCGCCCGCTGCACTTGAAGATGCTTGAGCAGGCGATATAGATCGGCACGGCGTGAGATCGGCGCTTTCACCGGGTCGGATTTTCCATATCCGCGCATATCGTAGCGAATGACTCGGTAGCGTTTGGTGAGCGCGTTCCATTGGTCGTCCCACATGCGGCTGTCCACGAAACCCGCATGTGTAAAAACCAGCGTCGGCCCTGCCCCGGCCATCTCGTAATACATTTTTCCATCGCCCAGGCCGATAAAGCCTGTCGTTGATCCTGTCGATGTCGTTGCTGTTGCCTGTTCCATGATCGAACCTCCTCGCGCTTGCGATTTCGCATTTGCGATTATACGTTAATCCATTTTATCGCTTATGATCTTAAAATCTCGTTTGAACACTTAATGGGGCTATTCCTGTTAGAATCTATCTGAATATTGTTATCGCTACCTTGCTGCGAATGCGCTTTTGCTCCCCTCGCTGCTTGCGGAGAGGGGTTGGGGGTGAGGTTGAGCGAATTTTCAGATGGGGATCTACGGAATCTCCACATAAAACCGCCCTGCCCCACTCCACGCGCCCCAGCCAGCATTGTCGGCTTTCTTCGCCCTCACGCGCCAATAATACGCATCCACAGGCGGCAAGTCTAAACTGACCGACAACGTATCCTCCCCAAGCGCATCATCCTCATGATACGGTGACGAAAAATCGGCATTGTCGTCAATTTGCAGCCAGTAACCATCCGCCCAGGTGATGTCCTGCCACGACAAAATCAGCGGTGCGGCGGTGAATCGATTTAGCTTCGGCGGCGCATTTTCCGGTGATTCGCAGGCATTTGGCGGCTCATCCCCCAACGCCAGCGTTTTGGTCAGCGTCGAAAATTTCCGTGCCAGCGCTTTCGGGCAATAAACGCTCCGGCTGCCGTCATATTCCACACTAAAGACGGCTTTTCCCGCATAGATGAACGGCAGTAGCAAATCGCACTCGTTATAATAAAAGCACTGCTCGTTCAGCGCCCAATCAAAATCATCGACCAGATCTTCAATCTGGGCGAGATCATTTTTTAAGCCCACCGAGAGTCCCCGTTCGTGAGCTTCCGCAGCGATCCAGCGGTTATACGCCAATTGGTCAGCATACGTCAGCGGAAAGCCGGAATTATTGGAGTACCCGTCCATGTTATCCGGATCGACACCATCGCAGCCGCGCGTGACCGCATGATCCAGCCGCGCTTCCATGATCGGCGCAAGCAGGTCGATTCGCCGGATGTCCAGCCATTTTTCATCCGGCCAGCCGTCCAGCACATTCCCCAGCACTTCCGGCGGGAAATCACCTGCGTCATCGCGGTAATTTTCCCAGCTTCCGGCGCTGAAATAGCAGATGAAAATTCGCTCATCGCTTTTGAGTTGATCGACTATTTCCTGCGGCGTGGTGTACAGATCGACATCGTACATTTCCACGTCCCAGGCCGGGTTGACGACATCGCCGCCCAACTGTAACTGCCAGGTCGTCCCCGGCGCAGGCTGCCACACGCTCACCTGCGCACGAACAGACGAAAGCAGGCCGGAAGAAATCGAGATCAAAATGAGCATTAACAAATGACCCACAAGGATTTTCGCTTGTCTCATATTATTCTGCCCTACCCTCCTTTGACATAAGTTCGATCTTTATGGTGGATTCCGCGATATGGAATGGGCCGCGTGCCGTGATGAGTCCCCAGAATACACCATATGCGGCAAAGATCACTGCGCCAATAACGGCCAGTGTCATCGGCGAACTGCCCGCTTGCAGCGCAAACCCGAAGGCCAGTGTTGAGATTCCCGACCCGAGTGTGCCAATTCCGCCGTTGACAGACATTACTCGCCCTCGCAGCCGATCCGGTGTCGTGATCTGGAGCAGAGCGCTGCCCACCGTCCAGGCTATTCCGCCGCCGAAATGGGCAAGAACCAGCGCGAAGAATGCCAGCCACAAGGCATTGCTCCAACCCGCATACGCGACGATCAGGTAGCCAATGCCAGCCAACAAAAATGACAACCAGACCGCATTTCGCAGCCTCCGGATGTCGTTTCCGATCACGGCAGTCACCACGAACGGGCCAATCAACACACCCAGCCCCCGCCCAGCGTAAAGAATCCCGATTCCGGCATCGCCCGCGTGGAATACCTGTGTTCCCATTACACTATACAAAACCACGACCCCGACTCCAAAACCCCAACCCAACTCGATCCCTACCAGCGCCAGCGACGGCAGATACTCGCGCAGATAGCGCACTCCCTCGATAAAATCCTTGACTGGAGTCATCTGCTTGTGGTTCATCTGAGGACTCGGCACTTCGATCAGCACGATCAGGCCAGCAGCAGCTAAAAACGACAGTGCGTTGATGACAAACGCCAGGTCGCGACCAAAAAGGGTCGAGACAATCCCGCCCAACGCTGCACCGACCATCAACATGATTCCCCAGGACGCGCCACCCAGCGCATTGGCGGAGAACAACTCACCGCGCGTTACAATATTGGGGATGCTGGCTGAACTCGCCGGATTAAAGAACGAGGCCGAGACGATCAGCAAAATATTGGCGACGTACACCAGCCAAACCATGTCTTGCGTTTTGACAAGGATGAACGACAGGGCAACCACCGCCGAGAATAGATTCGCGAAGATCATCAACTTGCGCCGATCAAAACGATCTACCACTGGCCCAGCGATGGGGATCAGAAAGAACATCGGGACTGTGCTGGCTATCAGAACAAAGCTCGCTCCGAGGCCGCTGTTCGTAAGCTGCAAGACCAAACCCAGCACCGCGACACTGTTGAACCAGTCGCCCGCCGTCGAGATGAGCTTTGCGATCCACAGCGTCCGAAAGCGTGGATTTTGTTTGAGAAGCTGCCAGTAGCCCACAGGCCGGTCTGGATCATAAGCTGGATTAGCGGATACAGACATAAGCGCCCAGCCTCCATTGATGACCCATAACACGCTGCCTTAGAAGCCATTTGAAAAGATATTTTCCACGCACCCACATCTGCCTTTTGCTCCCCTCTCCAACGCATTGGACGCGAAGCGGGCTGGGGGTGAGGTTAATTGGCTTTTCAAGCGGCCTCTTAAATCAATCATCGCGCCCCAATTGAGTTCACAGATCGAAAAAATTGCTTGAATACTGAATGTATTTCCTGGCAACACAAAACCCGTCCTCAGTTTCAAATGCGCTCTAGATCAAACGACCCCTCAAATCTTCCAGTTGAATCGCCGTGACCCCGCACGTTTCCAGATACGAAGCCGCCCCGCCATATCGTTCCCTGAGCGCCGCCAACATCCCGATCATCGTATGCGATTCCGCACCGATGTCACGCTCAAAACGCACCATATCGTGACCGGATTTCACGCTCCATTCCCGCCAACTCGCGACAAGGTGCGCGACATGCGGTTTCGTCTCGGCATAATCCTCAGCAATCACCGCATCATCTACACCCGCAATCGAAAGCAGCAAACCCGCCACAATTCCCGTTCGATCCTTGCCCGCGTAACAGTGAAAAACGATGGTCGATTCGCTTTCGGCAATCGTGGTGAAAATCGCGCCAATCTGCGGCTGACAGCGATCCAGATAGGTGCCGTAAACCTCATGCAGCGTGGCAAATTGATCGATTTCAGGCTTGATTGCATCGGATATTTTGCTTGGAACCAGCGGCAAATGCACATATTTGACGGCTGTCGATTGGGCGAATACGTTTGGAAATTCCTGCACTTCCCACTCGTCGCGCAAATCAATGATCGTTTTCACGCCGTAGTCGATAAGCTGCTGCTGCCCAGCCTCCGATAATTTGTCGAGGCAGCCCGCACGAAGCAAGGTTCGCGCGTTGGTGACACGCCCCTCACTGGTCGCATACCCGCCAAGTTCACGCACATTAAACCCACCCTCTACCTGAATAACTCGATCCATGCCATCTCCCTCATATATCTTCTGACTCATTACTTGTTGCGGTTGACTCAGAACCTATTTAATAATTTGATTTCTAACGCTTTGAGCAGGCACATGGAACTGCTTCAGGGGCGTTTTCTCCCCTTTCTCCATGCAATGGGGAAAGGGGTTGGGGGATAGGGGTTGAGCGTTTAAACACCTCTCAGTCCTTAGCCCTCAGTCCTCTAGTTTTATCGCCCCCAGACTCGCCACCACCTCATGCGCCCCCGCCGCGCGTAGCGTCTCCGCATCGAGCGAACTCGTCAGGCCGATCACGCGACCAATCCCCCCGGCTCGCGCGTCCATCACGCCGGAAGCGCTGTCCTCGATAACGACGCAAACCGCCGGGTCGATCCCAAATAGTCGCGCGGCTTTGGCGTGATCTTTGCGATCTGTTTCCGGGTGAATGCAGTCCTCGCCGCCCAACACTAGGTCAAAAAACGCGGGCATTCCCACGATCTCAAACGTTTGATGCACGCGGTTACGGGTTGCCCGTGACGCCACCGCCACATACCAGCCCAGCGAATGCGCCTTGCGGATCAACTCCACGCTCCCCGGCATCAGCTTCAAGCCTTCCGCGCCCATCGAAAAAAACAGCTTTCTTTTGAGCGCCAGAAGTTCCATTTTTTTCTCGTCGCTGGCTTCAACCTGTGACCACAATTCATAAATGCCACTCAGCGACAAGCCGACCCGCCACTTGCGCGGATCATCCAGCCGAACACCAAGCACCTGAAAGAATGCTTCGTCCCAGCTTGCGAAATTCACAGGCTCAGAATCGACCAGTACGCCATCAAAATCCAGAATCAACATGCTTTTCATTTACGCTCACTCTCAGTGTATTTCTGGCAAATGGCCATCTATGTCTCTTTTGTGGCGTTTTCCCCTCGCCCTGAGGGAGAGGGGCTAGGGGTGAGGGTTTTGATTTGATCCGCAGATGGCAAATTCTCCGGCATCGCGCCCTTTTCCAGCACCTGCCACCACACGTCGATGACGGGTTTGAGCAGGTCGCGCTTGGGATGATTTCCCTCCCAGGGCTTCTCATATTGATAATGGATGACCTTGATTCGCGCCCAATCCCACAATTCCGGCAGATTGAACCACACATACTGGAGCGTGTTGTAAATATACGGCAGGCCGTGCCAATCGGGAAAAAACACTTCGAGAAACGTCTGATCGGTGCGCGGCCAAAAAGCGTCTGGCTGGTCGAGCCGTTCGAACATCGCGTCAAATGTCCGGCGCGATGGCTTGGCGACGAACACGCCGCTGTTGAGTCGATGAAAATCCGCCAGCGATTCGTACAGGTTCGGCGCGGCGGCAAATTCGGGATACTCGAAAAGTCGGTCAATGTTGTGAATCACGAGCGTGTCGGAATCCAGAAACACGATTTTTTCGAATTGTTCAAGCTCCCACAGGCGCAGTTTGACGAAATTGTGCAGCGGATTGTGGAAAGCTGGCTTGCGGCCTTTGGTGAAGGGTGCGCGGCTGTGCTGCGATTCTCTGGAATGCCTCGCGGAAAAATCCTCCGAAAACGGCAGCGGCGCGACCCGCAGAATTGTGCAGCCAAGCGCTTCCAGTTCGTCGAGGCCGTCGAGGTCTTCCAGCGCCAGCACCGTCAGCGGCCATTTGGACTCGCACATGTGCAGCGAACGCGCTAACGCCCGCGCCGCCAGAACATAGTCGGCGTTCGTGATGAGGGTAACGTAGGTGTTCAGAGTGTGTCTTTTCCTAGTGGAGATAGGATTCTGCGGACAATGGTAACGCAGGTTGAATACATACGCGATGAATTTGTAAATCTTACAACTTGAGTAAGAGTTGGATGATACAATTAATTATCGAATTTGAGATACAGATTGAAAATATAACCTGCTCACTAATTTATTTCCGAGATGTGCTCATAGCCGTGCGGAATATGTCAAGGAGAATGCGGAAAAAATATGAAAGCTAAAGAGACAAACTTTCTAGAGTTTTTGCGCGGCCCAAAACAGCTTGTAATTCCAATATATCAGCGCACCTATAGCTGGACACGCAAACAATGTCAGCAACTTTGGGATGATATGCTCCGTGTGGCAACTCGCGACGATATACCTGCACATTTTATTGGTTCGGTAGTCTATATCAGTGATGGCATTTATCAGGCAACATCTATTCCACGTCTGCTTGTTATTGATGGGCAACAACGCTTGACCACACTCTCATTGCTTCTGTCTGCGCTCGCTAAGGAGATGGACACCAGAGGTGATAGCGATGCAAAACGACTACGGAACTACTTTTTGATTAACAATGATGAAGAAAATGAGATGAGGTACAAGCTTATCCTTACTCGCAGCGATAAGGATACCTATATTCAAATCATCGAGGGAATAAAGCTAGATGAACGGCACTCACCCCATATTCATGAAAACTATCAATTTTTTGAGAATCTTATTCGATCAAACAATGATGATCTGAATACGTTGTATCATGGCATCAGCAAGCTTGTCATTGTCGATGTTTCACTGAATCGAGATTACGATAATCCGCAGCTTATTTTCGAGAGTCTGAATTCAACGGGTCTGGATCTATCACAGGCTGACCTCATCCGTAACTTCATACTTATGGGGTTAGAAGGTGCGCAGCAGGACTACTTATACTCTCATTACTGGTATCCTATGGAGCATAATTTTGGGCATGCCCAGTATTCTGAGATGTTTGATCGTTTTATGCGCGACTACCTCACAATTAAATCCGAGGCTGGCGAAATTCCTGCAATTCGTAACGTTTATTCTGAATTCAAAGCTTACAGTCGTGGCAAAAATGTCAACGAACTTGTAGAAGATATTCATACCTATTCACGCTATTTTATCAATCTTGCCTTTCCAGATCGTATAGCAGACAAGGAAATTGCGACGATCCTGTATGACATCAATACCCTCAAAGTCGATGTCGCCTATCCGCTATTGATTGAAATGTATCATGACTATGAAGAGACCGGCCTTCTGACACGAGAGGGGTTCATAGAGATTCTTTTACTTGTTGAAAGTTATGTTCTCCGTCGTGCTATCTGTGGCATTCCTGCTAATTCCATGAACAAGACCTTTGCAACATTGAAGCGATCTATTAGAAAGGATGACTATCTCAATAGTGTCAAGTATGCTCTCTTGCGGCTCAGTGGATACCGTCGTTTTCCGCTTGATGAGGAGTTTTGGCATACTTTTGGCATCACCGATGTCTATAACTTGCGCCTACGCCGAAATTACATTCTCAGCAAACTTGAGAACCACAATCGCAAAGAGTTCGTCAATGTGGAAAGCTATACAATTGAACATATAATGCCACAAAACCCTAAGCTCTCGGAGGAGTGGCGAGCCGCATTAGGCGAAAACTGGAAAGAACTTCATCACAAATATCTGCATACCATTGGTAATTTAACTCTCACAGGTTACAACCCCGAACTGAGTGATAAACCCTTTGTATTTAAGCGCGATACGGAAGGTGGATTCGCTGATAGCCCTATTCGCTTGAACCGAGATTTAGCGCATTTAGACACGTGGAATGAACAACAGATATGCAATCGCGCAGAACATCTTGCAGATTTGGCAATCCAGATTTGGGCAGAACCGAAATTGCCAGCAAATATATACGAGAACTACCTGCGAACAGAGACTACGGATGAAGTAGTGGGTTACACTCTCGATAATTACGAATACTTGGAAGGTGACATTCTCGATCTCTATCATGCGCTCAGAACACGTATATTTAACCTTGATTCATCTGTGCGCGAGGTGTTTACGTCAAAGTATATAGCTTTCAAGACCATCACGAACTTTGTCGATATTCAGCCTCAGCGTAGAAGGCTTCGTCTTTGGATCAATATGCGATTCGAGGACGTAAACGATCCCAATGGTATTTGTCGCAATGTAAGCGCAGTTGGGCATTATGGCAATGGAGAAGCTGAGTTTGGAATCGAGAGAATCTCTGATATTGAGTATGCAATGTACCTGATTCGTCAATCGTTTGATTTCTACAGCGATGAAGCAACATTATAAGGATAGTGGATATTTCGCTTTACTTCTCACAGACATGATGCCTACATCCTTGCACTATAATAAGTGTCTGAATACGATCAAGAAATATTGCCGGCGGCCATATGATGGAAGCAATTAAACTAAAAACGAATATAAGTAATGATGGTATCCTGCGAGTGCAGCTTCCTGAAGAAACATATGGCGTAGATTGTGAAGTGATTGTGCTGTACGAGCCGCGCCCGAAGATGACCCACGAGCAATGGGAAGCTTTCATTAATGAAACCTACGGGATTTGCGCTGATGATCCGATTGAACGTGGTGAGCAGCTACCCTATAATGTACGAGATGAAATCGACTGAACACAATTAATTCCACCCGTATCGCGTCCATTTCGCCTTCCCTCCCACCTGCATCTCCCCTACCTGGCTCATCTTTTCGGCATCAATCTCCCCTATCCTTGAGGTGTAACGATTTACATCACTCAGAGGATTTGAGATGCCTGAAAAAACAGACACCACCAAAAACG
>JALHNB010000052.1:0-34565 GCA_022843745.1 Anaerolineae bacterium | reverse complement strand
AACGAATCATCCCGCCCCACCGAGCAAAAACGGGTGGACACCGCCAGTACCCAGCCACAAGCCCCCTACCAGCAGGAAGCCGCTGACGATTTCTATCCCCAGGAAGTGATTGATGCCGAGCCGAAAGGCCAGGAAGCCATCGGTGAACACGACGAGAAATTAGCCGAGATCGCGGACGAAAACAAAGATAAATCGCCCAAGGATGATAAATCTAAAAAAGCAGGTTGGGAAGCCGATAACGGACACGTGCCGGATGTCACCAGCAGTGGTGCGAAAAGCGATAATCGCGACGGCACGTTGGACGGAGCCAGCACCCGTGCGACGCAAGAAGCGGCGAAAGCCGATAGAAACCGCGCCTAAGAAATTATCGCATCTTTGCCTCTGTATTGCTCCCCTCTCGCTTGCGGTTGAAGATAGAGCACTTTTCTAGCGTAACTATTCAGGTATGAGCAGAATCTTACCCCTCCCCCAGCCCCTCCCCATTTCGCAAGCTCATGGAGAGGGGAGACAGACAGTCTTCAAGTCCCTCTCTACGAGCAAAGCGAAGTGGGGAGGGATTTAGGGAGGGGTTTAGAGCAACAAACCCGGTTGGAGACTCGATACTATGCCCCTACCTGAGTAGTTACTTTCTAGCGCGGTTTGCAAGAAAGTTGCCATAAGTTCAGAACGGTTTTCAGGAGTCCACTTTCAGTGGACTTGATTTCCCATCTAGCCTGGGGTTTTGAACCCCAGGCGGTACAAACCCAAAATCTATCCCGTTCCCAACTCGCTTGCGGACGACCAGAGGGAGGGATCAGGGTAAGGGGTAGCATGAAATACCTACCCTTGGAAGGGGGCGTTAGCTCCTTCCTGTACATTCCCGCGAAATCGACTGTGCCGAGATCACCTACCTGACCCATTTATTTCACCTCGGACAGGCTTATGCTGATAAAAAGTCTAGGAGGCCCAAAATGCCTGACAAAAAAGACCCCGAAATTCGCCCGGACAACTACAAAGTTGACAATATGCCGGATGAAAAACAGCGCAAACTCGCCAGAGAAGGCGGAAAAATCGCATCTGGCGAACATATTGACGAAGTTTCGAACACGGGTGGCACGGGTGATAATCGCGGCGGCGAGGTACTGGATAAACACCTGCCAGTCAAAGATCATGACCAGAAAATCAAGGCCATACCGAGCGATAAAATCGTCGCGCATGAGCCGGGAAATAACGAAGATGATCTATCCAACCGCGCCAAAGAAGACCGCAGCAGCAGATAAACCTTGCTACACTAACCACCGCTGAATTTTTGAACCCACCATTGTGATCGCCTGCCATCGACTAATCACTATCGACTCGCAGGGACGACACAATTTCCACCTGCGCTAAAAATCACCTGCTGTCTTTATCGCGCTAAATATCGAATAATTGAACTGTAATTAATTTATCGTGACATTCATCCTTCGGATCAATTGTAAAACAATTATATGATATATTGAAATAGTCAGTCTTTCCTGATTTGATCGGGAATTTTCGCGAGGCTTATATGAACCGCGATGATATTCCTGACAATATCACGTACCAATCGCTGTGACAGATAGCGCTTACGAGCGCCGGAAAAAGGCCTGAAATGAACATATCGGTCAACAATATGTACGAAGTTGAAGAGGCACTTTCTAAAATCCGGCTCGACGGAATGGCACTCACGCCTGCTACCCAGATTCATCTCCATATTTACGGTGTCTCGAAACCGATCCGTCTCTGCCTCGCCCATCCAGTAGCCTTGGGACGCGCCAGTAAAGAGAGGCTCCTGTCAACAGATGTGGATTTAACGGGCTATGGTGCCATCGACAAAGGGGTTTCGCGCCAGCATGCCATCATGGAGTTAGGCGAACAATCGGTCATTCTCTACGATTTGGGCAGTACCAATGGCACCTATGTCAACGGTGAGCGCCTGCGTCCCTACCATCGGCATTCCGTATGCGATGGGGACGAGGTTCGTTTAGGCAGTCTGGTCATGCACATTTTCTATTGAGTAGCTCATGGATACGGCACAAGTTCGATCTGCGGCAAAAATCCCTCAATATCCTTGCGTTCGCAGTAACCCGTCGTCGGATGAAGCAAAACCGCCGCCGCCGTCGCGAATCCCAGCCGCAAGCCCTCCTCAATCGGCTGCCGCTGCGCCATCGCCGCCGTCAATCCAGTCAGAACGCCATCACCCGCGCCGGATGAACTGACGAGATCGACCTTCAGCGGCGGAATAAAATAAGCCTTATCCGGCAGCACTGCCAGCCCACCCTTCGCCCCCAGCGTGATGATCGGCCACGTGCCATATTTCGCCAATAATTCGCGCCCGGCCTGATACGCCTCCTCGACTGTTTCAATCGTCCGCCCAAAAAGTGCGCCCAATTCGTCATGATTCGGCTTGCACAGAGTCGGACTCGCCGCCAGCCCCGCGCTCAGGTTCGGCTCGTCGGCATCAAAAACCACCGGAATATCCCGTTCTCGCGCCAGCTTGATAAATTCCGTGTAAAACGAGGGTGACATCCCCTTTGGCAGCGTCCCGCCGAGAACCACGCACGTCGCCTCCCCCAGCGCCCGAATATAACGTTCGCGCAGCGCCTCAACATGCTCTGGCTTGACCTCCAGCGTCGAGGTCGTGACCGTAAATTGCCCCGTGCCATCGTTAAACGCGATCACCGTGTTGATGCGCGTCCTGCCGCCGACCTCGATAAAATCCGTTGTCACGCCCTTTTCTTGCAGCAGCGTTGCGACATACTGCCCGGTCACGCCCGCCGCGAATCCCAACGCGAGGCTGGGGATTCCCAGTTCGCCCAGCATCCACGAGGCATCGGTGGGCTTGCCGCCCATGCTCATCGTCGATTGGGTGGCGCGGACAGTGTGATACGGCGCGAATTTTGGCGCATAAACCGTGTGGTCGAGCGTCGTGTTGGCGGTAACAGAAACAATCATTGTGTAACCTTTAGCGATTAGCGGTTAGCTTTTTTAAAAGTGCATATTCAAACGTATATGCAGACGATGATATTCAGTAGGGGAAGGTTTCAGATCGCGTTGAAACCTAAATCCCCATTTCATGGCTCTCAAAGCGACACTTTTGGGAAGTCAGCGGTGTTTTTGGGTAGGGGCGCATTAATAGTTTTTTGAGATTTAAACCGGATATTCAAGCGTCGCGTTTGTAGGGGCGCAATATATTGCGCCCTTACGAAAACAACATCCGATTTATGTTCTGAAAGCCCATTATTGCTCTTTCCCATAATTACGCCGGAAACAGGTTCATGAGGGCGCAAGCCTTGCGCCCCTACGAAAACGGTTCGCGATTACCGAGTTATTTGCGGGACAGAACAATTATTGCGCCCAGATCAGCCTCCGCATAACTCCCCTCTCCATGAGCTTGCGAAATGGGGAGGGGCCGGGGGAGGGGTTCTCATTTACATACCCACTCAGACCCGCCCTATCTACCCTCACCAAAACTTGACAAGCCAGATTTTCTCACCCTAGCGCATGAGAATAACGCGAAGGTTCATCACCAGCAATACAGCCACCACGAAGGGATAAATTGGTTTGTAGCTTTTTAAAGCTTACTGAAATCCGGTATCTCCACTCGCGCCCCACCCTGCATCGCCGATTCGTGAGCGCAGATTCCCGCCGCGACCCAATTCGCTGTCGTGACCGCGTCCGGCCAGGGCTGGCGATTTTCAATGATGCTGCTGACAAATTCGTGTACCAGATGCGGGTGCGACCCGCCGTGCCCCCCACCCTGCAAGAATGAGCGATGCGGATCAGTTTCGTCATAGATGCTGCGCTGGGTGAACCGCGCGATTTCCTTCGGCAGCAAATCCTGTCGATCCGGCGCGTCGATGCGCTCAAACGCAATTTTGCTGCCCCTGCCCTCCTGCGCTTCCATTCGGAACACAATCGGCTGCTCGTCCTCGATCTGCTCCCATTCAAACGTCGCCTTTTCGCCGTAGACGTTAAAACTTTCGGTGTAATCCCGCGCGGTGTGGAAAAGTGAGCGTGTCACTTCCGCCGCCAGCGGGGTTGGGCTGTCCATCTCAAAAATCGCCGTCTCGACTGGATACGGATTGCCATACTGCTCATGAAGTTCCGGGCGCATCACGCCCGAACCAAAACAGTGGACGGCTTTTGCGCGTGTGTTCGCCAGCGCGAAAATCGGCCCAATCGCGTGGGTGGCGTAATACATCGGCGGCAAGCCCATCCAGTACGAAGGCCACCCCTCCATATCCTGATAATGTGCGCCGCGCAAAAATTGGATTTTGCCGATCTCGCCCTTTTCGAGCATCTCCTTGACATACAGGAAGCGCCGCGTATAAACCGCCGTCTCCATACCCATGTAATTTTTGCCGCTTTTGCGCTGCGCCGCGACAATCGCCTTGAGGTCATCCAGATTAGTCGCCATCGGGACTGTGCAAGCACAATGCTTGCATACTTCCAGCACACTCACCGCATTTTGACCATGCAGCGGGATCGGCGTGAGCAGGTGAACCGCGTCGATTTCGCTGGAATTGAGAATATCATCCAGACGGGTCGTGCGCTTTTCGACGTTATACCGATCCCCGATCAGATTTAGTTTTTCCTCATCCGCGTCGCAGATCGTCAGACTTTCGACATTGGGATGGTGCAGATAGCTCGGCACAAACGCCGCCCCAAACCCTAGCCCGACGATGGCAACTCGTATCTTTTGTTCTGGACTCATCGTGATGTCTGAGTCAATTGTCATTTGGTATTAAATTTCCTATCGGCTCGTGAGTAAAAAGTTTGAAAATATGGGTTTGTAGGAGAGGGCCTCGGACCCGCCCCATGCCTGTCATGTTAAGCGATCATCCTCACCCCCCACCTCTTATCAATGCGTTGGAGAGAGGGAGTCGAACTCCTGTAAAGCCGGTCTTCGTCTATTTCATTCCAGTAGTTGCTTTACTCCTTCTCCTCAAGAATTTCCGCACGTGAGGCAATTACTTTAACTTGCTTAACCTCCGTGGTGTCAGTTTCAATTTTTGCCTTGAAAAGTTGGTAGTTCCTCAAGAATACTTCCTCAGAAACTTTACCTTTCCAAATGGACTGCCAAAATTCTAGTAACTCCTCAGTTGAACCAACAACAAATTTGGCTCCTTTCCAGTCCATTGGGCCTTCAAAGTAAATCGGCACAATGAATGATACTCGAAGGTCTGGTTTGCCTTTACCTTGCTTGATATGAAGTATCATCACAGGATGTGAATTTCCCAGTGAATGAACATAACAGTGTAGCTCCTCCGGATTTGGCAAGTTAAAGTAGTTCTCACTAGTCGTTCCCATATGGGATAAGATCCTTTTGGTTATTTCTCTGATACAGCCTCCATCAACTTCGCCAACCACTGCTCAATCGGCAGCAAATGTTTGCAATGTTCGTAGCACACATCTACAAGCTCTGGAGTCGCCACAATATCCGGCGAAATTATCAGCAGTTCGGCACGTGGGTGATTGGGTGTTGGCGTTGTTTCGCTTAGAGAAGAATTCTCAGGTTCAGACGGGTACGATAGACACAGGAGCAGTTTGAGGCATTGTCATGGCGGGCGGCTCAGTCCTTCCCTTCGCGGACATCCTTTCCATGCTCGGCGAACGCCTTAAAGTCCTGCATGTGTTGTTGCGACTGCTTGCGGAATGTGCCGGGCATCAGAAGACCCACCAGCCGCATCAGCAAGCCGCTGAACCGGTATTCGTTCTCGCTCACCCAGAGCGTCGTATTCGGCCCCGCTTCGGTCAATCGCTCGCGCGCGGCGCTCCACATGCCCTCGGCCACGATCTCGCGCTCGAAGTGAACGACGCTCCCTTTCGGGATACTGCGCAGGTCTGTCGGTTCCCGGCGCGTGATGATCTCGGTGGCTTCAAACTTCTGCTGCCCCATCTCCATCACGACCCGCGACTTGGTGCCGACTTGCCCGTGTACCCCACTCAGCGGCTCATGCACTACCACACCCCGAAGCCACTTCGGTATATGTGCCGGGTCGGCGAGCAGTTGGGCCACCCTTTCCAGCGGCAGGGCGATCTCAATTGAAACAGTGTACTTCATGAGCTTAGTGCCTGTCAGCGTCAATATCCCGTACATGGTTGAGAACGAGTTCTCTGATCAGCGCATCCGGCAGCGGGTTCTCCAATGTAAATTGAATCGAATGTTCGGTGGTTTTGTAGCCCTTTAGCTTGTCCTTCAATTCCTCAATTGCCCAGGAAGACGGCATGAAGCTCATATGTTTTTTAGAGGCAGTAAAGTACACGAGTGCTCGATTCTTGTATTTTAAAGTTGGCATGTTATAGCTGATAACTTCTTCAGCGCTCGGTACGAGTTCCTTGACCAATGCACGGATTCGTTCAAGCTCTGCCCGTTGTCGGGGATCAACTTTGCCAAGATACTCATCTATGGTTTTTGGCTTACTGTCCATGTTCTGCATTATGCACTACCTAACCTGGACTACAAAATAGAAATGAGATGTGACCCGAAATTCCGCGCCCATGTTTGCCTCCCGCACCTAAAAGCATACGGAGATTATAGCACGAATTGCGAACGAAAGTTCTAGGCGGTCATTTGAATATTCGATCTTCCGGCTCTAATTCCACGTTTACTTGCTTCGTATCCACCCTAAAATTCCCCTTGCTGCTATCTGACTCCCCTGTCCATGAGTCTGCGAAATGGGTGACCGAAAGAAAGGTTGAGGCTTTCACGGTAGGTTTTGCGCTTGGCATCGTTTGCTTACCCTAAACGCCTCTGTTTTTCTCCCCTCGCCCCTTGTGGGAGAGGGGGCGGGGGTGAGGGGTTACATGAAATCCCTACCCCTGAAAGCCCTTACCCCTCCCCCATCTCCCCGATCAGCTTCGCCAACCACTGCTCCATCGGCAGCAAATGTTTGCAATGTTCGTAGCACACATCGACAAGCTGCGGAGTCGCCACCACATCCGGCGAAATCGTCACCGAATGTGCGCCAAGCGAGTCGTGCTTCAGCAGTTCAGCGCGTGGGCGATCGGCAGGCAGGCCGTTCGGCACACGCTTATAATGCTTACCGAAGATTCTATATCCGCTTGAATTTAACTGGTCAATAACCGCCTGAAGTTCCTCGCCCCTTTTGTCGTCCAGCACCGCTTTTCGGTAAGCCGCCAGCGCAGGCTTCTCGAACTGATAAATGCCCGCGTACATCTGCGCACCGGCTGGCTCAAGATGAAAATAGAAGCTGGAATTTTTCATCTTTTCACTATCGCCTTCCCAAAAAACAATGCCGACGTTGGTTTTATACGGCGTTTTATCCTTGCTGAAGCGCACATCGCGGTAGATGCGCATCAGCGAGCCGCTGCCGTTGGTGCGCAGATCATAAGCGATATTTTTGTGGAGCATTTTCAGGCGGCTGCCGAGCGCCTCGATAAACGCCAGCGCCGGATCACGCACATATTGGGTGTAATCCGGCTTGTGTTCCTCGAACCACTCTCGGTTGTTATTGACGGTCAGTTCAGCCAAAAACTGTAAACCCGCCTGGGGAAATCCCTGAAATTCCGCGCTCATGTCTTGCCTCCTGCATCTTTTGCATCTTTTGCATCTATAAGAATGCAGTAATTATAGCGTGGATTACGAACGGAAGTTCTAAGTCATTGGGAAAGTGGTTATTTAGGCTGATTTTTTTGGACAGGCTTTACACATTGAGTAAGTCTTATCCCTCGCCCCGCCGTGTAAAATTCTCAACGAGGGACGCTTTGTGAGAGTTGAAAACCTTACTTCGCTTCCGACTCCCGCGCCGCCTCCACCAATTCCGCAACCGTCGCCGCCAGCAACTTTTCACCGCCGAGTGTCAGTCCCATTTCGGCAAGTCGTCGGCACACCAGCGGATTCGCAGGCGCAGCAGCCGGAGCATCGGGCAGCGCTCCCGGCTTCCCGGCGATCTCCCGCGCCAGCCGCACCACCTCGCGATGCGTGACGTACAAATCACTCATGTGTATGACATCATACATTCGCTCGGTATTTCTCCCCCTCTCCAATGCTTTGGGGAGGGGGTTGGGGGGTGGGGATTTTGCTTGCTCCCCCTCTCTGCTTGCGGAGACGCGAACGCGGTTGGGGGGTGAGGTTGATTGAAGGGCCGGGGATTTTTCTCCCCTCTCCCTCAGGGCGAGGGGTTGGGGGTGAGGGTTTCGGGGTGAGGGTTTCAACACCTCCCAAATCACCCGCGCCACATCTGCGCCGTGAACCTCCGTCCCGCCGCCACTGGATGGGATCGGTTCGTCGCGCAGCACGGCCTGAATCAACCCCCACCATTTCGAGCGCTCCACAGGCCATGTCAGCCCATAAACGCCCGTTGCCCGTACCGAGCAGGTTTTCATGCCCTCCGCCTGTGCGAAACTTTGCAAAAACGCCTCAACCGCGACTTTGTACGCCCCATAATGCGTGTCCGGCGACACCGGATGCGACTCGTCCAGTTCGCGACCCGGCTCGGTGCGCGAAAAAACTGCCCGACTCGACAAAAAAATGAACTGCTCGACCTGCGCATCCCGCGCCGCAGTCAGCAGTCGCAGCGACCCGTTGACGTTCGCGTCCAGCCACGCCGCGAGATTATCGCCCTCCCCGCCTCGGTAGCGCCCCGGCACATGCTCAAAAGCCAGATGCACCACCGCGTCCACGCCATCGACCAATTTTTCGAGCGCTCCCGCCGTGAGCAAGCTCCCCTCAACCCACTCGATTTCCGGCATTGCTGACAATTTTTGTTTTTTCTCCCCCTCTCTGCGTGCGGAGAGGGGGATGGGGGGTGAGGTTACTTCGGAGAGGGGCTGGGGGTGAGGGGTATCTTCGAACCCGCCGCGATTCGATTCGGGTCGCGCCAACGTCCGCACATGCACGCCCTGACGCTGCAATTCCGCCACGACAAATCTGCCGACATACCCTGTCGCACCTGTAACCACGATGATTTTTTCGGATGTCATATTTTGGAAATTCTGCCTAATTTTTTACTGCACATTGCCCCAGCTTGCATTAAGCGCATATTCACGCAGTTCCGGCTTAATATATGGATGCTCAGCCAGAAATGCATTTACAATCTCCTTGACCTCGCCTGGATAATGGAATGCCCAGTGTCCTAAGCCATGTAACGCGCTTTCACGACAGGCCACAGAATCGATCTTTAAGATTTTCTTCAGCAGACCAAGTATGGCTCGATCAAGTTCAGAAAATCGGGGTTCTTTAGGATGTCCGTGAATCGGGAAAACATCCCACCACATATAACAGACATCATTGAGAGGATTTTCATCGGGCAATCGACCTCGATGAGTGAGGCCAGGTGAGCAGCGAACCGCGAATAAATTCTCATACAGCGAGTAAAGGGACTCAAAACACTTTAGCCGTTGTACTTTTTCCACACGGTTATCGATATTGGTTACAGCAAACGCAAGATTAGATGCACCAGGGTCAATAATGTAATTTAGACTTGCCGCGATTTGCCCATTTGAGAACGGCTTCAAAACTTCACCTGCGTTGTCAAATGTCCTCGTCAAATACGAGACGACTGTAATTTCATTGCGCTCCAATTGCCACCAATCTGTACTCATATCTTCACGCCAATACCACGCTGGATCAGTAACACGGCGATTGAAAAGATAATCAATCCAATATTCAATTGATTTGACTTTGGGCGATTCGCTCATATTCGTGTTGAACTTCGACTCCCCTAGTGGCTAATCGCTGTTTAGCTGAAATGCTGACTGGCTGAAATGCTGATCAGCTAATCCCTACTTCCCCACAATCGCGGCGATCCAGGGCTTGTGTTCCTCGTAATGCCCAAACGTGTTGCCCACGATCCACCCGAAAACAGGCCGCTTTTCCGTTGAGCCTGCTTCATAATAGCTGTAGGGGCGCAGCAAATCCTTGTTGCTCATCGACTGGATTTTTTCGACCAGCCGAGTGTGAACATCCTCAAACGTCTTGAGCGCATCCTCCAGCGACTTGTCTTTATTCCGCTGCTGGATGTCCGCGTTAATATCATCCACCTCATGCGTATCCCACAGCGCCTTGTCGAGTCCCATGCGCTCATGGCGGGGCTGCTGCATCAGGAGCGCGAGCAGTCCGTCTTCCCATGTCGCCATGTGGATCACATGATCTTTAACCGTCCAGCCAGCCGAGTCCGTTGGCACGGTCATCTGCTCCGGTGTCAGCGTCTTGAGATACGCCTGAATCGTGTCCCAACCATTTTGCAACCGATTCAGCATTTCGGTTGTGGTTACAAGTTCGCTCATTATTTCCCTCATAAAATAAAATTCGTTCGACGTGGATATTGTACAACATCCCTTTGCTGACAACCTTATATCAATCTACGCGCTATTTTCACGGCTATAATCAGGATTAATGTTGGCATAGAAGCTACTACATACGATGAAAAATAAAGCTTTCTGGCGTGCGGCTCACAGCCTGGGACATCCCCTCACGATCATTTCCATCGTGCTGCTTCTGGTTAATGACCATTGGCTGCGCATCGAGTCGCCCTCGTGGTGGACAGGCAAAATCGGCGACTTCGCATGGCTAATTTTCGCACCGCTGATTTGTGCACTGGTTTTCGCATGGATCATCCCCCGACGCACGCCCAATCACGAAAAATGGGTCGGCATATTTTCTTTCGCTTTCATCGGCCTGTGGTTCGCCACCGCCAAAACCATCCCCGCCATTCACGCTTTAACGACAAGCACTTTGGATTCGCTCGTCGGCTGGCCGGGATCGCTGCGCATGGATGTGACCGATTTAATCACCCTCCCCGCCCTGCTCATCGGCTGGCATATCTGGCAAAACGCCCACAGTGATGCCATCAATGCGCGTCCTCTTGCGTGGGTCATGCTGGCGCTGGGTGTGGTGAGCACGGTAGCTACGTCATACCCGATGCCAAATTACGGTATCGCCCAATTATGCGAAGAAAATGGCGAACTATTCGCATTTTTAAGTGCTGGTGACAGCTTTTTTCCAAGTAGATTTTCAACCTCCGATGGGGGTTTAACATGGCAGGAGGTGTATGGTCGAGAACTCCATCCTGAATGTCGCAGGCATGGCTACTTGTCGCACTCTGACGAATGGAGGCTAATAGCTGATTCGCAAACCTACGAGTTTGTACCGGGTGAGGCCATTTATCGATCTGAAAATGGACACAATCGTGAGATGGAAGTCAATTTATCTGAACTCGATAGTGATCTTCGCCGTAGCTATTACCAAGAAAAGTCTCGATCTTATGGCTCCTATTCAGTCGAATATTCTCCCGGCCCATTTGATGCCCTCATTGACACTAAAACAGGCAATCTCGTTGTAGCGATGGGGCATGATGGTGGCCTTGTGCGCACGAAGAATGGTCACTGGCAGTGGGTGAGTATAGGGCCATATCACAAAGTGGATTTAAATCAGATTGACCTGCCCCGCTTTTTACAGCCTGAAATTCTGACAGCACTGCTGCTTTTCATCCTCATTCCTCCGACAATTACTCTTCTCACCCGTGTAAGCCTGGGGCTTTTCATGCCTCCCTTGATCATCGCGTGGCTGATATGGTTGGCGATCTTTGTGACCAAAGATTGGTTTATTGCCGATATTTTTGTATATCCAACAGTCCTTTTGGCAATTATAACAATTGCCCTCAATGCGCTGGTCGTTAAATATTACTTCTCTCACAAAAATATAGGCTCACTCTTCGTTATGTTGATTTTGGTTCCATTGTGTATCACCTCGATATTTTTGCTGCCTTACATTCTCTGGGTGCGCGGCACAGTTCCTAATTACACGACTGCTCGTACATTCGCGCTCGTATTATGTTATGGTGGTGTATTCGCGGGAGGGCAATATCTAAAACATCGCTTTCCATCCGTGAGCAATCTCAAAGAGGTAGACACCAGCTCGAACGTGTAAGTCTCGAAATGCCCCACTTATGTTTCTATAAGAATATCTGTTCTATACCTTAAACTTCACTTCCGAATCCACAGCATCGTATTCCCGCCCTTTTGAAATTCGTAATCCACAGGTGTTACATCCGCGCTGTACCCCAGTTCCATGAGTCGCGTCCGCACCGGCTCAAGATACGCCGATGTGCGGCACTTCAAATCCAGCAGCGGGAAAATCCGCACATCATGGGCGACCCGGCACATTTCGAGAATCGACTCCAGGTGGAATTCGAGCGAAAGCTGCTCCGAATATAAAAACAGGAGATGCGATGACAGCGCAATATCAAACTGACCATCCCCGAAACTCAACGTCGGCAGAGACTCAAGCTGGTAGCGTCCCTCGGCTAATCCGGCATCATAATCCTCGAAAAAGCGCCGCATACACGTCAGCCGATGATCCGCCAGATCATATTCATCCCGGAAGCGCGTCCAGACATAATCTTCCCGCGATTTACCGACCTGCTCGACGATCTTGTGATACATCTCATGCACCCGCTGTTCGATCTCGGCGCGGGAAAAAGCATAAACCGGATCGAACGAGATCACCCGATGCCCCAGCGCGTACATTTCCGCGTTAAAGCTGGCCGGGCCGTCGCCGCATCCAAGAATTTTTCGCTTCAGGTCATCATCCGTCAGCGAAAACATATGGCGGTATTCGTCCAGCGAACGCCCCCCAGGGAACGACTTGATCCAATGTCATCGCCATAATTCACATGCTCCTCTTGATTTCGAGCGTTTTTTGTAGGGGCAAGGCGTGCCTTGCCCTGGGCTATTCCTATAGCTCACGATGCCTATCGCGCCAAATCCAGCTTAAAAAAAAGTTCATAGTCCGGCACAACTTCGTCGGGCGCAAAATACGATTCCGTCTTTTCGAATCCCAGCGACGTGTAAAGCGCGATGGCTGTCGTCAAAAGCGGCACGGTACTCAACACCATCGACTGGTAGCCGAGCTTACGCGCCTCGTCGATCAGCATTTCCATGAGCAGCCTGCCGATTTGCTTGCCTCGGAACTCAGGCCGCAGCCACATGCGCTTGACTTCACAAACGCCGTCCTTGAGTTTATAAAACGCGACGCAGCCTGCGGGTTTGCCGTCGTCCTGCGCCAGCAGCAGACAGCCATCCGGCGGCGCGAATTTCCCTGGCAGCCCCGCGATCTCCTCTTTATAGCCAAGCAGCGGCGCAATCGTATCGAAATCTTCGACATCGGTATCGACATCGGTACGCAGCCACTCAAAATATTCCGTAAACAATTCCTGCGCCTGCCGGATTTGTTCCGGCGATTCAACCTGTGCAATCGTCACCAAAATAGATACTCCTGATACTCAATCGGCGAATACGGCATCCGAGTCATGGGGACACCGCTGCCTCCATCTCGGCAATCCTTTCCTCCATAAAAGGTTCAAGCTTGCCCGTCAGTACTTCGTATTGGCGATAATCCTCAATCGCCTGCTCAAAATTGCCCAATTCATAGTTGGAGTTCCCCCGTCCCCAGTGCGCGTTGGCAAATTCCGGGTTCAGGCGGATCGCTTCATCGAAATCGGCTAATGCCCCCTCATAGTCATCCGTCTCAATCCGCAGAAAGCCGCGATTCGTATACACCCTGAAAAGGTTCGGGTCAAGCCGGATTGCTTCATCATAATCCGCCAGCGCCCTCTCGGTATCATCCATTTGAGCGTGTGCTATTCCGCGATTGAAGTACGCTCTGGCATATGCTGGATTAACACGGATTGCCTCGTCAAAGTCTGCAATTGCCGATTCCAACTGACCGCTGTTGAGATAGATGGTCCCGCGATTGTAGTAGGCCTCCGCAAATTGGGGATTACGCCGAATAGTTTCCGTGTAATCCGCCACCGCGCTTTCAATATCCCCATTGAAGCGATGTGCATTCGCCCGATTATAGTAGGCTTGAGTATAGTCTGGGTCGAGCCGGATCGTCTCGGTGTAGTCGGCGATAGCAGCGGTATAATTCTCGTTTTCATAATAAGCCACACCGCGATTATTATAAGCAACGACGTATTCAGGATTGAGACGAATGGCCTCGGTATAATCGTCAATCGCCGCCGACAAATCACCATTCCGACGATGAGCTAAAGCGCGGTTGTAGTAAGCGGTGCTGTAAGCAGGCTCAAGACGAATGGCCTCGCTATAATCGCTAATGGCATTTTCCAGATTACCCCCGATATAATAAGCGATGCCACGCTGAAAATAAGCATCTGTATAATCTGGTTGGAGACGCAGTGCCTCGGTGTAATCTTCAATAGCCCCTTCCAGATCGTCCAATTCCACGCGCGTTATCCCGCGTAAATTATGAAGCATCGCACCGCCCAGGTCATCGGCATGTTGTGAATCCAGATTTGCAACGGCAAGCGCAAAAGCGGCTTCGGCGGCAGAAAAATCGCTGATGAACAGGTGAATAAGTCCGGTTGTTAAATTTTTCACATAATTCGCGTCATCTGCTCCCGCCGTCACGACGGTAAAATTGCTCCCCATGGGTGTCACGAAATCGTACAGCCCTTCCCGCAGCGCGAATTTGTAACGTACATTTTCCTGTCCATAGATCACGATGGCAGCGCTGTACTCATCGGCAATTTCCTGCGCAGCATCGGCATCTTCGATCACGCCGTCAAGCGAATGGACTTGCACACCAGGTATATCCTGCACCGCTTCCAACAGCACACCCGGCACATCAAATGGCATTTTGTCGCCAAATTGCGCAACCACAATGCCAATTTCGATCACGGCATCGCTTTCCTGCCGCTTAGGATCGGCTCGAAACCCTTCTGCTAAAATCGTCCCCTGAAGACCCAAAACCGCTGCGACAAAAACGATGATGAATAATCCGCGCCTCATGATGCCCCGATCCCCCCAATGCTTGGACTCATATTTGATTATTCTGAATGATGTTACGGTTTCCGGCAACACGGGTGACTATTTTATGAAACCCTGCGGATAAGAAGCGATCTATCTTACAAACTGCATTAATATTTGGTTTACGATTCTGCCTCATCTTCACTATCACCCGCAAACCGCTGAAAATCCTCATCGACCCAATCCGGCAAAACAACGCCATCTTTGATTTCGAACACGATGCCATTGTCATCAGGGTGTGGCTTCCGGTGGTCGAAATCGCCATTAGCAATATCGAATGGTATACCTTGTGGAAATGCTGCACAAAGCCATTTACGTTGCTCATTTAGCTTCATGGCAAAATATTTACAAAACGCACATAAACTGCCATTGAATACAATGTCGAGGTTGCGACCTTCATCCATTGCCCCTCCTTGCCTGCACAGAACACCGACAAATACCATTTTAAAAGACTCTATGCGGAATGCACTTTAACGACTTTCAACCCCGGCAATGTTTTCGCATCCTGCCTGTATTTTAGCTGACTGCTGAAAGCGGATCGCTGAAATCCACAAAATTTGGACTCTCGAACTTTGCCCATAGCCCAAAACCCGTTATACTGTGGACAAAAATAAAATGGGATAGGCGATCATGAAAGTAATCACGTTATTGAACGAAAAAGGCGGCGTTGGCAAGACCACGTTGGCAACAGTGATTGGCTGCGGGCTGGCGATTCGCGGCTACCGTGTCGTTCTGGTTGATGCCGATGCCCAGGCCAACATGACAATGGGCATCGGTGTCGCGCCGACTCCCGGCTTTTACAACCTCATCGTGCGCAATGCACCCTTCAACGAAGTCCTGAAATTCATCTCGCCGGAAATTTACGAAGTCCCCGGTCAACCCGTCAAAGGCTTTTTGTACATCATCCCGTCCAACCGCGAGACACGCACCATCGCCGACAATACCGATGATACGCTGGTCGTGCGCCACCGTTTAGCCGAGCTTCATGGCGAAATCGACGTGGTGATTTTTGACACCCCGCCGACACCTTCGCTCCTGCATGGCAGCATTTATCTGGCGACGGATTACCTGCTGTTCCCGGTAGAACTCGAATATTTCGCCTTCACAGGTCTGGGCAGTTCCATCGGTCATCGCAACCGCTACTCGAACCAGAAAAAGGAAATGGGCTTGGGGCCAATCGAAATTATGGGCATCATCCCCAACAAAGTGCGCCTCAATACGCTCGAACATCAGGACAATCTCGCCAAACTGCGCGAACAATTTAAGGCGATGGTCTGGCCGGAACTGCCGCAGCGCATCATCTGGGGCGAAGCCGCCGCCCGCAAACGCTCGGTTTTTAATTACGCGCCGGACAGCTCGGTTGCCCGTGAAGCGTGGGCAATGGTTGACCGTGTACAGGGAGTGATCCAGCATGTCGAGTCGTAATCGCCGCACCCAGGGCAACCCCGATGCCGATATGTTCACGGCGACCAATAACGCGCCGGATGCGCCCTCATTATCCGAAATCACGCACGAGATTTACGGTGGTGATCCCAATCGCGGCCCGCTGGAAGGCAAACTCGGCAAAGGAATCAGCGCCAACCCGCTGCCCATCCGCGATATTTTCCCGGATCGCCGCCAGCCGCGCCGCGTGATTCCCTCGTCCGTCCACGCCGTCTGGGATGGCAATATGGATGGCCTTTTCGCCGCGTGGACAGCGGTGATTAAGGATGTCGGCGGGAATGCGAATTTTGACCTGCTGGAAACCGTGAAAGCCAAGAGCCGAGAACTCCCGGCGCTCGATGAGGACGATTTTTTGGATGATGTGCGGCTGCATCCGATTGAGTCGTCACTTTTGAAGTTGATCGACCTCGCCGCCAGTATCAAGCGAGACGGCCTGCTGAACCCGATCAGCGTCGTGCCGTACAACAACGTCTATATGCTGGAAACGGGCGAACGACGCTGGCTGGCGTACCACCTGCTCTATCAGGTAACGGGCGAAAAACAGTGGGCCAAAATCCCGGCGCACATTACCGGGCAGTTCAGCGTGTGGCGGCAGGCCAGCGAGAACAGCGCCCGCGACGACCTGAACGCCATCAGCCGGGCGCGTCAGTTTTCGCTGCTGTTGATGGATGTCTGGCAGCAGGATGGGCGCGTTTTTGAGCCGATCACCGCCTTTGAGCATGAGCAGGATTATTACGCCCAGGTTGCCGACAGCAAGGATTTCCGCGTTCCTTATGGCATGAATGAAAAGCTCATCAGCGCGATGGGTCTGACTCACCGCAGCGCTCTGTCTGAATTCCGCGCGATGCTGCGTTTGCCGCACGTGGCCTGGACAACCGCCGATGATTTCAACTGGCCGCGCCAGACGCTGTACCTGCTGACTCAACTGCCGCCCGGAGAGGCAGAGGTGCTTGTGGAAACCGCGCAGGAATCGCAGGATAACATGCTTTCAATTATTCAGATTGCTTTGGGTCAGGACAATTCAGACGATCAAACTACCGAAAAGAAGAACCGTCAAAAACCGTTTCGCCTGGATACGTCGGTGCTGGAATCGCGGCATTTTGTGGCGGGTGCGCGGAAAGTCGGGCGAGCGATTGATATGGGGATGCGTCTGCGCGATAACAAGCGACAGGAAGCCCTCAGCGAGATCGAAGCGCTACGCACCTGGCTGAACGAAGCCGAGCGCATCCTGAAGCGAACGCGGCGGTAGCGTTTCAGCCTGTCAGCAGTGAAGCAATCCTTGTAGGGGCGCACCGTCCCACAGGGATTTCCTTCGGTCACTGTGTGCCCACTTTCTCAAACCTCATTCACCGCATGTTTACCCCTACCACCAACACCTCATACCCCACCAATTGTCCTGGCCCAAGACAATTGGCGGGCCAAACTGCTATGATACTTCAGTGCTACAAAACAAGACTCTCAAGTTAAGTTGATCGTTGTGGATTTAGAAAAATAGGAGATTGTCCTATGGATGAACTAATTCAAATCGGGCGCGAAGAAGTTCGCAAATATGCGGCAGGTGGACGCGGCGCGAATATCCTTCTGTTTCCTATTCCCGCTGCCGCGCAGTTCGAACTCGATAGGTAGTGCCACCGATTTATGCCTGCCGGGATGCTTATTTAGCCCACCAATTGTCCTGGCCCAAGACAATTGGCAGCCCAAAATATCACACAGTGGACAGATCAATTGGCACACGGAACGTATATCCTCATCCTGCATCTGCCCGAAGCACAGCGACTCGAAATCGGGAAATTCGGCATGGTGGCGCTGTCTGCCGGGTACTATGCCTATGTCGGCAGCGCGTTCGGTTCCGGCGGCTTATCAGGACGACTGCGGCATCATCGGCATGTCGCGGAAAAACCCCATTGGCATGTCGATTATCTCCGGCGGGCGGCGCGGCTGACGGCGATCTGGATGCAGGAATCGGAGATTCGGCGCGAACATGAATGGGCGGCGATTCTCGGAAACATGCCGGGGGTGGCGATCCCGGCGGCACGCTTCGGCGCATCGGACTGCCGCTGTCCGGCGCACCTGTTTTACTTCGGGGACATGCCGCCGCTGCTGGAAATCTTTCAGGAAACCGTCCGCCGACATTTCCCAAACGACACCGCGATCTCAACCTCACCCCCTAGCCCCCTCTCCGCAAGCGAGAGAGGGGAGACAAAACATGCTTTCTATAGATGACATCAATCTAAAAATGAATATTCAAATGCGTTCTGAGCAAAGCCGCTTTTTGCCGCCGCATTTCCCAAATGCGAATTCATGCCCTTCCGCGCCCCTCCCCCACCGACTCACTCTGATAGACGTTGAATGACGCAAAACGCCTAAAAACCCCCTTTTTTCGCGAAAGGGCGGCATCTCTGAAAGCGCACAGGGGAGGGAAAGGGCGTGGTGGGGGAGGGGGAAGAGAGGGGGCAGGTCAGGTTTGGGATATTCGCCGCGACCCTGGGCGAAATTACTTGGGCAATACTTATCACTTTTGGCAGCACTTATCAAAACACACTTGGGGTCACATCAGAATTCTATAAGACGGTCTTTAGAAGTGTGTAAAAATCCGTTTGAGGTCGAAAAATATGATAGCCTTTTTTCAGCGATGACCTGTTTTGAATGAGGGTCAAAGTTTAGATGTGGGTGTTCCACGTCTAATGATTTTTATGAAGTGGGTGTACCACTCTAGCGTTTTTAATCGTAATTGAATCGGAGATTTAATCATGTTCAAGAAGCTAATTCCTGTTTTCCTGCTCGGTGTGCTGGCGGTGGTCGGCATTTCCGCAGTGTTCGCGCAGGATGTCCTGGTGAGCAGCGATGGTCGCCTGAATCCGTTTGACCAGGGCGCTCCCGTTGCCGTTTATTATGCCGACGAATGTTCCAAAGCCGCGAATGGCGATGGTCAGCGTTTTCAGCCATCTACAGGCAAGTTTGTAGACCCCAGTGAATGTGCGCGTCTCGATGTCTTGTCGATTGATTCGGTCACTGGCAATGGTGAATTGGCACTGCAATTCTATCCCGGCGACATTGCGGCACTGTTCGCCAGCGGTGATCGCAGCTTTACCGATAATGGCGTAACCTTAAATGTTCGCGAAGATGGACAATTCTGGGTCGAAACCGCGCCAAATTTTGAAGGCAAGGTTTACACTTTTGCCTGGTTCGATGAAGGCCGCACGTTTCTACCTGGCTCTGTCGTGCCTGTTGTAAGCGCCACCAGAGCGCCGGTGATTGCCACCGAAGTCACGACAACCGTGACATCAGAAGCCACCGCCGAGCCAACCGCTGAAGCGACTGCTGAGGCGACAGAAGACTCCAGTTCCGACAGCTAACCGCATATTTTTGCAGGGGCGCACCGTCCCACAGAGACCGAAATGCTGGGCGAGGCATGCCTCGCCCCAACAAATATACCCGTCGCAGGGCGATCCGATGGGTCGCCCAATCGCTAAAAACCTTCCTGATGTGCTATCAAGTACAACCACGTTGGTTTTTGGGGTTGCAGGGCAGGTCTGAGACCTGCCCCTACAGAAAAACATCCCGCATCATTATCTGGGATTGCACTTTGTGTCTATCCGTAAATTCGGGCGCAATATATTGCGCCCCTAGCGGAAATACTGATTTCTCGGATAGACACTTAGCGTGATTTTCCCGCAACTTTCTCGTCTCTGAATAGTCCAATTTCCCGCCAAAATCGCCTCAGATGCCGCCTTCGACCAGATAGCATTCGACAGGTACGGGGATGCGGTTTTCGCGCAGGAAATTGACCAGAAACTCGTTCAGCGGCTCCGGCTCGACCATCAATTCCTGCTCACATTCGCGCAGGTGTTCCGTGACCCACAGATAGAGGTCTGTTTCGGTGCAGTTCGGGAAAACCTGTCCCATAATCTCGTGTTTGCGGATGGATTCAACAACGGGTAAATAAACGCCGTTGTACCAATGGGCGGCGGCTTGCTGCAAACTGGCCTCACTCGCGCACTCCTCAACGCACTGGTAGAGACGGATATGCCCAAGCAGGTCATTGTAGGCGGTGGGATGTGTGAGTTTAAATGTTCCCGGCGGCAGATGCGGGAAAATTGACCGCATCTCGTTGAGAAATTCAGCGTAGCAGGCAGTTGCGTCGATTTCTTCCGCGGTCAGGCCGGGACGGAAGCCAATCGGCGTGGGCAGTTCGATCACTTCGGCCTGGATCATCGTCGCGCCAAGCTGCCGCGCTACCGAAACGCGGTGATTGCCGTCGCGCACAAAGTACACATCATCGACTTTGTATAGTTCGATGGGCGGCAAGCCTTCCAACGCGATAACCTGCGCATAAACCCGACTCCAGCGTTCTTCCATCTCGGCGCGTTTGGGCAAAAAATGGCGCGTGAATTCGTGGTAACGTCCGACACTGCCAACAATATGCGCCAATGGGACATCCTGGACACCGCGATAATTCTCGATGTTCAGCCGCAGCCGCGCACGAATATCCTCAAAACTCAACAGTTCTGTCGGCTTGCCACGAACATGCCCGATGATTTCCTGAAAAAAAGCGGCGCGTTTTGCCCTGGTGAAAGCGTCCAAACCTTCCTGATAGCGTTGCATTGCATTATCGGACATACGTTGTTCCCCTGATGCTAAAACGTCAGTATTCAGACGGGGTGAGAAGGCGGAAATTTACGATCAGGGAGGGATTTGAGCGAATAGTCATCTGAAGGTTTGAATTTGGTTAGCGTTTCATGCGACCCCTCACCCCAGCCCCTTTCAAGGGTAGGTATTTAATACAACCTCACCCCCAGCCCCTCTCCGCAAGCGAGAGAGGGGAGCAAGGCTCGAATTATTTGTGAGATAGAGCAATTATTAGAATCCTATGAGATGCGCAGAGATTATTTTGCAACCCCTTGACCTAGAGCGCTCTAGGTATGAAATAATGTGTTTATGTGACGGATAGCGGTATAAAACAATGAATTATTTTACGCTTCAGGAAGTCGTCAATCGAAGTGGGCTGAGTGAACATACCCTTCGCTACTATGAACAAATCGGTTTACTTGACAAGGTAAATCGAGACCACAGCAGTGGACATCGCCGATATAGCGATGAAGACCTCCGCATCATTGAGGCAATGGCTTGTTTAAGAGCAACAGGCATGTCCATTGAAGATATGCGGAAGTATCGCGAACTCCTTAAAGACGGTATCGCGGGCGCAAACGAACAAGTTGAGCTTTTTGAAGCGCATCGACAAAAACTCCAGATCGAGTTGGAAAAGAAGCAAGAGCATCTTCGATACCTGGAGTATAAAGTTGAGTTTTGGAAAGCTGTGGCTGCTGGCGACGATGCCAAAATCCATGAAATAAGCTCGATCACATTGGAATTGGCGAAGCAGCTCGCGAAGTAATATCTGAGGAATTCCCCTTCAGAAATCTCGCATACCAGAAGTCTCACACACATGAGGTGACTCAGGGAGTCACGCTTGATATACCACTTTTCTAAAGCTCGTCCAGAAAAATTCAGGGATTTAGCTGAGGTTTCAATTTAAGTATCTATCCGTAAACTCTCACCCCAACCCCTCGGCGTTGCGTCATGGGTTACGACACGACACTTTTGGGGAAGCGGCGGTTTTTTGCGCAAGGGCGTGGCACGCCATGCCCCTACAGGCCAAATTTGCAGGCATTTTTATAAAAGTGTCGTGTTGCGAATTCTGAGGGGCTTCAGATAACGAGGTTTACGGTTCTAAATGCAGCCGCGTTTTGGCTTTGCAAGTCGATTTTGACAACCTGTTTGAAAATTCATCCCCTATCCCCCGACCCCTTTCCCCATTGCATGGAGAAAGGGGAGAAATGCGGACTCGCCGGGGGAAATGCAGGCGGTAAAAGCGTTGCAAATCAAATTATCAAACAGCTTCTGAAAGACAACGATAAAACGATAAGGAGATACGAATATGTCAGCATGGAATACAAACAATATACCCAATCAGCAGGGTCGCTCGGCAGTTGTGACTGGCACGGGTGGGCTGGGTTTTGAGGACGCGCTCGCACTGGCACGTGCTGGCGGAGAAGTGATTATCGCGGGTCGCAATTCCGCTAAGGGCGCAGAAGCCGTCAACAAGATTCGCGCGGCTGTTCCTAAAGCCAATGTCTGTTTCGAGATGCTCGATCTTGCTAATCTCGCGTCAATCGAAGCGTTCGGCACACGGATGCAAGCTCAACGTAAGAGTCTTGATCTGCTCATTAACAATGCGGCTGTGATGACACCGCCTGATCGCAAAGTCACATCCGATGGGTTTGAACTGCAATTCGGCACAAACTACCTGGGTCACTTCGCCCTGACCGCGCATTTGCTGCCGCTTTTGCGCAAGGGACAAAATCCGCGTGTGGTTAACGTTTCGAGTGTCGCCGCCAGAAACGGCGCGATTCATTTTGATGATTTGCAGTCGGAGCAAGCCTATCAGCCCATGCAGGCCTATGGGCAATCGAAGCTGGCGAATCTCCTGTTTTCGTTTGAGCTTCAACGTCTCAGTGATGCGGCAGGATAGAAGCTCTTGAGTATCGCCGCGCATCCTGGCATATCGCGCACAGATTTGATCCCTAATGGCGCGGGGCGAAACAGTGCTATGGGCATTGTGCGACGAATTCTGGGGCCGATCATGTTTCAACCTGCTGCTCAGGGCGCACTGCCGACACTCTTCGCCGCCACCGATCCCCAGGCAAAAGGTGGCGGGTATTATGGGCCTGATCGTTTCAGCGAAACGCGCGGATTCCCCACCGCAGCGAAAATTCCGCCACAAGCTGAGGACAGCCGCGTCGCGGCACGGCTGTGGGATGTTTCGGAAGGCCTGGCAGGAGTGTCTTTTTCTTAAGTGGGTGTGTTCCAGGGTAGTCTTCTTGGATAATGGGCGCTCGTTGCCAGAAACACGCGCGTTTTTGCGAACATTTCGGATGGCGGGAAGCTGGGCATGATGCATCATGCCCCTACGCACGGCGGGTCGCCAACCGCGTACTTTCGGGAAGATTTGGGCAAGGGCGCAAGCCTTGCGCCCCTACAAAGCGGTGCGTGATTACCGATTTATTTGAGGGACAGAACGATCAAGTGTCCCTACGGTATGTACAGAAGCAGAAATCAGCGTTTGAGGCAGAGGTATTCGGCGTAAGTCAGCGATTCGTAGGTGGCAGTGGCGACTGTGAAGCCTTGCTGCTGTAAAAGGCCCTCCAGAATCCAGCCAAAGGTGCTGTACTCGTCGCGGATGTGCATCTCAAAATCGGCTCTGGAAAATCCGTTCCCCGCGTCATCTGCAACCGCGTCGATCCAGGCGTTCAGATGCTGGTCAGCTTGATCGGCAGGAAATGAGAACACCACATCGCGCAGGAAAATGTGCCGCCTTTTTGCAGCATTTTGTTGATGCGCTGGAGCGCGATGGCTTTCCAAAAGTCCGGCAGATGGTGGAAGGCGAATTTGGTGACGACAAAATTAGCGGGTTGGCCTTCATGCTTATAACTGAGGAAGCCGCCATGCACGAACTCGATATTGGTCAGGCCGACAGCTTTTGAGCGACCATAATCGAGCATCGCTTTCGAGATGTCCACCGCGATAACGTGTGCGCCTGTCGCGGCGGCGGCTAAGGCGAACGCGCCTGTGCCGGGGCCGAATTCAATGACCGTATCGTCAGCGGTGATGCCGAGACGATCCACGAGCTGCTTTTCCCGCGCGATGTTGGTTTGCTGGCGGGCATCGTAGGTTTTGACCTGCTCAGGGTCGGCAAAATCGACGCCGATCTGTTTAAATTCGTCGAATGTCCAGTTCCATTTTTGAGTCGATGCAGTGGTCATAGGAAATGCCTTCTGGTTGATGCGATTATGATAGCAAAATTCAATGATGAAGTGCCGGGGTATGAGATACGTGCATTTTGAGTGCCGGGGCGAATCACGATACACCTGGGAGACTACAGCGCACAAATTCAAGTATACGGAAATAGACAGCGGTCAAGTTATCAAAGCACCTCATTTGGATGATCTATGTTAGTTTTTAGCCACTGAAAACCCTGCTAAGATTATAAATGGAGATCGCTGTTAGAGCGTAGCGGCAGTGTCTCCAAAGTTATATCAATAAAATCTGCCGACAATTCCTGAGTTTATACGAGGAATGTTCGGCTTTTTTCGTTATGGAGGTACATCATGATTAAGAAGTTAAGCTTCGTTATTCTGATTGGGGTGTTGATGGTCATCGGCACTTCAGTTGCTCAGGCACAAGACGGAGGCGTGTTTACCGTCGAGACCGACGATTATGGCACGGTGGTCGGCATTGATGATGGCCGCCTGAACGCCTTCGATCAAGCAGCTCCCGTCGCCATCTACTACACGTATGAATGTGTCCAGCAGACCGGCTTAACAGGCCAACCGCTGTACGATAAGAATGGCGGGTATGTCTACGAGAACCCCTGCACGGGTATTGATATTCTGTCGATTGACCACGCCACCGGAAACGGCTCCGTCGCGCTGCACATTTCCACCGACGAACTACTCGACCTTGTTGCGACTGGCGAAACATCCATCAGCAACAACTGGGTGACGCTGAATCTCGGCGAGGATGGCTGGCTAGAGGTGACGACACCAGCAGATTTTGAAGGCAAAGTTTACACATTCAGTTGGGACGATCTGGGGCGAACTGTTCCAGAAGTCCAATAAATGATCTGATTTCCCAAAAATCTTTTGAGCGTGAGGCAGTCCCTCACGCTCTTTTTATTCAGGCAAATGTTATCAACGACGGATGCGGACAACGATGTCGTGCTGGAATTCGGGCAAGTGAACCGTCGCATTAGGGCCGCCTGCCAGCCGGATGTATGGCGAATACAATCCGGTTTGGGGATCGTAGCAGGAAACCTGATAGTCCCCAGGCGGCAGATTCATGACGATAATGCCGTCGATGGGCGATCCGACATCCTCCGAGACGAGCGAGGTATCCGCGAGATCACGGGCGGCGATGAGTTCGCGCTCGTCCGGCAGATAAATCGAGTAGTCGCTGCCGGACACGCCAAAAGCAACCGGCATCACGAATTCAGGATATTGCGCTACAAAGTCCGGCAGCGGGCGGGCGTGTACCAGATCGAGGCTGTGAACGAAGGCCGATAAATGCTTCATCCAAGAACGGATGTGCGATTGCGAGGCGGGTGTTCCGGTTTCCAGATGCGGATGAATCGAGAAATCAATGTAGTCGTAATGACCGCCTGTGAGGAGCGTCACCCAGGCGCGTTTGCGTTGAATCGTCCAGCCGTCGAAATCCTTATACTGGCTGGCGACATTATCCTCATCCTGATTCATCGGCTTCGGCTCGGCGTAAGTCGCATGACCGAAATCGCGCATCGCCCGTAAACGAAGCTGCTTGGACATAAACGCGCCCATTTCGTAGGATTTGCCGCCGTAGGTCGTGTTGGGCAGCGGATGAACATTGACGACATCGTAGGGCATTTCTGTAAACGTTTCGTGCATCTGCTGCTGCCAGGGGTTGTACGTGAAGGCCTGCTGTCCGGCGATCAGATGCTTATTCGGCAGCGATGCTTCGGTTTCACGCACGACAGCGATCAGCGCGTTCAGCCATTCATCCACTTCGGCACAGGTGGGGGACTCGGCGTTGAAATTGCCGCCGGGTTCGTTGCAAATTTCGTATATAATATTATCGTACTTGTTGGTTTCAGTGACGATTTTTCGGACGTGGGCGGTCTGACGCTCGAAAAGCGAGGCATGGCGCATCGACATCGAATCATACCAGGGGATTTGCGGCAGACCGTTAATGTTATTGGCAGGCTGCAGCGGGTTGAGTGACCAGACATCTTCGGCATAGGCGTTACTCAACAGCACGACTTCGACAATGATGCCGAGATCATTGGCAAGCGAGAGGAAGCGGTGCAGGCGATCAAAAAATTCGGGATTCGGCTGGTCGAGGTCATATTTCAACTCCATATCCGACGCGCGACCTGGTCCGGTGCGCAAAAACGGCGCGATGTAATCCTGAGTCTCCGGCTTGCAGGTCGAGTAGGGGTTAATCGAGCTTTGCTGTTCGCGGAACAGCATGAATGTGCGTGTGAGCGTGATTTTCTTATCGGCGGTATCGGCGAGGTAGCGCTCGAAACGAAAAGGGCGATTCATGACCGCGCCGTAGTGTTCAGTGGCGGTGAGCAGAACCAGCGGTTGGTCGCGAAATTCGAAAAGTTTTGGGTTTTTGGGGTGAATGCGGATGGGCGGCATGGGCGGGTCTCCAATTTTTAAGTAATGTGTAAAAAAACTGAGTAAAAAGTGCTGAGTAAAAAATGCTGAGTTTAAAGACTATCTATAAACTCTCCGCGTTGCGTCATGGCGAGATGCTCTAAGAATCGAGATTTACGGATAGACGATTAAGGATAATTAGAGCGCAAAGGGGCGAGTTTCGCGAAATCGAGAAGAACCATTTTGGGGATACGATACAGACAGTTTGTTTTATTCAGTTACAATGTGGACAGAATCCGACCAGGCGTAAGCCACAGCCTCATCGAGTGTCATGCGCTGGCCTTCGGCGAAAGCAGCTGCGAAAGCTGACTCGCCAAGTTGGGCGCGAGCGGCGGCCAGGGTGCGCTCGTAATCTCTTCGATCTTCCTGAGCGCCGAGTGATGGGCCGTACATCCATGTCTGGATAATATCGCTCACTGCTCCAATAATTTGCGCACCACGCTGCGGGTCATCAGATCGTTCAAAAATCTCTGCCAGACCGATGAGGCTGACCGTCATATAGCTTTTCTGGCCGACTTGTTGAGCAAGTGTGAGACTCTGTTCAAAAAGCGCCCTGGCTCGCTCATCATCACCCCGCAAACGCGCGAACTTACCTAAGTGACACAAGGCCAACAAAATGCCATATTTGTAGCGAAGTTCGCGGAACAGCGCCAAACTCTCCAGATACATGCTCTCGGTTCGCAAGTCTGTGTTGCCCTGATACCAATTTCTGCAAGCTGACAGCAGGGCTGACCAGCATAAAACACTTTTTGCGCCAGCCTGTCGAGCCAGTCGGATTCCTTCTTCTTGCAGTTCAGCGGCATGGGTGAAATCGCCTCTCTGAAATAATTTCTGAGCGAGACGGGAGAGTGTCTGGCAGATGCCCCAGTGATCTTCGAGTTCCCTGAACAACGCCAGCGCCTGCTCAAGATAGCGTTCACAATCTGTAAAATCAGGGTCTCCGACAAATCCCACGCTGCTGAGAAGCCACGCTCTGGTCCTTTGATCTTCCACTTCACGAGCCAGGATCAACGCCTCGCCCAGCAGCGCCGAAATATCCCGGTTATCGTGGAATTCCATGTCAATCACCAGCGCGTGGTGCAGAGCCTTTGCCCTTATCTCAGGGGATGTGTTACGGCCTGCTGCCAGAAAAATTCCCAGCCACTCGTGGCCCTCATTCCAGTAGGTGCGACGATTCCAGAACCATCCCAGCGCGCCCGCCAGCCGCAGGCCGGACTCAGCATCCCCGACTTGTGATGCCCAATCGAGCGCCGCCCGGAAGTTGTCGTGTTCGGTTTCAATTCGATCCATCCAGACCAGATGTTGTGGACCAAAGAACCAACGATCAAGCTGTTCGGCCAAACCCAGAAAAAACTGAAAATGGCGACGTTGGGTTTCGGCAGTTTCATCTGATTCCGTCAATTTGTCGGCGGCAAATTGGCGCAGGAGTTCGTGCATCTCGTAACGACCCGCCGCGTTGAGCCGGACAAGCGATTTATCAACTAAGCCTGCCAACAGTGCCAGAGAAGCACATACGATTTGTTCGGCGGCTTCGGCATCAATCCCGCCGCGAAAAACCGATAATTTCATCAATACACTGCGCTCAATCTCGGAGAGCAACCCCCAGGAATGCTCAAAAACTGCCCGCAAGCTGCGATGGCGCTCCGGTACATTGCGCAGCGGGGTCGCCAGGAAATCTAAGTCACGTTTGATTTGCTCGGCGATCTGCTGGCAAGGCATGGTACGCAGCCAACTGGCGGCGAGTTCGATTCCCAACGGCAGACCTTCGACGGTGCGACAAATGTCGGCGACACCAGCCTGATTAGCATCAAGCGAGAATCCAGGTTGCAACCGGCGGGCGGTCTGTGCAAACAACTCAACAGCGGCAGAAAAGGGAAGGCCTTCAACCGGAAGTATCCATTCTTCCTGCATGTTCAGGCGTTCGCGGGATGTCACCAGAAGTTTGAGGCGGGGTACGTTAGCCAGGATTTCTGCCAGGAGGGTGACACCGCCTAAAAGGTGTTCATAATTATCCATCACCAAAAGGATGTGTTTGCTGCGCAGGTAGTTGACAATTTGGGTGTCGGGATCATCCTGTCCGTGAAAGGAGAAATCCAGGGCGTTGGCGATGGCAGAGGCAATGAAGGTAGTCGAGCCGATGGGCGTGAGCGAGATGAAATATACACCATCTGAAAACTTGTCGATTTGGTCGGCTGCGGCTTGCAGGGCGAGGCGCGTTTTCCCGATGCCGCCCGCACCGACGAGGGTCAGCAGGCGGCAGGTGGGATCGTGGAGACGATCCGCTATATGTGCTAATTCGTCCTCTCGGCCAATGAACGGCGTTGATTGCAAAGGAAGATTGCTGGTCGAAGTGAGTCCGTTCAAATCCAATGCCGGGGTTGCGCTATTGGTCACGCGGCGAGCAAAAGCCAGAAAATTTGCGCGATCATCGAGCGAAATCGCCAGAATATCAGCCATGCGTTCGCTGATTTGTTTGGAAGGGCGGCGCACACCTGATTCGAACTTGCGAATAGTCGTGGTCGCACAACCGATCTGACAGGCGAGTTCCGCTTGAGTCAGATCGAGCGCTTTTCGACGCTGACGCAGCCACTCCCCAAAAGATTCATTGGCATTCATTCATATCTCAATCTGGAACTCAAAATTCCTGCATCCGATATTATCCATTTTATTCAAAATAGGTTTATTGTGTCGCTCTTTGTGTCGCTCTTTGTGTCAAAAGATCGGCGAATCGGCGCGAAGGCTGTGCTTTAATCTCCTCAGAATATCTTTGATTGGAGATGAAGCGATGTTTAGACGATATTTCGTAAATCAAGTAGATCAAGTAGATCAAGTAGATCAAGTAGATCAAGTAGATCAAGATGAAGTGCAGCCTATACCTGCAAGCATGGATGTTTCAATAAAAAAGAAACCCGTGCTGTTTCGTTTTGTTGGCCTGCTCATGCTATGCTTGACCCTGCTTATCCTCAGTGAATTGACCATTGCCAGAATCGGTGCGATTCCTCAGCCTCCTGATGTCCCAGCCGATTATCTTCCTGGCAAACCATTACCCGAACACGTTTCATGTAATCTATTCAGCGATAAATATTGGCTCTGCACGCTCAATGATGTCTCTTTCGATTTCGATCCGGCCAGTCAAATGATCGTCCGCACGATGATCCCGGTGCAAGAATACACGATAGGGCAGTTGATGGCAGCCTGGGGAAAACCCACCGGATTTTCCATGCAGGATATGATGATTAGCATTTATTGGGGAAGACGCGCGGCGTTCGTATATACACGTTCACTCCAGCCGGACAGCAATGTTGAATATATTTTTTATGATCTGGATGAACCGGAAGATGTGTTCCCCTGGCGCGGATTCCGACGGGGTTAGGATGTTGAAAATTAAGTCTGCATCTGCGCTCTCCTTTCTATTTGGCTGGATGCGGGTCGGCTGAAACCTGCCAACATTGGCAACGCTGGCGCGATTTTTTAACCCTCCAAATTGGTCTGGCTTTAGACGGCGCTTTGAAGAGAAAAGTGTTATATTCGGTCATGTTTACGAAATTAGACTATTCTCTGCGTGAGCGCGTATGCCAACATTTACCAAAATTGACCAGATGACCGTCGGGATTTACGAGTCGAACGCGGCAGTCGGGAAAGCGGCGGCGGCGGACTTCGCTAAAATCGTCAAGGATGCTGTTTCCGAACGCGGCGAGACATCGGTTATCTTCGCCAGCGGCAACTCGCAGCTTGCTTTCCTCCAGGCACTCCAGGGCTACTCGGATATTCCCTGGGATAAAATTTCCGCGTTCCATATGGATGAATATCTGGGCATGTCTGCCGAACATCCCGCCAGTTTCCGGCGATTTTTGCGCGAAAAGGTCGCCAATATTTTTCAGCCACGCATGGCCTTTGGGATGCGGGGTGACGCAAGCGATGTTCAGGCGGAATTAGACCGCTATGCCGCGCTTCTGGAAAAGCATCAGCCTGTCCTGTGCGTGATGGGGATGGGCGAAAACGGGCATCTGGCATTTAATGATCCGCCTGCCGATTTTGTGACCGATAAACTCATTCACGTCGTGACACTGGATATGGCGTGCCGCCGCCAACAGGTGGGGGAGGGGCACTTCCCAACGATTGACGACGTACCCACACAGGCGCTTTCGCTGACGATCCACGCGCTATTGCAACCGCCGCATGTGATGGTGCTTGTGCCGGAATCGCGCAAGGCGAGGGCGGTTCAAGCTGCGCTGGAAGGGCCGATCACCGAAATGTGTCCCGCATCCATTTTGCGCACACAGGAAAAGGTGAAGGTCTATCTCGACCCGGATTCTTCGGCGCTGCTGGGTGGGGCGGGGGGAGATTAACCCCTCCCCTAATCCCCTCCCCATTTCGCAAGCTCATGGAGAGGGGAGCAAAAGGATGTGAGGGCGGCCCGGCGGGATCGCCCCTACATGAGGGGAAATTCAGAGATTTGCATGGTCGCAATAATGGGCTTTCAGAAAATAAATCGGATGTTGTTTTCATAAGGGCGCAATAATGCAATTGAACTTTTTATTTCGGTAATGTCGTCAATATTGGGTGTAAGGGCACGATGCATCGTGCCCCTACGAAATGCGTTACCGATTTATTTTGTTCAACACCATTATTGCGCCCATACAAAACCCGATGAGGCATTACTCAATTAAATCGTTAAACCGCATATAATCGGGGCTTTAGGGTCAGTTATCAGAAAGGGCAGGGGAATGGCAAAAATTAAAGTGGCTGTTATCGGCGCGGGCGGGATTGGCGGCACGCATCTCACCGCTTACAAATTCTGGCAGGAACAATGTGAAATTGTCGGCATCTCAGACATCAATCTCGCGCCAGCGGAATCCAGAGTGCGTGAGTTTGGCGGCAAGGCATTCCAGAGCGCCGAAGAAATGCTGGATACGGTGAAGCCGGATGCCATCAGCATCTGCACGCCGCCCAACGCGCATCTGGCCTCGGTACAGGCGGCAGCGGCGCGGGGGATCGCGGTGCTGTGCGAGAAACCCCCAGCACGGACGCTGGCGGAAACCGAAAAAATTGTCGAGACAGCCGCACAGAGCAAAAGCGCGTTTCAGTTTGCCTTCTGCCACCGTTTCCATGAACCTGTGATGCAGGCACGAGAAATGATCGCCAACGGTAAGCTCGGCAAGCCTGTTCAGATTTATAACCGCTTCGGCTTTCGTTTTGATCGGGCGGGGAATTCGTGGTTTACCGATAAAGAGACGGCAGGCGGCGGTGTGCTGATTGATACACTGGTTCACAGCATTGATATTTTCCGCGCTATCACTGCCCAGGAAATTAACCGAGTCAGCGGCAGCATTTCCACGATTTTGCCAAATATCCGCGTCGAGGACAGCGCCTCGATTCTCGTCACCAGCACGGGCGGCGTAGCGGGTTCGCTGAATTGCAGTTGGGTCACGCCCGTTTCTGAAGCGGAAATTCGCATCTATGGAACACAGGGCGAAGCAGTCATCGACTACAACAAGCCCGGTGGCCTCCTGTATAAGCTGGCGGGGGATAGCGATTGGTCTCAGCTTCCAGCGGACGAATCACTCAACCGCTTCACACGGCAGGCGGATCATTTCCTGAAATGCGTCGACGCTGGCACACAACCGATTGTCGGCGGCGCGGACGGAATCGCGGTCATGAAGGTGATCGATGCGGCGTATAGTTCGCTGAAAAATGAGAATAACGTCATCCAGTGAGTCGGGGTTTGTCCGGTACTGAAGGCGTATCCCCACCCCAAACCCCCTTTCAGGGGTAGGTATTTAATACAACCTCACCCCCAGCCCCTCTCCGCAAGCGAGAGAGGGGAGAAAAATAGAGGCTTTGGAGTGAGGAAACGGCGCTAAACACAAAAAACCTACCCCTGAAAGCCCCAAACCCCTCCCCATAGCAATAGGGAGGGGCTTCAGATCGGTCTAATTCCCCCTCTCTCTACGGAAAAGCGCCTGCATTGTGAATGGGCAGACGTAAGAAGCTGTACAATGGGAGTAACGATCTGAAATTGGGACTCTGCATTTATGGCTGTCATACTGGTCATCGACGATGAAGAAAACATTCTGAATGTGGTTGAAGCCTATCTGAAGGCCGAGGGCAATACGGTGCATCTGGCGCATAATGGGCAGGAGGGATTGGCGGCCTTTCGGCGCTATCAACCTGACCTCGTGATTCTGGATATTATGCTGCCGGGTATTGATGGACTGGAAGTTTTGCAGCAGATCCGGCGGGTATCGGATGTTTATGTGCTGCTGCTCACCGCAAAATCGGAAGAAACTGATCGTGTTGTCGGGCTGACGGTTGGCGCGGATGATTACCTGACCAAGCCGTTCAGCCCGCGTGAGCTTGCCGCGCGTGTGAAGGCGATTTTGCGTCGTGGCCGCAACAAAGCGCTGGATGAGGCACAGATTTTGAGCTTCAAGCACCTGCGCATTGATGTTCAAAAACATGAGGTCTACCGAGACGAGCAACTGATTGATCTGACCCTGCTGGAATTCAAGCTGCTCAATACGCTGGCATCCTATGCTGGGATGGTCTTGAGCCGCGAACAACTTCTGGAACAGGTTTGGGGCTATGACTTTTATGGCGAAGATCGGGTGGTGGATGTGCATATTGGGCATATTCGCCAGAAACTCGAAATCGACCCGTCTGATTCGCAGTTCATTGTGACTGTACGCGGGGTCGGCTATAAGTTCGGGGATGATCCCCTATGAAACTCTCGCATAAGCTATTTGTATCTTACCTGATGGTCATCGGCGTGAGCCTGGTTGTGCTGTCCATCGCGACCTCATTTATCGCCCCGCAGAATTTCTGGGAAACTTTACACAATCGAGGTATGGGCGCAGGAAACAGAGGGGGGATGATGGAGCATCTGGAGATTCTGGATGCTCAACTGGACGTTAGTGTTCGCGCATCGGTGAATAACGCCCTGATTCTGGCGGGTGGAGCGGCAGTTCTGACAGCCGTTATTGTCAGTTGGTTCGTGAGCCAGCGCATTGTTCGCCCAATCCGTGCCGTAGTGGATTTAAGCCAGCGCATCGCCAGCGGACATTACGAAGAACGATTGGATGCTCGGACAGGTGACGAACTGGGCGAGCTGATGACCAGCTTCAATCAGATGGCATCGGTGCTGGCTGAATCTGAAACCACCCGCCGCCAACTGCTTGCCGATGTGACCCACGAACTCAAAACACCGCTGGCGAGCATCAAAGGCTATATGGAAGGGCTGCAAGATAATATCCTCCCGGCAATCCCGGAAACCTTTCAGATAGTGCATCGCGAGGCCGCGCGTTTACAGCGCCTGGTCGAAGATTTGCAGGAGCTTTCGCGAGTTGAATCCGGGCAAGTTCCCATCCAGCCGCAAACGCTCGATCCTGCGCAGATCGTTCAGGTGGTGGTTGAACGAATGCAGCCCCAGTTCAGCGACAAAAATATCGCGCTTCAGGTCGAAATTCCGCCTGTGCTGCCATCCGTCCGTGCCGACCATGACCGATTGGAACAGATTCTGACGAATCTGCTCGGCAACGCGCTGCAATACAGCCCTAGCGCCGGGAAAGTGACGGTCTGTTTGAAGCCGAGCGATCACATGCTTGATATTGCCGTTCGTGATACGGGCATTGGTTTGGCGCCAGAAGATCGGGAGCGTATTTTTCAACGTTTCTATCGGGTGGATAAATCGCGTTCCCGTGCCAGCGGTGGCAGCGGAATCGGCCTGACGATCACGCGCTATCTGGTGGAGGCACAGGGCGGTAGAATTTGGGCAGAAAGCCCTGGGCCGGGACAAGGCAGCACGTTTCATTTTACGCTGCCTGCGGCCTGAAACTTTACACCTTGATTGCCAGGTTCTGTTGACATTTCAGTATGATGATGTAACTTTCAGGCATCCCCACCCCAAACCCCTTCACAAGGGTAGGTATTTAATACAACCTCACCCCCAACCCCTCGCCATGAGGGCTATGCATTACCCACAAATTTGGGAGGGTAAAAAGTGGGGTTAGAATAGAAGAAAAAAGGAGAGGACCGAAAAAATGGGTGCGAAATTACCAGATGCACGGTTATATGCGC
>JALHNB010000051.1:5570-50674 GCA_022843745.1 Anaerolineae bacterium | reverse complement strand
ACAAGGGAATTTCCATGCGGCAGTTTAAGGGGTATATCATTTTGAGCCTGAAGGGGTAAATAACTTGTCAAAAACCAAAGCAGCGCTAGTGGCAGCCCAAATCGGACTGCAACATGCGTTTTCCTCATCTTTTCCTCCGTTATAGATGCTCCATTAGCATCGGGGTGCATATAACATGAGCGCGTATAATATAACATTTTCATGGAGCGCTGCAAGGTATTTGAGGTCGAAATTGGTCATGTAGTACAAAGACAGATAATAGAAGAATCAATTCACAGCGATTGATGGGCAAATGTTACCCCGGATACCACACCTTGCGCGGGTCATTTTCCGCACGGCGATAACCCCAGGCGGAGTCGATCATTTTCACGAGATTAGGAATAGCGTCCAATCGTAATCAATATTCGGCGCTCATCTACTCTTTCGCGTTTATTCAAACGCAGTAAATATATGGTGACTCGACCTTTTGGGGTAAGTGGCTCAATTACAGCCCCAACGAGCATGAAGTGATCGAGCCATTTATCTTTGCGTGGGTGAAAAAGAGGGGTGATTTCTCCAGTTTCTGGATCAAGGGATGTAAGATCACTCCCTTTGTATCGATTACAAATCCAGCAACTCAGGCAGAGATTGTCCTCAACAGTTTCACCACCATGTTTCTCAGCGTAAATATGGTCAATTTCGTGCGCATCAAATGTGAAATCTTCGGGTACTTTACAGTATTCGCAGCGTTCGCCTGCGCGTTCACGAACTTTTGCCCGAAATGCTGGAGAAATATAACTCATTTCTGGTTGAGCATTTGTTGTGTGTGAAGCTTGAGCATCCGCACGAAATGTTCAACCTGCTCAAACTCATCTAACTCCGCTTGATCGTCTGCCGTCAGGTTTCCAGCTTTGTTGGCATCTAGCAGCGCTCGAATACGCGCCCGAGTTGATTCGCTAGGACGAAATCTCAGGATTTGCTCAGGGGTAGGTTGTGATGCGAGAAAATAATAGACTTCTTGATAGCTTGGTGGTTCTGCAATTGCCATTGCTTAGATTCTCCATCCATTTGTGATAATGATAACACAATCACTTGCTGTTTTCCCCAGATACTACACCTTTCATTACCCCGGATACCACACCTTACGCGGGTCATTTTCCGCACGGCGATAACCCCAGGCCGAGTCGATCATTTTGGCGAGGTCATATTCAGGTCGCCAGCCGAGCAAAAATTTCGCCTTCGTGTTATCCAGCCAGGTTGAGTGAAACTGTGTGCGGATGCCCACCGACGGCAGGCCATAATTTTTTTCGAGGTAGGCCGCCAGCGCACCGTAATCGACGGGTTCATCCATGCAGACATTGAACAACTGCTGCCGCGCTTTGGGGTGGTCAATCGCACATAAAATCGCCGTCGCCAAATCCTCGACGTGGACGAAATTGCGCTGAAGCGGACGGCCTTCCGCGTCCTGCATCATCGGAATCGTGCCAGACTTGATATACTCGTCGGCTTTTTCCGCACCGACATAATCGCGCCAGATGATGCCGCCGAAAATATCGTCCCCGAACGAAAGCTGATATTTGAAATCATCCTTTTCCATGATCCAGGGCGCACGCAGGCAGCAGCCGTTCAGATCGTACTGGATATAGTATTGTTCGAGCATGACTTCTTCGAGAACTTTCGAGAGCGCGTAACAGCCGGGGTAGGGCGTGTGTTTTTGCGTCTCGGTCACGGGGATTGGCTGGGGATAGACGCAGTGACCGACACCCGCGTCACCGCCGATCAGAATAAATTGTTTAAATGTCGGACTCTCGCGGCAGGCTTCCAGCAGCCAGAACATGCCCTTGACCGCCACGTCCATAATTTCGTCGGGTGTGTCCTTCACCGTCGCCAGATGTAAAACGTGCGTCACACCGTCCAGCGCCGCGTTGACGACTTCGCGATTGGCGATGCTGCCGCTGACGACTTCCAGCCGCGCGTGGGTTTCCAGCTTGCGGTTATGGCACAGCGCACGGACGATAAAGCCATCAAATTTTGGGTCATCCAGCAGGCGGCCAATGAACGTTTGTCCGACTTTTCCAGTCGCGCCTGTGACGAGAATGCGTGAAGTCATGAAATAATCTCCTTGAAAGTTTTAAATTGATGGTTTATTCCTGTGGATACGGATAATCCGAAGGTCTCCAGCCGATCAGAATATTGTCGGATTGATACGAATCAGGAATCGATATAGAAAAATCTGGGGTGCGCTCTCCCTCTACAATGCTGCCAATCTTTAGCTCATCGAGATTCCCCACTTGGGGCGTAACCCACGCGCCAAGATTTGGGTCGGGTGAAACCTGAACGTCTGCCAATGGACCGAAGTAAGCCTCCTCATCAACCGGCTCCGGCGTAACAATCTCATCAGGCGGGACGACTTCGATGCTCATCGCTTGTTCGAGCGTTAATTCCTGCGCTGTTATTATTCCAAAAGCAATATTTCCATCATCAGTCCAGTGAATATCTGTCTCCTGGGTCGCAGGCGTATAAGTGAGGCGATATTGTGTGCCAGTATCGGCGTTCACGAGATACAGATCACCTCGCTGGTTGGTATATGGCATCGAAAAACTGATGCTGTATTCTTCCAGCAGCGTGACGAGAAACCAGCGATCATCGGCTGACCAGATCGGATTATAGGAAGCATAGTATGTGTCTGATGCGCTCAGGGTAGTATACGTTTCATTTTCGACATTCATGACGACTAAAGAATTGAGTGTGCCTCCCAGCATCCAATCATAAGTCTCGAATGTCAGGTAGGTCTTTGTAGGCGACCATTGCAGCTTGGAGATACCTGTATCATTCTCATAATCGCCCTCGTTCGTTCGATAGAGTTTTCGGCTGGCTTCAGCTTCGAGGCTGTAGACCCATAATGCTTCATTCGTTTTCTCATCGGTTGTGTAATAAATTCGCTCCTCATCATCGGAGAAGAAAGCCTCTACTACAGCGCATGAGATTGGCTCGTCATATGCCCATGTCAGTTTGTCTACATCGTACAGATTCAGACAATATCCGCTATTCTCATCATCCTGAAGTCTTGCCAGCAAATAATGACCATCCGGCGACCAACTAAACAAATCTCCATCTGCGACTTCAAATGGTAATTCTGTTGCCTCGCCTGTGTAGCCATCCAGCAGGACAAGGTGATTGCCATCGCGATACAAAAACTGCGGCGCGGGTTGGTCGTCTTGCGCATCAGCAAGCGTGGTCATGAGGCAAAAGGTAATCATCAACATGAGTTGGAAACGGGTGGATAAGCGCATAATCGGCACTCCGTATCGTTATTAAAGTTGCAGTTCCATCTGAAATTGGTTGAGCGTGTTGATCGTAAAGCCGTTGCGCAGGAAAATCGGGCCGTATTCTTCCGGGCAGATGATCGAGACGCGCCAGTTTTTGCCGGGATGCGCGGCCATCAAATCGGCAACCAGCCGCGTCGCCACGCCTTTACGCTGCTGTTCCGGCGGCACGGCTAACCCCTGAATCGCAATCGTCTCGGCATCGGGATTTGAGCAAACGGCGTAACAATCGCCCATACGATAGGCCACACCCGGCGCACCAAACTTGGAGACGGCAAATCCGCTGCACTGCCAGGGTAAATTTTCTGCTTCCCAGAACGCGATGTGCCGCGCAGCCTCGATCATGTCTACGGGTTCAATCGCCGGATTGTTTGTGGTGTTTTGTATGTGTGGCTCACTTTGCTCATTTGCCTTGTAATCGTAGCCCATGAGCCGCCGGACGATGCGATAACCGCAGGCTTCGTATAAGTGGACGGCGCGGGGATTCTGCTCGATGACCTCTAAAACCAGCGTCCTGTCGCCATTGGTTTTGGCGGCATCAGCGATTTGCGCCAGCAGCCAACGCCCGACACCCTGATTCTGGTTCTCGGTAATCACGCCCATCATGGCCACGCGCACCGTCCAGCCGCGCCGAGCCAGCATCGCGATTCCGGCGGGTTCGCCATCTTGAAGCGCGATCAGACTTCGCGTCAGATTTACGCCGCCCAACGTTACGAAGTGGGCTAGTCCCGACGGCGTAAACGTAAAGTCGCCGCCCACATAGCCCTTGAATGCACGGTTGATGATGTCACATAAGGTCGGTAAGGAGAATTCAACAGCGGGTTGAACGGTGAGGGTCATCATTTTTATGGTTCCGAAAATTGCTGAAAATTGACGATAACCTAATTAAAGATCAAGACCTCGAATAGTTCAAATCCAGGGGGATATTCCGTTCGAAAAGGGGCATGGTGAACGATTTATTGGGCGTACCGCTGTACGCCCTCACCTGAGAAAGAATTCAAAAGCTGACCGCTTGCTATCAGCTCGTTTTATCCCTCGCCCGCCGCCCCGAAAGCACCAGATTGACGACCAGTGCCGCCAGCAGCACCACACCCGTGATGAAATCCTTCAGGTAAATGTCAATCGACGGGATATTGTCGAGGCCGTTGCGCAGCGTGCCGTAAATCAGCAGTCCCATAACCGTTTGCGGGATGCCACCACGTCCGCCTGTGAGCGCCGTTCCCCCCAGCACAACCGCGCCAATCGTGTCGATCAGATAGCTCGGAATCGCGATAGGCTGCGCACTGCCCAGCCTCCCCATGCTGACGATGCCTGCCAGCCCCGCCGCGAAGCCGGAAATTGTCAGCGTGATCAGCAGAATTCGGTCTGTATTGACGCCCACCAGCCGCGCCGCCGATTTGCTCGCGCCAGTCATGTAGACATAACGCCCGAAGCGCGTGTATCGAAGGACGAGATGCCCGGCCAGCAGTGAAAGTGCCGCCACGATGATAATCACGCGGAAACCGCTTTGCCCGCCGATACGCCCGCTGCCCAGGAAGGCCGCAATTTCCGGCAGATCGCTGATGACGCGGCCCTTGCTGACATAGGTGTTCAGTCCGCCCGCGATCAGCGAGAGCGCCAGGGTCGCCATAAACGTCGGGATGCGGAAGCGCGTGCTGGCAAAACCTCCGACCAGTCCCAACAGAGTCGAAGCGCCCAGTGCCGCAATCGTCGGAATCGGCTCCTGATAATCCAGATTGGCGTATAAATAGGCCGCGATCATGCCCGCTAACCCGGCAACGGCGGCAATGCTCAGGTCGATTTCGCCCGTCAGCAGCACAAACGTCATGCCCGTGCCGAAAATCGCCAGAGTCGAAATCTGCGCCAGAATGTTATTAAAATTGATCGGGCGTGCGAAGGTCGGCGATGCGATGCTGAAAAAAATGACCAGCGCCAGCAGCGTCCACAGGGGCGCGAGTGCAGTGAATCGACGCAGCCAAACGCTTGATTGCGATTCGGTACGCAGTCGGCTGGCTGGAGCGTCGAGGTTGTCGGTTTGGATGCTCATTTTTGTTACAAAAGCCTCATTTGGATGCTCAATTTTCAAAAAAGCCTTATGCGGCAGGCCAATTTTTGTTACAAAAGCCTCATCAGTACGTCTTTATTCAAATTTTTATTGACCATCTCGGCGACGACTTTTCCCCGAGACATGACCATCACCCGGTCACACACCGCCAGCACCGTCTCCGGTTCGCTGGATGCCACCAGGACGCCGTAACCCTGATTGCGAAAATCGCGCAGAATATGCATGACTTCGCTTTTCGCGCCCACATCCATGCCGCGCGTCGGTTCGCTCATCACAAACACTTTTGGCGGGAAGGCCAGCCAACGTGCGATGACGACTTTTTGCTGGTTGCCGCCGCTGAGTTTACCCACTGCGTTCATCGGATCGCCGGGTTGGACGTTGACTCGCTCGACCACCGGCTCCGCGACCTCCAGTTCCTGCTGTGTTCGCGAAAACAGCAGGCTGATGCGCCTCAAGTGCGGCATGGTCACGTTGCGGTAAATCGCCTCATCCATAAACAGGCTTTTTCGCCGCGATTCGGTGGCGTAGGCCAGCCCATGATTGATGGCGTATGATGCTGAAAAATTGCGCGGGAAAATCTTGCCATCGACGCTGATCGTGCCGCTGTCGAAGCGATACATGCCAAAAACCGCCCGCGCCAGGTCGAAATGTCCCGCGCCAATCGCACCGTACAAGCCGACGATTTCGCCCTTGTTGACCTTGAGCGAAATATCGTTGAATACGTCGGCGGTCAGATGCTGGATATCGAGCAGGGTATGACCGTCGGCCTGGCTGGTTTCTAGCGGCAGCGCGGCCTCGACTTCATGCCCCAGGATAAGCGAGATCAGATGGTTGATGTTGGTCGCGCTTTTATCGAGCGTATCAACTTTGCGGCCATCGCGCAGGACGGTAATGCGATCCGCCACGCGCATGACTTCTTCGAGAAAATGTGAGATGTAAATAATGCTGCGGTTGGTCTGGCGCAGGGTATCGATCAGTTGAATCAGGCGCTCGACCTCGGCAGGGGAGAGAGCGGAGGTCGGCTCGTCCATAATCAACACCTGCGCGCCGGAAAGCATCACGCGCAGCACCTCGACCACCTGCTGTGTACCGAGCGAATAATTGCCCAGCGGCTTCAGCACATCAATGTCGTCAAAGCCAAGCTTCGCCAATTCGGTCTGGGCGACGGCGTTCATTTTTTTCCAATCGATTGCGCCCCATCGCGTAATCTGCCGCCCCAGAAACAGATTCTCAGCGACGGAAAGCTCTGGCATCACACTCAATTCCTGATGGATCATGCCGATTCCCCGGTTGAGCGCGTCGCGCGGCGAGGTGAGGTGAATTTGCTGCCCGCGAAGCCGGTATTCGCCTTCATATTCGGGGTAGAGTCCGGCGAGGATACGCATGAGGGTGGATTTGCCCGCGCCGTTTTCGCCGACGAGCGCGTGGGTCTCGCCTTCGCGCAGGTCGAAATTGACGCCATCAAGCGCTTGTAAATTCAAAAAACGTTTCGAAATATTTTTTAGCTCAATAACAGGCGGTGCATTCATGATAATCTTTTACGTCTTATTTTAAGAATTAGTCATCCCCGTCCCCCTCAGCCATTGCATGGAGAGGGGGAGTCAGCCAGCTTTTAAGCCCCTCCCTATTGCGATGGGGAGGGGTTTGGGGTGGGGATGGCAAGAAATGACATCATCAGGCTGAAATGTCAACAGTACCTAATTATCCAAAGCATGTGCCGTTCTGCAAAAAATTTGAGGGTGATGAAGATCATGGACGCTGAAAGTCCAGACTTTGAAATCCACCACTCTCAAATTCCCCCACCTAGAGAATGTACTGCGATTCCAGCCAGAGTTGGCCTTCGATTGAACTCAGACCGTAATTGGCGAGTTTCCAGGGTTCAGCAGCGAGATCAGGATTCGAGTCAATTTCCGCTGTGACCACCGGGCCGTCAGCCAGAACGAAGATCGGAATTTCCGCGCGTGCCTGTTCCAGGCCAACCGTCGCCGCATACGCACCCGCCACCACTGCCCAGCCGTGAATGCGGCATGAGGGGTTGCGGCAGGTCGCGACCAGTTGACCATTCGCGACAGCTTCCAGAGCCGAAGGCATAGCGTCCACGCCGCCCACGACCACCTGATCGCCTAACCCGGCATTTTCGACAACCTGCCGCGCGGCAATTGCCATGTCGTCGTTGTCGGCGAAGATGGCTTTCAGGTCAGGGTGACGATTGAGAACGCTCTCAGTCAGCGCCGCAGCCTGGCTGACATCCCAGTTGCCGGGCTGATCGTCTACGATTTCAATGTCCGGATACTGCGCGAGGGCATTCAGGAAGCCCTGTCCGCGTGCCTGTGCGCCGGTGTGTCCGGGCTGCCCGCCGATGTGCGAAATCTTGCCCGAACCGCCCATTTTGGCGATGACGCGGTTCATGACCGACAGCGCCATAAACATATTGTCCGGCGCAATGAAGGTCAGAACGCCCATTTCTTGCAGTTGATCGAGTGGCGCTACCAGTGTGTCCATGTCGATGACCGCTGTACCTGCGTCGATGATCGCCTGAATTGGCTCGACCAGCGTGCCAATCGTGTTCGGCTGGACGGCGACAAAATCCCAGGATTCCGTCGCAATCTGGTCAAATTTGCCGCGCTGTTTGGCCGCGTCAAACTCGCCGTCAAACCATGTCACTTCCACACCGAGCAGATTCGCCCAATACATCGCGGCATCCTGTCCCTGCGCATTCCATGATCCGGCTAACCCGGCGCTGGACATCGCGGCGCGGATTGGTTCGCTCTGGGCACGCGCCCGGCGATAATCGATAAAGCTCATGAGGTTGCCGAACGCCAGCCCTGCGCCAACCGTCAGCCCGCCCTTAAGAAAATTACGTCGGCTAAAATTATGTTTTGTACTCACAAGATTCTCCTTAAAATTCAAACTTTCATTAAATCAGTTGCTGTCAGACCCCTCAGTTTCTTTGTGCGGGAAGCCCCCTTTCTATCGCAGTCTTTGCAGAGGCGCGGTAGGACGCGCCCCTACAAATTCCGCTTCAACAGGAGAGAAAAACATGCGTCAGGTTTTTTGATAATTTGGTGTGAGCTTAAATTGGTCATATCTATAGTTGTTTTTCAATCGCAATATTTCGTAAAATCGTGTAATATCATGTGAACGCTCACAATTTCATTTTATACCCTGAAACGTTGTTTTCGTCAAGAAAACTGCCGCGAATTGGGTGAAATAACCAGTGTTGGTGATTTTTACATAACCATGTATGGATCATAATTGACATTTTGTTGTGAACCTTCACAAAAAACTGGAAGATCATGAATACGAATAAACGTGTTACGCTGCACGATGTCGCGCGACGGGCAAAAGTCTCTTACCAGACGGTTTCGCGGGTTATCAATGACAGTCCGCATGTTTCGAAAACAACCCGCCAGCGAGTCGCGCAAGCGATCAAGGATTTGAATTATCAGCCTAACCAGGCCGCCCGCAGTCTGGTTACGCGCCGATCTCATCTGTTGGAAGTGGTGACGTTTGGTTCGCATCATTACGGGCCGTCGCAAACCGTGATTCATGTGGAACAGGCCGCCCGCCGTCTGGGTTATAACCTGATCGTCACGCACATCGTCGGCATGACCCTGCAAGCGATTCGCGGGGCGATTGATACCCTCAGCGGACGCTTGGTGGACGGCATGATTCTGATTATGCCCGTGCGCGGTGTAGAGTATGAAGAATTGGTTTCGCTGTGCAATGGCATCCCATTTGTGATGATCGACAGCCAGTTGAGTTCGATTACCCCGTCGGTGGTCATCCACCAGACCTATGGCAGCCAACTGGCGACTCAGCATCTGATCGACCTGGGCCATCGCGACATTTGCGAAATCAGCGGGCCGCTGGAATGGTTCGCGGCGGTTGAACGTCACACAAGCTGGCAGGCCACGCTGGAAGCCGCCGGGATCACGCCAGGAAAAAGTGTCGAGGGTGACTGGACGGCCAGAGGCGGGTACGACGCCGCACACCGCCTTCTGAACGAAGGGGCTGTTTTTAGCGGCCTGGTGGTCGGCAACGATCAGATGGCATTGGGGGCAATGCGGGCTTTGCGCGAACATGGCCTGAGAATCCCGGATGACGTTTCGGTGGTCGGCTTTGACGATATTCCCGAAGCGGAGTGCTTTGAGCCGCCGCTGACGACGGTGCAGCAGGATTTTGACGCGATTGGCACGCAGAGCGTCGAATATCTGGTGAACCTGATCCGCGACCCGGCGGAGACGGCCTACCAGCGGGTGCTTTATCCTTCGCTGGTGGTCCGCCAGAGTACCGCGCCGAGCGCTAAGCGGCAAGTTTAACACAGGAATGTGGCGCCTCACGCCAGCACGAATTTCGCGGCGAGATTCCGCGCCCAGACTTCAACGCGGTCAGGCTCGCCTCTTTCGAGCGGGCCGTCAAAATCGGTAGTGTAGAACGTCTCCGGCGGCTGTACCATAATCGCGCCATGTGTGACCAGCAGTTGGCTAAACACGCGGGTCGATATTCCACTGGCGGAATGGCGGTAATGGGTGTCGAAAATCGCCGTGGGGATGCCGCTTAAAGAGGCGCCTGGCGAACGTTTGAATAGCTGCTCAAGAGAGGATGTCATTGACCAACTGCCGCCGATCACCAAAAAATCGATGTTCTCAAAATCCTTAAGATGCATCTGATTAATGGGTAACAGACGGACAGTGGCAAAATTCTGGAAGGCAGCAGCAGCGACGCGGGCGACAAAACGGGAACTGGCATAATACGAGTCGTAAACCACGAGAACGTTCATCATCCATCACCTTTCGGGCGCTGTACCCTACTTTTTGCAGCTCGATTATGCGGCAGACGATTCCTTCGCGGCGGTGTTAAATGTCAGGATTTAGCCGTGAGAATTGTCAGGCCGACACCGCCTCTGCGCGTGTTTTGATGCCCAGCAGCATCCGGCGTTCCATCGCGGCGAACATCGGCTCGGTGATGATGCGCCAGATGAGTGTATTGGCGAAGGTGGGCGGGTAGCTGCTGCGGCTGCGGGCGATGAGGCGTGTCGTATTCTTGTCCGGTGACTCCAGAATGAATACCCAACTGCCATTGAGAATTTCCGGTGGCACGACCTGCCCGGTTTTGGGGTCGCGATTTTGCAGAATCAGCGCATGTTCAGGGTCGATCTCGGTCACGATTTCGCCGAGGCCGCTGGGCATAAACAGGATGCTGTCGCCCACATGCAGATTTTGAAATTCCGGCAAAATTTTGTCGGTGTTGCGAATCTGGCAGCCGACGAGATTTTCGAGCAGCTCGTAGCTGTAGAGGCCGCCGCGCCCCTGACCGATCTGCACCAGCCAGCGCCAGACATTCGCAGCCGGGGCATGGATCGTAACGGCGCGGGTGGCCTGTAAAATCGGCTGTGGGACGATCTCGTCGCCGGGGAAGGTGCGGCGGATTTCGTCGTCGGTTGCGCCCCAGCGCAGATACCAGCGCCGGAGCAGGGGGCTGAAAATCAGCGACACGCCGATCAGCAGTGCGCCGAACAGGTTATCAAGCAGGGTGAACATGGTCGATTAATCCTTTTCGCGTGTATCCAACTCTTTCTATTATTCCGCTTGCAGGGACGCGAAGAAAATGTGATTTGTCATTATTTGGATGTGTCAGGCGGCAGAATTATTCGGATCAGTTTGCGGCGGGAAACGTGACGCGGAAAAGGGTACCTGTGCTGGGGGCGCTTTCGACCTCGATGCTGCCGTCGTGCAGATCGACGATTTTTTTGACGATTGCCAGGCCAAGTCCTGTCCCCGGCACACCGCTGGAACGGGCGCGGGAGGAGCGATAGAAACGCTCAAAAATGTGCTCGCACTCTTCCTCGCTGATGCCGATGCCGGTATCGGCGATCTCGATCACGGCATTGGATGCCTCCTGGCGGGTGCGGATGGAGACGCGGCCTCCGTGTGGGGTGTAATTGATGGCGTTCTCGATCAGATTAACCATGAGGCGATCCAGCTCGCCCAGGTCGCCGTGCACACGGGCCAGCGCAGGGTCAAGTTCAAGCGTGACGCCGATGGATTTTTTCTCGGCAGTGGGATGGAGGCGATCCGAAACGACTTGCAGGCTGCTGTTAACATCGACGGATATGGGCGCGAGACCAGGGTCGTAATTGAGGCGGAGCATGGTCAGGATATCCTGAATATATTTATCCAGAAGATTGGTTTGTGTCTGGATGGAATCGAGCTTGGCGAGCTGTTTTTCCGGGTCGCGTCGGATGAGGTAGAGATTGGTATTGATGACGGAAATGGGCGTTTTGAAGTCGTGCGAGATATTGCCCAGGAATTCGGTGAGCATTTCGACGCGCTGGCGGGTGACGGCGAGATCGACGCGCTCCTGCTCGGCCTGTTTGCGCTCGGTAACGTCGCTGGAGACACCCATCACATGGGTCGGCTTGCCGGATTCGTCGCGAAGTAAGCGTCCGGCGGTAGCAAACCAGACAATGCCTTTCGACAGGATACGAAATTCGATCTCGTAGGGCGCGTTCTCGTGGATCGCACGATGCAGCATATCGGGAATGATGCCACGATCTTCGGGGTGAGTGGCGGCGATTAAATCGTCGATATGCATGGTTTCGCTTTGCCTTTCATCGAGCAAGCCGTCGCTCATTGTCGTGAGCAGGTTCGTCTCCAAATCCCAGTCCCAGATGGTCAGGCGGGCGACTTCCAGCGAGAGGCGCAGGCGTTGTTCGCTGCGTTGGAGCGCGGCCTCGGTCTGGCGGCGTTCCTCGATCTCGTGCTGCAAATCGCGATTTCGCTGGGCAAGGGCAGATTCTCCGGCGCGTGCGCGGGCAAGGGCTTGATTGGCGTTATCGGCGGCGAGCTTGACCAGCACCGATGCCATATAAAAGATGACGGATAGGGCAGCCCAGCGCAGGGTCGCATCGGTTATGCCGTACATTTCGACCTGGCGCGCAGGATCGAGCAGCATAACCAGTCCGGCTAAAGCGCTCAGGGTGGCGGTAATGAGACTGGCACGTCCACCCAGCAAAAAACCACTCAACAGCACCGGAATTAAATAGGCGGTGAAATTGGTGTCGTAGATGCTTTGTGTCGGGTCGATGATCCAGGGCATTGAGAAAATGATCCACAAGCCAATCGTGAATCCCCATGCTGCGGAATAGACATAGCCTCGCCGCGCGATCCCGTTGACAAGCATGATAACGGCGGCGAGGACGAGAGGATAGGCAACGCTTTCCGGGGAATTGACGAAGATGCCGATCACGGCATAGGCAAACGAAAGGATCACTACGCCAAGCGTTAGTTTATGGAGAAGCCGGGCAACGCGCGTTTTTTCTTCGTCGTCGAAGACAGGCGCGGTAATTAAACTGTGGATAGAATCCATCTGCATAATCTGCACATTATCAAAATCGTAAAGGTTGATATGCAATTATGATACACCCATATGAACACGGCTGGCGTGATAAAAGCATTAAGCTCATGCAGCGTTCGCCAGCAATCAAGGCGCGGAGTCGTGGAGGAGTTGATGCGTGGAAAAAACGGTGATGCTTGACCACAGTGCGGGCAGGGCGATGATGAGCGCACCACGAGTGGCGATGGTGACAGCGGCAAAAATGGCGACCAGCACCAGCAGGCCGAGCGCGACAATGGGAAAATGGATTGCCAGGACGAGCGCGTTGCGCCAGACGAGCCGGATTCCAATTGGCAGTAAATGAGGCAGGCAGAGCACGAACGGCGCGACGAGCAGCACCAACACGACGACCACGCACAGGATGCCAAAAAAAATTGGCGCTGGATTGAACAGGAGCGCGGTCATCGGCAGGGCAAGCGCACACCAGAGCGTGATAGTCAGCAGTAATTTGGCGTGGAACAGGTCTTGCCAGCGGGGAGCGCGGCTTTCCACCGTTTTCGCGAGGGCGTGGCATTGACCAGAGAGCGCGAAAAAAGCCGGAAATGTAAGGAGAATCGCCAGCAAAAAATCGTCCAGATAGAAGGCGAGAAGACTCGGCACGAGGGCAAGGGTGAATAGGGTATTGGCAACCGTCCAGCGCGGCAGATCGGCAAAATAGGCGACGATAGCGCGGCCTATGGGCGTTTCGTAAAGTGTCGTGAGGATTTTCATCTCAGCGCCGATTGCTTCGCGTAGTCATAAGCGCGGCCTCGAACAGCATCTAGTTCATAGGTGCAGATGCCTGCAAGCGAGGGAATGGTCAATAGAGCGTCTCCGTAAAATCGCGCTGCCAACGTGGAACATTGCTGGAATATTTAACCCCTCCCACTGATTCTGCACAAGGGGCGGTTTATAGGGGCAGGGATGCGCGTCAACATTTTAGCCGGATAGTGGCGCATCAGAAGGGCGCAAGCCTTGCGCCCCTACGAACATGTTTCGCGATTAACGATTTATTTATGAGACAGATCAATGATGCGATTTCAAAATCAAATGCGGATCACTGTGTTTGCGTAATTTTTCCCGTGCGCGTTGACTGAAATCAGGTTATCATGGGTAGAAAATAAGTTCGAAATCGTATCAATTTCAGGAGCATGACAGCATGGCTGAAAACAAGACCAAAATCAACGATCAGAGTGTGCAGGCATTTCTGGAAAACGTCGAGGACGAGAAGAAGCGCGAGGACTGCTTCACGTTGGTTGAGCTTATGGAAAATGTCACCGGAGCGCCAGCCAAAATGTGGGGCGACGCGATTGTCGGCTTCGACCAGTATCACTATAAGTACGACAGTGGGCGCGAGGGCGATTTTCTGGTGGTCGGCTTCTCACCGCGCAAAGAGAATGTGGTCCTGTATGGCATCGCGGGGTTTGAGGAATTCGATTCGCTGTTAGGCAAGCTTGGCAAGCACAAAACAGGCAAATCCTGCCTTTATGTCAAGTCGCTCAAAAATGTCGATATGGCGGTTTTGCGGCAAATGGTGGAGCGCTCCGTCGAACATACGCGCAAAACGCATCCGGGTTAGTCTTGAGGCAGTGTATCAAACCGTTTGTATAAACATCAAGTTCGATCATTGAAAGTCACGAAAATATGAACCACCTGCTGAAATATGCCGCTGTTCTCGCCGGAGTCGGCGTTGTCACGACCTATCCGCGCTACGAACGTGAGAAAAAAATCGCGATTGATCGGCTGCGTGCCGGAAGCCAGATTTTTCAATCACCCACCGGGGCGCTGGAATATCAGGTGACGGGGCAGGGGATGCCTGTTCTGGTCATCCACGGCGCGGGCGGCGGCTATGACCAGGGTATATTGATGGCGCATATTCTCGATCCCGCGCGTTACCAGATCGTCGCCATATCGCGCCCCGGTTACAGACGAACCCCACTCAGCACCGGGCAAACACCTGAAAATCTGGCTGATGCCATTCGTGCATTGCTCGATCATCTGGGAATCGAACGCGCCATCGTGGTTGGTATCTCCGCAGGAGGGCTGGCGTCGCTGCAATTCGCCGTTCGCCACGCAGAGCGCTGCGCCGCTCTCGTGATGCTTTCCGCTGTGACACCATCCGTCCTCACCAATCTCCCCGGACCGCATATGCTGCCAGCGCTGCGCCTGCTGTGGTCATCTGATTATGCCTCGTGGCTTATTCTGAATTTTGGGCGCGATGCGCTCAAGTCGATCCTCGGAACAATCGAGCCAGAGAGGATGCAAAATCCCGCCGCCGTGAAGCTGATCGACGGCCTTTTCGATAGCATGTTCCCGATTCGAGACTGGCGCGACGGGACAATCCACGATTTTGAAGAACTCGACGCGATGGATCGGAATTTTCCGGCACAGGTTGGTGTACCGACGCTGATTATTCACGGCACGCGCGATACCGCAGTCCTCTATGGCGCGGCACAGGCAGCCGCAAAATTAATCCCCAACGCGCACCTGATCACATTCGAAGGCGGTTCGCATCTGGTGATCGGCACACATATTCCGGAAATCCGCGCCGCGATTGACGCGCTTGTGAGCGAGGTGACGGCGATGTAAGGGCGGCCGCCGGGATCGCCCCTACAAATATCCGGAGATTAGGCCTCAGCCGCTTCCATTTCGATCTGTGGCTCTTCCACAGGCCGACCCGCGCGGCGCAGCAGGTACAGCGTTGGCGAGAGGATCGCGGCGCTGCACAGGAAAGCCGCCCGCAGCGAAATCTCACCGACTTTGCCCAGCGGCGGCCCGCCAACCATCTGCCCAATCGCGTCCGTCTGGCTTTGCAACGAAAGCACCGTTGCCCGCACGTCCGATGGGATATGCTGATTCGACCACGTGCCGAACAATGGGCCAGTCAGACCGCGCATGGTCGAGAAAACCATCATCGCGACAATCGCCACGACCAGATTTTGCGTCAGACCATAGACGATCAATCCGCCCACCATGAAAGCCGTCATCCACCACAAGGCGCGTGTCAGGCTGACATGATTGTTCATATTCAGCCGTCGTCGCAGGATTTCGCTGGCGACAATCCCGATCAGCATCAAAATGATGTCGATGATGCCAAACCACACCACAGGCGTGAACCAGGGCAGGCTGAAATTGGTGATGAGGTGAAGCTGCCACAGCCGATCCCAGGCCTCGCTGTACAGGCCGACAAACAGGCCAATCGCCATGATCGAGAGCAGAGTCGGGCTGCGGCGCATGACACGCGCACCGTCACGGAATGTCTCGATCATATGGCGAAAGGTGCTGCGGTCTTCGCGCGGAGTGGGTTTGAAGCCCGTTTCCGGCATAAAGAGAATCATGAAAATGGTCATCGTCACGTAGAGCGACGCGCCAACCAGCACAGGCAGGCGCAGGTCAATGGATGCCAGAATCACGCTGATAATGATGCCCGGTATGCCGAGCATACGGTAGATTTGCGAACCGCGCAGGAAGACTTCGCCTGTGCGTTCCTCGCCAACTTCGTCCACGATCCAGGCATCCGACGCGCCGCTGGTGAAGGTGTAACCCAGCCCCCACAGCACTTGTGCGCCCAGAACGACGCCGACAACGGGTATAAACCCTATCAGCAGATAGGCCATGCCGATGAGCGCGAAACCGATGATGATGGAGAGGCGGCGGCTAAAAACATCCGCGACCACGCCTGTCGGAATCTCAAAGATGAAAATAGATGCTTCCATGATCGTCCCCGCCAGCACCAATTCAAGCGCCGTCATGTGAACGACCTGTATCTGAAAGACCATCATTGTCGTCCAGATGATACTCCCCGCCAGTGCGTCCAGCGCGGTACGAACTACATAGACGCGATATGCGTCCCACTTGCGAAAATTCAAGGTGTTGTTTCCTCAGTTTTTGAAAAGCGATTAGTCGTTAGCTTTTAGTCGATAGCTGTTAGCTGGTCAGCATGGCAATCCATATTCGACCCATGATCCGCAAGCGTCAATCGAGCCTCGACACGTCAGGTACGGCGAATTGGCATTGGCTAAGAGCTAACGACTAACAGCGATAAGCTGAAAAAGATGGTGCGGTCACTCGGCAATCCGTGACCATGACGAGGCAACTGAGGATTTTCAGAACAGTAAAAAGTAGAGGTTCAGAGAATCCAGAGGCGCTCGACACCCTCGGTAATTGTCATATTTTCAATTGTGGTAACTTTCATTGGGTGGATGCGCCTTTCTACTCTGAATCGAATAACTTCGTAGAGGATAACATAGTTTTGGAAAAAAAAGCAAGAGGGTGAGCCAACTTCCGCAAAACCGCCAAAATCCAGGACAAGTAGCTGTAGGATTTCATACTTTTGGCTGGTAGCCAAGTTTAATATTATTTGTTACACTGATTATGAGGATTACATTAGGGGAATCGCGATCATGCCAAAACAGTTGGTAGCGGTAACGATCATGCTCATGTTTGCCGTGATAGGCTTCACTGGTTATTTCCTGTTCCGGCAGACAGAAACGAATCCATCGCGCCTGCTCGGAATTTCGCTGCCCACCAGCGCCGCCAATGTCCAGGTCGATGTTCAACCCCATCTGATCGATGGATTTGATGCCTACGTGCGCTTTGACATCGCGCCGGAGGAGTTGGATGATTTTCTTTCCGACCCCGCCTTCCAGCCAAGCCGCCGAACTGACGACCCCCTGAGTGTTTTCTGGAACGCCATCCGCGATTCAACGCCGATGGAACGGATCGCATCGGCATCACGCCCTGGATGGTGGCAGCCAGAGCAGGGCGATCGTTTTCTGACCGCCTACCGATCCAGGCTTGGCCCTAACGATGATTACAGCGGCCCAGACTCGGCCTGGTACATCATCGACAAAAGCAACCCCAATCGCTTTACCGTCTACGTGTTCGTCAGTGAGGTTTAGGCTGATTTTCTGGCTTGGTTCTCCGCATATTGAGAACTATCGCCTGAAAGCTTGACATTGCTGGAAAATTCGAATATCCTTTTACATGTATATACATGTAAAGCGAGTAGGCAAATATTGATACAGAAGCCCGAATACACGCAGACCTGGTTCTGCATCAGCGCTAATCTCCGCAAAGCCTGCCGCGCCGTCACCCAGTTTTACAGCGAGGTTTTGCTGCCAGCCGGGGTCGAAAAAACGCAGTTTACCCTGCTGGTGACGATTTCTATGATCGGGCAGCCGACCATCACCGACCTGACCGACGCGCTCCTGATGGATCAAACGACGGTGACGCGCAGCATCCATTTGCTTAAGGCGAAAGGCTGGGTTACGAGCGCTGTGGGGACAGATAAACGCACGCGCCTCGTCACGCTTACCGAGTCCGGCGATCAGGTTGTTGCCGAGGCTTTCGGCCTTTGGCAGGAGGCGCAGGGCCAGATGGTGAGCGGCCTGGGGCAGGCGGATGCCGATCGTCTGCTGGAACTGCTGGAAAAAGCGATTTCGGTCACTCAGCGCGGGTAAGGAATTGCCTGCCAGGGTAATAAATTTTGGTCAATTGCATGTATATACATATATTTTTCGTTCACTGAATCGTATTGGAGACACCGATGACACCTGATCTTGAAATTCCGTTTTTGCTTACGTTCTCGATTGTCGCAACCATTGTCGCGCTCCCCTTCGTCGTATTGATGAATGCCACCCGTATGAGGCGGCCCCTGGGAATTTACCTGGTGATCTGGCTGACGTTGGCGGTGGTATTGGGAACGGGCGGGTTTTTCCGCCTGGAGACGCCGCCGTTAATCCCTGCACTGAAGCTGATGCCAAACATAGCCTACATCGCCGTGCCGCTGTTGATCGGCGTCGCCGCGCTGTTGATCCCGGCCTACCGCCGCACTTTATCGGGGTACTCGATAGTGTGGCTCATCAATGTGCAAATATTCCGCGTGGTTGGCGCGGTGTTTGTGGTTCTCTATCTGAGCGGTCAACTCCCCGGCGAGTTCGCGCTGCCTGCCGGGATCGGCGACATTCTCGTCGGGCTGGCTGCGCCCTTCGTGGCCTATCGCGTTGCAACAGGAAAACCCGGCGCGCGGGGGCTGGCGGTGGTCTGGAATCTGTTGGGTATGGCTGATCTCATCCTGGCTGTCGCGCTCGGCAACCTCACCGCGTCCGGCCCATTGGGGCTAATCCCTGTGACGGTTCATTCCGATATTATCGTAGACTTCCCATTGGTGCTGATCCCGGCTTTTGGGGTGCCGCTGGCGCTGCTGATGCATATTTATACGCTGCGCAGCTTGTTCGCACGTGAACCTCAACTGATGGTGACTCAGCGGCAGGATGGTCGTCTGGCGTCGCTGGCGTCTTGACGGCCTATGCTCTAAGCGAGTGATTTCCCGCAGGGGCGCACAGCCGTGCGCCCTTTTGAAGCGATTTCAGCGGCTAAATCACCTTGTCATTCGTCCCGGCAAGCTGGCGCAGAATTTCCGTTTGCCCCAGGTGATAGGTTTCGTGCCACAGCAGGAAGTGAAGCCGTTCGCCATCCGTCTGCTCCTCGCCATCCGTTACCTTCGCCAGCGATTCCGGCGTTGCACTGCCCAATGTGGCAACGATACGCTCCTGTGCGGCCTGCAAATCGCGCAAGAGATTTTCGATGCGCTCTGCCTCCGAGTCCGGCAGAATCGGCTCAGATCGCGGCGCATAGCGGGCGGCCTGGTCAGCGTTCCACTGCGGCGTTTCGCCCAGAATTCTCAGCATCTTGTCGCGATGCTCGACCATATGCCCCAGCACCCAATTCATACAGTTGCCACGAAACGGCAGTTGCAGCAGGCTGTCCTCGTGCGTCAGGCCATTCGTTTGCTGCGTAATCACTCGGCTGTTCACCCCGATCATGCTGATAAGCGTTTGTGGGTCGATGATAGACATGAAATGAGACTCCTTGTGTGAACATCTGTTTCGCTCAAATGTACCACTTCAAGTCAACTTTAAGTCAAGCGATTTCCTCACAACATACTGTAACTCGACAGAACGCCTTCTGTGAGCGAGAGGATGTCATTGCCTTCGTCCGGGTAGATTGACGCACAGCTTTTCAGCGAGATCGCGCCGTCTGGCATGAGCATTTCACCTTCAAACCCGTGCGACTGCATTTTCTGCTTGATTTTCATGAACAGCGCTTCCATGCCAGCGTGATTTGCGTCGGGGACTGAAACCATCACCGCGCCCACCGAAAACGCGACCACATTGCTCACTTCGCCCGCGCTGCGCGTGTATTCGACCAGGCTGTCCGTCAATATCTTCGCCGCTTTATTCCTCGACCAGGCTGTCCGTCAATATCTTCGCCGCTTTATTCCCAAATACTTCCGTATAGCTGTCGAATCCGTTGATGCCGATAATTCCCAGCGAAAATGATCGTTGGCTTTGTTTGCATTGGTGAAACTCGCGGGCAACATTGCGCTGAAAAGTACCCATCGGGTCTGTGTCGGCGTTGGTCGGTGAGGCAGCGGCGGCTTGCTTATGCGGGAAGCGCGTCAGCAGACTTGCCAGAATGACGAGGATGCAGCCCGCGCCCGTCAGAATGACTCCCAGCGTGTGCGCGTGATAGCCGATATACAGACTGGTCACGATGCCCAGCACCACAAGTGACACAATCGGCAGCATCACCTGTCTGCGCGGCTCTTTTGAATAGACCTGCGCCACAAAAATGCTGACCTGCGCCACCAGAAGCAGCGCCAGAATCAACAGCAGCGCAAAAATGCTCTGCTGACGGGCAGCATCCTGAGCTGGTCGGCTCTCAGTCAAAAATGCCCCCAAGTCGAGCATAATTTTCAGGCCGGATTGACTGCCGAGCCAGGGGCCGAAAATAAACGAAAAAGCCGAGAGCAAAAGCCCGATCAGCACGACATTATCCAGCTTTTTAGGTGTTCTCATGACCACTACTCCTGACCGTCGGTAAACCCGGCGGCCTTCAAAATTTGTAACGCTTCGTCAAAATACCCGGCAAAAAACAACGGATAGACCTGTTGGATGACGGCTTCGGTGGCTGCGCCGGGCTGTGACTGCCGCGCCTGAAAAATAATCATCGGTATTCTTAGCGCGGTACTGGGCATAACCCGTCCCGAATATTGCGCGACGTAATGCTGCGTATCCAGCAGGTAGCTTTGCCCATACTCCACACTGGGTTCGATTTCAGTCCCTTCATTCCAGTCGTTCCAGGTGATGATCTGCAACCATGACGGGTAACTGGATTTCTGATTGATTTTGGCTTCCAGCGCATGATTCCAGGTCTGCTGGTAGACCGAACCCCCTTGCGGGTCAATGTAGCGCGGTGTGTTTCCCCAGCCGTTCACGCCGCTGTCGTTAAAGCCTGCCCATACCCCGCCGATATTGATGTCGAGGTTGTGCTGCTCGGTCTGGTAGTCCATCTCTGGATAGACCCAATTCACGTAATCGCTGCCCCAATCTTCCGGGTCGGCATTCGCGCCGCTGACCCACGAATAAAACCCGTCGCTAACTCCGAGAAAGTCGGTTTCCGCGCCCATATACAGCAGGTGAAAGGGCGGCAGCAGACCGCGCACACGAGCAAGTTGTTCCGGCGCAAGCAGGCCGGGTTTGCCATCCACCCACATCTGAAAATAGAAAATCAGCGGTACACCATTGTAGGACAGCGCTCCCGGCTGAGATGCATATTCGTCCAGAATATATTGCAGATCACTCGTCAGCTTTTGTTCACGTTCCGCCGGCGGTAGCTGGTTAAAAGTCAGGCTTTGCTCCTCGTAGGTGATTGCCATCCAGAAGCGTATCCCATATTGCTCATGCCAGCGGCGCATGGTATCAAATGTCAGCCGGAATGCCCGGTCAACGCCGCCCTCATCCTGCGGCCCGTACCAATCTGCCACGAAACCATCGATTCCCGATGCCCAGGCCAACGCCAGTTGATATTCGATAACGGCCTGATCGCTTGAATCATACGGCCCGATCACCGGATAATGCGCCGAGGCAATTTCGCGCCGACCATCCGCGATGAAACGATCCGGTATGCGGTCATCCGGGTCCTGCCCGCCGTCCCCGTCGATATCCCAACGCCAATGCTGCCAACTGTCGCTCACCGCCCGCGTCTTGTACCACGTCATATAATGCGCCAGCACCAGCGAGTTGGACGGGGACACGATCCCCGGCTGAGGAATCAGCGTTGGCAAAATCTCAGTGGCGGGCTGCTGCGGGGTCGTTGTCATTTGTGGCGTAAGCGCCTGTGGGGTCGCCGTAATGTCGGGCGTAAGTGCCTGCGGAGATAATGTAATAGGCGCCTGTGAGGTCGCGGTGAATTCCAGAGTCGGGGCATCCGTGTAATCCGGTGTCGGCGTGGCTGGAATGATCGCAGTTCCTTCAGGCGTTTGTGTGGGTAACTTCAGCCAGTCCACTTGATCCTGTGGGGCGGTTCGGCTGAGGATGATGAGGATCAGAATCGAAAACAGACCCCCTACGAAGCCAATTCGCCAGCCAGATTGCCAGATTTGTTTGCGCATGGCGCTCGACAATATCCCATATCACCACGTCGATGAGCAGCAGGTTTGATGTCCCGTCAATCAATATTATGCGCCAGATTGGACAATTATTTGTTGTGTGTTAATGAAATTTTACCAAAAGGCTTGACAATACGTAAAGTATATTTTACATTATATCAAGCTTACTTGTCAGAACATGGGATGTCTGCCATGAAAACACTGAACAAACGTTATCTGATGCGCGTTATTCCGGCCATGACCATCTACCTGATTCTGCTGCCATTCTGCACGGGGATCGCCAAAGTTTTGCCTGCCGAAAATGTGCTGCGCTATGGGATCGTGCTGCTTCCCGTTCTGCCCATCGGCTTCGTGTTCTGGGCGGTGATCGACTGGGTGCGCGGGCTGGACGAGATGCAGCAGCGCCTCCAACTCGACGCGGCAGTTTTCAGCATGGCGGTGACAGGCATGTTATTTTTCGCGCTCGGCCTCTTGGAAACCACAGGGCTGAAAACGCTCCATATGATTCTGGTGCTGCCGTCAATGATTCTGTTCTGGGGATTTGGGTTTATCCTGGCGCGGAAGCGTTACGAATGAAAAATCGACTCAAGGTGCTGCGTGCCGAGCGTGACTGGTCGCAAGCCACGCTCGCCGACAAGCTGAATGTTTCGCGCCAGACGGTCAACGCGCTGGAAACCGGGAAATACGACCCCAGCCTGATCTTGGCTTTCAAGATCGCCACTCTTTTCGACCAGCCGATTGAGGCGATTTTCCAGCCGGAGAAGGGGGAACTGATGTCGTCATGACCGCATATAGAGGTATTTCAAAATGACTTTATGTGATGGGCGCACGGCTGTGCGCCCCTACGATGCGTGTTCAAAATTACGTACGTTCCTCGATCACGCTACCCCGCAACCAGCGGGAACGCCGCCACGCGCAAATTCGTCGCGCCGTAGGGAACGAGCGTGATCGTTTCCAGCGGCTCGTCGGAATTGTGCGGCCCGACGCTGATCGCCCCGGCGGAATTGTTGACAATTTGCCATGCCGGAATGCGCCGCGCCTGCGTTTTAAGCTGAATCGGCGCGGTTTCAAACGGATTGTCGCCAATCGTCCCCGTGACGACCTCAAACGCATCGGCGATGTTGTTTACATCGAGAGCGAGGCCGTAATTCCAGGGCGAATCGGGATAGACTTCCCAATCAGCATGGGGTTCTTCGCCCGCGATCTTCTGCCAGCGCTCGGCGATTTGCAGGCCATAGAGCAGCGGCCCGCGATAGACCGAAACTAAGCCTTCATGCCCCTGAGTAATGCGAACCTCCATCGGCAGATCAAGCGTCACCGTGTCGCCCGCCTGCCATGTGCGGTTGATGGTCGCGAATGTGCCAGCCTGTGCGCTGATTTTCACCTCGCCGTTGACCTTGATCGTCGCACCGTGCGCCCATTCGGGGATGCGAAGCTGAAACGAAAATTCGCACGACTGCTCTGGATTGACCTCAAAAACGATCTTGCCGTCAAATGGATAATCCGTCGTTTCGATAACGTTAACAGGAACGCCATTTCCAACAACTGCTGAAACCTCACACGGCCCGTAAGCAATCGCCGCCAGACCGCCGTCGGGGGTCGCCATCAGCAGGCTTTTGACGAATTTCGGCCATGCCTGGTGCATGTTGGCGGTGCAGCAGCCGAAATGTGGCTCAAGACCATAAATATTCGACGTGTCAGTGTTGTTCGTCCAGTCGCGATGCGCCACCGTCGCCAGCACTTGATTCACCTGTTGGTCATACTGGTGCGCCCACATATCGGGTTTACAGGTCGCCGGGTAAGCGTTATACGCCAGTTGTTCCAGCCGATCCCCAAAAAACGGATCGCCAAGAATGCGCGTCAATTCTTCGAGCGAAAACATAAATTCGGCGACGGCGCAGAGTTCCGTCCCGCTGGTGGGCGATGTGCCGTGCAAATGCTCGTCGCCACTCCAGATGCCGTTGGGCTGGCCGTGATGGTGCATCAATGTTTCGATGCCCTGCCGCGATGCGGTGCGATGCCAATCGCTGCCCGTTTGCGCATAAAATACGCCCGCCGCCTTGATGCCCATCGCGTTATTGACGACATGCGTGAACATGCCGCCGTCCCATTCTTCCAGCGGCATCAGCGGCGCGAGGCTGTAATTCGCCTGCAAATCCGGCCAATCAATCGTCTGAGTCATCAGCCGTTCAGCAAGATCGAGCAAAAATTCTTCGCCTGTCAGGTTATACAGCCAGTGAATCACGAGTACATTATCCATCGCCCGTGCCGCGCCCCACGATTCAAGCGGCCTCGCCGGGAGCGCCCGCAGTTGGTAGCGAAAATAGGCGCTCATCAGGTCGAGAACGCGCGAGTCGTCGCTGACCTCGTAATACATCGTCAGCACTTTGAGCATGACCATGCGCGGCCACCAGTCAAAATTGCGCGGCCCAAATTGACCACTCGGCTTGGGGCTATTCAGCGTCCACTCGACCCAGGGCTTCACTTTTTCCAGCAAAATCGGGTCATCGAGCAGGTAGGCGAGGGGGAGTAGGCCATCCAGATAATACGGCCCGCGCTCCCAGGATTCGCCTGTCCCGCCGAGCCAGCCGCTGTTGCTATTCACAGACGGCCAGAATTCGCCGAGGTGTCCGGTCAGGCCGTCCGCTTGAATTTGAAGTTGATTTTTGAGCCAGCCCTTTGGCTTGATCGCGCCCAGTGGCAGCGCCTGATACGCGGCGGGGAGCAGGGGAGATCGGTTTAGCGGGAGTGATTTCATGGTTTAAAACCTTGTCGTGATAGGAACTTCGTACATTAAATCTGTAATTAATTTAACCAGATTCTGATGATGTTTGAAGTAAATTGGCGGAATGACAAATTGATACGCTGATGCCGCCTGTCCAGAAATGCCGGATGGACGCTGCCAATACGAAGGGATAATGTACATGGAACCCATCGCTAAAGCAACCGAGACTATCGAAAAATTCTTCGCGCGTTACACGCAGTATTTATCAGATGGAAATATTGACGGCCTCGCGGATATTTATAACTACCCTGCGCTTGCCGTAACCGCCAGGGGGTGTCTTGCGATCACCGAGCCGCAGCAGACCCGTGATTTCTTCACGCAGGGGCAGGAGTATTATCGTTCACGGCAGATTCATGGTGTCCGCGCCCGTGACATCGTTACCGATGTTGAATCTCCTGGCATCTGGGTCGGACACCTTATTCTCGAAAATCTGGATCAAGCAGGGAAGCCAGTTGGTCAGGAGCGCAACGCCTATCAGGTCGTCACGCTGCAAGACGGCACGCGCCGGATCGCCGTCTCGACCCCGCTGGACGCTTAGAATCGAGCATAGTTGGGTGGCGGCGAGTAGTATAGTTGTCATAACTCTTGGATCGTAGTCATTTCCTGACACCGCGATTTTGACAACCTCATTACTGCACACGATAATAGTGATGTCTCTCTGTTATCGAGATGTCTTGTCATGCCGAAAAACCAGCGCCGCCTCAACGTTTTCATCAGCAGCACCAGCACCGACCTCAAAGAGCATCGTGAAGCGGTGCGGGATATTGTGTTGGCGCTCGGCTTCCACCCGATCATGATGGAATATTTTCCGGCGATGGATGCTAACGCTGTGAAAGCCTGCATGGATAAGGTGGATGAATCCGATATTTACGTTGGGATTTTTGCCTATCGCTACGGCTATATCCCCCAGGACAGCAATATCTCGATTACAGAGATGGAGTTTAAGCGTGCAAAGGCGCGAAATATTCCCTGTCTCTGCTTTCTGGTCGATGAAGATGCGGACTGGCATGGCGAACGTGAGGATGAGCCGGGACGCAGCCGCCTGATCGCCTTCAAAAAGCGGCTGGATCAATCCCTTGTGCGTGCGACATTCGATACACCGGATTCGTTGGCGTTGGAAGTATCGAAGTCGCTGCAAGTCTACCGTCCTGAACCCTTATCACTCACATGGTGGAAACGCTGGCGGTTGGCCTTATTACCCTTTTTGTTAGTAGCAGGGCTGCTGATTGGCTTGTATATTCGCGCAAATACGCCGCCGCCAAAAGTGAGCCTCGCGTATTCTTTCCTCGTCGATACTTCCGAGGCCATGAATGAAGTTCTGCCAAATGGACTCAAACGTTATGAAGTAGCGCGTGAGGCTATCCAACAAATCGCTGGTGTTCCCGATTTCGATGTGAGTGACATCTGGCGTGGGCTTCGCTTGGCTGGTAGCGGAGACTGTGACGACACGGAACGTGTCACAGCCGGGATGCAGACGAGTTTGCCTTTGAGTGGTCTTATGGAACCGCTTTATCGAATGCAGCCTTATGGTGGCAACGCCTACGTTAGTGGCATCCGAGGCACAATCGAGGATATGATCCTGCCCGAACCAAGTGCCAGTAATGTAAAAATGGTCTTTCTGTTTCTTGGTTCTTTGGAAGCTGAACCTTGCGGGGATCGAGATAGACTCTTTGACGCGCTCCAGGGATACCAGCGTCGTGGGATTTTGAGCGCCGTCTGCACCTTCACGCTTGGCATAGATATTCCAGGCTTTCAGCGTTTTCAGGAGGAAGCCCAACAAGAAGGTTTGTCAGTCGATTGTATGCGTAACGTGGGGGATGAAGACGAGATCAGCCAGTTTGCGATCAGTGTCATCCGGCGTGAGATTCGCAGCGCACAGGGTATGACGGAAGAACAAATTACCCCGAATGTTCCTTCAACACGCATTGTCATGCCATCCGATGGTTCTCCAGAGCCATCTATAACACCTATCGACGTGCCAAATCCGGCAACACCCACCCCTACACCGACCTTAACACCAACCCAGGGTACGCCTGTTGCACAGGTGAGCCAGCCAATTGAGGTACGTAGCGGACCGGGACAGCAGTATGATGTGGTAGCGACGATTGAGGCCAATCAATCGTTTAACGTTGTCGCTGTGAGCGAAGATCAGAACTGGGCACAGCTTGCGCTGGAAAGTACGCCAATAGGATGGGTATCACTTGGTGGACAACCCTGGCAGCAAGTGTTTAATGTGCCAAGTGATGTGGTACTGCCGACTGTGATCTGGCCTACCGAGACTTCGACGATAACACCATCCCCAACACCAACATCGACACCGACTGATATGACACTTATTGTAGTTAACCGTCGAACAGAGACCCGAAATCCAGAAATCATCAGTTATCCGATAGATAACTGCTTTGGTCAGTCACCTATACAATCTGAACCTAATACATCGCGATCAACAACAGCACAAATTAACCTTCGACAAACTATTAGTGCTGAAATTGAATCAACAGTTGTGTCAATGCTGGAGGCTGAATTCAATGTACAAAATGGTGAAACAGTCGAATCAAGTCAGACGATGAGCTTAACAGCTAATGCAGGTCAGCGAGTGATTTATGATGTTACGTGGTCTGAAACCTGGATAGTTGGTGAATTGGCTTTTGGTGACTTAACGATTCCCTTTGAAATTCTCACTGGTATCAAGGCTGATATCACTGGCACTATACCAGAGCCTTGTTCTACAGAAACATCTACATCCCCTGACACTTCAGAATTTATATCGACTCCCTCAAGTAATGCAGTCACAGTGACAATCTTTCGCGACGAAGATAGTCTGACAGTGTATGTACCGGAGACGGATGAGCAAGTGTCACTAGCAGGGTTAGTGTTTCAGGTAGAAATCACTGGGCAAAATCGACAATTTCCACTTAATGCGTATTCCAGTTTTGGAAGCACTTCTATCCTAGGGGATATAAGAGTATTAGGTAGTGCGGGCTGTTTTACATTGGTGCGCAATGGCAGTCGTAACCCTAGGCCTTTAGAATGTCAGGGTGGCACAACGTCTTTGACACAAAACCTTGCTGATGCTGATTTGTTCTGGTATGACGCAACGACCAATGGGAATCGAACAATATTAGTATTGGAGGATGGAAATGTAATTGCAGTGTGTGCAGCGGGACAAACACAGTGTGATATAAAATTTCCAGTAATCAGCGGTATAGAATTTCAGTCTACACCGGGGTATCCATGTGATGGAACAATTGTAGTCAGTACAGGTTCTGGGGTTTTTCTCAATCAAGTCTATACGATTCCACAAAATAATTCCCCCAATCGATCTCCAGTAGCACAAGGTTCGACAGTTACAGTTCTTGGAACGCAACTATCCGAAGGTGTGTCGTGGTATCAAATTCAGTATGATAATAACGAGGGTTGGATACAATCTGAGTATGTTACACTTTCTTCAGGTTGCCCAGGCTGATTAAATTCTTCAAAGTTGCCAATTCAATATAACTCCCCATACAACCCCCGCGTCGCTGCCTGCACCCCGCCAGCGGATCATACTCTGTAATGTTGTTTCGCTCACACCTTCACCGGCAGCAGGATTGCCGACGGGTGCGCCGGATCATGATAGATGGTCTGGTCTGCGACTTTGAGCGTTGTCGCCGTTGCCAGAGGTTCACCACTGCCGGGATTACGCGCGAAACGTGGATGTGAGCCGCTGGATACCTGCAAGCGGATGCGGTGTCCCTGCCGGAACTGATAGGCTGTCGCCCACAGGTCAATACAGACCCGTTGGCTGCCGTCGGCTTCTGTAGGTGGATTTCCCGGTTGCAGACGCAGCAGGCCATCGCAGATGTTCGTCGTTTTGCCGGATGGATCAACATCGCACAGCCGCGCGAAGAAATCGGTATATTCCAGGCTCGACTGGACGAAAAGTTCGGCGCTCACCGCCCCGATAATTTCCAGGTCACGATCCAGCGGCGCACTCGTATAACTTAATACGTCAGATCGTGCCTCCAATGCCCGATTATCTTTCGGCCCGGTATTCTGGCTCAGGCTGACACCGCCCACCGCTGGCGTGGGATCGGCGGGATCGTAACGATAATGATCGGGATCGGACGCTTCGGGCGCATTGGGGGCGAGTCCGCGATTTTTTTGCAGATGCCAGCGCTGCGGTTCGTAACCCGCCGGAGGCCAATCCGGGAAATCGCGCCATTCGTTCGCGCCCATCACGTGAACCTGTATCGGGGATTTGCGCAGATGACTTTTGTCGCCGAGAAGCTGTGCGCGACTCCAGATAATCGACTCGCGGAGCATCCTCCCCAGACCGCCAAAATCGGTATGACTCCAGGGGCCAATCGTCAGGTAGGGCTGCTGGCCTCCCTGCTTGAGTCGCGCATAATCCGCCAGCGTTTGCGGCAGAAAAATGTCGTACCAGCCGCCGAGCAGGTGAACCGGAGCAGTCACTTGCGAGACGGTCTTGCTGAAGTCGATAGGTGTCCACCAGTCGTCAGTGGGTTCGTTGTGCGCCAGCCAATCGCGGAAAAATGGCACGGGCTTTTGAACAGCCGCCTCGTCAATCGTGTTCAGGGGTAAATGAGGGTGGATAGCTTGCAGCTTTTTCTCCGCTTGCATGTTGGATAACAGCGCCGCGAGTGCGCCATCCTCCTGATGCGCCATAACATTGATCCACGTCAGACCGGTATCCAGCGAAAACGACTCGCCGGGATAAACCAGCGTCCGAAATTCGGATGACGTAATCATCGTCGTCATGGCCTTCAGTTCCGGCCCGGCATCGGCGGCAATCGCCCACTGGACAAAACCCAGGTAGCTCGGCCCCGCCGTCGCCAGTTCGCCCGAAAACCAGGGCTGTTTTTTGACCCATTCGACAGTTGCCAGGCCGTCTGCGCGTTCATTGCGGAAGGCATCGAATGTCCCGCCGGAGCCGAACGTTCCCCGACAGCTTTGGATAAAAACCTGAAAGCCGCGCTCGGCGAAAGGTCTGCCGAACAACATCCCCCACATCCCCGCGCGTCCATAGGGCGAACGCACCAGCAGGGTCGGGCGATTGCCGCCACCGCGCGGGACATAGTGATCGCCGAGCAGGGTAACGCCATCCGGCATCGGCACTTTCAGATCGCGTTCGACACTCACATCGTAGGTTTCGGCTGGCGGGAGCTTTAATAATAATCCGACAAGACGGCTCATAATCGTCATGATATTTTCCCCATAACCGAGAATTTTAATCAATGCTTTGCTGAATATTATATGCGTTTTTGCAAGCTGGGAGGGATTATCAGACAGATTACTTTGCGGGGAGGCTGTGGGGAATGAACTGCCCGGATGAATCCAGGGGTGCGCCCGCCGAAAACAGGGGTTGGTACTGCTGGGTAAAGATGCGCGCGGCCAGTTCACCCCGGCTGCTCACATCGACTTTTTCAAAAATGGCTTTCAGATGATCCTGCACGGTATTCGAGGAAATATGCAGCCTCCCCGCAATTTCCGTCGTTGACCAGCCGAGCAGCACACATTGAGTGACTTCGCCTTCGCGTTTTGTGAGCTGATAAGCCTGCATAATCAGCGGTGCGATGTCCGCCAGTTGCGCGATCTCAAAAATCACACTGATCTGCGCCGAATTTTCGATGCTTCTCAGCCGGGAGGCATACACCACCAGCCAGTGACCGGATCGCGTGCGGATGCGTATTTTCGGCGTTGCGTTCGTCGCCATCCCCGACTCTATCGCTTTCAGAGTCGCCACGACGTTGCGAACGGTGAGGGGAAGGGCGTGGCTGTCTTTACGCTCCGCCAGTTCCGCCAGCCAGTATTCGGCGGCGGCGGTGGTTGCGACGACGGAAAGGTCGTCGGTGAGGATCAGTACGCCGGGGCCATCCGGTGCTTTTTCTGGCGGGGCGCTGGTCAACAGCAGCGCTTTGCGTAAACCGTCGGCAATGTGCGGGGCGAGTTTGGCGACGAAATCCGCTTCAGCAGGCGTATATACCGACCCTTCGCGGTGCAGACAAAGTGTTCCCCAACAGGCGGCATCGGCGACAAAAATAGACCGCAGTTCATCGCCCATCGCCAATGGAGCCAGCATATCCCGATAACGCTGACTCCGATTTAGCTCATTCCCTGTTGACCGGCTGAGGATGCCAACGGTCTGGTGATTCTTGAGCATCGCGTTAAATTTATTGAAATCGTCGTGTAAAAATTCGTTTTCGACAAATACCGACATCAACCACGATGGCGGTTCTTCAAGCATGATGTAACTTGTTCCAAATTGTGTGGCGGGGTCAGTCGTGGAGAAATAAACGTAATCGAACGGAATGACGGTTTGCAGCCGTTTCAGCAGTTCAAGACGCAGCGTTCGCGAGTCGAGCGTACTGTGGCACAGCCGGATGATTTCCTGTTTGGTGAATTCCGCCGATTCTGCTTTCATGAGGTTTCTGATGCGCCTCGGAACTAGTATGTCTTAGCTTCGATCACCTCGGAGATGCGCCATTGCGGATTCTGCATAATCGCCCCGCCGACACGCTTCCACACCTGCTGCATAGCCGCGAGAAGCGCCTCCGCCTCGTTCAGGGAGTCGAACTCCAGGTCGATGATCGCATAGTTCGGATTATCAACGGGTTGCAATACATGGTAGCAGCGCACACCCGATTTCTGCCTGCCAACAGGGTCACTATCGAAGGCGGCTTTCCAGGTGTCAAAATCGGGAACCGGGTGTTCAATATGCAGGAGTATCATCTTAACCCTCTTTGAATTATACGGATAAAATGATTTTGCATCCCCGGAACGCTTCAAGCTATCCCATAATTCTGGGATTTTTCCGCCATCTCCCCGTACAGCCCCCGCGTCGCCGCCACTACGCCTGCAAGCGGATCACCTTCGGCAACAGCCTTTCCATATACCACAATCGGGTGCGTGTGACGGTAAGCCGGGAGCAAGAATTGCAGCGTCGCCGCTACCCAATCGCGATTCGCGTCGGTGCGATAACGCCGCGCCAGCCAGCTTTCACGTGCGGGCATCGACAGCACACCGCCCACCGCTGCCGGAATAATCGTCAAATCCGGCACATATTTTGCCAGTAAATTCAGGCTCGGCGACCACTTTTGCAGCGAGTCCTGCGCGAGTTGTGGATGCACCAGCGGGTCGGCTTCGATGCCGCCGTTGGGGAAGGTGACGATCAAACCCCCGTTCGCCAGAAATCGCAGCGACTCGCGAATCGCCGCTAACGTATCGCCCTCCGGCAGCATAATCACATGGCGGCGAATATTGGGCAGCGCGTCGAGGAAATGGCCGGGTCGCGCGATCACTTTGACATCGGTGCGCGGGATGCTGGCGAAAAGCAGCATCGCGTCGATAATGCCGGGGTGGTTGCTGGTGACAATCACTGGCCCACGCGCGGGAATATTTTCGACTCCGCGTACCTGAAACGGATCGCTGACGTGTTCAACTAGATTGCGTGAGGGTGCTTGCAGGTTGAGGTACTCCCCGGCGATGCGGTCAAATTCCAGCGCGTGAAAGGCGGCGTTCCGCGCCAGAGGCCGCAAAATCCGCGCTAAAATCGGCTCGATACGCGGCGTTTTGAAAGCCTTCGCGAAAATATTCGTGCTGGTCGTGGTGAGGTCGGCGAGTGTCGATTGCGGAGAAAGCGTGGGTGCGCTGGTGGATTGTTCAAGCATGGCATTACCCATATAAAGTCCAATTGCTCACAATATGGACAATATTATAGCCGGAACAGGAGCAAGTGCAGGGGTTTATGAGACGAATCTCACGAGCCTCATCATCTGCTCATGCCGGATAATGGAATTATGACAACACTTTTCTGGATTAAATCTCTGCATACACTGGTCTTCGTCGTGGAGAGCATCGCGATTCTCTACATTCTCTATAGCGGCATTTTTGACGTGGGCGGCACAGGCTTGCTCATCGCTGTAATTCTTGTGCTGGCGGAAATCGTCGTTTTCGTGGCGAACGGTCTGCGCTGCCCGCTGACCAAATTTGCGAAGCAGTTGGGCGATACAACAGGCAATGACTTCGTCGCCGACATGTTTTTGCCGGAGCGTTTCGCGCGGATGATCCCGTTAGTGTGCGGCGGGCTGGCGTTTATCGGCCTCGCGCTGGTCGGCTGGCGGCTGCTGGTGTGATATTGATGCGCCTGTATGCATCCACTCTTGCTTGGTTGACTTAGTACATCTGTGCTAAAATCGAAATCAATATTTTTGATTCTCCGGGGAGATCATGATGACCGATTCCGAAAATTCATTGACTCGCGAAAGCCTGCTGCGCGACATAGAAGCGACCTGGAAAGAATTCACTGCCTATCTCGCCTCACTTACCGAAGATCAGCTTACGCGCCCAACCGATGCCGCCGGGTGGACGGCGAAAGATCATATTATCCATGTTGCGGCCTGGGAAACGGCTAATATTGCGCTGCTGGAACGGAAATCCAAGCGCGAAGCGCTGGATATTACGCCGGAAGTATGGGAACAGGACGACGACCCGATCAATTCGGTGATCCAGCAGCGCTATCGCGACATGCCGCTGGCGGAGGTCATGCAGACCTTACGACAAAATCACGAGCGCATTATGAAAAAACTCGACTCGATGACCGAAGCAGATTTGCAGCTCCCTTACAGCCATTATCGACCTGAATACACCGACGAACGCCCGCTGATTATGTGGCTACCCTGGGACACCATTCATCATTATCGCGACCACATGGACTGGATCAAGGCTAGTGTAGAGAAGGCCTAAGCGGTATCACTGCTTGACTCTCAAGTTGACTCGAAGGTTATACTTTTCGAGAGTCTAGTGATGAGAGAAAAGACACGAAGCACATGGCAAAAAACGTCAATACGGCTACCGAGCCAAAAATCGAACATCAGCCCGAAAAAACCTACATGGGGATTCGTATCCAGACACCCTTTGGGGGTATGCGTGTCGCAATCGAAAAGATACAGAAGGAATTGGAGGCGTGGGTCAAGGAAAAGGGCTTAGAAGCTTCTGAACCACCGTTCCTGCGCTATCACTGTATCGACATGAAGGGCGAGATGGACATGGAATATGGCATTCCTGTCAAAAAAGCGTCTGAGGGCGAGGGGCGTATCAAAGCGGGTGTTATCCCTGCTGGGCGCTACGTGAGCATTATCTATTCAGGCGGGGGTTATCAAGGGAACAAAACGCTTGTCGAGTGGATCAAGAAAAACGATATTCCGATTGACCGTTGGGACAGCGAAAAAGGCGACAACTTTGCGGTGCGCTACGAGCAGTATCTTACCGATCCCAAAGTAGAGCATCGCAGGACCAAGTGGCAAATTCTGCTGGCCTTTAAGCTGAGGGAGGGATGAAGCGTAAAATCTGCTATGTTGCAAAGATTTCACGCCAGAGGCTAAAAGCCGTCTGGCTATATCAAATAAGCCGCCTGAAGGCGACTGGTTATCGTGTTCTCGGCTTTCAGTCCGGCTCACCGGGCTTTCTACCCCTAGCCGTATGGCTTCCAGCCTACGGCGCAAAATCCATTCACGATCTTTGCAACACAGCATCTAAAATCCGCAGAGCAGTGCCATGTTTTCCCTATCGTCTCATAATTCAATTATAGCGAACTTTCGTTCAGCCATTTCCAAACCACATCCAGCGCCTCGACATCGGCGCGTTGATAGGCGCAGGCACGGGCGAGCGCCTCTCGATCATTGTCGAGCAGCCACGCCTGATAATCTGCCCAGGCCGTGAGCGCCGATACCCCTTGTGGCCAGTGATAGCCGAGATATGGCCCGACTTTTTTGATGCTTGTCCCGCGAATCGGGATCGTCACGGTTTGCTTAAACGTTTTGTGCAGATCGTGTAGACGCTTTTCGAGCGTGGCGACGGCATCCGGCGGCCCGGTTTTGCGCAGCACGTCCATTTCGTAGCTACTCCAGACATAAACAGGCTGATTCCCTCCAGTAGCCGCGACCAGCCTCCAACCCGCGTCGCTGTCAGGAATAATCGTGATGCGCTGCCCATCGGGCAGTTCGTAGGATGGGAAATCAACCCCACCCCTTCGCCCCTCCCCTTGCAAGGGGAGAGGTTGGGAGTGAGGTTTGTTTTCAATGGGGCTAAACCGCGCCGCCACCACCGCCACATGCAGCTTGCCAGCCATGTCCATGAAGCCGAAGCACCAGGGAACGCCGTTATCCAGCCGCGTCTCGATGTCGAGCATCACCCCCGGCTGACGTGCGATTTCCGGCAGTGGTTGACGGTGCATCGGGCGATTGTCGATCAACGCCTGCGCGTGGGTGCGGATTTCCTGCGCACGTTGTTTGCCGATGCCCTTAAAACGCTGCAATTCACGGGTATCCCGCGCGGCAACGTCGTCCACTGTGCGGATGCCATCCGTCCGCATCTGCTCCCATGTTTCGCGCTGCAAGCCGGGGATGATCGCAAAATCGCGCGTGGCCTCTGCATCGGACATGCAAACGGAGTACCAATGGCAATTTTTGCAGTGTGAGCCGAGGTAAATTGGCGGGATAAACCTCTCCCCCAACCCCTCTCGTTGCAAGGGGAGGGGCGAAGGGGTGGGGTTCATCAACGTGATAGCCCGCTGGATTACTCCAAACAATCGCGCCTCGTCATATTCATGCTCGATCACGTTTCGCGCCCGGCCTTCGTCGTCCCGACCCAGCCAGAACCAGCCGTTGACCTCGGCATCCTGCGCATCGTTCAAAAACCACAAATAGAAATCAAGCTGGATTTTGTCGGCATCCTGCAATTTCGCGCGCTGCTTGATCTCGATAGGCTCGTATGCCCAGCGCCCAAATCGTGAGGGCTGATTAATGCGTCGCAGCCAGTCGATGCTCCCACGCGCAAAAATCCCCGGCGAGATTTCTCGCTCGAACGCCGCGCCAGCGATCCCCGCGACCCCTTCACGCATCAATTCCTGCGTGATTTGCAGCGATTCACCCCATGTCGCGGCCTCAATCGGCGTGACATCACCGACCATCGCGCGGCGCACGGTTTGCTCATGTTCGATGCCGCCCGCGAACTGCTGCATGACAAAATCGGAAAGCGCGTCCTGCCGCGTTGGGTCGCCGTGAAAATCGAGCCAGACGCGGCGTTCACAAATATGGAGATGGCGGAGGGTGGTGGCGGTGAGAATTGAGGGCATTTATTTATGTTGTTTCGGCTAAGGTGCGAACAGAAGGAATTTGATCGGCGCGTAGCGACTCGACGGCGGAAATCGGGACAATGGCGGTTGTTATGGATTCGCCCAGGATATTAAATATTTCCAGAATTGCGCCGTCCTCGCCGCCTTCAGGATGGGCGATGTAGTCAATTAACCAGGCAACATCGCCTTTTTTGACATTTTCTTCTGGCACATCACGATTGACGGTAATGCGCTGATAGAGATCAAGTTTCATCGTCTTTTTTCTTTTAATATTCGTCCAATACCATTATACAGATTCGCACAAATGTGTTAAACTGAAGTTTGAATTTTCGAACATTTATTCAACTATTATGGCGCAATTAACCCTAGTAGACCTGTAAAATGGCGCAAATAATCCCAGTAGACCTCTCCAGTTTAGCATTGACCGACGGCGAACGCGCCCTGACGAACGCCCTGTTTGCCATCCTCGACCACACATGGACGATCTATGTGCAGCCCTATCTCAACGGGATGCGCCCCGACATCGTGATTTTCTCCGAACAAGCGGGCATCGGCATCTTTGAGGTCAAGGACTGGAATCTCGCGGCGTATGAGATTGAAGTTACACAACCCCTCCCCTTCGCCCCTCCCCTTGCAAGGGGAGGGGTTGGGGGTGGGGTGGACTACACCTGGCGCGTCCGCGACATGGCGACGGGTGAGCGCAAATCTGTCGAGTGTCCGCTGCGACAGGTCAACCGCTACCGGCGCTCGATCTACAAATATGAGATTCCGATTCTCGACAGCCACGCCGCACTCGACAAAAGCATTTACAGCCTCGTCAGTACCTTCGTCTATTTCCACAAACACACAACCGCCCAAGTCCGCGAAAAACTCGCGCCGATCATGGGTGAATACGATACGGTTTTCGGCAATGATGACCTGCCAGCCCTGCGCGAAATTTTGCACGCGCGTGGAATGCGCAAACGCCCAAAACTCGCGGCATGGATGGCTGAAAACACGATTGTCGAACGGGTGCGCGGCGCATTCTCGGAGCCGGAACACGGCAAAACGTCGATTCAAAATCTGATGGTCAAATTCACGGCTCGTCAGCGCGATCTCCTGCCCAATACGCCGGGACGACGGCGCGTTCTGGGTGTGGCGGGAAGTGGTAAAACGATCATCATCGCGCACAAGGCTGCCGCTGCTGCCCGCGAAGGCAAAAATGTTCTGATCGTGTGTTACAACATCACGATGGCGAATTATCTAAAAGATTTGACTCGGCGGCTGGCACGGCAGTACGGCGGCCTGGAAACCTATCGCCGGATTCAGGTCGGGCATTATCACCGCTGGTTTAGCGGAGAAAATCAGACCTCACCCCTAGCCCCCTCTCTATTGCATGATGAGGGGGAGCAAAGTCAGACCTCAACCCCAGCCCCCTTGCTGCGCAATGAAGAGGGAAGGCAAAATCAAACCTCTCCCCTGGCCCCTCCCCTTGCAAGGGGAGGGGAGTCAGGGGAGGGGTTGATCGCATTTGATGACGATGAAACCGCGCCTGTATCTAAAGTGGACGACACCGTAGGGGCGCAGCGCGCTGCGCCCCTACAACCCGACGCGGATTTTATAGGGGTGCTTCGCGAAGCGCCCAAAGAGGAAACCCTCTCCCCCAACCCCTCCGCATCCGCGTCAGGGCGAGGGGAAAATAGTGAACCCTGGCGCGAGATCGTCCAGCCCGTCGATGTGCTGCTGATCGACGAGGGGCAGGACTTTGAGCGCGTCTGGCTCGAAAATCTGCTGAATGTCTGCCAACCCGCGCATTTTATGTTCATGGAGGATGATCGCCAGGACATTTATGGGCGCGTCGAGCAGCGCGGCAGGCAGCTTCCCGGCGTGACCGGACGACCCTATATCCTCAACGAAACGTTCCGCATCCCGCGCGAGATCGCCCGCCTGGGTGACGATTACGCGGTGTGGGCGCAGATGAACGACGAATCTGGGCAGGTCAAAGCCGAAAAGCCGGATTTGACCAGCGGGCTTTTCGCCTGGAATTACTGGTTTAACGGTACGCGCGAACGCTGTCTGAAGGCGCTGCGTGATGATCTCGCCGACCTGATCGCGACAGGCGAACTCCGCGCCCCGGCGGATACGGCGATTCTGGTGTGCAGCGTGGCGGATGGCTGGGATATATCCGAAGCGCTGGCATCGCTGAATCTGCCGTTGCAGACCAATTTTGAATCCCGCGCGGAGTTCGAGGCGCTGCGGGGTCTGTATGATGGCGGCGATTTTATCCGAATGCTGCGCGAAGTTCGGCGTGGCTACAAAGCCGGATTCTGGATGCAGGGCGGGCGCATCAAAATCTGCACGATTCACAGTTTTAAGGGCTGGGAATTGGGGCGCATTCTGGTGATGTTCAACCCGGTCTACGAAACGGGCAAGCATAATCTGCTCTACACGGCGATGACGCGCAGTCAGGGCTATCTGACCGTCTACAACTGCGACCCAACGGTGGATCGCTTCGGGCAGGTTGCTATCCAGCGCGGCCTGATGAAAGCGCGGTTTGACAAGGCGTGGGGATAAGCTGGTCAGCGAGTCAGCGCCTCAGCCAGTCAGCGCAATGCGAAGATTTAAGCTCATGTACGACATCAATGTTTTCTGTAGGGGCGTATAGCCGTGCGCCCTTCTTAAATATCCAATCTGAGGAGAATACAATGGTCGCCGTAACCGTACTCAACAGCGAACTGCACATGATGGATTCTCAACATACAGGCCGGGAATATCGCATCACGGTGAGTCTGCCGCTGGGCTATTCCAGCGCTCCCGGCGAAGATTGGCCATTCAACGATACGCCCGACAAATGGCCTGTCGTCTATGTGCTGGACGGCAATTGGTATTCCGGCATGGTCACGGAAATTATTCGCCCGATGTCATGGTGCGGCAGCACAAGCGACGCGATTGTGGTCGGTATCGGCTATCCTGAAGGTCAAAATTCGATTGAATCCTTCCGCGAGTCGTTTACGCGGCGCAACGCCGATCTGACACCTGTTCGTGATGAAGCGGAAGAAAAGTCGATGGAGGCGCGGCACAAACGTCCCACACCATCCGGCGATTCCGGCAATTTTCTCAAGTTTATGCAAAATGAACTCATCCCGCTTGTCGAGAAGGATTATCGCGCTGATCCATCGCGGCGCATTCTGGTGGGACATTCGTATGGCGCTTTGTTCGGCCTTTTCGCGATGTTTGAAGCGCCTGACCTGTTCAGCGCCTTGATCCTCGGCAGCCCGACTCTAAGGTATGGCAACCGCTTCACATTTCAGCGTGAGGAGGCATTTGCGAAGGCACACACGTCACTCCCTGCCAAAGTTTACCTGTATGTGGGCGAGCTTGAAGAAGACATCAACGACACGACGATGACCGATACTCTCCGTTTGGCAGCTGTTCTGCAAGGCCGCAACTACGAAGGGTTTTCGCTGGTCAAACAGGTTTTCGCCGATCAGAATCATTGCGAAGTCGCCGCGCCGGGTATCCAGTGGGGCTTGAAACACGCGCTCAGGAAGTAGGCGTTCGCGACCCAGCGCGGCCTGATGAAAGCGTGCTTCGATAAGGCGGTAGGGGTGAGGAGGCTACTGCGTTTTAAATTCTAACGTTTTAGCGACAAGCTCATGCAAAGGTGCCTGCTTAATCCATTCGTCAGATGGTCTATTCCGCTTCCAAAGTTTTAGAGAGCTTTGAATGAGTTCGCGCAATTCTTCAGGTTTTTTTACAGGTGGAATAACTGGATTGATTGTTACAAAGCTATCATGTGCAATCGAAACTTCGAGAATTAACCCTTCACTGTCATACGCGACGGCTTTATATTCGGCAATCGTTTGCGCCTCGTTATAGGCTTCAGCTTTTTCCTTTGTAGAGAAAACGTCCAATGTACCATCTAAGTAGACAAAGATCGGTGGTTTCATTTTTGCTTCCGCTAGAATCTCTTGTGGTGAACGTTCATTCACGCAAAATAGGGCGACAACGCGCTTTCGGGAATCTCCCATCCGAAGCCGGGCGAATCACTCGGCACGAGCCAGCTATCCTGCGCGGAAGGCACACCCGGCAGCATCGCGCCCTCGGTCAGCGGCACACCCGGCGGCGTCCCGACAAAATATTCCAGCCAGGGGACGCTCGGCATGGCATAGCTGAAATGCTGCCCAAACGGGGTGAGGCCGCCGCCATGCAGAATCACGCTCTTGCCCGCCGCCTCCGCCAGATGCGCGATCTTCAGGCAGGTGGTAAGACCGCCGACCCACTCAATATCCGGCTGCAAAATATCGACTACGCCATGCCGCAGCGCCGTCTGAAAGGGGACATGCGTGTACCAGTGTTCACCTGTTGCCAGCGTTTGCCAGGGGACGCGCTGGCGTAGTTCAACATGCGCGTCAAAATCTTCGGGAATCAGACATTCTTCCATCCACTTAAGGCGATACGGGCGCAGGCGTTCGGCTAAACGCACCGCATATTCCACGTCAAAGGCCATCCAGCAGTCGAGCATAATTTCGCATTTGTCGCCAACCTGTTCGCGCACGCGGGCGATAAACGCCTCATTCTTGTCGAGTCCGTCCAACCCGTCCGCCGGGCCATAGGGACAGGCCAGCTTGAACGCCGTGAAATTTAGCTCCTGATACCAGTCCACGTCGTTGCCCGTGACGTAGCAAAACATGCGATCCTTGTGTGCGCCGCCGATAAGGTTATAGACCGGCTGACCGAGCAGCTTGCCTTTCGCGTCCCACAGCGCGAGATCAATGGCGCTGATGGCATAGGAGGCGAGTCCTGTCGATCCATAGGGCTTGGTCATGCGGAACATCATGTCGGAGAGGCGTTCATGCGCGAGGCCGTCCTGACCGATGAGATTCGGCGCGAGGTGATCGTCAATCACAGCGGCGACGGGACGACCATGGTAGGTCGAACCCAATCCCCACGTGCCATCTTCCAGCGTGACTTTGCACCAGACGCGATCCCACGTTTTCGGCAGCCACAGACTTCGATGCGCCTTGACGTGTGGGAAGCGCGACATTGGGTTGGCGACTTCATCCGTCTCGCCCCATGATTTGCGCCGGGGCGGGGTTTTCATCTGCGCTTGGGGAAGGGGCAGCCGCACCGCGCGAACGTCAATAATTTTCATGATTGTCCTTAAAGTGAATTTGTTTTCGGGGGATTATAGCGTCAGCTGGCTAATGCTGCCTTCCATTACAGGCGGGTGAGCATAGGGTGTGCATAGGATAGGCAAAGGGCAGGCGTTAGGGTGTAGTTGTTTATAAACTCATAAAGAAACACTATATTTGCTCTAACAACCGCACACTAGCAAGCAGGATTACCATGCGATTCAAAATGTCCTTCCTATTTATTATCTTTGCGCTGCAACTTAATATTACTTTTGCTCTTGCGGTTGATGATTCGCTGACGCTTCACGGCAATGAGCCACAGTTCGCCAACAATATCATCCTCACGATTGATGATGCCTCGATTGAGGAAAACGTCCGCGCGATTTTTGATCTGCTGAAGGGCAGGGCGTGACGGCGACGTTTTTCCCCAATACCCGCTATCTGATCCAGCAAGACCCGCAGCTTTGGCAGGAGATCGTAGCGGCGGGGTCGGAGATTGGCTATCACACGCGCAGGCATACGTCGGGGATGACACCGGAGGAACTTGCAACCGATTTCGCCGCATTCCAGGACGAAATTCGTGTCGCCTTGAACGACCCGTCTTACGCCATCCGCTATGTTCGCCCACCCAACGGCTTATGGAATGATAACTGGATGGCCTGGGCGAGTGCGAACAATCTCATCACCGTCTGCTGGAACGTGACCTCGGTGACCGATGATATGACCTATATTGAGGCGGTGGTCAAAAGTCGTGATCGCGGCGGGAGCATCATCCTGCTGCACGCAGGTCAAAACGATGTGAAGTGGGTCGAAAATCATCTAGCCGCGCTGATGTGGATGCTGGACGAGCAATCGAACCCGTATCGCCTCACCAGCTTGTCCCGCGCATGGGACGACTAACTGTTCTCGCGTATTGCATGACCAATTCATTTATGTGACTACTCAGGAGGAGAATTTCGATGAAACACGTTATTTCGGGATTCGCGCTGGTGATCGCCTCGCTGGTTTTGCTGATCGTTCCCGCGCTGGCGCAGGAAGACTACGATTACCACAACCGCCACCCCAACATCATCTATGGCAACGATCCGGCGCTTGCCAACAACATCGTGATGATGGTGGACGACAATGTTTATGAGGCCAATATTCGCTACTGGTTCGAGTTGTTCGAATCAAAGGGCATTAAGGCGACATTTTTCCCGCACACGGGTTACATGCGCAAGCAAGACCCGCAGTTGTGGCGTGATATTGTGGCTGCCGGACATGAGATCGGCTACTTCACCCGCTATCACGAACATGGCTTCACCGCCGAAGAATTTATGGAAGATTTTTTGCTTTACCGCGACGAACTGCGCGTGATTCTGGATGATCCGAATTATGTCATCAAGTATGCCAAGCCCGCCTGCTGGTATTGGGAACATCCCTGGTTCGACTGGTTGGAACAGGCGAACGCGCTCTACGGCGTTCAGGGTGTGCGCGTGAATATTCTTGGGCCGACACCGAGCATGGATTATATGGCGGGCGTTTTCCACGACACCTATGATGGTGGTACGATCATGTCGTTGCTGCCGTTCCCGGATCATATGGATTGGCTGGACGCGAACCTGGAATCCATCTTGAATCTGACCGATGCGAACGGCAATCCCTATGTGATTACGTCGCTCACCAACGCGCTCAACGACTGATACAATTTGCCAAAATAGCGCTCTATCCGCTAATCTCACGCCTATTCAGGAGATGAGCGCTATGTTTGAGCATCACCGCGAACCACTGCTTCCCAGGCGCGAGTTTATACGCCGGATGGGACGTTTTGCCGCCGCCGCTTTCCTGTTGGTCGGCGTTTCGTGGCTGATCGGCATCGCGGGCTATATGTATTTTGAAAACCTGAGTCTGATCGACGCGATTCTGAATTCCGCGATGCTCCTCGGCGGCATGGGGCCAGTCAACGAACTGCACACCGACGGCGGTAAATTATTCGCCTCGTTTTACGCGCTGTTTTCCGGCCTGATTTTCCTCGTATCAGCAGGCGTTCTCGGTGCGCCGTTTCTCCACCGTTTCCTGCACCAATTCCACATCGCCGACGATGATGACGATAACGACGGCTCGTAAGGCTGTCGCTCGCCTGATCGTTGCGTGACGGCCCTGATCGCACTAGACTTTAAATATCCGTACATGAGGTAAGGAGATTGTGTTCATGTTAACCAATGCCAGAATCGGCGCGGTGATTCCTGTAACCGATCTTGACCGTGCGCGAGAATTTTATGAGGGTGTTTTGGGTCTGCAAGTATTGCGAGTGGACGCAGCAAGGGGCTTTGTTTTTTATGTGAGTGGTGCAACCTACTTGCAGATTTATACTCGTCAGGCCGCGTCATCTGGCGAACACACCATCGCCGGATTTGAACTGGGAAGCGACTTTGATGCGGTTGTCGATGGGCTGATCGCGCGGGGCATCATGTTCGACACCTGGACAGTTCCTGGGGTTGAACTGCCCTGGGATAAACGGGGTGTGCTGAAAGAAGGCGGTGGCGGCGCAGCGTGGTTCAAAGACCCGGACGGCAATATTCTCGTGATTACGGGTGGGGCTTTGTCCTAGAGAATCACGATTTTGCATGGAGGCAGTTGTTGATGATCGATTACGATTCGTTTGAAGAATTTCGTGACCCGCAGACCTACGATGTGGAATGTGACAGCTTTGACGAAGATTTTCCGCTGATCGACCACTGGGCGAAAGCGCTCGGCGGGCCGCTGCTGGACATTGCCTGCGGAACGGGACGGATGGCGATCCGCCTCGCCGCGCAGGGTTATGAAGTCACAGGTGTGGACATCGTGCCGGAAATGATCGGCTGGGCGCGGCAGAAGGCGGCGGCAAAATCCGTCGAGGTGGAGTGGGTGGTGGCGGACGCGCGTGATTTCCATCTCCACAAGCAGTTCCCATTCGCTTTCATGCTGATGAATGCGTTTCAATTCCTGCTGACGCGGCAGGATCACGAAGCGCTGTTCGCCTGCGTTCGAGAACATTTGCTACCGGGCGGCTATTTTATCGTCGAAACGCGCAACGCCTCGCCACAAAATCTTTTTGAAGTTCACCATCCAGAGGGGAAACACTACACCACAGCCGATGGCGGTCAGCTTGCGGTTACGGAAAAGCAGCACTACGACCCCATCACGCAAATCCAGCACTACACCAGTTGGATGAAGACGGAAAAGCCGGATGGTCAACACACAGAAAAGATGATCCGCACGGCGCTGCGTTATACTTTTCCGCAGGAGATGGCGGCCTTGCTCCACTACAATGGCTTTAAGATTCACACACTTTATGGCAGTTGGAAGCTGGATGCGCTGACAGCCGATTCCCCGGCGATGATTTACGTCTGCGAGATGCGATAAGTCTAGAATTTACGGCGCTCCTTTTTCGGCGAAGGCTCTCCTTCGCTGTTTTTATGTTCTCTGTGTTCGGTATTGACCGAACAATGCGAACGATATATACTCAATCTCATGGACAAAAAACAACAATTCATCGAAGAAGTCGGTTTGTATTTCGAGCGAGTCGGTTTGACGCGCATGGAAGGTCGCATCCTCGGCTGGCTGTTGATCTGTGACCCGCCGCACCAGACGATGGGTGATCTGGTCGAAATCATCGGCGCGAGTAAAAGCTCAATCAGCGTGGGGCTGCGGACGCTGACGACGCTTCATCTGGTCGAGCAGGTCAGCATCCCCGGCGAACGGCGTGACTATTACAAAGCCAGCAGCGATATGTGGAATCGTTCATTCCGGGCGCGGATGCATCAGGTCACTGAACTGCGCCAGCTTGCCGAACGCGGGATCGAGCTATTGGATGAAGAATCGCCCCAACAGCGGCTCCGCCTGGAAATG
>JALHNB010000051.1:0-5560 GCA_022843745.1 Anaerolineae bacterium | reverse complement strand
TAACGCCTTCATGGAGGACGAATTTCCCAAACTGCTCGACAGGTGGGAGGCTATCAAGAAGGCGAAGGGGTATGACAAGCTGTGAAGAAAGTCATTAGTCGGTAGTCATTAGTCGCCTGCTGAAGACCAAAGCTAAAGACCAAAAGCTAGCGACTTTCGACTTTCAAAAGGATATCCGTTTATGAAAATCTGCATTCTGACGATTGGGACGCGCGGCGATGTCCAACCATTTGTGGCGCTGGGCAAGGGGCTTCAACAAGCCGGGCATGAAGTGACGCTCTGTACCGCGCAGACGTTCGAAAATTTTGTCACCGAAAATGGTCTGCGCTATGGCTACATGAATGACGAACTCATCCGTTTGATGGACTCGTCCGAAGGCAAGGGCGCTATGGAAGGGAAGCGTGGGAGTGGATTCGGCCTCATCAAGAAGGCCAAGCTGATCCTGCGGAAGGCGCTGGACGAAGCCTGGGAAGCGGCACAGGGCGCGGAAGCACTGGTTTATCACCCGAAAACGCTGGCGGGTTATCACATCGCCGAGAAGCTGAACATTCCGGTATTCCTCAGTCTGCCGCTGCCTGCCTACACGCCGACACGCGAATTTGTGAACCCGATTTTTGGGACGAATATCAAGCTTGGCGGGGTAGTGAACCGCTGGTCGTATGCGGTCACACGCATGGCAAGCGCGATGTATGGCGACGTGATGAACGATTGGCGTGTGAAAATCGGCTTGCCGCCGTGCGCCCGATTCGCCAATGAAATGATCCTCCCGAACAGGCAGGCGATGCCAACACTTTATCCCTACAGCCCGAACGTCATCCCGACTCCGGCGGACTGGCCTGCGACTACGGTGGCGACAGGCTACTGGTTTCTCGATCAGCAAACCGAGTGGCAGCCACCCGCAAATTTGGTCGATTTTTTAAACGCAGGAGAGCCGCCTGTTTATGTGGGTTTTGGCAGTATCCCCACATCTGACCCGCAAGCGAAAGCACGTGTGGTGCTGGATGCGCTCGGTAGTCAACGGGCAATTCTGGCAAGCGGGTGGGGCGGGCTGAAGGCGGACTCGCTGCCGAACAACGCATTCATGATCGAGCAAGCGCCGCACGATTGGTTGTTCCAGCGTGTAATAGCGGTAGTGCATCACGGCGGGGCAGGGACGACGGCAGCGGGATTACGTGCAGGAAAGCCAACGGTGATTTGCCCATTTTTTGGCGATCAGCCTTTCTGGGGGCAGCGTGTCTATAACCTCGGCGTGGGCGTACAGCCGATCCCGCAGAAGAAATTGACTGCCGAAAATCTAGGTGCAGCCATCCGCACGGTGGTTTCTGATCGGGAAATGCAGCGTCGAGCCAAAGCATTAGGCGAGAAAATCCGCGCGGAGGACGGCGTAGCAAGGGCGGCGGAGATCATCGAACGGATGTCCCTACATCGGCAGGGGTAAAGGCAGGCTTTCGACAGCCTTCATCAGGGCGACTTTATCGAGCGCCGCGCTCGGATTGGTGACGCGCTGGACATAGCTGATGATGCCCTCCTGGTCGATCAGAAATGTGCCGCTGCGTTGAATTGTGAACAGAACTTTGTGCAGGCCATAGTCGCGATATGTGATGCGGTCAGGGTCGGCTAACACCGGGAACGGCGCACGGAACATCATCGCGATCCGATTGGCATCCTTGCGTGTGCCGCCGCCGATGACCAGCACCGCCGTGTTCTGCGCCCTAAGCTGGTCGAATAAACGCCGCAGTTCAGCGACGTGTGCCTGACATTGTAAACAGTTAAACTCGCGCATAAAGTAGACCAGAACGCTGCTGTGCGCCCGGTAATCGGCGAGGTGAATTATCGCTCCATCGCTGGATTCAAGCGTAAAATCGGGCGCGATCACGCCTGCCTCGATCTTTGCGAAATCTTCGGACATTTTTTGCTCCAATGGTGTCGGGTGTCAACCTGGATTCTAGCATCACTTTGCTGCGACAAACCCTTGTGATTGGGTAAAAATAGATCGGCAGGCGGTTGCGATCACGGCGGCGTTCAATCTCCCCCTGTTGATCGGCTGCTGTGTGAACACTTCCAATGGTTAGTCAAAATAAACTGCTTTAATATGTTTGGCATTAATACGTTAGAATTATGAATTTTATCTGTATTTTACACTATACATTCAGGGTTCTTAATGAACTGATAGGCTCTCGCAAGGTGCTATTTTTACACTTTTAGTTTTAGCCTGAACAGGAAACCTGATGACGAGACTCCGTTATATGCGCAGATATGTTGTTGTTGGCACAATTATTTTTCTTGCCAGTATGACATCCCAAGTGTTGGCAGATTGCACAAGCACACCGAATGGCTCTGGCTCCAATTATTATTGCACCAACACGACTGCTGTCGTTGATGGTAGTCCTGGGAGCGATAATATTGTTAACGAAGGTACGATCACCACCTATATGTGGGGTGGTGGCTTCAGTGCCAACCAGAATCAGCAGGACACACTCACGAACAATGGCACTGTCGGCTCTGCAACCAACGACGATGGCATGTGGGGTAGTGCGGGCAGCGATACCATCATCAACAACGGTGTCATCAACGGTGGCCCCTGGACGATATGGAACGGTGTCAACGGCGCGATCTTTGGCGACGAAACATTGGGCGTAACGGACGGCGATACCATCATTAACAACGGCACGGTTCATGGCAACATTCATGGTGATTACACAGCAGGCGGCAACGACACGATCATCATCAATGGCGTGGTCAATGGCGGCGTGTACGGCGAAGGCCACGAATCGGTGTCCTTCAACCGCTACGGCAATGACACGGTCATCCTACAAAATAATGCCCGTGTGACGACGCTGATTGACGGCATGGGCGGGATTGATACGCTGCGTTTTGATTTTTCTGTTAACGACGAAGCGACCTACAACTCGCTTTCCAACCAGATCAGCTCTGCCACTGCCGCCAGCGGTTCGCTGACCTTTAATAGCAATACATTTACGTGGATTAATTTTGAAGTTCTGGAAAATTCTGTTGAATGGATCGGCGGCCCAACCCCCACGAACACCGCGACATTTACGCCTTCGCCGACCAACACGCCAACCTTTACACCGTCGCCAACCAGTGCGCCACCGGATGTCATCTTCAGCGATGGTTTTGAAAGTGGCAACCTGAGCGCATGGTCGTTCACCGGCGATACGGGCGGGGGCGATCTGAGCGTCCACCCAGCGGCAGCGCTGATTGGGAGTCAAGGTCTGCGGGCGGTGATTAACGACAACGGGCTTCTGGCGATTGGTGACGATGGCCCGGTGTCTGAACGCCGCTATCGTGCGCGATTCTATTTTGACCCGAACAGCATCAGCATGGGGAATGGCAACGCGCACATGATTTTTGTCGGGACGAGCCTGACGGCAGTTGTGTTCCAGGTCGAGTTTGGGTATTCGGGAGGTAGCTATCGACTGCGTTCGGCTCTGGTCAACGATGGCACCACGATGACTAACACCAATTGGGTCAATATCAGCGATGCGCCGCACGTGATTGAGGTCGATTGGCGGGCATCGAGCGCGGTCAACGCCAACAACGGCGGGCTGACGCTGTGGGTGGACGAAACACAGGTCGGCAACCTGACGACCATTGATAACGACACGCGCCGCATCGAACGCGCCTATATCGGGCCAGTGTTTGGGGTGAGTACGGCGACACGCGGCACGTATTTCTTTGATGCGTTTGAATCACGCCGTCAAACTTATATCGGCCCGGTTTCAACAACGCCAACCAGTACACCGACACCGACGCATACGCCAACCGAAACGCCGACGTTGACACCAACCGAAACACCGACGGAAACGCCGACTGCGACAGATGCACCAACCGAAACGCCAACCGAGACACCAACCAATACGTTGACACCAACTGAAACACCGACGAATACGGCGACAGCGACAGATACACCGACGGAAACGCCAACCAACACGAATACGCCCACTGAAACGCCAACCAATACAGCGACGGCGACGGAAACGCCTACCGAGACACCAACCAACGCGGCGACAGCGACAGAAACGCCAACCAACACGAATACGCCCACTGGAGACGAGACTGCGACAGAGACAGCGACCAACACGCCAACCGCTACCTCGACTGAAACGCCGACAGCGACCAACACACCAACACCAACCGAGACACCGACTGCGACGTTGACGGCAACGCCAACCGATACGCCAACGGCAACCAATACGCCAACGCCGACAGAAACGCCGACAGCAACCGAAACGCCGACGGAGACACCAACCAACACGTTCACGCCGTCGCCGACGAATACGCCGACGAATACGCCCACCAACACGCCGTCGCCGACGAATACGCCTACCGTACTTGCGCCCGGAGACCTGATTTTCAGCGATGGGTTCGAGAGTGGCAATCTGAGCGCATGGTCATTCGCGACGGATGTAGGCGGTGGTGATCTGAGTGTCAACACAGCCGCAGCGCTCTTTGGAAGTCAGGGTTTACGGGCGGTGATTAACGGTAATGAGCTTCTGGCGATTGGCGACGATGGCCCGGTGTCTGAACGCCGCTATCGAGCGCGATTCTATTTCGATCCCAACAGCATCAGCATGGGGAACGGCAACTCTCACATGATTTTTGTGGGAACGAGCCTGACGGCAATCGTGTTCCAGGTTGAGTTCGGGTATTCAGGAAGCAGCTATCAGGTGCGTTCGGGACTGGTGAACGACGGGACAGCCGTGACGTTCAGCAATTGGGTCAACGTCAGCGATGCGCCACATCTGATTGAGGTAGACTGGCGGGGATCGAGCGCTGCCGGAGCCAACAACGGCGGGCTGACGTTCTGGGTGGATGAAGCACAAGTGGGCAACCTGACCAACATTGATAACGATACACGGCGGATCGAACGGGCGTATATAGGGCCAGTGTTTGGCGTGAGTACAGCGACACGCGGCACGTATTTCATTGATGCCTTCGAATCACGCCGCCTGACCTATATCGGCCCGGTTGCGCCAACCGCTACCGCGACACCGACGAACACGTCGACCAATACATTCACGCCGTCGCCAACTGCTACCGCGACGCCGACCAATACACCGACAAACACACCGACCAATACATTCACGCCGTCGCCGACCAATACGCCGACTGCTACCAATACGTCCACAGGCGAGGAGACAGCGACACACACGCCGACCAATACGTTCACGCCGTCGCCAACCGCTACCGCGACACCAACGCTGACACCGACGAATACGCCCACCAGCACGTTCACGCCATCGCCAACCAATACGCCGACACCGACGCTGACACCGTCGCCAACCCTCGTGCCGTCTGACGTGATCTTCAGCGATGGGTTCGAAAGTGGCAATCTGAGCGCATGGTCATTCACGACGGATGTAGGCGGTGGCGATCTGAACGTCAACACAGCCGCAGCGCTCTTTGGAAGTCAGGGTCTGCGGGCGGTGATTAACGGTAATGAGCTTCTGGCGATTGGCGACGATGGCCCGGTGTCTGAACGCCGCTATCGAGCGCGATTCTATTTCGATCCCAACAGCATCAGCATGGGGAACGGCAA
>JALHNB010000050.1 GCA_022843745.1 Anaerolineae bacterium | reverse complement strand
ACGAATTTTGACCTATAACTTAATGTTGTCAACCGTTTCTGAACCAACAATTTGATGGTTATCAATGAGCATGAAGCTGAACCATGATCGGGACAAAGCAGCTCTTTTTCGATGAGGTAATGGAATATGGCATATAAAATTAGTTGGTATGAGGACAAACGGATCGTTTCCGCCGTGTTGGAAGGCGAAGTCACAATCGACGAGATTAAAATTTATGCCGCCGAATTGATGACCTACCTGGATGACGGAATCGCGCCCGTCCACCTGATCATTGATTTCAGCAAGGTGAAGAAATTTCCGACGAATGTTGTTCCGCTGAGAAGCATTTTTTCCTGGAAGCATCCCAAAATCGGTTGGGCGGCGACTGTGGGCGGCCCGGCGCTGCTTCAGGCCTTTAGCAGCATCGTCATGCAGGTCATTACCGCCCGTTACCGCGCATTCAAGACGACAGATCAGGCACTGGAATTTCTCGCAACCAAGGACGAAACGCTCGTAATCAAGCAATAACAGCGGACAGTTTTCCGTATCTTTGATAAAATAAGATCAATTGATTCGCGAAGTTTGGTCGATTTTTGGAGTTTCTAAGATGTCCATTTCCGATGATTTACGATTCGCTTTTGACGTGCAGGGCTATCTGCACCTGCGCGGTGCGTTGACCGCCGACGAAGTTGCTGAATATACGCGCTGGATGAACGAAGCGCAGGATGCCGATCTGAATGCGCTCAATGTCGATAACCCCGATAACCTGAAGCACCAGCTCAACCGTCCCGTCTCGCGCGTGATGGATCTGGATACGCGCTTTGCGGTCTTTCTCGATCATCCCGTCACGAAGCCGTTTCTGGACGAGTTTCTGGGCGAAGATTATCGCCATATCGACAACGACCTGTACTACACCTATCCCGGCTATAAAGGCGGCGGTTGGCATCGCGGTGTCCAGGCGCACCCGACAGGCCATGTGGTCGAGGGCAAATTTATCTGCCCGATGGTCAAAATTTTCTACTGCATGACCGATGTCGGCCCTGGCGGCGGCGAATTTGTCGTCATCCCCGGCTCACATCGTGCGCAGTTTGAGGTCGATATGAAGCGCATGGATCAGCCCGCGCAGCACATTTTCGATGACGTGAAAACCGGCGACATCATTATTTTCAACGAGGCACTGCTCCACAACGGACGGCCTAACACCTCGGACAAAACGCGCAAAACCATGATCGTCAATTTTGGTCGCCGCGATGCTGGCCCCTGGCCTGGGTATACGCCATACTCGAAAACGCTGGAATCCGTCTCACCGCTTCAGCGCGAGATTCTCACCAACGAAGCGCCCATCTGGAAAGAGCCGCAACTGGTCTGATATTTGGGGCGGGTATGAGGGTTGTTGCTCCCCTCTCCATGAGCTTGCGAAATGGGGAGGGGTCGGGGGCGGGGTTGAATTCGCTGCAATCCTACAAAATCGGCAGAAATCTCAGAATATTTAATCGCGTCCCTACAACGAAAGAATCGACATGCCACTCCTGCGCCGCCATATTTCTCGCTTGATTCTCGTCGGAATATCCTTGACTCTCGTCGGCACACTTCACGCGGGCGATTTCCGCATCGAGATCATCAGCCTCTATCAGAACGCCACGTTGGGACGCGGCTTCGAGCCTTCCGTGAGCGATGACGGACGGCGGATTGCATTTGAGTCCACCCAGCGACTCACCCCATCCGATACGATCTCGTATAAGGACATCTATGTGCGTGACCGCGCCACCAACCAGACCATTCTCGTCAGCGCGTCGAACACGGGCGCACCGGGTGTCGGCAACAGTTATCTGCCGACGATCAGCGGGAATGGGCGTTATGTCGTATTTTTCTCGTTCGCAAGTAATTTCTATGGCGGTGATACGCCTTCAACATCCGATTTATTCGTGCGCGATCTTGAAACAGGCACCACATTTTTTGTCGCTCCGGCAGATTACCTCAATAATGATCCGCCTGACATTACACCTGATGGCCGCTACATCGTGTTTACGTCCGATACCAACAATCTGGTTACTGGGGATAGCAACAACCAGGAGGACATTTTCCGCTATGATCTTCAGACGAACCAGTTTGCGTTGGTCAATGCAGTCGGGGGCACACCAGGAAATAATCGTGCCGAAGCACCTGTTATCAGCGATGATGGACGCTACATCTACTTCCATTCGAACGCCAATAATCTGGTGACAGGCGATACCAATAATACGATAGACGTATTTCGTCGCGATATGCAGTCTGCCGAAATTGTCCGCGTCAGTGTTTCCAACGCAAGTGTTCAAGGTAATGGCCCCAGCACCTACGCCTCTACCACTTCAGACGGGCGCTATGTGGCCTTCCAGTCGCAGGCTGGCAATCTGGTATCATTCGCAACAGGCGCGACTCAAATCATCATTCGTGACATGCAACTCGAGCAGAACACACTGATAAGCGTTACACCGGATGGCCTTGACGATGGTAACGGTGTCAGCAGCGCCGCGACGATCACCGATGATGGTCGTTTTGTCGCGTTTTCTTCGATGTCGTCTAATCTCGTTTCACCCAATAACGCCTCCACAACCGATATTTTCGTGCGTGACCTGCAAGCGAACCTGACCACCCAGGTCAACCTGACCGAGGCGGGAGGCCAGCCAACTTCTGGCGCGAATTCTCCCGACATCAGCCCGGATGGAGGGTCTATTGTCTTTTACTCAAGCGCGGAACTGGTCGATGGCGGCAGTTTTGACACACTCTATCTGGCATCGAATATTTTCCTGCCGAATGCCAGTCCCTTCAATGCTGTGCCAGAGCCGGATTATTTTGACGCGCTACCTGTCACGCTCACCTGGAATGCGATCTCATGGGCGGAGGAATACGAAATCCAGGTCGCGGATAATGCCGCTTTCGTTTCAGCGACCAGCTATTACGCTGCGGTTGGCATTCTGGAATACGACCTGACCACGCTGGAAAACGACACCTATTATTGGCGTGTCCGCGCCCGCGATGCCGCCGATGTGTGGGGCAGTTGGAGCGCCGTCCAAACCTTTGAAGTCGAAGCCGAGTGAACTTTGTAGGGGCGGCAGCAGGTATTGGATACGTTTATGTAGGGGCGCATGGCGTGCGCCCTTATATGCTGGCATGATTACAATGCCCGCTACTTCCACCGCCTAATACCCCCCGATCATCACGCTTTCAGCATCAAACATCGCACCCGCAACCTCGCCACCGAACTGCGAATCAACGCCAACACAGGCGTAGCGAGTCGCATCCAGCGCGTGATCGTGCGCTTTTTTCGGCCTGTCCTGCAAGCCTTCGCGGTTGCTCATCCATTCATATTGCTCAAATTCCAGCGCTGTTTGCACAAAATCCGGCGTGAGCAGCAGGCGCGGACTGAGATTTTTTCCACGCGCGAGACGATTTTTGACGGCATGGATTCCGGCGATCACATCGTTGTTAGCGGCAATCGCGTTGCAGCCTGCGCGTTGAAATTGTGCGATAAATTCCGGCTCGCTGGGGTCGCAGAAAAAGAGGTCGATTTCGTATTCATTGCGAAGCTGCTGCGCGATCTCTGCCCATTCACCAACATGGCGGCGGCGGGCATATTCTTCGTGTAGTCCGTACATCACGCCGTCACCATCGACACCATAAACGACGATCACGCCGGGGTTGGCATACCCCCAATCGACGCCTGCGACGACCAATGCAAACGGACGCTCACTACTCAACTTTTTATGCGAAATTAACCGCACCCCCAACCCCTCTCCTTTCAAGGGGAGGGGCGAAGGGGAGGGGTTGGATGAAGGGGCATCCTGTGGGGATAGTGCGAGTGGTGCGGGGGTGATAACGTGTTCAGCGCGATCAAATTCCCAGTAGATGAGTCCCTCGTAGGCCACAAAATCGCCATCGAGTTCCTGCCGGGCAAAATCGCCGCTGTAGCTTTCGCGCAGAAATTCCTAATATTCGAGGTCGATAAACGGATTCTGGCGGGTAGCTGCTTTAAATAGGGTGTAATTGGCGCGTTCCTTGCCCAAAAATTCCTGGTAAATCCAGTTGCGACCTTTGGGCGTGGTGGTAAGCCAGGCGTATCCCGGCTTACCAAATTGACGTAAGCGCCCGATCATGATGTGCCAGGTTTTACGACCATAGAGCGCCGCTTCATCGCCCCACCACCACGAGATCGACGGGCCGCGTAGGTTCTCCGGGTTGTGAGCGCTGCGAAAGTAAATTTCGCTGCCATTGCTCAGGAGGGCTTTGATCGGATTTGACGTGTTCATTTTGACGATGAGGTCGCCCGCCAGTTCGCGAAAGGTCGGGATCGTCGCGTCACGCAGGATATTGTAGGTCGGCGCAGTAATCATGCCCGTGTTGGGCGTTTTGATTTTCGCGCCGTTTATATCGCCCATAGCGGCTGAGATCGCCCGTGCAGCGCCCGCTACCGTCTTGCCCGATCCTACGCCGCCGATGAAACAGGAAAACCGACGTGGATCGTTCACAAAATCGTCCTGCGCGTCATAGAGTTTGATGTCGATTTTCGTCATTGTAAAACACAATGCAGGGACGCAAAGAAACAAAGGTGCAGAGAAAATTTAAAAAACTTCTCTACGCCTCATGCCACCCTGCGCCTCTGCGTTGTGTATTTATTCCCCTGACTCATCTTCACGCGCCGGGACTCGCGTCAGTACGATTTCGATTTTGTCATTTTTGTCGTCACCGTTGGTGCGTGTACGGCGGTTTTCGCGATATTTGGACGGGCGCAGCGCCTTGAGCAGAAACATCAGAAGCTGGCGATCTCCGTCCTGGGCGGCCTGCCATGCGGCCTGTTCAAGGTGGTCGATGCCTTCTTCGATTGCTTCATCCCACGCTTCAGCGAACCATTTGGCTTTCTTCCGCTGGTGATAGGCTTTTGAAGGCGTGATACCCGCTTCATCGCAGGCGTGACTCACGATGGGCATTGTGCGGAGCGAGGCGATAAATTTTAGCGCCCATTCTTCGGGCTGTTTGGGTGGGGATGGCATATCGTCTCCGTTGTTGGGTGGTCGTCCTCCCGGAAAATATGAACATTAGTTCTATTCTTATTATACGAGTCCTGTCAAGCCCCCAACTGTATCGGCGGCATTTCAAACTCCAGTGTGATGTCAGGTTGCCTATCGAAACCCGTTCTCAGCCTTTTCCCCTCTCCATGAGCCTGCGAAATGGGGAGGGGGATAGGGGGAGGGGTTATATCCCCAAAACCTTCCCGTGAGAATTAGTAGACAAGGTAACTTCGCAGACGAGCGCTTTCACGGCACAGCGACGGTGAACGACTCCTTAGCACTCCACGCTGTGGTCGTATCCGGGTCAGTCTGCGCACGGACACGCCAATAGTAGACTCCATCACCCGGCACCGTGATGACCGCAGACCGCTCTGACTCCGCAATGGTCGGAAGGGAGATGGGGCTGTTGAATGCGCTGTTGTCGTCCCATTGGACGATATAGCTGACCGCCCATGAAATGCCTGACCACGATACAGTCACATCAACAGTTTGCGAGAAATTTCGAGCGGGGGCAGCATCAGGTGGAGACAGCTCCATTACCGCTACACACGCTGAAAATTCGGATGTATTATCATCGGGGTCTGTGGCAGTTGCCGAAATGAATTGGTCGACTGGAACGCTGGCAGTGAACATTTTCGTGAATGCAGCATCACCATTACCATTGGTCACCACATTGGCAAATCCGAGATAGGTTTTACCTTCGCCATTACCAGATGGGCTGCATTGTGGATTAGCAAAGAACTCTAGGCGGTAGCTGATGCCCGCCCCAGCATTCATCGTCCCGTTGACTTGAATCGTTGTGCTGGTTGCTTTCGCGTTCGACAGTACCGGATAATTTTGCAGGTTATTGGGGCCTGTGTCCGCGTCGTCAGGATCATTGTCGCTGATTCCATCATAATCGAGATCAATGCCCACCTCGGCATTGGAAAAAATCGAATTGCCCAGGATTTGGTTTCCCGTTGCGTCATTTCCAACAATCACGATGCCTCTGTCGTTGTTGGCGATCACATTTCTGGCGCTGGTCGTCGTCCCGCCAATCGTAGTTTCTGGAGAGTCTTGTATGATGACACCCCTGAGGTCATTGCCAAGATTGAGCGTCCCTGTGGCATCCGTCCCGATGGTGTTACCCTGAATCTGTGTACCGACGGCACCATTGTCGATGATAATGCCCGCGTTTCCATTGCCGGAGATCACATTACCCTCGCCAGCGCCGCTGCCGCCGATGATGTTGTTGTGAATGCCGTTGCCGAAGCCATTTGAGACATTGATCCCACCATCCAGATTGGGAAGCGCCAGCGTTCCGGTCACGTCCGTGCCAATATAATTGCCCCGGATAATATTGTCGTCGGAGGGTTCGAGAGGTTCGCCGGGTAAGCCGTTGCCGCTGATAGCCACACCGACAGCGTTGCCGGAAATAATGTTACGAGCAGCGGCAGTATTACCGCCAATCAGGTTGCTCGATGAGCGCATCATCGCGACACCAGCAATCGCGTTGCCAATCGCTATCGTTCCCGTAATGTCAGTGCCGATGTAATTTCCCTGCACCGTGTTATTCTGCGAATCTTCGTTGAGATAAACGCCAAAGCCAAAATGAGATGGGTTTGTGCTGCCGTTCGCGGAAATCACATTTCTCGCGCCAGGGTCGGTTCCGCCAATCAGCAGATTCTGCACCTTCGCGATCCACAGACCCATATGATAGTTGCCGAGCGCCGCCGTGCCGCTTGCATTCGTGCCGATCAGGTTTCCCTGGATCACTGTGCCGTCGCAGGTGTCGAAGAGCATGATGCCGCCATCGTTGCCAGAAATGACATTACCTGCTCCGGCGGCAGTCCCTCCAATAATGCTGTTGGCTGCGTTGCTCATAAAAATCCCCTGGTAGCCATTGCCGAGCGCCAGGTTTCCGGTGACATCGGTGCCGATATAGTTGCCCTGAACCCGTGTGCCCGATAATGTGCCCCCAAGCGAGATGCCGTCGCTGCCATTTCCAGAGATGAGGTTTCGCGCTCCCGGTTCTGTTCCCCCGATGATGTTGTTAGGAGCTGCCCAAATACTCACGCCGCTCTGGGTATTTCCAAGTGCTGCCGTCCCGGTGACATTCGTCCCAATATAATTACCCAGGATGGAGTTATTTGTGGCCGTTGTATCAAAAATGTTGATGCCCGAGCCATCATTGCCGGAAATAATATTGCGTGCGCCAGCCGTTAAGCCACCGATGGTGTTCCCTGCGGCATGATCCACGTTGATGCCTTGGCTCACATTACCGAGCGCAAGCGTACCGCTGATGTCTGTGCCGATATAATTGCCTTGAATCAGATTACTGGTTGATCCAGTCGTGAGCAGGATACCGCCGCTCCATCCGGCGCTGTTGCCATTGCCGGAGATGATGTTGCGGGCTGCCGCAGTTGTTCCACCGATAGTATTGCCGGAAGCATTAAAGAGATATATCCCGAAACCGCCCTGCACAGCCCCATTACCAAGCGCTGCTGTACCTGCGGCATTCAGTCCGATAATGTTGCCTTCAATTACATTGTCAGTGCCACCATTAATTTGAATGCCAGAACTGTCAAAACGATTGATAATCAGGCCGCGCACGGTGTTACTATCGGTTAACGTCAAACCGTTTGCCGAGTTACCCGCTTCTTCACCGTCAATTTCGATCAGCACCGTTGCAGATGTGCTTCCTGTTGCGGCGCTGCTGCCCGGTTGGGTGTAGCCGTCAATGATGACTGAATTGGGAAGGGCAGGGAGCGGAGATTGGGGAATAATCGTTTGGACTCCGCTGCCGGGAATGTTAAAGGCAATGGTATCGCCTGCCGAGGCACTTGAAATTGCGTCTCGCAGCGATCCCGATCCCGTGTCATCCGTGTTCGTCACTGTAAGTGTTGCCGCCTGCGCAGCATGGAGCGGTGTTACAGATATAACTGGGATGATTACGACGAAGAGGAGCATAAAAGGAAGTAAGTAATGGCGTGACATTGTGAATCCCCCCATAAAACGTACTTATAATATGTATCCTAACACAAAGATGAAGAGTTGAGCATAAGCGATTACCTTTCAGCAGTCTTTCTATGGATAGTTACTGACCACGAATCAATCCGAGCATAAACCCGTGATTATGCTAGAATAACTTTTTCAATGATAAATAGCAGAAGCTTAGTTATCTGGAGTCAACAACGATGACACATCGCTTGCTAAAATTCGCCGCCGTTCTCGCTGGAGTCGGCTTTGCATATACCTATCCGCGCTACCAACGCGAGAAAAAAGCCGCGCTTGATCGACTTCGTGCCGGAAGCCAGATTTTTCAATCGCCGTCAGGAGAGTTGGAATATCAGGTCGCCGGAGACGGGCAGCCCATTCTGGTGATACATGGCGCAGGTGGCGGTTATGAGCAGGGGATGCTGTTGACGCAAGTTTTCGACCTGACACGTTACAAGATTATCGCCATTTCGCGCCCCGGTTACAGGCTAACACCGCTCGCGACGGGGATCAGGCCGGAAGATCAGGCTGACGCTGCCTGTACATTACTCGACCATCTCGGCATCGAGCGTGCCATAGTGCTGGCGATCTCAGCAGGCGGGTTGTCGTCGCTGCAATTGGCCGTCCGCCACCCGGATCGCTGCGCGGCGCTCGTGCTGCTCTCGGCTGTGACTCCGGCGATTCTGACCAATCTTCCCGGCGCTCATATGGTGCCGCTGATGCGCCTGTTGATGTCATCGGATTACGTCCTTTGGCTGATACTCCGCCTCGGAACACGCGCGTTAATGTTGTCGATGGGAAAAATTGACCCGGCGCAGTTGCAAAGTTCGCAAAACAGGAGAATAGTTGATCAGATGCTGGAAGGATTTATCCCATCCAGCGATTGGCGCACAGGAACGATCAACGACATCGAGCAGGTCTACGACATGAATCCGAATCTCACTCAACAGGTGAGTGTGCCGACACTTGTCATTCACGGGACAAATGATACCGCCGTTCCATACACTGTGGCGCAGGCGACGGCAGGCGCAATCTCCGACGCACGTTTGCTGACGATTGAGGGCGGCACGCATCTGATCGGCGGGACGCACGTGCCGGAAATCCGCGCCGCGATTGATGCGTTCGTGGGTGAGCTAAAATAGCGCACAATAAATGTGAATACAAAGTGAGGAAATCCGACATGAGAATTTTTGGATGGGGAAAACCAAGAATTGAGGGACAGATAGGATACTTTAATCTATCTGAGTGGTGGGTTAACACCTTTACAGAAAAAGAGCGCAACTATATTGTAAAGAAATATCGACCTATGGCAGGAGGCACGACAGGCGCTGACCGAAACAGCCTAACTGAAGGAAAAATTCTTTCCACAACACAGACGGTGGGTATGTTTTTGAGTGGACTTTCTACGTGGTTTAGCGACTCAATAGAAGATCGTGATATTGCACGCCGAATTCTTAAAAAAGCCACCGAAATTATAGATTCTAAAAATGATGTGATGGGCTTGCATTTTACGTTTCAAGCTTTGATTGAGGTTTGGTATCGAGATAGAGATACAGTATCTCATGCCCTTGATGAAGCTGTGAACGCATGTAAGAGACAAATTGATATTGCACCTCAAGCAGCTAAAGCTTTCAAAAAAGAGTACCCTAAAAATCATCTCCCATCTCATGTTGGATTTGAACAATTGACGATTATTTATGGCAAACAGAGTAAATATTCTGACGCTATTCAAGTGGCAAAAGAAGCCAAAAAACAGGGATGGGCTGGTGATTGGGATAAGCGAATTGAAAGATATGAAAAGAAGCAAAACAAGCAGAAATAACAATTGAATGTGCGTGAGAAATGACAAAATAAGGGCGCACGGCACACACTAGCAATGATCGCGATTTTCAATCCCTCGCTTGATCCCTCACAGGGTTCACGAAGTCCTTAACAGTTCTGCAAAGTCCCCTCTCCATGAGCTTGCGAAATGGGGAGGGGATTGAGGGGCGGGGTAGGTTCTTACGCCGCGCAACGCATGTCTACACCTTTTGCCACTCCATCAGCGCACCCGCGACCCACGTGGGGGGTGGCTGTTTGTAAAGCTCGGAAGCATCGGTATAGCTCATGTCGATAACGCGCCCGGTCATTGGCCCGCGCAGGTAACGAAACACCTGTCCAGCATCCCGCGCGTCACTTTTCGCCTGGACACAGTGCTGGTTATAACCCCAGTAATCGCCTTTTTCGAGAATGCGAATGCCGTCCTCGATGACTTCCTGGGCGCGGCGCAGGCCTGCCTCGTCAGGGTCAAACGAATTTTCGAGCGAATCGCCATAGCCGAGGCCGTGATGAAAAGCGTCCGCCGTCGAGACGATGACCGAATCTTTGGCAATGGCGGCGAGGTCTTCTATGCCAGGGAGTTGTTCGGGGTGTCCACCCGCCAGATAAGGGAAGCGCTCGATCACTTTGGGTGGACGGATGCCGCGCCGTTTGACTTCCGCGTCCCAGAAATGATGCCAGCTTATCAGCACATGATCACGTGTATAGTCATCGAGTCCCGGGATTCCCGGCCCCTGGATGCCCCAGGACGGCTCTTTGGTGAAATCGCCACCCGCCGCGACCCTGCGCCGCGCCTGTTCCATATCCTCGGTGAAGGCGTGGAGGACGCTGATGACGAGTACCTGATCCGCGCCGCTGTCGAGGCAGGCATGGACACAGGCCGCGATCTGGTAGCCGCAGTCCTTAACCCCCGCGTGTGGGAAAACAAGCACACCGCCTGCCTTGAGTGTACCGGATAAGTGCCACTCTCTGCCGCGCTGAAGGTGTTCGAGCGTACCCTGTTCGCCGAGTTCGGCATGTTCGCGCGTGTAGAGCGCATAAATATCTTTTTGTAGTTGAACGCGATCCAGTTCTGCCATGAGTTTTGAGTCCTTGAACATTAAAACGGGTGGATTCAGCCATGTTTTAACACGATGTGGGCGAATAGGGCAAGAAATAGGGGTGGTATCGGGCAAGAAATGACATGGAAAACGCAGCCCGCTTACCTTATTGAGCCATTTGCGCCTATAGAGGGTTTCAGTCTATGACACTTTCAGAGATGCCCGCCAAATGTGGACTGTAGGGGCGGGTCTCAGACCCGCCCTGCGCAAAAACATGGACTTCCCAAAATGTCCCTCATAAATTGTCGTAAATCTCGCGATAATGCTTGCATAATGCACAGCAGGAAATCGCTTATCATGAGAATTTTTGAGCGATTTTGGCGCGGCAGGGGTTGTATGTAGGGGGTATTGAGAACCTGTTTGAATATTCGTTTTTACATCGGCATCTGCCTCAGAAAACCTGTTTTAACTCCCCCTCTCCAACGCATTGGAGACGCGCAGCGGTTGGGGGGTGAGGTTGAGTGAATTTCCAAACAGGTTATGAGGCAAAAGAACACGAATATAATCATATAAAAATTGAACCATTACCGTAATCAGAGGCCGTTTATGCTTGAAAATCTTTTTATCGTCAATATCGAAGGGGCGATCACGCACGATGGGCGTTATCTGATGATCGTGCGCGGCGAAGACGAAGATCATGCCGCCGGGACGTTGAGTCTCGTGGGTGGCAAAGTAGATCGGGATGTGGGCGAGATTCAGGATGTGATGGAAATGACACTGCGCCGTGAACTCCGCGAAGAAATCGGGCTGAAAGTAGGCGAACTGGCCTATGTCTCCTGCAACTCATTCGTGACCAGCCAGGGCGATTCTGTAATCGACGTGGTGTTTTTGTGCCAATATGCTGGCGGTGAAATCGTCATCAGCGACCCCGGCGAAGTGGCCTCCACGCATTGGCTGACAGCGGCGGAAGTCGAAACCTGGCCGGATGTCCCACCCTGGACAGTCAATAGCATCCGCCGCGTGGAAGCGACACGACTGAAAGTGGGATGGTAGGTGAATAAGGTAGGGGCGCATGGTCGTGATACTACTTAGCTAGATTCAGCGGGCTTACGCTATTTTCGCCTGTGTCGATGGCGGCGAGAAGCTCGGTGATGGCGTGGTCGAGGCGGCGAAAGGATCGCGAATGCTGGGTGGTGTGGGGGAGGTCAATTAAATTCGTCATTCCTGGTGCATTTTGCGTCCCCTTATAAATGCGTCCCTCGGGCATATTGCGCGTGAGCCAGCCTTTGGCATCACATTCCTGTTCGGGGTCATCGTCATAATGTGCGTCTGGTTGCAGATATTTGGGCGCGATGTTCGCGAGGTTATATAAAAACCAGGATTCGTATTCGCAAGTGGCGCAAACTACTACAACGGGAAAGTGAAGGTTTAAATTTTGCGCTCGCTGTGCAAGGTTGTAGGCCAAGCTCGGTGGACAGTCCCGATTTTCTCGCTCTGTATCCAGAAGCACAATCACTCCAGCACAGTTCGGTGCGCCACGTGCTAAATTGAGAAAATTTTCAAAACCACCCGATTTGAGAATATTGTAGCGACCTCTGGCATTATAAGTTTCACCGATACTATAGTCGAAAAGCTGATAATGCTCGTGCAGAAAACGCCGTATCAAGAGTGGTGCAGCCTCTTTCTCGCCGCTGCCTTCGACAATCAGATGAAGCGCTTTAGTCACGAGCCAAACCGCCGATGCGCAGCAAATCCCCACTGCTGAATAATTGATCGTTGAGCGCTTTGAGGCGATCTTCGCGTACCGGGCCGACTTTTGTCTCGCCATCCTCAAGCTCAACAATACGCAGCGATTCGGGCGGGAAACGGCTAATCATATCTGGGCTGTGTGTGGTGAGTATGACCTGACTGCGGTGAGAGGCTTCGATGATGATATCACTTAAAGCATCTAAAGCTCCTGGGTGGATCATTAATTCGGGTTCTTCGATAGCCATACATGATAAAGGCGGATCCTGATATAACGCGCTGAGCAAGCCAAGAACTCGGAGTATGCCATCCGATTCTTGGGAGAGATCAAATTCGGCTCCGTTAGTGTGTTTAAGCTTGACAATTAGGAAACTACCTAGCGAATCAACATTGATTGGGTTGTCGATTGTTAGGCTTGGTATAATTCGGTTAAGAGAATTGAAAAAAGTTTCGCGCCAATAATGCGATTGTTATTTAATGGTGTAGCGAAGGAAAGTTGCTAGATTATCTCCTGTTTCGCTAAGTGGATAAACATTTTCCATTTTTTGTGGCAAACGAAAAGTTTCAGGAATGATTGAATATGATTCGAAACGTCCTAGAAACTCATGAAGCGGCGTTAACTGCATAAAATATCCCATACGCCGTAACGATAATGCTAGACGTCCAACATTGATAATGTGACTTGAAGAAGGTGAGTCCAAGTTAAACTTGTCAAATTTGTCGTCTGTAATTTCATACTGCAATGAGCCTAAAGATGCTTTCTCGCTTTTTACCTGATATGTGTTTTGCTCACTACTAGCAAGCACAAAGGCATAGGACGCATGTTGCTCTCCAAATTTCAGATCGAGCGTAATCTCAATATCATATAACTCACCATTCGGTGAAAAGCGGCGTATGGACATGATGCCACCTCGATCCTGCAAAGCCTTATCCAGGCCGAGCGTGAGGGCATCGCGCACGAAGCGCAGCACGTCGAGGATATTACTTTTGCCGCTTCCGTTGGGGCCGACAAGCACGGTCAGGTCTTCGAAATCGACGGTGACATCGGCGAGGCTGCGGTAGTTGCGGACGGTCAGGCGATTGATACGATTGGTGAGCATGGTTACACGCGCCTTTCAAACGAATCGGGCAGGAAAAATAGGGAGCATGGTTGTAATACCTCCACAGGATAGCGTGGCAACGTTTTTCTAACACTCACGCGACTCTGTATTCAGTTCACAGAAATTTGCAATGGCTCTGGAAAGTCCCCTCTCCATGAGCCTGCGAAATGGGAGGGGATTTAGGGGAGGGGTAAGTCTCCACTATGCTTCCCTGTACCCATATCGCCGCGATGCGCCCTACAATCTCATTATAGATCGAATGGACGGTGAGAGGCGAGGGAGCAAAACATCTCACCATACAAGGCCAGCTTTTGCCACCGCCGCATGTATAATAAATAGGCTCAACACCGTCAAAAAGTGAAGAATCTCAGACTATGCGGCAACTGCTTGTCTATTTAAAACCGTATTGGAAACTGGCGATCATCGCGCCGCTGCTCATGATCCTCGAAGTCACGATGGACTTGCTTCAGCCGAGGATGATGCAGCGCATTGTGGACGAGGGCATCCGGCAGGGGAATCAAAACCTGATTCTGGAAACCGGATTGGTGATGATCGTTTTCGCGCTGGTGGGCGCAGTTGGCGGCATCGGCTGTACGATTTTTGCGGTACGGGCGGCAGTTTACACCGGCACGGATTTACGCGGCGCGGTGTATCGCAAAATTCAGACGCTCTCGTTCGGCAATCTGGATACGCTTGGCACGGGGCAGTTGGTGACACGCCTGACGAACGACATCACCCAGGTGCAGGAACTTATTTTGATCGCCTTGCGGATTCTGGTGCGTGTGCCGCTGCTGGGCGTGGGCAGTCTGCTTATGGCGTTTTTGACCAGCCCGACGCTGGCGCTGGTACTGCTGGTGCTGATCCCGCCGTTGGTGATCGTCTTGTGGTTTGTCATCCAACGTGCCCATCCGCTGTACACCAAAATGCAGGGCAGCCTGGATCGCGTCAACACCGTCATTCAGGAAAATCTCGCGGGTGTGCGCTTGATTAAGGCTTTTGTCCGCGAGGATCATGAAAATGAGCGCTTTGGCGCGGCGAATAGCAGCCTGACGCGCGACTCCATCGCGGCTCTGCAATTGACGGCGATCACCAGCCCGGTCACGCTGCTGCTGCTCAACATCGGTGTGGCGGCGATAGTCTGGTTCGGCGGCATCAACGTCAATCAAGGTTCGATGACGGTTGGCGAAATTATCGCGGTAATCACCTATCTGTCACAAATGCTCTCGACGCTGGTGTCGTTCAGTATGCTCCTGATGCGCATTTCGCGGGCGCAGGCTTCGGCGGATCGGATCGCGGAAGTGCTGCAAAACATGCCCGAAGTGCAGGATCACCCGAACGCGCTAACGGATTTTCACGCACAGGGTCGCGTGGCGTTTGAGCATGTGACCTTTGGCTATGGATCAGTTTTTAGCGATCAGCTTAATGCAAACCCGCGTAATTTACTCCCCTCGCCCCTTGTCGCGCCAGCGGAGGGGTTGGGGGTGAGGGGGCAAGACGACCACGCTGTCTTAAAAGATGTCAGCTTCATAGCCGAGCCGGGACAGACCGTAGCGATTCTGGGGACAACCGGATCGGGCAAGACCAGTCTGGTTCACCTGATCGCGCGATTTTACGATGTCACGGGCGGGCGCATCACGATTGACGGCGTGGATGTGCGCGACATGACTCAGGCGGCGCTGCGCGCAAATATCGGTATTTCACTGCAAGAAGCCGTGCTGTTTTCTGGGACAGTTGCCGAAAATATCCGGCAGGGGGATGCCGATGCCAGCGATCAGATGGTCGAAGCGGCGGCGCGGGCAGCCCAGGCGCAGGAATTTATCTCGACACTGCCGGAGGGCTACGCCACTATGGTCGGGCAGCGCGGCGTGAATCTCTCCGGCGGGCAGAAGCAGCGCTTGGCGATTGCGCGGGCGCTCCTGCGTCAGCCTGCGATTCTGATCCTCGACGACAGCACCAGCGCCGTCGATATGGAAACCGAAAGCCGCCTCCAGCAGGAATTGGCGACGATCATGAAAGGACGCACATCCTTTGTCGTCGCGCAGCGTATCAGCACGGTTTTGAACGCCGATAAAATTCTGGTACTGGATAACGGGCGCTTGGCAGCCGAAGGCACACACGCGGAATTGATCGTTTCCAGTCCCGTCTATCGCCAGATTTACGAATCGCAGCTTGGGGCGGTAGGCGAGACATCATCGGCTCACTAAACGCTATATCCTGCTAATAAATCAATAATCACGTATCGTTTCCTCACTCCAAAGCCTCTGATTTTCTCCCCTCTCTCGCTTGCGGAGAGGGGCTGGGGGTGAGGTTGTATTAAATACTTACCCTTGTGAAGGGGTTGGGGTGGGGATGCGCATTCAGCACCGGATCATAATGCTGGAAATCGGGTGAGACGCGGTGTGAAGCGCTAATCGGATGAAAGTGTGACAGATGACAGCCGTACTTGCCCAATCATTTCGAATCTGGATGTTGATGCTTGGTGTTGTTTGCGGGGTGCTTCTGGTGGGCAAGATGCAGCCCGCGCCGTCGAGCATCATGCAGCTCCGGCTGAATGAGTGTGCGCCACCATGCTGGGTGGGCATCATGCCGGGGGAGACGAGCATTGCCGATGCCAAAGCGAAAATCATGGCGGCGTTTATCGAGGACGGCGACCTGACGATCCGCGATACCAGTTTTACAGATCGCTCACGGCCTTTTACGACGCTTGAATATACAATTGAAGGCGATAATTTCTATCTTGTTGTCCAACTGCATCTTGCACAGTACACGGATGGACAAAATGAGGTTGTGCAGTCGATTGACCTGTTTCAATCGAGCCAGGATGGTCAGTCCAGTGCGCCGACGGTAGCCGATATTCTGGGTGCTTTTGGTCCGCCGGACGGCATTGTCGTCGAGGCATTCACGACCATCGGCTTCGAGATCAGCCTCAAGTACAGCGGCCTGGATGCCACATTTTACACGCCGACAAACCGCGCCGCGCTCACCGAAAACACCCATATTTTTCTCGAAAAACCTGTCGAGCAAAAATTTTATCGCCCCTGGGTCGGCTTTCGCACCCTCGATTTGGAGGAGTAGGAGGCGGACATTGGGAATCTGATTTTCGCCATGAAATACGGAAATTTGACCAGCCTGTGAATACAAAATAGACTTGAGTGACCGGACAGCAGTAATCGCTTGAATACAAAATAGACTTGAATAATCTTCTGACCAGAAATAATCGTCGTGAGTCTTGAGGCGTAAAAATGATGAATTTGATAAACCGACTATTAGGAAAGCGCGAAGAAGCGCCGAAATGCACCCACCTTGATCAGATTCAGGAGGTGACACCCAGCGCACAGGGCTGCGAGGACTGCCTCAAAACGGGCGACAGATGGGTTCACCTGCGGATTTGCATGACCTGTGGGCATGTGGGCTGCTGCGATAACTCGAAAAATAAACACGCGACGGCGCATTTCCACGCGACAGGGCATCCCATCATCAAGTCCTTCCAGAAGGGCGAGGACTGGATGTGGTGCTATGTCGATTCAATGGAGGTCGAAAAAGGACATTAGTGGTCTGTCCCGCAAATAACTCGGATATGAAATTTGCCTTGCTCCCCTCTCCATGAGCTTGCGAAATGGGGAGGGGCTGGGGGAGGGGTAAACCGAACTAATTGTGGGACACAGCAATTAGTGCCGATTCAGAACCGCGCCGAGATACGACAGGATCGCCGTTTTGATCTCGACTAAAACCAATTCGACGGGAAGGTGGGCAGTTAGCGGGAGCACACCCTTGACGATGCCGACACCGACTGCCGCAGATATGTGTCGGGTTTCCGGCGTGAGATGCGGGTAACGCCGCGTCAGCATATCCTCGACACGCTGGACGATTTCTGCATGAATAGTCTCGGACTTCACGAAAATCGTACTGAACCCCAGGTGTGATAGCTCAAAATTCGCTAATCCTGTCAGCATTTGCTCGATCACGACTTCGATGGGCAGGCTATCGGCGCTGAGTGTGTTCTCGAAGACCGTGCGCAGCCCCGTGAGATAGCGCTCGACCAGCGCATCCAGAATCGCCTCTTTATGCGGAAAAAATTGATAGAGCGAGCCAATCGGCACATTCGCCCGTGCCGCTATCGCGTTAGTCGTGGCGTTTTCGATTCCGATTTCGGCAAATTCGAGCGCCGCCGCGTCGAGTATCTGGCTGACACGCTGCTGTCCGCGCACCTGTTTCGGGGTACGGCGTTGGTCATCTGGCATAAGGTTTCGCTTCCAACATGAGCATCCTATGAATCACGCTTGAAAATGCGAGTAAATGCTCATATTATGTAAAATGTGAGTATAAGCTCATATTCTGTCGACTCAATTATACATCATGGAAGGTCAGCATGAAGGCATTTGTCACGGGAAGCACGGGTTTATTGGGAAGTAATCTGGTTCATCAGCTATTGGCAGCGGGCTATGAAGTCAAGGCCTTGGCGCGATCTAAAGAAAAGGCGGCAAAGCTGCTCGGCGACACACGGGCGGAGATCGTTGTGGGCGATATGGAAGCGGTGGATGGATTTGCATCAGAATTGGCGGGCTGCGATGTCCTGTTTCACACCGCCGCCTACTTCCGCGAATATTTTACGGTGGGCGATCACTGGGCGACACTCGAAAAAATCAATGTGCAGGCGACCATCAAACTCCTGACCGCAGCACAAAGGCACGGGGTTAAAAAAGTGATTTATGTCAGCTCATCCACCGTCATCGGCGCACGAGAGGATGGTCGGTTGAGTGACGAATCGACCCCGCCGGATGCCTATTCGTATGAGAACCTGTATGCCAAAAGTAAAGTGTTGGCAGAGACGGCGATTGCGGAATTTCTAAAAAGTCACACGCTGCCAGTGGTGCTTGTGCTGCCGTCGGCAATGTTTGGACCAGGGGATGCCGCGCCCACCGCCGCTGGGCAGATTGTGCTGGATTTCATGGCGCGAAAATTGTCGATAATCCCGCCGGGTGGCTTTAGCGTGGTCGATGTGCGCGATGTGGCGCAGGCTATGATAAGTGCCGTGCAGCACGGTAAAAGTGGCGAACGGTATATCCTCAACAACCAGTATTACAGCCTGGGCGAGATTTTCGCGCATCTGGAAACGATTACGGGCGTTCCAGCACCGACACGCCGTATCCCATACATGATGGCGATGTTTTTCGCATTCATCAGCGAAGCCCGCACCCGCCTGACCGGGGCAAAGCCGCTTGTCACCGTAAACGCGGTACGAATTTTGAACAAACGGGTGGAGCTTACGGCGGACAAGGCACGGCGAGAATTAGGCTTTTCCGCGCGGGCGTTTGAGGATACACTGCGGGATGAGGTGGACTGGTATATCGGGCGTGGATACGTCAAGATGGATAAACGAACGGTTGAGTCCACAAGCCGCCAATCGCCTGTTGCCAGGGGATAAATGGCGTTGTCCGATTCTACTAGCCAGCTTGCATTGAGGTCACAAAAGGTTATAAAGTCAGCCATGAACCCAACCTCACCCCCAACCGCTGCGCTTCTCCATTGCTTTGGAGAGGGGAGTCAGACCGATTTTAAGCCCCTCCCTATTGCTATGGGGAGGGGTTTGGGGTGGGGATACGCTTTCAGTATCGGACAAGACTTTAAATGGCTCGCCGTGAACGCCCGTTGTTTCATGAAAATTGCCGCGCCTGTTTATCAGTTGTAGAATGTGTCATGCGGCTTGAAATAAACGGCTGAGGATAGTGAGTTGCCAGGGCAGTTCGGCAAAGCTCAGCAGCTGATGAACTGGAGTTCGGCTTTCAAGCCGGAAGAATTAGGCTTCACAGTTTCGCTGGCAGTGCTGCCGGATGGTTAGGTCATCATTTCCGACAGCAACAGCGCCTTTAGCCAACTGCTCAATGTGCAGATGTTGTGGCATTAGGGCGAATAGCTGAAATTTTATGATGACTCCCCCACCTCGGAAATTAAGCGCAGCATTTTATCTGCGTCTTCGATATAGCCTGTCTGTCGATAATAATGCTCGGCCTCGCGCCAGCACAGAATCGCCAAGTCATGAGTGTTCGAGAGTTTATGAGCTATGCCCAAGTTGTGTTGCGTCCTAGCATAAAATAATGGATTTTTTTCAGGGATAAAGTAGATCAAGGCCTTCGCGAAGGAGTTAATCCCATGGCGCAAGTTAATATTATCGTTCTGGATTGTTGATAAACCCAAATACGCACTTCCCAGATTAAGCTGTGCCTTAGCATATTCTAATGGGGCGGCTTCAGATGTGTAATATCTTAGAGCTTTCTCGTAGGCTTCAACAGAGCGAAGCAAATTATCTAGGCGTTCTTCGACATTTGCTAGGTCAGCATAGGTAGCCCCAAGGTTGTTTTGTGTCGCAGCATAATCCAGGGGATTGACATCAGGTGTAAGGTAGTCTAAGGCATGTTTACAGGCAGTTATGGCTCGGTGAAGGTTATCGGCACGATCTTCAAAAGCTGACAAGTGACGATAAACATTCCCTAAACCATATTGGATTTTAGCATAAGTTTGAGGGGCAATCTGAGATGTGAAGTAGATTAATGCTTCCTCATAGGCTTCAATCGCTTGATGTAGGTTGCCTGTAGCGTTTTCTATTTCTGATAACTGTCGCCAAGCACTTCCCAAATTAAGTTGAGTAACGGCATAACTTTGTGGATTTTTATGAAGGTCAGCATAGATTAAGGCTTGTTGATAGTTGTAAATAGCAAACTGTAAGTTTTTCTTGAGTTCACCGGTAGGGCGTTGTGCGTAAAGGCTGCCTAAAGCATCATGAACAGCTCCAACTATATATTTATCAGGATGTATAAGTAATTTTGGTGCAACGCGTTCTAGCCACTCTTTGCGCTGTTCGGCGCGTCTTCGGTTGGAAAGAAAATCGGAACAAGCAGTATAAAGCGCAAATACTTGCTCGAAGGCATCCACGTCGAACATACGCTCGAAGGCAACTTCCAGATTGGCTGATTCGATATCCAGATGAGCATAATCCTGCTTTTCACGATGCTGCCAAGCTAGTGTTCCATAGTAATCATAATGCGCGTCAAAACCCTCCGCGCCGATGATCTCCTGTACTAGAGGATCGACATCATAGCGTTCGACGTGCGTGGCGAAGGTGACGAAGCGGTAGGTTTGGAGTAGGTGGAGGGCAGTGTCGAGATCGTCGGTATTGGTGATGGGTGTTGTTAGGGTAGGTCTCAGACCCATCCCTACGGTGTCATCAGAGAAAGGAGATAAAATGCAGAGCGCTTTTGCTGCGTCATAGGTAAACCCACCACGACAGGCATTCAAACGACGAAGCGCCCAGACTGCCGCCTCCCCTGCTTCCTTGGCTTCCATCTGGCGCAGTGTCTTATGGATCATCTCGTCCAGTGCTTCTTGTACATTCTTGCTTTTCAAGTCATCTAGGTCAGCCAAAACTCTCGTAACACCTCTGTTCTCGACTTGTCCCACAGCCCACTCGATTAATTTGGGATGCAGCCGCGCAGCTTTGGCAATTTCCAGCACACTCGCTTCTAATCCTTCTAGACCGAATGCTGTGAGCATTTCAATCGCCACCTGACGCGCAGCCTCCAGCGTCAACTGCGAAGGCTGATATTTGCGGCGCGGTGGACTGATCTCGTTCCATATGACGCGGGTGGTGAGTAGCACGAACGAACCGTGTGCGATCAGGGCTTCGATTAATTCGGCATAAATTTTGCGGTGCGGGTGGCCTTCGGGCACTGATTCGGCATTATCGAAAACTATCAGGCGGCGATGCCTACGCAATTGATTTAGCACGATCGTGCGCTCAGCCGTCACATCGAGGCCAAAATGGTCGCGCAAAAGTTCGATCACTTCATCAGGGCGTGAAACATCGCTGCACACATGCCATACTGCTCCGCCCACATCGTCTAAACGCAACATTATTTCGACGGCAAGGCGTGATTTCCCCAGTCCGCCGATGCCTATGATCTGTGTTGGGCCGAGTTTGACCAATCTTTGTACGGCGTTTAAGTCATCATCGCGCCCTTGCATGGCGATCCCGGTCAATTTGCGCGAGATCGGGCTACGGGTGATGATCGGCCAAGGCGTGAAAGCTGGCGCCGAGTCGGTTTTTTCACCCCTAATCGACGCGGCAATTTTGGCGATCCCAGCGTCCCAATCTGTGCTCAGGTTGACCCACTGGTGCAGGCGTAAACGCTGAGGGATGTCCTCAATCGGGATGTCGTCAATGATCGCGAGTAGTAGCGCGTGTCCGTAGGTTATCGCTGCCCGCCATTCCGCGTGTACCTCGTCGCTTTTCATGGAGTCGCGCGAAATTATCAGCAGCATATAGGGACAGTCGCTGACGGCTCTTTCAATCGTTTTGTCCCAATTTTCGCCGTTGCGGATGTCCTTGTGATCGACCCAGATTTCAACACCTGTCAATTTTTCGAGCGCGTCATGGATTTGTGTAACCTCGGCATCGTTCTTGGTCGCGTGGCTGAGGAAGATAGCGGGCATTGGATTCCTTTTCATAGTGGTGCATCGTGATACACCCATTTGATAACAGTATTTTAGCCTGAATTGTAAGGGTGGGTCAAACGGTTCATCATGCGTCAAAATTACGCGCCAGATACCAGATGCGCTAAAATTACGCTGGAGATATCGAGAAAGGAAAATCATGGGACTCGAAATTTACATGATCGGCGTGATCGTCGAAGATATGCCCCGTGCGCTGGAATTTTACCGTCGGCTGGGGGTGGACATCCCCGAAGGCAGCGAAGGCAAAGGGCATGTCGAGGTTAAAATGAGTGGGCTGACGTTTTTTCTGACGACTAAAAACGTGAATGCCCGTTGGGACCCGGCGCGACAAGAAATATCCGGCAGCGGCTACCGCATGATCCTCGAATTTTATCTCAAGACACGCGAGGCGCTGGACGCGAAGTATGCCGAAATGATCGCTTATGGCTACGAGAGCCACGTCGCACCCTACGACACGCCCTTTAACACTTATTTCGCCATGATTAATGACCCGGACGGCAACACGGTTTTGCTGTCGGCATTTGAGTAAAGTTCAAATATTTAGGTGCATTGATGATCGCTTTTCCACAAACGGATGAATATTTCTCGTACTACGGCGCGTATATCCAGCGTGTGCCGCCGGACAGCGATATTTTCGCGTTGTTGCGCCAGCAGCCGGACGAACTGCGAAACCTGCTGCAAAATGTCTCGGACGAGCAGGCCAATTTCCGCCCCGCGCCGGGGGAATGGAGTGTCAAGGAGGTGGTTGGACACTTGTGTGATGTCGAGCGCATTTTCGCCTATCGCGCGTTGTGCATCGCCCGCTCCGATACCAAGCCCCTGCCGGGATTCGAGCAGGACGATTATGTCCGCGCTACCGATTTTAATGCCCGCAGTCTGCCTGACCTGGTCGAAGAATTTGAATTGCAGCGCCGTGCCAATATTCTGTGCTTTCGAGCCTTGACCCGCGAAGAAATTGATCGGCGTGGTACTGCCAGCGGCTACCCCTTCAGTGTGCGGGCGCTGCTGTATACGCTCGGCGGGCATGTCATCCACCATGTCGCCAGCCTGAAGGCCGATTATAAAGTTCAGGGCTAAATGTTGGTGCGCCGCTAAAACTCGGTCAGCCTATTCTGATTGTGGAAAATTTCGACCTCCGCTAGACTCCAATCAGCGCCCTGTGCAATGCAGTGTCTATGCCTGTCGCCCAGTCAAAGGATAAAAAATGTCTTACCAATCTCGCCATTGCTCTACGCGCGGAGTCTTCTTGCTTCGCGCAATCATGTGTGTGGCGCTGCTGGTCGCGTTGGCGATCCTTCAGCTACCCGTCTCAGCACAGGCCAGTCAAATCCGTTACGGCGAAACCGTGACCGGGGAAATCGAGCCGGGCGGGGAGCAATACTGGTTATTCGAAGGCAGCGCAGGCGACAACGTGAATATTCAGGTAACATCGGAAGATTTCGAACCTTTCGTCTTGTTCGGCCCGATGTCAGACACGCTCATCACCAACGCTGTTGAGCCGGATGGCGTGGAGATTAACGAAATGCTGTCGAGTACCGATTATTACATGATTACCATCGAATCTTTTGATCGCAGCGAGGGCGGCAGCTACACTCTGACCCTGCTGTCCGATAACGCGCTGCCGTCACCCACGCCACCCCCAATCCTCGATCCCGACCAAAGTACGCCCGTCGGCGGGGAGGCCATTATGGAACAGCTCGACACCAAACCGCTTGAATTTGATACGCTCACCAGCGCCGATTATACCCTGGCGACGACAGGCACTTATTGGACGTTTGAAGCCCAGGTTGGCGATGAAGTGACAATCACGGTATCCAGTGACGATTTCGACCCCGTGATTACGCTCGGTTACTATGGCGATCTGATCGATATGCAGCAGACTCCAGATGGTGGCAGAGCGACCAATACCCTCGTCCTTTCCGTCACGAAGGCTGGCACATGGATGATCGGTGTGGGAGATAGCGCCTGGGACGACGTGGGCGCGTATACCATCGTGATTCAACGGGAATCTAATCCTGTGGAGGTCGTTGTTGCCCCAACCGCCACGCCATTTACGATTGCTGGCAATATCGACAGTGAAGATCAACGCATGATTATGCTGTACAACGCCGACCCGCTGGAAATTGGTACGGCGGCTGTCGGCGCGGTCATTAGCCCCAAAATTGACTACTGGCATATCGTGGGGCAGGCCGGCGACGAGATTACCATCACGGTAGAGACGGAAAATTTTGACCCGTATGTCGTGCTTGGGTATGACGAAAACTCGCTTTTTGATTCATCCGGCGGGGAGGGCAACCGGAGCAAGGTGACGATACCTTATACGCTGGAGGAAGACGGCGTGTACCTGATCGCGATCTATGACTACGGCGGCAAGGACAGCGGCGAATACAGCATCATCGTCGAAAGTGGCCTGAACGCCGAACCCGACCCAATCGACCTGCGCAACCCACCCGGCGTGTTCAATATGCCGCTGCTGGATGAACCGACCTTCCAAATCTACACGGATCCGCTTTCGGCACAGGGCGGCTCGTCAACAGAGCCGATTGGCGGTTGGCCGGATGAAATCTATACCTGGCGCGACATCACCTTCGAATATCAGCGCGATTGGCTTATCACCGAAGCGGCGGATTCGCTGGTCATCAGCCCGCCGGACTCCGAGGGGTCGCTGCCCCGCCTGCACATTTACCCGCCAGAGCAGATCGCGGCCTTTTTTGGCGAACCGATCACCGACATCGGGCGGCTGGCGGAACTGACATTTAACCAGTTTGTCGCAGAAATAGAGCCGGAGGAAATCATCAACTACCTCCCGTACATGACCTACATGAATGGACGTTACGCCATCATATTCAGTTACCGCACTGAAGGAGCTGCCGGTGTGCAGGTCACGGTTGAACTGAACGGCGAGATTTATTGGATTGTCACGCGCCAACGCCTGGAAAACGACGAGGGTTTTGCCTATAACGCCGACGAAATCATCCGTTCGATCAGCACCGCCAGCCTGCCATCCGAGCCTGTCAGCTATACGATGTGCGCAACTGCCGATGGTGTACGGTTCACGCGCGGGGATGGCTTCCACTTCCAGCCGGAGGTGAATTACAACGGGGCATGTGAAGACTCCGCTGCGCCGGAAGCCACTGCTCCGACACCTGTGCCGGACGTTCCCACGCCTGTGACCAGCGAGAACAACCAGACCGTTGAAAGCACCTGTTTCGCCTCAGCCGCCAGGACGATCAATATGCGCACGGGGCCGGGTATAGATTTTGACGTGGCGGGGCAGATGACCGCCGACGAATTGATTATCGGGCAGCAGGCGGGTCAGTCGGGTACTGTCTGGTATCAACTGACCAACGGCTTCTGGGTGCGCGAAGATGTCATTGAACTGCGCGGCGATTGTGCCAATATTCCAGCGTTCAGCGCCGAAACTCCCGCCGATGCCGAGACCAGTTTTGTGGCCGCGTCGGTCACGATTAACCGTCCTGGCAGCTATGATGCAGCAAGGGATGTCGCCAGCATCTGGACGCTGAACGAGTTCCGCGACATGACTTCACCGGGTGTGCAGACCTACGAGGTTTTCGTTCTCCCCGGCTCATCCTATCGGCTCTCGTTTACGTGGTGCGCCGATACTGCCACGCGGCTTCGGGAAATTTTGGGGCCACTTTCGGTTCGATTCTATGTTTCTGGTGTCGAGCTGGTGGCATCACAGATTTTGCAGACTGATAGAACCAACTGCCGCATCTGGGACACCATTCTTAGCGGCTGGCGTTCCGGCGAAACGGTCTTTGTCGATCTCCAATATTCGCTGGCAGGCGGCATTTTTGATGGCACTTTAAACTACGCACCCGGCTCATACCGCCACGAAATCACGATTACGGTGGGGTGATGACCATACATGGGTCTGTAGGGGCGCAATCATGATCTTTAAAAAATAAAGACGGATAAACGCCTTGTAGGGGTTTGATACATCAAACCCTTTTCGTGGTCGGTTTGCCAGGGCAGGATATATCATGACCCTACAGCGTACCCCGTATTTGATGATGGAAAAACATTATCATGCCCCTACGCCAAAATACCTCCTATGTCGTGTTGTGAACATCGCCATTTAAGATATGCCTCCTCTGCCACGCCAAATCTTAGAACGCATGTGCATTTCCGGCGCGACGGTGCTATAGTTGCGCTGGACGATTTGACACAAAATAGAAGGTAAAAAATATGGCGACACAATTTGAAAAAGCTGAAACGCTGATGAATTTGCATCGGCAGGGCGGCCTGCTGCTGCCGAACGCCTGGGACATCGCCAGTGCGCGGATATTTGAGGACGCGGGGTTTCCGGCGATTGCCACCACCAGCGGCGGGATCGCCTTCGCCAATGGCTACCCGGATGGGCAGAAGATCAGCCGCGACGAGATGCTCGGCGTGGTCGGGCGGATCGCCGCTGCGGTAGATGTGCCGGTGACGGCGGACGTGGAAGCGGGATATGGCGACGTGGCTGGTACGATCCGCGCCGTGATCGCAGCCGGGGCAGTCGGCGTGAATCTGGAAGATGGCGTAACACGAAATGAACTCGTGCCGATTGAAACGCAAGCCCAGCGCATCACCGAAGCCCGCGCCGCTGCTGGCGATCTGGCGCTGGTGATTAACGCGCGTATCGACAGCTATCTGTTCCAGGTGGGTGAGCCGGACTTGCGGCTGGGCGAAACGCTGATGCGGGCGAAGGCGTATATGCAGGCCGGGGCGAGCAGTATTTTCGTGCCGGGGGTTCACGATCCCGCGCTTATTCAAACACTGGTGCGCGAAATCGCCGCGCCGCTGAATATTCTGGCGGGGGCAGGTGCGCCGTCCGCGCCGGAACTCTTTAAGCTGGGTGTGGCGCGGATCAGCATCGGCTCGGCGGCGATGCTGGCGACGATGGGGCTGGTGCGGGAGATCGCGAAGGAACTGCGCGAAACGGGAACGTATGGGCTGATTGGCGCGTATCCGTTCACCTATCCAGAGGCGTATAAGCTGTTTTCATAAATTGAGACGCAATCGTTCCCGCGCGTCGATTGGGGGTAGAATACTGGAATATGCTCACCACAGATGCAGTATCGTTGGGTAGGCAGATTGCAGACGAGGAATGAAATGATGGCGGACATGACTGGGCAGGCCCTATTGAACGTGCCAGGGCCACAGCGGACGACATTTATACAGCGAACGCAGGCGGCCTATGCCATCATCCGCGATAGTATCGGCGCACAGCGGGAATTGTTTCGGAAATATGGGCCAATCGTCTCGATTGCAGTCGGCGGTGGGACACGAGTTTTGTCTTCGCAGGACGTTTGCCCCGGCTCGGTGATCCTCTACGGGCCGGAACTGCTGCGCCAGGTGCGGACACAGCACAACACGTTTCACCAGAACCCGCTAACGGGTGCGCTCCATGCGCAGCGGGCGAATACACCACGACTTGCGCCCCTAAACACATTTTTTGTGTCGCTGTGGGGGCTGCACGAAGATGAACATCGCCGTCATCGCCGCCTGATGATGCCCGGATTTCATGCCAAACGCATTAACGAGTACCGCGATGATATGGTGGCGCTGGCGGATGAAGTCATGGGGCGTTGGAAAATTGGCGCGCCCATCAATCTCACCCAGGAGATGAAACTGATCGCGGTGCGGATCATGAGCAAGACGCTGTTTGGCGAGGATGTCGGCGGGGAAGGTACTCGGATCGGCAGCGTGCTAGAACAGGCTGTCAGTCAGCTTGCCAATCCTGTCACGATGCTGCTGCCGCATGACGTGCCGGGGACAGCCTTCCACAAGATGCTTAACCTGATTGGCGAGTATGAAAATGACATCCGAAAACTGATCGTGCGACGACTGGCAGCCGGGAATGACCAGAGCGATGTGCTTTCGATGCTGCTGTATGCGCGGGATGCCGAAACCGATTCAGCGCTGAGTGATGAGGAAGTTATCAGCCATGTGGGGGCGCTTTTCGCGGCAGGGTTCGAAACCGCAGCCAATACCATGTCATGGACGCTGCTGATTTTGAGCCAGCACCCCCAAATTGCGGCTGACCTGATGGACGAACTGGACGGTGTGCTGCACGGGGACGCGCCAACCATCGAACAGCTTCAACACTTGCCGCTGCTGGAAAACGTGATTAAGGAAAGTATGCGTGTGATCCCGGTTGTGCCAAATGTCTACCGCAGCCCAGGCGAGGATATTGAAGTGGGGGGATATTTATTGCCAGCCGGGACGGAAATCATCACCAGCACCTATTACACCCACCACATGCCGGAACTTTACCCCGAACCGGAACGGTTTAACCCACAGCGCTGGGAGTCGATCAATCCGTCGCCCTTTGAATTTAGCCCCTTCAGTGTCGGGCCACGCATGTGCCTGGGCGCGACCTTCGCAATGATGGAAATGAAGATTGTGCTGGCAATGCTGATCCAGCGTTTCCGGCTGGAACTGCTGCCTGGGGAACTCATCAACCGCAGAGGTTTTCTGGTGCTGATGCCGACCAGCGATCTGCCGATGCTGGTCAACGCGCAGGATCGCGAATTTGAGCGCGGAGTCGGTGGCGTGGTGGGCAACGTGCGCGAAATGGTCGATTTGGTGGATTGAGGCCGTATTCGTATTTAAATCCGGCGGGCGGCGAGCATCAGGAAAAGTGGGATGCGCTGGCGGCGGGCATAGAGCGCCTCGTCCGCGAACATTTCCGGGCGTGGGCGTGATTCGCGAAGCTGCTCGACGGCAAAATGCGCCTGCTGAAGGCCGCTAAAATAATCTTCGACGGTGCGGTGATATTTGATGACTTCGCTGCCCATCCAGGAGACGTTGCGCGGCCCTGTCACGAAATAATCATCGACAATCCAGTCATGGCGCTTGCCTGTCGCCGTCGCAGAATGGTTGGAGGAGGTTATCACCGGATGTTCGACGGAAAATATCAACCGTCCACCCGGTTTGAGCGTGTGATGAACGCGGTTAAAAATTTGCGCGATGTCGCTGATGTAATGCAGCGCCAGCCGCGAAACGACCACATCAAAGGCGGCCTCTGGATAAGTCCAGCTTTCCATTGGCGTGAGAATGATCTGTCCCCCGGCGGATTTCAGCGCATCGGCGGCGGCGAACATGCGCGTAGACGCTTCCAACCCCGTGTAGGATCGGCAGCCATCCGCCAGGAGTTTTATGCCAAAACCACCCTGACCGCAGCCGAGATCGAGGATGTCCGCGCCGTGAAAATCGCCCAGCATCTCCATGAAAATCGGCGCTTCAAGCGTATCATTGGGATTATCGTCGCGCTGCCGCCGCTTCGTATAATAGTCAAATACGTTTTCCTGGTCGTAAAAATCGGGGCCGTTGGTCATGGTTGGTGTACCGCCCTGGAAAAGATAAGGTTTGGGACGTTATTGTACACTCCAAATTATTATAATCTCATCATCTTTGGCATGTTTTGAGGCAGATCATGGGAGAATTTAACGACAAGTTTGCGGGTATGAGTGAAGAACAGCGACAGCAGCGTTATCATCAATTGGCGCTGGCTTGCCTTGAACACTATCCAGTGCAGGTCGAAGGCATCCGCTGTGTTGGTCACAATGCCGGAGTCGCCTATCACATCGAAACACCGCAGCGACCTTTGCTGCTGAAAATCGCGCAGCCCGCAGGGGAGGTAGCAAGTTACTCGCCCGAAAGTATTCGCGCTGGTTTACTATGGTTAGACAACCTGGCACGTCAAACTGATCTAACCGTGCAGCAGCCCCTCACCAACCACGCTGGCGAACTGCTCACAAGTGTGAATTTCCATGACCTGACGACACCCTTCTACTGTTCGCTGCAACATTGGCTGGATGGCGAACATCCCCGTGAGCCGTCGCCAAAGCAGGCTCACTTGATCGGCGTAATGATGGCGAAATTACACAACCACGCCAGCCAGTGGACGCCACCCAGGAAATTGCCAACCTACGATTCTGATCCGGCATCGCTTAAAAAGTGGCTTGACGGCCTGAGTATCGTGGTTGATTGGGGAATCCTGTCATCGTCGGCATGGGCTGTAGTAGAAGCGGCGAGTCAACGGATTTTCGCCATGATGCAGACATTAGGCAAAGAACCATCTGTCTGGGGGTCGATTCATGGCGATTTACACCACGACAACATCATCTTTAAGGATGACGAACCGCGCCCCATTGATTTCGGAAGTCTACGAGCCGGTCATTTTGCTTATGATCTGGGTGTCACGCTCTATCATTTTATGTATCTCGATGTCAGTGTGCGGCAAGCCCTCATGGCAGGGTATCAGGTGACGCGCACGGGAACACAACTCCCGCACATGGCTGCGGAAGCTTTCTTATGTGCCGCCGCGCTGGAAAATCTGGCTTTTCAGGTGATGCTGCCCAGTGAGCGAAATTCTCCACTCTTTATAAGGAATACCCATGAGTTTGCCGATGTTTTTTGCAGAAAACTCGTTGACAATGTTCCATTTGCGCTTGTATAAGCCCGTTTGCGTTTGTATGAATTTATCAGTTAAGGAAGTGCCACCATGACAGTACCCAATATTCCCGCGCAAAGGCTCAAAAATCAGCGGATTGCGCATTCGGAATTTCAGACGGCGGCGGAGGTCGCAAGCTGGTTGGGCGCGATCCAGGCGCAGGATTATGCCAGCGTGGAATGGTCGATTGGGCTGCGATTGCCACAGTCAGCAGGCGCGACACAGGCTACGGTTGACCGGGCGCTCGATGACGGGAGCATCGTCCGAACATGGCTGCTGCGCGGGACGCTGCATATCGTGGCGGGTGCGGATGTCGGCTGGATGCTCTCGCTCCTCGCGCCAAAACTGATCGCGGGCTATGCACGACGCTATCGGGAACTCGAACTGGACGAGCCAACCATGATGCGCTCCAATGATCTGCTGGCGTCGTGGCTAGACGGCGAAACTCAAACCTCACCCCCCAACCCCCTCTCCAATGCTTTAGAGAGGGGGAGTAATACAGTAAGTAGAACTTTCAGCCGTGCGGAATTGTTGGCGAGGCTGGAAGAAAACGGCATCGTGACAAAAGGGCAGCGCGGCATCTATATCCTGCAACGGGCGGCGTTGGATGGTCTGTTGTGCCGGGGTTTGACGCGCGGCGGTGATGATCTGTATAGGGCGCTGCGTCCGGCATCGGCGAAAACATTGGCGCAGGACGAAGCGCTGGCGGAATTTGCGCGGCGCTACTTCAGCAGTCACGGCCCGGCGACTTTTCAGGATTTTGTGTGGTGGACTGGATTAAAAACCAGCGATGCCAGAGCAGGTTTTGAGGCGGTGAAATCAGAATTTGTCGCGGAAACAATTGGCGATCAGACCTATTGGATGCCGCAAGAATCGAAGGCGAAAAATCACGATCCGATTCATTTGCTGTCGGGGTTTGACGAATATATTCTGGGCTACAAAGATCGCAGCGCGGTGCTGGATGCTGAGTACGCGAATCAGGTTTGTCCCGGCGGCAACGGCGTATTTTATCCGACGATTGTGAGCCAGGGGCGCGTGGTCGGGACGTGGAAACGGGCGTTCAAAAAAGGCAGCGTGATCGTCACACCCAGCCCGTTTACGACACTCAATGCTGATGAAATGGCGGGATTCGCGGCGGGCGCGGCCAGATTTGGCGCATTCGTAGGTATGGAGGCGGTGGTGGGATAATCCCCCTACAAAACAGGCTGAGCGGGATAAAAGTTCGCCAGCATGAACAGATAAATCAACAATGTTATTTAGGGGAGAGGTACATCGTTTGCCGTCACTGTGATTTCGACCAGAATATTGTCGCGAAAATTGAACTGAACCGTATGATCGCCATCGTAGGCGTGATCGACGAGCCAGTACCACATCCACTCCCAGGGCCAATGCCGGACGCGCTCGAATTTCGTCCAGGGGATTTTGACTCCGTTTATCATGCAGACAATCGCACTGTCAAAGTCGGCTTTCACGCCGTCCGGCTTCCGCAGACCATAGCCCAAACGACGCTCCTCCAGGAACGTCTGGACATCGGTCAATGTCGCGTTCAGTAGATGGTGTTTTAAAATCCGTTCGACTTCTGCGGATTGGGCAGCGACGAGAAACCGAATTTTCATACACAGACGACCATAAAAAGTTTGTTCCTGTTAAAGACCTGTATAACCTGAGTTTTGGAAAGCGCACTCAACCCTCACCCTAAATAGCGTTGTCCGATAGTGAAGGTGCATCCCCACCCCAACCCCTCCTCATAGCAATAGGGAGGGGCTTAAATCCCGCCTGACTCCCCCTCTCCAACGTATTGGAGACACGAATGCGGTTACGGGGTGAGGTTGCGCGAATATTCAAAGAGATTCTTAAACACCCGTTTAAGCGCTAATCACCTTGATTTCGACCAGGATGTCGCTTCGAAAGCTGAAAAGAAGCATACGATCCAGATCGTCGGCATCGTAGAAAATCCAGTTCAGCAGCCACTGCCAGGGCCATCTTCCCTTGCGCTCGAAACGTGTCCAGCGGACTTTGCCCTGGATGCTGCACGAGCGATAGCTGTCACAATCCGCCTGTAAAAAGCGCCAGTAGGACGAACCTCCGGCGCGAATTCCGTCGCTGCGGCGTATCGCTGGGCTGCACTCCAAATCCTGCGCCTGTAAAAACGCCTGAACATTGGCGGAAGTCGCGTTGCCGATCATGAGATGGCTTTTCAGCACGTTTTCCAGCTCGGAGGCCAGGGTAATGTCGTTGATTCTCATACGTCCACGTAGCGTTCGAGCGCCGCTTTGGTAATCATCGTTTCCGAAAGTGTGTCCATTTCGTTGCCGCCGTACCAATCCGCACAGATGTATTCGATGGTCAGGCAGCCATAGTAGCCGACAGCTTTCAGGCGCTGGATGATGTCCACGAAGTCGATGATCCCGTCTTTATAGCGTGCCTGGATTTTGCCTCTGCGCGCCTGACGAATATGGAATGTCCCGGCGTGTGGCAGGAGGGGGTGAATCCGCTCCATCGCGATGTTCTGAACCAGGAAATGCGAATAATCGAGCGCGAATTTTGCGGCGGGTGCGCGTTCGATGATCGAGAGCGCGAGTTCTGGCTTGTCGCAGACCGATTCAGCATGAGGCTCGAAATAAAGTTCCACGCCGTTTTCGCCCGCGATTTCGGCGCACTGCTGAAGCATCTGCCCGGAAAGATCGAGATTTTGCTCCTGGGTGCGATCCATAAACTGCGCACCGGGAAGCATGGTTACGCCATGAATGCCTGCCAGCTTGCAAAACTGCACGATGCCGCGAAAGCCTTTTATAGTGCTGTCACGGACGGCAGAGTCGGGGTGGTTGAGTGCGCGGTCATAAAAATTGGGCGAAAACTGCGGGAAAAAATCGACACATTCCAATTCATATTTGTCGAGCAGGGCGCTCAGGTGGTCGGCGTATTTTTGCGGATGGGCGGCGACTTCATCGGGGTCGTAGCCGCCGTTCCCGCGCTCCTTGAAAGCAGAAACGACGACACCCTTAAAGCCCATTGAGTGACAAATGGCGAATGTGCCTTCCAGCGGAATGGCTTCAAATGTGTAGTTGCTGACGGTGAGGCGCATTAAAAAATCTCCTAAAGCTCAAAAAACAAAAATCTATAATGCAAAAAACGTAACACAAAGAGCGCAAAGAGGCAAAGGTTGTGAATATCTGGAAATCCCACACAAAAGATGGCAGGTATCGAAATAAAATGAGACTGATATTGTGGCATGAAAATGGATTAGAGGGAAATCTTATGCGTGGGTTTAAATCGCTGCTGATTGTGGCAGCACTCAGTCTCTTTATTTTACGACCAGCGCTGGCAGAAAAATCCGAAGTCGCATTCGTGGCACATGTGGCATACATGGCACAAGCGCCGGACTTGAAGGCGATTCTTGCCGATTATGTGGGCGCGGATGAGCCGGGAGTGGTGCTGCTGGTGAGCAATCCGGCGGGGACATGGGTCGAGGCGCGGGGACTGGCAGACTTATCGCAGAATACACCGATCAAAACCAGTGATCATTTCCGCATCGCCAGCACCAGCAAAATGTTCGTGTCGGTGGTGGTGCAGCAGCTTGCCGAGGAAGGCAGACTCACGCTGGATGACCCGATGAGCCGCTATCTCGATGCCGAAATTTCCGATCAGATTGCCAACGGTGAAGCGATGACCATCCGCCAGTTGTTGAACATGACCAGCGGGATTTTCAATTATACCGAGAGCGATGATTTTTATGACGCGGTTTATGATGATCCGCAGCATGTGTGGACGGCAGCGGAAACGGTGCGTTATGCTTATAATGAAGATGCGTATTTTGCACCCGGCGAGGGCTACTATTACAGCAACACCAATTACAACCTGCTGCAACTGATTATCGAAAATGTCACCCAATCGACGCTGGGCGAGCAGGTCGATGCGCGGATTTTCCAGCCGTTGGGGATGAAAAATTCGTTTGTTGAATCGGGGACGCAGTTGGGTGCGAAGCTGGTGCATGGTTATGGCGATGATGACGGTGATGGCAGTCTCGACGATGTGACGCTGATGAACGACGGCGTGGGACTTGGCGATGGCGGGGTTATCACCACTGCTGACGATCTGGCGCTGTTTATGCGAGGGCTGTTCCAGGGGAAGCTGTTGAAGTCGCTCGACGCGATAATGGACTGGGTGGATGATGGCGAGGACGGCCTGTACGGACTAGGATTGGAAAATATCGAAACCGAGTTCGGCAATGCTTATGGGCATTCCGGCGCGAGCAGCGGCTTTCAATCGAACGCTATTTACATCCCCGATGCGGATGTGGTCGTAGTGGTGCTGACGAATAATTTTGACTCCGAGGTGGTCGAATGGATTACCGAGGACGCGATATACGCAGTGGGCGAGTAGTGCGCGTCTAAAGTGAAAATGCAACCTCACCCCCAACCCCTCTCCGAATTCAGAGAGGGGAGTAAAACACAGCGGGACGTAGAAAGGAACGAATGTGAACACAAAGCAGGTTGATGTTCAACAATATCTGGAAGACGGCTATCTGACATCCGAGGCGATATTTTCTGAGCAGGAGCTTGAAGTTCTGCGCGTCGAATCAGACCGTCTGGTCGAGTTGTGCCTGAGCGATCTGGGACAGCATGAGCCGCGCATCCAATGGGAAAAGAACTATCTGACCCGCGAAGAAGCCAAAGGTATGGAAGGCGTGATCCGCAAGCTGGAGCCGATCATCGACATCAGCCCGATTTTCGCGGAGATGGCTTTTCACAAGGGCATCATCGAGCCAGTCAGCGCGATTTTCGGCGAACCTGTCGAGCTTTTCGAAGACAAGCTCAATCTCAAGCTGCCGAATGGCTCGCCCTATCCCTGGCATCAGGACTGGAACTGCTGCTGGCGCGCCCATACCGATCAGTTGATTACCTGTTTCATCTATCTGGACGATGCCAACGAGGAAAACGGGTGCTTAAAAGTTGTCCCCGGCAGTCACCTGGGGAAACCGATGCTGCCGTTCAAACAGGGCAGCACTTTCGAAATTGACCCGGCTTATGTAGACCAGACGAAGATCGTGCCTTGCCCGTTAAAGGCCGGGGAGATGATCTTTTTCGATCCGTATCTGCTGCACTATTCGGCGATCAACCGCACCCGTTCGCCGCGCCGCTGCATCATCTACACCTACAATCCCGCCAGCCTGGGGAAAGTGAACGAGAATCGGTTTCCGGGGTAGGTGTTCAATTATCGGCATTATTTACACATCAGAAGCGAATAAAAACATGACCAATCAACAAACGCCACATCTTTTTGACGCGAACAGCATGGACTGGACGGAGGACGCGCGTTTTCCGGGGATCGCGTTTAAAGTTCTGGAGACACGCCTCACTCATCCTCATCAAGCCATCAGTGTCGCGCTGGCGCGGGTGGATGTCGGCAGGACAATCCAGACGCACGTGCATCCGATTGAAACCGAGACGGTTTACATCCTGGAGGGTGAAGGCCTGCTGCGGGTGAAGATCGGCGACGAGGACACCGAGACGACGCTTAAGGCAGGGATGGGCGGCAGCATTCCGCCGGGGCTTTATCACAGCCTGGAAAATATCGGCGATATTGAACTCCGAATTCTGGCGACGCACAATCCGCCAACGCGGTGAGCGAGGAAGCTGTTCGTCGATAGCCATCAGGTAGCCTATCGAAACGATTTGCCTTGTAGGGTGCGGGTAATGACGGCTTCACACTATCCGAAATGTTCGCAAACACGTGCGTGTTTTTGGTAACGGGTATCCCGCATCCCTATACAGACAGGCCATATTCAATTTGCGGACAAACTTCTTCCAGCATCCGGCGCTACTTAACCTCTGGGAATCCCCAAACTATCGAAAACTGCCGGATCGACCTGATCGACGCATTTTAAGAGGCGATCATCGAGGCCGGAGTGCAGCGTGTCGATGCCCTCCGCGCAGGCTCGAAAATCCGCTACCGACTGCTGCGCCTGGGCGAGTCCAGCATCGAGATCGGCGTTGTCGATCACGTAGCGATCAAAGACGAACTTGAGAAACAGCGACTCGAACGGCGGATTATCGACCACGATCAGATTGGGCGATTCAAGCTGCTCGGCGAATTTCTGGAATGTCGCGATGGCATTTTCGCCGCGTGAGGCAGCGGTTTCCGGCGCATTCAGAACTGATTGATAGGCAGGCATCCCCGTAAATAATTCCGGTGTCCGCGCCATGGTGCTGATGAAGCGGTAGCAGGCTTCCGGGTTGAGCGTGTTGGCGCTGATGAACAGCATCGACAACTCGTAAGCGACAGGCGTGAACTCATCGCCGTATGGGAAGGTCATCATGGCGTAGGCATTGGCCTGATCGCCAAACGCATAACCTGTGCTGCCGTACATCAACTCATCGACGTAAAAGGCGACTGGATTCTCGGTTGGATAGTTCGTAAATCGAAACGCCGCCAGCGGACTATACAGAATCGTACCGTCTTTGGCGGCATTTAAGACCTGCCGGATCGTCTCGACGGTGGTCGGAACAGAAAAATTATAGGTCGGTGGATTGGTGCGGGTGTCAATCGGCAGCGCACCAAAACCCGCCATGAGCATCGAGTAGGCATTGCCGGTGATGTCCGGCGCGAACAGAGGCCGACCCGAAAAAGCCGTTTTAAGCTGGTTGAGCGCGTCTAAAAATTCGCCTGCTGTCCAGCCATTTTCGGGGATCGTCACGCCCGCGTCGGCTAACATCTGGGCGTTGTAGCGCAGCACGGTGGGATAGATGCTGACCGGGAGCGCCCATGTGCCATTCTCACGCTGAAGCTGCGACATGACCCCCGCCAACACGTCGTCATCGCTGAAATTTGGATCAGCGTCGATCAGCGGTTGCAGGTCGAGAATCTGCGACGGATTATATTGGCTGATGGCGCTGTAGGGCCAGAAAAAGCAGTCATTTGCGACCTCGATACCGTCATTCCAATTGGGGCTGGTCGGCTCGATCACGTTCAGGGTAATCGCGGCGATTTGCGGGTCTTGCGCGACAAAATTGTCGATGACACGCTGCCACGCGGCGCGGTCTGTTGTGCCGGGGCTGGACGAGACAAGTCCAAAATTGAGCGCGATTTCGTCAGCGGCGACGACAGGTGTCGGTACGAGAGTAGCGACGGCAACGGTGGTCGTATCACGCTGGGAATCGGCCGCGGCAAGCGCGTTGATGGCACCAGCTTCGACAGTCTGCAATGCCGTGAGCGCATCTTCACCCGCGCGGACACGGTTGAGGGCAGCGGCGACAGTGTTGCCCAGCAGCACATCGGGCGCGGGACTGGCATTGGCGATGGCCTCGTTCATATAGGCATCGACTTCGGGAAATCGCGACTCAGTGCGCAGGCTGATCCGCGCAGGAACGCCGCCAAACTGCGCTTGCGTGACTTCCGGCGATTGCGATAAATATTCGACCAGGGCGAAAGCGGCTTCTGGATTGGCTGTTCCGGCACTGACGGCAAATCCGAATGGCTCCAGCGTCAGAGGCAGGGCGGCGAGTTCCGCGTCTCCGGCGATTAAATAGCTGGACGTGAGTTGAAAGGGCGTTTCCTCCGGGCCAGGAAATTGCGACGAGATCACGCCATCAGATTCAAGCTTCACCCATAGTGTCAGGAGGTCGGCGAGTTCAGGCGTTGCGAGTCGCGGCGTGTCCAGATCGTAAAAATTCGCGCCAGAAAATGCGCGTAAAGCCGCTGGCAGCGAGAAATCGTAAACCACGAGTCCGCCTTCCAGCAGACGCGCGGCATCACCCAACTGCTGAAGCGTCCAATCCCGCTGGGGATAGGGCGCTCCGGCTGCATCAAATTCGGCGGGATTGTACATCAGACCCATCGCGTCGATGATGGTCGGAATTGCCCATGTGCTGCCATCCCACTGGAACGAATCGTAAACGGCGGGTTCAAAATCGTCGCTGTTAAAGGTCGTACTGATACTGAGCAGCGGCTCGAGATCGAGAATATTGCCCGCGCGGGTGGCCTCCAGGCTGAGGTTGTAGCGGCTGACATAGAGGACATCGGCGGTGTTCGCCAACGCAGCGGCATCCTGAAAATGTTGTATCGGATCAGTAGCCGGGTCGGTTAAGAGGGTTAAGCTGGAATCGAGCGTGACAACTTCGACGTGAATATCGGGATGCTGCTCGTGAAATCGGGTGAGAACCGTATCTTTGTAGATGGCATCCAATCCGGCTGGGATGCCGAGCGTGATGGTGATCGGGTTGTCCTGGGCTTGTGCGAGGCCAACGGTCAGTAAAAATATTGTCGTCGCTAGCAAAAATAAGAATCGTCGGAACATTACGGGAGTCCTTTCGGCGATGTATTTACACCTTATTTACGCCGGAGGACGGGGAAAAGTTCCGCCGTTTTACATGCCGTGACCCTCAATGATCCTTTCTGATTGACGGAAAACTCTTTTTACACTACGATGTCTCTTGTTGTATAAATTATTGCACAGGAAATAATCTGAGTGGCAGTCCTCAACCTATCATATCCAATGTCGAATCAGGTACGCCTGTATTCCGACGCTTAGGCATTATCCAGAGTAGATCGAACATGCTCCGGCGTGATGGTTGACGCATGTCGCCCATCGCCCGCCGCCGATTTTAAATCCCCTGGATAATTCCCCATCGTTTTTGATTCTCCTCAAATCGCCAATCTGACGTGCCTGACCATTTTATGACGTGAGGTGGTATTGCGCTGCCTGTTCATAGGCTGAACGCCGCGCTTTGCTCCTAAGTCTGAAGCACATCGGCGCGATCTGTCGCCGATACCGGACTGGCTGTTTGAGGAACAATTTATGAATTCCCGAAGCAAGAAATTCTTGTCTTACTACAAGCCGTATCTGCGCTTGTTTGCTGTGGATATGGCCTGCTCGTTGGTCGTGTCGGCGGCAGCGCTGGCACTGCCGTTATGCGCAAACATCATCACCAAAATCGTGCTGGCAAGCGATACACCCGACGCGCTCAATCAAATCTATGGGGTGGGCGCTGTAATGCTGGCGCTGGTGATCGTGCATACGGCCTGCAACATCTATTTTGAGCATCATGGGCATGTGATGGGGGCGCTGATGGAAGCGGATATGCGCCGCGAACTGTTTGAACATTATCAAAAGCTGTCGTTCAGTTTTTATGATGAACAACAAACGTGTCAGCTCATGTCGCGGATCACCAATGATCTCAATTCGATTTCCGAACTCTATCATCACGGGCCGGAAGACTTCGCCATTTCGCTGCTGACGTTTGGTGGCGTGTTTATCATCCTGCTCCATATCAATGTTGCCCTGACGCTCATTATCTTTCTGTTTTTGCCGATCATGGCGGCCTATGCGTTTTATTTCAATAAGCGCCTGAATATCGCCCTGAGCAGAAGTTATGAACGGCTGGGGGATGTCAACGCGCAGGTTGAAGATACGCTGGCGGGCATCCGTGTCGTCAAGTCTTTCACCAACGAAGCCATCGAAATCCAGAAATTCGCCGCCGAAAACGCCCGTTTTGTGGCGAGCAAAGACGATATTTATAAAAGTGATGCCCATTTTTCTGGCGGTATGATCGCGTTCACACATCTCATGACCATCGCCGTCATCATCTTTGGCGGCGCTGCGATTGTGAGTACGTCGCTGGACTTGGCTGACCTGCTGACGGCTTTGCTATGTGTCGGCCTGCTGGTTGAGCCGATCCAACGGACGGTGAATCTCGCCAGAAATTACCAGGAAGGCATCACCGGGTTTAACCGATTTATGGAAATGATGGAGGTACAGCCGGATATTCAGGACTTTCCCGATGCCGTCGAACTGAAGCACGTTCACGGAAATGTGGTCTTCAAAAATGTCAGCTTCAAGTACAAGGAAGACCATAACTATGTGGTCAAAAATATCTCGCTGGACATCAAAGCCGGGGAATATGTGGCGCTGGTGGGGTCTTCCGGCGTGGGCAAAACAACGCTGTGTTCGCTCATCCCGCGCTTTTATGAGGTCAATGAGGGGGAAATCCTGCTCGATGGTCAGAATATCAAGGGTATTTGCCTCGACTCACTCCGGCGGCAGATTGGCGTTGTCCAGCAGGATGTCTATCTGTTTGCCGGAACTGTCGCCGACAATATCCGCTACGGCAAACTTGATGCCACGCAGGATGAAATTGTTGCGGCGGGCAAAATGGCGAATGCCCATGATTTCATCATGTCGCTGCCGGATGGGTACGACACGGATATTGGTCAGCGCGGCGTGAAATTGTCCGGCGGGCAAAAGCAGCGTTTGAGCATCGCCCGCGTTTTCTTAAAAGACCCGCCCGTCATCATTTTTGATGAGGCGACGAGCGCTCTGGATAATGAAAGCGAAAAGGCGGTTCAGGAGTCGCTGGAAAAGCTCTCCGACAACCGCACGACGCTGGTCATCGCTCATCGTTTATCAACCGTCCGCAATGCGCAGCGTATTGTGGTGCTGACGGACAACGGGATTGATGAACAGGGGACGCACGACGAGTTGATCGCGTTGGGTGGCGCGTATGCGAATCTGTATAACGTGCAATTAGAAATCTAATCAACCTCACCCTCGCGAAGCGTCCCTTTCCCACACAGGGGCGAGGGACTTGAAGACGCTGTTTTTCCCCTCTCTGAATTCGGAGAGGGGTTGGGGGTGAGGTTAGATTTAGCCTTTTCCGGGCGGAGGCCAGTTTTCGCGGCCTTTAAAATCCATCGAAGTCTCAGGATCGTATTTCGGGAAGGGGTAATATTTGTTGATGCCGGGGACAGCCTCGCCACGCAGCAGGAAAGCCGATTCCCACAGTTTGCCTTCGGGTACGATAATGCGTGTGGAGGTCGGGATATAACGGATCGTCAGGCCGCGCCGCCACTTGTCCGACAGATTGGCTTCCGAGCCGTGAATGATGTTGGGGTGATGGATCGACACATCGCCCGGCTTAAGGATGATATCAACGGCTCTTTCCACGTCCACCACGTTTTCGTCGATGCCGGAATTCAACACATTGGCAACGTCGGTGCGTTCCTTCATCTCGAAAAATTCCAGATGCTGGGTGCGTGGGATGACCTTCATGCAGCCGTTTTCGGGTGTCGAGTCATCGGCTGCCAGCCAAAGCGTGGTCACTTCCATCGGGTCCAGCGGCCAGTATGCGCCGTCCTGATGCCACAAAACGGCCTGACCATCGCGCGGGGGCTTGGCGATATAGTGCGAGCCGAAGAGGGCGATATTCGGGCCGATAAACTGCTCGCAGATGTCCAGCAGGCGTTCATCGGAGATGAGGCGCACCCAAAAAGCATCGTGCGCGATCATCCAATTGTGATAGTGTTCCGGGCGGACATCGGGATGTCTTTTCGCCAGCCAATCGAGATGATCGCGGACTTCCTGCACCAGTTCAGGGTCGATGGCGTTGCGGGCGATGCAGTAGCCTTCGATATCATATTGGCGGCGAAGTTCAGAGACTTGTAAATCCGTTTGCATAATTGCTCCTTAAGTAATAAAGGACTAAGGACTAAGGACTGAGGACTAAGTAGAATCACAGAAATCATGGCGGTATATTTCCGTAGGAGCGCAATCATGCGATTTAGTGATTAAATATGGATAACACGATCACATCTTCGTAGGGGCACGATGTATCGTGCCCTTCTAAATCTTTACCCGTGTCATTTTGTTAAACCACATTATTGCGCCCCTACAAACACGCGCCAAATTTTAGCCTTTTCCGGCGGGCGGCCAGTTTTCGCTGCCCTTGAAATAGACCGACGTTTCGGGATCATATTTCGGCCAGGGGTTGTATTGGTTGATGCCGGGGACAGCCTCGCCACGCAGCAGGAAGGCCGCTTCCCACAGGCGATTATCCGGCGTAACAATGCGCGTGCTGGCGGGAATATAGCGAATCGTCAAGCCACGCCGCCACTTGTCCGACGTGTTGGCATCCGAGCCGTGAATGATGTTGGGATGGTGAATGGACACGTCGCCTGCCTTGAGGACGATGTCAACCGCGTGATCGGCATCCACGACGTTTTCGTCAATGCCGGAACTCAGCACATTGGCAATATCCTTGCGCTCTTTGATCTCAAAGAATTCCAGATTTTGCGTGCGGGGAATGACTTTCATACCGCCATTTTCGGGCGTGGAGTCGTCCGCTGCCAGCCAGAGCGTGACCACTTCCATCGGGTCAAGCGGCCAGTACGCGCCGTCCTGATGCCACAAAACGGGCTGACCATCGCGCGGCGGCTTGGCGATGTAGTGCGAGGCGAACAGGGCGATATTCGGGCCGATGAACTGCTCGGCGACATCCAGCAGGCGATCATCGGAGATCAGGCGCACCCAAAAAGCGTCGTGCTGCACCAATTGGTGATAATACTGCTCCGGGCGCATTTCGGGGTGTTTTTCGGCAAGCCACGCGACGTGATCGCGGACTTCCTGCACGAGGCCGGGGTCGATGACATTGCGGGCGATGCAGTAACCTTCGACATCATACTGCTGGCGGAGGGCAGACTTTTGGAGTTCGGTTTGCATAATTGCTCCTTAAGAAATAAAGGGCTACGGACTACGGACTAAAGGCTAAGGACTGAAAACAGAGCTTTCAGTTAAAAGTGCTGCGTGAAAAGTGCTGCGTCAAAAACTCAGTACATGAACATTTGACATTTATTGTAGCGCGGAATCAGGGAATGGGTGTAAGTGGTATCAAGATCGGAATCCGGTCAATATGATATGCAGAGACAGGTGGGCATCAAGAACGCATCAAGACCACCGAAAATCGCTTGACAGAAATTAGACACCGGGTGTATAGTTTATTTTATCGAAATTAGCTACGCAGTGTATAGGTTTTTAGCGGCGAATTTATAGGTCAAAATGTCGGTCAAATACACTCTCCTCGCACTCCTTTACCAGCATCCGATGCACGGCTACGAACTCGGCAAGCAGCTTAACACGGTGGTCAATGCCGAATGGGATGTCAAGCCGGGGCAGATCGCCAGCACACTGACGCGGCTGAAAGAGGCCAATCTCGTCGATTATGAAGTCGAGGAAATCGACGACGCGCCGGATCGGAAAGTCTATTGCATCACCGAGGAAGGGCAGCGCGAACTCGAAAGCTGGTATCTGAGCGCGGAAGTGCGCGATTATCGGCTGGGTGATGCGTTTTACATCAAGTTTGTGTTGAGTCTTGTGGGCGGGCCGGTGAGTGCCGAGCAAGTGTTGATGGCGCAGCGGCGCGAGCTTTTTCAACAGCTTCATCAGGTGACAGAACTGATGCGCGAGGCTGATCCGCAAACACAGCTTCCCTGGATACTGCTGCTGGAAAGCGCGACGATGCACCTGGAAGCCGATTTGCGCTGGATCGAAATGTGCGAGGCGCGTTTGCCTGCCTTGAAGCGCTACGAGCCGCCGAAGCCTGCGCCGAAAGCGCGTGGGCGACCCAAGCGGAAGGTGGCGGAGGGGGTGGAGTAAAAAGTGATGAGTGAAAACGTATTGTAGGGGCGGCTCGCGAGCCGCCCCTACGGAAATCATGCGGGTGGATATGCGTCGCCCCTACGGAAATCATGCGGGTGGATATGCGTCGCCCCTACGGAAATCATGTAAACAAACACACGCCGGGGCGAAATCACCCTGGATATTAAAGCAGACAACAGAACGGGAAGGGCAACATGACGATTGTACGGACGGAACAGCTTACGAAACTGTACGGGGAGGCCAGCCAGCCGATTTACGCGCTGGATAAGGTGAATCTGGACGTGGAGGAGGGCGAATTTGTTGCGATTATGGGGCCAAGCGGCTCCGGTAAAAGCACACTGCTGTATCTGCTCGGCGGGCTGGACACGCCCAGCAGCGGCAAAGTGTGGATACGCGACAAGGACATCAGCGTCATGAATGACGACGCGCTTTCGGCGCTGCGGCGGGAATCGCTGGGCTTCGTGTTCCAGTTTTTCAATCTGATTCCGGTGTTGACGGCGCAGGAAAACGTGGCGATGCCGCTGATTCTGGACGGTGTTCCGCGACCCGAAGCGCTGCAACGGGCGAATGCGTCGCTGGCGCAGGTGGGGATGGCGGAACGCGCGACCCATCGGCCTTCTGAACTTTCCGGCGGGCAGCAGCAGCGGGCGGCACTGGCGCGGGCGCTGGTGACGAAACCGGCTGTGGTGCTGGCGGACGAACCGACGGGCAACCTCGATTCGAAATCCAGCGATGAAGTCGTGCAAATGCTGCGCAAGGCCGTCGATCAGTGGCATCAGACGCTGATTCTGGTGACGCATGATCCGCGTGTGGCGGCGTATGCTGACCGGATCGTGTTTCTCAAGGATGGCACGATTGTGGACGAAAATCGCCTCAAGGGGCAGGGCAAGGCCGATCAGATTCGCGAACAGTTGGGCCGGGTGGCGATCAGCGGGTAGCGGAGAAGCAGAAGCAGGTCAGCTGGTCAGCCAGTCAGCGAAATTCCGGCGCGGTTGATTGTAGGGGCGGGTCTCAGACCCGCCCGTATGAAGACATAAACGGGAAAACAAAGGGCGCAATATATTGCGCCCCTACGCAAACGTTACCTGATTATTTTGCTTCATCGCATCAACATGCCCAGGCAGACCGACAACGAGAAGGGTTTGATGTATCAAACCCCTACGAAGATGCCGACTGTATGAGATTGCAGGGCGCACGGCTGTGCATCCCTACGAAGATGTCGATTAGGTGAAAATTTTGGGCGTGACATAGATGCCCAACGGTTGATGTGGCCGAAAAATCGGTCTAGTAAGAAGGTAAAAAACATGAACGCAGGAGCAGGCGTTTGGCAAATGACATTGATGGGTTTGCGCTATCTGAATGGGCGCAAGCTGCGGACGGCGCTGACGACGCTGGCGATTGTGTTCGGCGTGGCGCTGATTTTTGCGATTAACCTGGTGCTGCCGAGCGCATACAGCACGTTTCAACAGACGATGACCTCGGTGACGGGCGCGGATACGAGCGTCACCAGCACATCTGGCGAATCGTTTGAGCCGAACGCCGTATTGGAGCAAATCGCGGGTGTGCAGAATGTGAAGGCTGTCAGCGGGATTCTGCGGCGGCAGTTCACTATCCCGTCAATAATCAGCAGCGAAGTGGCGCAGATCGAACTGATCGGACTTGACGCGGCGACTATTCAGGACGTGCGCCAGTTTGTGATGAGCGAAGGGGAATTTTTGCAGCCGGGGGACACGGGCAAGGTGTTGATTCCAGCAGGTCTGGCGGAACTCGCGCCCGATCTCAAAGTGGGGACGACCTTTCCGCTGATTACGGCGGGCGGGCTGAAAATTTACACCGTTTCCGGCATTCTGGCAGAACAGGGCGGCGCGACTCCGCAATTTTATGTGACGCTGGCCGATGCGCAGGCGGCGCTCAACCAGCCGGGTCTGATTAACACCGTCGAAGTAGCGGTTAATCCGGGCGCGGATCGGGAAGCGGTGAGCGCGGAAATCCAGAGTGCGCTGGGCAGCGGCTACCAGATGAGCGCCAGCAGCGACGCGACGAGTGCGTTCGCAGCGATGGAAATTGGCCTCGCCATGTTCGACCTGTTTGGCCTGTTGGCGCTGTTTTTGGGCGCGTTCCTGATCTTTAACACGTTCCGAACCGTGATTATCGAACGCAAGCGCGACCTGGGGATGCTGCGGGCGATGGGCGCGACACGGCGGCAGATCACCTCCATGATCGTCATCGAGAGCCTGGTTCAGGGGTTTTTGGGGACGCTGATCGGGCTGATTCTCGGCTTTTCAATGGCGTGGGCGGGTGTCAATGCCGTGAATCAGTATTGGGGAACTTATCTGAATCGCGGCAACCTGCACCTGCAATTGAACGCTTCGGCGGTGTTGGTGGCGGTGGTGCTGGGGCTGTTGACGGCGCTGCTGTCGGGCTATTGGCCTGCGCGGAAGGCCGGACAAACGTCGCCGCTGGAAGCGCTGCGCCCTGCCAGTAACACCAACGTTGATCGCGCGGCGCGTTGGAGTTTGGTCGTGGGCGTGGGCATCATGGTGCTTTCGGTTGTGCTGCTGTTGGTGGGCAGCCGGGGTGCAGTTGGCGGGGCGGTGCTGTTCCTGGTGGGCATGGTGATCGCCGCGCCGGGGTTGGTGATCCCGATGGCGCGTCTGTTCAGCCCGCTGCTGACACTATGGTTCGCGCGGGAGGGTGATCTGGCGCGTGGGAATCTGGTGCGGCAGCCGGGGCGGGCCGCGATCACGGCCAGTACGCTGATGATCGGGCTGGCGACCCTGGTGCTGATGGCGGCATTGGTGACAGCGCTGGGCGATCTGGTAACGAATCTGGCGAACCGAAATTTTTCCAGTGATGTGATTCTGCTGCCGCAGTCGATTGCTGTGTATGACAATGTGATTGGCGCGGACGAAAATCTCGCCAATCAGGTGCGGGCGCTGCCGGACGTTGAGAGCATTGGCACGTTACGCTATGCAAAGGGCATCGGGGATGGGCAAAGCCTGCAAATTATGGGCATTGACCCGGCGGAATACCCCAATGTTGCATCGTTCGATTTCAGCGCAGGCACGGCGGACGAAGCATTCGCGGCGCTGGGCAGCGGGCGGAACGCCATTATCACGTCGCTGGCGATGCAGAGTTTGAAGAAAAATGTCGGTGATGAATTTGTGATGGAGACGGCGGACGGGCCGCAGACATACCGCATCAGCGCGGTGGCGAATGACCTGCTGACCTTCAAAATCGCCGTGGTTTTCATCTCGCAGGCGAATCTGGCAGCGGATTTTCATAAATCCGAGGACATCATGCTGATGATCGACCTGAAGCCGGACGCGGACAAAACGGCGGCGATGGGCGAAATTGAGGCGATTCTGACGGATTACCCGCAGTTCACGCCGCAGTTAACGGGCGAATATCGCGAGGAATTGATGAACCTGACCACCGGCGCGATGAGCATGTTCTACGTGCTGGGGCTGCTGATTCTGATCCCGGCGGCGCTCGGCCTGCTGAACACGCTGACGATCAATATCCTCGAACGGACGCGCGAAATCGGCGTTATTCGGGCGGTGGGCGGCAGTCGCGGGCAGGTGCGGCGCATGGTGATGGGCGAGGCGCTGCTGCTCGGCGTTTTCGGCGCGGCGATGGGTGTGCTGGCGGGCGTGGCGATGAGCTACGGGTTTATCCAGGCGTTTTCGATTGTCGGCTGGTCTGTGCCATACACGTTCCCGCTGGTGGGCATCGTCGCGGCGGTGATTCTGGGCGTGGTGCTGGCGCTGTTCGCGAGTATTTTGCCTGCGCGGAGTGCCGCGAAGCTCGATATTATCCGCGCATTGCAGTATGAGTAATGAGTCAAAAGTGATGAGTTTAAAGTGCTGAGTGCTGAGTTCGGAAACTTTGACACATCATGATATTGTAGGGGCGCACAGCCGTGCACCCTCTTGATTCTGGTAGGGTGAGGAAGAATTCCCAGTTTGAACGCAGGCCAGTGTCAGTAAATGAAGAGATAGTCGCTTTCGCGGCAGAAATTAATAAAATCCCGAATCTGCGCCTTATCTTCTTCGAGGAAAAGCTGTGGTGACATGCTCAGGGCGCGTTCAAGACCATCCGCCATCGCTTTTAAATCTTCCCCAGTGACGATCTGCCCATTGTCATAAAAGTAATTGCCGTCCCATTCCTGGGCATCTTCCGGCGGGAGTGTTCCCATCGGCTGCCAGCCATAACGCTCGGCCAGGTCGATCATTTCCCTGAATGCGATCAATGGGGAGTGATAGACTTCGTTTTTCTGGTTGACTAAATCGTAGCCCATATTCTTTCATCTCCTGGACTATCTGATCCTGTGATGGAATACTGATCCTGGAATGTCTGAACGCAGTTATTTTCCAACGAGTTTCGCGATTGGTCAAGTTTTTCGGGGAATGAGGTCGTCGCGGCGGTTATTCTCGCTGTGATTTTGGGCCGAAATGGTCGCAAGTGGGGGAGTCGGCGGGGATGCCGTAGCGCTGGCGTTCCTCGTCGGTAAGGTCGCGGAAGACGCGCGTGCAGGCGTAGTCGATGAAATCACGATAGTCGGTGTCCCAAATGCGGGCAGTACCGTCAGAGCTTGCGGTAACGATATGATGCCCATCTGGACTGAATGCGGCACTGAGAATTGCGCCCGTGTGTCCCGCAAAACGGCGAACCTCCTCACCGGTTTTTATATTCCATAGGCGCATGGTCGAGTCGTGACTTGTCGTGAGAACATATCGCCCATCAGGGCTAAAATGTGCCGTTGTCAATGGCGCGGTATGCCCCGCAAGTTGACGAATTTCGCGTCCCGAAGCAACATCCCATAACTTTGCAGTGCGATCCCAACTCGCGGTGACAAGATATTGACTATCGCGACTAAAGCTGGCATGGTTCAGTGGGAGGGTGTGACCTTTGAATTGCCGAACTTCACGCCCTGTCTGGGCTTCCCACAGACGAGCGGTATTATCGTTACTTGCGGTGACAATGAAAATCCCCTCTGCACTAAAGCCCGCACTGGTTACAGTAGAGGTGTGCCCTACAAGTTCTTGAATTTCTTTTCCTGTTTGAATATCCCATATTTGGGGTATGTTATTGTCGTTTCCGTAAATAGTATGTCTATGAGTTGAGAGTTGAAAATAGGAGATAGAATAACTCGACGTTGTTAGGATAAAACGACCATTGGGGCTAAAATTTGCATGAGATAGCTGGAGGGTACGTGCATCAAAACGATGAATATCAGAGTTAGTTGCGGTATCCCATACTATTGTTTTTACTCCCTCCATATAAGATCTGCTGCTAGACATCAGGATATATCGCCCATCCGGGCTAACTGCGGCTGTGTTATGCTCCCCGTATCCCCCATCGATCTCTTTGACTTCATTGCGGGTTGAAGCCTCCCAGATTCGGGTAGCATCGTCATCTGCTGTTATTACACGAAGGCCATCGGGGCTGAATTCTGCACTCTGTACCTCATATTTATGCTCACTGAACGTACGAGATTCGTAAGCCAAATTCCACATTCGGACAGTATGGTCATCACTGGCGGTCACGGCAAAATGCCCATCTAGGCTGAAGGCGCAGCCCGTCACAGCATCGGTATGTCCGCTTAATTGGCGGATTTCGCGCCCAGTTGTCGATTCCCAGATTCGTGCTGTGTTGTCATAGCTTGATGTAAGGATAAACTGCCCATCAGGACTAATGGCAACGCCTGTAAGGGTATTTGTGTGCCCAATAAACTGTCGAATTTCCTGTCCGGTACTCATATCCCATAAGCGCGCCGTTTGGTCAGCGCTAGCGGTGATAATGCTTCGTCCGCTGTAGCTGAAAACGACACAGGTTACCGCGTCGGTATGTCCCTTGAATTGGCGAATTTCTTGCCCTGTATCCACGTCCCATAACCGCACTGCATAATCATTTGTGTTATAAGAGCCGCTGCTGGCAGTAACGATGAATTTTCCATCTGGGCTGAAGGCGATGCTGGTGACATCGTCCTTATGCCCGATAAACTTTCGAATTTCTTTTCCTGTCTCGGCATCCCAAAGCCGCACGAGGTTATCCATATGTTCAAAAGGTGTGTCGTGGGCTATGAGGATATAACGGCCATCGGGACTGAAGATAGCGGATATGACTGCATCGCGATGATCTGTGAAACGCTGAATCTCATCGCCGCTTTCAACGTCCCAGAGGCGCGCAGTGCCATCATAACTGGCGGTCAGGGCATATTGACCATTTGAGCTGAAAACGGCTGTATTCACCGTGCTGGTATGCCCCATGAACTGTCGAAGTTCGCTGCCATCCTCTGCATCCCAAATACGGGCAGAATCGTCATTGCTGGCGGTTAAAATAAATCGAGCATCCGGGCTAAATGTCACGCCAGTTACGTAATCAGGATGCCTAAAGATTTGGCGGGTGTGGAGGCGATCTAAAGCCAGTTCCAGCGCGGCGCTGGCTTGAAGTGTATTCGCAGTCTTGAGAGCGCGGATAGCCAGAATTGCGGCAGTTTCGACGTTGCCATTCTCGTTCAAAACTTCGATGGCTGACGAGGCGAGGTTTAGAGACTCGATGCGATTTTCAATACCTCGTAACTGGTCACGGCGGCGATCATCGGCCATGCGGCTGGCGGTGACAAAGTTGTAATGAAGATCAGTGGGTGGTGGATTTTTGACATCGGCAAGGTTCAGCCATGCTTCGCCATTATCTATTCCTGCACTGACGAGCAGGTAACTTTCGGCGTGGTCGTTGCGCTCCCAATCGAGCGCGAGTTGCAGCAGGCGGGTGTGCTGACGTAGGTGGTTGGGGTCGGCGGCAAGCGCATCCAATAAGTTTTTGAGTGCGGCTTCAAAATCGGTGTCAAAAAAGAGCCAATTGAATTTGCCCAATATTGCCCAATTTTCGAGGGCAAGGGTTTGCCAGGGCTGTTCTGACCACATCCCTTTAACGATAAATTGAATATCACCCTCGATGCGCTGGCGAATGACAGGCAAAATGCGCTTGTTATAGCGGCGGGCGTATTCCAACTCATGATTGCAGATTTCCGACGTGAGCGAGTGCTGCGTGACGATGAACACAATCGCGTCGGCGTTTTCGATGCTCTGGTGAATCTCTGCCAGCCAGTCCGCGCCGCCGGGGATGTCCTGCCAGTCGATCCACGCGCCCTGTCCGTGACGCTTGAGTTCGCTGGTGAGCAGTCGGGCGAAGTCGATGTCTTTGCGCGAGTAGGAGATGAACAGATCGGTCATGGGTCAGGATGCTCCAGGACAAAGGACGGAGTGAAAAGAGTGAATTCCGCCGATGGATAATAGACTACCCAATCCAACTCTACCTTTGCCAGTCCTCAATTTTCCAGGTTGTTTATTTCCGTTCCTGATTGGTCGCGCTCTCGAAAAATTTCATGTCAGTCCCGCGTTCTGTGCCCGCAGGATCGCCTGGGTACGATCCACCACTTGCAGCTTGTTCAGGATGTTGCTGACGTGATTCTGGACAGTCTTCAGGCTCACGTTCAGGGTGCGGCTAATGTCCTGGTTCGTTTGCCCGCGTGCGATCAGCGTAAGCACCTCACGCTCACGCTCACCCAGTTCGGGGAAAATACTCCGACTATTCGCGGTCTGAATCCGCGCGAAGTAAGTGACCATACGTGCGGCGATGCCAGCGCTGAAGATCACCCCACCATGCGCCGTCACCTGTATCGCGCGTACCATTTCGTCATGTGCCACACCTTTGAGGACATAGCCACGCGCTCCGGCGCACATCGCGGCGAAAATAGATTGGTCATCATCGAACATGGTCAGCATGAGGATAGCGATATGTGGGCTGTTCCGCACGACCTGACGCGCCGTTTCGATCCCGTTGATACCTGGGAGTTGAATATCCATCAGGATGATGTCTGGCTGAAGCTGCTCTGCCAGCACGATGGCTTCCTCACCGGTTGCGGCTTCGCCCACCAGATGCAGTTGTTCACTTTCCAGCAGAAGGGTGCGAATGCCATCACGGAACAACACATGGTCATCGACGATC
>JALHNB010000049.1 GCA_022843745.1 Anaerolineae bacterium | reverse complement strand
CAGGAGGGCGCACCGCGTGATATTTCAAATGTCATACCCGATGCTGTTCCAACGCTCATTCCACAGCCAACGCTGACACCGCTGCCAGCGGGCGAGACGGTCAATTTTGGGCCGCTGGTGGTGAGCGATGTTGCCGCGAGTGCGGCGGATATTGACGCGCTGACGCACATCATCAGTACGAACACCGAGGACTTTTATGCCTACCAGCAGCGGGCATTGCTCAAATTAACGGGAACGACTAAGGACGTGGATGGGGCATACCCGGATATTCTGGTGGCGCTGGAAGCCGCGCCGTTCGACCCGACCACAAGGTCATTGCTGACGCGCTATCATTGGGAACGCGAAGAATTTCAACGCGCTATTGAAGTCGCCACCGAGGGGATGTTCGTCAGCGCTAACGCCGATCTGTACGCCGCAAGGGGTGACGCGCTGGCCGCGGCGGGATTTTATGCGGAAGCGCGGATTGATTTTGAACGCGCCCTGGATCAGCGCCCAGGCGATGCTTATGTCCAGTCACAGCTAGGGCGTATTTATCTGCTGCTGAATGATTTTGAAGGTGCGGCAGTGCTGGCGGATCAATTGGGTGAGGGTTTAGACAGTTTGTTACTACGCGCGGGTGCGGCAGTTTTCCGCGAAGACTATGACAATGCCTTTCGCGTGGGTGTCACCGGGATGCGCGGCTTCCCGGACGAGCCGGAATTCAGTAGTGCGGCGGCCTTTGCGCTGACAGAGGCGATGCTGGACAGCGGCGAGGCGGGTGGCAGTTTTGCGGTGGACAACATCGTCACGGATTATGTGGGACAACCGTACCCTGAAGTCGAGATTTTCATGAACGAAGCCTGCCCGACGACCCCGCTGCGCCCGCTGGCTATCTCGCCATCGGTTACGTATCGTTCGGCAACCAACGGCCTCATCAGTTACACGCTGGCCTATCTCCCCGATGAACCGTCCGCACAGGCCGCTATGCAGGATATTCGCGCCACGCTGGATCAATGTACTTCGTTCGACATTGACGGGACTGCCTATGGCATGGAAAGGCAGCCCGACGAAACGATTACCAATGAAATCGCCGCTGACAACCTGTACTACGTTTTTAATGACGGCGGTTTGTTCGGGCCGAGCGTGTATGGGCGGCGTGTGTACGTGCGTGAAGGTAATCTCATTCTTGAAATGACGGTGGTGCTTCAGGCCGGGGGGCCACTCACTGACGTAACCACACGTGAGACTCTGGGTCTGGCGCTGGCGAAAGCCCGCCGTGTGATACCCAGCGCGTTTGAGGCAACCGCAGCGGGTACGCCCACACCGATCCCCACGCCAACGATTACACTAACGCCCAGCCAAACGTTCACACCGAGCGCGACGTTTACCGCAAGTGCGACCTTCACGCCGTCGGCAACGTTCACGGCAAGCGCGACGTTTACCGCAACGGCGACACCGACGATCACGCCAACGGCAAGTAACACCTTCACACCGACTAACACGTTTACGCCAACCAGCACGTTTACGCCGTCGGCAACCTTCACGCCAACCGCGACGGCTACGGCAACGGCGACGCAAACCGCGCTGCCCAGCCCAACGCCGCCGATTACTTGCAGCGGTACGCTCACATCACGGCTTTTTGCGGGCGCACAGGCGCGTGTGACACCCGGCGGCACCAATAACCGCGTTCGCAGCGGCCCAGGCACCTCGAACGCTGAAGTGGGACATATCCCGCCGGGTGGTCAATTTAGTGTGCTGGAAGGGCCGGAGTGCGCCGGGCCGTATGCCTGGTGGCTCGTTGACTATAACGGCTTGATCGGGTGGACTGTCGAAGGCGACTCTGCTGGTTACTGGCTGGAATTGGTTGGCGGTGATGATTCAACCCAACCGCAGCCTACCCCAGTGCTGGCGGCTTGCAGCGCAACCACCGATGGCGAAACGCGGATGCGGAACGGACCAAGCAGCAATGCCGACATTATGACTGTTGTTCCCGGCGGGCAGCAATTTGGTGTTGTCGGCTATGCGACCAATCAGTCTGGTTTCACCTGGTACAAGCTGGATAACACGTTTTGGGCGCGTGAAGATGTCGTTACGCTGCGCGGGAGCTGCACGGATTTGCCCTGGGCGGGGTAATTTCCGTGTCCCTCAAATGGGACTGTAGGGGCGCTGCTCATTGCGCCTCTACGCAAAAACGCCTAATATTCGCAGGATACGTGCTTTTGCGGGGCGTGATGAGGCATCAAAACTATTTCTACATCGTAATTGAGGCTAATTTTGACACCAGAAGAACGCATACCTTTGATTATTAAGCTTCGCCGTTTCCCAGGTGAACTGCGCGCAGCCCTTTCCACAGTGCCTGATGCCGAATTGACAGCCGAGTCGATCCCCGGCGAGTGGACGGTTGCGCAGGTGGTACACCATCTGGCGGATGCCCACATGAACGCCTATATTCGGTTCAAATTGGTGCTTGTCGAAGATTACCCCACATTCAAACCGTATGAGCAGGAAGACTGGGCGGAGACCGCTGAAGCTGTGAGCAACCATATCGAGGAATCACTGGTGATTATTCAGGGACTCCATGGACGGTGGACTTGCTTGATGGACAGCATGACCGAATCGCAATGGCAGCGTAAGGGGTTACACCCGGTTCTGGGTGAAATTTCGTTGGACGGTTTACTCGAAGGTTATGCCCGTCACAGCCAGAATCACCTTGATCAGATTTTGAAGATACTGAAGGCAATATCTCACTAGCTGCCGATCAAAAAAACGCATCCCGGCCAATTTTTGATGGACACGCTGCTTGGTGAGGGATTCGATATAGGGCTTCTCTGGTACTGAAGGCGTATCCCCACCCCAAACCCCTCCCTTAATAGCGTTGTCCGATACTAATAGCCAGCTTACATTGAGGTCACAAAAGGTCATAACGTCCGCCATGAACCCAACCTCACCCCCCAACCCCCTCTCTCCAATGCGTTGGAGAGGGGGCAGACCGATTTGAAGCCCCTCCCTATTGCTATGGGGAGGGGTTTGGGGTGGGGATCGGCTTTCAGTTCCGGACAAGCCTTAAATCCCTCCCCACTTCGCTTCGCTCGTAGAGAGGGACTTGAAGACGATATGACTCCCCTCTCCATGAGCTTGCGAAATGGGTGACCAAAGGAAAGGCTGGGGGAGGGGTAAGATTCTGCCAGTATCTGAGTAGTTACCCCTACGGCGCTATTCCTGCCCGACGATCCAGGCCATCGTTTTGCTTGCCAGTTTATCGAGCGCCTCGACGCACAGGACGAGATGCTCCTCTTTGGTGTCCTCGATTTTGTTGTGCGAGATGCCGTACAGACTTTGCACGAACAGCATGATCGTCGGAACGCCGGAACGCGCGACCTCCGCCGCATCGTGCAGCGGGCCGCTGGGCAGGCGGTGCGAAACCCCACAGGTTTCGATAATCGCTTCCTCGCAGAATTGGATCAACTGCGGGTGGAAGAGAATCGGATGAATTTTCCAGATCAGATTCCATTCTTCGCTGACTTTTTCCTCGGCGGCGAACTGCGTGCTGGCTTCCTTCGCCTCGCGCAGCATGGCCGCCAGTCCATCCGCGTCGAGGTGGCGCTGGTCGAGCGTCATATCCGCCTGCGCGACGACGGAGGTCACGATCCCCGGCAGCGTGTTGACGCGCCCGACAGTACACACGCCGCCGTTGCGCACGGCGATGTCGCGAATGGCGAGGTGTAATTTTGACGCCGCGCCGAGGGCATCGCGCCGCTTATCCATCGGGGTCGAGCCGGAGTGCGCCGCCTGCCCGACGAAGCGAATGGCGTGGCGCTCGACTCCGAATGTGCCAAGGACGACACCGAGGGGCAAATCCATGCTTTCCAGCACCGGCCCTTGCTCGATGTGCAGTTCGAGGTAAGCGGCGGCATTTTTTAGCTGCTGGCCTGCCTGTTTCGCCGTGTCCAGATTCACGCCAAATTTTCCGACGGCTTCCGAGAGCGTGATGCCGTCCTTGTCCTTGATATTGCGCAGTTCGTCAGGCTCCATATAGCCGGAGGCGCAGCTGCTTCCGAACAGGCTGCGTCCGAAACGTGCGCCTTCTTCGTCCGCCCAATCGACGAGGCGAACGGTGACGGGTGGCGTGCCTTCGCTGGCGATCCGGCGCATCACTTCCAGCCCGCCCATGACATTCAGACAGCCATCGAGCCAGCCGCCGTTGGGGACGGAATCAATGTGGCCGCCGATGAGCATCTCTTTTTCGGATTCGCCGCGCAGCGTGACCCAGACATTGCCCGCCTCGTCGGTTTCGACTTCGACAGGCAGACCTTCGAGTTTTTCGCGAAACCAGGCGCGTGCTTTCGCCCAGGTATCCGTCCAGGCGACCCGCTGTGCGCCGTTTTCGTCGCCGGTGAGGGCGCGTAATTCTTTGAGTTCGTCAATCGTGCGTTGGGGATTTAACATCATTTGCCTACTTTCTCAAGAAGCCGGAATATGAGGTTCTATGATAACGCAATCTGGCAATCATGCGTCTAATTTTGTTTGGCTTAAAACCCTCTCCATGATAACCTAAGTGGGTAGACGGGTGTTCTAATTGTTGTCTATTTTCAGATGTTGGTGACAATAGCGGCATGTTGCAATAAATCTTTTAGCATGACGAGCAGGTGTGATGGCAAGAAGAAATTGGACACACGAAGAATTGCTCTTAGCTTTTAACCTATACTGCAAATTGCCATTTGGCTTGTATCATAACCGCAATCCTGATGTGATTGCTCTGTCTCATCTTATTGATCGCACACCGAGTGCAGTTGCTATGAAACTCAGCAATTTTGCCTCCTTCGATCCAATACATCAGAGTAGGGGAATAAAAGGTTTATCCAATACCAGCCTAGCAGATGGTTTAGCTTGGGAGGAATTTACAAGCGACTGGGATAAGGCAATTTGGGAAAGTGAACTACTTCTCGCACGTATGACAAACGGAAATATAGATTCTGCAAATCCTGAGTTATCAGACGAATTTGCAGAATTTGATGTGCCTGATATTGATGTTACGCAGGTCGAGCGAATTACGAAAGTGCGCGTGGGACAAAATTTCTTCCGCAAAACCGTTCTTGCAAACTATGGCTCCCAATGTTGTATTTGTAAAATGCCTATTCCACCTTTACTCATAGCGAGCCACATTATTCCCTGGCGTGATCGAGAAGACTTACGGCTAAATCCACACAATGGCCTGTGCATGTGTGTATTTCATGACAAAGTATTTGATGCAGGTTATTTGACCGTTGATGAAGAATATCGAATAGTCGTGAGTAGGCAGATTTTTGAATATCTCCCTAACGATAGTGTAGAAATGAATGTTGCTCGACACCATCGAAATAAAATCTTGTTGCCTGATAAATTCTTGCCTTCACAAGATTTTTTGAAATATCATGCCGATACTTATTTTTTAGCCAGATAGGGTTCGTCGGGGAGTTGGACAAGCATCATTTCATCCTTTCGCACGGACAGTACACCACAAACTCTATTGTTCAATTGCGCCGAGGGTGCGCAGGCTGGCTTTTTGCGCCTCGGTCAGCCCTCGGATGCCCGTGATGTCCATGCGTTCGTAGGGGCGATCTCGCCGCAGCGTCTGGAGATGCTGCCTGGTTTGCAGATTCCACAGCATGACCGCGCCATCATTGCCGCAGCTTGCCAGCATTTGACCGTCAGGACTTCGCCGGAGCGTTTGGATCGTCGCGGCGTGGGCTTCACGCATATCCACAAATTCGCCGCGCCCCAGATGCCACCAGCGCAGCCGACCATCCGGACTGCCAATCATGAGTATTTCGCCGTCCGAATCCCATATCACTGCCGAAACTGCCTGCTCCATATAGGTGATTGCGACTTCAGGCTGCTCCACATGGGTCATCGCAGCTTCATGCTCAGCACGCTGGATATTCCACACGAACAATTCACCGCCCCCGGCGCTGTGTCCACCCGCTGCGAGTCGTGTGCTGTCACTGTGCCACGCGATGCACATGATGATGCCCGTGTGACCAGCGATCTGCTGAACCAGCCGCAAATCCTGAGAATCCCAGACATAGATCATGCCGTTATAGCCGCAGCCCGCCAGATATTTTCCATCGGGACTCCACGCGACATGCCGCAGTCGTGTCGGGAAATTTTGGCTGATCGAACGATAGCCGCATGTGGAAATGTCATATACCCGGACAGCATCATCATAAGTTCCCCAGGCTAACCGCTGCCCATCGGGACTCCACGCCAGATTATAGAAAATGTTGCCGTTGTCGTCCGGCGGCTGCAACACGGCAATTTCTGTCCGCGCCGCCGGGTCCCACAGCCGGATCGCGTGATTCCATTCACTGGTTGCCACATATTGCCCGTCGGGACTCCATCCCAAACTGCAAATAATCGTTGAAGCCGTGTTGAAGGCCTGCGGTGAGGTTCTTCCAGACACATCCCAGATGGTTATCGGGATGTTCATGCCGCCGCTGATTAATTGGCTGCTGTCGGGACTCCAGTCAATATCAAAAATCGTCGTTGCATAGCTTACGGTGATGCGCGTGCATTGACTAGACAGAGTATCCCAAACACGCATCGTGCCATCAATGCTGGTCGTGAGCAGATTCCGGCTGTCCGGGCTAAAGGCCAGCCCGCACACTTCGCCCTCATGCCCACGCAGCACGGATCGGCAATATTTCTTTTCGAAATCCCACAGCCGGATGGTCTGGTCACGGCTGGCGCTGGCAATCGTATGCCCATCGGGACTCCATGTGACCCGGCGCACGAGATCGGTATGGCCTTCGAAAGAATGCAGCAGTCGCCCGCTTTCGACCTCCCATAGCCTGACAGGGCCATCCATACACGCGCCCACCAGAAGGGTACTATCGGGCGAAAAATCCAGCATCGGGATCGCAACCGGACTGCCGACAATGGATCGGAGGTGGGTGGTTTGTCCGTGCTGCTGCAACGACCAAATCTGAACGTTACCCTCCACATCACTACTTGCCAGAAAACGCCCATCCCCGCTCCAGGCAATACCGGTTGGTGTCGCCCGCTGCGGCAGTTTATTGAGCATTGTCCCCTGATGGCTATCCCAGAGGATAATTTCGGTTCCGCCATTGCTGGCAAGCAGACGGTCATCAGCCGAAAACGCGATGCGTACCACTTCGCCGGTATGCCAGCCCGTCCACAGGAGGCTGCCAGTCGCAACATCCCAGACTTTGATGGACTTGTCCCAACTGCCTGTCGCCAGCAGCCGACTATCGGCACTGAAGGTGAGCGTCCATACCATGTCCATATGCGCCCGCCATGCACGATGCAGGATGCGCCCCTGACCTGACCATAATTGGATTTCGCCCCGGCGATTGGATGCTGCCCAGTATTCCCCGGTGCTGCTGATGGCAACTGAAAGCACAGCATCAAAAGCTTCGGTCAAAACGCTGTCGAGGATCGTGGTGGCGGACAAATTGGTGTCCTGCATCTCGACGCCCTGTAAATATACGGCGCGGAGGGTCAACCCCTGCAAATTCAGGCCGCGTAAATGGCCTTTATGCGAGCGCAGCAGCGTCACCAGATTAGCCGGGCCGTAGCCATGATCGTTAACCTGCGCGAATACTGCAAGCTGGGTGAGGAGATGCTGTTCCAGATCGTCGACATATAAGTTCCGCAGGAGCGCAAGAATGGGCGCGATGATGAGGCGCTCCTGGGTTTCCCGTACATATTCCCGCGCCTGTGCCAGTTCGAGTCCATGCTCAATCAGATAGGCGGGTGTTTGGCTTTGAATCTCATCGACCACTTCGCTAATCAGTCGATCAATAAAGTATTCCATGACCACCGATTGCAGCGTGAAACTGCCGGGAGCCTGACCGCGCTCGATCAACGAACGGCGGTAGAGGGCTTCCAGCGCTTCCAGCAGGCGGCCACGCGGCACAGGTTTGACCAGCACGCTCAGAAGCTCGGTCATCGTGGACGGCTCACGCAGGATCGCCAGCCAGAGCAGGATGGTCTGCTCCAGGCTCGACAGCCGCGCGAACTGCTGCGTCAGCAGGGCGCGAACCCCGCCGAAGATCAACTCGCCCTGCTCAAGGAAAGCAGCGATCTCGCCACCGAACAGATCGACGATGGTCTGGGTGACGATTTTCAGGGCCAGCGGATTGCCCGTGTAGGCCTCGATCAGCCGTATCCGTTCAATTGGGGAGCCGCGAACCCCTTTCTCCGCCAAAAGCTGCTCACAGGCATGATTATCCAGCCGGACAAGGCGCAGCGAACGCACCGATGAACTGCCGCCTTCCAGCGCCACAAGGCTGACGGGTTTTTCGCGGCTGGTCAGCAGCAGGCTGCTCTGATGATTGCCTCCGGCCAGATAGCGCAGCAGCAGGGAATAATTTTCGTAACCAGGGCGCAATTGCCCCGCGCCTGTGCCTTCCTCCATAAGCGTTTCCGCGTTGTCCAGCACGATCAGGGTGCGCTGCTGGCGGAGGTGGCCCAAGAGCATATCGAGGCGCTGTTGGATGCTCATTCGGCCCTTGTCCACGGAAGGCGCAAGCGCTTGAATGAGATCATCCAGCAGCGCGTCGCAGGTGGGGGCATCGCGCAGGGAGCGCCAGATCACGACTTCAAACTGATCCGCGACCTGGTGCATGAAATTCACTGACAGCGAGGATTTGCCGATGCCGCCTATCCCCAGAACGCTTATAATTTTGCAGCGTTCCTCGATCACCCACTGCATGAGAATTTTGAGTTCCCACTCGCGTCCATAAAAATTTTGAACAGAAGTGGCATTATCCCAATCGATGTGTGTTCCGGCTAACGAAGGCGGCGCGAGTCGTCTGTCTTCATGAGTCTGCGATTCAAGCAGGGTTGTGAGCCACGCTTCGTCCAGCGGCAGTTTTTGATGAGCCGCTTTCCAGAGTGCGCGAATCTCGTCCGCTTCCTGTCCGGCGGACAAGGCGCGGTGCTGGAAGGCGAGGGCGATAAATGAGCGGAGGCGTTCGGCTTTCGGATACTTGCTGCCGGATTCCCATTCGGCTACCGACTGGCGCGAAACACCCAGGCTGTTCGCCAAATCAGTTTGCGTCAGCCCCATGACGGTGCGCAGGCTCAGCATAAGCTGTCCAAAGGCGTAATCCAGTTCGCGATATGAGGTTCGCTTCATATTCACTCTTGCTACGAATAGGCTTTGAAATGTGAAAGAACGACAGCGCCGTTACTGAAATAATAGTTCGTCAAGAAGATTATTTATGAGCCGAACACCGGACGAGGCAGCGCCTCTCCCCTACAAACATGCACGTTGTAGGGGCGCACGGCTGTGCGCCCAATCCATAAATAGTTGCTTGATGGTCTACTATGTACGACCCATTTGATTTCGCGGATTATGAGGGCAGGTCTCAGACCTGCCCCTACAAAAAATACCCACATGTTTGCTATGCTCGTACTCGTGATTATGCCCCTAGGGTCGCTTCACGGCGGAAATAATACGGCCTATACCCCGCGAGACAATCAGCCAGTTATTTCAACCGCCCCCAGCGCACGCAGATTGGCTTTTTGCGCCTCGGTTAACCCCCGGATGCCTGTAATATCGAGGCGTTCGTAGGGGCGATCCCGCCGCAGCGTTCGGAGATAGTCGCCGCTGGAAAGACTCCAGAGCATGATCGCGCCGTCATCCGCGCAGCTTGCCAGCGTTGTCCCATCCGGGCTTCGCCGGAGCGCCTCGATTGCTCCCCGGTGTGCCTGATGCACCAGCAAACACGCACCGCTTTCCACGCTCCACCAGCGCAGCGTACCATCGTCGTCGCCGCTGATGAGTATTTTTTCATCCGCACCCCAGGCTATCGCATAGACAACCCCCGGATGATTCTCAAACACGCGCAGACGATAGTCGTTTTGCACATCCCAGATAAATAATTCGCCGCCATCGACCCCTCGGCTGCCGGATGCCAACTGTGTGCCATCGGGACTCCACGCCAGACTCACGACCATGCTGTGATGGGCTTTTAATTGGTGGCGCAGTGTGCCATCTGTCGCTTCCCATACATAAACGACGCCATCATCACCCGCGCCTGCCAGCAGTGTCCCATCCGGACTCCAGGCAATGTGGCGTATCCAGGTCGGAAATTCATTTTTGACCCAGGGTTGATGATAGCTCGGCAGCTCAAATATCTGCACACCATGTTCGCTGGTGCCGATGGCTAATCGTTGACCATCGGGACTCCAGGCCAGATCATAGAAGAAATTATCGGGATCGTCGGGGTATTGGATGATCCTGACGCAAGTGCCTGAAATCGGATTCCACAGCCGGATGACGTTATCCCATTCGCTGCTGGCTAACCATTGCCCATCGGGACTCCAGGCGACACCGCAAACCGCGCCGGTGTGCCCATGTAGTGTGCGGGGCGAACGGTCATCATCCGAGTGTCCGGGTGGTATCTGAGGGGAATGGTCATCATCGCCCAGATCCCACAGCGCCACGACGGTATCCATGCCGCCGCCCACCAGATGCCTGCCATCGGGACTCCAATCCACCGCGTAGAGAAATTTGGAGTAGCCCTCGATGACGCGCGTGCAGTAGCGATTATCGATGTCCCACAGATGCAGCGTGTAATCGCCACAACTCAGGAGGCTGTGTCCGTCCGGCATGAAGGCCAGCCCGGTCACGCCGTGTGCATGACCTTGCAGGGCCGCACGATAGCGGCCTTCGGGGATGTCCACCAGCCAGATCATTTTGTCGATGCCGCCGCAGGCCAGTGTGAGGCCGTCTGGACTCCAGGCGAAGCGCCCGATCCGCGCCACATGCCCGACGACGGCCTGCCGCAATTGAAGCTGACCACCGATCATGTCCCACAACTTAACCGTGCCATCGAAGCTGGTGCTGGCGAGAATCTGCCCATCCGGCGAAAAGGCCAGCGCATCGACAAATGTGGAATGTCCGGCAAAGACCTGTAGACACTGCGCCGGTCTGCCTTCCGGTATCTCCCACAGGCGAATAGAGCCTTCCTGATCGCCCGTGACGAGCATCCTGCCATCGGGACTCCAGTTGACCGTACAGCCAGACACGGCGACGGGATGCTGAAGCGTCTGAAGTTGAGCGCCAGTATGCGAATCCCACAGCGCGACAGTGGCATCATTGCTGCCGCTGGCAAGGTAGCGACCATTCGGCGAAAAGGCGACAGAGTTGACATGCGCTTTGTGTTTGCCCGACCAGCGCAGTGTACCTGTGGCGGTTTCCCATACTTTGACAGTGCAATCCCAGCTTGCGGTTGCGAGTGTTTGCCCATCCGGGCTGAATTTAATCGACCAGATCATGTCGCTGTGGGCGCGCCACGCACTCTGTAACGCGACACCCTCGGCGTTCCACACCAGCACTTCGCCGCGCCGACTGGAAGCCGCCCACTGTTCGCCGGATTTGCTGACATCGGTTGACAGTACCGCGTCAAACGTTTCCGAAAATACCGTCTCCTGCACCAGCGTTCTGGACAAGCTTGTATCCTGCATATCCACCGCTTGCAGATAGGCATTGCGCAGCTTCAGCCCCGACAAATCGAGACCGCGCAGGTGTCCCCGGTGTAACCGCAGAAACGTCAGCAGATTCGCGGAGCCGTAACCCTGTAAATTCTCGGCCCATGTGGTCAGTTGGGCGAGCATCCCCAGGAGTTGACTCTCCAGCGTTTCGTGATGCGTGTAGACGCTCACCAGATATTCCAGAATCGGGGCGACGATCAAACGTTCCTGAGTCTGGCGCACATATTCCCGCGCCTGACCCAACCCAAGCCCGAACTCAATCAGGCGTGACAGGCGACCCGCTTGAATCTCATCGCTCACCTCAGCGATGAGCAGGGCGGTCAGATATTCCAGAACGACGGAGTGCAGCGTGAAACTACCCGGCTGTACCCCGCGTTCGATCAGGGATCGGCGGTGCAGCGAATCAACAGCTTCCAGGAGGCGGTCACGTTTTATGGGTGTGACCAACATCCTTGCCAGTTCATCGAGCATCAGCGGCTCGCGCATAATCGCCAGCCACAGCAGCAGGCTTTGCGCCAAGGGGGAAAGCCGGGTGAATTGTTCACTGAGCAATTCACGGACACCGCCAAAGATCACCTCACCCTGTTCCAGAAAGGGCGCAATCTGTCCGTCAAATAAATCAATAATCGTCTGCGTCACGATCTTCAAGGCCAGTGGATTGCCGGTGTAGGCATCAATTAATTGTGAGCGTTCTGCGGCGCTGCCTGCCACGTCCTTTTCCGCCAACAGCCGTTCACAGGCGTCTGTTTCCAATTGGCCGAGCCGCAAGGCACGCACCGGGGATCGGCTGCCCTCCGGCGATACAAGCTCGTTCGGTTTTTCGCGGCTAGTAATCAGCACACAGCTCTGGTGGCTGGTTTCGGCGCTCAACCGCAGGAAGCGCCCGAAGCCTTCGTAGCCGGGGCGCAGATGACCCGCACTTTCACCGTCTTCCAGCAGCGATTCCAGGTTGTCAAACACCAGGAGAGCACGGGTTCGCCGCATAAAATCCAGCAGGACGGATTGACGACGCTCCATGCTGAGATCAGGGTCAATCAAAGCACGGGGGGCAAATACTTCAAGCAGGCTGTCCAGCAGGGCATCGCAGCTTGGAATATCGCGCAGGGAACGCCAGATCACGACTTCAAAATGTTCGGCGTACTGCTGCATCAGGTGTACCGTGAGCGCCGATTTTCCGATGCCGCCCATACCCAGCACACTCACGACTCGACAGCGCTCCTCGAGTATCCACTGGGTCAACAGAGTCAATTCGGCTTCGCGTCCATAAAAAGCATCCACCGCGATGGCATCATCCCAATGAAATTGAGTGCCTTTCGCGAGCGCGGGCGCTACAGCCTGGGACTGCTGGCCGTTTTGTACCGCGAGAAGCCTTGCCAGCCAGCCTTCGTCCAGCAGTACCTTCTGGCGTGACGATTTCCAGAGTGCCTGAATTTCATCGACTTCGCGTCCGGCTGGAAATGCCCGATTCTGCACAGCCAGGGCGACCAACGCCTGCAAATGTGTGACCTTCGGATACTTGCTGCCCGCTTCCCATTCAACGACAGATTGGCGCGAAACACCCAGAAGTTCAGCTAACGCGGCCTGGGTGAGCTTCATATTGGAGCGCAGATTCAACACCATCTGCCCGAAGGCGTAGTCCTGTTCGCGATACGAGGATTGTTTCATGTCACTTCGCTATCTCTGTCTGACATGCAGGAAAAAACCTTGATTGCTAGCTGCCTTTATGACCCCTCCCCACCCCAAACCCCTCCCCATCGCAATGGGGAGGGGCTTAAAATCCGGCTGACTCCCCCTCTCCAATGCTTTGGAGAGGGGGCGGGGGGTGAGGACTAGCAATCAGGGTAAATAGGGAATGTCAACTGATGTCAACTAAAGTGACAACCAATGTTGACTGACATTGAACGCCGCGCTCATTATACTGCTCATTAACGTAAATCGCCGCATTGATTACGCATAAGTGGGTGCAATTCTGATGTCCAAATCAACCAACGACCAACCGCAACACCAAACGCTCGATTGGCGTGAAAGCCGCCGATTGCAGGCGTGGGCGCTTCACCAGCAGGGTTGGTCGCAGACTCAGATTGCGAAGGAATTGGGAGTTAGTCAGGGGGCGGTCAGCCGGTGGTTCAAGCAGGTTCGCGAGGGTGGAGGGGGAGAGGCCTTGCGCCGCCATCCTGCACCGGGCAAGCGGGCGCTGCTGACCAACGAGCAGTTCGCCCAAATACCCGAACTCATAGATCGTGGGGCAGAAGCCTTTGGATTTGTCGGTAAAAAATGGACAACCAGGCGCGTTGCTGCTGCCCTCAAACAGGTTTTTGGCGTTGCCTATCATCCAGGCCATGTCACTCGGCTGCTGCAAAGATACTGTCCCGACTGGCATCATCGACGAAAGGGCGTGTAGGGGTTTGATACTGTAAATAAACAAATTAGGACGGATACCGATTCAAGAGGGCACGATAATGCAGTTTTACAAATTAATACGGAGTACGAATTTTGTAGGAACCCACAGCCGTGCGCCCATCATCCAGCAGGGCACGATACATCGTGCCCCTACGAAAACAGGCGCGGTGGTTATCCGTATTTAATAGTTAAAACGCATCATCGTGCCCCTACGAAAACGGGCGAGGTAGTGATCCGTATCTAATCGTTCAAACACATTATCAAACCACTACGAAAGCGGGCGTGGTAGTGATCCGTATTTAATCGTTCAAACACATTATCAAACCACTACGAAAGCGGCTATGGGGTTTGACAAACCATCGCGCCCTACCAGGAATACAGACTTTTGGAATAACAGATACACACGTCTTCATCGGCAAACGTTAGCACTTCCGCATCGGCACACTTTTTACACACTGTTATATACCGAGACGAGATTACTACAAGGAGGCTGCACATGAGAAAATTTAAGTCACTTAACGATTTGACAAAACAGGAATCGGCGGTTCTGGCGCTGGTGGCGAAAGGCCGACGCAATGCCCAGATCGCCAACGAGCTTTCGATCAGCACCCGAACGGTTGAGAGTCACCTCTATCGTATTTTTGACAAATTAGGCGTTTCTTCCCGGACTGAGGCCATGCTTTCCATGATGCGGGGCATCAACGAAGATTTAAGTGGAATCTCTGAAGACATGGAAACCCGGAACCACTATTCTTAGTCATAAGGTTTACACCTGAACAGGCTTGCAGGACATGGGGTTCAGACCCCTTGCAAGACACAGGTTTATAGCTGAGCAGGCTTGCAGGCTCACGATGCAGGTGGGCAAAAAATTCGTTGGATCAATTATCAGACTTAAGAGGAAAGAGGAAGAAAACATGAACTACAGCACGTTGAATGAACTGAAGTCGGGGCGCTCGATCCTGCGCGCCATTCTCATCACTATTTTTGTCGTGGCAATCGCTGTCGTGCCGGTTCTGGCACAGGAAGGTACGGAAGAAGTGAGTACATTACCTAACGTTGTGCTGGTACATGGTGCGTGGGCAGATGGCTCAAGCTGGAGCGCAGTTATTGAGGAACTCCAAGCAGCCGGTTATAACGTGATCGCGCCGCAGTTCCCGCTGACCTCGCTGGCGGATAACGTTGCGCGGCTTCATCAGGTGTTGGCTCGTCTGAGCGGCCCCACCATTCTCGCCGGACATTCCTACGGCGGTCAGATTATCACCGCTGGCGCTGTCGATCAGCCCAATGTGGTTGGCCTCGTTTATATCGCGGCGTTCGGGCTGGATGAAGGCGAATCGATTGGTGCGCTGCTGTCGCAAGGGCCTCCAACGCCTGCTCTTGCACACCTGAGCTTTGATGAACTGGGTTACGGTTGGCTGCCACAGGACGATTTTGTCACGAAGTTCGCGTCAGATGTTGACCCCGCCTGGGCCAATGCGATGTGGGCCGCGCAGCAGCCGATCCATGCCAGCGCGTTGGAAGATGTGATGAGTGTCCCGGCCTGGAAATCGCTCCCCACCTGGTACATGGTCGCCACCAATGACGAAGCTATCCCGCCCGATGCCGAGCGCCTGTTTGCCCAGCGCATGGGGGCAACCGTCGTCGAAGTCGAATCCAGCCATGTTCCGATGGCTTCCCATACCGCCGAAGTGACTGCTCTGATCGAAACCGCAGCGCAATCCGTCTCGGCTGAATAGTATATCCTCGATCCATCAACGAGGTCAGGCGCGTCCCTGGCCTCGTTTTTTATTGCCCAAATGTCTCATGCGGAAAATATTCGCCAGAATTTACGAAAAATTTAACGCGAGATCACACTTCGGTTACATCTTCGCCCTATGATAAGTCTATCGACACATGAAGGAGAGGACTCAACATGAAGACCGTATTTCGCAAAAGTATCGTGATTTTGTTCGTCGTAGGCTTGCTCGGCGTGATGGCGATCCCGGCGCTGGCGGCGACCACCCGCACCAAAACGATCACCGAAGACCAGATCAACGAGTCATACCGCGTGACCAACCCCTGGCGGCGCACCGAGAGCGATGTCTCGGCGGATTTGCAGGTGGGGCAGGTCGTGATTTATTCGACGCACACCTATCGTGGCGGCGCATCGTATGAAGTCGCGACCACAGCCGTACCGAGCTTCGAAAATGGGCGTATTTTCTGGGACGTGAGCAGCGTCATGGTGGATGGCAGCGACATTCCGGCGGACGTGCTGGAGCAGATCAACACGCATATGGATGCCTCATGGCGAAATTTTATGAAGCGTCAGCACCCCTCGCTGCACCTGACGGGCATCGAAATCACCGACGATGCGGTTATCGTGAGCTACACGACCCGATAGTTGGGAAAAGCATAATATAAAAGGCGGCTTTGGTGTCGCCTTTTATATATCTTAATTCTTTACGCCTTTAATAATGTTATACTAGATCAAAATTTGAAATAATCGGATGAAATGATGTCTATCCAGGTGATGTGGGATAACGACGGCAAAACGGCTATTCGACATGATTTTGACGGGCCTTGGACGTGGGAAGAATTCTGGGAAATAAACCGCACAACCCAGTGTATGATGATGAGTGTGCCTCACCGTGTCAACGTCGTCGCAAATATGCGCAAAACGATGATGCCGCGTGGACGCGAAACCATGTACAACATGCGCAAGGCGACCCTTTCAGCCCCTCCGAATCAGGGGATTATCGTTGTGGTGGTCAACCCGTTTCTGAAAGCTCTATTGTCACTTTTTATGTCCTTCGACCCAGAGATGGTCGGGGTCATATTCAGCGCGGAGTCGGTAGAAGATGCCCGCCGGGTCATCGCGGAGCATGATTGTATGCTAAAAGACAGCAAAACCGCTTAATTCAGCAACGATGGTATTGTCAAATTAATTCAACAGCCATGCGATAGCTTCGTCGCGCTTGGTCGTGTTGAATTGGCGTGTGGTGATGGGAACGCGCAGCAGGCGAACCATATTGCTGATAATCGCATACAGCGCGGAATCATCCACCAGCACGGCAGAACGTTCGTGCGGGGCGTTGGGGTGACGCTTGCGCATTTCGCCGGAGCGCTGCAAAAAGTAGCTGACGGAAACCTGGAAGCCGTTGGTATCGATGAGGAAACGCAGCAGCGGCGACTCTGGATTTTCCACGTAGATACGCTCCACCTGTGCGATAAAAGCGTCAATCGTGGCGCGACCATTAGCGAGAAATTTGAACTCGTAAATGCCGTTTTCCAGCCGAGAGCAGGTGCAATTTGGGTTTTCGGTGACGTTCTGTTGCATAAACCCCCTCATTTGCCTGCCAGCGTTGACACGCCTGAATTATTCCCCGGACTGATTCACGAAACGCTCAAGGGAGTTGGCAAACCAGACCCCTTGAGCGTAAGTTTCTACCCGATGGCGCGTGAATTACCGTGCAATATACAGGGCGCAGCACGCTGCGCCCCTACAAATATTCATCGCTCGATTTACGGAATGATGAGCGTTTGGCCGCGATAGATCAGGTTGAGATTGGCGATGTTGTTGGCAGCGGCGATAGCGTACATGCTGACACCGTAACGCTGCGCGATCTTCGCCAGGGTGTCGCCTGCCACGATGGTGTGACGGCGGACGTTGCCCGTATTGCCACCTGTTGTGCCGCCAGTGGTCGGCGGGGGAGGCGCATAGACGCTGCCATCGCTTGGACCGACGCTGCGGACGGGTACGCCTGTGTTGATATAGCGGGCGGCGACCCAGCCTGTCACGCCGTTGGGCAGACGAATATTCGCCCACAGCGAGTCGTAGCTGCGTCCGATCAATTCAAATGATTGTCCGAGGCCGATGCTGGCGACGATGGTCGAGACTTCATCGGGACTCTGGCGCACATTGAGATTATAGGCGCGGGTCACGCTGCCGGTGGGAGTGATCGGCGCGGCGGCCAGATTCTCAGCAACCGGGATGTCCCAGATGCGCGTGGTCGTATACAGATAATTGACGTTGACCCAGCCTGTTACGCCGTTGGTCAGCGCGATATAGACCCAATTGGCCTCGTCATTGCGGGCGATGAGGCTGACACCGAAACCATAGGGCAGCGTGGCAATCGAGCCATATTGCAGGCCGGGGCCAGATCGCACATTGAGCGTACCAGTATTGACGCTGGCGACACCCTGCTGCGCGAAAACAGGCGCGACAATTGTGAACATCAGAGCAAAAATGAAGGCGAAAATAACGAGTCGTTTTGTCATGGTCTTTTTTCCATTGTGGCTAATCAGCTTGTGAGCTGGTCAGCTTGTCAGCCAATCAGCTTGTCAGCCAGAAACTAAACTGGTGAGATGCTTATTTATAGTGTATCCGATTCGCGGTTGGACGCAAATGATTTGCAAACTTTTTGTGCCTGGAAAGCGCCTGTCGTCGATTTGTAGCATAATGATCGCAGGTTTCGGTCATGATTTGCCTGACCTGAAGATCGAATAGTTCGCTTATTGACGAAGGATTTAGTAGTTATGACCGTGATTACCAACGTGGATGAGGTCACGCCGGAATGGTTGACGGACGTGTTGACGATTAGCGGTGCGCTGCAATCGGGCGCAGTCGAGTCGTTCGAGGTTGATACAGGTGTGCGGCTGCTTTCGACCAACGCGCGGCTGAAGCTGGCTTACGCGCCGGGGTCGCAAGGCGACATGCCGCAAAAATTATTTTTGAAAATGGTAGACATCGACCAGGACGATGAATTTTTTGGGCCGTCGGAAGTTTATTATTATATTCGCGATTATATGGGTGTCTGGGACGCGCCGCTGATCCGCCATTACGATGCGGCTTATTCAGCGGAGATGGGGCGCTACCATGTGCTGATGGACGATGTTTCCGGGACGCACATCGAAGCGAGAGAAAAAACGCCGAGGCTCGAATATGGGTTAGCGCTGGCGGATGGATTGGCGGCGATGCACGCGCGTTGGTGGGGCAGGGATCGACTCGGTGACGCGCCGATTCCCAGTCCGGCGGCGATCCGGCGCTTTGTGAGCATCTCCGAGCCGGGGGCAGGGCATATCCTCGCGGCGGTTGGGGATCAGCTAAAACCACACTGGCCGGACGCGATTCGGACATTATTCAAAAAACACCCTCAGCTTATTATTGACCGGACGCGGAATGGCAGCGGTTTCACGCTCATTCACGGCGATGTCAACTGGAACAACGTTTTCGTGCCGATTGCCGGAGACCGCCCGATTTATATTATTGATCGCCAGCCGTTTGACTGGAGTCTGACCACATGGTTGGGCGTATATGACCTGGCCTACGCGATGATTCTCGACTGGGACATCGACATTCGCCGGAATTTTGAGCAGGCGGTTTTGCGGCGCTATCACGAGCAGCTTATCGCGCATGGCGTGAGCGACTATTCGTGGGAGCAGCTTTTTGAAGATTACCGACTGATGGCGGCGATGATCGTTTACATCCCCATCGAATGGTGTCGCGGGCAATTCAACCCGGAGACGATGCCCGCGTGGATGCCGATGCTGCAACACGCGATGACGGCATTCGATGATCTCGATTGCGCGGCGTTGTGGAGCGATTAATTTTTCACAGCCGAATAGCCTGCCCGCTTTCCGCCGAGCGATAGGCCGCCTCGATGATCGCCGTCAGATCGAGTCCGAGCGCGATGTTTTCGGTGGCTTTCGTGCCTTGTTGAATGTGCGCGACCCACTGGTCAAATGGTTTTGGCGCGGCGGGGGTGGTCACGTCCTGGGACAGCCATTGATTGCCTTCGATTTTCGCGCTGCGCAGGAGCAGCTTGCCCTCCGGCCCCGGCGGCTGGTTGCGAGTCCAATTTTGCGCGCCGGAAATTCGGCTGTACATCCCCTCGCCGATCCCGGTTTCGCTGTAAAGTACCGTACCTTGTGTCCCGTGAATTTCGATGCCAAAGGGCGCAAACTGTGTGACGTATCCGGCCTCGATGACCCCAATCGCGCCGTTGGAGCAGCGCAGGGTGACGACGGCGTTATCCTCAATATCGCGTCCAGTAAAGTAGCCCAAAGCAGCGGTCACGCTTTCCGGCTTGCCCAAAAAATGGCGTGTCAGATAGACGGAATGACACAGGTCAATCAGTACGCCGCCCTGCGCCTGCTCCCGATTCAGAAATGCGCCATCCAGCATTCCGCGTGGATGTTGTGCGCTGGGCAGGACTCCGCTGTGGCTGTCGCGCACGCGCACGGAAACCACATCGCCGAGCAAGCCCTGGTCGATGATTTCCTTGACCGCGCGGGTGGAGGCCATTGGCAGGCGGCGCATGGCGACCAGAAACGTGACTCCCGCCTGATCGACAGCCTCGATGATTTCCTGGGCTTCGCTGAGGGTGGCGGCGATGACTTTTTCCGTAAAAATGTGTTTGCCAGCGCGGGCGGCGGCGACCATCACGTCGCGGTGCATGTTGGTGGGCGCGTCAACGATCACGCCGTCGATTTCTGGCTGTGAGAGCAGTTCATCCAGATCATCGTAAAAAGGCACGCCGCGTTGTTCCGCTTCCGCCTGACCACGCTCCGGCACTTCGTCCCAGACGGCGACGATTTCGGTATCGGGATGCTCCTCGGCTTCTCGCGCATAATCCTTGCCATGCACATGCCAGAAACTTAACATCGCTACTCGGATCATGGCGGTAAACCCTTTCTCAAATCGAATAATGTGGTGCTGAAATTTTCCCAATAAAGATACTTCACGGTGCAGGTAGAGTCTATTCTGGTTGGGTACGTCAAAAATCCAGATCGTGAATTTGTTTGTATTCTATCATCGTCTGGCACCTGCCCCCTCGTCGTCAACCCCACCCCTAGCCGCTCCCTCGTCGACAACCCCACCCCTAGCCCCTCCACTTGCAAGGGGAGGGGAAGGGGGAGAGGTTTTTTACACCTCGCCATACGGATACTTCGTGGTGCGCTCGATCAGGTCGCGCTCGGCGGCATCCAGGCTGAACGCATCGTAGACAATCGCGTTCAGGCGGGTTTCGAGGGCGACGATCTGCGCCGTCAGGGTGTTGTGCGTACCCTTGTACATGTTCAGGTGCTTGCGCCATTCGCCGAGCGCGCCAAGCGGAATTTCGCGCCCCCACAGGCGTTTGGCCTCGTCGCTGAGGGCTTGCTCATCGGGCAGTTCCCACCAGCGGTACAGCGCCACCCGCGAGTTGATCTCCCCGCCCCGCAGCCGAGCGCGAATATCGCTCCGCATGTCCTCGTGCAGTTGGTAACGTTCACGGGCAAGCGAGGTGGTTTCCTCGGCGATGGCGGCGAGACTCGATTCCTGATCGGCGGTGAGGGTGGGGATAGGGAGGCGGCGTACAAATTGTTGTGTTGTCTGGTATTGCCAGAGTCCAGCGCGGAGTCGTAATGGTACACAAATCTGTGAAAGGGCAAACCACAATACCCGCGAATTTAATAGAGCTAAAAGCCAGTATTTATCCGATACAACCATATGCCCTTTATTCGTAGAGAACAAACCATTTTCATCCCTTGAATAACGAGGTAGTTTAGATATTTCTGCCCAATAAATCTTAGGTTGCTCAAACTCGCCATAATATTCACAGGGTCGCAATTCAAACCATTTAATTTCATTGCGGCTTGCTTCCCATCTCTTGCTCAAAGCATCTTGATATTGTGATAAGTGAGTCTTTACCGCAGGATAAAGATCAATATCTACACCCTGATAACTCCATACCAAATACATTCCGCTATCAATTTGATACCAAGGGCGATAGTCTTTGCCTTCTCTAAGCGGCTTGATAATCTCCGCGCTTCGAGCATCTTTATCTACAAGTTGTTGCCGGATTTTTCCGTCGATCACAAACGCTTCATTGAGTCCTGTCGTAATGCCACGATACACACGATTATCAAAGACTTTTTCAAGAATCGGCTTATCTTTAACGATTTTCTGCTGTAGTCGAGTCAATTCTGCTGCTTGGAAGCGCCATTCTTCCATGCTCGTTGCTTCGCTCAGGCTGTCTACCCAATCGGCATTTTTCACCGCATCGCCCAACTGCGCATACGGCACGTTGCCCTCGATAAACAGGTTGCGGAAGGTCTCTTTAGGCTTGCCGCCGCGCATGACGGCAATCGTCGGGTAGACCATCTCCGCGCCCCGGAACGGCTGGTTCTCGCCAAAATTTGCGACCCATTCCAATCCGGTGCTGTCGTGGATGTACTGGCGGAAGGGTTTGGCGCTGTTGCTGTTCATATATGTGCCGCTGGTGATGTAGCCCAGGCGGTGTTCCGGCTTCAGAAAGCGGATTCCCTGCTCGTAAAAGTACAAAAATAAGTCGGCTGTGCCGCTGTAAACGTCATAATGCGACTGCAAAAATGGCTTGATCGGCTGGATGCGCTCCTGCCGCACATAGGGCGGGTTGCCGACGATGACATCAAAGCCGGGAGTGGCTTTCGGTTGACCGTCCGCGTCGTAAAAAATCTCCGGGAAGGCGAGTTCCCAATGGAAGAATTTTTGCGCATCGGCGATGCGCGTGGCCTGATCGACAATTTTCTGTACGGCTGGCGAAATCGTGCCGCTGGCGGTCATCTCGCGCACGGTTTTCCACTCGTCCGCTGTCAGTTCCAGGCCGAAATAACGCGCTGTCCACACATCGGCGGCCTGTTTCCAGTTGCTCAGGCGTTTGGTCAGGTCGGCGTAAAGCTGCTCCTGCTTTTTCACGTCGCTCACGTCGTCGGCGATGGTGTTTTCGATGGCGCTCATCTGCTGCACCGCGAAACCCACGCCTGCGTTAAAATCGGCATCGCTGAACATGGGGGCTTGTCCGGCAGCTTCTCTTTTTTGCTTCTTTTCGGCAATTTTGCGGCGTTTTTCTTCCTCTTTGACGGCGACGGCGGTGTCGTCAATCGCGCTCATTTTCGTCCCGACGAGGCTGTTGCCGACGCGGATGTGATGGTCGAGGAATGAAAGCGGCTTGCCCTTCGCCAGCGTGGTCAGCCACATGCTCAATTTCGCCAGTTCCACCGCCAGCGGGTTGATGTCTATCGCGTAGATGCAGGCGCTTGCCACCTGCCGTTTCCAGTAGATCAGTTCGTCCTCGTCGCCCAGGTCGGCGGGGCGCATCCCCAGGCCGCGCAGCCACTCGGCGATATAGGCCGTCGCGTCCACCACGAAATGACCGCTGCCTGTGGCGGGGTCGAGGATATTGAGCGCCAGCACGTCGCGCACCAGCGACTCGCCATCGCGCACCTGCCAGTGACCTTCGGCATCGGGGTCGGCATATCGCGCGGTAATTGCCGTCAGCAGCGGTTCGAGCGTCTTTTCGACGATAAAGCGCACGATGTAATCCGGCGTGTAGTAACTGCCGGTGACTTTGCGCTCGTTATTCCCGGTGCGCAGGTAAACTTCGCCCACATTTTTGACAATCGAATCGCCTTCCTTCGCCGGGGCATAGCGTTCCTCTTTACCTTTTGTCGTCAGCGGTTCGCGGGCAATATCGAGTTCATATTCCAGCAGTTTTTCGTAAATACTGCCCAGGTGACGCACGTCCAGATCGCGGTAATCGACAAAAACGCGCTTGCCGTTGTCGTCCACCCGCGCCAGCTTGTCCAGCGCCGGGGCGAGATAGATGTCGCCAATCTTGTTATCCGCCAGAAAAGGGTGTTCGGTGTCGGAAAACAGCCGTCCGTTGTAGGGCGGCACGTCGTAATCGCGGTTGCCGGAGTCGATGGCAAAAAACAAGTCTGCCAGACGGGTGTAGTAGTGACCGATGTCGCGGCTGAAAGCTTTGTTAAAGTGCAGATTATGGGCGATCTCTTTTTTGATCGATTCGATGCTGATGAGGCTGCGATAGCGCTCATTATCGGCGGGCAGAACTTCGTGGCTTTCGGCATAAAAAGTAAAGAGCAGGCGGTAGAGCAGGACGAGGCTTTGTTCGTAAATCTGGCGTAAATCGGCGGGTGTCAGGCGGTTGCGGCGGTAATCGAGGAAGCCTTGCGCGATCAGTTCCAGCGCGTCAAAAACTTCGCCTTCCAGCGTGTCGCTCAATCTTTCAGCGAAGCGTTCGCTGCCTTCCAGCACACGGTTAAGCCAGCCTGCGGTGAAGGCTTCCAGCCGGAAGAAGGCGTAAAAGTAGCCGAAATTTTCCAGGCTGCCATCCAGTAAACTATCGAGGTCAACCGCGTAATAGGTGTTGTATTTGCTGGTGTCACGGTGATACAGTCGCCAGATGCGCCCATCGGTCAGAATGCCCCAGGGACGTTCGCTGTAACGCAGATATTCGTCAATCTGCTGGCTTGGGTTGCGCTGCCCCGGCGTGGATTGGTCGAGTTTTGACCCCCAGCGTTTGGCATCACCCACCGCCAGCACATGGGCGATCTGGTGCGGCTCGTAGATTTGGCTGGTCATGGCGTGGGCTTCGGTTTCGCTGGTGACGAACACGTAATCCGGCCTGCGGTGTCCCTGGTCACGATAGCGAATTTTGACCTGCACCGCGTAATGCAAACCCAACAGGCGAAAAATCGGCTGCACCCACTGTTCTTCAAGCTGCGCTTCGTCCAGTGTATCGGGATGAATTTTCGCGCGTAATTCCTTGATCTGCTCAAAGCAGCGCTGACCGTCGAGTGCGCTCCATTCTGGCAGGGCAGGCATGATATTCAGCAAATAGTGGTCGGCAAACAGGCTGTTATTAAAGGGTTTGGCGCTGTTAGCACTTAAGGACGGCTGTTCATATTGGGTCATGATATTTTGTTTCGGATGCGCTCAGTATGTTGATAGTATAGCACGGGTGTGCGGTCAGAACCCCTCCCTAAATCCCTCCCCATTTCACTTCGTTCATGGAGAGGGACTTGAAGAGTCGGCTTACCTCAGACGTCAAGCAGAAGCCAACCCTGTACCATTGGACTCTCACCTCTCTACGAGCCTGCGAAGTGGGGAGGGGTCGGGGGAGGGGTTCTGACCGCTACGCCTCACCCACCGGCAGCCAAATCTGGAAACACGTCTCCCCCGGCTTCGAGTACAACTGGATATTACCCTTGTGCTGGGTGATGATCTTGTGGGCGATGTCGAGGCCGAGACCCGTACCTTTGCCGACGGGTTTGGTCGTGAAAAACGGCTCAAAGACGCGCGACTGTACATCTTCGGGGATGCCAGGGCCGTTATCGATGATCTGCACTTTAATCATGTCGTTGTCAAAGCTCGTGCGGATCGTGATCGTCGGCTTTGCGTCTTTCGGCGGGTGTTCTTCCAGCGCGTCGATGGCGTTGTCGATCAGGTTCGTCCATACCTGATTCAACTCGCTGCCATGAACCGTGATTTTCGGCAGATCAGGTGCGAAATCGCGAACAATCGCGAAATTTTTCAGCTTGTGCGCCAGGATAATCAGTGTGTTTTCGATGCCTGTGCGAATATCAACCTCCTGCACGGGCGATTGATCCATGTAGGTGTAATCCTTGACGGCTTTCACCAGCTCGGAAATGCGCTGCGAACTCTGCTCGACGATGCGCATCAGGCTCGTCAGGGTCAGCACGCTGTCCAGCCAGGCCATCGCGTCCGGCAAGCTGTCGCTGCCCAATTTCTCCTTGACCATTTTCAGTTCATCGACAGTCACACCGCTTTCGACCAGTGTTGCCGCGAATTTCCAGCCGTCATCAATGCCATCGCTGGCGCTTTCGGTGTCGATCCAGTCGGCAACGGCATCCTCGCGGTCACTCTGTTCGAGGGGACTCAAAAGCTGAGGCTGCATCGCGCGTCCGATCAGCAGGTTGCCATATTCGCCGAGAAAGTCGATCTGCTCGGAATTGAGGCGCAGCTTGTGAATTTTCAGCGCCAGACCTTGCAGGCTGCCGACGGTTTCCGGCATCTGACGTGATGCGCGGAGACTCGCCGAAGCCGGATTATTCAGTTCATGTGCCAGCCCCGCCGAAAGCCGCCCCAGTGCCGATAATTTTTCGTGCTGCTGGACGGTTACTTCGGTGTCGCGCAGGCGATCAATCATGGCCTTGATAATGGCGCGGACGATGGGGTTGCCCTTCATCTGGGAAAACATCGCTGCGTCAAATTTCAGAAAATGGCTGGGCATGGTCGCGCGGGCGGTGGCGGTATGCGGTACGCCAGTGAGCATGGAAATTTCGCCGACGAACGCGCCGGGTCGTTCGGTTGCCAGCACGACGGATTGACCGCCGATCATTTTTGTCACCTGATACTCGCCGTCCACCAGCGCGTAGAGTCCCTGTGGCTCCTCGCCTTCGCAGAACAGGTCTTCATCGGCAGCCAGATCAACTTCCTCGACCTGATCGAGAAAACGCTCCTGCTCCTCGGCGGAAATGCCGTCCATAAAATTTTGCAGCATCGGAATTTTACAAATGCAGTCCAGCTTGCTCATGATGTTATTCCTTCTCGTGGTTGATTAATTATGGACAGGCAGCCCAAGCGATTCCAAAATCTCCCAGAGTTCCCAATGAGGAACGCCAATTAACTCGGTAAACCGCCCAATTGAAAACTCACCAGCAGTATACCGCTGGTGTAATTCGCGTATTTGTACTTCAAATTGTTCTGGACTGATTTCAGATTTTACCTGAACAAGCGTTTTTCCTGTGTAATCTGCGTGGATAGGCACAAACAATTCATAGGCAGCGACGGTTTGTTTGGTAAGCATACGAATATCCTCTTAACTCAGCAAACTTAAAGTATGTGTAAGAAAAGCAGCAGGATACTGCCGAGATGTCGTATTCACAATTTCTACCGCAGTTGATTTGGGCATTCCATGATTACTTTTAAGCTGAATGATAAAGTCCTGAAAACCTATGGGGCGCAATCCAAATCGGCAGGCAACAATAAAAGCGTCTTTATCGTCGAGAACCATTGAGATTCCAGTTGCCAAAGCTGCTTTGATCGCGCCGCGTTCTCCTAACCCCAATAAGTTATTATAAGCTTGATCCAGAATTAGAGGGTCATTCACAGGTGTCGCTGATGTGATCGCACCTGTTTTCAGCAGTGGCGACACCACACGCGCAATTTTCCCCGTTTGAGCCTCCTGAATTTCTGAAACGACATTATCCGGCAGCATAATCTCAGAATACAATAAAACTGTATGAATATAAGCCATTCCATCACGCGGAAAACCACATAACACACTCAGCGGGCCTGTATCAAGCAGAAAAACAGGCTTTACTTGCATGAAATTTAGCTCCTTTATTACTGGAAATAATCCGGTGGCAATGCGTTCAAATCCGCTAATACGCGATCGCGCACCTTGATGGTTGCGAACGCGATGGAGAAATCGTAAGTATCAATATCGAGCGTGGCGTAACCCCCCATAATTTCGAAATCGGCAAAATAGCCGGTGATCCGGTCAATAATCTGGGGTAGGGGGAACTCATAGGTGCGCATGAGGTGTACCATCATCGGCAAGAAAAAGCCGTTGTCAATCGGCTCGATGTCAATCGTTGGCAGGCCGTCGGCACGCCATTGGGAGGCGCGGAATTTAAGCATTCAGGTACTCGAAAATTTATTTGCGGGACATAGCAATTATGGGCTTTCAGAAAATAAATCGGACGTTGTTTTCGTAAGGGCGCAATAATGGTCTTGAACTTTTTATTTCGGTAATGTCGTCAATATTGGGTGTAAGGGCACGATGCATCGTGCCCCTACGAAATGCGTTACCGATTTATTTTGTTCAAACGCATTATTGCGCCCCTACAAATGCGACTCTCGAATATCCGATTTAAATCTCAAAGGACCATTATTGCGCCCCGACAGACCATATCCAATCCTCACTCAAGCCGCATCAACACAATGCCCCTCATCGGCGATTTTGAGAGCAGAATCACGTTATTCGCGCCCCAGTGGAAAAACTGCCGCAGCCGCCCCGTCCCGACATTGAAACGCCCTTCAAGCACCAGCGTTCCGGCGTTTCCAGGCGCATCGGTGAGGAAAACGTTTCCACTTTCCCTGCCATCGTAAGTCGTATAAATCAGCGCTGACCCCTGCGGCGACCATCCCGCCCCGGCGACAAAGTTTTCGGAGTCGAGCAGAATTTCTTCGCCAGTTTCGATCTCGATCACGCGCATCCAACTGGTGTCTGCGGTGTATTCAGCGCGGTTAATGGTTGTTTCGATTCTGAACAGCGCATATTGACCATCTGGCGAGAGTTTGACAGCACTGATCGGTGTTTCCCGCGAGGATCGTTTGATCTGTCGCGCATTTTCGCCGTTGAGGTCGCTGATCCAGATGCCGTTTTGCGGTATATCATCCTGTGCCAGGAAGATATAGACCAGCTTATCCTGCCACACATCCATTGTGAAAATGGAAAACGGGTTGTCGTTGGTTTCAATGGTGCCGATTTGGCTATCGCCGCTGCCGTCCACCGCCATCTGGTGAATCTCAGGCGACTGCACGAGGCCGGAAATACGGTTGTAACGCAGAAAAATGATCTGCCCATCGGCTGTCCAGCTCGGCATCAGGTCGAGGTCACGCCAGGTATCACTGCCGATGTCGATTTTATTAGGCCCATCATCGGTCAGATCGGTGAGCGTGCCTTCAACAGCGTCGATCAACCAGATGTCGGGGTCAGAAAATGAGAGATAAAAATCTTCGGTTAATACGAGGTAACGGCTGTCCGGCGACCAGCGAATTGACTCGGTATCCAGCGCGCGGACCGGCTCAAGATCGACGCAGAGCTGCTCCTGGTCACCCTCGTAGATGCACAGGCCGCTGGCTTCCAGCACGGCGAAATGCTGGCCGTCCGGCGCGAGATAAGCACCTGATTTGCCTGGGCCAGCTATCAGGTCAAGCTCGGTTGTCCCGCCGAGCGTCAGATTTTCAACATCAAATGACTCCGGTGTGGCGGTTGGTTCGGGTAATGCTGGTTGCGCGGTGGCGGTGAGCGCCTGTTCCAGCGCGGCCTGGATGGTCTGTGTGACGACGAGAGGCTGCTGAGTCTGCGCGATCAGCGTGGCGACGGCGGCATCAATCGTGGGCTGTGTCATGGTTTCGCCGTCCTGCGCCTGTGCCGCAAAAATGACACCGATTAAAAGTACGCTTACGCCAATGGCTAAATACCGTTTGAACATCCTGTTCTCCTTGGATCGTAAAGATTAAGAACCTATCCGTAAACCCTCATCCCAAAGCCCTCCACATTCGTGTCATGGTGAGGGCTTTAAGCGAGAATCTGTTGGATAGGTGCTGAGCATAAACTCTGTTTTTGCGGCGGCTTAGTGCCTATTGCTCAAGCTGCATGAGTACAACGCCCTGTTCCGGCGATTTTGAGAGCAGAATCACGTTGTTCGTACCCCATGTCAGGAACTGCCGTATGCGTGGTGTCCCAATATTATAGCGCCCATCGAGCAGCCGGGTTCCGTCTTTCCCCGGCATATCGGTCACGAAAACCGCGCCAGTCCGATCAAGCGGATCGTAAGTGTTGTAAACCAGCGCCGACCCCTCCGGCGACCATCCTGCTCCGGCGACGAATTGTTCCGAGTCGATCAAAATATTCTTGCCGGTTTCGACATCGACTACCTGCATCCAACTCGTTTCCGGCGTGTATTCACTCGTGACGTTCGCCGCCTCAAGCTTGTACAAAATATAACGCCCGTCGGGTGACATTTCCACGGCGCTGATCGGCGTTTCACGCTCGGCGTGGATAATCTGACGCTTATTTTCACCGTTCAGATCGCTGATCCAGATGCCGTTGTTGGGCGTATCGTCCTGCGCAAAGTAGAGATAGACCAGCTTATCGCGCCACACATCCATCGTGTAAATCGCGAACGGATCATCATTCGTGTCAATCATGCCGAGGAGGGTTTCGCCGCTGCCGTCAACAGCGATCTGGCGAATTTCCGGCGGCATGATCGTGCCTGAAACGCGGCTATAGCGTGCAAAAATAAGCTGCCCATCGTCCGTCCAGCTTGGCATAAGGTCGATGTTGCTCCAGTTATTTCCCGAAATTTCGATTTCATTTGGCCCATCGTCGGTTAGATCGGTGAGTGTGCCGTCGCTGGTGTCGATCAACCAGATGTCGGGGTCAATAAACATGATGTAAAAGTTTTCGGTAAGCACGATATAACGGCTGTCCGGCGACCAGCGAAGTGATTCGGAGTCCAGCGAACGGATCGGTGAAAGATCGACGCAGGTCTGCTCCTGATCGCCCTCGTAGACGCAAAGGCTGTCGCGGTTTAAATGGACAAAACGTTCGCCATCCGGCGCGAGATAAGCACCCGTCGCGGCTGGGCCAGCCATCAGGTCAAGTTCAGTTGTCCCGCCAAGCGTCAGGTTTTCAACGTCAAATGACTCCGGCGTGGCTGTCGGTTCGGGTATCGGCGGCTGTGCGGTGGCGGTAAGCGCCTGCTCCAGCGCAGCCTGGATCGTCTGCGTGACCGCGAAAGGCTGCTGCGTCTGTGCGATGAGCGTGGCGACGGCGGCATCAATCGTGGGCTGGGTGACCTGTTCGCCTTCCTGAGCCTGGGCTGCAAACATGACACCGATTAATAGTACACTTAAAATAATTCCCAGATAACGTTTCAATATGGCTGCTCCCTGATGGTTTATCTACAGGTTATTGTAGTTATTCGATATGGTAATGCCAATCCGGGCGGGGATGCGGGTCAAAAAATGGCAAATCTGAAGTCTGGAGTTTCAATTTCGCTGTCTTGTCAGGCCCTATGAGGTCGACCATGATTTCGTCCTTTCGCTTGAGACGATTATAGCCTTATCTCTCACTCTGTCTTCGGTACGCCCCAAATCACGGCAGTTTCGCCAGCCGTCGCAATCAACTTGCCGTCATAGTTTACGGCTAGAGTACAGCACGCTTTTTCCAACATGATTTTTGACTCTTGAGCGGTATCAACATCGTAAATGACCATTGCCCCGGCGCGAAACCCAAGAATGTAGTGACTGTTAGGTAGAAAAGCATAATTGTAGGCTGGAATGTCGATTTCTATTCCATCAGAATCAGGCTTCGAAATTTCTATAAGTGTGATATTTGATGAAAAACTGCTGTATGCGGCCCATTGCCCATCCGGACTAAACAGTATTTTTGCCCTAAAACCTGTGCTCGGTTCAGGAAATATCCATTGACCAATCCAGTTCCTATCTCGATCAAGTATCTCCACAAAATGGGTTACTTGGCTGCGATGCTCAAGCGTGACAATAAGAGCCAGGAGATTCCCGTCTGTACTCATATCGGAAGCCCAGAAATTTATAGGCGCAGATGGCACTTGGGACGTAGCGGGAGTTGTGACTGTTAACTCGTTTTCACACGCATCACTTAAGTCACACATCCAATCTTGCACCATCTCGCCCGTTCGAGAGTCATATAGTCTTGTTACGCTTACAACATAATCTCCACTTGCGTCAAATTTAGCTCCACAGAATATATCCAATTGATAAAGAATCTTTTGAGTTTCTACATCCCACATCTCGTTGCATGACAATAAAAGATGTTTGTCAGTGGGATGAAAAGCAACTGAATTGAACCAATCTAATGTTGCCGCGCGAAGTACCTTTGCTTCAGCCGTCTCTAAATACCAGTACCATAAGCTGGTTTCGAGGTTTGTGGCAGCCAGTAACGTACTATCGGCATTAAAGCTAATATTCTCAGCATTATGGCCCATATCATCAGGAGCTTGCAGCGTCAGCAGCGGTTGCAAGCGCTCAAAATTGTCGATAGTAATGACTTCCAGATTATCGAGGTCGATCAGAGGGTCTTCTTGGGCATTCGTGTCAGGCACAACCAGGAATATCGAGAATAAAAAGAAATAAACCGCGATGCGAATAATCATTTTTACTCTGCGCCTTTGCGTCGAATTTTAGCTTTAGGCCGACTGGCTCTCCTGCGGAGTCACAAATAAATCTCCCACAAATTATACCACGCTGCTGGCGGCGGGGAGGGTGATCGTGAAGCGTGAACCTTCGTTCGGGTGGCTCTCGGCTGCAATCGTGCCGCGATGCAGCATGACGATGCGCTTGCTGATGGCGAGTCCCAACCCGCTTTTCCCGGTGGAGGTATTACGGGCGGCATCACCCCGATAAAAGCGATCAAAAATGCGCGGCAGTTCGTCGGCGGGAATGCCGATGCCCGTGTCGCAGATTTCGACAACAATGTGCGCGGATTCTCGGCGGACGTGGAGGCTGATCGTGCCATTTTCCGGCGTATAGGTGAGCGCGTTTTCGAGGATGTTGGCGAATGCCCGCTGGAGATGGTCGCTGTCGGCGTAGGTCGTCAGGTCGCCATTTTCGATCTCGTAACGCAGGGTTTGATTTTTGGCGTTGGCGCGGGACTGGAACGACGCGACGATTTGCGAGATGAACGGGAGCAGGTCGATCTGATTCAGTTGAAAGTCGATGGCGGAATCCAGTCGCGACATTTCGAACATACCTTCCAGCGTGGTTTCCAGGTGCGTGACGCTGGCATCCAGATCGGCGACGCGGCTTTGATGATCGTCGGGGACGGTGCGCTTGAGCAGATAGGTCGTGAGCTTCATTTTCGTCAGCGGTGTTTTCAGATCGTGCGAGGCGTTGGTCAGAAATTGCCGCAGCACGTCCGCGCGTTCTTCCTCGACCAGCAGCAGCAGCTTATCGCGTTCCGACTGGTCGCGGCGGATAAAGTACACGAGGACGATGATGCACAGATGCGCCATCGCCACCGCGATAAACGACGACAGCGGCTCGGAAAAGGTGTTATCCGGCGGAAAAGGGGAGGGCGTATCGCGGCGAATGAATATGATCGCGATATAGATGCCCAGGTTGAACGCCAGCGGCAGGATCAGACGGCGGTTGATCGGCAGGATGAGCAGCGAAAACAGCGTAAAAAGCAGGGTCAGTATAATCGTGCCGGGCGACCAATAGACAGCGGCGTTATCGAACGGCAGAGTCAGCAGCGCCAGCCACATGACTCCACCCGCCAGGTTCGGCTTTCCCCGTTGCAGGGCGATCACGGCCAGCGCAAGCACACCAAAGACGATAAAAACCCACTCCATGCTGGCGATTTCCGCGCCCCGATAGAGATCGGACAGGGCGATCAGCGGGAAGGCGATCCAGGAGACGAGGACGATGAGGCGCAGGTTGCGTTCGGTAAAGCGCTTATCGGTGTCCAGGGAGTGCGGAGTCAGCCACTTCGCGAGAAGTTCCTGCACCCGTTTGAGCGCGTTCTCAGCGCGATTGTTGAGTGTGTTCATCATAGTCATTTATTTTGTGGAAATAGGAGGTTAATTTCTTTATATTGTAAGGTGGATTCAATGCTTCGTGATCGCAATTGTTTGTGGCGATCTGCGGTACATTTGCTTTTAGCGGACAAGCTTTCCCGGATGCTTGATTGACATATGTTGGCTATTTACTATAGGATGAATATTATTTGTTTGAGAGAAATTTTTATTATGGCTGACCCGCAGCACACACACCAAAAACCTGTCTCTCGTCCCCAGCCGTCTCATCAGCACCCAGAAGTACAGTCCCTCGATGTAGATTCGATTGAGCAGGCGCTCCAAACGCCGACATCGCAAAGTCTGACACCCGCTGTCGTCATGCGCCTTCAGCAGACCATTGGCAACCAGGCGGTGCAGCGGATCATCAGCCACATGGCTGACAACACCGTGCAGCGTGACGGCCACGAGCGCGGCTGTAGCTGCCCGAACTGTCGGCAGATTCAACGGCAGGTAGAATCGGTGCAGCGTGACGGAGTGAAAGACCGCATCAAGGCACTGGAAAAAAACGAAGTTACGAGTGCATTTGAGCCAGCCACCCTGCTCAAAGATGACGAGATGACGAAACTCGCCAAAAAACTCGATGTCACGCAGTTCAAGGCGCTCACAAAGTCGAAAACCATTGCCGCCAAAGATACGATCATCGCCCTCATCAAATATTTTAATCCGGTGTCGCTGGGTGATCTTGACTCACTGATTGGCGAAGCGACAGACGCGGATAAGAAGGCCGTGTGGTCAAATTCCGCATTATTGACCACCGCCGAGGGCAAGCTGGGCAAAGACCCCTATCTGACATTTGTAACACGGCTCGGTATGCACCAGCCGCCAACGACGGACGAACTGGGTGAAGGTGGCGCAGAACACACGCCCGCGCCAAAAGCCGATGAAATTATCCGCGACAAAATGAGTGCCTATGTGACCGAAGCGGTGAAAAAAGGCAAGAAGATTGAGGGGCAGGTCGCCGTTGTCGCTGGTGATGATTGGGACAGGGCAGGCGTGGCGCATTATGGCCGCGATGTCTGGTTTAACGCCGTGCCGACTCCCAAGAAGGATGCGATCAACGGCTTTGTGGATGGCAAGGGGCGCGTGTGGGTCGAGCGCAACAGCGGCAACCCCGGCACGGTCATTCACGAGGGGCTGCACAAATACTCGGCGGATACCGTCCTGAACAAACTGGGCTTTAACACCAATGAAGGCATGACCGAATATTTCACGCGCCTCATTTGTGACGACCTAGGGATCGTGCGAGGCAATTACACCAATCAGCATGATCTGATTACCGCCCTGGCAACCACCGCGACCACGAAGCAGATTGTTGCCAGTGCCTATTTTGACGGCGAAGTCAACGGGCTGCGAAAAGCCTTCATCAAGTATCGCATTGATACGAAGGGTGACAAGCGATCCCTGGCACGGAAAATCTGGGACGCATTCGTGCATAATTTTAAAAATGGTAATTGGGGCAACGTGCTGCAATGTATCAATGACGACCTCGATACGGATGACGTGAAGGATTTGCTGAAGTAAGCGTGTCGTTCATCCAGTTCTTTTATCGGCAGCAAATATGGGAAGAAGATCATGAGTCAGGAACTAATCGAACAACAACTGCGCCGCCTGGAAGGTCTGCTCCACCCTGACCGGACAAAAGGTGCGCTGGAAAAAACGAAGCCGGAGCATGACCCCGCCGAATTGGGCGCACTGGAAGGCGTTGGTTATCGCAGCAGTGACCCGGATGTGCAGGTCAGCGTGTATATTTTCCCCAACTGGAACAAGCACAATGCTGTATCCAAGCAGTTAAAGGATGAATATACGGATGATAAAGGCGTGCATGTCGTAACTGCGACCAATGGCCCGATGTTACTGTTCGGACATACGCGCGTGGATGGCAAGAAGGGTGCGAACGCGAAGTTCCGCCTGGGCGATATTGTGTCGGCGTTCGCGGGTGATGAGTAATCTGCTGTAAGCTGCGTCAATGCCGTAAGACTTGTAAATTACCTCACTTGGTCGTTCCACCAGGATTTTATCTCAGGTTTTCGGGTGGTTTGCCTTGATAACTTGAATTTGTTCGGGATCAATCGTTTTGGATACTTCCACCGCTGCTAAAACCGCTTCGATAGTTGTTGCCTTCAAGGCGCAAAAATGCTTTGTTAGTTCCCACGCATAGAACGTTTTGAGATCGTTGCAGCCAATAAAAGAATTTCGCTTCAATATGCTGCTGCATTCGCTTTGGTCGATCTCGACTTGAGAATTTGCCAATTCAGGGCTGGCAAGAATAAAGCGGGGGACGTTCGAATTGATGAAAAATCCCCAAACCGAATCTTTGCGTTTGGCGACAATGATGACAAATTTATCTTTTGGCGGGTCGGACACATTGCATCTGGGGCATAGATAGACATGCCACACACGGATTTCGTGAAGTTCCATGTCTACCGATCCGCGTACCTCTCAGGTTTGTGCGTTTCCTGAAGATACTCAAGCAAATCGCCATCTTCGTCAACGGTTGCGATAATATCTTCCATCGCTATCCGTACACTACGAGAATCTCCGGCATTTGCCCAGGCCTTTTCCCATGCCTCATCATGGCTTAGTTCACGCAACTGCCATACCGGGTAATTTCCATAGGCAGCAATGACTCGATCTAGACATTCTTTATCCGCTTTGCTGAATTTGTTGAAGTTGGCATCACGGTCAGGGATGATATGTTTTTCATATTGAACATGAAAACCATACACGTCACTATCCCTGGCAGCTTTCATCATATCGTATGCCGCGCTTGGAACCGGGCCATGCTGCATTGCGAAATAGGTATCTCCCGTAATGGAATAGCCATAATTTTCCAGGCTAGTCTTGTCAGCGAAATATAACAATTTTGCCAATGCCATGACTGTTGACTGGGGTATGTGCTGCGCGAGATAGATAATAGCCTCGGCTGTTTTTTCATCATTGAACTTAAATTGGATACTACCCATACACCACCTCATTCAATCTCGGTCAGAACATAAATTCTAATTTGCCACTTTGAAATTGTCAATTTATTTGTATAACTACGAATGTTTGTAACCATTTTACGTTGATCGCCACGAAATACAAATTTGCTTTATCAGAACATGAAAGGCGATCCCCAATCAAATTTCCCTCCAAAGTGTCGTAAAATGAACGTGATTAGATCGCCTACAGACGGGCGGATAGCATCAGGAGCGCATGGTGGAACTCATCGAATATCAGGTCAACACCGTCACCGGATTTTTGCCCGCGCAAGACCCGCTGCAAAAGCTGCCCTCGGAATTTGCCGCCTGGGAGCAGGTCGCTGGCGATTTATCCGCGCTGCTGATGACCGGCGGGCTGCGGGATAAGCTGGAATCGTTGCCCGTTCTCGACGCGGATCACTTGCAGGACACGCGCGAGCTAGACCGCGCCATGCTGCTGCTCTCGATTTTGGGCAATGCTTATGTGTGGGGCGAGGCGACTCCGGCACACTGCATCCCGCGTGGAGTCGCGATCCCGCTGTGGAAAGTCGCTGAAAAATTGGGCATCCCGCCGATTGTCGCGCACACGCACATCGTCCTGCGCAACTGGCGGCGACTCGACTGCGAAAAGCCCGTCACGCTCGACAACATCGCACCGCTGCAACTTTTTCTCGGCGGACTCGATGAGGCGTGGTTCTACATGGTGACAGTGGCGATTGAGGCCGAGGGTGGTCGTGTGGTCGAAGCGCTGCTTGATGCGCAGTCTGCCGCCGCGACTCACGATGCGGAAGGGGCATTAACCGCGCTGCAAAAACTCGAAGAATCGCTCACAACGATGGTGGCGATCCTTAACCGGATGCCGGAAAAATGTGAGCCGTTTGTTTTCTACCACCGCATCCGCCCGTTTATCGCAAGCTGGCCGGAGCCGGGTGTCATCTATGAGGGTGTAAGTGAAACGCCGCACAAGCTCATCGGCGGCAGCGCGGCGCAAAGCCCACTAATTCAGGCGCTCGATGCTGGGTTGGACATCGTGCATGACAGCGAGCGCACCCACAGCTTTCTGATGGAGATGCGCCGTTATATGCTTCCGGCAAACTGCGAATTTCTCGACTCGCTGGCAAACGGGGCATCGATTCGCGCCTTCGCTGCGGAGAGCAAAAATTTAGCCGCTTACAACGCCTGCACGAAGCTGGTCGATACCTTCCGCCAAAAACACCTCGAAATCGCCGTCAATTACATCTCAAATCCGGCGAAGCAAGCCGGCAAATCCGCCATCGGCACGGGCGGGACGGATTTTGTGCCGCTGTTGAGTCAGGCGCGTAAGGAGACGAAAGCGCGGCTGATTCGAAAGTAGGGTAAATATCCTAGCCGTTATTGCAGGAGAAGGTGTCTTGCCCATTCTGCCATTGCACAGGTTGGTAGCTAACTCTGGTTACAATCCAATTTTCGCCACCATCCCAGATAGATAATATCCGGCTCATACGCTCTTCGATGCCGCAATAGGCCAGATAACCGTCGGCACTCCATGCGTATTCACCAGTATGGACGCTAAGCAATATTTCGCCTTCGATGCTCTCAACGTCTAGATAGACGGAGGGGATTCCCGATGCGAGATGAGAAGACAGGATGAATTGTCCGCCTTCGGCTAACCAGCTATATGCTTTATCACTCGAAACTGGAAACTGCTTGACAATGGCTTTATTCTTCCAATCCCACAGTATAATTTCATTCCTATCTGAAGAATCGCTGTACGTCGTAATGCTGATGAATCCATCCTCTGTCCATGTTGCATCAGTCGGTTCTAGTTCAGGAGCGACCCGGATAAATGAATTAATATCCGGCAATCCATCCTGGAACGATACGCCATCCCATATATAAATGCTACCTTCCTCACCTTGTTGCGAACTGAACATCAGTTGTCCGGCTTTATTCCAAACGACACCTCCATCGTGGCGTTCCGGGTTCTGGCTCAAGTTGGTGGTGGTTTTGCCATCCCATAGGTAAATCTCAGGAGGTGTATCAGAATCTGACCAACCGTACTCCGCCCTGAATGCGAGTCGTCCATCATAGCTCCAATCGACGAAGAACCCGCTGGCTCTATCCAGTCCATTGTTCGGCATAACGTTGGCTGCTTTCTCGCCGTCCCACACATAAAGGGCCTGATCGTCAGAACTTGCTAAATAACGTCCCTGATAAATCCATAGATACGGCGGATTGTCGCTGGATTCTCTAAATGATACATATGCCAGATAATGCCCGTCTGGACTCCATGCTACTGGATAATGATTCGCAGCCGGATTCTGGCTGATATTGATCGGCGCGAGATCAGGAGTTGCTGGATCGAAAACGTAAAGATCGGTGTCATTCTCATCCAGCTTCGTGAAGGCGACGCGACCATCCTGACCCAGCTTAAAAGTGCTAACATTTTCCAAAACTGTGGTTTCGGTGCGCTCACGGGGGTCGTACAACATGAGGCGGTTTTCGTTCGAAACGTATGCAAGCATGTCCGTGCGATCCGCTGGCAGTTCATCCTGAGCGCTGACGCTGGAAAGAAATGCGGACAAGATCAGGGTTATTCCAAACAGAAGTTTTTTCATGTTCCTACCTTTTGCCGCTAACCGGGTGCCTAGCTGTGCAGGATTTTCCTACTTATTTCAGCCACTTTTTCGATACTGCGCCGGGGGAATGCCGATTTCGCGCTTAAATGCTTTGCGAAAAGCGGCCTCCGACTCGTAGCCGAGCAGATCGGCAATCGTTTTCATACCGACCTCATTTTTAAGCATACGGGTCGCCCGGAGCATCCGCCAGCGGGTGAGGTAGGTCATCGGTGGCTCTCCCACCAGTTCGGTGAAACGTGCTGAAAAGGCGGAACGGGAGAGCGCCGCCGCTTCAGCCAGGTCTTTAACCGTCCACTGGCGTTCGGGCGATTGATGGATCAGCCCAAGTGCCGCGCTGATCGGTTGATCGCGCAGCGCACCGACCCAGCCAACAGAAGCCTCCGCCTCTTGGTCGATCCACAACCGGATAACTTGAATAAAGAGCAATTCGGTCAAGCGTCTCAGCATGACTTGTGCGCCCGGCTGCTGCGAAGCCGCTTCCCGCGCGATCAAACGGATAATATCCTCACAGCCTTCCTCGACACGCCCCTGCGCCCCGCGAATATGGATTAGTTTGGGTAGGTGGTGCAGCAGCGGGAAATTATGCGGATACTCGAAATGAAAAGCGCCGCAGAGCATCAGCAATTTTGGTCCGTCGCCAGCGTGGTTGACGACATGATGCCCACGCTGCGGGTTATAGTCCAGATGCACGAGGCGGGTCAGCGGCGATGTGGGATCGTCGTAGAGCGCGTGCGGATGACCCGTCGGGAACAGCACGACATCGCCATCCTCCAGGCGTATTGAATCGGCCTCACCTTCGACCTGTAACCAGGCTCCACCAAAGCTCACGACATGGAACATGCTGTCCTTGCTGGTCGCGAAATCATAGCGCCACGGCGGTACAAGCTCGCGTCGTGACGACAGCCATCCTTTGAGTTCGAGCGTATTGAGCACATCGGTCAGGACATCCATAGCAGCTCCACTTTGGGCGATCAGGCAAAAATCAAAATTGGACGATCAGATATATATTCAGCACATTATGTCATAGATTGTCTCCATGAACCAGCTTATAATACGGCTGATATAGAACAGATGTGCCGATTACGCATTGCTTAAAAGGAGAGAGAGACATGGATCACAATTACACGACGACTTTTACGGTAGACCAATCGCCGGAAGAAGTTTTTGCCGCTATCAATCATGTTCGCGGCTGGTGGTCGGAAGAAGTTGACGGCGACACTGACAGGCTCGGCGCTGAATTTGATTATCATTATCAGGACGTTCACCGCGCCAAATTCAAAATTACCGAGTTCGTCCCCGGCAAAAAGGTCGTCTGGCATGTCCTGGACAACTACTTCAACTTTACACAGGACAAAACTGAGTGGACTGGCACCGATATTGTCTTTGAAACTGCCAAAAAAGATGGCAAAACGGAAATTCAGTTTACGCACGTTGGGCTTGTGCCTGCCTACGAGTGCTTCGATGTTTGCTCAAATGCCTGGGGTTCGTACATCACCGGCAGTTTGCGCAATCTCATCAGCACGGGCAAAGGCCAGCCCAATCCAATCGAAGAAGTGGTTAATCAGGCTCGACAGATGAGCGATCAGAATTACACCACGTCGTTTACAGTGGATCAATCGCCTGAAGAGGTCTTCACCGTTGTGAACAATGTTCGTGGCTGGTGGTCAGAGGAAATTGACGGTGATACCGACAAGCTCGGCGCTGAGTTTAAGTTCCATTCCGGCGACGATCACTACAGCACGCAGAAGATTACGGAATTCGTGCCGGGAAAAAAGGTCGTCTGGCATGTCACGGAGAGCCGGATTAATTTTGTCGAGGATAAGAACGAGTGGACAGGCACGGACATCGTCTTTGAGATCGCGAGGAAGAACGACAGGACGGAATTGCGCTTCACGCACGTCGGTCTGAGACCTGTGATCGAATGCTATAGCATGTGCTCAAACGCCTGGGGCTTTTATATCAACAACAGCTTGTTCACCCTGATCTCGCAGGGGAAAGGCGCTCCGAGCCGGAAAAACAAGGTGGCAGTGGAGCAATAGCGAGTAATCGGTGTCTGAATATGGGGCGACACATGTGTCGCCCCTACAGCAGAATTTACGGATAGACACCTCAGCCCATCGGTGTGGGGCTGTACTGGAACATCCAGGGGATGCCATATTTGTCAGTCAGGTCGCCAAATGTGCCGAAAAATTCCTCTTTGAGCGCGTGAGTGACGTTCGCGCCTTCAGAAAGTTTCGCAAAAATCGCTTCGACCTCCCCTTTGGCGCTGCCCACCACGCACAGCGTATTGGCATTGCCGATGGCGGGATTTTCGCCCATCGTGTCCGACCCCATCAGCACCAGACTGCCGTTGGTCAGGCTGGAATGCAAAATGCGATCTTTCAGTTCGGCTGGAGTCTGATCGCCAAATTGTGACTCGCCAAAGGTCATGAAACGGAGGTCGCCGCCCAGACAGGATTGATAAAACGTCATTGCTTCACGGCATTTCCCGTCAAAATTCAGGTACGGATTCAGAGTCGCCATTTTGATTCACCTTTCAGTTTTTTCGATTGATTCAAAAGCCATCGGAAAATTTAGCTTCAGTATAGATTCCCCTGAGAAAATACCTTCTTGTTCCCCCTCTCCAATGCTTTGGAGACGCGCAGCGGTTAGGGGGTGAGGTTGAGCGCATATTGTTATCGCGTTAACGAACAGTTATTGGTCTTTGTGCTGCCGCAGCGATTCCAGCAGCCATTCCATATGCTCGTCGTGATGCTCGCACGTGCTTTGCAGGATGAACACCAGCGGATGCCCCCACAACCAGGAATATTTTCCGGCTTCGAGCAGGTCGCTTTCGGGGATCACTTCGGCGAGTTCGATGACGTGCAGAAAGCCGTCGCGCCACTCAGCATGAACATCGAACCAGGGCTGGTCACGGTGATTCTCGTAAATCCAGGCGTTGAGAGGGTCTATGTTCTCTTCCTCTTCGCTGGGCAGACCATCCGGGAGCAGACCTTCCGGCCACTTGGGAAATTCCGGCTCGCGATTTTGCTGCGCGGCTTCCAGACGGGCAATCGTGCGCTGCTGCCACGCCCGCAAATGTGCGAGTACGTCTTTGGTTGACCAGTAGGATGGTTCGAGTGGGGTGGTTCGTTGGGTAACGCTCATACCCGTGACCAAATCCTCCCACTGCTGGAATGTATTTCGTAATTGCGTCAGTGCTTGTTGTTTGTCGCTCATGATTGTTGATCCATATAGGTGATCCAGCCGCGAATCGCCGATTCCAACGCCGATTTTTTCGCGGTCACGTCGTCCATGCTGCGGAAATAGGCGAGGCGGCGGTCTGGGTAATCGCCTTCGAGCAGGCCGGTGTGGTCGTTAATGATGATGCCATTGGGGAACACGATGCGCAGCGTATCCTGGGCATGGAAGTTGAACACTACCATGTCGCCTTTGTAGTAAAAACTCGGCGAATTCCATTTGATGCCTTCGGTGATCTGTGGGTCAACGCCCATGATGATCGCGCGAACCGCCGCAGCTTCAGCCTTCAGAGGGTGGTCGAGCGCGGTCATGTAGGCACTGACGGCTGCGGGATCGTCCAGAATTTTCGCTTTTTTCGTCGCCAAAATATTTATCCCAGTACATCATTCGACTAAGCTATAATATAGCTCACTTGTTCGAATCTGTCAAAGGGTTTTGGTCGGCGGCGCGATGCGAGTCAAATCTGAGCGAATCAAGCGGGCTAATACGATTAAATCACACCGGGATGATGGGGGCGATCACCGACTCGCTGGCAAGCCGTTCCGCGCGGCGTTGAATACCGAGCATACATTTCCGCATCATGATGATGTCTGTGAATTCAACGAGCAACTCAAACAGGATCATCGGTGACAGCCAGTGATATTTCATTCGAACACGGGTAATCAAACGTGTGCTATTTTCGTCAATCGGGCGCAGTTCCCAAACCCAGGTCGAGTCGCCGCCTTTATCACCCCACAGCATCCACTGGTTGGGTTCAAAGTCCTTAATATACAGGCCACTTTTGCCGTCGGGACTCATCGGAACAACATCACCGGGTTGTGAATGTTGCAACTCCGGCACAATGGTTTCGGCGCTTGGCCTGTTGAGGTTGTCGAGCAGGTCGATGCTGTACCAGCCCGCGCGGGTAACACCCATTTGCGTAATCCAGGGGAAAATATGCTCCGGGAGCGCCCGGATCGTTACGGCGCGGGTTGCATTAAATGTCGGCGTTCTGACAATTTCATCTCCCACCATCCGCTGAACAATTTCGCTATCCGTTGCTCCCCAATGAAGCTGCCAGGGACGGATGAGACGAATATAAATCGCGGCTGTAGCCATCACAGCGGCAAAGACGATATCGCTTGTTTTCGGGACAATTCGCTGAATTATCGCTGACTGTATCCTGTTCACCTAAATGTCCCGGTCTGTGTTCGTTTTGTCGTCGGTGGTGTATTCGTCGTCGTAGTCGCTGATGCCCTCATACGAGCCTTCATCTTCCAGGGTGTCGATGAGATAGGAAACGCCATCATGTTCCAAAATTAAGCGGCCTTCGGTGTCGAAATAGGGAGCCATTTCTTCCACATCTTCGAGATTATCCTCGTCCATTTCGTCGCTATCCAGCACACTGGCACGCTGGCGCAGTTCGTGGAGTCGCCCGCCGCTCAGTTCATCGGGGTCAGCGTCAGGGTCGATTTCGTCGGGATAGAGCCAGCGCAGGATTGCTTCCTGGCGGATTTCAGGCGTGTTGCGGGTATCGGCTGCCGCTTCCCACAACTGATTGTCGTTGAGTTCGTCTAATTGGTCGATGTTGTGGATCATGTTGATAACTTTCTCCAGTGGCTTGATTAATATTGCCGAGCCTGTATGGATGATACAGTACACGCATCTTCAGGTAGACGCAATAGAAGTCACGCTAAATCGGCCATCTGTTGGATAAATAGATCAGCCTTTTGGAGGGGCGCGTGATCCAGTAGGCACTTCCGCGTAATAATGTGGAGAACTACTACCCGGAGTTTTTCAGACCGCGATGTTTCACAATTAGGTGTTTTCAGCGTTAGCATCACCTACGGAGTCGCAAACAGATCATCGACTTTCAGTGTCATGCCGGGAAAAAGCGCGGAGACATCAATCGTATCGCCTGCCTAATTATAGCATGGGTGGTTACGTGAGGTAGAATCCGGGTAAACTGAACGCAAATCACACGTGAACAAAGGAAAATTTTGATGAACGCATTTTTTGAGAGTTATCTTGGGCTACTGCATGACCTCCATGAGCAAATCCGCGCCGGAATCGAAGGGCTGCCGCAGGAGGCGCTCGATTGGGTGCCGCTGGAAGACACCAATTCCATCTGTGCGATTATCGCGCATATCTCCGGATCGGAGCTTTTCTTCCTGAGCGACGTGGTGATGCAGGTGTCTTCGAATCGTGACCGCGATGCCGAATTTCGCGCCTCTGGGCTGGATGCGGCGACGCTCTTGGGCAAACTGGCGGCGAATGAAGCGTATGCCCGCAGCGTGGCGGAAAGCCTGACGATGGATTCGCTGAACGAAGAGCGATTTTCACAGCGCCACAACCGCAATGTCAGCGTGACCTGGGCGCTGCTGCACATCCTCGATCATACGGGATTGCACGTCGGGCATATTCAGATTCAGCGCCAGATGTGGGATCAACGCTAGGGGCGTGAAGCCGCCGGAATCTCAGGCGCACTGGCACCAGGGATCGGGTAATGAGGTCTACGATCCCTGGCAGATTTGTTTTATGGCTATTATCGCGATGTTAGAATAGCACAAGGCTGTTTTCAAGAACATGACGCACGAAATCAGCGCTACCTTCGAATGATACAAGGTTTTTGTCGAATATTTGCTGCGCTGTCAGTCGCGCCGACATCAGAATGCTAAAATCCAGTACATCCATGTGGATAATCGCGTCTGGGTTCGGATTGTCACCGACCTGCCAGCGACCTCCAACTGTACCCATCAGATCAAACACGACGGACTTGTTTCCTAATCTGGGGCGAAGGTAGCGACCCAGATCCCGCATCAAAAGGGCGATGATTTTACCATCATGAGCCTCGCTCAAAATCATTTCACGCCCGGTTGCACGACAAATGTCCAGGCGATGCATCCACATATCCCTTGTCAGGATGACATCAAAAAGGTATCCGATAAATGGTGTCCACCCGGCGACTGGATAGGGCATCCATATCAGATTACGAGGTATCCATGAGCTTTTGTCACGCCCCTGAATGGCGTGCGGCCCGTACTCCCGCATTTCCGCGATTAGTTGAGCCTGAGTCCGGTCTGCGCGTTGATCGATCCCAACCTGGTTCATCGAATCCAACTGATTCATACCTTTTTTCTGATAGGGGCGCATATCCATTGCGAGTACATAGCGCACAAAGCCGCTAAAACCGCCTATGCCATAGTGACAATGATCGGCCTGATGAGCTACGATTTCGCGGACATTCCACAGCGTACATGCGGTAGGAAGCTCCAGTTCTTCCGTTTGAAGCGACTCGGTGAGCGAAATAAATCGTTCTAATTCGACCTGTGCCAATAAGGGAGCTTCTTCGTGTTTTAGCGCCGGGATTGTCCCGACGTTGAGAGCGCCGGGGGTGACATCGGAAATAATTTTGTGGCTATTTAGTTGATTTACGGGCTGCATTCTGATCCTCCTAATTTTCGGTTTGTCTTTTGCTGCATCCACCTATGAATCTTTATCATCTGCTCCAAGTGCTTTTCTTAGCACCTCAACAGCCGCTGGAATGAGTGAGCCATATCGACCTGATCCGACAGGCAGGTGGGGTTCATTCGCCATATGCTGGGCAGTCAGGCCGTAGTTCAAGGCGATGAACAGGTCACGCACCTGCTCCAGGGGCAAGTCTGAACGGATAAAGCCACTCTGAATGATCTCCTGAAGTGCCTGACCAACGGTTGCCAGCATTGCCCAGCTTTCTTTCATCGTTTCTGCGGACGGTTCAAAGTGCGGGATATGCCGTTCAAAGACAAGCTGGAACAGTTCAGGATATTTCTGGGCAAACTCCATGTTCCTGCGAAAGGCGGCCTCAATCATTTCCCAGGGATCACCAGAGGGGGACAATGCGCCCATATGCTCCTGAAAAAGGCGCACACCGAGCAGAAACAGCCGGTCATAAATCGCCATTTTGTTCGGGAAATACTCATATAATGAGGGTGTTTTCATCCCCACTCGTCGTGCAACCTCGTTCAGGTTCAGCGCCGCGACACCTTCCTCGCGCATGATGGCGCGCGCGGCATCGAGAATAGACTCGGTGACTTCTTCACGGTTACGCTGCCGCCGCTCTTTTGGCGAGAGCACCTGTTTTTTATCAGTTGTTTTGTCAGTCATCCCGTATGAACCTTTTGTCTGTAGGTTTGCCTTATTGTATTAGGTAAACCGATTGTGATTAGTTTATAGTAACTTTTTTATGCTGTCAAGCGGTTGTTTGGTCTGTTGCGATTTCGGGTGCATGGGGGGAAGATAGGGCGCAATTATTTATCCACAAAAAGGTTCTTGAAAATGAAAATTACCGATTTGAAATGCGCGGTTATCGCCGACAGCCCGGTGGTGCGGATCACGACGGATGCCGGAATCGACGGGCTGGGGCAGGTGGAAATGTCCAAGCCCTATGTCAAGCCGCATATTATGTTCATCAGAGATATGATCCTGGGGGAAGACCCGACCAATGTCGAACGGGTGATGATGAAAATCCGCAGGGCAGGCGCGTTCAAGCCCTGGGGTAGTGCCGTCAGCGCGGTTGAGATGGCGCTGTGGGACATCGCTGGCAAGGCGGCAGGCATTCCCGTTTATAAGCTGCTCGGCGGCAAAGTACGCGACAAGGTGCGTGTCTACAACGGCGGTGTGCGCTACCCGATGCCGGATTATTCGCCAGCTTCGTTCGCCGAAAATATCGCGCAGATGAAAGCCGCACCGCAGGGTTTTACCATCATCAAGCAGGGCATGGCTTTTCATGGGACAATGGCGGCCACCGTGCCGGACTTTTTCTATGGCGAAGTCACCGAAGGCCGGTTTTATCCCAATCGCGGTCTGCTCACTGAACGCGGCCTGAATCACATTATCGCGTGTGTGGAAGCCATGAAGAAAGTTTTGGGCGACGAAGTTGGGCTGGCGCTGGACTGCGGCCCCGGCTTCACCGTGATCGACGCGATCCGGCTGGCGAAGGCCGTTGAGCCGTATAACATCATGTGGCTGGAAGATATGATTACGGGCGACTACACGCCCTACGTCCTGGCTGACCTGTACCGCGAAGTGACGCAAAGCACCTCCACGCCTATCCACACGGGCGAGCAAATTTACCTGCGCCAAAATTTTAAGGATTTGATCGAGAAAAAAGCGGTGCGTGTGGTCGGGCCAGACCCGGCGGACGTGGGCGGCCTCGCGGAACTGAAGTGGATCGCCGAATATGCCGATCTGCACGGCATTATGATGGCTCCACACGGTATCATCGACGGGCTGATCGGGTTGGCGGGGCTGGTGCATTCGTCAGCCGCCATGCCGCAGAATTACATCGCGTTCGAGTACCCGATTGCTCGACCTGACTGGTGGTATGAGATTATCGACGGCCTGCCCGACCCGATTGTCAAGAACGGCTATATTACCGTGTGGGACAGCCCCGGCTTGGGCGTGACGTTTAACGTGAAGGCCGCGAAAAAATATCTCAGTGATGGCGATAAGGATTTCTTTGATTAGGCGGCTAAATTTTGCTGCTAATGAGGGCGCACGCCGTGCGCCCCTACATTGTGATCGTCGTTGCGGCAACCCCGTATGTATAAGCGGAGGGCGCACAGCCGTGCGCCCCTACACGATGTTCGTTCGATTGAAAGGTGGCACCATTATGCCTGACAAACTTATGCCTCGTGGTAGGCGTTCGATCCGGCTGGCGGAATATGATTATGCGGAGGATGGCGTTTATTTTGTGACGATCTGTGTGCAAAAACGTGAATGCTTATTAGGTGAGGTTGTCGGGGGCGAAATCGTTCTCAGTACATTGGGTTGTATTGTTCTGGAAGAATGGGAACGCACTGCTGTGATACGGCGCGAAATCCAATTGGATGAATTTGTGATTATGCCTAATCATCTACACGCGATCATTATTATCACAGCGGACATCGTAGGGGCGCACGGCTGTGCGCCCTTGCAACAGCACACACGTCCAGTGAATGATGCGTCCAGGTATCGAGCGCCACGATCATTAGGTGCATTAATTGCCGGATTCAAGTCTGCCTCAACGAAACGGGTTAACCAGGTACGTGAGACACCGGGTCTGGCGCTGTGGCAGCGCAATTATTATGAACACATCGTCCGTGACGAAAACTCTCTGAACGTGATTCGCCAGTATATTCAGGTGAATCCGGCGCAATGGGCATTCGATGATGAAAATCCGGAGAAAATTGGATAACCCTATTGGGCGCACAGGAAAGGGCGCACGCCATGCGCCCCTACATGGTTGATGCACCGCGTTATACCCGCCTTGATGATGCAGAACTAACGAGTTAGATTTGCTCGGATTCCATCGAACAATTGGAGATGCAATTATGGCGCACGATCAAACCGCAACGCCGCAATGCCGAAAACCTGATCCCGCGCTCAAGCGGCTTGAAAAACTGGTCGGCACGTGGGAGCTAACAGGCCGCACACTCGGCGCGAAGCAAGATGACATCAGCGGGCGGGTCGTCGTGGATTGGCTGCCGGGTGGATTTTTCCTGGAACAGCGTGGCGAGATGGAAATCATGGGCGTTAAAGTTGCTAGCCTGGAAGTGCTTGGCTATGACGCGGAGACGGACACGTTTTTATCCGTCGTTTTTTCCAATCTGGATGGCGTTCCGGCGGCTTATCGCTGGGATGTGCGGGGCGATGTCGTCACTCATTGGGCGGCTGGCGCAAAATTTACAGGCAAATTCAGCGAAGATGGCAATACGCTCGCGGGCGGCTGGCGGCCTGACGCGGGTATCGAGCCGAACGCGGGCAACACCTACGATGAGATCATGACCCGCGTGAAGTAGTGGCAAACGAGGGAGGTTTTGAGAATTCTAGTCATTATTGAACCTTCTCAGACCAAACACGCTATATCTATTGTAAAAAAGTTGAATGGCCGCGCACCGTCTCACTGCGATACTGCCGATAAGCCCCTGGGACAGGTGGGTGTTTCGGGGCAGGCCGGGATTTCCTTCGGTCATGGTGTGCATGTGCAGACAAAAATGAGGAGGCAATTTGAACATTGACGCAGACACCTTAAAGCAAGTAGTCGAGAGCGTGGCGCGAACGTTGTGCGATTATTATGTCTTCCCGGAGATCGGACAGCAGTTGAGCAACGCACTGCACACGGCCTATGCCAATCATGCTTATGACGGCCTGACGACGCCGGACGTGCTGTGCGGAAAGCTCACGGATGATATTCAGGCGATCTGCCACGACAAGCACGTGCGGGTGCGCTTTAATGAGGATGTGCGGGCGATCAGCAGCGCAGATGCCGACGAATATCTGCCGGAGGAAATCGCGGCGTGGATCGCGCAGGCGCGACGTACCAATTTCGGCTTTTACAAAATCGAACGCCTGGACGGAAATGTCGGCTACCTGGATTTCCGCATGTTCTGGGAAGTGGGCTGGGAGGGCGTGGCAGAAACGGCTGTCGGGGCGATGAACGCGCTGGCCTATACCGATGCCTTGATTATCGACATGCGGCAGAACGGCGGCGGCTCACCGACGATGGTCGCGTTCATGATTAGCTTTCTGGTCGATCCAGAACCCGTCCATCTGCACACGTTTTATAACCGACATGACGATAAAATGCGGCAGTCGTGGACACTACCGTATATCCCAGGCCGCCGCACCCCCGATAAGCCGGTTTATGTGCTGACCAGCAAGTACACATTTTCCGGCGCGGAGGAATTTACCTACAACCTCAAAAATCTCAAACGAGCGACAATTGTTGGCGAAACGACGGGCGGCGGCGCACACCCAGGACGCGATTTCCAGGTGATGCCGCATTTCCGAGTTTTCGTGCCGACTGGCCGCCCGACGAACGCCATCAGCGGGACGAACTGGGAAGGGACAGGAGTCGAGCCGGACATCGCCGTGCCGCAGGAGCAGGCGCTCGATCACGCCTACAAATTGGCGCTGAAGGATGTTCTCGCCAAATTGGATAGCGATTCGAGCGTAGCGGGGCAAGCGCAGGCGGCAGAGGTTCGCGCGGCGCTGGAAAAGCTGGATCAATAAGAGGGTAGAAACGAACCGTAATTCTCACGCCTCGCGCTGAATGATCCGAAAAAGGGCGCACGCCATGCGCCCCTACAGGGATCAGAGTCCATAAACGATGGCACATGCTCCTCAGCGAAAATACGACTAGCGACCCGGCAGTGTGTTGAGGACGCGCTTCGGCATTTTGCAGACCATCGTGTAGGCAGGGTCATACATATTGCCGAGTTCATAGGACACGCACTGACCCATCAGGATACTGGTGCTGGTGATGTCCAGGCCGTAATCGGAAACCAGCCAGCGCAGCATTTCGGTGGTGGCGTGTTGGGTGGCCTGATCGAGCGGGCGAGCGTTGCCAGCCGTGTAAATATACTCCGCGTTTTCGCCGCGCGGCCAGGCAATCGTTTTGCCCTTCAGAATTTTCACTGTAAACTGCACCTCCATCGACACCTCAATGCCTGTGCCGACGATTTCCCCGTCACCCTGGACAGCATGACCATCGCCGAGATGAAACAGCGCTCCTGGCTCCCACACTGGAAAATAAACCGTCGTGCCTGCCACGAAGCCGTTGTAATCCATGTTGCCGCCGTAATTGCCGGAAGTTGCCGTCGAAATCGCCTGTTCAAGCTCCGGCGCGACGCCGAAACAGCCCAGCATCGGCTTGAGGGGCAGCGTCAGATTGCCGAGGTGCGGGTTGGGTTCGACCAGCGAAGCGGTGCAGGCGACGGGATCAATATTCCACTGGATGATCTCGTTGGGTGGCTGGGGGACGGGCAGGTTGTGGACATATTCGAAATCGACGACCATTTCCGCCAGCACATGGCGCGTCCAACCTGTCGCGCGGTTGGGGTCGATGCGTTCCAGATAGACGACGAGCGTATCCCCCGGCTCTGCGCCATCGACATAGAACGGGCCGACCATCGGATTGCCGCGCCGGGCGACCTCCTGATAATCCTTGTCCACACCACGCGCGTCCGGTGTGGGTGTGATGACGGTATCGCCATCGGCAATGTGCAGGACGGGCGGGTGTGAGCCGATGGTGTTATAGAACACGGTAGGTTGGAAGTTGTGGATGGTCATGGGTGGCCTTTCGCTAAGAAGTAATGAGTAAAGAGTGACGAGTGATGAGTCAAAAATAAAGGGCGAAAAGTGATGGGTTTTTCAGGGATAAATATTGAGCGTAGAATGTAACGTGAATCAAGCGGAGATGCGAGACTCATGGCCTATGAAAATGATCGTTTGGAGATGGAGCAACAGATCGGGTTTTCGAGCGAGGACGTGGCGGAAAACCGTGCCGGGAAGCTGACGGATCGGCAGCGGGGCAGGCTGAATCGCAAGCTGATTTTTTCCGTGCTGGTGTTCATCTGGGTTATCGTGCTGATGGTCGTCGCGCTGATGATTCTGGGGTTGGTGGAAGGTGGGGCGCTGGCGAGACTATTTGTATTCGCTGTGTCCGGGGCTTTCCTGGGAGCGCGTGGGCTTACCATCTGGCAGACGTACAAGGATATGAGCGCGGGCAAAGTCGAAATGATCGAGGGCATAGCGCAGACACACCCTGCGCGTCAGAACAATGGTCGCAGGCGTTATCGGGTGCAAATCGGCGACATGACTTTCTGGCTTTTAGCGCGGGAACAGCGCAATTTTCACGATGGCCTGCGCTACAAAGTCTATTACGCGCCGAACACGAAGCTGGTCGTGGGGGTGGAGATTTTGGGCTAAAGCGAATTTTGAAACTCAAACGTGAAGAACAATTGCAATATGCTATTGGTTTTTCAAGTGACGATCTGGTCGAAAACCGGGGAGGAAGGCTTTCGCAACGCCAGAAAATGAAGCTGCGGGTGGGCATCATGGCTTCAATAACGCTGTTTGCCATAATTTGTATCGTGACAGGCGTACTGATTATGTCGCCTTTGCCCGGTATGAGGTTCTGCAATCGGATATTTTTTGGTATCGCATTCTTGGCGCTGAACGTGGGTCTGGCAAGGAAAACCTGGCGAACGATACAGGAGCTTCGCAGTGGAATTGTGAAAATCGCTTTTGGCAGACCAAAACTCACGACACAATCAGACGATAGATACGGCACTCAAGTTTATTATGTAACGCTTCACCAATTAAAATTTAAGGTTTCGTCGCGTATCTATAGGGGATTTTGGGAGGGTATGCCATATCGAGTGTATTACCTGCCCAACTCGAGAACTATTGTGTCAGGAGAAGCAATCATTCGGACAAAACGGAAGTGACGGGATCGCTCAACTTACACGATGCCGATCCTTAATGAAATACAAACGTGACCAGACGTGGGTTCAGCGCCTGATCTTCGTCGTGCCACCACTCGTTCAACTGCCGGAGCGTGAATCCGGCTTGCCCAGCAGCGTTCACAAAATCCGAGATGTGATGCACGAAGGCCGGAATTTCCACCTGCCCACTCTCGGTGGCGAAGGTGGCTTTTTTACCCTGATACTGCTTGAACGGGTGCAGTTCACTGATGAAAAATTGCCCGTCTGATGTCAGCACTCGCTTGGCCTGCGTGAAAATGAAGGCGAGATCGGCGATATGTTCGAGTACCAGATTGCAGACGACACAATCGACGCTGTGATCGGCGCAAGGCCATGTTGTCGTCAAGTCGGCGATGGCAAATTCGACAGGCGCGTCAAGCAGTTTTGCTCTGGCGCGGGCAATCATCCCCTCGGAAAAATCCAACGAAACAACGCGGTCTGCGTGCTGGACAAGGTGCGCAGTATTCTTACCCGTGCCGCAGCCCAGTTCGAGAATCGTGTGGAATCGGCGTGACTCCAGCCATTCGCGCGTCACCTGTTCGTCCAGATCGCGCGTCAGGTTGCGATCCTCGTCATAGGTGCGCGACCAATCGGTGTACATTTTTTGGATGCTCATTGTGTTGCCTTTTTCTCCTGACGATGATTTAGATCACAGGTGTCACTATGACAGGTTTCGATTTCGGAATGCAGCGTCAAGACATTTTTCTACGCTGTATTTTAAGCGTAAAATGGGGCAATCGAACAGCGTATATTTTGGAGAGATGACCGATGATGACACCCGAAGAAGTGGTCGAAAAGCAGCTTGTAGCCTACAACGCCAATGATATTGACGCTTTTATGGCGACCTACAGCCCGACGATCCAGCTTTTCAAGTTTCCGAGCGGCGAGATGATTTCGCAGGGCGTGGAAGCGATGCGCGTGAGTTATAGTCGAT
>JALHNB010000048.1 GCA_022843745.1 Anaerolineae bacterium | reverse complement strand
ATCACTTCGGTGATGAGCGTGCGTCGTGCGTCGTGTGGCTTGCTGTCCAGCCCCAGCGCTTCGGCGTATTTCACCCACGCCCGGTAAATATCGGTGCCTGTCAGTGGCGTATCAACTCCGGGCTGCCCATTGCGCTTGAGCATCGTAAACACGTGTGTATAACCGGCAGGCTGGGTCATCTGCCACTCGCGCAGCTTGTCGAGCGTCCCATCGGTGATGGGTATTTCCCGCGCTTTATCGCCCTTGCCATGTCGCACGGCCAGCACGCCGCGATCAAAGTTGATGTCTGTCCACAGGAGCGTCGTCGCTTCCGCTCGCCGAATGCCCGTCGTCAGCAGCAGGGCAATCAGCGCCATATCACGCGGGTTCTTCTCCAGGTCGATCATGCGCTGGGCATCTTTGGGCGACATCGGCTGTTTGGTGCGCTCCTGACCCCCCGCTTTGTCTGCGCTCAATTTGGTCGCCTGGATGATCTTGTACGCCCGTTCGTCCTGTGCTTCGCCCGTCAGCAGCCACACATGCTTGGCTAAGGACGAGAAGGCCGATTTTTGCCGCTTGCGTGTCGTGAGCGTCGTGTCCTGACTCTCGATGAATTTCAGCACGTTGACCGGATGGATGTTGAGCGGCAGAAAACCATTCGCAGCCGCGAACGCTTCCCACTTCTTAAAAGTGTCCTGGTAGATGCGGGCGCTGCTGGCCGCGACGGTCAGCAGCAGGCTGTCCCGGTAACGGACGTAATGGGGATCGACAGGAACCAGTGAGTCAATGACCTGGTGAATAGGTTGCGCGACAAAACAGTGTGGATATAATAATATATAATGTGTGCGCAACTCATTTCTTTCATCAATAACTAACTTCAGAAGCACAAATTATCGGTAGGATAATCATTACTTATTCTGAGAAGATTTCCAATCCGTTACCAACTAAGCAACAATTAGATATTTTAGAAAGGTTATAAAATGCCTGTAACGATTGAGAACCTTATCGACAAACCAGTGATACTGCGTTTGAACAGTGGGCAAACCTTGCACCTCTCACCAGGTTATCCATCTGAGCCTATAGACGAAACTGAAGTTCAAAATAATGAGAAGGCTAATAAGCTTCAGTCGCAACGAGTAATTCTTCTGCGCCAGGCAACGCACCAGGACAAGCCCAAAATCGAAAATAAAAAGAAATAAGGAGCAGATGATATGGCTGTAGTTTCTTATCCAGGTGTTTACGTCGAAGAAGTTTCGAGCGGTGTCCGCCCAATCGCGGCAGCCAGTACCTCCACAGCGGCATTTGTCGGTCAGGCTGAAATGGGGCCGGATGACGAATCGCTCCGCGTTACGAACTGGACAGAGTTTCAAAAATTTTATGGCTCATTTATTAAAGATGGTTATCTGGCAGAAAGCGTGCTGCAATTCTTCAGCAATGGCGGTCAGCAGTGCTATGTCGTTCGCGTCACCCGTTCAGATGCGGCAGCGGCCAGTGTAACGCTGCAAAACCGCGCCAATCTGCCGACTTCTGGAATCAAGTTCACAGCCAAAAGTAAGGGCGAATGGGGCAATTATTTATATCTGCAAATCGAAAATGGCACGAATGACCCCGGCAATGAATTCAAAATCAGCGCCCGGTGGCAGCAAGCACCCGACTTTGTGCCTTCTGATTTCGCCAACATCGCCCCGCTCGAAGTACACGACAACCTGAGCATCGACAAGGATGCATCGAATTACGTCGTCAAGATACTGAAGCAGAATTCTAATCTCATTACGGCTGAAGTGCTGGCGACCAACACCGCCTTGCAGCGGGGCTTACATCGCGGTGGGATAGGGTCGTCACTACCTTTGGGGATCAATCGCAGTTTCCAAATTAATGTAGATAACGACGGTTATCATGTGATTAACCTGCCGGATACGTTGGCGACTTCGGTTAGTTTGACGGAAATCTCAACTGCGATCACGACGCTGGTGCAGGCACTTGTGACGCAAAAAAAGAAATCCAGCACGCCGAACGCGGCCTTCACTGGTTTTACCTCTACTGTTGAAGGCACAGGTGCTAACCAGCGCCTGTTGTTGCAATCCGGCACGAACACCGCTGGCGGTGCGCAAAACCCGCTTTCTTCCATACGTATTCAAAACGCCTCGGTCAACAACGCGACGCTGGTGCTCAAATTAGGGGCAGCCAATGGGGGTATTTCGGAAGATGGACTGGCTTTACGCCGACCTGCTAACGTGAGCGCAGTCCAGGTAGGTGATAACGCGCTTGAAGGCGTAGTCGCTGCGGTGACTCTCGGCTCGAACGGCAGCGCCACAATTACCGATGCGTCCTATGCCAATCAGTTTAAGCTCCTAGACAACAAGACTGATTTCAGCTTGCTAGCGGTTCCGGGCGTTGGCAGCACGGTAATGTTTGACCTAGGCGTAGCATACTGCGAAGGGCGGCCTCTACGCGACGTGTTTTACATCGGCGATATGGATAGCACGGACGACAGCGCCAGCGAAGCTGAAGTCTTCCGTAAGGCTATCACCAAACCCAACTCCTATGGCGCAATCTATTTTCCCTGGATCAAAGCGCTCGACCCTTCTGGTCGTTCAACAGAGCCTGTGCTGCTGCCGCCATCAGGCTACATTGCAGGGCTGTATGCGCGTATTGACTCAACACGCGGCGTTTGGAAAGCACCCGCCGGAACGGAAGCCACATTGAACCGTGCGATGGGCCTGGCTATTAATCTGACAGATGTACAACAGGGCAATCTGAACCGTATTAATGTCAACTGTCTGCGCCAATTTCCAGCGTCCGGTCTGGTTTCCTGGGGCGCACGTACCGTCACTTCCGACCCCGAATACCAGTATGTTCCAGTTCGGCGGATGGCGATTATGCTCCGCGTAAGTGTTTACAACGGTATCCAGTGGGCGGTGTTCGAGCCAAATGATGAGGACCTATGGGCGCAGCTTCGCATGAATCTCGGTTCATTTATGATGGTTCTCTATCGGCAGGGCGCATTCCAGGGTTCAACACCCTCGCAAGCATTTTTCGTCAAATGTGATGGTGAAACCACGACCCAGGACGATATCAATCTGGGTATCGTCAACGTGCTAATTGGCTTTGCGCCGCTGAAGCCCGCCGAATTTATCGTCGTCAAAATCAGCCAAAAAGCCGGGCAGAACACATAAGGAGATAAAAAATGGCAAAATTTACGGTCAATACTCATCGTTTTGATCCTTATCAAAACTTCAAGTTCAAAATCAAATGGGACAACCAATATGTCGCTGGCTTGAACAAATGCAGCGCTTTGAAGAAGACGACGGAGGTTGTCACCTGGTACGAAGCAGGCGATCAAGGCGGAGGGCACAAGCTGCCGGGTAAAACCTCCTATGATGCCATTACGCTGGAAGCAGGTGTTACCCATGACAGAACTTTCGAAGCTTGGGCTAACCTGATTAACAACTACCAGGGCGATGCGGCCATGTCTTTGAAAAACTTCCGCAAAGATGTCATCGTCGATGTGTTCAATTTACAAGGCAAGAAGGTGTTGTCGTACAAAGTGTATCGCTGCTGGGTATCAGAATATCAAGCGTTGCCGCAACTGGACGCCAGTGCCAACGCCGTGATGATCCAATCTGTTAAGCTGGAAAATGAAGGTTGGGAACGGGATTCATCGGTGACCGAGCCTGCGGAGTTATAGGTCATGTCGTATCAGGTCTACCAGCTTCCGGGAGGATATACTGACGAAACAGGCGGAATTCATCGCCTGGTTGAGTTATTGCCTCTAACGGGAGGCGATGAGGAACTGGTCGCATTGTATCCTACCAGCCCGATACTAGTGACGAGGTTGTTAAGTCGCTGCATCCAGCGGATCGGCACGTTGGGCGCGGCAACGGAAGACATCGCACGCGACCTGTTAGTCGCGGATCGCCAGTTTCTTCTGCTAAAGCTGCGGGCAATCTCTTTCGGCGATCATATTCAGGCGTCTGTCGTCCACAGCGCGTGCGGCAGCAAAATGAATATTGACTTTGCCATCTCCGATATTCCGGTGACAGAATCGATAGATAAAGGGCCGCTATACACAGTACAGCTTTCATCTCAGGCTGATGAAGCCCAATCTGAAGTTGTTTTCCGACTCCCTAACGGCAGCGATCAGGAGGTGCTTGTGCCCCTCCTGGCGGCAGACGAGGAACATGCCGCGGCGCTGCTTTTGGAACGCTGCATCCAACAATCGGCCTTAGAGCATGTTCGGCATTTTTCGGCACAGGCATGTATGGAAATCGAGCAGGCGATGAGCGCTGCCGGACCCCAGATCGAGCTAACAATCGAGGATGCGTGTGTTGAATGCGGCGAATCGTTCACCACTACGTTTGACATCGAGCGCTTTTTGCTGCACGAACTACGGCTGAATATCAACTTGCTCTATCGTGAGGTACATTATCTGGCGTATCACTATCATTGGAGCGAACATGAGTTGATGTCGATGCCGCGTCACAAGCGCCGCCGTTACATCGAAGTGCTGTCGAACGAGATTGAGAGGTTGAATGACATCAGCCAAGCCTAATTCGTATTCAACGCAGGTCAGTATGCTGCTCGGCGTGCCCAGGCCAGGAACGGCGAAACTGGTGATGTTTCCGACTGTGCCGCCTGGGACGTTTCATTATCTCTACAGTACGCCTTCGTCGTTTGAGCCGATGTTTGGCGATGAGGATGTAGCGGAATTTTCATCAGTGACAAGACGCGAGTTTTCGGAATCAAGTGCAGCGTCTGCATCAAACCCTCTGAATGAGATTCAGGCTGACGTTGCACCACAGCACCCTTTAATGGAAATTTCGGCCAGCCCAAGCAGCGCGGATAGGCCGCCTTTAGCCGACATCGGGCAGCCTCAACACACACTTGAGCCACAGCCTATCGAGATACGCATTCCTGACGCGGCTGATAAGCTGTTCCCGGCTGTGCCAATGAGCGTCGAGCCTGCGGTTTTTGTTGAGGGGGCTATCGAGCAATCTCAGCGCCCACTTGAGCCGCTGCCTGTCGAGATACGCATTCCTGACGCGGCTGTGCCAACGAGTGTCGAGCCTCCAGTTTTTGTTGAGAGGTCTATCGAGCAGTCTCAGCGCCCACTTGAGCCGCTGCCTGTCGAGACGCGCACTCCCGACTTCGCTGACAGATCATTCCAGGCGATGTCAGTAAGTTCGGACACCTCATCCATAGCCGAGCCATCACCTTCTGGCAGAGCAAATACGATTCCATCTCACGTGAAAGCCTCCATGATGCCTGAAAAGCGGCCTGCGGCTGAACTGGCAGCAGAGCAAGAAGCGTCAGGTGACAGCGTATTGCCCGCTGTTGAACCATCTACCCCGGTATTACGCGCCGCACATAAAAGACCGTTGGAAACGCTGCCAACGGAAGAACTAGATTGGGTAAGCAGAACGCCCATTGAGAGTTTTGCAACACGCACGCCGTCGTTAGATGCGCCAGGCCGAAGTTATGGTGAGACATTGCGGCAGCTTCAACAGGCTGTCGATGAATTACAAGCCCAGGTTGCGCAGCAGGAGACTGAACGACCTATACTGCCCACTGAACGTATCGTAATCGTCAAGTCCGTTATCAAGCCATCACAGGCGCCGCGGGCTTATTGGGCAAGACGTTATCTCAGCCGTTTTCACTTGAAGCTTTTGCGATAGGATAGCGCGAAATGAGTGCGTCTACTGCAATCGGTATGGTTAGCCAATCGTTACGGCGATTGCTGATCGGTGAGATGAGGCTGACTCCGGCAGTCGCCGTCACGATATTAGCGCCCGACGAAACCGGCGGAGAACGACGTATCAATTTATTTTTGTATCGACTTCAGGAAAATGAGTTTCTCAAAAATCAGGATTGGCAGCCCAGGTTAACCGCACCGAACCAATTGGTGCCCCCCCCGTTGTCGCTGAATCTATTCTATCTCATGATGGCCTATGCTCCTAATGATTCTCAGGCTGGCAATGCGGCAGCGCACGAAATTTTGGGCGAGGCCCTACGCGTGTTTTACGAAAACCCTATTATTCCCAGGACATACCTGGTGGATGGGCTGCGCAGCGCCCGTGAGCAGTTTAAGATCATGTTGCAACCACTCGACATGAATGAATTGAGTTCGGTTTGGGGCACATTCAACCGCCCGATGCGCCCATGCTTACTCTACACGGTTCAGACGGCTCAAATCGATAAGCAACCTGCGGCGGAGCGCGCATTAGCCCCACGTGTGCGGTCAATTGGTGTCCCAGATGTTCGTGCCCCCTACAATCCTCCCGTTGTGGAAACGATGACGCCCATATCTGGCCCGGCAGGTACGGTAATTACGTTTTCCGGTCAATATCTAACGGGTTGGAATGTATATATTGATTCATCGGGTGTCCCACTGGTTGATGGGCAGGAGATCGCTGGGGATCGTTTCACGATGACGATGCCAGCCATCGCGCCGCCCGGACTTTATGAACTGCGCGTCGACATCGCCCACCTTTACCGTCGGGTTTTCTTCTTCGAGGTGCGGTAGCGATGAGCACAGCTTACATCCACAACTATGAACACCTCGCGCATGAGTTGGACAAACTCGATCAGCTTATCAGCCATCGTGCCGCAGCGCTGCGGCAACGACGGCAGTCAATGCCGGAGGATGCGCGCAACAAGCTTTATATTTCGTATGAGGAGTTCGACTGGCTACTAACGGATTTGTCCGCGCTGCCTCCGTTGGTCGAACGGCGTAAGCAAATTGAGTCGCTGCATGACGAAATTAACCGTCGAAGCAAGATCAGTGTCGCACATGGAATTTTCTTACCTATGGCGCATTTAGAACGATTGTTTACGTTATCGCCGTTCGAATTACAGGCGATTATTATCTGCCTCGCGCCAGAACTGCGACCTAAATATCATACCCTGTATGCCTACCTTCAGGATGATATGACCCGCCAAAAACCGCGAATCGACCTGATACTCGATTTACTCTGCTTCTCAGAGCCGGATCGCTGGCAGGCGCGAACCTACTTTTCAGACGATGCGCCGCTGTTTCGCTATGGCCTGCTACGCTATCTTGATGACCAGCAGGATTTACAACTCGACCCTCGAATACTGGCTTACATTCTTGGCAGCAATCGGATTGATGAACGTTTGACACCCGTTTGCCGGGTGCTGGAACCGCTTCAGGACATGGGGCAGGTGTTCATCGATTCACAGCTTAAAACCCGTATCACCCGTCTGGTGGAGCAATATGGGAGCAGCGGCAAATTAACCCTCTATCTGCAAGGGCAGCAGGGAGCAGGGAAGCGTGATCTGGCACGCGGAATCTGTGGTCAATTGGGCTGTCCGCTACTGTACCTGGACGCCTCTGCGCCCGATGCAGAGGCGCTACTGCAAACAGTTTTTCGGGAAACCCTGTTGCTTCAGGCAGCGTTGTATATCGATCATGCTGACTCTCATGATGAAAGATTTGCCCGACGATTAGAGATTTTGGTCATGGAATACGGTGGACTTGTGATCCTGGCAGGCGAAAAGGCATGGATGAGTAAATTTGACCAACTGGCTTTTCAAAGCGTTCATTTACCTGCCGCCGATGGTTCGCTGCGTCAGGCGGCCTGGGAGAACGCTTTACAGGGATCGTTTCCGAAAAACGACGTTATAGCCTACAGTGCGCAACTTGCACACCAGTTTCGCCTGACACCTGGGCAGATCAAAGCTGCCTTACAGTCGGCTGCGCATTCGAGCATGATGAGCAACCGAGCCATCACTATTAATGATCTACATGCCGCCTGCCGGAATCAGTCTAATCAAAAACTGGCTGAGATAGCGCTCAAAATTACACCTCGTTGTCACTGGGACGATATTATCCTTCCGGAAAGCACCCTCTGGCAATTGCGGGAAATTTGTAATCACGTGAAGTATCGACATCGCATATTTAGCGAATGGGGATTCGATGCGAAATTGACACATGGGAAAGGATTGAGCGTCCTGTTTTTTGGCCCGCCTGGCACCGGAAAAACGCTGGCGGCAGAGGTGATCGCCGCTGAGTTGCAACTTGATCTCTACAAAGTCGATCTCTCCGGCGTGGTCAGCAAGTATATTGGCGAAACGGAGAAAAATCTGGCGCGCATTTTTGACGAGGCCGAATCCAGCAATGCGATCCTGTTTTTCGACGAGGCCGACGCGCTGTTTGGCAAGCGTACCGGAATCGCGGATGCCCATGACCGTTATGCGAATATCGAAACCAGCTATCTGTTGCAAAAGATGGAGGAGTACGAAGGCATCGCGATTCTGGCGACCAATCTGCGCGAAAATATGGACGAGTCATTTGTGCGGCGTTTGCGCTTCATTATCGAGTTTCCATTTCCCGATGCGATCAACCGCGCGGAAATCTGGAAAGCGCAGTTTCCGTCCCAAGTCCCGCTGGGCGACATCGATTACGAATTCCTAGCCGAACAATTTCCTGTCGCTGGAGGACACATCAAAAATATCGTCCTCAACGCGGCCTTTTTAGCAGCGCAGGACGGCGGGCGTATCCAGATGGAGCATCTGCTGGATGGCACACGGCAGGAATTCGAGAAAATCGGGAAATTGTGGAATGAGGGAATGGTATGGGCAAAATAAAAATAGAACAGCACCCACATTCGATGAAATCAGCGGCTAAAGCGCATGAACATAATGCTCAAGGGTACGAAAAATCATCTCGGCGTGAAGCACCGGATTACGAACCGGGGACGCCGGAATACTATCAGCGGTATCTCGGCAACAGCCGCGTCCAGTCGGCTCTTGGTAGCGCGCCAAGCGATGTCCCTCTTACAGCAAAATCCAGCATTGAACCTGAAACCCCAGTGAGCAGCGTCCCGCCAATCGTGCATAAAGTCCTCAGCACGCCGGGTCAGCCGTTGGATGCCGAAACACAAAATTACATGGGGTCGCGCTTCGATCACGACTTTAGCCATGTGCGTATTCATACGGATGCGCAGTCAGGGGAGTCGGCGCGGGCGATCAATGCTCAAGCATATACCCTGGGGCAGAATGTGGTGTTTGGTACGGGAAAGTATGTGCCAGATAGCAGCGAGGGTCGCGGCCTGTTGGCTCATGAATTTGCGCACGTGGTTCAACAGCGCGATAGTGAGACCAAAGGAATACTTACTCTGGAAACGGAAGATAGTGCCAGGGAGTATGAAGCAAGTGCAGCAGCCTCGCAAATACTCAGGGGTCAACCTGTAAGTAACCTGAGCCAGCCTGCTGAGGTAGGAATTCAGCGCGCTACAAGTACGTTTGATCCGTCTAAAATGGCTGAACATGCCGCAACTAGCGCAATTACTATCGTTATTAGTAAGTTTTTGAACGCTTCATTCTGGTTTTTACCCTCAGAATTCCGCCAAGAAGCTGCCATTGGCTTTGAAGAAGAAATGCGGACTCAGCTTGTAGATCAAAATAAACTTCGTGATGCCTTGAAACAGATGAATGAGTTCAAAGAGAACCCGTTTGCATGGTTGAAGTTCACAAAAGGCCTAATGATTGGTTACGCGGAAGGAATTATAAGTCCAGTCACTGGTCTATTTGACATGGCGGTCTTTGCCGAGACTCTCCAGAGCTTAGCGAAACGTCTTGTCCAAAAAAATCTACTGTCTCTTGCCATGGACGCTGTAATACTCGCGCAGAAATGTATCAATTTTTCTGATAACCTAAAAAGTGAATTTGTCGCTTGGGTTATGAAGGACTGGATGCGAGCGGCAAATCTTTTTTCACACCCAGATCTTGCGGCTGCGCGTCAAGCAGGTCGTATTACTGCAAGTATATTGATCGGAACGATTGAAGCGCCTTGGAAACCGGAAGAACCTCATAAACCCTGGGAATTCAATCAAATAATAAATCGTCCATTGGGTTATGTGGATTCCCTAGTAGAGCGTGCCGACAAATGGCTGCTGGATGCGCCCTGGAGTAAAATTGGCAGTAAAATCGGTTATGCTGCCGGTTTTACGTTGATTAGCGCCGTACTGCTCGTTGTCTCTGACGGTATTGGCAATATCATTGCGGGCGCTGGCAAGGCCCTGGGTGAAGTTTCACGTTCTCTACGCTTTGCTGGGGATATTCTGGTAGGAATTGGGCGGGCAATTACAGCGGTTGAGGCTGGCTTTGCATTAATTATGCAAGCAGCGATCAAGGCACTTGGACTCGAACCTCTTATCAACCCCATCCTTCGGTTATTTAGTGAAATCGATGTGTTTTTGAAAAATTTGTTTGGTGTTACAAAGCAGGGCGAGTCGGCGGCAGTCGGACTCGTAGGTAAAGGGATGTCAGAATTAGAATCTGTAGCAAACCTGAGACCCAAAGTCACTCCCCATGCACCCCCGCTACCAGAAACACCACCACATCTCAAGGTGCCTGGGTCAACAAAGCCCGTACACACTGGGACTGAGCCACCATCAGCCCCGGCTGCACCAGTAATGGAGTCAAAGGTTGCGCCACGAGAATCCGATTTAGTACCTAGCCCAGCCCAGCCAGAACGGGTAGAAGCACCTCCAGTTCAAGCCGATCCATCAGCTTCTAAACCTCTATCCTCTGGAGAGCCACCTTCGCCTATAACAGAAACTCAGAAACCTGTTGAGCCAGCGCAATCCGCTGTAAGACCGGAAGAAACCCTTCCTACGAAAACTCAGAAACCGATTGAGCCAGAACAACCTGCTGTAAAACCAGAAGAACTTCAATCTAACGCAGAAGTCCAAAAAACTGCTGACACCTCTCCTAAAGAGGGATTATCAAACAAACTTAGTCCTGAAGAGTTAAAAGAGTTTAAAGTCTTAGAAGAAGTTGATGGTTTGAAGAACCTGATTCAGAAAAATCAGAAACTGATCGATGAACTTCAACCAAGAATTGATGGCTTATACAAAAAGGCTCGGTCAAAACGTGCTGAAGCAAGTAATTTGCAACATAACAAGCCCAGAGGCAAAAAGGTCAGCGAAATCGAGGCGGAGATTGCGAAACTTCAAAACGAAGCTGCTGAGCTGGAGCAACGTCTCAGACCGCTCGAAGACGAGAGCAGGAAACTGGCATTAGAGAACAATACCAACGAACGACAGATTCATTTCTTAATAGATCGCCCTGCATATGAAATGGGGGGTTCCCATAAATATGTCCGTGCTAAGACTGTCGGAGGGCATGTCAACCATATGCCCAGTTCTAGCGGGACTATAAAAGCTTCAGGTAACCGTAAACCCACTTATGATGAAGGCCCAGGCATTTGGATGACTGTGGACGATCACAAGCTATGTCGCAGTACGGGATCAAGCACAGAGGCGCTTACTTATCACGCGCGCCAGGCCAAGCTCATTGGAGAAGGTAAATTTCTGGAGGCTCAGCAACTCGATATTCTAGATATCCAAAGCAAGTTCGGCACAAAATACGATAAAAGTATTGAGCAAATGGTTAAGTACACTAAAAGACTAATTTCTGAAGGTAAGATTTGGCAGATTCCATGAGGCACGCATGATAGAGTTTGAAATCACACCATATCTCGCTGTCGGTCCGCTTAAATTAGGAATGTCACGGGAAACCGTGAGGAAAGTTCTTGGTGGTAAGGCCGAAGCGTTTATGAAATCGCAAGACAGCTCATCTCCAGCCGACTCTTTTAATGCGATCCATGTTCACGTTCACTATCATGCTTCCAATTACTGTGTAGCGGTAGAATTTTTTGGGCCGGAAGTTATTCCAACTTTTCGAGGACAACAGCTTTTAGGTCTTCCCTACAACCAGATGGATCAATGGTTGAAAAAGATAGACCCCGATGTAAAACGGCTTGCCTCTGGTTCGTTATCGTTAACATTTGGCTTTGGATTGAGCACAACTAACGCAATTGAAGCGTCAGAAAATCCAGTCGAGTCAGTGATCGTGTTCGAGAAAGATTACTATGACAAGCTCACGCTTGACTTCCTTGAATTGTGAAGCCGGATAAATATTTAGAAAGAGAAAATGATGTCTGGATTTAGCAACAAACCCAAAATTCTGCGCGGTGCATTTGTCGAATATGGCCTGACCATCCCGCCGCTGTTCGTTGTGTTCCAGTTTAACCCCCTGCAATTGCAGCGTAACCGCAGCCTGACAGTCTCGATTCCCGGCGAAACCAGCGAAACCACCCGACGCGAGTCGTTGTATAACACCGAAAGCGACCTCTTGAAGATTCAGAAACGTCAGCGCGTCGTCGTACAGCGCGAAACCATCAACTTCGAAATCCGACTGGATGCCAGCGACAAATTGAATGATGGCGATGTAATCACCGAGCAGTTCGGCATCGAGCCTCAGCTTTCGACGTTGGAGTTGATGCTGCATCCCAAAGAAGAAAGCCAATTAGGGGCAGCATTAGGGTCGTTGTTAGGATTGTCCAGCGGTTTCAGCTTCACGCAGAAGCCCAACCCGCCGCTGGTACTATTTGTCTGGGGGCGTAAACGGGTGCTGCCGGTCAACTTCACCAGCATGAACATCACCGAAACCCTGTATAGTGCCGACCTCAACCCCCTGCGGGCCACCATTCAGGTTGGCCTGACGGTGATCGAAGGCACGAATCCAGCTTATAAATACTCAAAAACGATGAAAGAGGTCATGTCGGCGTTGAATCTGGCAAATATCGTTGATACTGCGAACGTGGTGCTTCCAGGATAAAACTTATGTTTACAAAATCTTCGCGTTATCGAAAAATAGCCAATGTAGTGATTAAAGATGTCCGGGGGCGATCCCTGGTATCGAAAGATATGCGCCCGTTGCCGCAAGTTTCCGCGATATTCCAGCATACAATTGGAGAAACGGATCGACTTGATCATCTGGCCTATCGTTTCTACCGACAGTCTCGTAAATGGTGGCGCATCTGCGATGCGAATCCCGATTTTATGAATCCCCAGGCATTACTCGGCAAGCTGCCCATTGTCACGGATCGATTTCCGGTGAGGTCGGGCCACGGCCCTCATCCCTCCTGGAACAGTCTACTCAATGCGCTAACATCTGTCGTGGGTGTGATGGATGTGAATCTTGTGGAAGAGGCGACGTTGGTGTCGCAGCAGCTTAGAGAGAATGGTCAACCTATCAGACTAGACGGTAAACCAGTCACTATAATGGTGGATCAATTTAAACATACAGTGGTTGTGACTTACAACCAAATGAATACCAGCGCCACTGCCTTGACCACTGTCATGACTGCCGCTGGTTTTGAAGTTAGCTCGGCAGAACCCATCAGCCGCGTCGGCAAGCCCATCGCGATCCCACAGGACAGCTAGGATAAGCCCATGCCAACCGAAAATTTTGTGATCGAAATTGAGGGCGAACAGATCAGCAAGGAACTTTATGAGCAGCTCGACAGCCTGGAAGTCGAGTTGGATGACCAGCTTACCAGCCAGTTCCGACTGCGCTTCAATCTCGTGCAAGAGGATAGCGACTGGCTGCCTTTAGACAACGAGCGTTTCATGGTCTGGAAGAAAGTCGTCATCAGTGCTGGCTTTGATGAAATCGAACCGTTAATTTCCGGCTTCATCACCCATGTTCGACCCTACTTCGATCCCGACCCGACCCAATGCTGGCTGGAAATCTGGGGCATGGACGCCAGCGTTTTGATGGATCGTGAGGATAAACTGAAAGCCTGGCCGGATAAAAAAGACAGCGACATTGCCACCGAGATATTTAGAGATGATTACAAACTAAAGCTCGAAATCGAAGATACCAAAGTGATCCACGATAAGGCGGTTTCGACCATTATTCAGCGAGAGACGGACATCCAGTTTCTTAAACGGCTGGCGCTGCGCAATGGCTATGAATGCTTTGTTGAGGGGGAAACGGGCTATTTCCGCCCGCCCCAGATCGACGAAGAGCCGCAGCCTGTCCTAGCCTGCCATTTCGGCGATGATACCAACGTGAACAGTTTTTCGCTGGAAGTTAACGCGCTTGCTCCGACCAATGTGAAGATGTTCCAGGTAGACCGTTCGAACAAAGAGGTGTTAGAAGTTGCCGTCGAAAGCAGTAATCAGCCAGTGCTGGGTAGTATCACTGCCAATGACCTACTGGCACGAGGAATGAATCCCGGCCAGCATTACATCGCCATGAATGCTGCCACTGGCACGCCGGAGATGACAGCTCTGTGCGAAGGTGTTTTTCATCAGGCGGAGTGGTTCGTGAGAGGGGAGGGCGAAATCGACGCCAACAAGTACAGCCATATCCTCAAAGCCAGACGAACCGTGACGATCAAGGGGATTGGTGAATTTTACAGCGGCGTCTACTATGTCACACATGTCACACATATTTTCACCCAGGACAGTTACACGCAGCAATTTCGCGTCAAACGCAATGCTATCAGCCCCACAGGAACAGAGGATTTTACTGGCGAGTCAGGCGGGTTATTAGGAGTGCTGCTGTGAATCTGGAAGATATCGTCGCCGACCTGGCTCAACGCCTTGAGCATCGTTTTTATGGCAAATATCGCGGCTTTGTCGTGGACAATGTTGATCCCCAGCACCTCGGCAGGCTCAAGCTGCGCGTGCCAAGCGTCCTGGGAAAAGATGTTATCACAGGCTGGTCAATGCCCTGCGTACCTTATGGGGGCAGTGCCAACATGGGTTTCCTGTTTATCCCTGAAAAGGACAGCGGCGTATGGGTCGAGTTTGAAGAGGGCGATCTTGAATTTCCAATCTGGGTAGGCACATTCTGGAGCTTACCGGACGGCGAAAGTGAGCTTCCTAAACCAAATGCCAGCGACGGTGCGGAAGAGGACAGTGAGCAGGATCCGCCGACGCGCAAAATCATCAAGACCCTGAAAGGCCATACCATCCAATTTGAAGACAAGGATGGTGAGGAAATGATCGTCATCAATCAAGTAGTTGACCAAGACAAACACAATGTCATCACACTGGATAAAAAAGGTATCAAAATAAATCAGGTCATTAACAAAGACGGGGGCAAAGAAAACGCGATCACGCTGGACGAAAAAGGCATTGAAATCCAACATGCCATCGAGACCAGCAAACATAATCTCGTCACCATGGACGAGAAGGGTATCGTCATCACCGACGGCGTTACCAGCGGCAATAAAATTGTCATGAGCAGTGAGGGCCTGATCATCGAATCAGGAAAAGATGTAAAGATTAAGGGGCAAAAAATTGTAATTGAGGCAAAGGCCAAGTTCACATTGATCGGCAAGCCTATTCATCTCAACCCGTAGGTCTTATGGAAACGATTTTTCCGACACATCAAGGTTTCAGTGGTATGTTCGTGCCAGGCTTTCGAAAAGCTGGTGGCGCGACTCAGCGCACCGGAACCGTCATACTGAAACGCACCTACAACGTTAACGGCACAACCGGTACATTGACACCTGCTGCGGCACTGCCTGTTTTTGTGCAGGATCAGCCGTTTAATTTGCTCGCCAACAGCGATTTTGAGCAGGTTAGCGAAGGCAAGCCCAGTGATTGGGAGGCTGAGGCCGGACTCCTGATTACTACCGAGCTTGCGAACGACCCGAATCACAGGTTAAAAGTATCGAACAAGGCCAATGGGCGTGTCACCCAAAAGCTGACATTTGAGGAGCCACTTGGCGGACGGCAGTTCGTCTTCACGTTTGAGGCTTACTCTGATACAGCCGCGGCAATTCAAAATGTGCAGCTTGAGGCTGAAGGGCGCACGCTTTGCGTCCTCAATGCCAATCTCAATACCGTCCCAACGCGCTTTTCAGCAGTGGGTACGTGGCCGACAGATGTGCAGGGAAAAGAAATGCTGGTTGTTCTGCGTATGGCAACCCAAAACGCACGCACCGTTTTCTACGACAAAGTGCAAGTCGAGGAGGCGAGTTATCAAACCGTCTGGGCGTCCGACACAACACTACGTTACGAGCATGACCTGGCAGCCTTTAAGCCAGAGGGTGACATGATCGTCGTGGGATATACCGATGTGATCGGTTTGAACCGTATTCTCGTCAATGGTTCAGTCTGGTTCAGCCACAACGTTATCTCGGTTTCGCCGCGTAAGAAGGCGCTTGCGGGTTGGGAACTACGGGCGGTTGGCCCCCGAAAAGTAGATGCTGGCACGTTCCCAAGCGACCCGAACGCCTATCCGTTGAGCGACCCTCTCCCGTCGGATTTCAACAACCGTTTTTACAACGGCTACCCGCGCAGCGCAGCGCAGGCAGCGCCTTTTTCGTATCTTTCTAGTAATGCTCAGGTGACGATTGAGCGCACAGGCAGTGTAACTTACCGTGTCCATCTCCGCGCCGAGCAGGTGAACGCTAGCTATTTTTACTACGCTGGCGTGGGTGAAGATGAGCAAGCCAATTGGCGGCGTGAAGCGGTAGGAATGCAGCTTGATACGTTGGTCATTGAGCCAGAGCGCAATCGGTGTTATAGCGTGTGGCGAGGTGCATGGCCCTTTAATAATCACCCAGAAGCTTCCTATCGCCAGTTGGTTGTCAGTGGATCGCCATAGGAGAAAAAGCAATGTCAAAACCCATCGCCCCTGCTAAAGGTATCGCATTCGCCTTTCCCGATGTTTGCAAGACGCCCGCGCCACCCGCGCCGCCCGTGCCGATTCCTTACCCAAACATTGCCATGTTGAACCAGGCGACAGGAATCACCGATGAGAGCGACAAAGAAGTTCTGGTCGGACCTGCTGGCGACCACATATTGTTGATGGATTCGGAGGTCAAGACCAGCACAGGTGATGAAGCAGGCTCAGTCGGGGGTGTAAAGAAAGGGAAGACCAAAGGCGCATGTAAGGTCGTAAAGGCCAGCGGCAGCGTCGTCTATGGTCCGAATCAGAAAGGAATCGCACGCTTTATGGATAGCACAGAACAGAATGATGGCAATGCACAGGGGATGATTCTGAGCGCGTTTCCGACAGTTATGGTCGGTGATTAACATGATGCGAAGTTTATCGTTTGGCTTTCCGCTTACTATTACAGACGGGCGGGTGAGCGCCAGCGGCGGCGATGAAGCACTGCGGGGCAAAATCATCCAGGTCTTGTTTACTGCGCCTGGCGAACGAGTCAATCTTCCCGAATTTGGCTGCGGCTTGTTCAACCTGATTTTTGAACCGAATACGGCTATCCTGGCGGCGGCTATCGAATTCACCGTTGGCGAGGCGCTGACACGTTGGCTGGTTAATGAGATCATTGTGGATATGGTGGCTTTGTCGTCTGCTGATGAGTTGATTACTGTCGAGATCGCCTATACCAAAAAACAAGATTTAACTAAACAGGCTGTTCGCGTTCATTTTCGTTGAAAAGAAGGGTTGAGAAATGGCCGACATTAAACGAACCAATGAGCAAATCATCATTGACTACATGGCGCGCGATTATGACAGCTTGCTGCAATCCATGCGCGAACAAATCCCCTATAAGCTCCCTGAGTGGAAAGATTGGGAATCGGAAGCCGATTTCGGCAATGTGTTGCTGCAACTTTTTGCCCACATGGGCGACATCCTCAGCTACTATCAGGATCGGATCGCCAATGAGAGCTTTCTTGGCACCGCCCAGAGCCGCAGCAGCATCATCTATCATCTGAGGATGATCGGCTATCGATTGGCGACAGCAGCCCCAGCCTCGGGGATGCTAGACCTGACTGTCCCGGCTGCATTTAACGGTTTAGTGACTATTCATCAGGGCGACGCTTTCGCCACCAATAGCCAGCGGGATAGCCCCAGCGTGCGTTTTGAATATACACGCACCGTGCCGCTACCTATTGACTTCAGCACAATCTCAACCACAGCCGGGAAAAAGGTGTATGTGGGTATCCCCGTCGAAGAGGGCCGCCTGGTGCGCAATGAAGTGATCGGCATTTCTTCCGGCCTGCCCAACCAGCATTTCCGTCTAGCCCATTCAAGCTTGATTCTACGGTCATTGGGTCAGGGGCAGGCCATCAACCAAGACATTGTGGTGACGACGGATGCTGGCGGGATCATTGATAGCTGGATCTTCCAGGAAACGTTGGCGTTCAGTCGTGAAGAACAGAAGGATTTCGTTATTGAAATTAACGATGAGGAGCGCGCCACGCTCATTTTTGGCGACGGTGTTTTCGGTGCGATTCCCCGCAGAGGCGCGGTCATCACGGCCACCTATCGGCGGGGTGGTGGCAGTCACGGCAATGTTTCGGCCAATGCCATCGAAACGATTGTCGATGCGCCGCAATTGAGTTTGATTCCGGCGAAAGTCACGAACCCTGAAGCATCCACCGGGGGTGCTGACCGCGAGAGCCTGGAACACGCCGTCCTGCATGCGCCGAGCGTGTTTCGTTCGCTCAAACGCGCTGTGACCGAAGACGACTATAAAGCGCTGGCGCTTGAGTTTAAAGGCGTTGGTAAAGTGCGCGCCGAGCCTGCTGGCTGGAACACCGTCAAATTGTTCATTGCGCCCCAGGGCGGCGGTCATGTCAGCGATGTACTCACAGGCAATCTGTTGGCTTATTTTGAAGATAAACGCCCGATCTCTACGCTGATCGAAATTGAGGACGTGGATTACGTCCGCATCTACATCACGGCGGAAATCGGCGTAAAAAGCTATTACGTGCCAGAGAATGTGCGGGCGCAGGTGCAAAAAGCGGCACGAGATTTATTGGCATTCGATAAGGTCGATTTCGCACAGAAGCTCTATGTCAGTAAATTTTACGAGGCGATTGAGGCCATTGAAGGGATTGATTACGTTAATATCTCCGAGTTCCGGCGCGAATCCCCGTCATCCGACGATGGGGAAGGTTCAGGTAAAATTCAGCTAAAAAAGAACGAAATTCCCACAGCGCCCGACAATTTTCCTGCTGATCAAGCCTATGCTGCGGGTATCCGAGTCATTTTGCCGGAAGAAAGCAGCCGGTAACCCATGCAACTGCAACAGATTCTGGCTCACGCGCACCCTTCTGGCAACCGCATCGACCTGTTCTGGGTCAATCCGGCGCCCGACCTGTTTCCCGGTGTACGCGTCGTGCGGGGTAAGACCGATTATCCTGCATCGCCGGATGCAGGCGTATTGGTGACCGAGGGGGTCAATCTGTCTTATGTGGAGAATGAGGCTGGCGAAAAGGTTTATAACGTCGTCGATCAGGGCTTGCAAGGCGAGATCGTCTATTATTACACCTTTTTCCCCTATCGTGGCAGCCCGCCGGAGTACGACATTGATCCGAATAATCGTACTTCCGCTATGGCGACGGCACGTTACAATATGGCCGGCCAAATGTTTGACCTCCTGCCTCAAGTTTATCACCGTTATGATACCGTACCGCCTCCGGCTGATACGCCAATGTCCACCGAGGATAAGCCGAAGGGACAACTTCAACGCTTTCTCGATTTGCCGGGTGGGCAGTTTGACCAACTGTTTAGCTACGCCACCGCTCTGTTGGATCTATATAATCTCGATAAGGTCGATGGTCGGCTCCTACCTTTACTGGCGCAATGGATTGGCTGGCAGGTTGATTATCGCCGCCAGATCGACACCCAGCGCAACGAGATTCGCGCTGCACCACACATTTACAAAACTACCGGCATCATTCCTACAGTTGAAGCAACGGTCAAACGAATGCTGGGATGGGAAAGCCTCACGAAAGAGTTTTTCCATAACCTGGTCTTTTCCAACGACCCAGAACGCCTGAATCGATATCTTGCGATAAAGCAAGCTGGGGGCAATTGGGTGCTCAACGATAGCCCACTCTCGCTTGATTTCGCCTATGAAGGCCGCCCATCTATCGTTCGTGATGCCGATGGGCTGTGGTTGTTTTATCACACCGAGCGTAATAGCCATTGGGATATCTGGTATAAGCGGCTGAAAATTTTTAACATCGCGTCCAATTTCCTATCGGATTTACAAGCCGGGCGCGTTTCGTTGGTTTTGCAGCAGGTATTTGCGGAAGCTGGTTTTATGCTCTCGCTTGAGGCTACGATTGAAAAACACGGTTCGCAGTGGAAGATTGTGGATGCTCAACACCAGGAACACTACACAGTGCTGGCTAGTGGAAACCGCCTCAATATCTATCATTGGTCGCCAAGCCAGCCGCTCACGTACCGGGCTTTGCTGGACAAACACCCATCGGCTGTGCAATGGGGCAATCAATTATGGGTGTTCTGGGACGTGTACGACGAGGCCACTGGCCGCTGGCATCTCAGCTATTCGGTTAACAATAAAAACCTATGGTCGGCCATACGGACTTTCGACGATGGAATCGAGCGCCGCTCTCCAACCGCGCTGGTCGATCCTGAAAATCGTTTATGGCTGTTCTGGCTGGAGCACGAAAATAACCGTTGGCAGTTAAAGTATCGTGCCTACGACACATCGACTGTTCCACTGAATGCTAACAACGCACAGACACTCGACAATAGCACGCAGCCAAGCGGCGAATATGATCTGTTCGCGATCGTTCATCCCGTGAACAGTCAGCTATGGCTGTTCTGGGCACGTAAAACGCCGGACGAATTGTCCCACTGGGAGATTGCCTTCCGTTTCAAAGCGGATTTTGACCCGAACACTACCAATTGGAGCAGCATTAGTGTGCTGCCAAAAAGCGCGCCGAACTACGATGACCGCGAACCTTCAGCCTTCGTCAATCAAGTAGGTCAGATCGAATTATTCTGGAGTTCCACTCGTGATCGTAGTTGGTCAATCTGGTACGCCGAACTCACCGACCCCGGCACAAATACCTGGAGTGTATCCCAGCAGATCACAACAAATGTGTATTCGCAGCGTGCGCCACTACCGGTACAGATAGGGGATAATACGCTGCTGATTTACGGCTCGAACGAAAGCATCGCTTACACCAGCCAACTTTACCGTGCTACCGAAACGCTCGATATGCGTTATGCAGGCAGCACGACAGCAGATACACGCAACATCACGAAACTGACTCGGCGTGGCCTGTTCGAGGATTTTCAGACTTACACCTATGATACGGGCCAGAACGGAATTCGCGGCGATCTCAACTGGTATGCGCGCGATACAATCGGCATATATCTTACGCCGAATACCGAAGACCCGGCGATGATCGAGTACAACCGGAATCTCATCCGAAATGCCCTGCGCCAATTTCTGCCGATTCAGGTGCGTGTCGTCTTCATTATTCCGCTGGTCTCGCGCGAATTCATCTACACTTACGATTTTCCAGAGGCCAACCCGCAGCGCAGGATTGGCGAAGTCACGTTTGACAGCGTTTTACCGGAGACATACGGCACGGTTCGAGATTTCTATCGGGATCAAGCGCCCGGATGGAGGTGGTTCCGCGCGTGGGCAGAAGACAATATCGATCACCAGACAGTGGATTTCGACAAGACACCGCCCAAAAACATCGATTTACGCACCAGGCACATCGGCTTAGATGAGGGAGAATAACAGAGTATGGAGAATATCGACGGCATACGAGGTGTGTATCGAGACATTTTGAAAGGGTCTGACGGCAGCGTGATTCTGGATCGTGGCTGGAACTCGAACGCCATTGTGGATCGCTGCCGAATACTCCTGGCCGGATTCATCAAAAATGAGCCATCGGGTGGCATTCAATATCTGGCCGTCGGGCGAGGCGATGATCCGTGGGACATTACCGGCGCGCCCGCTCCCAACGCCGCTACGACCACCGATTTAGAAAATCGTAATAGTGTAGTGATCGGGGTAGGGAGCAACTTGCAATTCGCCTTCCTCGACCAGAATGACAGCGTGGTGAGTGGCGCGACCAGCCGTTTGCAGATTACAGCCACGCTCCAGCCGGGCTATCCTGCGCCGCTTGATCCGTTGACGACCTATCCGCTGCGGGAGTTCGGGTTGTTTGGTCGCTTCGGCACGACGGATTACATGATTAACGTGGTGCGCCACCCGGTCATTCATAAAGATATTTCGGCGACGCTGATTCGGGTTGTTCGCCTTTATTTTTAGGGGGCAAAATGGGGAATTTTTCAAGAAATACATTTAATCGACTCAAGCATTACGTCAGTGTCCGATTGCAACAGGGCGTGCCAATTGTGGACGCCGACTGGAACGAGATGGATGATATTCGCCGCTACGAGCTTCAAGCCTTTCTCAAATGGTTCGTGCGCAGCGGTGTGCCTCTGGGTAATGACGGCTTTCGTATCCAATACATGGAAGTCAACGACAATTTTCGCATCCGGGGTGGTGACGGCACACCCGAAGGGGCGGGACGCTGTCTAGTTGAAGGTTGGGACGTCATCATCGAGAGTGACACCACCTATATCGACCAGCCGCTCTACAACAACACAACGCTGGCGACTGCTTGGGGTGTCAAGCCTGTGCCCCCGCTGAATGTACCAACTACCGCCCGCACCGACCAGGTGTATCTGGACGTGTGGGAGCGCGAAGTGACCGCACAAGACGATTTTGCTCATCTGGTGAATCCAGTTATCGGAATGGAAACATCGGTGCGCATTAAACGGGAGTGGGTTGTGCGTGTGGTTGAAGGCGGCGGCGATCCTGCGGCAGTGCCCGGCCATATCTACTACCCACTGGCCGAACTGCGGCGCAAGGCTGGCGATGGTGCTATTTCGACGGGCACCATCATTGACCTGCGTGACAACGACCTCGGCGCGCGGCGCGAGATTGTCTATCGAGGGGCAAATAACGCTGTCGAGATCAATACTGCGCGATTCAAGACCATGCTGACCCAGACGCGCAACAATATCCACGATTTTATCGAATCCCTGATCGGCGATTTTATGCCGCCAGATTCGCCCTATACAGCGGGGGAAGTGCTGGGGATGCAAGCACTCGACGCAGCAGCAACCCTGGCCGATCATGGCATAGCCCTAATCAATGCCCGGTCACTCGATACGCAGGGGGCGTTTGCTTTTTTTGAGCAACTCGTTGAGGCCGAGAAACGTTTCGTTGCGGTGTGGAAAACGTCTGTTCTGCCCCTTAACAAGCCGCTCGGAAAGGTCTATGACACCAACTTTAAAAGTATGATTCTGATAATCGAATCGCTGCTGACCGGACCGAACCCGCCAAGTGGTTTCACGCCTATCGCTGCTGCGCTTGCTCAACGCAATCTGACGCAGGCAGTATTATCTCAGGAGCGGCTGAATACCCAGTTCGCCCGCCAAATCAACCTCCCGTCAGGCTCCCTGTTCCTGGCCTATGCGGGACCGGATGAGGAGGAGGATATTGAACCCAATCAGCCGTTCAAATTGCGCTATCGCATCTCCGGCAGGCTGAATCCTGCGGATAATCTTGATTTTAACGTGATCATCGATCCGTCTGATTTAGCCTACCGATTGAGCCGAGAAGATAATCAAGAACCGTTTGCTATAAACTTTGGGCCTGGCGACGACAAGCAGGATTTCTTTATCACAATCGTTGCTCCCGACACCGTTGGCGCGCCGATCACGCTTCAAATAGAAGCGCTATCCCGCTCCAATTCGTCAGGTGTTGCAACGCTTTCGGGAGAAACAATTTTCCGCGTTGGCGATGAGCCGGGGTCTGGGGACGAAGATTTTGCCATTCGCCTGCAAAGCACAAGCGTCTCACCTGTAAATGGTGTGTTCCAGGTGCCTGTCAGCCTGGCAAACAGCAGCGCGCCGATCTCATTTAGCGTCCTCAATACGACAAACTCAGACAAAGTTATCAATCTGGGCATTGAACCGCCCCTGGGTATTCTGACTCCCACAGGCTGGACAATTATTACCGACTTTGGAACGGAAGGCCATACCATTCCTAGGAATGGAAGTTACGAGTTCGGCTTTGATTTTGTTCCACCGAACGCCGTTGGGCGCGATTTGACCTTCACGATGCGCGCCTTGCAGCCTGATGACGCCACAAAGACACTGGCTCAAGTCCAGATTCGCTTGACAACTATTTCTGGCTAAGGAGAATCTCATGTCAAAAATACAACATTTATACCTGAAGTTAGCCGCTATGACCGCGCTGCTGCTTTTGTTGGTCCTGATACCCCGTGATATGATCTGCGCCGCCAACATCTGCGTGCGACAGGCGACCAGCAATATCACCGTAGATGGCGTTGTCGCGCCCGGTGCTGCCTCCACTGTCGCAGGGTCGAATTGCCCCACGACTGCTCAGACCGACATCTGGCGCGGCGTAGGCATTGCTAAGTTCCAACCCGCCACCACGCCAACGCCAGCCATGGGAACTGCGATGTTGGACGGCAACCTATTTCTTGCATATCGAGAGGTGTCAGCCACTGACCGACGGTTATTCATCGGTATTGACCTTGCCAAAGACGGGCTGCTTTCGGACCGGGACGTGGTGGTATTGTTGTTTGACGCAACTAACGATGGTTGGGGTCCAGGCGATTTTTACCTGAAAATCCGCCTCCTGCCCACCAACACGAGGATCGAGAATGGCGTCCAATGCGCCGTTCTACCAGGCAGTATCGAATACTATAGTTACGTCTCAAATGCGTGGAGGCTTGAGACCAACGTCGCCGCTCCCCTGAATAACCGTGTCAGAGTGGCCTATGACTTTAATGATACAATCGTGGATAAGGATCCTATTGCCTGGAATCTGGAAATTGATATGCCGCTGAATCAGACTATCGACAGCGCAAACTATTATGGCCTGCAAACCAGCGGTGACGCTTTTGCTATGGGCGCATATCTGTTTGTCGATAATGGTGTGGCGACTGGCACTGCTGTATCGCAGGGGCAGGTACTTGATTGGGGAGATCTGCCAGATCGGGGTGTAGGTCAGCATAATATGAACATTCTTTCGCCCGATGCGACAAAGCTGGTGGACGTATCCCTGGACGACGTATGCTACAACGTCACTTTCAACCCCGCTTATGTGACCAGCCCCCTGATGATTAATAACCAGGCGGCGCGGGAACAACAACCGGGTGATATAGGATATATCCAGCGCAACAATTTTGACAATAAATTTAAAGTCACTTTTTACTTCGATGGCCCAGGCGATTCTGGCACAACAACCACGCTTTCAAACCCTGGCACATTAACGCTGGGATTGACAGCGTACCGGGCTTCGGCAGCGGCAACAGCCTGGGAACAGCAGGCGAGCATTAGCGATCTGGCTACCAATCAGACTCACTCCTTTACCTTCGACTACAATTTTTCCAGGCCTCCTGCCTCATTTGGCCCAGTAGCGAATGTCAATTTTATCTGTGCGACAGGCACCCTCGCTGGCTTTCCGTTGGATGACGATACTTCACTCATCTATGGAGAGAACATGTTCAACGTCAACCACAATCGCTTCGCCAACTCCGAAGTTCCACAGGAGTTTTATCTGTTTGGCGACAGCTTGCCGGGTTTGAATGAGGGTGAAACTGGCACGGTTTACCTGCAAGTGGATATGAATAATGAAATGCCCGATTTGCAGCAGTCCACTGCCACGTTCGCTGGCGATGGCAGCATTACCACGAATCTAACCTCTATCGTCAGCGCTGGCAGTATCCAGTCACGCATTTACCTGGGGCTGCTGGTGATTGGGCTGCTCGTTTCGGTCATATCGCTGCTGGCCCTGCGCAGATTGCGGCGAGTGCTTGTCCTGGTCGTCGGCCTGGTTATCATGGTGGCTGCCGTTGTTCTTTTACTTCCTGATCTGCAACGCAAGCCTCCTATCACCCGAATAGGTACGGGTCGCTGGAGCTTTACCAACGCAGAGGAACTGGGGATCACCCCCGTGGAAGGGCAGCCTAACTGGTATCAAATGCCGATTGATTATGGCGAGGTTGTCCGTGCCGACCTACTCTTTACCAGCCAACCGCTGCCCTATGAGCCACAGACCTATCGGTTAGAGGCTGCGCTAGATGGTTCAGTCAACTGGATGGAAGTTCCGGTGACACCCGGCAGTGTCGTCACAGTCCTGCCCTTTGGCGAAGTTGATTTGGACGGAGAGGGGGGCGAGCTTGAGCCAATCTCCGCTATCGGCTTCAACCGAGAAGTGGATACCGACCCTGACCGTCCTTATCTCCTCCGAACTGGCTATTACTCCCCCAATGAGTTCAGCGGAGCGTTAATTGGCACGTTTGAAACACCAGATGGTTTTTTTGTACGCTCTAATTTCGTGATTGGTGGAGGGACTTCGATCCTTGTGCCGGATGAAGTAGATAGCATATGGCTGGCCGTCAATGCTCAGCTCCAGGAGTATCAGCTTATGACGGGGGGCTTCGATCTTTATGTGATTGAAACCGGCCCTCCAACCGTACCGAATCACGCCATTAGCACGGGCGACGCAACCTACAACATTCCGCCAATGATGGCCGTTTGGGATACGCTAACGACGCTTAATGTATATACCTATTACCGGACGGACGATTTTGAGGATGGTACGCTTGTCAGCCACACCATGCACCCGTGGGGTTCGGTGAGCTATACGGTCTATCATACGGATTTTGGACAGGAGGAGAATGACAATGTTGAAAACTGAAAAAGCCCCTGATGAAACGGAAACACGAATGCCGTAACGCGCTCTGTCTGGTGGGTTAAACATTAGGTGTCCTGGTTTAACCGCAGCCTTTGGTTAGTTTCAGTTGGTGTAATCCCACATGAGAAATTGTGAGATTACACCAACTCATTGACTCGGCCAGCGATAAGGCAGCCAGGAAATTCCACATCGGCGCAACGGGACTAGGGTCAATTACTGCGCGTCTTGTCCCTTGTAATATCGAGTGACAAAATACATGAATAGAATCGTGAGAACCGGCCCGATGAATGGCTCGACTCCCAGCAGTCGAAACGGCCCACCGATGCTCAAAACCCAGAGAATATAGGCACCTGTCAGAATAGCCAGCTGAATGTTGCTGGTAACACCCCGATCGCGCATATATAAAATGTTGCCAATGCCAATGGCGATAAACACGATCAACAGCCAGATGAGAAGCTGGTCTGCCTGATCGGGAGACTTGAGCGCCGATAACAGAATACCTTGTACCGCTAAAAACGCAGCGATGGATTCAGAAGGAATCAGCTTAATCAGCCGATCAAAGTATTCATCCCCGGCTTGCGCAGGAGTCGCAGGTGTGGGGCTGGTATTTCCCCTTTCTCCCACATTTCCGTCAGGGGTCGCAGCCTGTACAGTCGATGGTGGCAAAACTTGTCGTGACATATAGCCTCCAAATGGAATAGCTGCATTAACAGAATAACAATTAATTATTGTTGTAAGAAACAAAATTTTACATGCACATTTTCAATATAGTATAATATAAAGGATTTATAATCAACAATCACTTGGAGAAACAAATCTCATGCAAGGGGTAGGCAAACGAAAAGCACTGCTCATTGGCAACAATACAAATGCGAGTTCAGGAAAATGGGATCCGCTTAAGGCTGCCGAAGGAGATACGGTCAGGCTGGGCAAGGTTGTTCAGCAGTTTGGAAAATTTGAAGTCATTACGCATTGCGGCCAGGATTATGACACATTGATGATGGCTATTCAAAAAAATTTTTTACAGGGTAACTCCTACGACGATATATTGCTTTTCTATTTTTCTGGCCACGGTTATCGATACAACCAGGAACTATATTTTATTGTCAAAGATACAACGGAAGAAAACTTTCGCTTTAAAGCTATTAAGATTGCCGATGTTTCCACGCTGATAGGCGAGAGCGATTCCAACAGGCACATCATTATTCTCGACTGTTGTAACAGCGGTACAGCCAACAATGTCGATTTGGCGACCCTTGAAGGCGAAAAGATAGCCTATGATAAGTTTCTCCTGGGGCAAGCGAAACAACAGGTCATAATCACCGCTTCCCAGGATATTCAGCCCGCGCTCGAGACAGTGGAGAGCGGTTTTTTTACCAGTCACCTTATCAAAATTTTGGAAAGCGGTGAGGCCAGCGGTCCGAACGGCGAACTTTACCCAGATTCGCTCTTTGAGGTGCTGGACCCTCGGGTCCGCAAAACAGCGGAGGAGGCTTCTCGCCGCCAGATTCCAACCCTATCCCCCCGCCCCGCCCCTCGAATTCCGATTGCCTATCGTCCAGACATAATCATTTCAGAACTCAAGCAGCGCTTGAATGCCGTTTGGGAAAATTATAAGAACGCGAAAGTTGATCTGCCGAAACGCGATGAGGCGGAACAGCTAATTCGAGACGCTCTCGGCAACGATATTTATTCGAAAAAAATGAACAACACCCTGGAAGCAGTGACAGCTAACGATGAATTCGCCCTCTTTGCTTTAGCTCTCGACCATCAATGGATTTGTGTCGAGAATATGAAAATCTCTGGCGACCTCATCAACTATTTCGGGGGAGAACCTGGGAGGAAGGCAGTACAGACCATCCTGCAAAACGATACGCTCCTCCTTTCCGTTCGCCGTGAAGCTGCAAGGCTGCTTGGGCAGATGAAAGACAATATCGCCCTGGAATACTTGACGGACACGGAGGCGCTGAATGCAGCCATCAAAGCGTGGCAAACCAAACGGGAGAGTATTAACGAGCAGAATCGCGTGCGCTTGCTGACGACCTACCTGGATGCTGCTGGCGGTAGCTTACGCGCGCTCATGAAAGAAAAGCAAGCGAACAATTCACTGCCGCCATCCCTGTCCCATAAAAAGGCCCGCGATGCAATTTATGAACTGCGCCGCGAGGAACATCAACGTTATTTGCGCCGTCTGAACAGGATGGCATGTATTGCAGCCGCTTTGGGTTCGCTTGTCACCGGCCTGATCGCTAATTTTTTCATTGGAATCTTGATTTCGCCGGGGGGAAAAATTGACCCAATAACAGGCGATCGCTTTCTTTATGTTTTGATGTTCACAGTGGTGACGGCAGGGCTGGCGTATTTTTGGAGTTCGTGGCTGATGGCACACTACTTCGTGCTGCCCTGGCCCTACCGTCCGCGCCGAACGCTCTTGCCATTGGTTGTGGGCATGATCGTCGGTGGTGCCATGTTTTTGCTCGTCGCATTAGACCTGGTTGGTGGCATCAGCGGCGGTATCGCCGTCATGGTGGTCGTTGGGGTTTATCAGCGCACTAGGCACGAGAATAATTTATCACGCGAGATTACCTTCGGCATTGGAGCGGCCCTGGTCATTTGCCTCACGGTTTGGGCCGCTCTCAACCTGAAAGCGATACTGATGGGTAATATGGCTCAGGAATCGGTTCAGCGGAATCTATTCACGATTCCAGCAGGGATGTTGACGTTTGCCATCGTTTATATCCTGCTCGGTATCGTGCTTAACCGCCTCAAACCGGATAAGCCAGTCGACATTACCAAAATATCAGATACCAGCAAGTGAAAACGCTCCCGCCAGCTTGGATACACGAGTAATATTGATCCGGGCCAGGGCGTTGTTCACTGTCGGGTAACAGCGCACGTAAACGTTCGCGCATTGGGATGGCTGCCTGAATGTGATCCCATCCCCTACGGAAAAGGTCGTCCTGAGTGATGATGGGGTCTTGATTTTGATCGGATGCTACCAGGTTCGCTGCGAGCATCAGCGATGCGCCTAACAGCGTCTCGTCGATCAAGCGGCTGTAGAGGATGCCGGCCTCAACAGCGGGTGAGCACGACGGTAGAGTCGCTGCTTGTTCGGCCCACCACAAGGTCTGCAAACCGTTGAGGGTGATAAACACTTCCCTGAGTTCCTCGGCGCTTTTCACCGATTTCAGAGTTACCCACGCAGTCTCAAATTCGTCGGAGATGTCTCGAACAACTCCTACTTGGCCTTCATCGCAAGCGGGCATTTCCGCTTCTTGCTGGGCGATGGTGAAGGCTGGCGAAAAAACGAGGACAAAAACGGTTATGCCGATAACAAATCGTTTTATGTATCGCATGATCAATTTTCCCCCTTTGGTAGACATATGAGTAAAAGTTATATATAATTTATGTATTATAACACAGATAAATATTTTAACCCACAAAATTGCGCTGTGTTTTATAAATGAATAATTGTAATGCCTCTGATTTTCGAGATTGAGAAAACAGGGAATCCCATGCGCATGCGTTCTTCAAGGCTCATTGTCTCTATCATTCTGGCACTGTTCGTCCTGACGATCACAAATAACCGACTTCCTGAGCTCCTGGCACAAGAAAGTGGGGAGTTGATTCCCCTGTGGCAATTGCGCAATGAGGAGTTCCAGGGCCAACCAGCTCCTGTCGAACGTGCGGTTGTCTATGGGGATGGCCGAGTGTTGTTAGTCACGCAAAACCAGTTGTTTTTGGTCGATCCTTCTGGTGCCGCAGAATCGCTTGTCGAACCGCCTGTCGCAGAATCAGTTCTCGTCATATCCCCAGATGGTCAGCGAGCTGCTTGGTTGTCTCCTGACCTGGATACGGACAACCTTTATGAAGCGAGAATATTGGACACAAATAACAATCAATTTAATCAAAGCGCAAGTGAGGTGCCGTTGTTACACGGCATCACGGGCTTGTTTCTCGGCTCCAGCGTCAGCGAAACGCCTGGCATTTTGGTCGCTATTGCGCCAGATCAAGAATCAGACCTTATAGATGCGGTGAATTTCAACTTCGTGCCGCCCGAAGGTGAGCCAACTGTTGTTTCATTCCCCACACGGCCTCGCGGTTTCATCGACACGCAGGGAAATGCGCTGGTTGTGATTATTCAGGACGCGGTACAGGCTTACTCCGCAGCGGGTGAGTTGCTGTGGATGTATCCTGGTGTTTATCGCGATGCGGTCTCTGTGTATAGTGGAAAACTGGCGCTTTTGAATCCTGATGATCGGATCAATCAGGTTGATATTGTGGTCGCTCCTGTGGAAGGGGGGGGCGATGCCACAGCTGAACTGCTATCGAGCATCGATATTGATCTCGCTGTGCATAACATGATTATTGCTCCCTCTGGCAAGACTGCCCTTATCGTCGGTGATGCGGGTTTTCTTCAGATTGTTGAGTTGCCGGGTGATGTCGATGCGCGTCCGCTTGGCGAAATCAACATGCGCCCATTACAGCTTCAATGTATAGATCTATCAAACTACATTGCCATAACGAACGCCGCCTTCATGACCGACGATTATATAGCCCTTGGCATGTTGCATCAGGAAAGTGATTGGCAGGAAGGCTCAATTGTCGTGACCCGTCTGGACGGAAATTGTTATACCTATCGCTTCCCAATCGCTAATCCGACGGCTTCGACACCTGGATTGGCAGTACCCTATGAGTATTGGGTCAATCCAGATCTCACCGAACTTTTTGTTGTAGGCTTTACTGAAGAAATGGCGTTCCTGTTGCGCGTACCACCTGAGGCAGAATGACCATAAAACGCTCACATGAAACTGCTAAATCAAATATCGAAAAGAATGAGCAAAATTTCGTGGTGTTCCCCGTAGGGGCTCACAGCCGTGCGCTCCTACAACGCTTTTCGAAAGGTCGTTGACGAACTCATGAAAAGGCCCCGACTATGAAAATGGCTCGTTTGATTCTTGCTTGTATGATATGTCTCTTTAGCCTAAAATCTGTTTCCAGCCAGCCTGATACAGGCTGGCCGCTTGATGATCCGGCGCTGTCACATGCTATTTATAACACCCTCGGCGAATTTCAGGAATTTCAGGGAAAAATCTTTATGCACACGGGCGTTGACATTGCCGGTATCCCAAAGAAGAATGAAATGGCCAGATCAACCCAAACGCTTCCTGGGTTCTGGTTGCTGTCCCGGGTGTACCCCGAATGTTTTATGATGACTCGTATGATCCGATCAATAATATTACCGAAATTAATGGCGTTGATGGGCTGCTCTATACATACATGCATTTTGCGCGTAACAGCATTGATGTAAACTACCAGTTGGCGTACAAAAACAAGACAACGGTTCAGGTAGGCTCACGTATCGGACAATTGGCGCGCTTCGCTTCCGGTTATCACCACTTACACTACCAGATTTTGAAAGGCGATGTCTATGTGAATCCGTTAGCTGTGATCGCGCCACACTTGGATACTAAGCCGCCGGAAATTTGGGGCGTCCACTTCGTTGCCTGGAACGACGGCAGCCGCGAATTTACTGCACAAGGTGTCGATTGCATTGCGCTTCAGGATCGGGTCGATATTGTCGCTGAAATTAATGACTCGCACGAGGAACTCGTATCGCTGGGCCGCTCTGAACCCGTCTGGGTTTATGACCTCTGGTGGGAGGTATGTTCTGTCGGCTCAAACCAATGTACGCTTCACACAACACATCAGTTCGATGAGATGCCCACGATGTGGGGCGCGATGCGCTTCGCCGCGAACCGTTACTACGCCAATCGGCATCCCTGGAATAGTCGCTCCAGTTACCGGAACCCACCACGCGCCAATTTTGTGCTGCTCACCAATTTTGATGACCCTCTGAACAATTTTATTGGTCATTGGGATACGAACGACATGCAGAATGGCACTTATACCGTGACGGTAACAGCAGAAGATTTCGCTCACCACACGACTACTCACTCCGAGCGGGTGTGCATTGATAACTCCTAAGTAACCTAAGTTAGGATAAGGAAATGCCTCTCCAGAGATACAGCATGGTCTTGACCCGATTTGTGTAGGGTGAATAAGAGAAACCTTCAGGATAAATAGGCGGTTTCAAATGCCAATGGGCTGCATGCAGTAGCCCAACGATGAATGTAAGCGGTGACTATTGTAAAATACCTCAATGAACTCGAACACTGCCGTTCGGGCTGCTTGGCGGGTGGCAAAGAGCTCTAGATCAGTCAGTTCCGCCCGCAGGGTACTGAAGAAGCTCTCCATCATCGCATTGTCATAGGGATCTCCCTTGTTGCTCATGCTCATCTGGATGCCATGAGCCTCCAGGAGGGCCAGATAGTCATCCGCCGTGTACTGGCTGCCGCGATCTGTATGCTGGATCAGCTTGGCAGGTTGGGGCAGGTCACGCTGCACCAATGCCATCCGTAAGGCTGCCTCCACCAGCGCCTCATCTCGATATCCGCTCATCGCCCAACCGACAATGAAGCACGAGTAGGTATCCAGCAGCGCAGCCAAACCCGGCCAGTGGTTTAGCGCGGAAATCTGAGTGCAGCCCTGACGCTGGCCCTGGTGCGATGGTGTCCAGTTGGGACAACCATTTGCGTGCCATAGGGTGGTCAATCGTTTGAGAATCACCCGTAGCTCAACTTCAGCTTCTTGCGCAGCTCGTCCACCTCGACCCCCTGCGCATAGCCCAACGTCGTTTCAGCCCGTGCGTGTCCGGCGACGGCCTGGGCGCTGCGCACATCGACCCGGCGAATCACTTCCGTAATCAGTGTCCGGCGGGCGTCGTGCGGCTTACTGTCTAACCCCAGCGCCTCGGCATACTTCACCCACGCGCGATAAATATCCGTCCCACTCAGCGGTGTATCCGCTCCGGGCTGCCCGTTGCGCTTCAGCATCGTGAAAACGTGCGTGTACCCGGCAGGCTGGATCATCTGCCAGTCGCGCAGCTTGTCGAGCGTCCCATCGGTGATGGGTATTTCCCGCGCCTTGTCGCCTTTGCCATGCCGCACGGCCAGCACGCCACGATCAAAGTTGATGTCTGTCCAGAGCAGCGTCGTCGCCTCGGCGCGGCGGATACCCGTCGTCAGCAGGAGGGCAATCAACGCCATATCGCGCGGGTTCTTGTCCAGGTCGATCATACGTTGGGCATCTTTAGGCGACATCGGTTGTTTGGTGCGCTCCTGACCGCCCGCCTTATCCGCGCTCAATTTGGTCGCCTGGATGATCTTGTACGCCCGCTCGTCCTGTGCTTCACCCGTCAGCAGCCACACATGCCTGGCTAACGACGAGAAGGCCGATTTCTGGCGCTTACGGGTCGTCAGCGTCGTATCCTGACTCTCGATGAATTTCAACACGTTGACCGGGCTGATATGGAGCGGTAGAAAACCATTGACAGCGGCAAACACTTCCCACTTTTTAAAAGTGTCGGTATAGATGCGGGCGCTGCTGCTGGCGACGGTCAGGAGCAGGCTGTCCCGGTAGCGGATATAATCGGGATCGACGGGAACCAGCGCCGTTTCGAGATTTTCGTCGGGCATAAGCTTCACTCCATTGGGGTATCAAAATGAGTATTTACGTACTCCATCCTACCACGAAAATCCCCTGCTTTTCCCGTTCGATTTGGCTAATGTTGGAGCTTGGGAAAGGTCTTATCGCCATATCAGTGGTTTTCGGTTGAGAAAAGCGATAGAAAAAATGGCCATTTGACTTGATTAATTTCTGGCGAAATGAAGCCATCTCGTATCGCATCAGCGTGGGTCAATAGCCTGCGTAAACCGGGATTTGTGTATATTTGTCAGTACCATACCGTTTGAAAAGCGCAATATTCGATTGCCTAAGATACGCTGTCGATCCCACTGAAGCGATTCAAGCTAGTTAACTCAGCTATGCTCAAATTATTCCTGTTTACATTCAGTGGATGGCCATAAACCTTCAACCTGATAGGCTTCATCTGGACCAGGCCAAGGTGGCATAGTAACGATAAGAAAGCGTAATGGCACTTGGCCCATATTCCGAAACTGAAAATGCGTACCCGTTGGAATTGTCAGACTCAGATCAGGATAAACGTCGATGACTTTTTCCTTTTCGCCCTGCTTGAGCCAGACTTGTCCCTCTCCCTCAAAAAAGTACCAAATTTCCTCAACAGACTTGTGTGCAACAGCCCTCGATGCGCGCGCTCGATCAAGTGTACAATGAGCCAAACCACCATTACGCATTGTAGGTAGCAGGCGGATTTCTGAACAATCAGGTGCCAAATAATCGGGTTTTTCTGGTAACTTTTTAATCTCGATTTCCATATGGAATTCTTCCTTTAACTGATATTAGGGTAAAACTTTTCTACGATTAAGGTACAATTTATGGATTGAAGTAAACGATGTTATTCAGAGTATTCTGTGCTTTATACTTTGACATTCATAAACAGGTTTATTTATAACAACTTATTCTAAATCCAAAACATCAAATCGTAAACCACTCCAACCTTCCCCACGCCCAGCAGTCTTGTGCCGCTCGATCCATACATGGTGTGAACCGTCCTGCCAGCGCGCATACTGATAACGTCGGAGAATGGTCACACCACTGCGGGGGATTTCTTCCTCATGGATATGCTGATGGTTTGGTTGGAGGATTTGTCCCATCGGGGTGTGACTACTATGGATGACTTCTAGTTGGACAGCACGATGAGTATCATTCATTTGTACGGGAACGAGTGGCACCCAATTAGTCGGTACATGCGTGCTCAAGCGATAGGTCCAATTGGTGGTCTCAGGTGTACTTTCTTCAGGATTATCGTAGCGGTCAATGCGGCCTATGTCAGTTGTAGCACGCCGCTCCACTCCCCATACGAGATTTGCCATTTCGTCGCGTAGGAACAACACTTCTTCCAGTGGCTCACTATGCTCAGTCTTACCGAGAGTTGGCGGGAGAAAAAGCATCTGCGTAGAGACATTGGCGGCCTGTGTCCAACGCCGATCGGGTGAAAATTGGAACAGACGCCACTGAGGGTCGATCTGGGCTGCGGCCTCAATAACTGTCACCTGGCTGAACGAGTCGGTAACAGTGAGCCGAATGGTGTTGCTGATTGAACCGAAATACATCTCGTGCGGGATAATGAAAAAATCGTCACCGTAGACCAGTGCGAACTCAACCAACATTGTCTGTGCCAAGTCTTCCGGTCCAGCAGTGGGGCGCCCCAGGCTAACGCGCGCATCTTCAAATTCCCAGAAGCGCGCCGCTGGCATATCCGGAAAGCGCACAGGCGTGGGCAGCATCGTCTCGACCTTCTCCTCAGCGGATTGAGCAGCTTCCTCAATACGACTGAGCTTATGTACGATGTCTACATCAAAGGTATACCAATCCAGCCCCCCGCCGGGGTAATCAGATGCGGCAAGCGTAACCGCAGACGCAGCGATAGCAAATTCGTACTCCAAGCGCTCCGGCACCCAAGCTGATGGTGCTGGAGTAGCGTCAAAAATTGGCATATATATTGCCAGCCAATTCTCCACGATAGGCGCAGCGACTTCCTGATCAGCTTGGTCAAAGATTGGCAAGGGTTCCCCCTGTGGGATGGTGCTGAACACAGTGTATAGCTTTTGCCCATCGGGTGCGCGACTGGCAAGAATACGACTCAGCCGCGCGGCAGGGTTCGGTTCGAGCGCGTAGTCCTTCGCCAGCAGCAGAAGACGGTACTTCGACGCGAGGCCGCGCAGCATCCGCAACAGATGTAAGCCTGCCTCGGCGCGCGTTTGGAAATCGACAACTTGCGGCTCACGCTCAACCAACATCTCCAGCGGTAGTCCCGTATACGACTGCGCCTTCTGCACTGGCAGTGTAACCCCCGCGCTGTCTGTCGCATAGACACCGGGATAAATGTGAGTAATCGGGTTATGAGTATAGCGGTGCTCGACACGGACTGGCGTGCCCGCGTCTTCGCCTTCAAACTCGCCAAGTTGGTACTGGCGTGCCAATAGCCAAAGCGGGTCATGAACGCCGGCCTTCAGCGATGCGTCCAGTTGGGTGTCACGCACCTGCGGTTCAAGACGTGTCCATGTCGTCCATGACGGCATAATTTAGTCTTCTTTCGGGTAAAGGTCGGTTGAGACGGTCTGATGATCGAGATTGAACGCCAGATAGAGAGCTGGCAAGAAGTGTCCCAGGCCAAGCATGTCCGGCGTGACACCACGAATGCGAATAAGGTCCAAGGTTTCCAGCAGCGTTTGTGCTAGCAATTCTAGCGACCACATCGTTTGATTCTCAGGTGGAACGGCCAACAGAATGGCCTGAGGTGCCTGCGTGCTCGGTGCATTGTAGTGGAACACCACGCCAGTATCCTGCTTCTCATTGGGCACACTCTCCGTCCAGGAGTCGATGTATAGGCCAGCGATAGTGCCCATGGCAGCATTAAAACTAAACGGCGTGTGCGCGACCATTGAGACGCGACCAGCTAGGGGCACTTGGCTGCGCCCCACCCATACATTTAACTCGTCAGACGGCGCGAACTGTCCCACTGTGAAGGCTGGCACAACACCAGTGAGCGCTTCGGCGTAGAGCAGGGCAGTGTTCAACCGGGCCACGCCTGCCCGCACCTGAGCAGCGCGGTTGAACCAGGGGATCACCTCATCGACTGTATCAGCCAAGGGCGCAGCAAAGGCCGACACTAACTCCGCTGGTGTGGCAAAAGCCGGCAAGCTGACGAATCCCCGACCAAAAACTGCCCGCATCCGTGCATCATAGTGCGCGAACTGTGCCCGTGCCTCCGTGCCAGGTGCTACATTGACAATCGTCGTGCGCAGCGCACGACGATCGTTTACCTGGAGAAGAACATCTGCAGCTCGTTCAAGCAATGCAGCGACATCTTCTCCTGGGGAGGGCACTGCGCCCTCTAGCCCAAAGTTCGCCGCATGAAGGAGCGCCTCTCGTAGTGATTTGGGTTCCGTCGCACCTAAATGCACATTTAATAGGTCAAGTGCGGCCTCGGCAGTGCCTACACGCACAGCATATTCTGCAAGCACTGCGTTGGACTCGCCTGTTAGAGAGACATCCTCCGGCGTGAGGGCGCGTGCTGATGTGATGGTCTCTCGCATCACCCGTGCGACTTCTAGTATTTCCGCCATGTCCGTAAAATCGACCTCTATTCGAGCGGCATCTGTACTATCTGCAGAGTAAGCGGCGCGGCGCTGGAGTTCGCCATCGGTCGCATAAATTAAGTCGAGCGGATTGAGATCCAGCGCCGTCAGCGTTACAGTACGCATTGGAAGCTCATTGCCATCTTCATACCAACTATGCACGGCGCATTTGGCAGCGGTGATTAGCTGCGCAAACAGGCTTTGTGCCCAGGCATTTAAGCGCGGCTCGGCCTGGGCGCGTGGGTGAGCATCCCCGTCTGGTGTACTCTCACCGCTAAAGAGAATGAACAGTCGATGGGTCAACTCGATGCCAGTACGCGGCGTGTGCAAAAATTCCAGTGTGTCTGGCGGCGTCTCACCACGCTCTAACGCTTCCAGGCTGGCACCCGCGCGCAGCATATTCCCATGTGTGACCTGGTAGACGCTCTCAGCCATCAGCACATCACGCACGGCGTCTGCAGCATCGCTTAGTACGTTTAATTCTGCTTCGATTGCTGCTCGTTCTACTGCATTGATCGGCATTAGAGCGTTCACCTTCCCTTTGTCACCCTGCCACATGCGCATTAACTTAAGTCCATCTACCACATTCCGGGCGGCAACTGCCTCCACTGGTTTCTCATCCATAGTGAGCTTGTTGGCCACTTGCGGTGCCAGACTACGAAATGGATCAATAAATTTGTCTAGCTCCAAATCAGGATAGTGTTCGTGCAAGGCCCGTTCGAAACGGTAGCCAAGAAGTGCCCCAAGCGGCTGTTCATGTCGAACACCGTCGAGAAGCTGGATTGCTGTACGCACACGCTCCGACGACAAGTCCATACCGTATGCCGCCTCACCCCCACGCGCCCGGTAGCCACTTAACAGGACGGCGGCTGCCTTCGCTTGATTAATCGATGGTGCGTGTACGAAACCATCAGTGGTACGCTCAGTGCGCGTCTGCGGTAGGCTCAAGTTCTCCACCCAGCCATATCCGCCGATGTGTAGGCCTGTCGGCTGGGCGGCACGGATTGAGCGTAGCCGACGTGTTGCTGCTGACGTGATAAAAGCATCCAGTCTATGTGAGGCCAAGTCAAGTGTTTCCGTAAGTGCCGTTTCAAATGCGACAGCCATATCTGGTGAAAACAGCTCGGCGAGAATTTTTAAGCTATCTAGGTGTTCTTTCAACGCGCGCTGTTCTGAAAATTCTAGGTTGAGTGTGCCATTCTGATATGCATTATATAGGTTATCACCATATGGCAGTGGTCTATTTGTGGTGCCGAAGAGGTCACGCAGCGGCGTGGTAGATTCGACATCAAAATCGATCAAGGCATCAACCAACTCCGGCTCATCAAGATGATGGAACGCCGGGTCAAAGAGAGTGGATGCTGCCTCAGCATAAGCTAGGAGCGTTGAATGTCGTAGTAGATGATATAGTAGGGTTGGTACAGGCTTCCGATCCATTGTGGAGTCTATAACTTGCGCCCAGATTTTTGAGGGGGAATCTTCTACCATCCACGCGATATAATTTGGTGTCTCCTCCTTAGGAAGCATCACCAATGGCAAGTTTACATCGAAGCCCCAGTCGGTCACCAGCCGGTCAATCTGGCGCGGCTCCCAAAATAGTTTCAAATCATTGTATAGTACGGATGTTGTATAATTATTACGCAGGAGTTCGAGCGCATTTGGTGGAATCGTCTCACCATTCATCTGCCAATAAGCCTGCATGTACTCCCAACCCCATACTGGCCGGGCATTCACATGATAGGAGCCTGGACGAATGCTCAGGAGACGCAGTAAGTCACTATCAGGATTGGGACTTCCCGCAATCTTTGGGACACTGGCATGCGCGGCGTTCAGCCAGTGCTTGTACAATGCACTATAGAAGATACGTTCAATCGGTTTACTAGTCTGTTGGCTAGGCGGCAACAGCGCCATCGCTGTGCCTCCGTTGCCTGCTTGAAACCTCACGTTAGGGACATGCACAGTATCTGGCACAAGCTCAATCCCCTCAGTGAAGTCGAATTCGCGATAAAGTGCATACTGACCATACAGATTAGGTGGGATATAGCGATTATCACTGTTGGCTTCAATAATCTTACTATACACCACGAACACCACCAGATCCTGTGTGCCGTAACCTGCAAAATCACCTACTGCTAAACTAAGTGCGCGCACATATGATAGAGGTATCTGAGGTGCATCCAAAACAAAGCTGTCAATAAACAACCACGGTGGAACCTCGACAAAGGGAGAAATCATGTGAAGAACGATTTCTCCAGATGTAGTAGCATAAGCAACAACCCATCCGGGTTCACCATTCTCTTTAATTGCAGTTATACCTATCGCAACCACATCCCCTGGTACAGATCCTGCAACGTCGAAGGAACGCCATCCATCGCCAGAAACGGTGCCTTCAGGTGAAATTGGTGTGCTAAGGTGCAAAATAGGCCTTGTTTCTACTACGGTCAATAATGCGTAGTGCTGACTTCCCCTGTCCTCATACGTCGTCACAGCTAGGAGATTACCTATTTGAAGCATATCCAATTCCGAACGGATTTCTGTCCAGGACCGCGGAGCTGTCTTACTCAAATCGAGAATATGAAAGCGATCAAAACCCTCATTTGTAAAAAATACAGCAAAACGACTATTTCCAATTGAGCAGATTGCCTTTAGACCGGAAGTGACAAAATCTAGTTGCTGTTCGATGCTCCATATCGGTGTTTCCCCACTAATGTTTTGAACGCCACGATATAAAATCTCGAATAAGTATGAATCTGCTGGAGCGCGCTCGTGAATATGCATGAAGAACAAGTTGAGCGATGGAGTATCTGCGTAACTGGTTTTCGAGTCGTCAAGCGACATCACTGGCAACACACCATAGGGCTGCCGACCAGCGCGCAGCACTGGTAACGGCCCACGGGCACGCACATAATTGACAAAATGTGCCCGCCATGCCGATATCTGCGCCTCAGTGAACATATCGCCCATGATGTGCCGCAGGAAGTAACCCCACGTCGCCGGCCACAGCACCGTATTCATGTGACGGGGTATGGACTGCTCATCGGCTATGGCGTATGGAACACGTGTGATCGGCGTTTCACTCGCAAAACCTAGAGCCTCTTTAAGCCGCTGATGGTTGGAATCAGGCGCGAAGGTTGGAACTTGACCGGGTATTGTGAGTTGATATTGCTCATTACTCGAGGTATAGCCGGACTGCTGGTCAGCATTATTGGTTGGCATACCCTGTGGCACAATGCCCAGGCCATCGGTCAGGCGGTGCGCGTCGAGCGTCTCGGCTAACAGCGCGAGTGAGTCATTCTCGTCCAGCGTGGCCTTCACACCCAGCGCTAACAACACAGCGATATTCTCATTCGCCTCCTCCGCTGTAAGAACCATCGTTACGCCCATGCCAAGCACAACTGCCCGGTCCCAATCGGCTTTCCAGTTCACGTCCTCATCAAGCAGACTGCCGTCAGTGGAGTTTTTCTCCAAAGATAACCCGGTGTGAAGCGGGTGGGGGATTAGCTCCCCAAAAGCGGGCGAATACCGCTTCGGGACAAGCTGCCCGGTTTGCGCATCGCGGCCAAAGGCTAACACAACCCAGCGGTCAGGCATGAGGGTAGTGTGCGGAGAACGCTGCCAGCGGCTCTGGCTGGTTGGCACATCTGGAAACTCCGCCTCATCCGTCGTGAGGTCTGACGGAGCCATAATCTCGGCAATGTAAGTCGCGCGCGCCGCGCCGAACTGCTGCACGAGTTGGGCCCATGCTGGTAGGTGCTGGCCCGTACGCTGGCCCGCTTTCCAACAGGCGACCCAAAAATTTTCCCCCCAAGTGATCTCCAGCGGAGTTAAATCTGGTTGGTGGGCGTTCTGATGAACATCATCGGGATAAATACGCACACGCAGCTCGTAACTGCCGCCGGTCTGCTCCACGTAGCGTGTCTCTAGCCGCACCGGCAGCAGGGCCAACGGCACTTGCCCGTTCAGGCTGCCGATCAAGCTGTCATACTTCTGCTGAAGATCAGTTTCTAATCCCAACAGCAGTTGTTTTGCAGCTCGTTCCGCGCCCTCAGCCTGTATAAGTTGAGGCTCGTTTTCGTCAAGTTGCTGCTGTGTAAAGGTCAAATCCGTTTTTGCTGTATCGAGGGCCTGCTCAGCAGCGGCAATAGCTTCGGGTGTGGCTTCGCTTTGGTACTGATGTAAACTATTTTCCTTTGTATCTCTATTCTCTTTAAGGGGGCCCATATCGGCTTTTAATTGAGAGATCTGAGATCTAGGGTGACGAAGCCGATTCTGCAAGAACGGTGGCAATTCGTCTTCGGGCCCAAATTGACCGACTTCCAACTGCAAATCATCAATCATCACCTGTATATTGCTGATTTGACTGTCGAGATTAGCACTTTCCGTCTCTAACAGCGGAATTGCATCCCGTTTTGCATACACTGTGTCTAGATAAAATTGCGCATTCTTTAAGGTGGAGTTTTTTATATCGCGGTCGGAGCAAAGCTGCGCGCCGACCGCAGCCAGTCGCTGGACCTCAGCAGTGAGCGGCGGCACAACATTTGTGCGTTGATGGTCGATTTGTTTCCGTAAATTGAATAGCTCTTGAAGTGTAGTAATGGGTGGCACTGCGACTCTCCTAAGATTAATTTGAGTGGGGTAGCAGGTCACTGCCATGACGCAGCGCACGGAACGGTTTCTGCCGCGTGATATGCGCGATCCGGGCACTGGTCGTCTTAGCACCCCAGCGTGTGCCGTCCGGGTCATAGGTGATGAAGCCCGTTGGTGCGTTCGCGCCGATTTTCAAGTAACCACCGGGTGTGGTTTGCACATCTGCCCACGACAGGTCATCCAAACCGTCTACCGGCTGCGGCTCGGCTTCGAGACCAAAGCGCATCTCGGTAGGCGGCTCTTGAAATACGACGAACCAACCCGGCTTGCCATCCGCTCCGCTCACTTCGTCGGGCGTAAGGTCAAAGCCGAGGAAGGTCATATCTGGTTTGAGCGTACCATGAAATATGGGGTAACGTTCCTTGCCCGACTTATCTACAACTCGCTTGCCAGCGGCATCGATGGCGGGCGCGAGTAGAATCACTGTGCGCGGATAACGGCGCAGCAATTCGCCGCGCACAAGGAGGATAAATTGTGAGCTTCCCCCTGTCATATGATCGCCGAGCGCGCCCAACCACTCGGTCATGCGGGGGATGTCCGGAACGAGCGTACCCTGACTGCGCGTATCCCAGAAATAGCGGAAGTAAGTGCCACGCTGGTCGGTGGGGAACTCGCGCCACAGCAATTCGCGGCTCATCTCATGGTTGAGGCCGACCATAAACGCTTCGATGGCGCGGGGGTTGGTGCCGAGGCCGACGACACTATTCGGCGGGACATTTTCCGCGCCTGGCAGTAGCAGCTCTTGCGAAAGATCCCTCAGAAGCTCGTAAGCCGGCACCTGAAAGACGGGCGCTGCCATGATCGGCTCTAACGGGTCATCACCCGTCAGCTCACGGTCAAGTCGTGCCTCAAAGCGACGCTTAATTGTCTGCTCCGGGTTGAGTTTATCTTTCAACTGCGCAATCATCTCAGCCAGTGGCAGTGCGCGGAATGGTGGTTCCTCTCGATCGGGCGGCTCGACTGCTTTTAGGCGCGCCATGTGCCTGGCGAGCGCGTCATCTGCGAGCGCACGCGCCTCAGCGGATTTTAATATCGCGTCATAGTCATAGTCATAGTCATTCCAGTTTGATCCTATAGGTGTCCCTATTCCTCCTGTGTCGGTGCTGGAAGAGTCGTTGACGTTGATGACGGACGCTGAACTATTGCTGCCGCCTGGGCCTGTGACAGTGAGCATGACAGCGTACGTGCCGGGTTCAGTGTAAGTGTATGCGGGGTCGGGTTCAGTACTCGTACCGCCATCGCCGAAGTCCCATATGAAGGCATCAATATTGCCCGTCGATTGATCGGTGAACTGAACGGTCAGCGGTGCTGTTCCGAACGTCATGTCAGATGTGAAGGCAGCAAAGGGAGTGACAACCATCGGGGTATCCGTGGGTGTTCCCGTTGGTGTCTCGGTGCTGGTGGGTGTTTCTGTTGGTGTTTCGGTATCCGTGGGTGTTCCCGTTGGTGTCTCGGTGCTGGTGGGTGTTTCTGTTGGTGTTTCGGTATTCGTCGGCGTCTCTGTCGGCGTTGGCGTGCTGGTGGGTGTTTCTGTTGGTGTTTCGGTATTCGTCGGCGTCTCTGTCGGCGTTGGCGTGCTGGTCGGGAAAAATCCCCGCTTCAAATCTTCCGGCGAGACGGCACCATTGGGGGCGTTTCGGGAAGGCACGAAGGGCCGGTAATCTGCCACACCACTGTTAGCGAGGGTGAGCACATCCATCCAATGCTGCTCAGAGCCGATACGCCGCGACAACGGGCCGCGCGGACGGGCCAGACGGCGAAAGGCCGATGAGACCAGGGCAGTTGGCACGTCGCTATCCGCGAACACCTGCCTCGGCGTGCGCGCTGCCTGTCCACCAACCGTAATAAGCACTCGTGTGTGCACAGGTGCCGTGATCTGTAAGATTATTTGAGGGGACGAAGTGAACAGTGCCGTATGTAAGCTCTGGCTTCCTGTACGAGCAAGCTGTGCCTGACGAAGGGCTTGGTTTGCCTTGAGAATCCCAGACACTTGACGCCATGCCTCATCCATCAATTCTTCTTGGTGTTCTTGGACGACGCGCACGCCCAGACCAGCAGCGGTGCGCCAACGAACATCAATGTTCAGATCGTATAGCCACTGCGGCACTGGCTGTTCAGCTTTCACCTCAGTCTTACCTGCGTGCCAGCGCCCGTAGATCGGCGGCGCAAGAGGATCTTGTGATTCATTGATGAGTTGGAGCAGTTTATCGCGTGTGGCAGCTGCCGGCTCACCGCCCTCCATACCAGGCGCACCAAGCGGTCCTTCAAAGCGCGCAGGAGTGTCGGGCAGGCCGATGACCGTGAGTGCGCGCCCGCCAAGCGTGTCTACATCAAGTGGACGTGCATCCAGCCGCTTGACAAGCGCCTTGAAATCACCCTCCTCACCAGCAGAAAATTCCCAATGATAATAGACGGGCAGATCAACTGCACCGCTTGCCTCTGTCCAGGCTGGCTCTAGGAGCGCGTTATCGGGGGATGTAATGCCGCGACCCGCATTCACGCCGACTGCAAATGTTGGCACCACACAAGCGACGTAGGTTTTGCCTGCTTCGAGTTTGCGTGGACATATCAGCCGCGAGAGGGTGCTCTCCGGCTGTGTGTCCACGATGGTTTGCAGCGTTTCCGGGCTAGTCACCTGATCGGCGATTTGGGTGTGTGCCCATGCCCACGATTCGCTGAGATCAGGCAAGTCGTGCTTGGCACTCTTGACGTGCAGAATGGGCAGCGGCATCCCCGGTAGGAACTCGATGATTTTCTCATCCTTCGGCAGTACTACCAGGCACAGCCAGGGACGAAGCTGCTGGTTGTTGTTGGGAACCGCTGGCGTGAATAACCAGGGAAAGTCCGGGGTATCGAACTCGATACAGACGAAGTTATTGGGCATGAAATCGTTCGCGAGGCGTTCGGGCTCTATACGGATGATTTCTTGAGGGTCAATGCCAAGAATGTCGCCGGGGCCGTATAACTGCACGTTCAAGCCGCTCGGCTCCGCCGGCAATCCGGCAGCATCGCCGCCGACAACGCCCACACGAAATGACACGCGGGCGGGCAGAGTGTTATCAAGCGTGTCGATAGTCGTTATTGAGGCGGCAATGCACCTCCTCATCCAGGGTAAATAAGTTAATTTCATGAGGACACCTCATGGGTCGTAACTACCTGCATGTTAGAAGCACCGCTTTGCTGCAAAGCCTGCCGCGCCTCTGTAAAAGTGACGGTTGACTCACCCTCGGATGTCAAATCGTCAGTTGTGGCAAGCTGGTAGCGTACATTGTGAAGCGTGACGGGCTTGTCGGGGCCATAGAATTGGACACCGCCGCTGCGACGTGCCAGCCCTGCCGCACTCAGCGCATGCAGGTTGCCGAAGATCACGCCATCAAGAGGATAGGCCTGTACAGGCTGCTCGGAGAACTCGCCAATGATCTGTTCCTCATATTCCAGATCGTCGTCGTATTCCCAAAATGTGTCGTCCGCCGACGTTTTCACTTCGCTCGTACCGATGGTCACACCAGCGGTGAACTGTTCGAACGCCGGCAGCGCGAGTTTGTCGTCGTCGCTCATCGCCACGTACTGCCCCCGCGCGAAATATTGCCGGTTTATGGTGGCCGTTTCGGTTTTGTCGGGCGGGTAGACCGTCGTGCTGCCCAGTGTGATTTGCACGATGCTGAACGGCCCCGGACTGAGTGGCAGCGTGCCACCGAATTTGTCGAGGACGATTCCCAGGGGTACGTCGCGCTGAGTGAAGGTGAGCGTACCCAGTGGATGTGCCAGCACATCACCCGCAGGATCAATCTTTCGCAGCGTGACAAGTGCATGACCGTCCGGCGGAAGCTGTGCGCTCCAATTACGCGGCTCGGCAAACGACGGTCGCAGCACATCTTGCAGCACATTCACCTGCTTCGGCTCTGGTTCCGGTTCACCGCTGCCGAGCGTAACCTCAAACGGAATCTCGTGTTTACCGAGGAACTCGATAGTTGCTGCACCCCAAGCGTGCCAGGGTTTTGGTCCCGAAAGGCCAATATAGATGTCCACACTGAACAGCACAGTTTTGTCGCGGCGGATCGTCGCGCCACCATAAATGTCCACAACAAACTGGAAGGGATTAAACTGCACGAGCGCATCGAACCCGAGATAGGCCGAAGCGCTGAAGCGCCCTAGGAGGCCCGCGTCAAGCTGCGCGTAGGCATCTAACCGTGCACCGAACTGTACCGTGTTTGAGGTGATGGCAAAGTAGGAGTCAAGCTGCAAGCGCGGGTTGTCGCCCGTCGCCAGGCCGATCGAGAGCCGGCGCAGGCTAGGGAAGCCGGGTGGCGGCTGGAAGCGCGGATTGAAGCCACCAACGGAAAGTGCGAATAGAGGATCGGTGCCCCAGCGCAGGCGCATCGCCATGTCGCCGCTTACGTTGAACTGCGCGATGCGTGAATCATAGATTGTCGCATCAAAAGAGAGTTCGCCTTTGTCAAAGTCGATGATCCCCAAGATATCCATCTTAAGATCAACGACCGGCGCCTCTGGCCGCGGCAGAGCCGCGCGAAGCTGACCCAAAATTACGATGCGGATCGGTGCCGGCATTTCGAGGATGAGGCCGAGATCGAGCGTGATCAGCGGCGTGGGCGCGCCCCACCCAATCTTCAGCATAGGCCCGAAAATATAGCGTCCATCTGCTGCTGGAAACGCGCTTGAGACGTCTTCAATGATTTTCGGTGCGTTCCTAACAATATCTTTGGGGAACAATACTGAGTCAAGCGTGCGTGAGCGAATGCCAGCCTTCAATACATCTATATTGGCAGTCCGATTGACGCCGAGTAGACCACCCACTCCATTGAGCGAGAAGCCCAAGCCTAGTTGAAGAGGGGGGAAATCATCTGCCATGACGATGAGCAGCAGTGAAAAGTCTTTTTGAGGCGGCTTACTTAAGGTCAATATTCCGATAATGCCCAGAGAGAATACATTTTTAATTGATAGTTGGAGGATACCGGAATACATCTGTTTGTCTGGATCAAAAAAAAGGTGGCCTCCACCGCTTATTCCTAAGGTATCAATATTGATACCTATGCCATCTGGTGCCTTAAACGCAAGATCCAGGTTTGCCACACCCAGATTGCCTCCGCCATTAGGGAAGTCGATTTTCGCCTTAAGCCCCAGCCGTTCCGCAGTAGCTGTAAACGGGCCAAGTTTGATCGCGCCAGTCACGGCAGCAATTAAATCGATCGTTGGCGCATCATTCTGTGCCACCGCGCGAAGCGCCAGGAACACCGACTCGATCAACATGATGCCAAAGATATCTTTATGAATGGGCAAGGTGGTTTCTAGCCCAGCACCGCCACGAAAGTATAGCCCCTTGCGGTTCGACCAGCCAATGCCTAGATCGAACGGCATTGTGATTGGCTCTTTCGGCAGCACTTTGTTTAAAAAGCCATCGCCGTCATCGCTCTTGATGACGATTTTGGACTCCCCAATAGTGATCAGCAGTCCATAATCGAGATCACTACCGTTAAATAGTCCGTCCCCCTGTATGGCAAACTGTTGAACGCTCAGATGAGTACCAGTCGTACTCCCCAGCAGTAAGCTACTATCCGGTGCGGAAAGACGTGCGAGGCTGGCGCTTAATTTGACTTCACCAGGAAAACCTTCTTCAGTATCGAGGATTATTACACTATCCTGCTTGATGATAAAACCGTTGGATGTACCGGTAAGCATGAGCGTAAATATCCATTTTTCAAACGGCTGGGCCACGGTTACAGTCCCAAATGGTGCGACCAGCAGTCCAGGGCCATCATCCGCAGCAGCCATCAACCGCAGCGTTGCACCAATTTCGGTGGTTTTACCTTCGGCAAGCAGGATGGGCAACCAGAACGTGAGCATTCCCTGCAGAATGCTTTCTACGTCATCGCCCATATAAGGAATATCAGATCCACGACCATAAACCGCATTCATGCCAAGCATCGTGAGCAGGACAGCGACATTCGGAAACAGCAGATCAGCGATTTGATTTGCCCGTTCGCGGGTGTCGAGGTTAGTCTGCATATAGCGTGACTTCAATTCCCCAACGGGATCTTGTAGCAGCTTCATCAGGCGGTCGGCCTTAAGCCGGGGAATAGTCACAGCCTCACGAACCACCTCCCCATCTTTCACTTCTTCGGCGACCGTCTGTTCTTCGACAATTGTCAGTGCTACCATCATCCCGTAAAGCCAGGGTAGGTGCCGTATTAGGTATAACAGCAACAGGTATTCGAGTAGTTGAATCGGCAACTCTTTGAGTGATGCATACTGTGCATTGCCCAGTGTAGTGGGGAGTTGATTAATGGCCTGGACAGCATTCCGAGCTTTTTTCAGTGCCGCTTCGAAGTCGGATAGGCTTTTAGGCGAGGTAGTCTGAATCGACTCAATGGCAGTAACAATAGCCTGAACCTGATTTAAAAAAGGCTGGGTGTTGCTGCCAAGCAACAGTTCCAGATTCCAGCCAAATCGTTCAAAGAGCGCGAACAGGGTTCCAGCCTCAGCGCTGGCAATGACAAGCGGCTCGAACACGATTGCCAGTTCAGTAATGAGTCGTCCCTGAAAATTCTCTTCAACCACGACAAAACCCTCTCTTGAAGCGTTAGGTTAGGGTAGCCATTCTTCTGGGTTTGCATTAAAGTAGCGTCTAGCGATCTGATCCCACTGAAAACGCTGGCTAAACGTTTGATCAAACAAAATTTCTGCTTCCCCTTTATTACGTTTGATTAAATCAGCTACCAGCTTCTGCTGAAGGCTTAACCACAGTTTTTCAGCCCCCTCAAAGACTGCTTTGGTATTCGCGGTATATTTGAAGCTGGTAACCCGGTCTGCACCCATAGTAAATAATATGTACTGATTGTTGGGAAGTATGTTATAGCCAAACGCACGGTTGCCACTCACTGGATGATCCTCGTCTTCCGGAGTACGTACAGTCGAAAATATCCATAAAGCTGATTGATGCGAGGTCATGACAACTGAAGCCCCTTCACTCACGCCTAGAAGGAGCGGTATATCAAAGCGACAAACGGTGCCTAGTGGGTTGGACGAAGTCCAGTGAGAAGTTTCATTGACGGTTCCTGCCTTATCCTTATATGGCATAAAGGTAGCGCTCTTTTCATCCAAATATTCGGTAAAATGGTGCCGCCAGTAATCAAAAACGGCTTGTATATCTGGGCTTATCCTGCCATCTGGAAGGTACTCCGGCAACTTTGTAATCAAGATGGGATAATAATCGAGATTAATTTCATCATCAATGGCCCGATCTATGCGGTGAAAATACCAATTAACTAAATTACCGAAGAGCCCGCGAAAGTATTTTTGAGCATCCCGATGAGGAATAAAACTGATTAAATCAGCCCAGGCTGAAAGATCAGGAAGAGGCTTGGATTTATAACTCTGAGAAAGGTTCAGGCTGGCTATGTGCCGCGTATACGACGCAGGCACCTGTTCTTCTTCGTTTGAAAAATAGATTTTATGAACCACATTGCAATTCTGAGATAGCGAGTCGTAGTTAAACATCACAACACCAAGGTTGTTGTGGCCGACAATCGCACGCATCTGGTTTCCAATGGCGCTGCGTCGATGAGTTTGTGCCACCTGAACATTCTTACTGACAGGATCGCTAACAGGCGCAGGATGAGTTTGTGCCACCTGAACATTCTTACTGACAGGATCGCTAACAGGCGCAGCGTTGCGGATCACGGCCGTTCGGGTATCAACACAAAACTCAGATATATAGCTCCACTGCCACTCTTCTCTGTCGAGGTTTTGTAACTTGATGTGACGGACCGCTATCTTATTGCCTTCCTGACGTCCTGCAAGTACCTGTTTGACTGCCAGTGGTTCATCCGTGTCAGGCGCAACGATTCCGCTACCATAGATCGCTTTCAATATAGCACTGATAAATGGGAAAGCACGGCTAAGAGGTGTTAACCATTTTCCCTTGGAGAGCACATCTCGCGTTTTGGTATCTTCATTCTTCAGGGAACTGGCGACTAGTTGAACGAATGCACTGGTTTTTTGTGGTGTCGTGCGTCTGTTCTGATATTTGACTTCGATACTGAAAGCATAGTGTACATCACCAGATAGGATCACCACACGTTCCAAAGGTGCGAGCTGTTTGAGCAGTTCTTCAAAGATCTCTGGCCGCCCCTCCACTGCCCAGGTCTCGCGGTCCGCCGTCTCAGGGGCGAGCTTCTGCTGCACAAATCGCTCCATCAGCGGCAATCCAAATACTGGAGGAGGCGAGATAAGCAAAGTGACAAGAAATTTGGTCGAGAGCGGCAGCTGAGGAATTTGGCGCTGGATTTCATCGACTGACATCAGGTTCGGTGGGTCAATCGACTCTTGTGTCTTTTTTACAAAATCTCGCCTAGTACGGGTATCAAGTACAATTGCGCGGTGGGAGGGAGCTTCGATCACGTAATCCCATTGAATGGAATACCCTTCATCAAGATTCGGGATGAGCAGTCGTTTTAGCTCATCGTAGATAATTGTGCCGTCAGGGAGCGTAGAGTGGTTGAGACTTCGACTGCTGATGAGGTCAAGCAGACGCTTGCCTGGCTGGCCTGTTTGAAAGTAGGCAGGATTGTTTCCCCATGCCTGAAACACAGTATAGGCCGACAGCGCATTGATGAGGATACGTTCACCGAGAGGATTTGAACGAAAATTTATGAAGTTTTTAGAATGCAGATTCCAATCGTCGCTAACTTCGTGATCATCAAAAATCATATAGGTCGGTACATTCGCCAATGCACGCCGCACTTCACCAATTCGTTTACGGAAGCCCACAATCTGCGATGTAACTGGTTCAAAGAATTTTAGTCGTCTCAAGTAATAATCCCTACTTGCGGCTATATCTTTGAGCTTCTCAATATTAGGGTACACTGTAGCGAAATCTGGTAGCTTACTCGGCCATACATGTTCAGACCAGACGAATAAATACATAGCAAAAAACTCACCCAGACTCATCAAGTGGCTTTTGCCCTCACGGGTTGAAAAGAGCGCCTCATTATTGATGATTTGGGCGCGTTCTCCAGGTAGTAATGCACTGGCGGGTTGGTCGCTCCCACTAACGCGGAGTTGTTCAGGAGAATCCAATCCGAGTAGCATGTCACCAAATGGTGTTAACATGCTAAGCATAAGGTCATTCACATCGTCCGCGTAAATCTGATCACCTGTCAGAAACAATTGATGCGGACGCTCATAGGGCAAGAGGTAACGTGCTTTGATGTAATCGTCAAGTGTCGGCAATAAGTCATCACGTTCACCGTGTGGCTTACGGCACGAAGCATGAATCACCTTCAACTGATTTATATCTGTTGGGCAGTATGCAAAAGCAGGTAGCTTACCAGTTTCGTAACCTAGATTCATACTATTCCCTGTGAGGGGCGGGGAAAGGTCAGCTGCATTTCCCCATGACGCTACATCCTCTGGGCGGTTAGTGCCTTTGAATGTCAAATTATAACCATAAAGCTTACCACCTACGAGCTTCTCATTAGTTAGGCTCAACGTGACGACGACTGCGTGTAGATACTTACCGAATGCCATGGTGCTGGTGGTTTGCTTGCCAATCTCCCGTCCAGAAGTGTCATTGCCATCGTACAACGTTAATGTAACATCACGCGGTGAAGCTAACGCCACAAACACACTCACCGATTGTTCCTCGACGCGGCGCAGCATCGGGCCGCATAAAATAAGCGGCCAATTGGCGACTAATGCTGGTGGACTTGGCTGCAAAAATGATGCGAATGGAACGTGTTTCGCTATAGCGGCCCGCAGATGCAAAAAGCGTGCGGCTAATGCCGACAAGCCAAGAATTTTTAGAAATTCACGACGGCTGAGAATCCATTTTGGAGACAAAATTTTTGAAACCTGAAATAAAAACTATATATACTAATTATATTGATAAATGTTAGTTATTCAATTTCTATTAGGTAAAGTTATGGTTGTTTTAGGAAAACATGTCGAACTGGATAGCATTTTCGAGAGATATTTTAGCTCGCTTCCCTTTAAGCCGCTTTTTTTTCAACAAAAACGGCCATTATTTTCCGTGATTAATCACAAGCGAATCGGCTGGATACCGCTGCAATTCTCTGGCAAAAATAGCATCGGAATAGGCTTTCTTTTGCACAACACATGAAGCGGAAGAGTTACACGTGTAGCCGGGACTAGCGTTACATAAAAGTGCCGCCACTAGAGCGCACCATCTTCTTTTCGTCTGCCGCATTCTGCCGCCAGCATAGGGAAATGAGCAGAGGCGATAAAATCGTCTTGTCGTCCTCCAGAATAACCCTCCAATCTGCTATAATTACACCGTCTCGCAGCCTCACATTCCACACCTGACCATCGCCCGATCCTCTTGAGCTAAACCTGATCCAACACTTCTTTCCCGATCCCCCTGCCTTACCCCCATTATGGGTTAGGAGAAACTGCTATCATGACCACCCTGTATAACACTCAAAAAGACGGCTCAGTTGAATTTCGATCCGAACAAACTGGCTGGGTTGTTAACATTCCTGCCTATATTCTCGATCTCTGGACACCGCTTTTAGGATCGGACGCGATGGGCGTTTATCTTGCGTACCTGCGACTTGAACGCGATGGTGTCATCAAAGGCATGACATTTAAAAAGCTGGCGATCAAGTGTCGGATCGGGTCTGATAAACTGGCGAGGATCAATGAGTGGTTGGTAGACTGCGGCTTTATCCGTATCGAGAAACCAGAAGGCTGGCAAAAGCTGGCTCACTTCACCACCAAAGTCATTGTGCTAAACGCTCCCACAACTGTACCCGCTGAAGCCATAGAGAAGTATCGACCCAAAGATAAGGATGGCAACAATACCGAGTGGGAATACGAACCGTTAAGCGACTGGCTCTTTGAAGATAGAACAGATGCACCGAAAGACCTGAATGGGTTTTCCGGCGTACCCAATCAGGTTCTTGACAAAGACCCAAACAGGGATGCCAATATTGTATTTTCTTCTGTATTGGATTCCTCTATATCTTTTGATGGCGCGGAAAAAACACCGCATCCATCAAGACCCCAATCCAAAAGGCGGCTCCCGCCTTCCGCTGTGTCCTCGCCTTCTGGGGAGTCGCCGGAAGCCAAGCCCTCTGCTTTAGAGACGTGGGTGGCGACAACCTCCAAGAAGAAGCTGACCGTCCCGATGCGGCGTGATCTGGATTTGCCGACCTACTATTGGGACAAAGAAGCGAACGCGCAGGTAGCCTCTCCCTCACCCAACGTCTTGTTCGACACCAATCCTGCGTACAGGGATTGGTTGATACAAAAGCGGTTGCCCCAGGCCGTCACCTATAAGTCTCACCCTGGACCGCTGGCTCCATCGGAGATCATCAAGATGCTGCACCAATACGAAGGCTTTCTCAAGTGGTGCGCCGAAACAGGAAAAAACCCACAGCCTAAGATCGACCCGAATGAAACCGTATCCCCTGGTGGCATGAGAATGGCACCAGCTCGACCTGTCAAAATGAAAAAGGAGCAAAAAAATGACAACACCAATCCATGAGCAAGCTGCCATCCGAGCGCTGCTGGCGAACCTGACGGTCCCCAATGGAAGTCGCCACCCCGGTTGGGCATGACCTGACCGAAGTGCCGGAATGATGGCGACAATCTGCCTCAAAAGACATACTCAGGTGCTTTCGTATCCAGATGCGGCCGCCGAACGGTTCCAATCGCTCTACAAAATCTGAGGATACAAGGCAGTGAAAGATGCCTTTGAGCGCATCCTGTGCAGTCCCATCCGCTTCAATCCACCAAAGGGACAAGCCCAGACACCCTTAAACGTACCCCCATAAATGGAATACGATCTGACAGTGACAGTCGCCAGCTACAAGCTGAAGGCGAATACTCAAAAGGGAGTACGACAATCTATGCGTGCCTCATTCCGGCGCTAAGGCGTGTGGGACACTTCGAGTTGCCAATCATTGGTGTTGGCTAACGCTTGCCGGGTTCCTGGCTCTGTCGTGACTTTCGACATTATCCTCGGAAAATACCGAGAACATCGTCCTCACCCCTGAGCGAGAAATCCGTTAGCTGTGAGGGGCAGAAGTGAGGACAATGTTTGCGGTCAGGACAGGCTCACTAAGAGGTCATTCTGGCCGCCCCACGAGGAACGCGATCAGTATAGATACAGCAGCACGCCGAAATTGATCTGGGGGGCCTCATGAAGGCATAAAAAGGATGACGCCCCCGCGCCACGCCCGTGTCTACAGCCTACGTTCTGGCGTCTTTCAGAGCAGCGCTGCGCCTATTACGTGGAGGAGCGCGGATATGAAGGCATAAGGCATCCTGAGCCTTTGCCTCGCCGACAGCCTTCCTCGTTCGATACAGCCAAGCACTATCACGTTGGAACAGTTGGCTGATGGCACCGTATGGTCGCCCTGCGTTGATGTTCAACCACATGGTCGCTCGTCTCGACATTGAGGCTACTCTGTGCTGTGGTATCTCAAGCGTAACGAGCGCTCTCACTCGTGAAGCCTTCTCACAAAGGAGGCTGTGCCGGTGATGAAGCCGGCATCCTTGTTCCCCCGCCTTAGAGGGAGTAAAGCTCCGCTGCTCCGGCAGCAGAAAGGTTAACCGCTTATGGCTATCCGCACCACCGCTACCCTCCGGCACATGGGAATGTCGTGGGTGGACTTGCGTCCCGGCACGGTCTTGTGCCGCGCTCCGCTGCATCACGCCTTACCTGCATCAGTCGTCCAGCAGCACAAGGCTGTGTACGCCTCGTAGCGCCTTGCCCCCCACGATCCGGCGACAAGCTCAACACCCGCTACAAGAGCGCCTCCCCCTACCCCTTCACCAACCGCCTATTGCAGCCGGTGTGAGATTTTCGAGCTGTAGGATAGGCACAGCCTCAATACCCTGTCCCCTATTTCCGCAGCCTTCATCGAGCTTGCCGTGTCCTTCATAAGGCATGTAAAGTTCACAAAGGTTCTCAAAAGCTCACACAATACCCGTACC
>JALHNB010000047.1 GCA_022843745.1 Anaerolineae bacterium | reverse complement strand
TTTGCACCTGTTGGGGTAAATCCGTTATTGTTATCATCGAGAAGGGTTTCCTTTCTTTGGTTTTGTATCCACTTCAGGATACCCTTCTTTTCTTAAGTTGGTGCATATGGGGCATGATGTATCATGTCCCTACCGCGCCCGATTTACTAAGCTATCGTACCCTATACCCCCAACCATTATGGCTAATAGCTATAGGCTAACGACTAAAGACTAAAGAATTATCTAGTGTGGTATCCCGTTCTCGTGCATCCGGCGGTGGATCGCCGCAATCGCCTCGCGGAATGGTCGTTCGAGATACGCCAGATGATCGGATTCCCCGTGATGATGCGTCACTGTGCCTTCGGGATAATGCGCGGCGCGGTCATGGATATGCGCCAAGCTGCCCTCGATCAATGTCAGCATATATTCCGCCGTCACGCGGTCAAACATCGACCATTCGCCGCCCACGCCCACATAAATCGGCGACGTATGCGCGAAAATACCGCGCTGCCAGCCGTCGTGATGCTGGACGGTGGTGTAATTCTGACCGCCGCAGCGAGCCGCGAACCACGTATGCCCATCGACCTTAATTTGCGCCTTCAGCGTCAATTTTTTCGCGCCCTTCGCTTCTTCGGTTGAGGCGACCACTTGCCCCTGTTGGACGATTTGCAGCGTGTGAATCGGGAAAATCGACTCCGCCGTCGCTTCGATTTCCAACGTACCGCCGCCCTCCGGCAGCGTCATCGTATCGCCGATCTGTGCGCCGTTGACCGTAAACGTCAGCATCGGCCCACCGCTTAAAAATGTGCGCCCCGCGCGGACGGCTTTTGTCCAGTTATCGTAAGTAAATTCCTCGTCCGGCGGCACATAGGCATAGGTGCGATACAAGCCAACCGGAACGGCGCTGTCCATCTTGTCCGTCCCGCCCACCAGCGGCATTTTGTAGCCCGCGTTGAGATAGCGATAATATTCGATGTGCGGATATTCGCTGTGGACGAGCATCTCAGCGGCATCGGCGCGGCCTGTGGCGATTAGCGCGGCGGGTTCGCCGTTCGGATTCGGGATATGCGGGATAATCACCGTGCCGCCCTGCGCACGAGTCGCGTCCGCCCAGGCCGACATCGTGACATCCAGCGTCCCGCCGAGCGCACCTTCATCCGGCCCACCCGTGCCGCGCGGACTCACCGGCTTTTTCAGCCCCCACAGCGTCAGATGGCCCAAAATATGCTGGCGATTTTCCTGCGCCGTGTAGACAATCGTGTTGCCGCCGTTGCTCAACGATGGCGCACCGATAAAATCCTCGGTGTTGGTGAACAAGTGTCCCCATTGGGACGCCAGCAGATTGACGACATTCAAATCTTCGGCCTGCGCTTCGTGATGAGCGCCCTGTGCGCCCAGAAAATGGACATGCGAATCGCCGCTGAACCAGCGCTTTTGATTCATGTTCGTCCAGCGCTTCAGCCGGAGCGTCAATTCCTGCTGGCCGGGTTCGATCTGTACGCGCGTCCGCAGCGGCTCGTATTCATAGCCCCGCGCCACATCGACAATCACTTCGCCGCGTGGCAGCCAACCCTGGCAGCGCCCATCAATATAGGCATACGTGATCTGCCCCAGGTGCATATCGCCGCCGATGTCGATATGCCACGTTCCCATGTCGCTCAAAAGATGATTGTGATGACCGTCCGGCTGATACGGTACGCCCTTCGGCGAACGGAAATGGATGCGGCACGGCAACGGTTCGCCAGTCGCGTCGTCCAGTACCGTCGTATGTACCCAATTGCGCCCCGGATCGACCACTTCGAGGCTGATTCCGGGCAAGTCGACCTTGCCGCCAGCCTGCAAATCGCCCCATTTCACCTGCCCGACTTCAGCATCGTTGGCCTTGACCGTGACCGTCGCCGAAGGAGTCGCAGCGATTTCGACATAGGCCGGACTGTTGCTCTGGTTGGCGGTCTGACCAAAACCTTTCAGATCGTCACTCAAAAATTCGTCGGCAGTCTGTGCGGGCAGCGGATAGGCATAGGTCGCTACGCCGCGATCCACATCAACCTGCAAATTGAAGCTTTTTGACTCGTCCTGCGGCAGCGTGATTTTGACCGGACGGCGACCCTGCCGGAAAAATGGCTCCTCATCCACCTGCCCCAGCGTGATCGCCGCGATGATAAATTTGCGCACTGAGTTTATCGAAGAAGGGGTTTGACTCCCCTCTCCATGAGCCTGCGAAATGGGGAGGGGTTGGGGGAGGGGTGGCTCAATCACCAATTTTTCGATGACCTGCTCCGGCAGCGGATTGCGCCACGCCCACAGGTAATAGTGATTGTCGTGGGCATAGGCGGCTTCGGTCTGCCGCCAACCCGTCTGCTCCCAGGGGCCTTGTTTGCGTTCCGCCAAAAAGTCCTTTTGCTCCGGCACAGCCACGAACGGCCACTGTCCCCACGCCGTCGGCACAATCCCGATCTCGAAGCGCTCACGGATGGGTACGCGCTCGATTTCGCCGCCAGAGTAATGCACGAGAATATTGGCGATCACGCGCCCAATCGGTTCGCCCTTCAACACCTGCGATTCCAGCAGCGTATTGGCGAAAATCAGGTTGAAAGCCGTGTCGTTCACGGGAATAGTAACTGCGCCTGCCCCAGAATCTCCACCGAATCCGAGGAAGCAGCGTCCCGCGTCCGCGCCGATGTTGAACGGCAGCCCGTGAAAAATTTGCTGTCCGATTTTCGGCGGCGTGTCAAAGATCGCTGCGCCTGTGTTCAAAAAATTGTCTATCGCGAGGGGTTTATAATCCGGCATGAAAAATCTCCCATCTTTTTTGTTTGATTGTACCCCACTCGCGATATTTTGGCCTTTCATAACCCGTCTAAGACCCGTGATGTATTTTTCGGAAGGACGAGGTTTGCAAGTGGGCGTTTCCTTGCTCCCCTCTCTGAATTTGTAGAGGGCTTGGGGGTGAGTTTGTTCTCAAGACCTTGTGCCCCGCAATACTGGGGGGTTGACAATACTGTGCGACGTATAGTATATTATCACTGTGCGGCACACAGTATCATCGTTCACACAGTATAGCAGGCCACACAGTATAAGAGACTACATACAATAACGGGCAAAAAGTTGCATGTACAAAGAGGCCACACATGATATGAGCGATCAAGACGAACAGATCAATAATCTCCGGTTAGAGCTTCGGCGCGGTGTCGTGGTGCTGGCGGTTCTCAGCCAGATGGACACCGCCCGTTACGGCTACAGCCTCATCCAGCGGCTGGTCGAGCAGGGATTGGAGATCGAGGAAGGGACGCTTTACCCGCTGCTGCGGCGGCTGGAAAAGCAGGGATTACTGGAAAGCGAGTGGGAAGTCGGCGAATCGCGACCCCGCAAATATTACCGCATCAGCCCCGCCGGACGTGAAGTTCTGGCTGCCCTGAGCGCGGAATGGTTCGAGACAATTGAAATGATGCGGCGCATCCTAGAAGGAGAAAAACATGACTAATTTAATCGATCGCTATGTCCACCAGGTCGGGGAGTATGTACCGCCAAAAGAACGCGAGGAGATTGAAGCGGAACTCCGTTCGCAGATTCAGGATCAACTGGATGACCGCTATCCAGGCACGCCGACCCAGGCGGAAATCGCTTCCGTGCTGGCGGAACTCGGCGACCCGCGCCTGATGGCTGTCCGCTACGGCGGTGAGCAGTATCTCGTTGGCCCCGATCTCTATCCGTTTATGATGATGGTTCTGCGCTATGGCTGGCTGCTGGTGCCAACCATCGCCGTCGTTCTGAGCATTATCGGGGTTGTATCTTCCGAGCAGCCGAAGTCGGTGATCGACATGTTCCTGGAGACACTGGCCGGTGCATTGCAGGCGACTTTTATGTTCTCGGCGGTGGTGGTGTTGATTTTCGCGATCATCCAGCGTTCCGGCGTAGAACTCGACGAGATTGAAACGAAGTTCGACCCACTGGAACTGCCCGAAGTCGATGATCCCAAAGCCGTTGACCGCTTCGAATTCGCTTTCGAGCTGGCTTTCGGCACATTGGTGGTGCTTGTCATGCTCTATTTTCTGCATGTCGGCGGGCTGACGCTGCGTTTCAACCTCAGCGACCCCGGTGATGTCATCCCAATCCCGCCGAACTGGACGATCCTGCTCATCATCTCCTCGACTACCTTGCTCGGCCTGCGTGTGCTGGTGCTGCGGCGCAAACGCTGGAATGTTGGTTTGTGGCTGACCGAAACAGTGGTGGAAATGTTCGCGATGGTCTGTGCCTACTTTGTCGTCTCCAAGCCATTCGTGGAACACATTCTGGTCACAGTCCCACAGGTTGCGGACATCGCCGTTGTCCGGCAGCTACCGGAGATTATCCTCATCAGCAGCGTGGTCATTTCGCTGGTCTCGCGAGGGGTGAAGCTGGTCAAGCTGTGGAACTATCGCGCCGCCACCATCCCCTTCTCTGTCCAGATCGGCGGCTAACAGACAAAGTTCTCTCGTAGAAGCTGCCTCACCCAACTCGCAAATTTAACGAACAGCCTGATAGCTAACCTGCACACCTTGTAGGGGCGTAGCGTACTGCGCCCTGCCTTAGTCTTGCACAATTTTCACTCGACCAACATCAATTATGGAGTTACCCAATGAAAGCAATCGTCTACACCGAATACGGATCACCAGCAGATGTCCTGCACCTCAAAAATGTCGAAAAGCCGACCCCGAAGGACAACGAAGTCCTCGTCAAAGTCCACGCCGCGTCCCTGAACGCTGCCGACTTGTATATCGTCAGTGGAACGCCGTTTCTGGTGCGCCTGATGACTGGAGGCCTTCGAAAACCCAAGCAGCCGATCCCAGGTTCGGATATGGCGGGCGTGGTGGAAGCGGTTGGTAAAAGTGTCACGCAGTTTCGCCCCGGTGACGCAGTTTTTGGCGACTTGGCCGATTGTGGTCGGGGCGCTTTTGCCGAATATGTGACTGTGCCGGAAAAATACCTCGTCGCCAAGCCCGCCAACATCAGCTTCGAGGAAGCGGCGGCTGTTCCGATGGCGGCGGTTACTGCGCTGCAAGGCTTCCGTGAGCAAATTCGCCCAGGGCAAAAAGTGGTCGTGAACGGCGCGTCCGGTGGAGTCGGGACGTTCGCGGTGCAGATCGCCAAAGCATTTGGAGCGGAGGTGACAGGCGTGTGCAGCACCCGCAAAATGGATACCGTGCGCTCGATTGGGGCAGACCATGTGATTGACTACACGCAGGAAGATTTCACGCGGAACGGGCAGCGCTACGATTTTATTCTGGACACCGCCGCCTATCGCCCAATTGCGGACTATAAACGCGCCCTCACGCCCAACGGCATTTACGTCCTGGCGGGCGGCTCGACGGCTGAGATTCTAAAGTCGATGATTTCGGGGCCGCTGCTTTCCAGAGGCGGTCAGAAAATGGGGAATCTGATGGCGAATCCCGATCAGAAAGACCTGAACGAGATCAAAACGCTGATGGAATCCGGCAAGGTCAAGTCGGTGATTGATCGCTGCTATCCCCTCGGTGAGACGGCTGAAGCGCTCCGTTATCTGGAAGCCGGACAAGCACGTGGAAAAGTCGTCATTACAATTGCGACTGCCGGCGTGTAGGAGGCAAAATATTGCGTCCCGATGACGGTATTCGTAGGGGCGAGGCGCTGCTTCGCCCAGCATTTCATATCGTCGTCAACATTTTCTCGCCGGACGACTACGCCAACGATTGGTTCAAAAACGCCTCGATCTGATCGAACACGTTCGCCACAATGGGATCGCTCATCCCCTTGCCGTCAAAACCGTGTCCCTGCCCTGCCAGCGCGATAAACAGGTGGTCAACACCCTGCCGCGCCAATTCGTTCGCCATCAGCGCCGACTGCTCGAAAGGGACATCGGTGTCCTGCTCACCGTGAATGAGCATCGTAGGTGGATAATCCGGTGTCACGTTGCGGATCGGGCAGTAGGCGGTGAACCAATCCGCTTCCTGAGCCGGATCATGACCGCCCACTTCGCTCGGCCAAATTCCCTGCTGACGACAGTAGAGATAAAAACGGAATCGCGTCTCGGATGCGCTGCCAAAGGGTGCGCCTGTGTAGGGCGTTTCGCCGCCGACGTGCCGCGCTTCGTCCTCCGTCACCAGCTGAAATTGGCGGTAGAACGTGTCTGGCTCGCTGTACCACGCGCCCACGATGTCGCCATAGCCGTAAAACGCGACCAATGCACGCGGCCTGGGCATGACGCAAAATCCAGCCATAAGCGTCAGATAGCCGCCCGCCGAATGCCCGATCACAGCGATGCGCTCCGGGTCGATTCGAAATTTTTCCGCGCCGCTATCCCGCACCCAGGCGTAAGCATCACGAATATCGTCAATAATCTGGTCGAGCTTGGTCTCCGGCGCGAGTCGATAATCGATTGCGATGACGACAAACCCCGCCGCGATGTAGCGTTCGAGTTGGTCAGCCGCCAGCGTTTCGCGGTTGCCCATGATGAGCGCCCCACCGTGAATCCACAAAATCGCAGGCCGGATTTCGTTGCCCGGTGCGCGGTACACATCCGCCTGGATTTGGCATTCGCCGACGGTTTTGTAGGTGTATGTTTGTTTGGAAATTTCCATGTTTTTGCCGCCGTCGCCAATAAATCAGTCATAGCGAACCGTTTTCGTAGGGGTTTGATGTATCAAACCCTTTTCGTTGCTGCATCATTGCGCCCAACAGAACGCCCTACATGCAAAAATTTACCAATCGCCCGCATACCCGATCTCATACGGCGCGACATCCTGCCTGAGATAGGTATAGCGCAGTTCGACCATCTGGCGCAGATGCAGCAAATCGTGCGCCACCCATGACTCGAGCATATCTCCGGCTCGTATATGTCTGAAGGGTGTGTCAATCGCCACATCCCAATCGGGATTCGACAGGCTGCGCAGCCATGTCAGTGAGGCGCTGCGCTCCTGCCAGAAATTGAGCATTGAGGCTTGCAGTTCACGCTGGTTATACTGCCGCGCCGTCACCCAGCCCTGCGGATCAATCTCCGGTGGCTGTCCTTCCGTGCGGTCTAAAATATGCTTGAGACGGGTGCGGAAATCCTCGCGCTCCTCGTCGTAAAGGTGATTCACCACTTCCAGAATCGACCACGACTCGGCATCCGGTTTCCAGCGCGCTTGCTCGGCAGATATGCCCAGCGTCATCTGGCGGATCAGTTCAGCCTGCTGGCTCATCAGCGTGATAGATGTCGCAAGATTAATCATTACAGACCTCCAAAGTAGAACGGAATTATTTTCACTGGTTTGCTGATTTATTCGCTGAGAGGCAACAGCACCCGAAATGTACTGCCCTCTCCTTCAACGCTTTCCACACTAATCGTACCCTGATGAAGCTCAATAATCCGCTTTGCGATAGGAAGGCCGAGGCCTGTCCCGCCCGTTTGGGATGAACGCGAACCATCGATGCGATACAGCCGTTGGAAGATACGATCCCAATCCCCCTCCGCAATCCCGATGCCTGTATCGCTCACTTCAATCACAGCCTGATTATTCTCTCGCCGCGTGTGGATCGTGACCGTGCCGTTGTCGGGCGTATAGCGCACCGCATTTTTTCCTAACTCCGCAAACGCCATGCTGAGATCGTCTGGATGCCCCTGAACCATCAGGCGGCCTTCGCATATTACACTGACGATGGTGATATTCTTCGGTTTCGCTTCCGAGCCGATGATAAAGCCCAGATTCGAGGCGATCAGGTTCACATCAAGAGGTTGGAGCGCAACAGTGGTCTGGCTGTCCAGGCGCACCATCGTTAGCTGACGGTCTATCAACCGCGTCAAGCTTAAAATTTGCTGTTCTGTGCTTGCCAGATAGCTTTTTTGCTTTTCCGGTTCAGTGATCCGTGACATGAGATACAGATTTGTGCTCATGATCGTGAGCGGCGTGCGAAAATCGTGCGACATATTGGTCACGAAATCCGAAAGCATTTTGACCCGTTCGCGTTCATGTTGCAGTTCGACTGCCTGCTGCTCGGCTTGCTTGCGGCCCGTGATGACCGTCAGCGTCACCAGAATTTGGGTCGGTGTCCCGTCCGGTGCAGCCGAAAAGATCATTTCCCGGCTCTGTATCCACTGCCACTCTCCCTGCTTATCTTTCAGGCGATATTCAATCATGCCCTGTTTGAGTTTGCCGCCAATCAAACCTTCACCCCAGTGAGCCAACAGACGGGGGTTATCGTCCGGATGGACGGCACTCAGGAGCGATTCTGGCCGCTGGATTTCGCTTTGGGAGTAGCCTAAAAATCCAGGGCGATTCAGATACGACATTTCCCCCATAGACAAATCAATCACGTAGATGATATCCGGCGAATTCTGCGCCAGCAGGTTCAGGCGCCTTTCGCTCTCCTGGACGGCTGCCTGAGTCCGCTTCTGCCCCAGCAGTGTTCCCAGCGTCAGTGCGTAAAGCGACAGCACATTGAGGAGTGGTTTGCTGATCGGCTTATGCTGCACACCATTATCGACTGCCAGCCAACCGAGTTTTTCAGTCCCGTTCCACAGAACCGCAGCGGCATTCCAGCCCCTGCTCATCGGCTTGTGGTCATCAAGTAGCTGCGCGTCTTCCTCCAGCACAAAATGTTCTTCTTTTTCCAGCGCACGCATCAAAATACCGGTCAGCCCTCCCGGATCAAAGCGCAGGTGATGCTCGGATACCAGGTTGCCGCTGCCATCCGTTCCGTAAGTCCCCGTGGCAAGCGAATGCTCCGCGTCATACAGCAGAAGCCCCAGCCGGTCAAACCCCAGGCGCTGCCGCCCCAGCTCAACAGCGCGTTTGTAGAAGGCATCCAGGTCGCTGATGGTCGTCAGCTCAATGGTGACTTCATGCAGCGCCTTAAGATAATCCTGGAACTCGTGTTCTTCAGCGATTCGCATTTTCAGAGCTTCTTCAGCCAGCTTCCGTTCAGTCACGTCACGGATCGCGCTGGCGACCAGGAGGCCTCCTTCTGTCTCAATCGGGCTGATACTGATTTCGATAGGGAATTGGCTGCCATCTTTTCGCAATCCGTACAGTTCCAACCCCATGCCCGTGTTGCGTTCGTGTAAGGCATCGGCACCGTTAGCAGGATGAAGGCTGCGAAAACGTTCGGGGATCAGCATTTCGATGGGTAAACCCGCGAGTTCAGCGTGGGAATAGCCGAAAAACTTCTCGGTCTGGGCATTGATGAGCTGAATATCGCCATCCGGGTTGGTGATAATCATGGCATCGGGTGCGGACTCCAGCAGCGCCCGGAACTGATCTTCAGCAAGTTTGCGTTGGATCAGAACTTCCTGCAAGGCAGTGTTCATATCACTGAGTTCACTGGTGCGTTCTTCTACACGCGCCTCAATCAGCTCAGTAACACGCTGCTCCAGCTCCGCCGCACGACGTGCTAGCTCTTCCGAGAGGCGCAGTTGATTGATCGCGATGGCAACCTGGTTCGCAACCTCGACCACGATCTCCTGGTGTTCAGCCGTAAAAAAATCGGGCGTAGCGGCAAACAGTCCGAGCGTTCCAATCGGACGTTCCCGATCCATCAGCAGCACACTGAGCGCCGATAACAATCCCTCCTTGATAAGCTGCTTCGCGCGCGGTTTTGTTTCCTGGAACAGCCGAATGTCCGCAAATATCCTGATATGCCGCGCATCATAGCCTTCAAAAACATCTGGCGGGACAGGAATGCGGACACCCTTGCCGAGTTTGGTCTCACCCTCGATGCCTACCGCAAAAATAACGGCCTCCCCGGTAGCCTCATCAAGTAACGTGACATCCACACGCTGGCATGGAACAAGCTGCCGCAAATGGGTCAGCGCCACCTCGATGACCGTTGCGATTGACCCGGCTTCGAGAATTCCCCGGTCAATCTCGTGCAGCATTGCCAGCCGCAGCGTATAACGCGCTATGGCTTCGTCTGCCTGCTGCCGCTGGGCTTCTTCCTCGGCTCTTCGCGCATCGATCCGGTTCAATGAACGCGCCGCCCAGTAGACGAGCACAATAAACACAATAATCGTGGACATCACCAGCAGCGCCACACCAAATTGTGTATCGTAATATCCCGCCTCTTGACCTTTCAGCCGCAGCCATCCTAAAATCAGCGAAATTAAAATAACCCCTGGTATCAACCGACGCGCCAGCAGCCCACCCGCGCGATTGATGAGAATCTTGCCTGCAAAATCCTGCTCCGGCTCGATGAAGAAAATCGCCACGCAAAGAACCAGAAATGTGATCGTGGTATGCAGGGCAATGGACGAGAACATACTGATCTGATAAAGCGGCTGAACGCCGTACAAATAGCCCGCCAGCGCCAGCAGCGACATGAACCCCGCCACAAGTGTGAGCGACTGCGCCAGCGCAAAACGGCGAGTTCGTATAAAGAGCAGCAGACTGGTCCCGATGAGGCAAAAGTTTATGGCCGCGATGGGCGACATGCGGCCAGGGAAATGATTTGTCGGCGTGATCGGATCGCGGATAAATAACTGGTCGATGCCCAGATTCCAGCCAAAGGCGTACTCACATACTGTCAGCAGACCCAGCAGAATAATGAACGCGGCAAGGAATTGTGCGAGTCGCGGGTGTCTCCGCACGCTCAACAGCGCCACGCCGGCCAGGATAAAGCCTATTGCCGTATTGAATTTCATCGCAACCAGGCCGGGATAGATGCTCATGAACAGCTCGATATTGAACAGCCATCCGATGATGACCATACAGCCAACACCAATCGCCACGATTGCGGCCAGTCGCGACAGGGTTTGCAGCCTGGCAATTAAACGAGCATCGAATAGCGCGGCGTTCATAAGACATTCCTAACCCTGAACAATTGTTTCCTTCGTCATTCAATATTTTATCCTGAGATTCGAATAGGGATCACTGCGTTCGTGGGGCATTACGATGCATTTTAACAAAATAGGCCGTAGTACCGGGTTTCGTAGGGGCGAGGCATGCCTCGCCCCTACATCATACACCATATTCATTTCTTAAGGTGCATGATTGCTCCGACACATAATTACGATGAAAATGGATTCATGTGGGCGCAGAGCCGAACCGGATTTTTACGTTTCGCTGTGTTTCACGACGCATAATGCCTGCCGAATCTCGCCCAGGTGATAGGCCGTATGCACCAGAATCGCCAGTGCGCCTGCGATTTCGTTCTCACCATCCCAGGTAGCCAAGCTTTTCATCAGTGAACGGATTCGCTGGTAGGTTTCCTTCAGAAGTGCTTTGCTGGCTTCCCATTCTTCCGGCGTCACCACGCTCACGGTGCGCCAGATTTCTTTCCAGTCTACCTTGGCGATGGGCTTATTCAGCATATAGCCTTCTAACACTTCCAGATAGAAGCGTACATGCGCCACCTGAGCCGCAATCGTCGCGCAGCTTGCCGATACCGGGATGGACGCTTCCTCAGCCGAAATCGTGTCGAGTGTCTCGAACAGTGATGTTCCTCGATCCAGATAAATCCCCTGAACATGCTCAAACGTTTCGTCAAAAATCTCGAAAAGTTCACTGGTGAAGTCTTCAATCGCTATAGGCATCTCGTCTCCCATCATTCACTCATATTGTCTATCCGTTAGGCCTTGTTGTCTATTCGTTAAGCCTCTTTGTCAACAGATTTTCCTTTTCGCCATACATCCGTCATGCGTTGGCCTTTCGCCGAATAGTCGATGAGTTCATCCAGACGCTTCCAGCGCGTTTTCTCTTGCTTGGCGCTCACCACCCACCAGATGGATGTCCGCTGGTAAGATGGTGCTTGAGACTGGAAATATTCCCACGCCGCCGGATGCTCTCGAAATTTCGCCGCCTGCGCCTCGTCAAATTCCTGGGGCCGATTTTCGTAGGCGTACAGCCCGGCCTTTTCCGGCTTGCGTTCGTCAAATGTCCTGATGCCGGAGGGCTGCATCTGCCCCGCTTCGGTCAGTTCTGCCACGCGCTTGATGTTCACCGCGCTCCAGATACTCCCCGGTTTGCGCGGCGTCCACCGGATGGTGTAGCTGTCCTCATCAATCGATTTGCGCACACCATCGATCCAGCCGTAGGCCAGCGCCTCGTCCAGCGCTTCCTGGTAGGTGATTCCCTTCTTTTTGGATTTCGTCTTGTAAAATCCGATGAAGATTTCTTTCACCTGATCGTGATTTTCCTCAAGCCACTGGTGAAACTCGGCCTGTGATTCAAAAAATATCGCGTTCATCTTTCTCCTGCTGTATCCGAACCTACCTCTCCATGATACCGAACATTCCATCCGCGAACGACTCGGCCTCATTCCAGGCATAAATTATGAGTAATATTTCGAAATGTCGTTCGAAATTATTCACAAAAAATTCACGACCATTTTGCCCCAACCTTCACTATACTATTAGGGAATTTGCAACCCTCGACGACAGTTTGGGATGCGACATCATCGGAGAATCAGGGCATCGTGTATTACCAGAGCATCAACTCATCGTTATAGAAATTTGAGTCATCAGGTTATTGCTCATGAAAAACTGCCAATCCTGTGGAGAAGAAAACCGCGAAGGCTCGATCATTTGTCGCTATTGTGGCAAGGAATTGCGCCAGACGCTGGTCGTCCATGTGCTTCATGAAGTCAAAAATAAACCGCTGCTACCCCTGCCGCCCACTGAACCTGAATTGACACTGATGATCCTTACGGGCCAGGGCGTAAAACCGCTTACACTGCCCTATGGTAAACGAGGCACGATAGGCCGCGCCGAGCGTGAAGGTGCGATTAAACCGCATGTCGATTTGTCACTCTTTGATGCAGCCGAACTGGGTGTTTCGCGCATCCATGCAGCCATTGATTATGCGCCGGAAGCCCCGACCATCACCGACCTGGGCAGCACGAATGGCACGTATCTGAACGGTCAGCGTTTAATGCCCGATCAACCCTATCTCCTGCGCTACGCGGATGAAGTGCGCCTGGGCAAGCTCATTCTGTATATTTACACCCAATAAATGCCGCATGTAAAGCTATAATGGGATGGAACATCCACCATTTTTGAAGTGAGCTTTACAAAATATGTCCCACATCCCCACCGTCGAGGAAGTCGATCAGATCGCCGCCCGCACCGACGCGGTGATCCGCAATCTGCACATCACCTACTGCTATCACCAACTGGCGCTGGCGCTCACCTCCCGCACAGGTATCGCCGCCAACTGGTGTACCTTCGCGACGTGGGCATCCAAACAAGCCGGGCAGACCATCCGCAAGCAGGATTTGGCGCGAACGCTCGAAAATATTCTGCGCTCTGCCGTCACCGCGCAGGCCGCTGATATCACGTCCGCTGCCCGCACACTCGGCTCAACACAGTCGCCGACGGAAATACAGGAAACCGTCGCCGAACTGTTGAATCCCCTCGCGGCCTTTGATCGCGCCAGTGACGCGGTTGGACGTGGCAACAAAAAAGTCTATGAGGAAATTGGTCGTGAATTTGCGCGGTTTTCAGCCATGTGCCTGAACGACGAAACTTTTGACGCGGAAAATTTAGCGCGATTCTGCGATGCGCTGCGCCCCGGCGATCCGCCCGATGGTCAGCAGTATTTGCGGCAGGCGTTTGGGCGCTACTATCAGGCGTTTTTCGAGGCCGATGCCAAAACCCGCGCCGAGATGATGCTGCTTGCAAACATCGAAATCGGCTACCACGAGCAGACACGCCTCCAGCCCGAAATTGCCGAAGCGCTGGACGCGGCATTTGTCGATTACCAGGAATTTCGGCTGCGGTTTATCAACGCGCTGTTTCCCAATCGCGGTTGGTGGGTGCGCCTGCGTCTCCTTTTTCAACTCCTGTTTAATCGCCCACATCCGCTTGACAGGGTATTCGCCAGTATCATTGGCGAAGCGCGACGACAGGCACATCTGCTCATCACCGAATATATGATGACCATCACCCTGCCCCATGACGTGGTTTTGCGCCTCGGCAGCGATATTCCCGCCGAATTTCCCGACTCGCTCAAAGAACTTGCGCTGGCTGATCTGCTTACGTTGCTCGAAAATCTTGACACCACTCCCAATTCACCCGATGGCAGCGGCGCTGTGGATTGGGCGCGTCTGCCGGATCGCCTGCATTTCATCGTTGATCTGTTCCGCTGCTACCACGAATCCGCCGACCTTTTTGAAGCGCCGTTTACGCCGGAGCAGATCGCCGCCCTGCAAGCGGATCGGATGCCGGAAGGACGGCTGTAGCGGATCAGCGTTTCAGCGTCTCAGCTTGTCAGCTTTTTAGCGCTGAGACTAAAGTGCTGAGTGCATGTTTATAAATGTGTATTACAACAACATTTTGTGCTTATTCTGCTTCACCCCCACCCTGCCTCCCCCGAATTCGGGGGAGGTGTCGCGTTAGCGACGGAGGGGGTTCTTGATTTATAGCACTTTATAAGTCGCAATTTGAATTAACAAACACCTGCTCCCTAGCTCCCGCGCGGCTGTACCATTTCCAGCGTGATGTCGTCGGGATCGAGAAAATAGATCGTCAGGCCACCCTCGTTCGGCCCGGCCATGATGCGCACAGGCTCGGACTTGAAGCGCACACCCTGCGCTTTCATGCGTTTGTAGGCCGCCAATAAATCATCCACCTGAAACGCCATATGCGCCGACCCAGGCCGATTGGTGGTTGTATCAGTCGGCTCTCCGCGCGGATTGACGTACTCAATCAATTCCAGCAGATGGCCGGAACGCGCCGCCGGGATGCCGTCGATGGTCAGACGCGCCGCCTTCAGCACGGCGTTGGGAAACGCGACCTGTACGCTGGTGTAGGGCTGATCGTGAATCTGTGTCCCGACCAGCTTCATACCGATGACGTTGGTGTAAAAATCAATCGAGCGCTCCAGATTCGAAACCGTAAAACTAAAGTGAAAATAATTGACGAGCATAGCGAAATTGTTCTCCGAAATAGGCTGTTAAAGGCTACACATATTATAGGGTCGCACTGGATTGATTCAATTTGAGCAATGCTCAACAACAAATATAATCACCCACGCGGTGGTGCATTTGCATTTGCCAATCTCACAACCTGTCGCGAATACACATCGACAGCCCACCGGAAATAATGATTGCGCAACCAGGGTGTTTCAGGCGCTACCACTAAAACGACCGCAAATGTCGTCGTTCCAAGTTGAGTGATCGCTGAGTAAACATTATCTACATCGTTTTGATTACAACTTGGCCCCATCGCCAGACGACTCGCGCCCCGACATGTCACTCCTTCAAAAATGCGCCAGGTAAGACCGTCATTGTTCCAGGTATCCACATATCCGGGGATGTCGAGAAAAGCACATGGGGATGGACTTGGGGTAGCTGGTATTGTCGAATCTCCAGAAGCTCCAGCTCGCCCAAATTCTGGTGGCTTATCCGACAACTGATCATTAGCGACGATCAACCTTCCGTTATCTTCACCAAGCAACGGTGGAACAAATTCCATTGGGTCTTCCACCTCTGCAACGTATCGCAAATAATTTGAAGTCATTATGCCAGCTATAGAGTCTCTATAAGCGAACCAGCCCTCTCGGGCATGAGTCCAATTTGATAATATGAGGCGAGAGTAATCGATTCCCGAAATATCCGGCGCAGATTCTGAGCAGACGATTGGTGTCGGTTCAACAAAACAACCACTAACACCGCCACGAAAACCTTGCTCAAGTGCCCTAACCTGTTCATCAACCGTCATCATTAACCATGCAGCACGGTCATCGCTAACATAGTTATCACGCCCTTGTGATCCGATACTCGTTAGCAGTGCTTTCCAGGCTTCCTCTGTAATGTCAACATCAGTTATAGCCGAGTTCTGAGTCGCATATTGGAAGTATGCACCTGCAAAACATTCGGCCTGTGACTCCGAGTAGTAGACATCAGGAAAAGTAGTCTGGATGTGATGTGCCCATTCATGCGCCAGCAGATGTACAATGAGTAGATTTTGTCTTTGGTTGTTTCGCCATATTCCATAGTTACGCCACAACGTGTACTCACTCAACACAATACTTTCAGGCTGAGGGCAATAATAACCATGAGCATCTATAAATTCTGGTCGTCTGTCACAAGCCCCTTGTTCTCTTCTTGCTAGATCACTCGGTGTCTGGTATGGATATTGGTCTATTTCCTGCGTCACATATCGTGGCGGGTAATAAGGCAAGGGAAGATCGCTGGCCTGCTTCCAAAAATTATCGATATCACACGTTGCCTCATGAATAACGTCAATATAGGTTTTCCACTCAGTTTCCCAACCGCTCACGCTCGGATTAAATAAGTAAATTGCTATACTAGAGTTAGGGCAGCCAAACATATAATCATTCTGCTCCTGCCCCACCACGGATCCAGCCAGAAGACTAAGCAAACCCCAAATAACACCAACCAGCGCCATCTGCCTCATCCAAAAACTCCCTTTGGCTAGTGCAGCTATCGAGTCCACGCTTTCATAGACTCGATAGCTTTCAGCCTTCAATCCTATTCCACTACTTCCATGACGACTTCGTTGACAACACTGGCGGGTATCCAGCCCTCGTCTTCAAGGGTAACATCGCCAATGACATTGGTAATACGCACTTCATACCAGTGCGTTCCAGGAATGGGGTCATTATTAACTATAGGACCACTCAATATCGTTCCTACGGTGTTAGGCAACACTAAAACACTGACTGGAAAGCTGGCATAACCTGCTTCGTCAAGAAGCGGGGTGCTTATCCTAAACCGCACCTGATCCGCCACTTGAAAATCAGGCATTGAGGGTGCTGCTTCTGGCACCGCCGAGCGGTCAATCGTGAGCAGTTCATAATAGCCCAGAATGGTACATTCGTCTGTTTTTAACTCGTAGGTAATGAAATCAGGTGAGCGAACAGTCCATTCCGTTCTGCTCCGCGACTGCAAGATATACATGCCTTCTTGTGTACGAAGATAATTGCTAAACATATCTATTCGTGATGGTAGCCTTGTGAGGATCACGCGACCAAAGTCCAAAACGTACAGAGTTTGTGTGCTCGTTTGTATCGCTCCATCGCAGGCGGTTTGTGTCTGCTGCCACTCACCACTGACTGGCAAGAGCGGTTGAGCCAGGTCTTCTGCTGTCAATTCGGGATGAGGTCTGCGATCCGTGAGCATAGCCGGATCCAGTGTTGCTACGACAGCAGGAGTCGATGTTGGCGGCTGTGCTGCCTCGACGAGTTCCAGCGATAATGTGTATGAGGGGATGTCTGAAAGCCCAACAACACTATAAAACAATCCTTCGATACGAATAGTGAAAACCCCTGTCTCTCGCAGGGAAATCTGGGTTGCACGCAAGTTGTCAACACCTCCTAACTCAAGGCGTTCATATCCTGGCATGGTTATGTAGTCAGTTCCACCACTTGGCCCAGCGATCCCTCCAATTACGAGCCTTTTCTCTTCACCTAGATTTATCAGTTCGATCCCCACTACATCACCTTTCGTACCCTGGAACGTAACCAGATGTGGGACAATGTTCATCTCTGTCCCTAATGAGTCGAATTCCGTGAACTCTCGACCCGTAAATTTATATGTTCCACCATACACCGCTTCACCAAGATAGTGGAATTGCATTTCTTCAGAATTCCAGTTAAACGCTAACGTGCCGGGGAAGTTCTCCATATTGGTATTGAGGAAAATCAAGTCACCTACTGCCTGATCATATTCAACCTCAAGTTCAGTAATTTCAAAATCAACGGCATCAATCGCAACGGCATCAATCGCAGCGGAATCAGACGTTGTGCTTATGAGTGGTTCAATCCAATATCCCTGACTATCCCCCTGGACAGTCCAGCCGACCACACCGTCAAAGTCGATTTGCCACCAAGCATAGCCATCAGCACACTCGGGGCCATCCAGAACTATAAAAACATCACCTTCGCTTATTGTGCCAACTTGATCAGAACTTGTTGTAGCTTGTTGACGAATACGATTTTTAAGCCCAGGGCCAGGGATTAGTCGGCCATTTTCACCTACAACCATCTGTGGTGGTAGTGAATTTGGGCAGGTAGCTGCCCCATCATTTTGCCCGAAAACAGTTCCAGGCAACAGTACACTCAGCAGAGCCAATAGAAAGATAGTTAACAGGACACTGTGGGAGGTTCTACTCGCCAAGATGCTATCTCCTAGTTCTAAATATGCGGTTTTTGCAATGAGGGTAGAAGAAAACAACCCATCCGAAAATAATGCTAGAGACGATTATACATAGAAACTAAAATTGGGGTATTTGCATCAAACTTAGGAAAAGCAAAGCGCCAAGGCTATTCTCCTCTGCGCCACTTTGCGTTCCTTGCGCCTTTGCGTCAAATTCCGACCTGTCCCTGCTCCAACTTATGGCGCGAAAAGATTTATAATATATAATTACAGGGTGTTCACTATTTTTGTTTCGTCTGTAAGAGATTTTCGATTTTTTTAAGGAGAATGTTAAATGAAAAACGGAATGTCACGCCGCGATTTCCTCAAAGCCGCCGCGATGAGTGGCGCAGGGATGGCGCTGGCGAACGGCCTGCCGATGGCCTTCGCAGCCGCACAAGACCTCAGCGGCACGGTTAATTACTGGCATCACTTCACCAGCGAGAGCGAGTTCAAGGGCATGGAGCGCGTCATCGCCATGTTCAAGGAAAAATATCCTGGCGTTGAACTCGTCCAGGAAAATATCCCCAACGCCGATTTTATGGCGAAATTCACGCTCGCGGTGCAGGCCGATACCCGTCCCGACACCACCATGATCGCGGCGGATCGCCTGCCGGATATGCTGGCAATGGGCGGTGTGGTTGACCTCACCGAGCGCATCAACAACTGGGAACTGAAAGAATTTTTCCCGGACAATCGTATGGAATCTGTCACCGTTGACGGCAAAATCTACGGCATCCCGGCCTTCACCTTTGTCGATTGGATGTATTATCGCAAGGACTGGTTCGACGAAGCCGGAATCGCCGTCCCGACGACCTTCGCAGAATTCCGCGATGCCGCTATCGCCCTCACCAACCCCGACGAAGGCCGCTATGGTTTCGCGATGCGCGGCGGTGCGGGTGGTCAAGGCTTCATCATCGACATGCTCGAATCCTTCGGCTCGCCCATCATCGACGCAGACGGCAACGCTGCCATTGACCGCGACAAAGCGATTGAAGCGATGGCGTTCTGGTCTGGCCTCTACACCACTGATGGCGTTGTCCAGCCAAGCGCACCAGAAGACAGCTACAGCCAGATTATGACCAGCTTCAAAACCGGGCAAACCGCGATGATCTGGCATCACACTGGTTCACTGGTCGAAATCAGCGCCGCGCTCGAACCCGGTGTCCAGTTCGGAACAGCCGTCAAGCCCGCTGGCCCGGTTGAACACATATCCCGCGTCAGCTATCTCTACAACGGCCTGATGAAAGAAGACAACGCCGATGCCGCCTTCGCCTGGATCAGCTTCTGGGGCGAAAACGACCCGGCGATTGCGTTCCTGGAAGAAACTGGCTACTTCCCGGTTACGGAAGCTGTCGTCAATGACGAACGCATCACCGGCAACCCGATTTACGCCGCCGCGCTGGATGCTGTCGCCGTTGGCCGCAAGCCTGTCGCCTTTGTTGGCGCTCCCGGCTGGGCTGGCGAAGTCGCGCTGCCTGCGTTCCAGAAGATTCTCGTCGGCGATTACAGCGTCGAAGAAGCCGTCGATGAAATGATCATCGGCCTGGAAGACGCGCTCCGCTAAAATTTCCATTTTAACCCCTTCTCCCCTCTCCAAAGCATTGGAGAGGGGTCGGGGGTGAGGTTCATTTAACTCACCACGCGCCGATCACCTGCCGTAAAATCCCCAATTCGCCGATGTGATAGGCGTTATGATCGGCGACGACGAGAACTTCACGAAAAATCGTATGCCCATCGTAGCCATGCGGGATCGCCGCGTGCAGGTCGGTCTCCGGGTTCTGCACAAGCGCAACGAATTCGGCACGATCCGCTAAAAACTGGTCAATCGTTTTTTGCCAGCCCGCCTCGTCCGTGAGCGCATCCTTCGCAGGCCACAGATCATCGGGAAATTTGAGTTCCTTGTAGTTGGGATTGCGACAGTAATCCAGAATATCCCACTGGCAGATGCGCAGATGTTCCAGCAAATGCCAGAAGGTGTACTCCACATTGGGCGGGCGCGTGTTGATGTGCGCCGCCGGGAAATTCTGCACGGCATCCTCAAAAATCATATGTGCCTGCCGCACCGTCAGCAAATTCACAAGCTGCTGTCGAACATCCGTTGACATAATCGCATCCTCGGTTAGTCGTTAGTCCCGTTTTTACTCAGCACTCATTACTTTCAATTCATCACTAATCACTTCCGCACTCAATATCCCCAGGTATGCGGCTGATACTCCTTGTGGCGCTGAACGTATGACTTCACAAACGGGCAGAACGCCTGAATTTTGTGGCCTTTTTCAACGGCGTAATCCAGCGCGACTTGCGCCATTTTGCCAGCAACACCCTTGCCTTCGAACGCTGGCGGCACTTCGGTGTGCGTGAAAACCATGTTATTCCCGGCGATGTCGTACTCCAGGATCGCGATCTGGTCGCCTAACTGCACCTCGAACCGCGTCTCCTCGACGTTGTGCCTGACTTCGATGTTGTCCATGTTATCTGTTTTATTGGTGTCCATATTATCCGTGTGATCCTTATTCTTCCGTCTTGAATCCGATTTTGTTGTGTGTGCCGTCGCAAAACGGCTTTTTACCCGAATGACCGCAGCGGCACAGCGCCGTCTCATTGCCGACAAACAGCGTGTTTCCCGCCGCGTCGCGAATCTCCAGATTGCCCTCGATTTTCAGCGGCCCATCGGGGCGAGGACGGATCATTAGCGACCCGCCGGAAATCTCGACATTCGCATCAATTGGCTCAACCTCCTGCGCTGAAAACCCGATGTCCTTGTGCGAATTATCGCAAAATGGCTTATTATGCGATGCACCGCAGCGGCACAACGTCGCCCGTGTTTCGCCCTCGCCGAGCCGCAGATCGCCCGTGAATTGCAGCGGCCCATCACGCCAGACAATGACCGTATTTTTCTCCGGTATCGGTTCCGCCGCGCCGCCGTCCTTGCGCCAGTAATGCAGCGCACCAGAGGGACAATCGCGAACTGTTGTGGCGATTTCGTCAGCGGATGCGCCATCTGCGTTAATCCAGGGACGCGCGTTCCTGTCGAAAACCTGCGCAAGCTCATGAACGCAGTGTTCGGCGTGGATACAGCGCTTGAGATTGTAGGTGATGTCAACATCCGTGCCTGTGTAACGTCGATCCCGTTTTTCCGTCATGTTTGCCCTTTTAACCTTCGATAATCCCGTGCGCCAATATCTTACCTTAAGCCTCGCCACGAATCATGTGTATTTCCACGCAAAACAGCCTCGGCTGACCCGCAAAAATCCAACGGCGTATTTCCGTTCGTAACCACAATTATGAGATGCAGCTAAATTTTTTTGCCCTCACTGTGCAGCTCACGTTATGCTTCTGCTGTCCGTTCGTAACATTTAACGTTAGATTAAGTGTGTTCGCAATGTTTACCATTTGATTGAGTGTAGATAAAGGAAAGCGTATATGAAAACCAAAATTGTTGTCATCGTTCTCGTGCTGCTCACCGTTTTGACTGTTTTGATGCCCGCCTCCGCCCAGGACAGTCCCCTGGCAGTCGTTGGAAGCGATGTGGACATCATGAGTGGCGATCAGGCTTATGCGTCTTATCTGGTAGCGCCAGAATTCGACGGAAATTATCCCGCTATCGTCCTGATCCACTCGTTTCGCGGGCTGGAAGAAGGCTACAAGACGATGGCTGACCAACTGGCGGCGGAAGGATTTGTCGTGCTGGCAGTGGGCTGGCAGACGTTTGAGCAAAGCCCTGCCGACGATGTGGTGAAATTATTGGTCGAGGACAGCATCGCGTTTTTGAGTGCGCGGGATGAAGTCGATCCTGAGCGCATCGGGCTGACGGGATTCTGCGCGGGTGGGCGTTACACCATGCTCCTCCTGCCGCAGATCGCCAGCCTGAAAGCCGGAGTCGCCTGGTACGGCTTCCCGTATAACGCCTCACCCACCGCACCCGCCGATGTGGTCGATCAACTGGCCGCGCCGATGCTGGTGATTCACGGTACAGAAGATGAACCCAGCCCGATTGCCGATATTTATCGCTATGTCACTGCGCTCGATGATGGCGGCAAGGAATTTGAATTAAAAGTCTATTCCGGCGAACCGCACGGCTTCATGCTCGAAGGCGGACAGCTTCGCACCGATGATGTCGCCGCCGATGCCTTCAACGAAATGGCCGATTTCTTCACGCGGAAGTTGGTGACGGAGGTCGCTGAGTAATTAGCTGATTTGTAGGGGCATGGCGCTGCCGTGTCCCTTTCCCTACCGCCACATTCGCGCTAATATTCCCTGCTTCCGTCACACATAATGTTTCTCCTTAATCTCACCCGCCCGCCATCATCTTCGGCAGCGCACGCCACACCGTATGTCCATCCTCTTAACCAGACTGTTGCAAACGCCGCGCAGTCCATGTGTGCGCCGGGAGTCGCGTAATTCAGGAATCCGTTTATTTTCAGAGTCATTGATTTCAAATTCAGCCTTTTAAATTTGACGCTTATATTTTCCCGAACTATTATCGTTATAGCTATTAAATGATGGGTTTGCAGAGAGCTTGTTATGGTTATAGCTGTTGAATGATAAATTTACAGAAAGCTTATCCCTATGATCCGTCTGATACATGCCGCTATGGTGATGTTCGGCATCAGCTTCGTCGCGATTTTTAGCGTGATTCTACTGCCTAAAGGGCTGATCATTGCCGATTTCCTATCTGGCGATCAACTTCGGGAAATATATGAAATGCGGGAAGCAACCTACGCATTCAAGCAGCCTATTCCTGCACAATACATACACTGGATGACGCACATGATCCAGGGCATATCGTTCATACGCGACCTTAACGTGTCCGAGGCCATCCTTTCCAAGCTACCCGCGACGATTGAGCTGGTAGTGGCGGCACTGCTGCTGGTCTGGGTACTCAGTCGACTCATTGCCCGCTGGCCTATCAGGGTCATCGAGAGTTTGTGCGCCGCGATGCCTGCTGCCTTCTTGAGCGTCCTGCTCATCCTCATCTTCGGTATGTTATTACACCTCCTACCCCTGTCAGGCCGCGCCCCTCAAGACGCTGAACCAGGAATGCCGATTTTCCAAAGATTGGTCTATCTGGTCATGCCCAGCCTCGCTCTGGCAATTCCCACTGTCGGAACTTATTTACATTGGCATCAATTTTCACGCCAGCGCAGGCTTGGGCTGAATACCCCGGCGGCTGTCGTCGCAGCTTTCTTAGGTAATCTGGCGCTTGTCGAAGCGATTTTCTCGTGGCGCGGGGTCGGAAATATGTTCATCGATTCGATACTGATACAGGATTGGTTTTCTATCTCATCTCTACTTTTATTCATGGGCATCATCGTCTACTCAACCCATTTACTGACGACGGCCTGGATCGCCTCGCGAAAAAATCCTTCTATGATGGCTCATACGCCCATCAAACAGGAAATACCTGCCAAAAATGTGGTGATTGAGCCAATACGACGCTTTCGCCCAGCGCTTGCGTTCCTGTTAATCGTCATTGTCTTGGCAATGACCGCGCCGATCATTAACAGGTACGTGCTGCGTGTCGATCCGAACGATACTAATATGGAAGACCGCTTTCTGCCACCCGGCACGGCAGGTCATCTGCTTGGCACCGATTTCATAGGCCGTGACCAGCTTGCGCGCTTGCTCCTGGCCACACAAACCTCGCTGATGATTGGCGCTGTGGCTGGCGCAACCACCACCTTCATTGCGTTTCTTGCAGCCACATTTGCCGGACGATTTCCAAAGATCGGTTCACTGATCCTTGATACGTTCACCCTCGTTGTGAGTTCAATCCCGACATTGGCTATTGTGGCTGTAATAGCATCCGGTTTCGCTCCCTATACATGGATCATCGCGCTGGTTATATTCGGCTGGCCTTCCGTTTTACGCGGGTCGCAAGCAGCGCTCGAATCCATGCAGGATGGCAGCCCGCGTTTATGGCTGCGGACAAGTCTGCCTGTTTTTACACTCGCAACCGCCACCATGCTGACGCTGGAAATCAGCCTGAGTATGCTCGGTTTTGGTGTCCGGCCTCCAACCCCATCCTGGGGAAACCAGTTGCTCGATTTTCGCGACCCTAATCGAAGCCAGAACTTTCAAGTCATACTTGTCGGTGTCCTGGCTACCGTGACTATTTTTTGTCTGGTTCGATGGGCGTGGACAGCGTACCCGAAAACGTGGCAAGGTCACGTGGCACCACCCCCGCAATAGGAGATCGTTATTCGCAAGCGGATCGCTGAAGCAGCGATTTTATTTCACAAGCGGACAGCGGATCGCTGAAGTGGAGTAGATTTTCCGGATCGTATTTCGCCTTCAGATCGAGCAGACGCGCATAGCTTTCCGGCAAGTAGCTATCCTCGACATGCGCTTTGTCACCCTTATTGAAATTTAAGTAAATGCTGCCGTGAAAACGCTGGCGCGATTCAGCATGAAGGCAGCGGGATTAAGGGATTTTAGAATCAATCCGGCTTATAATAACTTGTAATTTAGCTTGAGGAAATTATGAGCGCAGAGTCATCTCATGCGGGTCGGGTAGTCCGAATGCGAACCGTTTCGCACCTGGCAGGTATCATCGTTATCGCCATCGGCAGTCTGGTGATTCTAAGCTGGATATTGAATATTCTGCCCCTGAGAAATATCCTGCCTAGCCCGGTGACGATGAAATTCAATGCGGCCCTGTGCTTCGTGCTGACAGGCAGCGCGTTGATCCTGTGGCGCAGCCGACCTCGCCTTGCCCACGTGTTCAGCGTAATGGTCGTTGCGGTTGGTTTATTGACGCTGGTCGAATATGGGTTTGGCTGGAATCTGGGCATCGACCAATTGTTGATCGAGGATGTGTTAACGCCAACTTCCACAAACCTTCCTGGCCGGATGGCGTTCGTGACTGCGCTGAATTTTTGCTTTATCGGCAGCAGCCTGATCCTCATCACGCGATCCAGATATGTTGCGCTGGCACAGGCACTCGCGCTCTTCGCCGGGCTGCTGGCACTTTCGGCGCTGGCGGGCTATATCTACGGCGTGGACTCGCTTTATCAGATGAACGCCCAGTCCACAATTGCCGTGCTGACTGCCGTCACATTTATTATCCTCTGCGCAGGCGTTTTTTTTGCCGATATGGAGCGCGGCCCGGCGGCGGTCATCCTGTCCGATCACGCGGGCGGCCTGCTAGCGAGGCGCTTGCTGCCCATCGCGATTTTCGCGCCGCTGCTCATCGCCTGGCTGCGCCTTCAAATTCAGCAAACAGGGCTTTTTGAAGCGGAATTTGGGATGGTGATAGTCGCCCTGGCGAACGCCGTGTTGTTTGGGGGCCTCATTTTCTGGTTTGCTTGTTCGCTGAACCTGATCGACAGCCAGCGAAGCCAGGCCATGGAAGCGCTGCGTCAGGCACACGACGAACTCGAACAGCGTGTCCAAGCCCGCACCATCGAACTCGAACAGACGAATGTGGCGTTGGAAGTCAGCGAACGGACGCTGCGGCTGCTGGTGAACAGTGTGCGGGATTACGCGATTTTCATGCTGGATCGCAGCGGCAATATTGTCAGTTGGAATCCCGGCGCGGAAAATCTCAAAGGCTATACGGCGCAGGAAATTATCGGTCAGAATTTCAGCCGTTTTTATACGCCCGAAGACATCATGAGGGGCGAGCCTCAGCGCATTTTGCAGATCGCCGAACGCGACGGTCACTTTGTCGGTGAAGGCTGGCGGGTGCGCAAGGATGGGTCGCGCTTCTGGGGCAGCATCGTCATTACCGCCATACGCGACGAAAACAACGTCCTTGTGGGCTATTCCAAAGTCGCGCGTGACCTGACCGAAAGCATGGAACGTGAGCGCCAGCTTCGTTTCCATGCCAGCCTCCAGGAGGCCGTAACGGATGCCGTCATTGCCACCGACCTCAACTTTAATATTCAGAGCTGGAACAAAGCGGCTGAAAACATCTACGGCTGGCGCTCTGAAGAAGTCATCGGCCAGTCAACCGCCGCGATTCTGAACACAATGTACGACACGCAAAACACCAGAGAACAGGTTATCCGCGAGTTCCAGGAACAGGGTCACTGGACTGGTGAAGTCGTTCAGCAGCGGAAAGATGGCAGCCTGATTCACGTTTTTGGCTCCATCATACTTTTTCACGACGAATGGGGTAATCCTGTGGGCGTTGTCGCGGTCAACCGTGATATTACCAAACGCAAACGTGCCGAAGAAGCGCTGCGATTAAGTGAGGAACGCTACCGCAACCTCTCCAGCGTGCTTTGGGACTATGCCTGCTCCTATCGCTACATTTCGGACGACGAGGCACAGCTTGAATGGGTCGTCGGCGCGTTTGAGGAAATTACGGGCCACAGGCTTGAAGATGCTCACAAGGATTTTCAACTGAGTATGCCTGTCCACCCGGACGATCAGGACATTTTCAGGGCACGCCACAAAAAGCTGCGCTCCGGCCAAGATGACATCAGCGAATTTCGGATTATCAACACCCGCGGCGAAGTCCGCTGGCTGCGCAGCTATGGACGACCCGAATGGGACGAAACACATCAGAGAGTGATTCGCGTTTATATTGGCGTTCAGGACATCGGTGAGCGCAAACGTATCGAGCATGAACTTCAGCAGCAGCGCGATTTTGCCCAGCAGGTGATGAACGCGCTTGGACAAGGTGTGACCGTCGTGAATGCCGAGGGGCGCTTTGAATATGTCAACCCGGCCTATGCCCGCATCGTTGGTCGTCCCCAGGAAGAAATCATTGGCAAATCACCGATGGACGTGACGATACCCGAAGACCACCAAACACTACTTGAAGCGCGCAGCCGCAGACAGATCGGTGAAACTTCGACCTATGAAACCCGCTTCCGGCAGCCGGATGGACGCATGGTTCATGCCTTGATTACCGGCACACCGCGCCTCAAAGACGGGCAGATCATTGGCTCGTTTTCGGTAGTTACTGATCTGACCGAACGTAAGCAGGTAGAAAATCTGTTTCGCGCACTTCTGGAATCCGCGCCCGACCCGATGATTATCACCGATACCGAAGGCCGCATCACGCTTATCAACACCCAGACCGAGCAGATATTTGGCTATTCGAAGGCGGATTTGATCGGCAAAACAGTTGAAGTGCTGATTCCCGAAATGCTTCAGTCCACGCACGTTCAGCATCGCCAGGAGTATGTCGAATTCTCACACGCACGCACAATGGGCAGCGGGAAGGACTTGCATGCGACCCGCAAGGATGGCACGACCTTTCCCGTCGAGATCAGCCTGAGTCCCATTGAGACGGATGGGCAATCACTGATAGCCAGCGCGATCCGCGATGTCACCCTGCGCAAACAGTTTGAGCAGGAACTGGACGAGGCTCGCAAACGCGCCGAAGAAGCCAATCGCCTGAAAAGCGAATTTCTGGCGACCATGTCGCACGAATTACGCACACCCCTCAACGCCATTATCGGATTTTCCGATGCTATGTTGAATAACCTGACTGGCAACCTGAACGACCCTCAGCGCGAGTATATCAATATTATTCTGAGCAACGGCGAACACCTCCTGGCGCTCATCAACACCCTCCTCGACATCTCGAAGATAGAAGCGGGGCAGTTTGAGCTGCGCAACACGAATGTCAACCTCTGCGCAATGATTGAAGATATTCAGCGGAATTTCCAAAACCTCGCTGACCAGAAGGGTCTGAAGCTGGTCACTTTTCTGGATCCTGCCCTGCCGAGGAGACTCCTTGGCGATGAAATGCGTCTGAAGCAAATCCTTATTAATCTTGTTGGTAATGGCATTAAGTTCACTTCTGTGGGCCAGGTGGATGTGAATATAATGAAACTGGATGATAGCTGCTGGATGATTATCGTCCGTGACACGGGCATCGGCATCCCAGCAGAAGCGTTAGGTTATGTCTTTGAGCAGTTCCGCCAGGTTGATAACTCATCCACTCGCCGCTATGAAGGGACTGGATTGGGTCTGGCAATTGTTCAACGGTTGGTTACATTAATGGGTGGCAGCATTGCAGTGGAAAGTGAAGTCGAAAAAGGCAGCACGTTTACGATCCATCTGCCGCTTATTGCCGAATGAACCGCGAGAATAACCATGAGCAGGGTTAACTTAAGTAGTACAACAGAATATGACAGGTTTAACTTAGTATATTTCCGTAAACCTGGCTATCTGAAGCCCGCCATGACGTGGATGCGGAGAGATTAGGGATTACGGATCGGTACTCAATTAGGACAGGATTATGACAGGTTTAACTTCCGATATTTCAAGCTGGCGCGTCCTCATCGTCGAGGACAAAGCTGACAATCTGAAGCTGATTACGCTCGTGTTGGAATCGCGACAGGCCACCGTGATCGGCATGACGGACTCGACAAAAGTGTTAGAGACTGTAGAGGCCCTTGAGCCAAATCTCATTTTGCTCGACCTGGCGATGCCTGTTATCAACGGCTGGGAGCTACAGAAACAGCTTCGCGCCCGGCCATACCTGGATAATGTGCCGATCATCGCGCTCACGGCTTTGTCCATGCCGAAGGATATCGAACGCGGCAAATTGGCGGGCTTTGATGGCTACATCACCAAGCCGTACCGTTCGGAAGGCATCTTGCAGGAACTAAAGGCATGCGTCAGTGAGTTTGTTGCCCGCTAATGCTGCCAGCGAGGTACACATAATCGGCGCTGAGGCAGGCTGTCGTTGCTGCATTGTGTTGTATCCCTGTCGGCATCTCTTCCCTCATTGACGATTCCGCCAGCTCTGACAAACGGCGCAGCATTCATGACATACATCACTACTCCCCACACATTCTTCAGCTCTAAGATAATATAAGAATCTTAAAACCGATGACAGGTTTTCGCATTTGCGAAGTCAACGTTGCTATCCCTTGCGGTCACATTGATAAATTTCATTCACAAGCATTGGTGATACAACCATTAAGTCCCTTTATCCTGGAGAGCAGTATGATGCAAATCAAACATGTACTTGTCCCCATAGACCAATCTGAACTATCGGAACGTGCGCTTGAATACGCCCTCGCCCTCGTGCAGCCACACGGCACCCTGACGCTAATCACGGTAGTCGAAAAAACCCTGCCGATGATTAAAATGCCCCAGCGCGCGGCCAAAGGTTTGGAAGATGGCGTAGCAATGCTGGCATCCGCGATATTACCTGTTGACACTGCTGAAGCAGACCTCGCCTGGCAGAATGCCAACAGTTACCTGGACAGAACCGCCGCGCCTATCGAAAGCCTGGGTGTGAAGGTTTATAAGGAAGTCGCCGAGGGCAACCCCACCGAGCGTATCCTGGAGGCCGCGCGCAAACTCAACGTTGATGCCATTGCCATGTCCACGCATGGACGCACAGGCCTCAGCCGCCTGATGATGGGCAGTGTTGCTCAAAAAGTGATCGCAGAGGCCGAATGTCCGGTGTTCCTGGTGCCGCAGCGCGCCCGGAAATAATCCACGCTTCGATCTAGGGCGGCGCGATCCCCAACTCCGCCGCCAGCGCTTCAAATTTCGCCCTATCCAGCGCCTTGATCGGGATGCCCGTTTTCCGGCGCTCATGCTCAATCGCGTTTTCCGGGTCGCCGGGGATCATCACAGGCTGATTCGGGTCGAGGCGCGGCTCGCTGCGGATTTTATCGGCGTTGCGCTTCAACTGGCGCTTGAAATGGTCGAGTTCCAGAAACGCATCAATGCGGATCGCGCCGAAAAAGTGACCCAACAGGCGGCGCTCCGACAGAGGATTTTCGAACATCGACGACACCTCATCACCGGACGGCATCCCCGACAGCAGGCCGCATAAAATATCGACCATCATCGCCAGCCCAAAACCTTTGTAAATGCCCAACGGCAGCAGTTGAAAAGCCGCGTCCGCGTCGAGCGTCATGTGTCCGTTGACATCCGAGGCGATCCCCGGCGGCACCGGCTGACCATCCTCGCGGAACTGGCGCACCTTGTTGAAGCTGTACTGTGTGATCGCCGAATCGAAGCAAAATGGCGTGTCATCCATCATCGGCGCAGCCATGCACACCGGATTCGTGCCGAAAAATGGGCGCGTCGCGCCGGGGGATTGGACTTTTGGCGTGGCGTGTGTGAAAGCGAGGCCGATCATATCATTCGCGGCGGCTTCCAGCGCGAAATAGGCCATCGCGCCACAGTGAGTCGAATTGCGCACCGACACAAATCCCGCCCCTGCCCCATGCGCCAGATTAATCGCGTGACGCATCGCCGCCATGCCCGCCGCGTGACCGAAGCCGTGATCCGCATCCAGTGTGCCTGTCGCTGGAGCCGTCTGCCGCCAGCGAAAATTCGGATTCGGGTTGATCCGTCCGCCGCGCACCGCATGGACATAATGCACCAGCAACCGGATGCCGTGCGAATCCACGCCTCGCAGCGACGTAAGCCACAGGCCGCGTGCGGTTGCCTGCGCCACGTCCTCACGAACGCCGCTGGCGATGAGCGCGTCATAGGCAAAACGATAAATTTCGGCTTCAGAAATATTTGCGTCAGTCATTTAAAAATCGCCTTAAAAACATTATTTTGGAAATAAGATTCAAAACTTAACGCAAAGGCGTGGAGAACGCAAAGAATATGGCGAGGATGGTTTGTCAGTATTCAGGTGTGGCGATTACGAATGGGCGGAAAAGCGATGGGAGAAGGCTGTGAGGATACCTTCTCCCGTCCATTCAAATATGTTATCCAAACAAGCGAAATTAACTCACAAAAGATATACCGCAGAGTCGCGCTCAATGTCGCAAATTTCTTTCAAGTGGGATTAACACACGCATTGTTAAAAACTGAACTCAAAAAGGGAGGCCCATTACGACCTCCCTGTTTGATGAAACTAAAGTTAATTATTTAGGCGCAGTTGACCGTTGCTTGCGGCTGGCTTTTGCCGGGATGTCCGACCTGCTGCGTAGCGATCAGTGTAATCGCGCCGCTGCCTTCGTAACTAACTTGCATCGAGTCGCCGCCGTTAAGATCAACGCTGCCCGTTTCAACCAGTACACCATCCACGAAAATCGCGTAGACGGTTGGGGCACGCATACCGCCGTTACCAGCTTCGCCCGTGTTTCCAATGGTAAAGACGGCTGTGTTGGCATCGCATGAACCGCCCACACGGAGGCTGGAGCAGTCCAGGCGATCCGGGTTATTTTTCTGGCAGGCCAACGGAGAGTCGGTTGGCACGGGTGTCGGCTCATCAGTGGGTGTCACTTCTGGTGTCGGTTCATCAGTGGGTGTCACCTCTGGTGTTGGCTCGTCGGTGGGTACATAGCAGGTTGTCGCATAGTAAGCAATGCCGCCAAGCGAGAGCGTCAAGCCAGGGCCGGAAGCTGATACGTCCAGACTTTGACCGTTGGCGAGCATTAATGTCCCTTCGGTAACGACTGTGCCGTATTGATCCGTCACCATGTACCACGTCTCGGTCAGCATGTCGCCGCCGTCATTGGTGATCGTGAAAATAGCGCCACCATCAGTCGTGCAATACGCAGCAACATTTAGAATGGGCGCGTCCGGCGTGACTTCGGGTGTCACTTCTTCAGTTGGGACGTAGCACGTCGATGCGCTGTATGTCGCCCCATCCAGCGAAAGCATCAAATTCGTGCCGAATATCGTCAGATCCATGCTTTCGCCATAAGCAAGCATGACCGTCCCCTCGGCAACCACCGTACCGTATTGATCCGTCACCATGTACCACGTCTCGGTCAGCATGTCGCCGCCGTTGTTGTAAATCGTGAAAACGGTGCTGCCGTCGCTGGCGCAGCCCGGAGCAACATAGAAAACAGGCGGTTCAGTTGTTTCTTCGGGTGTCACTTCTTCGGTTGGCACGTAGCAGGTCTGCGCACTATATGACACGCCGTCCAATGAAAGCGTCAAACCAGTACCGGAAGCCATCACATCCCAGCTTTGGCCGCTGGTCAGTATAAATGTCCCTTCAGCGACCACTGTCCCATACTGATCGGCCACCATGTACCACATCTCAGTCAGCATATCACCGCCGTCGTTGTAAATCGTGAAAACGGTGCTGCCGTCACTGGCGCAGTTGGTGACAACATTGAAAACAGGTGGCGCGACTGTCTCTTCCGGCGTCACTTCTTCGGTAGGTGTGACTTCCAGCGTCGGCTCATCGGTGGGCGTGACTTCTTCGGTAGGCACATAACAGGTCGTCGCGTAGTAGGTTTGTCCGGCAATAGTAAGCGTTAACTGTTCGCCAAAAAACGACAGCGTAACACTTTCGCCGCTTGCCAGCAGAACCGCGCCCTGATTAATCAAAGCGCCATGAACATCCATCACGACATAAGGCTCATCCGCAAGCATAACGCCGCCGCTGTTCGAAATGACGAAGCTGGTCCTGCCATCGACTTCGCAGTACGGAACGACATTGAAGACGGGCGGTACGACTTCTTCAGTAGGGGTCACTTCTACAGTCGGCTGAGGGGGTTCAGTCGCCGGAGTACAGTTCAAGGTTGTGCGCGGATGGCTGTTGCCGGGATGACCTACTTGCTGATCCGCCTCCAGCGTGACCGACCCGCTGCCGCTGTAAGTGACTTGCATGGATGTGCCACCCGCCAACTGAACAACGCCGCTTTGGACGACTACTCCATCGACGACCAAACGATAAGGCGTTGCGGCGCGCATATCACCATCGCCGGGCGAACCTGTGTTTGTAATCGTAAATACAGCGGTTGATCCGTCGCAGTAGCCGCTGACTTCCAGGCTGGAGCAATCCAAACGCTCTGGATTATTTTTTTGACAACCCAGCATATTCGATATGGTTGCCTCTGCCGTCGGCTGAGGTTGGCCGTTGCCGTTCCCGCCGCCCTTACCCTTGTCGCCGCGCTGTTCAATGGGATCGATGCCCCCTGAGGCAAAATTGTTGGCGAGTATAGGTGTCACAACCAGTAGTGTGACCAGACAAAACAGTAAAATTGCGAATGCAGATTTTTTTGTGAACATTGCTCTCTCCCCATCGGCTAATACCAGATTTTTCGACCTACAAACCGATATACCGTTGAGATAATCTGAATGTCGCAATCAAGATCAATTATTCACAAATTATTTACGTTTTTCACACTCACAAATAAAAACATCAGTATTGAGATTGATGCATATCCCGACTATTCCATTAACTAATGCGCTGATTTTTCGACTCATTCGGCTAAACGCCCAATTTGTCCTGATTTGCCGCGCCTAAAATACATTTCTTATGCTTGCTGACGACAAAATTGAAGAAGCAAAGGACTCGGCGCAGCAATAGGGGTCAATTCATTGGGGCAAGCAATGAGAGGAAGATATGGCATCCTCCTCCCACGAAACACGAACTCACAAACAAGCAGCATTTGATATACCGCTGAACTGCGCCGAATGTCACGGTTCGTTAAAAAATTCTTACGAAGGCCGCTGCGCCTCATCACGACCAGACTCCGACAGATGCGCCAGAATCGTTTCGTTCACGCGAATCATGTTGGGAAACGGGAACATATGCTCTACCCCGTCCAGCCTCAATCCCCTGGCATTGGGCAGAATGTCCACGAGCTTTCGACCATGTTCAACGGGAATCAGTTGATCCGCCGTCCCGTGAATGACCAGCGTGGGGGCATGAAACGTTTTCAGTTTTTCATAGCACGAACCTGCCATGCTGACAGCCGCCTGATGCTGAAATACCGCCCTGATATTGAAACCCCTACGCTTACGCATATCGTACAGCACCACTTCGGCGGTTTCCCGGATGTCCAGATTCTCATCGCCGACAAATGAAATCATTTTCGCGATGCGTTCCTTGATCAGATTTTTCTCGCCGCCCGCGATCCGATATTTTAGCAGGGGGAGGCCTTTCAGCACGGAAGTGAGCAGGAAGCGCGATGTTAAACTGGGCAGATCGGGATCGCCGATAAAGCCGGATGTCATCATGAGTGTGAGCGACACGACTCGCTCCGGCACACGTGTCGCTAATTCCTGCGCGACCATCCCGCCCAGTGAGAGTCCGACGATATGCGCCTTTTGAATTTGAAGCGCATCCAGCACCGCGAGCGCATCGCCCGCCATGTCCGCAATCAAATACGGATTTTGGCGTGACCAGTTTTCGACCCAATCTGATATGCCCGTCCCACGATGGTCGTAACGAATGACCCGATAACCCGCATCGACAAACAAACGAATAAATTTTGGAGGCCATTCCAAACCGCTGCCTGCATGTGACATGTTGAGCAACACTGTGCCTATTGGCACTGCGTCCGGCTTGATGCTTTCATACCAGATTTGGAGGCCGTCCGACTCTGCAAAACCCGTTTGCCCACTGACCAATTCGGGCAGATCGCTGCTGAGAACTTGCTCGATGATCGCATCGGTTTCCGACGGCAGTTTCGGCCCGGAACGAAAGATATAGATCAAAAGACCAACCAGTACCGTTAGAAAGGCTAAAGCAATAGATACGATAACACGAAACATAGCAGCTAATAACTTCACCTACGACCTCCGCTTGGCTTTCGCCTCGTTCTCGTCCCAATCTTCCAGATCGACCAGTTCGCCGTCCTCGGAAAGTTCGAGGCGTTTGGGCTTCTCATAGGTGGTCGCTTTGCGCAGTTTGGCGACTTCATTTTCTATATCGCCATCGCGGGACTGCCCCAGCGCGGCGACAATGGTATGGAGCGTAAACACCCCCGCCCACGCCATGAACACGGCTGCGGCAAGCTGGCTGTAGGCTGTATCGCCCAACAGAATCAACGCTGCGACTGATAGAATCAAGCCAGCAAGGTTAAACGCCCAGATTGTCCAGCGGCGATTGCGCCTGTCGATTCGCTGCTGTGCGATTGCATAAAGTTCCTGATCCGACATATTTTCCTCACGATGTTCTATAATTTCTAATACGCAAAATAAACAAATGGCGTTGCAACAAAAAATATTCGCACATGTTTAGGTGAAATAAAGGTACTATAATTGATAATGACTTTGAATGAATCAATAGATAGGAGTGTTTTTTACTCATGAGTTTATTTAAGCGCATTGTGCTTATCACGGTGATTGCTGGCCTGCTCTCCATGAGTGCAGCCACCTTCGCCAGTCCCACCCGGCAGGACAGCGGTGCCCAGGTCATCACCGATGGTGCGACAGGACTCACAACCTTTATCGGTATCGATACCAACAGTGCCGGACTCGCCCGCGCCTCCAGCGGTACGCCGGACGCAGCCTCCGCACTGGTCGATATTGGCCTGTATGCAGCCGATTTTGGCCTGCAAAACGCTGCCCAGGAACTTCAACTCTCGAAAATCAGCTCGATTTCCGACAGCATCTCTTTCCGCTATCAGCAGGTTCACCAGGGTGTCCCCATCCTCGGTGGTGAGTTGATAGCCAATTATGATGCCTCTGGTCAACTGGCAGCGCTCTCCGGTGAGGTTTCATCGCGTTTGAGCCTTTCGACCACACCCACGATTGACGCTTCCAGTGCAGCCACGCTCGCCATCGCTGATGTTGCCAAACGGGAGAACATCGCCGCAAGCGAATTGACCGCCAGCACACCGTCATTGTGGATTTATGATCCGAGCCTGATCTCGCCGCTGGCCTTTATGCCCCGGCTGGTCTGGCGCACCGAAGTCACCCCTTCGCAAAGCCTGCTGCCGATCCGCTATCTGGTGCTGGTCGATGCCCATCTGAACGGCATCGCGCTGGCCTTCAACCAGATCGATACGCTCCATACATCGGGGATTAATGCGCTGCGTGATGGCAGCCAGCCATCATCAAGCATCCTCGCCAGCAGCCCGGCATCGGTTCTGCCATCGCCGAATTTCCCGTACCCCGTCGTTCGCACCTATACCGCCAACTTCCAGCCTGTCACCCTCCCCGGTACTCAGGTGTGCAGCGGTGCGCCAAAGCCCTTGTTCGGGGCAGGTTCGTGCGATAATGGCGGCACAGCGTCACCCGCGAACGCTGCACATTTCTTCGCTATCGGAACGTTCAACTATTTTGACCTCAAACACAACCGCAACAGTATCAATAACCAGGGCTTCAACCTGATTTCGACGGTGAACTTCCGCCAGCAGGTCGGCGTTCCCTATGCCAACGCTTTCTGGAATGGTGCGCAAATGGTCTACGGAGATGCCGATTTCTTTACCGCTGATGATGTCGTCGGGCATGAGTTATCGCACGGTGTCACCGAGTTTGAATCCGGCCTGTTCTATTGGTTCGAATCCGGCGCGATCAACGAAGCCATGTCCGATATTTTCGGCGAGCTTTTTGACCAGCATAACGGCATCGACAGCTTCGGCGATCCTGATGAGGTTGGGGATAAATGGGTTCTCGGCGAGGATTTGAGTTCGCCAATCCGCGATATGGAAGACCCACCCCTTTTCGACCAGCCAGACCGCACCCAGAGCATACTGTTCTGGGATGATCCGCTTTTGGGCGATAACGGCGGCGTTCACTTTAACTCTGGTGTCGCCAACAAAGCCGCTTACCTGATGGCAGAGGGTGGCTCGTTCAACGGCTATACCATCACGCCGCTGGGCAACGATAAGACAGGCGCGATTTTCTACCTCGTCAATTCCACACTGCTCACCTCTGGCGCGGACTACGAAGTCCTGGGCGCAGCGATGGTACAGGCTTGTAACACCATCCGCGCGGGCAGCAATCCACTGGGCATCACCGCTACCGATTGTGTGGAAACCGCCGAAGCTGCGCTAGCGACTGAAATGAATATCGACCCGATTGCCGCCGTCGAGTTTACGCCCGAAGCCAATCTTTGCCCGACAGGAACACTCCCCGGCAATTATCTGATCAACCAGAATTTTGAAAGTGGCGCAAGCGGCTTCATCGACGGAACACTCGTCAACCCCTCTGGAATGCCACAGGCCTGGGCATGGCAGGAAACCTCACTCACTTTTGGTCAATCTTACGCGGTCAGTGGTACAAAATCGCTGTTCGGGGTGAATCACCCGCGTTTGTATGGCGGCCCGACGGGATTCGTCTATGAGTCCTATCTCCAGACGAGCGCCAACAAAGCGCTGCCCGCTGGCTCGAACTATTATCTGTACTTCAACCACAGCGTCGCGCTGGAAGTTGACTCCGCACCGCTGAGTAATTACGACGGCGCGGTGCTGGAATACTCGGTCAATAACGGCGCATGGCAGGACGCAGGTTCGCTGTTTGACGACGGACGGGATTACTACGGGGTCATCAACAACAGCTTTGGCAATCCTCTGGGGAGTCGTGAGGGTTTTGTCCAGACCAGCAACGGCTGGGTTTCGTCACGCTACAATCTGTCATCACTGGCGGGCAATAATGTTCGCTTCCGCTGGTTGATCGGCGCGGATGATACCGGTGCTGTGTATGGTTGGTTCCTCGACGATGTGAAACTTTACGCCTGCAATGATCCCGGCGTTCTGCTCAACTATACGTCAGACACCACACCGACCCTGACCTGGAATCCGCTGACCTGGGCGGATAACTATGAACTGCAAATCGCGAAATCCTCCGATTACGCGGGTGCAAGCAGCTTCATTGTAGACGGCATCACCTTCGCGCCGACGCTGCCGCTGGAACCCGGCATCTACTACTGGCGAGTGCGTGGACGGGATAACGGAAATCCCGGCGCATGGAGCGCGACCACTACCCTGTCCATCCCTGAACCGTAATCCGAATTTCCGTAGGGGCGACTCGGTGAGTCGCCCTCTTTACACATATATCCCTCGTAGGGGCGCAGCGTGCTGCGCCCTTTTTTCTTGCCCTTTGCCCCTCCCCCACGCGCATCCTTAACGCGAATTGTAAGCATTTCATATCTCGATCTAACGCGCATCCCTTACTCTTACAAAATGGATTGCGACTGCGGAACATCCGATTGTGATGGCTCGCTCCGCAGCGATTTCCTTTAACGAGCGCACAAGGAGCGACGAAAATGTCAGACATCCGTGAGCAAATCAGGCGATTTTTCGACAATTACGCGGGACGCATCAACAAGGCGCTGGCAGATAGGCCGGAAGTCGATGTCGAAGGCACGGTCAACGCCTTTACTGATTCCTTCATCGAAGCCAGCCCCAAAGGTGTTCACGCCGCCAGTCGTGAAGATTTTCGCGCCCACGTTGCCAAAGGCTTAGACCATTACCGCAGCATCGGCACGAAGTCGATGAACGTCAAGGCGTTAACCGTCACGCCTCTTGACGATTTCCACGTCATGGTCAAGGTCGATTGGCAGGCCTTCTATGTGAAAAAAGATGGCAGCGACCTGGCGCTCGATTTCCCGGTGATCTACATGCTGCAAACGCTCGACGACACGCCGAAAATTTTCGCCTATATTTCCGGCGATGAGGAAAAAGCGTATCAGGAGCACGGGTTAAGTTAGGTTCTGTTGACATTTCAGCCAAGTGATGTAATTTCCTGGCATCCCCACCCCAAACCCCTCAGCCATTGCAATAGGGAGGGGCTTAAAATCGGCTTGACTCCCCCTCTCCAATGCTTTGGAGACGCGCAGCGGTTGGGCGTGAGGATGAGTAAATGTCAAAAGAACCTAGCTGTCAAAAATGTTTCGCACAATTCCGCGTATTTTCTCGCAGGGGCGTAATCATGCGCTTTCATCATTCAATGCGGATCACAGCTTTCATAGGCGGCACAGAGGTTGTGCGCCCTTTTAACTTGTATAAAAGACGGCAGTGATTGGCACACTTTGATCCGCTGGCGAAGCAACCTTACGTTTATCTCTGGCTGTCAGCATATATAATTTGATTGGAATATTATGGAACATTACACATCGAAGCACTTGAGAGGATTTCATGTCTTACGCGATTACGAAACTTTCCCCTAACTTTTTTTACATTACCCTGACGACTAAACCAACGGCTGAAGAAGATAAGACCTACGTCAGCAGCCTGCAAAAAATCATCACCGAAGCCCCGGAACCTGTATATTTTCTCATGGATTTTCGCCAGCATATCACCAGTGAAATTAGCACGATTGTCCGGTTATCTGAGCTTGCCAAGCACAAAAATTTTGGCTTCAGCGCGGCTTTCAGTAGTGATCGCATTCGTAAAGTCTATTCCACCCTTTTCACCTCGTTAAGCAAGCAGCAAGGCCCAAAAACCATGTTTGAGAGTGCTGAAGGTGCGATAGAACAGCTTGAGCAAATAAAACCGGGTCTAACAGAGAACATTGATTTGAAGGCAATCATAAAGTAGGTTTTGTCTACACTTCAGTTCACATGCAGAACTTTGCCTGATCCATACTCGTTTCATGGCGAAGGGGACTTCCAAATACTTTTGCGGAAACTGCGGTGTTCTTGCGCAAGGGCAGGTCTGAGATCTGCCCTTCTTGTTTGCAGGTACTTTTCTAAAAGTGTCGTACCCCGAACCACTGCACCGAGAGGCGGCATGGGATAAAGTCTTCCTTATTTGCCTGCACGAGGTTTGCGATTTGTAATTCCGGTGATTTTTCAGAGTACAGATACTATCTATAATGAAATCTGTGAGGAAGTCAGTTTTTCTAAACAATATCTTTATTCACAAAAATTTAAAGAGTGTTACAGTAAAATGAACTTTGTAAACAGGGCCAGTTGACGAAGCACTAATTAAGTTAGCAGGGAAAGTAGCGTGTCATGGCGCAAAAGCCGATCAGCAGCCCCTTGAAGGGACTTCGTACTCACCGTTGGCGACTGCTTCAGTATATGGGAATCGACAGCTTCATCGTCCTGGGGGCATATTCCGTCGTGTTTATCGCCCGTTCGGTCAGCGCACCGCTCGATTATCTCCAAAGCCTGCCGTTCATGATCGTCTCAGCTCTTGGGATGATCGCCATGCTGCTGATATTCGAGGTTTACCAGCGCATCTGGACACACACCAGTGGACACGGCATCAGCGTCATTCTCACGCCTGTCACCTTGTTCACAACGGCGCAGGTCATCGTCTCGCTGATGCTCCCTGCCCGTTCCGTCCCACTCAGCGTCATCCTGCTGGGCAATTTCCTGGCACTCGTCGGCTTTATCGCCGTGCGTTACCGTTCGCGGCTCATCAGCGGCCTCTCGTGGCGCTGGAAAGCCATCTGGAAGCGCGAATTTCCCGAACAAAACACCCGCGTCCTCATTATAGGAGCGGGTGAAGCGGGCCAGGTTCTGGCCTGGCAAATGAAACACCGATTTCCAAGAAACGATTATCAAATCGTGGGTTTAATTGATGACGATCCCAAAAAACAAGGCATGTATGTCGAAGGCTGCATGGTGTTGGGTACAACCGCAAACCTGGTTGACATCGCCGCTGACCAACAGATCGATTTAATTGTCGTTGCCATTCATAATATCATAGGTTCAGATTTCCGCAATATCCTCACATTATGTGAAAGTACAAAAGCCGTTATTAAGGTTGTGCCGGATTTATTTGAGATGGTTAATGCGCGTTACAGCGCTTCGATGCTGCGCGATGTCCAGCCGGAAGACCTGATCGGGCGCACCAGCATCACCCGGCATCCCGGCATTGACCTGAACGCGGTCACGGGTAAAGTGATCCTGATTACTGGCGCTGCGGGTTCGATTGGCTCGGAACTCAGCCGCCAGATTATGAATTACAGCCCGGTCAAAGTTCTGCTGCTGGACAACAACGAAAGCGGCCTCCACGATCTGAGCATCGAACTGGCGGCTCGCTGGCCGGGTTCGAATATCATTGCTGCGCTGGCGGACATCACCCAGCCCGAATCACTCCGGCGGATTTTCGCCAAACATATGCCGCAGATCGTCTTTCACGCCGCCGCCTACAAGCATGTGGATATGATGGAGTATTACCCGCAGGAAGCGCTGCGCGTCAATGTCGGAGGCACGCTCAATCTGGCGCAGCTCTCACGGCAGTGGGATGTAGAACGCTTTGTGCTGATCTCCAGCGACAAGGCCGTCAATCCTAAAGGCGTGATGGGCGCCAGCAAACGCGCCTGCGAACTGCTGCTCCACGCGCTTTGCCACGAAGATGGCTGTCACACAATTTTTACATCAGTACGCTTCGGCAATGTCCTTAACAGCCGGGGCAGCATTATCCCGACTTTTAACCGTCAGATCGATAATGGCGGCCCGCTTACCGTCACTGACCCCGCCATGACGCGCTATTTTATGAGCATCCCCGAAGCCGTCAATCTGATTATCCACGCGGCCTGTCTGACCCAGGGTGACGACATTTTCATCCTCAAAATGGGCGAAACGGTGCGCATCATCGAGCTTGCCGAACGCATGATCCGTCTGCGTGGGCTGCGTCCCAACATCGATATTGCCATCAAAATCACCGGAATCCGCCCCGGCGAGAAGCTGCACGAGGAGCTTTATACGCCTTTCGAGCAGCCCGCCAGCACGCTGCACCCCGGTATCATCCAGCTCAACACCTGGACGGACGATTTTGACTCCCCGCTGTTTATCGACCAGATCGATACGCTGCTGGACGACGAAAGTGATGACGACGTGATGGCGCGTCTGCTCAACCTCATCTGGCAGGAGGGCAAAGAGGTGATGGCGGGAAATTAGGTTCTGTTGACATGTGCTCATCCCCCCACCCTCTCTGCCACAGGCATTCCCGTTGGTCAACCAAAGCATTAGAGCGGGGAAAGTCAAGCCAATTTTATACCCCTCCCCATTGCGATGAGAAGGGGTTAGTGGAAATGCCAGGAAATTCCATTATCAGGCTGAAATGCTGACTAGCTCTGCGCCTTCTGCGGCTCACGCGGCATAATCGTATGCGGCTGCACAATTTTCCGGCGCTCTGGTGTCAACCGCGCGACCAGTTCTGGCGAGACCTGATACCCATGCCGGAAATTACCCCAGCCCGGCCCATAGCGGTAGACAATCGTGCGCCGTTCGCCGGGGTTCGTGCGCTCCGCCGAGCCGTGCGAGATCGCATCCACAAACAGCAGCGCATCGCCCGGTTTCATGTAAACCTGAATCGCGCCGGTCACGTTTTCAACCGACGGGTGTGCGCTGCCCATCGAATATTTCTCGAATTCGGGATGCTGGAAATTGGCCTTGTGGCTGCCGGGAACAACCATCGTCGTGCCATCCCCCGGCCCCATCTCTGTGAGCGCCATGAGAATATTGATCTGGCCGCACTGGAATCGCCCGTTGTGATAGCGGAACTGGTTGCGCTTGACCCCCGTATGCCCGCCGGAATGCAGGCCAATCGCCTCGCCGGGGCCGCGCAGATTGACGAAATTTTCGTCGATAAACAGCGGCGACGGATGCCAGTCAAATGTGCCTTCGCCACCGACGAAGTGTTTGACCTTATCAATCCACGAGGGATGGTCGATCAACTTCTCAAACGGCTCACCGCCCTCGTAAATCTGCTGCAAATTGAAGCCGTCGTTCATCCCGTAAGCGTGTCCATGCACATAGCCCGCCCACTCGCCGCGCTTCAACGGGAGCAGCTTGTCGATGCCCGCGTTCAGGGCTGCGACTTCATCCTGGGTCAACGCATTTTCAAGAACCAGGTAGCCGCGCAGATCAAAAAGATAAATATCGAGATCAGAAACCATAAAACTATTCTCCTCAAACTGATGCCTATGCCCACGATTGTGCATCAGACTGGGGATCGTGTCGAGTCAATGGTGCTACGATATTTCCCCTTAACAAACATGCACAGCCCGACCTAACCCTGCCCTTCAGGAATAGTGTGCCAGAGTTCCCATAAATTGCCTTCGGGATCGGCAAAATACGCCGTGCGCCGTCCCCAATGCTGGCTTTTTGGCGGCTTGATGAACGCGACTCCCTTCGCCGTGAGCGTGTTGTAGGTCACGTCAACATCCTCGACACCGATGCACAACAGCGTCCGATGCCCATTTGCTTTTTCCGGCGAAACAGCCCCCTCGCCCATCATTTCGACGGCGGCGGCGGTTTCCAGCAGCACAAAATCATGACCTTCGATCTGGTATGCAGACGAAACATCGTCGTCGAACTGCGACTTGAGTCCGAGCATATCCTGATAAAACGCCCTGCATTTTTTCAGGTCTTCGACGATCAACACCGTCGCGGTGAGCTTACCTAACATCCTGCACCTCGTTTTTTGATATTGTGAGTAGGTTGTATCTGATGAGCTTATGCGAACACTTGATCTATGTCAAGGACGAGGTTTTTGGCGAGTGATAGCTAGAGCCTTTTATGCACATTTCCCCTCATCCCCAGCCCTTCTCCCACAAGGAGAGAAGGGAGCAATACGTTTTCAAGTCCCTCGCCCCTCGTGGGAGAGGGATTTAGGGTGAGGGGATAAATACACATTCTACAGCGCCGTCCGCGACTCTGACCGCGCATCCTCAACCACTTCGCCGCTGTGGTAAATGCCATGAATCGCCTGATTCCGACACGCCACTGTCGAATCGTAAAATTCGGCATCGGTGTCAACGGTTGACAGCAAAATACCCGTTTTATGCAGATCGACAATCCCGGTAATCACGCCGTCAGGCCGCACGAAAAAGCTCGGCCAGCAGCTTATTTTTGCCGACGAATTGGGACAGCTAATCCACACATAATTATTCGATGCCGACGCGATCATCCCGGCGGGCATCGTGATCCCCGGCAGCGTATCGCCAGCCATCAGATGCCTGTTTTCAGCGCCCACGTAATCGGAAATTTCCTGATAACGATCCGCCGAAGCCCCACCCGCATGATACGAATGAAACATCAACTGCACGCCGCGCTGTTTATATTCGCGATACAGTTCCGGGTAGCGGTAATCGTGGCAGATGAGCGCTCCGCAGCGCACGCCCTTGATGTCAAAAACGGCGAAATGATTGCCGGGACTGTAATGCGCCAGATCGCCCGTCATGCCCAGCGCGTCACCCGCACAAAACAGCTTATCGTAGCGATCTGCAAGCACACCGTTGTCGTCGATGATATAGCTGCAATTATGCGGCTTGTGTGGCGCACTCAACGGATGCGCCGAGCCGACCACGACCCACAGGCGCAACTCTTTCGCGCAGTTCATCACGTCCAGTGTCGCTTGTTTCAGATAGGCCCAATCAAAAGTTTCGAACGTTTCAAAATCCGTCCCGGCGTACCCGCTGAGGCTGCCCTCGCAGAAATGCGCCACGTCCGCGCCCTGTGCTTTCGCCGCCTGCATCAGCGTGAGGATATGCTCACAATTGGCACGAATATCCGCCGAGACCGGAAACTGGCACGTCGCCACATTGATTTTCATAGCTGTATCAATTCCAAATCTTCGGCCCAATATCGTTTTTTTAATTTTCGATCATTCATGGTTAAGGTGTAGCATTCTCTGTTTTCCCTAAAGTGCCAACCTATCCCCAATATCATACCTATAACAATATTCGAGGCTTTGATGAATTTGACCCAATCTCCAAAGTTGAATTTTGGATCGGGTACAACCCTGTACAAATCCGGCTTGACTAAATAATCACGGTTGATAAAGTGCAGTATCAAGTAACCATCATCGCTTGTTCCTGAACAGTAAAACACCCTGCCATAGTATGAATTTGTAGGGATATCCTGGCGTTGCGTGGGATGAATAAGATGCTCGCCGCGTTCTGGAAACCAGGGATACAATCCCCACGTATTTTTGTATTCCTCCATCGGCTATCCTTTTGCTCCTGACTTTGCTCCCCTCTCTATGAGCGAAGCGAAATGGGGAGGGGTCGGGGGAGGGGTTAAACCTGCCCTATCTTCGTCGCCATCGTCTGTGCTTTCAGCGCCAATTCCGACGCGAGAAAAGCGTGTTCCTGCGTTATCGCCGTTTCAGTACGATTGCGCACGTCGTCCAGAAATTGCCCGCCAAACGGCAGCACGACATCGCTGCAATCAATGTACCGCGACCCTTTTTGATCGACCACGAACAGATGATTCCCGCCCGCGCGCCCTTCCACATCGACATTTTTCCGCGCCTCAATGTAGCCATCCGTGCCGACGATAAACAGCCGCACATCGCCCCACGTGCTGAGTCCGTCCGGCGTGAACCAATCGACGCGGATATAGCCCGTCGCGTGTTTGCTGCGGATCACCACATCGCCAAAATCTTCGAGTTCCGGGTACTGCGGGTGATTAAAATTCGCGACCTGCGCCGAGGCGATCTCGGTTTCCGCGCCGCTGCCCGTGTAATGCAAAAACTGGTCGATCTGGTGGCTGCCGATGTCATTAATAATGCCACCGAAATATTTGGTCTGGAAAAACCAGTCCGGCCTGCCGGTTCGCGTGTAGCCGAACATGCGGTGCGGCCCGAACCCGACGGTCTGGATCACGCGCCCAATCGCGCCCGCCTGCACCAGTTCGCTGGCCTTGACGCTGGCCTTGCTTTCCAGCCGTTCACTGAACAGCACCGAGTACATTTTTTTCGTTTGCTTCTGGACTTCGCGCACTTCGGCAAGCTGTTCCAGCGTGGCGAACCCCGGCTTGTCGCTCAAAAAATCCTTGCCGTGCTGCATCACCTGGATGCCCAGCGGTGCGCGTTCAATCGGGATCGCCGCGCTCGTGACGACCTGAATCGACTCGTCCTCCAGAATTTCATCGACGCCCGTTGCAAGTTTGGCCTGCGGATATTTCGCCGAAAACTCCGCGACGAGTTCCGGCTCTTTGGCGTAGAACGAGACGAATTCCGCCCCCGCGCGGATCAGGCAGTCCACCTGCCCGTATATGTGGTTGTGATTGAGGCCGATTGCGGCGAATCGTATGGTCATCGGATTGCTCCTTTATTTTGGAGGGATTTATTTAATCAGAGTATAAAATAGGCGACAGCAGTTCGCTAATCTTGAGTTGCCCTGCCCCTGCTCTGACAACAAGCTATAATAGCGCAATAACACATAGCAGCAGGCAAAACAGGAGAAAACACGGATGCTGACCGATCTGGATATTTATTTGTTTGATTTGCGCGGCTATCTCATCCTTGAGAACGCCCTCTCAGGCGACGAAGTTACGGCGCTGAATGGCTGTGTTGACCAGATGCTGCCGCTGAGTCCGGGAGACTGGTACGGCTATGTCCATGCGCCGGGGAAAAAAGTTGAACAGGGGCTTGATCTTCAACAGATTTACGAAGCCGGTGAGCCGTTTGAGCGCCTGATCGACCATCCCTCGTGGCTGGATAAGGTCAAATATTTCGTCGGTGGCGAAGGGACGTTCGATTACCATCATGGGCCGCTGTTCATTGACGAGAATTTTGTGAATTTGCGTGGCCCCGGTGGAGCCATACCCCTGCATTCCGGCGCTCACGAAGGCGTCAAGCGCACCCAGTTCCGCTATAACGTCGGACGCTTCATGTGCGGTCAGATCAACATCCTCATCGCGCTCACCGACATCGGCCCCGGCGACGGCGCGACGATGGTTATCCCCGGCAGTCATAAATCCAATTTTCCGCACCCGGACATCGCAAAGTACCGTGACAAGGGTGGAGTCGCGTCGCTCGATAATCTCGTCGGCGCTATCGAGGTTCATATGAAGGCGGGCGATGCGATCCTGTTTGTCGATGCACTTTCGCATGGCTCGGCTCGGCGCGTCAACCCCGGTGATCGACGCATCATCGTTTACCGTTACGGCCCGTCGTGGGGTAATTTCCGTCTGGGCTATCAACCCTCGGCGGAACTGCTGGCACGTCTGACACCAGAGCGCCGGAAGATTGTGCAGCCTCAGAATTTGATCCCGCGCGACCCGGAAAAGCAGCGTAAGCAGTCTGTTTAATGCGTATCCGGCAGCATTTCGCGGCGCTGCATCCATGTGGATGCCGTTGTCGTCATAGGCTGCGTAAATGCGTCGTTCGGTCAGGAGTTATTCCTCCGCATGAGGTTCATTTTTGGGCATGTTTCCGTCTGCCAACCAGCCTGTCGTGAACGATTTCATATGTGCATCAGTCGCCGAACCGATATGTTGATATTTCGCGACGGCTTGCAGTGCTTCTGGTGTCCCAATTCTTTGCAGTGAGCGCCTGATTGCCTGAGTCGTTAACCATCTTTTTGCGCTTTCAAATTGATGAGCAATACGTGTGGTATAGAAATTCTCAATAATAGGAAGAGCTTGATTACTACTAAGTTCACCAAATACATAGAAAATGGATACCCAAGCACTGATTCCGTTCTGATATTTGGCACCTATAAGAATCGGGTTTAGCGCATCAATTACTTTATCGGGTTCGCAATAGCTAAAGTCTAATATAGTCAGTTGGTAATCGTTATCATTACGCAATATGGGTAAATCTGCGTCAATGGGTTCACGATACACAACTTGCTTATCTTTCCACACCGAAGGATTTGATACTGCTTCCCATACATGCTTCCCCCAAAAATAAGGCCCATATCGCTGCCTGTTATTTTTCCAGTAGTGTTTCTTAATTACTCGCTTTATTGTTTTTGCCTCTAGGCGCTTCCGTTCACCCGCGTTCAACCCTTCAGAATATTGACGCAAACAATAGGCATTTAACTGCATAACCGGATTCTCGCTTACGAGTTGCTTTTCAATTTCCTGCCAGAATGACGGTGTTGCAATAAACGACATTGTTTGGCACATGCGCTTATATTCAGGCCGCATAGGTCGTTCAAGATATTTGAGTGCGGCTAGTTCTAAACAATGTATATCCCTTTCGTTCAGCCCATATCGTCGGATGTATTGCCACATTAGCGTTTTGGCATAGACAGAGCCAAAAGTTTTAGGATCATCTTCAAGAAATTGTAAAATATGCTCAAAAATCGAAGGTTCAGCCCGCTTTATAGCACGACGCAATTCCTTCCGGCTGTATCCTTCAAAACTGCCATTCCAATCAACCATGAAATTCTAAATACCTCATTCGACTCGTCGCGATCACCTGCCCCCATTGTTGCCCTCATAAAACCGATCCCCCGGCGCAATCGAGCCGCGCGTGACAGGCTGGCCGGTAAAGGCCGCTTTGTACAGGCTGGCGATAAACTCGACAATCCGCCGCGAGTCCGGGCCGTTGATGGGCGGGCGCTCGTTGCGATCCATCGCGTCCAGCAGTTCGATGAGTTGAACCGCCTGTGAGCCGGAAAAATCTTCTTCGATATTCTGCCACCGCGCCAGCGAGTCGGGGTCGGGCATACTTTCAGGTGTCGTAAAACGCCAATTTTTGTTGGTATACGGGGAGCGCGTCGTCACCTCGACGGTTGCGCGTTGAAAATCCATCCGCAGGTGCGATTCCTCGCGCGGCGAAAGTGCGCTGTTGCTCATGCTGGCAAGTGCGCCATTTTTGAAGCGCACAATCGCCATCGTCACGTTATCCGTCTCAATCGGGCGATCCAGCGTGGCGGCCATCGCGAAAATTTCTTCCCACTCGCTCTGAAACCACAGAAATAAATCCATCAGATGGATGCCGAGCGTGACCGTCGCACCGCCCGTTTCCGTCGCCCACTTGCCGCGCCAGGGGACTTCGTAATACGGCAGCGCCCGATACCAGAGCGTATTGCACACCGCCACGCGCAGTTCGCCCATCTCGCCGTACTCGATCACTTTTTTGACGTGTTTCGCCGCCGAGCCGAAGCGCCACTGAAACACTGTGCTGACGTAGCGCCCTGTTCGATTTTCGGCCTCGCTGATGCGGTCAAATTCCGCCAGTGATGCGCACAACGGTTTCTCGCAAAACACCCACGCGCCCGCCTCCAGACTTTGAATCGCCTGATCGCAGTGCATCCCTGTTGGCGAGGCGATATGCACGAGATCGGCCTGCGCCGCGTCGAGCATCGCGCCGGAGTCGGTGTAAAAGCGCGGAATATCATGTTTCTCGCAGAAGGCTTTAACTCGCGCTTCGTCCACGTCCATCGCCGCGACGATTTCGACTCGCTCACCCGCCGCGCGGATCGCCCGTATATGACTTTCCGCGACTCCACCCGTCCCGATGATCGCCGCGCGATATGTTTTCATAAATGTTCCTCTGGTATATGTGAGTTGGGCGCACCGCCGTGCGCCCCTACGAAGCTCCAAAACTCTCGAAAATCACGTCCCAACACGCTTCGGGCATCTGATGACCGATACCCGGAAAATACGTCGCCTCAGCGTGAGGAATCTGTTCTGCCAGATACCGTCCATGCGAAACAGGCACGCCCGGATCAGCCTCACCATGAAAAATGTGAACTTTCGCTCGAATCTCCGCAGGCGAAAATTGCCAGGGATGAAAATACAGAATTTCCATTTCGTGGAGATACCCCCGCCAGCCATTGCGCAACGATTCCTGAGATGACTCAATATAAAACGACTTCAGCTCCCGCGCTCGGCTGCGATCCATCTCGCCAACGCGGGGCAGAACATTGGTAAACCAGGCATCTCCATCCGCTTTGACCGACTGCGCATAATCTGCATAATAGGCTTCGCGCTCAGCGAGTGGCGGCGGCTCTGGGCATTCGCCAAAGGCATCACAGGGCGCGAGGCTGCTCACCAGTGATGCGCGTGTCAAACGCTCTGGAATTTTATAAGCGCAGGCCGCTGCATGAGGGCCGCCGCCGGAATGTCCAATCACCCCAAATTGCGGGATTTTCAGAAAATCCGCCAATTCAACGACATCATCCGGCCAGTCGAGTAATATCCGCCCCGGCTTGAAATCCGACAGCCCAAACCCAGGCCTGGCGGTGGCGATGATCCGTAAATTGTGCCGGACTGCCATCGCAATATCGCCCTCTGGCATAATGTGCGCTCCCGGCGTACCATGAAAAAAGAATACCGGAATCCCCTCCGGCTGACCGTACTCCGCGTAGGCAAGATTTCGCCCGTCGCTGAGTTGAAAATTTTTGGCTTCCATGTAGTACCTCAGCTAGAAAGTGGTTAAAGCCAGTATATCACTTCTAGGCCTGAGATGTTTCTGGTCGCTTCAACTTCGCCAGTGCCTCCGCGTCCGGGTGATTTTTGTAAAAATCGTCCAGTGGAAAGCAGCCGGAGACGAGGCCGTTTCGCGGCGCGGTGGTGCAATCGCTGAATGTCCGACACAGGCGCTTGCGTTGAAGCGATTTGCCGTCCAGCACGTCCGCAACGATGTCGGGATAGCTCAAAATGAGCCGACCAATGCCCACAAAATCTGCCTTCCCCGTTCGCACGACATTTTGCGCCACGTTCGGCAGCCATTCCTGCAAATACGAATAGCCCGTGCCGACAATCGTCATATCGGGGCAATGCGCTTTCAATGCTGCCACCGCGTTGATCTGCCGCGCCACGCCGACCAGCGGGTCTTCCGGCGGTTGATAGCCATCCGACGGCGGGAAAAGCGCCGGACGCTGAATATGGGGATTATAGTATGGGCTGCCCGCCGTGATGCAGGCCAGATGAATATCCAGCGACTTCAGCAAATCTAGAAACGCGCACGGCTCCGCTAAATTCACGTCGAGTCCACTGCCAGCGCTCCCAAACGCATAGCGATAATCGCCATTCTGGTAAATTTCCGGCTCGCCCGTTCCATCCGCGCCGGGGCGAAACGGCAGCAAATCGAATGCGCTCAGGCGAACGCCGATTTTTAAGCCGGGGGCTTCGGCACGGATTCCAGCCACGACCTCGCGTAAAAATCGCGTCCGATTTTCAAAACTCCCGCCATAGCGCCCTTCCCGATCTACCGCGCTCAGAAATTCATGCCCCAGATAGCCGTGACAGTGCTTGACATCGACAAAATCAAAGCCCGCCTGCTGCGCCCGTTTTGCCGCGTGTAAAAAATCCTCGATCAGATAGGCGATTTCGTCGTCAGTCATCAGCGGGTAGTCGTCACCGAGGCCGAATTTTTTGTCGAGAAATGGGTGGTGATACAGGATTTTCGGCTCTTTGCCGACAGGCCGCGCGAACCGCCCCGAATGCGTCAACTGCAAGCCGACCACCGGATCATCGCCACCGAAACGTTCGCGGTGGGTGGCGATCAGCATGTCGCGTAAATTCGCGATTTCACCAACTGTGTCGGCGTTCATAATCAACTGATTCGGATTGGCGCGACCATCAGGCCGCACCGCGACAGCCTCCCCGCCCCAGATCAGTTTCGCCCCGCTGCTGCCAAATCGCTGCCAGCGCCGCCGCACCAGATCCGTTGGATGCCCATCGGTTGTGCCATCCCAGCCTTCCATCGGCAAAACCGCGAATCGATTGCTGAATGTGAAGCCGTCAACCGTGTGCGGCTGTGATAAAGGCGCGTCTGCCCCGGCCTGCATCGTCTCGTCAAAATCCAGACTCGCGCCAATAGCTTCCAGATGCCGCCGAAAATCCTCTGCTGTGCGTAACTGCGCGATGCGTCGGTATGTCATAATTTTTTTACCTCATCTCTACATAAATTCCCCTCACCCCTACCCGTCTCGACACTTTCGTTCACGATAGTTTAGGGAAATGCGAGGTATTTTGCGTAGGGGCATGATATATCATGCCCCTACAGATCACGTGTTGGTAGGTGTCGCTTTAAAATTGCCGGGTCGCAAATCCCTTGTCACAATTAGCTTAACCGCCCCACAATATCGCGCAAAATCTCGACATCGCTGTCCGGCCTGCGTGTCGCGTTCCGATGTATCTGGTCGCTTTTCAACCACCCGCGTAACTTTAGAAACTGCGCCGCGCTGTGCTTGTAGGCCGGGACGGGCGGCCTGAACGCCAGAAATCCCAGATATTGCAGGATGTCGTTGAGTTCGTAGAAGCCGGGGTCGCCCGCCGCCCACATCGCATCACGTCTGGCGAATAAATCCGGCGCGAATGTGCTGAGTCCCAGCAGGTAATCGCTGCCGTACATGACCATATCAATCGCCAGATCGTTGCCCGTAAACACCTTGAAATCGGGGCGACGGCTATCGCGGAGTTCCAGGCGTTCCCATTCGAGTTGGCGACTCAGCGACGAATGTTTTGCGCCCAGACACTGCGGCACATCGAGCATTTCGGCATACGTTTCCAGGCTGTATATCTGACCGAACGGTGCGAACATTTTGCCCAGCTCAAACGCGATAAACTGCGGGACTTCGCGCCCGATCTCGGCATACGCCCCGGCAATATCCGCCCGGCTCGTCAGCCCATATGACTGAAAAATCACGGGCGTCCCGCCGTGCTGCTGAATCTGCGCCGCCGCTTGAAGAACCGCACCCGGATTCCAGGCATCGCCGGGTTGATCGCCCACGAATGCCCCCGCGACGAAATTTCTGCCACCCAGCGTTTCCTGCGTGTGCTTCAAGACCGCCAGGCGCTCGTCGTCGGTCAGCAGATTGACGTAGCCTGTGTCCATGTTCACCGCAGGCGTAATCCCCGCGTCGGAGGTACGGGCGACATGGGCGCGAAAACCGTCCCAATCAATCGCGCCATCGTCAGTATATGGCAGCAAAATCGCCGAAATCCCGGTGATTTTCCGATTCGGTTTGATCTGTTGTAGGGGTTGCGTCTTCGCCTCTTGTCTATCAGTAATCATTTTTGTTCTCCCGCGTACCTGTTGCCCTGTTGCTCTTTTCACCACTAAACCGGATATATCATCGTTGCGTTGGTAGGGGCGCAATAATGGTCTATTGAGATTTAAACCGGATATTCGAGCGTCGCGTTGGTAGGGGCATGATATATCATGCCCCTACGAAAACGATCTCCGATTTATTTTCTGAAATCGCATTATCGCGTCCGCTTCTAACTTCATCTCCTCACCCGCGCCCGACTCCCCTCTCCATGAGCTTGCGAAATGGGGAGGGGCTGGGGGAGGGGTTAATCCCTCACGCGCACCCCTCCTGCACGGCGATATAGCCTGCCGATTGCAAATGCGCGATATACCGTGCCAGCGCGTTCTGGTTATGCTGGCGGACGATACGCTCCACCGCGTCCGGGTCACGCGCACGGAAGGCTTCAAGCATCTGCTTATGCTCCTCCTGCGCCACATGAATCCGATGCCCAAAAACATCCTTCAGATAATGCAGGCGCAGCCGATCCCAATGATCGAGAACTTTCAGCATCATCTTTTTCGTCAGCGCCGCCCGTGCATAATCGCACACCAGCAGATGCAGCTCTTTATTTTCCTGCGACCACTGATCGGGCTTATCCACACTCGCGTCCATCTTGTGGATGAACGCTGCCAGATTTTCCAGTTCGGTGTCGGTCATACAGCGGCAGGCGGTGCGGCTGCAAATCACCTCGATATTTTCCAGCAGCGCGAACACCTCATAAATGAAGTTGGCGTTCAAATCCGTCACCGTCGCGCCCGAATATGGCTCAATCGTGACAAATCCGTCGGCCTCCAACTGCCGGATCGCCTCGCGGATCGGAATCTGGCTCACGCCAAGTTCCACCGCGAGTTGGTCGATCACCAACCGATCTCCCGGCTTATAGTCGCCATTCACCAGCGCTTGACGCAAAAGCTGATAAACAATCTCGTTTTTACTGCGAAATTCGACCTTCATGATAACCTCTTGCGTTTTCGCGCTATATCCTATATCCTATATTGGAACGCACATCATATATCCTATATGATATGAAATTTTCCCGCAATAGCCAACTAGATCAAGGGAGGCTGAAAAGCTATTAGCTGCTAGTCATTAGCTTTTAGCAAAAGCAAAAAACACTTCGTGAGATTATGAAACCCATGTTCTTGAAACAAGCTAAAAGCGAATAGCTATCGACTATCGACTTAAAAGCTAACAGCTTGAGGCGAAAAAGACAAACAAGACAAATAATCAAGGAAGGCTTATTCAAATGCGAAAGTTACTGCTCTTAACGATAATCCTCGGCCTGCTGGCGGCGCTGGTCGGCCCGTCACTCGCGCAGGACAAAACAGAACTGCAAATCAACTGGTGGGGTTCACAAAATCGTCATGACCGCACCATCAAAGTCATCGAAATGTGGGAAGCCGCCAACCCCGATGTCGATATTGTCTACGAATTCGCCAGCTTCACCGATTATTGGACGCTGGAAAATACCAAAGCGGCTGGTGAGCAGCTTCCGTGCGTGATGCAGCAGGATTATGCCTACCTGACCGAGTGGGCATCACGCGGTCTGCTTATGCCTCTCGATCCCTTCTTCGAATCCAGCCAGATCGACGTATCCAACGTCCCGGCCTCGCTGCTGGACGGCGGCAAAGTGGGCGATGAAACCTTCGGCATTAGCCTGGGGACGAACTCGCAGTCGATTATTATTGATGTCGATGCCTTTGCGGAAGCCGGTATCGAACTGCCCTCAACCACATGGACATGGACAGAATTTGAAGAAGTTGCCCGCCAACTGCACGAAAATCTTGGCATTTGGGCGATGACCGCAGGCACAACCGGGCTGGGCGATGTCCAGTTCTGGCGCACCATGAACCTGGGTTATGGTCAGCCTGTGATTTCGGAAGACGGCAAGTCACTCGGCTACACTGATGATCAGCCGACAATTGACCATTTCAATATGATTTTGCGCTTACAGAATGACGGCGTAATTGCCACCCCCGAAGAATATGCCGAATTTGCCCAGGCTCCCCTCGAAGCCTCGATGATCGTCACGGGTGACTCCGCCATGCAGTATCAGTGGAGCAATCAGGTGGTCGCGGTCTTCGCTGGCGCTGGCGAAGAGCGCAATTTCCAGTTGTGGCCGATCCCGCGCCCTGAAGGTGGTCAGCCGTCGAATTACCTGAAGCCGTCAATGTTCTTCTCGATCACTTCGCAGTGCGAGACTCCCGAACTGGCAGCCGATTTCATCAACTATGTCACCAACGATCTGCCCGCGAATGAAGTGCTGTTCGCCGAACGCGGTGTGCCGATCTCCACCGTCGTCGCTGACCACCTGCTGCCGATGCTTGATGCCGCCAGCGCCGAAACCTTCCGGTTTGTCGCCGCAGTTGCCGAAGATTCCAGCCCGATCCCCGCGCCAGACCCGGCGAATTGGAGCAATTTCACAGGCAACGTCTTTGGGCCGCTGTTCCATGACCCAATTTTGTTCGGCCAGCTTTCCGTCGAGGATGGCGTAGCGCTGCTGCGTGAAGAAGCCAACAAGGTTCTCGGCGGGTAATCGGTGTCGCGATGACCGTAGGGGCGAGACATGCCTCGCCCCTACATCACACACGATACGCATTGATTGTAGGGGCGCACCGCCGTGCGCCCTGCCGAGAACCAACACACATAATTTCGTAGGGGCGATCCCGTTGGGTCGCCCTGCCATACATCATCTCAAGTATGACGCTATCGACCAACGACTATCGACCAACGACCAATGACCAATCCGCGATATAATGAATAACAAAAATTT
>JALHNB010000046.1 GCA_022843745.1 Anaerolineae bacterium | reverse complement strand
TTGTCAGGGATACTCTCTGCGGAGCATTGCCATTGATTAGAGATTTTTCCACCAGCGGGTGGTCACGATGTCAGTAAATAGTTTCTGGGTCTAATCCAAAAGAATCATACACAGACCATCGCCGAGTATCTGGAGCGCTTGGGTGTGACCGGGCTGCGACAGCCATTTCACCCGGAGCGCATCAATCGGAGCGCTGTCGTTCGTTACCTGATCGCTGAGAAACTGGATGAAGCGCTGGCGAACGCACCTGCACCTGACGGTCAGAAGCAGCGCACGGGTCGCTTTACTCGCAACAAGAAACGCTAGATTAGGAGTAAGTGTCATGTCGGATAACGTTATCTCGGTTGATCCAGGCAATGGCGGCACCAATGCGGTGCTTGCCAAAGCAGGTGGCGGGTTTAAGAGTGTTTATTTCCCATCGGTTCGTGCAGCGGCTACAGGCGACAGTCTTGGGCTGGGCGCAGATTTAGAGCTTCAATACGAATACGCCGATTGGTATGGTCATCGATATGTGGTGGGCGATGATGTCATTCGCGTCACGCGGCGCAACCTGGAACGACACATGGGGGCGGCTAGGTATGGCAATGAAATGTATCAGTTCCTCGTGGCCGTCGCGCTGGCGAAGTTGGGCATCAAAGAGGGTACTGTCGATCTGACCTTGTTCGCACCTCCAGGCATGTACGTCGATGCCAAGCAGACGATGCTCGATAGGTTCACAGGCGATAGGCGCGAGGTGGAGATCAAGCTCAAAGGTGATAAGAAGCCCCGACACTGGCACTACAATCACGTACAAATCTGGCCCGAAGGCATCGGCGCGGCGGCTTGCTTCATCGTCGATGACGAAGGCAACCTGACAAAAAACGATGTGCTGTCCGGCGATACGGTCATCCTGGACATCGGCGCACATACGCTCGATGCGCTCAAGATGGTCGATGGCAACTTCAACCCGGAGGCGCTCGAAACCGCGACCTGGGAAAACGGTGGACTGAACGTTCACATTCGCGAACCCATCCTGCGGACGGTCAAGAAGCAGGGTGACGATTTCGCCAACCTGAGCGTGGATGACATTGATGTTGTGATTAGACGAGGGTTGGAAGAGAAAGACTACACTCTGAAAGTGGCCGGGGTCGAAGTCGAACTCCAATCGCTGATGGAGAAACATTCTGTCCGCTTCGCAGAGTGGATCGCGAACAATATCTGTGATGGCGTGTTTGGAAGCTTTCGTGGCATCAAGAGCGTGATCGTGGTCGGTGGGGAAGCGACGCTGGTGGAAGATCATCTGAAGAAATGGTACGGCCCGAAAATTCTGGATCGGAAAAAATATCCCTCAACGAAGAAGATTCACCCTGTCGATTTCAACGCGGTAGGTGGGCTGCGGTTCGCGTTGATGCGGCTAAAGAATGGGAGTCTCGCGTAAGTGGGGTAGGGTGCTTGCTAGACCCTCGAAATTTGGCGTACAATTGAATTGTCCCTCAGAGTAGTTATCCTGTCATGAATTTGATGGGCAATGTGCTTCGGGGGACAACCTTTTTGAGGCAAGGACAACCTGGGTGGGAGAAGTGATTTCGGAAATCGGAACAAGATTCGCCGGAATCTTCGAGTCACGCTATAGTTCTCTCTGTATATAAATGCAAAACACCCGCGATTTTGGTTTGGTCACCGATGCGAGTGCGTTTGCTAGATAGCACCACCTTTGAGAGGTGGATATTTTCTTGTCTATGTTTCAAGTATAGCGCGAAACTCGCATATGGCAAGTTAGGATTTTATTTGCATTTTGCCGCCTCTCACTTTTTTAGAATGGTTGAGTCGTGGCAACTGAGCAAAATCTGTCGCACAACCGCATATTGGTGTCTCTCAACGCCCTGTGGGACTCCCTCGCTGCCGACCCACCGCGCCAGGCGCTCGAATCCGCGCAGTGGTGCATTACTCACGCCCCGCACCTTGCCGACGCCTTGAGCGCGAAAATCCACGCCAGCTTGCCCGATTCACTCCTCAAGCAGCTTCTGTTTAGGGCTACTAGCCTGGAACTCGATGGTCGGATCGCCGCGCTCGATGCCCTGGCGCACTGCAAAGCCTCGTATGTCCCCGACCCGCACAGACAGATTAAAGCGGCTGCCAAGCATCGAAAACGCCAGCCCAAAGCCAACCGATTAAGCGCCAAGCGTGCTGCCACCGCGACATTTGAGGAAATTTTCGATGTCACCCCGCAGATTCTGCCGCCATGTCAGCAGAAGTCGATCCGCGTGGACTGGGAAGTCGGCAGGCTGTCCATCTCGCTTCAGCTTGCCCATCAGTTCCGCCTCTGGGTGCTGGCACGCGACATTACGCGGAGTGAGCAGGGCAGTGGCGTCATCACGCGCCGCAGTCTCTGGGAGAAGGTGCAGGCGTACCGCATTCCCTGTACCAAGCGCCACTTCAATCGGCTGCTGAAGGACAGCTATGGGCTGTTCTGGTACTGTGTGGGCAAGCGGCTCTACCTGCGCGGCATCCAGCCTGTATCAGCCATCATGACTGAGATGGCGCGTGAACAAGGCATTATGACTGAGACCAATCTACCTGGCAACCGGGATGTTCTGCTCGACCCATCCGGCAGCCTCGAAGCGTGGGAAGCGATACTATACGCAGGGTGGATAGCAGGACGGAGCGAAAAGGGGAAGTGGGATGTTACTATCGCGCGGGAGACCCTGGAAGGTTTGTTCGGGCGTGACCAGACCACGCTGCGGCGGTGGGAACAGAATCGCCTGCAACACATCATCGCGATACAGCACAACATCGTGCAGTATGTCCCTGATGATGACGAGGCCAGCATTGAGCATATCCCAGATCACGCGCAGCCGTACCTGGCGCAAATCCGCACGACGAAAGGCATCGCTCATGAAACGCGGCTGATGTGGCAAATCGCCAACACCTATCACAGCACCATTGAAAGTCATTCCAAAAAAGGCCAGGCTACAAAAATTCGGAAAGCAGCACAAAGTATTGACGATCCTGCTAATTCTAAGCGTGGCGGGAAAGCGCGTCTCTACTTCCAAAGTTCCAAGAAACTGAAAGCCCACCAGCGCAGTCGGAAATTCCGCATGGGTTTACTTGGGGAAGTGAACCGGCCAGTCTATGTGTTCCTGGGTCGGCATGAGCGTAGCCGTCGCGGGGTGTTCGAATGGACGAATCGTGGCGAACCGATTACGTCCGCTGGTGAACGGGCAACACCACTGAATGAGGCGGTATATTTCAGCGAGGGTAGGGCATCAGAGCAAGTGTTTTGGCGTCGGCGGCGCGAGGCATTCATCGACTAAATTCAGGACATTTTTTCATAACACATAAAGCGTTAAAGGAAAAATTGCTATTGGGATTTGTGAATTTTACATATGTGCATGAAGGGGGTGTTATTGACTTAGAACTATGCGAAGCGGCTTATTCACGTAAAGTCGGATGAAGAAGGATTGAATGTGTCGTTCGTTTTATGTACGCTAATGCGCCTTGCTTTACACGCTGCAACGCGATAAAGGTGAAAGGTATTTATGACCGTATTGGGAGCCAATATACCTTGCATTTTTGATTGAATAAACAAAGACTACATTGCATGAGAAACAGTGTGTACACTAGGTAATCTAGGTGCTATTTGTAATATGCAAAAGGGGAGCGTAAAGCTGGAAGCAAAAGGTCTTCTTCAAGAACGGATCAAACATAACAGGAGCAGAAAAATGAATAAAAGACGAGATGGGCAATCCAGAGGAATTACTATTCCGCGTAGCGTACTCGAATCCATTCGAGCCGAAGCACAGCAGCAGGCCGATGAGCGTTTGATAAAACACACCCTGCCATTCATAAAAAAAGTTGGCAGTCTGGATCGCTTGATAACGCGATTTGACCAATGTGTCATTGATCGCGGTGCTGGGATGATGGATCAATTGAATACCATACAGAAGCAGATTTACCGCGAATATTGTGATATAGAAAAAGAACTACGGAATGTTAACCTAATCGATGACAATGCGAAACAACTTGTTGATGAGCGCTTAAACGCCTATCACCGACTCCTGGCGGGAGATGCGACAGCCTATAAAGATTTACAGAACCTCACAAAACAAACCCTCTTCGCTGAGGGCCTTGTCGATCTCACCGCTAAGGTTAATCGTGGCGGGCAGCCACGAGGGATGCACCCACCCAATCAACTCATCGGGCAACTGGGGTCACAGCATAAAGGCAAGAATGCACACGAGACAGCGGTCAATGTTCAAAAGACACTTGACAATTGGCTATCAGCAAATTCTGAGGAACATGAAGATTATGGCGTGTATCACCAGGCTTCAGCGCTCATGGCAAAGGCCAAACATAAATATCAAGGTCTCGGTAATTATGTGAATAAACAGGTCAACAGATATGAGAAATCCATCGGAGAGTAAAAGTCGGGACAAGTACCGGTACTTGTCCCGACTTTCTGTTTTACCCGGCTAGATAATTCTGGCGAATAACTCTATATTTTAGCGATAGAAACACGAAACCCCGCGCCAATTATCTCTGAGTGCGTCAGCTGGCAAGCAATAACGCGCATTCAAACGAGATAGGTATCAATGGCAACGGGGGCTTGTGTACCGGACGAGCCGGATTTTGATTTTCATCAAAGGGAATTTCCCTTTGACCTCAGTGTAATCCCGAATCATTTAGTTAGCAAGAAACGTTCTATTAACATGAGCGTTGGAGACAGTAAAAACCGCAACCGCATATAAAAAAGAAGAAGCCCTGAGAGTGAAGCAGGGCAACCAGAAACGTAAAACGAATTGTGGTCTGAGAATGATCTATGGTAAATGATATAGCGTATCAATATGAAAGTCAACCGGATGCCAAAGACCTCAAGAGCCGGATTGATTGCCGCGATATTGTGCGCTTACATTGGGGCGAGCCGGAACATTCGACCCCAAGGCGAGACACGTATTTTTCAAAGTGGCGACCGGACGGCCAAAAGGCGAGCTTTGTTGTCAGTGTCGATGGCTACAAGGATTTTGGCGGTACCCGTGACTCTGGCGACGTTTTTGATTTTCTGATGCGCGAATTAAACCTGACGTTTCTCCAGGCAGTTGATTGGGTAACGGAATACACCCACAGCAGCAGCCAATCCATTACGCCACGCCACAAAATCGAACGAGGCACTCTCAACCAGCCGCCCGGTACGTCCAACTTAGGAGGATCGGCGTACCAACCAAAGCTAGTGCCAATCTCAAAGTTTTGAAATCTGAACGTAAAACGTGGGATACGTCCGTTCTGATTTCAGCATCATACAAATCAACCAGAAATAAAAAGCCGCCAGGATGCAATCCAGCGGCGGGCAAATGAAATCAGTGTATCGAAAGGTTAATTCATTGAATTATAGTACAGAAATTACCGCGTTAAGGAATGGACATACACCGCCGATCAACCTGGACGAACAGCGGGAGTTTGTCCTTTATATAAGAACGGTGCTGAGTAACCCGACATCTCACCCGAGGCCCAAATTTGCAAATCCTCTGCTTCAAGAAGTTGCCACGAGTCTCGATGTTGTTCACGAAAACGGGGGCATTGATGCCGCCTTCACGTTTTGGCAGGAGTATGGGGTACCGAGACTCCTGCCCGATTTTTCGACACTGGTAGCGGCAATCAATACCACGCGCAAGCTAGTACATGAGAGCGAACTTGACAGCTTGCCGCCTACCTCATATTTGATCTCCCGCGAACTCCCGAACGGCTTAAATGTCCTGTTTGGTGCATCCGGCTCAGGTAAGTCATTCCGCGCGCTGGATTATGCCGAGCAGATTGCGCAGCACGGGAATGTTATCTATATCGCCGCAGAGGGCGTGGGGGGTTACGACAAGCGGGCGAAAGCGTGGCATAAGCACTACAAGGCTGGACGCGGTGGACTGCATTTTTGGCTTGTCCCCGTAGCGATGCTTGACAACCAGGCCGTCGAATCATTCATCCTGGCAGTGCAAGACATCCATCCCCGGCTCATTGTGATCGACACCTTGGCCCGTTGCATGCTGGGAGGGGATGAAAACAGCGCCAGGGATATGGGCTTATTCATTGATGCCTGTAATCGCCTGCAGCGCGAATTGAACACCGCCGTTTTGGTGGTGCATCACACCGGAAAAGGCAACGGCTCAGAACGTGGGAGCAGCGCTCTTCGAGGCGCAGCGGATGCCATGATTGAGGTAAACGCCGATGACGGGGTTATTCGCGTCTCATGTAGTAAAGCAAAAGATAGCAAACCTTTTGAGACGTACTACCTTAAACCTGTCGAAGTCGAAGTATCGCCGGGTGAATTCAGCCTCGTGCTACTGCCATCAGATCGCGTGATTGACGACAGCGATACCCTGACGGATAGCCAAAATTCCATTATACATTGGTTGGCGAGCAACTTATTTGACCAGGGCGCGCGGACAAACGATTTACGAAAAGCGATCGGTATCCAGGAGACTACTTTCTATCGGGCGCTCAAAACCTTGAGCCGCAAAGGATTGATTGAAAAGGACGGGCGGTTTGACCCCTGGATATTGACCGCAGCGGGCAAGCAGTATGCTGCACAGCAGGGTTACTCAAATCAAGTCTAATACGAAGGATTGAACATGGACATCGAAACGAAATCGACTGAGAACGTACAGGCCACAGAACTCATCCAAGCTACGACATCGGCAAAAGTTACTGTCACGCTGTATGAAGATGGCAGTATTGAATTATCAGGCGTCACGTCCTACCGGATGGCATTGTGGCTCATTCGAAATGCTGAATTTCGGGTTAGATATGCAATGGAAGGGGAAGCCATTCCGCTGAAGATTGAAGGGTTTCCATACTCAAGCGATATTGGCGACTTACCTTTCTTCTAGCCTGAAAGCAATCGTGCTACCACATACTCCCACAATACTATCGTGGAGTAAATCGTAGCAACACCCTAGTTACTTCCTTTACTACCACACCCCTTTAGGGGTGGTAGTAAAGAGAGTAAGTGCCAGAAGGAAAGTAAGAGAGGAAAAATGGATACAACCGGGATCGACCTTTTAAACCTGATAAGCACGAAATTAAAAAAAGTTAGCGGCACGAACGGCGGCGAGTGGCGTGGCGCTTGTCCGTTTTGCGGCGGCACAGACCGCTTTAGGGTGCAGCCACACAACAGCGGTGGCGGGCGTTGGTTTTGTCGCCAGTGTTCACCGCGTGGGGGCGATGCGATTTCGTTTGTTGAGAAACACGACGGCATAGACTTCAAAGCGGCAATCGCGAAGCTTGGCTTGTTGAGTGACGCACCGGTAGCTCGGCGGCAGCATCGTGAAAATGATCAGCGAACTTCAGCAAAAATTGTTCCCGAAGATAAGCCACGCCCAGGCGTGCTCAAATCCGATTACATCAGCCTGAATGATCCTGGTTATCAGCGCAAAGCTGACAGCTTTGTCACGGAGAGTATTCTACGACTTTACTCCGAACAGTGCAGGGGAGCACTTGACTACCTGCTCGGGCGCGGCTTGTCACTGGCGACGATAGGTGCGGCGGAACTCGGATACAACCCGACGGATCGACACGAAACATGGGGCGCGGCGGATGTATATTTGCCCGCCGGGATCGTGATACCCTGGCAGCTTGAGGGGCAATACTGGCGCGTCAATTTCCGGCGTATGGGGACTGTCGAAAAGGGCAAACGGTACATCTCAGCAGCGGGTTTTGCGAATGCGCTTTATAACGCGGATGACATCGGCTTTGGCTCAACGGTCGTGATGACCGAAGGCGAATTTGATGCCCTGGCTGTCCGGACAGGCGCGGCCTCTTTGTTACCGCATGGCTTAGTTGCCGTCGCGACGGGGACAGCCTCCGGCAGTCGCTTGTTACGTTGGGTTGCCCGGCTATTCCTGGCTGATCGCGTTTTACTGGCATTCGACATGGATAAGGCAGGCGAGGATGCCGCCGCATGGTGGAGCGCTCAATTGGGTACCAGGGCTATTCGGGTCACACCAACAGCCCACGATGTAAACGACATGCTAAAAGCGGGATGCAATCTGACCGAATGGATTTTAGATGCTGTACCAGCAAACGCAACGCTGGCTAAGGCCGTCCAGATCCAGGCCGGGCACCCTTTGGCGCAGGTGGAGGATGCACCATGATTTGTGCCCATCCCGGTGGACACCTGTTTTGCAGTGTTAGAGTTTTGAGGGAGGCCAGATGCGACTGCGATTATTGGAAGGGCATCAAACTATCAGTGAAGGGGCTGATCCGGATTTTTATGTTCGGCCATCCAGACCAAACGAACTGGCGGCCTGCCAGGCGGCTGTGTGAGTCCCTGCTAAAAGCAGGCTGGAAACGGATTAATTCAAAAGAGAAGGAGACTTAGCGATGAATACTGAAAAAAGTGTTACCCCATCCGGCATGACAGAAGACGAACAGCGTGCGTTAAGCGAACACGAAACCATCATTGCCGAAGGTTTGCAGAGCTCCCACATTATTGGGGAGGCGCTGCAGGCAATTCGGGATCAGCGACTGTATCGCGACAAGTATCAAACGTTCGAGCAGTATTGCCATGAGCGATGGGGGATGAGCAAAACATATGCGAAGCGGCAGATCCAGGCTGCTGCTGTTGTGGATGATTTGGCATCAATTGGTGTCATTCCGAAGTACGAGGCGCAGGTTCGCCCGCTCGTTCCGCTTGAACCGGCGGACCGACGCATCGCCTGGCAGTGTGCGGTAGCGAATGCACCAGATGGCCGGATGACGAAAGCGCATGTGCAGCAGACGGTGAATGACCTCTTCATACGTCAATCGCCGGAAATCGCTTTTAACTACAAGCGCGATAAGAAGGTCAACCGCGCCGGAAAGTCAAAGGAACTGAAGGAATCAGATTTTTGTCAGACCCCGGCGTATGCCCTTGGACCCATCCTGCCTTATTTGAAGCCGGCGTGGAGGATCTGGGAGTCGGCAGCTGGTGAGGGGCTATTGGTGGATGGGTTACGGGAAAAGTCTTTTCCCGCAGTCCTTTCAAGTGACGTTCTGACCGGGCAAGACTTCTTTGAGTACGACCCCGTACAGTGGGATTGTCTGGTCACGAATCCCCCATACACTCTGAAGTACCCCTGGTTGCGGCGCTGCTATGAGTTGGGAAAACCGTTCGCACTTCTCTTGCCCGTCGAAACCATGGGCGCAAAGAAGGCACAGGTCTTGATGCGGCACTACGGCTTTGAAATCATCCTCTTCAGCCCGCGCGTTGACTTCAAAATGCCCCGGGCGGGTTACTCCGGTGGAGGTGCGCAATTTTCGACCTGTTGGTTTACCTGGGGGTTAGGGATCGGTAAGCCGTTTACCCTAGACAAGCTGGACAAACCAGGAAGGAAGATCATGAGATGATGGCATTTCGCTGGCAGAGGAGGCTTGGATAAAAGCAATATCCGGTGAATCTAGTCGGTGGTGTTCTGGCAGCGAACGATCTGTTCGAACGAATCTCCCTCAACATCCTGCACGAATCCTTTCAGCTCGTGGGTGATCGCGAGGCGACATCGCGTAGTCAGTAGAGCAGATCAGTTCGCTGGTGGTATCGGGTTCAGGCTTCAGGAGCGTTTGTGCGGCCTACTGGACGGCGGTGCGGATGACCGGGATATATCCGCATGGAACGCGATCTCTATCATCATTGTTTCGCAGGCTTCAGGGTACACCTCGCTACGCAGCGAGGTGCTTCCTTCTGTCACTTGGTCTCCAATTTTAAGGGCAAATCAAGGGGACGGCGTTACTGCGGTTTGAAGGTCATCACTTCTTCTATGGGGACAGAGCGCATGGCAAGTCCGTCGATATCGATGAAGGTCATAAAGGTAGTGATCGGCTGCTGATACAGGAGTTTGTGAACGTACTGTCCAACTACCGCCGCCATGAAGTCATTCACCAGGAGCGATTGCTCATCCCGGATCACGCCAACGGCGCAGGAGGGGGTCGGCACGGCTTCCGGTTCGAGTACGAGAGGATAAATCAGCGGGACGGTGGGCAGATAACGGCGGGAGTGTTCCTGAACAATGCCTCTGACAGTACGCGGATTGCGGGTTTCCCCGTCGATGACCTTCCAACTATTCGTATTGCCCAGGATGACCTGCCCGCTGCCGTTGTGGTTGCCCGCATCAATCCACAGCCCCCGCAGTTGCGCCAATTCCCGTCGCGCCAGGTGGTTATCCACCGCGCCGATCCAGAGGGTTTCACCGTCGCCATAGGTTTCCTTATCGGCTGTATAGCGATTGTGATGGGAGTACCATTCTTTGCACAGGTATTCATTGCGATAGTGGATTTCCAGACCCAGGCTGAAGTTGAAACGCCGCGCCAGCGTCTCGGCTTTGTAGCAGCCGATTTCCGCTTCGACAAACATTTGCCGTCCCACATTTTGAGCTTCAATCGTATCGCCGTCCACAAAGACCAATGTGGGGATGTCGATATGGCGACTGCGCAGGTCATAGAGCGTTCGGGCCAGGATGCGGGCGACGTGGCTGCCTGTGCCGCCCAAGCCGACCAGGACGATACGCTTGAGGTGAATGTCGGGATCAAATTGCATCGGACGCTTCATGTCAATCTTTGTTGGCATGTTCGATCTCCTGTTTGAGTGAGAACTGATGCTCGATCAGATCGGAGATGGGGTAGCGTTTGCTGTGATTAGCATCCAGCTCCAGCAGGAATTTGCGAATGTCGTCTTTGTATTTCTTTGAGGACGACATCGAACCGTGATTGCCAAAGCCTGAGCCTAAGAGCATTGTCCAATCGGCTGCCAGATCGTTACCTTCATGCTGGGTCGGTTTTGCTACTGACCCCCAACAGATGCCCCCCGATGAGAAGACGTTGGGGAGTGGGGCGCGGTACAGCTTGAGGGTGCGGGCAGTCGGACGCACTTTCACCGCAAACAGCTTATACACGCTTTCCTTTTTAGCCGAATGGCGCATCATGACTATCCCTGGCAGGGGAACACGGAGCGGTGCAGCGCTGCCGTCGAACCAGACGCCTGTGATTTGGGGTGGGCGGTATTCCACCACCGTTCGCACACCATTTACTTCACCGATGTAGAGCGTGTTGGCGTTGAGGATGCCGGTTTCCCAACGGTGTTCCCGCAGGGAAAGGGCTTTGGCGATGTCCTCTGGCGCAATAATGACTTCCGTCGCGCCCTGCTCACTATACGAGCGGCGGACAATGCCATAAAGATAAAAAACCAGTTCCATCAGGGGAACGGCTTTCAGCGCCGTTTCCAGATGGGTCATGCCGATGCCGTATAAATCAGACGGCGGAGCCGTATAAGGCGTTCTGATAGGGGATTTTTGGGACATGGTGTACCTCTGAAATCGCAAAACAATTGGATAAAATCAATTCTTCACAGAACTGAAGGTAGGTTTCGGTCTGGCGCAGCGCGACCTTGCCAGTCTGCGCCAGATCGAAAAAGGTGTCGGCGTCGATTTGGACATCCCAGGCAAATTCCAGCGTTTTGAATGACCATTCGGGAATGTCGTAGCCATTTTCCAGCGCCTCGTCACGGGTGTAGTCAATCAGGGTATTGCCGGAGATGCTCGTATTGAGTTGCACAAAAGCGGAGAGATCAGGCCGCCTCGTCCAATAGCGATCTGCCAGATTTTGCATGGTGAGATGATGATACGGGGAGCGCTCATGGTCGATCATATTCAGGAGTTTTCCATACTGCTTTTGTTCCGGCGACAGGGGCGGTATTTCCTCTGGAAAGCTGGTTTGCCAGTCGATGCCGTAGTAGTTGTATTCCGGCCCGTAAGGGATCAACTCGATCTCGCTGAGTTGCCCTGGCAGGAGAGGGCGAAACTCGTCTGAGAGCTGCCGCTCGATCTGCTTTTGGCTGTGGCCTTCCCACATCGCCCAGGTGACGCCTGCCGCGACGTCGGGAAACATATCGCTGGCAAACCGCCACGCATTGAACAACGATTCCTCTTCCATCATGAATTCATCCTCAACCTCAAAAGGATTTGTCCAGCAGCCCGCTAGTGCCAACAGGGTCGGCGCATCCTTCAGCAGCAGTGGGTAAATGCCATTGTAGGGATTCAAGGTCGCTCCCTCCTACAGTCCGTATTCGCTAATTGAAAAGGCGGCAGCCTGCGCCGGAGTCAGGTTCTTAACGCGCTGTGCGAGTTCGGAACAGGCACGGGTATAAGCCATCATCTCCAGCGCAGCTTCCGTGTAGGCTTTCCGTGGCAAACCACGCGGGAGAAATTGCCCCGCGGTTGGCTGGGACTGCCGAAGCAGCCCCAACACTTTCAAATCGGACTCTGGCACGGATGCCAGAATTTTGACTAACTCGTCCATGGAGTTTTATCCCTTACGCCCAGGCTGCGGCAGGAACTCGAAGAGGATTGTTCCGTCCTCTAACGTGCGTTCGCGCCCTGTGGCGTTGATGATCTCAGGATATGCGCCAGACAGGGCTTTCTTGACGCCCTCCATATCGAGTTTCATCTGATCGTCCTGAAGCTGAATCTTGTTTGCGCCAATCGTGGCAATGTGAGCCATGTTCTATTCGTCCTCTTGAGTGTCGGTATCGTCTTCGGTTTCGGTTGCTGAGTCGCCTGCACCGTGTATTTCCACGGTGTCGTCGGTTTCCGGTTCTTCTCTGGGTGTTTCATCTCCGGTTTCTGTGCCTGCATTCTCAGGCACGCTAACGATTTCAACGATTTCAACGGGTGGCGGTGCTACATAGTCGGGATTGAGGCTGAACTGGCCGAACTTGCCAGCAATCAACAGCCCGTCCGTCACCAGCTTGCCCAGCGCTGCGGTCAGTACGGTTTCGCCTGCCAGCAGCGCCGTTTTCGAGTAGTCCATGCTCGCGTTCGGGTAGGCTTTGGGCATCATATTCTTGACGGTGATTTTGCTCGTCCCCCAATCCCAGGCGGCGATAATCTCGCGCAGTTTGGGCAGCAGCTTCTCCACTTCGGCTGCGTGATCGAACTTGGGTTTGGGGGTATACGGTACGGGTGCAGGTGGGGCAGGGATATTGGGCGGGTTGGCGATGATGTTCGCCAGCATCGAAGTCGCCGCCGCCACCAGCTCGTCAAAGTCGGATACCGGCAGGGTGTTGACCGCGCCGAAATCGCCCTTTCGGACGATGACGGTGGCCTCACTCCCTTCGTCGGGGATGGTAATGTTGATCGTAAGCATGGGATAAGCCTTTCCAAGTGTGATAGACTAGAATGAATGTGCTAAAGAGAGACGAGGATGGGATGAATGTCACGTGATAAAAGCGAGCATTCCCGGATTGCGGTCAAAAGTGACCTCCATAAGTTAACGGAGCATGGGGGCGTGTCCTCCTGCTATCGAGCCAGGGTGACAGAAGTCGAGGCGCTGCGCGAGATGCGCGATACCCTTACGCCGCTGGATGAACGGCTGCTGCAATTAGATCGAAACGCGGCCTGTCCCGCCTGTTTTCCCAATGAGACTGAGAAGCCGGATACGGCGCTGGTCGGCTCGGCCAAGTTGCATTGGCTGGCTGGGAAAATGCACCTGACATTACGCCAGGTGCAGCAGAAGTTGGAGAGGATCGAGTGGATGTTATCCTGACGGCTTGGAGGATGCTGGACGCCCCACAGGGACTTCCTTTGGTCGGCTGAACTGTCCAAACTGTCCGGCTTCGAGTTTTCCCTCCTTCACCAGCCGATTGATAATCCCCGTCGCACTTTCGTGCTGAATGCCCAGATGTGCCGACAGCGCTTTGACCGTCACCTTACGGTCTGCCCAGTTCCACGTTTCGACATCAAACACCTGTGACATGACGGCCACCAGCGCCTTGCGGGTCTTGGTCTTATACGATTTGTTGATGTCGGCAAAGGTCGCCTTCAGATCAACGGCCATCTCCGAAAACACTTCCTTCAGATCGTAGCCGTCGGCATCATCCGACATCGAGATTTCATTCCCCGACAGGACAGCGTGCGCCTTGAGTTTCAGCCCCAGCAGCTTCATTTGCCTTTCTTCAATCGTGCCGGTGTAGTAGGGGAAGTAAGTCGTACAATCCATCAACTGCGAAGGCCGATAGCCGCGATGGGATGCCTGCACCGTCAGGATCATTTGCAGGGTCAGTTCATGCCACCAATAATTCTGGAAGCCGAGTAAATCCAAGCCCTCTTTCACCAGCACCGGATTACAGATCAGGACATTCACGCCCTTCGCCGTCTGGTCATCAATCCACGCCTCCCGTGCAATCCGTGAGGTGTCGGTATTGAGGATGGCGACCTTTGCGCCTTTACAGTGTTTCCCGATCAGCCCTTTCAACCGATCCTGATAAGGACGTTTGTCGCCCGATTGCAGGGTATAGACACAGATGCCTTGTTTGAGCTTCAGATGCTTGTTGATGGTGTCGATCAGCGCCTTCTCTTTACCGAGGATGGGCGTCTCGACCTTGGCTACCTTGCCGATAGCCCTCCGGCTGCGGGCAATGACCCTGCCGAATTCATCCTCCACTTTGTCGAGGGCTTCAATGGTCATCGGATAGAAGGGGGTATTGACCCCTCGTGTCAGGTAGCCATACGCCCGCAGCTTCTGGATGGGGGGGCTGGTGAGATCGTCCAGTTTGTCGTAGAAGTCGCGATGCGCCTGATCTTTCAAGGCAATCGGGACGGGGACTTCCTCATAGTTGGGCATGACCTCGCCCAGATCATCCAGCGATCTCACGACCATATGCGGCAGCCCCCAGGCCACCAGCAGGGGGGTGGTACGGGACAATTCCCGAATGAATGTGCCTTCCCGCGAGACGACGGTGAACGCGCCGACTTCATCCTCGTCCTTGTCATCCTTTTTCATGTATTCTTCCACCGCGCCCATGTCCTGTATCCACGCCTGCAAGCCCGCTGCGCCCCACGGATAACGCTTAAAGAGGCGCTGGGGGTCGATGATGGCTTCCAGCTTGTAGAGCGAGGAGGCCACACCCCGCGACAACGTTCCGGTCAGGCCAACCACGAAGCGCGCACACTGGCTGATGTGCATGGTTGAATCGGCCACATCTGTCGTTTTCCCAGCGGCATGATGGATTTCGTCGATGAAGCAGATGGCGACCTTTTGATCCATAAAACGCTTGAGCCAGCGCCAGAGTGGGATACGCGGATTGCGGCCAGCACGGACACCCTGCGCGGCAATCCAGGGATCGAGGATCGCCTCGCCGGTCACATTGGTTTCAATCGTCGACTGAGGCCGCGCCTTGAAGCGTGTGATGCCCTCATCGGTCTGGATGCCTTCGCTATCGAAGTTGTTATCACGCTCGGCTTCGGCCTCGCCGCGTTCAACATTTGTCATCACGACCCGTCCATTGCCCACGAGCTTCGACAGGTACAGCTTGCGCCGTTCGCCCCAGCCTGCGGTCAACTTGGCATCCACGTCGCGATACCCACCGCCGATGTATTCCTTGCCTTCCGCAACCGGCAGTTCCTTCGCGCTAAACTCACGGTTCGGCTTCAGCCCTGTGATGGGCGACATCAAGCCCTGCGCGGCGGTTTCCATCCACGTCCCTTTATCCGCGCCTTCGCCGAACTTGACCCCATCCTGATCGAGAATCAGCCAGCGGGGATGTTCCGATGAGGTGAAGCAGAACTTTGCCACATCCGCCAGGGTGTCGCGCTTTGTGCCTTCCGAGTCGGCCAGCGAAACCGTCAGCACCCGATCAAAGGGGCGCATCCCCAGGATTTCCCGCTTCCACTTCAGCAGCATGTTGCCCGGACAGACGACGATCAACACATCCTCCGGTGTCCATGCGCCCTCGGCGATCTTCAGCGTTGCCAGTCCAATCGCCAGCGTGGTTTTGCCATACCCAGGTTCGCAGACAAAATAGAAGCCGCGCCCCTTGAATTGCATGGCGACGGTGAGCGCTTCCTTCTGGCTGTCAAACAACGGGTACTGCCCATTGACGCGCAGGGTATCCAGTATCGGCATCCAGGTCGGATCAAGCCGGTTGGCTGTCGGGCGATAGCGCTTGCCCAGGTGGGTGATGAGCTGGTCTTTGTAATCCAGCAGGAATTGGGAGACCAGTTTATTGCTGTCCAGTGGCAGCGTTTTGCCCGCCTCTGTCGTCAGATACAGGTCGGCGCGAAGCTGTTTCTCAACTTTCTGTTTGCCATCGCCGCGATCTTCAGCGGTTTCAATGACCTTCTGAATCAAGCGCCTGACCGAACGGATCACCACCAGCCCATGCTCTTTTGTTTCGACAGGGGTATTATCCAGCGCACCCGCCTGCACCAACGTCAATAAATGCGGTAAGCGCGGTTCATCCAGTGGGGGGAGGTGTTCAGCCTCCCCCTGATGATGCGCCCAGATTTCATAGGCGCTGTTCAGATGCGCCCCTTCACGCTCTACGGCCTCCAGCATCTCCGCCGGACGCAGCCGGTTGGCACAGAACTCGAACGCTCCGGCTTTGGGCGGCGGCAGCGTATAGTGTTCGTCGTCCCACTGACGCGCAGCAGCCTGATTGGTGAGCGCCTCAATCCATTTGACCCTACCTGCACCGGGTGTACTTTCGGTGTCACGTGTTGGCGGCTTGCCCCGCTTGGCAACCACACATACATAGCGCCATTGCCCCAATTGCAGCGCATCCCACCCATACAGGTGGATTTCCGACGAACAGGCCGTCAGAAAACCCCACAGGGCAGGTGTCAGGTGCTGCTCGAAGACCAGATAACAGTTATACCCGTCCATCATCACCCAATCGCGGTTAATCACGCGCTTGAGGAATTCCAGTTCCTTACCGTTGTCGTAAGGCGGATTGTTCCACGCCAGCGATACCCGCTGTTTGCCCATTTGCAGCCGGAACATATCCTCGTTGACCGTGTAGGGAAACAACGCTTTGCACTTTCGTGCGCGGGTATAATCCAGTTCGCAAGCGCGTCCCTCGCCCCCCAGGGCGTTCACCCATTGGACTAACGCCTCGCCTTCCCCCGCCGTTGGATCAAGAATGATCGCCCCTGGCTGCGGCTCGAACCGTGCGATGATTTCGCCCAGTATTTCAGGCGGCACGGGGACATAGCCCATATTGTAGTTATTTTCCTGTCTCGGCATTCAGATAACTCCTTTTCGGCAGAGATTGGCTGCCTGTCTCTAACCCAACGCACTCGCGAAGGGATCGTAATTTGTCCTGCTCAAAGCCGATCTCGATGATCTGCCCCCAGGTATCATCCAACTTGATCTTGTAGGCCAGCACGCCGGAGCAGGTGAGGGCGGTGATGAGCTTGTTTTCGCGCCCATGATCCCATAAATAAGGAATCCACGCATCAAACATGGGAATGAGCGCGAAGGGCTTGACCCGTTCCATCACCGCGCGGGCGATGTCTGTCGGATCGTCGTCGAGAATGACATACAGGGTATCGCCCACCATCTGCCCCCGCAGACTGGAATGGGCAATAATCGTATGCTGTTGATTGACCTGTAAAACCATCGTGGTGGTGACGGTTTCGTACATGGCTGAGATGGGCGACCATTTCACCGCCCGACCATTCAGTTTGGCGGCGACCTGATGCCCAAGTGCGAAGGCCGCTCGAATAGCGGCCACTGTTTGTTTCGTGCCTGCGAGGGAGACTAAAAGCGGCGTCTCTTTATCGTAGGCGTAGGCGGTGACAAGACATTTATTGTCTTTCACCGCCGCTGTCCCGCAATCTGAGTGCTTCAATAGAAAGTGTCCTCACTTTCTAATAAACCGAATAACGTCATTGCCAGGGTGCGAAGGGCATCCCGCTGCGTGATATTGCGCTCGGCGTGGGCGATCTTCGTCAGGGCGGTTTGCGTCCCCAGTATCACGCCGTAGTGATGTTTCATATCGGCATCTTTGACAGTTGTCTGCGCCTCTATGATCCAGAGCCGCCATTCATCCACGTCCCTCCACGCTTTGGCAGCCAGATAGAGCCGTTTCAGGTAAACGGCATGAAGCTCATCGGCTTTGGTTTCAGGCGGCAGCCGATAAGCCAGCCAGCTCATGCCCAGGTCGTGTTCCAGGTTGGCCGCGACGTAACGCGCGGACGTATCCGGCGGGAAGCTGGCAACCTCATTCAGCATGTATTTCGTTGCCCCCAATTTCTCAAGGGCAACCCATAGTTCATCTGCCGTCATCATGCTCCGCATCATTTTTGTTTCGTCCTTTCCAAGCGGCAAAACCGCTTATAAGCAGCGCGGGGCGTATCATCACAGGCTTGGGCGCGGGTGGTAAAGCCGAGGCGCTGGCTCGACCCGATAAAGCCGAGATAACCGACCTTAAACACCCACAGTTTGAAGCGGGGCACACCGAGGGAATACTCGGTGCAGGTGTGAACAAGCATGTACGGTTCTGTCGTTTCAGCCGCCCGTATCCCCCATTTTCGCAACGTGGCGATTTCGTCCCAGATGTCCGGCTTGTCGGCGAGAAGCCAAATTTTCGTCACGATCTATTCCCCAAATCGGTTGATGACCATCATCACGAGGACAACGGCGGCGAGGGGCGACAGGGGCGTAAACAACAGAATGAACCAGATCAGCCCAGGGCGTGTGATGACCACGCGCCCAAAGGTTTTGACCAGTTCCCACGCGATCCGCAGCATCAGCCCCAACATGAAGATGATAAACATGCCGATCCCAATGGTGATTGCCAATACGAAGATGCTCATTTTGAACCGTTATCCTTTGCCCATAGGCAATAAAAAAGCGCTCTGAATTGAGCGCTTTCCAGACGCAAGGCGAACTTCGAGTTCGCCTGACTCCGCCTTTACGGATTTGCGTTTTTTAGCGATATTGTTCTATGTGAAAGGTGCGAACCGCCCATCGCAATTCCGCGCAGGGTGTGAACCCCGATAGCTGCCACAGATACGTTTTTCCTTTCTGGCCGACGATATACAGCGGTTGCCCATTCTCATCCAACGCCACATGGCGCACGACGCCCAGGTCGATGGGCGCGAGGGTTTGGGCGGTTAGCCGGATGCGCTCGACCACGCTATCCATCGGTGTCGCGTCGGCGCAAAAGGCCATGATAAATTTGACCGGAATGTTGCCCCGCCCATCGCGCAGCACCTTCAGGCGGTTTTCCTGCTCTTGCTTAAACTGCCGCGCCCGCGTCTCCTGCACGATTTTTACCCGCATCTTGACCCAGGCGGTTGACGCTTTGGGGGAGGGGAGGTTCGCGCCGAAAATTGCCCTATCATCGGAATGCACAAAAATAACCGCCACACAGCCATTCGCAGCCCGTGTGCGGTAAGCGTCCCATCCCCAACCTGCGAGATGCTGTTGACCGCGCCGTTTGCCTGTCCAGTTGAATTTCTTGCTCATGATTGATTCCTTTGCCAACAGGCAATAAAAAAGCGCTCTGAATTGAGCGCTTTCCAGACGCAAGGCGAACTTCGAGTTCGCCCGACTCCGCCTTTACGGATTTGCGTACCACGGTATTTCCTTCGGTCATTAAATGATGAATTGGAAAAATTCGACAGGGTTTTCAAATCCCCACACGAACAGGTAAAACCCGCCACGCAGCAGGGTACGCCCGATGATAAAAAGCATCGTGAACGCTAACAGTTGGTCATTGGTGATTGGCATGTTGACCTTTCAAGTATTTGATAAATTTCAGCGCGTCTTTTGCCGACGAAAGGGGAGTCGCGCCAGTGGTGATGGCGCGACAATAAAAAACCAGCATGAAACGGATAAATTCGCCATGCTGGAAACGTACCTCATCCCACTCTATGAGTAGGATGAGGTTATTGAAAGCGTCTAGCGCTTGCTTTTCGATCATCCCACAGGCGACTCGAAGAGAAGTTCCGTTGGTCATTATTCCTTGACTGATTCAGTCAGCGATGCAATGATTTTCTCAAGTTCGATACCATCAGCTAACCGCATACACACCAATTCCACCAACGGAATTAGACTTTTCGCCGCCGCGTCTACCGTTTCAACAGCGTATTTTGGCTCAGTTTCGGTTGCCTTGCCCTGAGTCAGGCGCTTAACCTCGTCGTGAAAAGCTTGACTCACGCTTTTAACTTCAGTCGTCGGCTTGCTTTCCATCCCCGGACGTTTAGGCTCAACAAATACCTTGCCTTGCAAGGCGGCATCAGCTTTCGCTGGATTTTTCACCCATGTTTTCAGGGTTTCCGATGTGACGACACCGGGGAATTTTTGCCACAATTTGAATGTGTCGCGCTGATTCGCCTTATCCCCAGACATGAGAGCCGCCGCATGAGTTTGGGTAAACCCTGATTCCAGCTTTTCAGCCAAATTCTGGAATTCACCAATCATGTTATTCATCTTCAGATAGTCTTTGACATAGCTCACACTACGCCCCAATTGTTGCGCCAAATCCTTGACTTTTGACTCATCAATCACATCATCCACTTCACAATATGCCTTGAAATTTCGGGCAATTTGCATCGGTGGCATATCGTGACGGGCGATATTCGCGACCAATGCCGCCTGAGAACCGCGCTTTTCCAGCATGAATTGAACCGGAATATTCACCCAGCCCAATTGTTTCATCGCCGCCACGCGATGATGCCCTGAAATGATCTGGTATTTCTCCCCTACTTTTTCTACCGTCACGCGGTCAATTAAGCCTGTTTTCTTGATGGAATTGGCATATTGCGTGACCTTATCAGGGTCAAGAGGGCGGATATTACCCGTGAGAATAATATCCGTAACCGCAATTTTCGGTTCAGCATACGATGAGGCGAAATCCGTTGTCGGCTTAACAGCCTTAACAGCCGGTACTCGTGCGCCTTGACGCGATACAGTCTTGCCGGATTTTTTGGAAACTTGTACGTTGGTAGCCATTGAATTTTTATCCCTTGCCCATAGGCAATAAAAAAGCGCTCTAAATTGAGCGCTTTTACTTAAATAAGCGATATTTTTATCTTTTGTTGGGAGGATAAACCCCTAGGGATTACGGTCTAGGGGTTTATCGCAATTGTGATGTCAGCAAATCAGTTTCAGCCTGCCCGCCAAGTTTCGGCAATAGTGGCGTAGGTTCGTTTTTTCTGAATGGCTTAATAATCTATTCGCTATTCTCAATCAAAAACAAACGAGTTGATTAATCTCATATTTGATTAAGTTGCCTTGCGAATAAAAACATCTTGCGGGGCTGAATTTTGTCTCTTCAGTTTCTTACGCCTACATGTCTACCTAACCGCTAGTCAATTACCCTTAAGTAATTTTTCGCGATATTTTCAGATATTGTGACTGCATGTTAACTTTCGTTAACAAGTTCTAGATACACGATAGCCTATAACTATCCAATTTTCTGGCGGTCAATTGGCGGTTGTTTTTGTCTGTGCGCTAATATTCTACGTTCGGAATGATGCTATCAAGCATTTGAACACTTCAAATTTAGCTAGTCCACAGTTTACCTCATCCATTAAAATCCGTTATTCCAGTCAGTTTATGTATCGACATGTAGGGCTTATTGCCCCTTTGCATGTCATCCGAGCATAACTAGTACGCTCTAAATGAACCATGCTTACCACGAAAAACTTGCTATCGTTTTTCTGCTAAAAACCCTTTAATGCTCTAAATCATCCAGTCGCATGTCATTATCTCCGCAAATTTTTGTATGCAGATTAATGTTCAAGGTTACGCTTAACTTAACGTGATTGTTCACTACCTGTTTTTAGTGATGATTTTTTGTCATTTCTTAGGCTAAATTGCACCTAAAATTTGAGACAAACCTATCGGTTTTTAGTGGCTTTATATGCTTGTAATTCGCTAGTGTTTACAAGTTTTTAAGTTGCGGCGTTTGTTTCCAAACTCTGAACCAAATTCGTTCAATACAATCAATATATACCCATATACGGTTAAATTTATTTTCGTGGAAATATTACCACAATTATGATGTATTTTCAGGCTAAAACTGCTCAAATTATTTACGTTTCCTTCATGGGTGACTAAAGTTTATTCAATATCCTTTACGCATTTCGTTTTCATATGCTGACAAGGCTATAGAATGTTTTTGCGCGTATAAGTGAATAGGCGCTATAGACTAGCAAGGTATTTTGAGAGAGATTTAAGGCGAAAACAGATAGACTGTGAAAAGACCTATTTGCATAGGTAATTATTTTGTGTTTTTAGCCTAAAATCACACCTGGAATTGATTTATTGTGATGCTCATACGCCAGCCGCTATTGGTCAATAGCGGCTGGCTGTGGGCAGGGATGGTCGCTGTGGGCAGGGATGGTCGCTGTGGGCTGTGGGCTGTGGGCTGTGGGCTGTGGGCAGGGATGGTCGCTGTGGGCAAAATTTTTGTATGTTTTTGTTGCAATTTTTGGTATTATCGAAACGTTAGAACACTTGTGCAAGCGAATTTTTCAGGAGCCGATATACACCGCACGGTCACAAAATATAAAAAAGGAAACGGTCACGATGACAGTCACCCTAGAGCTAATCGCCTTCGTGAAACAGCCGATAGAATGGATGATGCACTATCGGATCACCGGCAGTTCACTACGAACAGCCGGGGTCATCTGCCCCTCCGAAGTCCAGAACATCTACACGCCGGAAGACATCGAGATCATGTTCCACAAGAGTTTACACGCGCAGGTGAACGCATTGGTTCACCGCCTGGACGTGCGGAAGGTGGACACACACATCTACCTGTTTAGCTGGCAGCCCAAAGTCATCTCCGGCGAACTCCAATGACAAAAAAGCACACCGTCAAACAGCCGGACAAGGCCGCTGAAAATGAGATCGTTTATGCCAATCACATCTTTAAAAAAGAAGGCGAACGGATGGGGAAAACCGTCGAAATCTGCTACATACCCCATATCACCGCCGAGGTGATCGGCTACAACGCGGAAACCGCCGCCTGGTTGGTGGAACATATATTTGATAACGGATCGAGAGGTGGGTACAGCGTCTTGACCGAAGCCTACATCAGCGCGACGGAAAGCGAACGCCAATGACACCCAAAACCACAAACGAGCGCAGCCAGAATTACCGAAATCGCAAAAAGCAGCAGCAGCCGAGACAACAGCCTGCTTTACCGCTGGGATATAACATCCTGTCGCTGTTCGACCATTCCGGCATCTGGTCACAACCATATCGCGATGCCGGGTACAACGTGCATCAGATCCACCTGCAAAATGGCGACGATGTACGCCTCTTGACGTATAAAGACCTGCCACACCCGGTACATGGCATACTGGCCGCGCCGCCCTGCACGCATTTCGCCGGAAGCGGAGCGCGATGGTGGGCCGGAAAGGGAATGAGGTTTTGTACGAGGCGCTGGCCCTGGTGGATGCCACGTTACGGATCATCTAGATCAGCAAACCCGTCTGGTGGGTGCTGGAAAACCCGATAGGCCGTTTGACCGACTATTTAGGCGCTCCGGCCATGTATTTCGACCCGTACCAGTATGGCGGGTATGCGCCGGACGTGCCGACAGATGCGGCGACGAAACAGACGGCCTTGTGGGGCGTTTTCAACATTCCCCTTCCCGATCCGGTTCACCCGGCGCTGGGCAGCCGAACGCATCGGCTCGAACCTTCACCCGACAGGGCATATCTTCGCTCGATCACGCCAGTGGGCTTTGCCAGGGCGTTCTATCAGGCCAATCCGTAAAAAACAGGCAACCCTACAGCCTAATCGACAATCAAAAACCTGTCTAAGACGAAATCCGTCCTAACTATTGACAGATAATTGACGGATAAATTTGGATATATTGTAATCTGATATAAATATGTGTTATAATGGCAATATATGAGGGTAAAAAAGGAATAGTTGCCAAAATGACCACAAAAACGAACGTTAAAAAACAAAAAATACTCTATTCTGCCGATCAAGCCGCCGAATTTTTGGGGATTACGGCCCGAACCATTAGGGCTTACGCTGCCAGAGATGAAAGCGAAAACGTCCATTTGAAGCGGGTTGCGCCCGACAGCCCCTACTACCTGGGGGATTCGATCATTGTATTTGAGCATGACGAGCTGGTGCGCTTCAAAAAATCAGATCGAAAGCCAGGGCGACCAGCCGGATCGGTCAACACTGTCCCGATCAATCCACGAGAAAGCACACGTGAGCAGCAAAAAGTCGAGCTGATGGCGCGGTTAGCGCGGGTTATCACAGCGCCTTTCAGCCTGCGCTATGAAAGTGGGAAGCTGGGGCGCGGCTGGTATCTGAGGATTACGGGGGAGGGGATTTACTACTTCGCAGAGAAACAAGACGTGCTATTATGGCTTGATAAGCGGAAATAGCCATCAACGGGAGGCGTGAATCATGGAGACGGTGAGATTATTCGGGATTGGCACGTCGATGATCGGGATAGTCTTTGCCGTCGGCATGATCGGCTGGCTGCTGCTGCTGCGGCAAGAAAATGCCCTGCTAAAACACGGGGCTGCTGCGGGCCGAGTCAGCGCGGGGACGTTGCAAAAGTGGCTGTGATACGGCGATCTGCTCGATCAAGCCTTTCCGGATGGCGTTCCCCAAGGCGGGGTTCACCGATGAACTTCTGGCGGAAATGCGGGAACTCGATCCGGAGTTTGTTTCAGCGACTCACCTCTGGCCGCTGTTGATGGACTTTTCCCGCGCTGTTCAGCTTATTCGTGACTCTATCGCCATTCGCATGGTCGGCCGGGTTGAAAAAGCCCCAAACCAACTGGTTTGCGGCTGCCTGATGGTTGGAAAGCAATGAGCCGGAAGAATATGCGCTGGGACGTAATCGCGAAGTCCAGCAGCGCAAAAAAACTTACGACTCTCTGATGGCTAACGCGTGCCATCACACCCTCGCCAGGGATAAGCATTACATTCCCTGCTCTGACGGCGTATTGTTGCTCTTGCTGGGCGATCTGTGTGTATTTTGCAAATTTCGCCAAATGCAGGCACTAAAATCGAGCATTTGAGCAAGGTAGGCAAGCTTTGTGGCACATTTGTCGGCGATAAAACCGCTTATAGTGAGAGCTTCCGAGCGGTATATCACCCATTTCGTCGCCCCGCTGTCATCCATCTCCCTATGCTACTTGAAATCACAGGGCTGGGATAGAAGAGGGGAGGGGAGTGTTAAACAAAAATGCTGACTTGTAAGTTGGCATTTGAACAAAGATAGAATGGAAATAAGTTCGAAGAAAATAAATTGTTGATCAGGGCAAAAGAAAGCCTATTTCGATGCTATTTTCGCTACAGAATTGCAATGATATTCAAGCATTTCTCTTGCAATATTTGAGCGAAAAAAACGGCCCAGAGTGTTGAAAAAGTCTTGGCTTGAAAGGAAGTGCGCTAAAATATCCCTCGAAAATGGGAGAGATTGCGATGCTGGGCGAAAAACAGCGTACCTTTAAGAGCCATACCGCCGTTTCACTCGAAGCGTTGGTACCCGAAAACAATTTTTACCGCCAGGTCGAAGCCAAGCTTGACCTGAGTTTCGTCCGCGAGTTGGTCAAGAGCCACTATGCCTCAACCATGGGCCGACCTTCCATTGACCCAGTGACCTTTTTTAAACTGCAACTCATCCTGTTCTTTGAGGGGATCCGTTCGGAGCGACAGTTGATGGGTATGGTCAACATGCGCCTCGATTGCCGCTGGTATATCGGCTATGACCTCGACGAGGCCGTGCCGGATCACAGCAGCCTGACAAAAATCCGTCACCGCTACGGCCTGGAGGTCTTTCAGCGGTTCTTCGAGCAGATTGTGCAACTGTGTATGGATGCGGGCTTAGTGTGGGGCAAGGAGCTGCATGTCGATGGGACGCTGGCGGAAGCCAACGCCGACTATGATCGACAGATTCCCCGCTTCGCTTGGCAAGCCCATGTGCAAAGCCTGTTTGAAGACCCAGCGCCCACTGCGGTGAACACGGATCGGCACTTCGTCCACAAGTATGACGGTCATCAACGACTGGTGAAAGCCAATCCTTATCAACGCGATGTCGATTACTGGGTGAACCCAGCCGATATGGATGCAACCCCAATGGGTAAGTTCAAACTGGGCTATCGCACCCACTATGGGGTCGATGGCGGCAAAAGCCGTATCATTCTCGCCTGTTTGGTCACGCCGACGACCATTCAAGACAACACCCCGATGCTCGACTTGACCTGGTGGTCACGTTTTCGCTGGCAACTGCCGCTGGAGGTGGCCGTCGCAGATCGACGCTATGGCACGATTGAGAACATCGTCGGCTTGGAAAGCAGCGGTGTCAAAGCCTTTACCCCGCTTCTCACCGAGACCGCCCGGCACGACCCGAACCTGTTTCCCCGCGAACGGTTCATCTATGATCCTCAACAGGATCACTATATCTGTCCGCAAGGCGAAACCTTGCCCTATGCCTATACCCATAACGATCTGCGTTTCTATCGAACGAAGGCCAAGGTCTGCAAAGCCTGTCCGCAACGTATCCACTGTACGAGCAGTAAGCGTGGGCGGATCCTCTCCCATTCCATCTACAAGCCTTTCTTGGATCGGGTTGCAGCCTACCATCAAACGGAGGCGTATCAAAAGGCGATGCGCAAGCGCCAAGTATGGGTCGAGCCGAAATTTGCCGAAAGCAAGCTGTGGCATCAAGGTCGCCGTTTTCGATTACGGGGTATTCACAAGGTCAATATTGAGGCTTTACTGCGAGCCGCCGTCCAAAACATCAAGCAATTCCTCAAAGACAGCCTCCAACCCAGGTTTCCAGCGCCCGCTGGAGCTGTCGCTCGCTGCTTGGAGCGTGTTTCAATCTTTGGAATTTTTCCTGACAAACGGGCATTCACCGACTTTTTCAACACTCTGGGACGTTTTTTTTGCAATTTCAATCATCATGAAACAGATCTGTCGAGTTTTTTTGCAATCTATAAGCGATTCTAACGGACATATTCCTTGCTACCTATTTCCTTTGCTCTCATCTTATAATACCGTCTACGCTTAGGTTTAGTTAAATCTTATCTATTTAACCTGAGTTTCGGATAGGTATGGGATACCTTTCGGGAAGTGGTTAGACTTCGCGTTACCTCTAACGTGAAAGGTATCCCAGTATGAGTTTACTTGAGCTATTTTGCCATGTCGATGATTTTTGCCAAGAGTGGCAGCACCACCAGCCAAAAGCCTTAACGAGCAGAAGCGGGCAGCGAGTGCGACAACCCGGATTGAGCGACAGTGAAATCATGACGATCATCATCCATTTCCATCAGGCAGGGTATCGGCATTTCAAGGACTACTACATCGATTATGTGCAAGTCCATCGACGGGTCGAGTTCCCTGAATTGATAAGCTATAGTCGTTTCGTGACCCTCATGCAGCGGGTCGTGCTGCTGTTATGGGCTTATGCCCAGTCCTGCTGTGGCGACGGTACCGGGATTGCCTTTATTGACTCGACGGCATTACGGGTCTGTACCAATCGTCGCATTCAGCGGCACAAAGTCTTTGCCGGTCTGGCGGCACGCGGTCAATGCTCACTGGGTTGGTTTTATGGCTTCAAACTCCATCTGGTCATCAATGAATGTGGTGAAGTCCTGGCTTTTACCCTCACAGCCGGGAACGTTGATGACCGTAAACCCGTCCCCAAGCTGGTCAAACGGCTGTTTGGTAAGTTGTTTGGCGATAAGGGCTATCTCTCGCAACCGCTGTTCGAAACTTTGTTGCAACAAGGTTTACAACTCATCACCGGTATACGCGCCAAAATGAAAAACCGCTTGATGTTCCTGCGCGATAAACTGCTACTGCGTAAACGTTACATCATCGAAACGATCAATGACCAATTGAAAAATCAGTCCCAAATTGAGCATTCACGCCATCGCAGTCCGATTAATTTTGTCGTCAATGTGGTCGCGGGCTTGATTGCCTATATGTGGCAGCCCAAGAAACCTGCCATTCACTGGTCATCCCGTGATGCCAAGTCTCTTGCTTTGCTGCCTTAGCTATCCGAAACTCAGGTTAGGTAGGAAAATAACGCCATCAAACCGATCAAAGAGGTACACGACGAATAAGTGTTCATTATCATGCGGGAGCAACTTTTGCCAGTTAGCAGCTTGAACCATGGTTGTGTAGGCGATCTTTTCTACCCTTTAATCTGAATCAACCATAATTAGAATTCGACAAATTGTCCAGAAAATCCCATCATACAGGAATATAGATTTGAGAAGGTAGTAACCAATCCAACACTTTGGATTTGGAGGTGCAGGTAGTTACATTTATGACTTTTATAGACCACAGAAATACTTAGTTAAAATAGTGAATGGAGAAAATCATGACTTGGATCAACAACCTTTTCGGGTCGGTGTCGAGTAAGACAGTCCATGTGACTGATGCAACTTTTGAAGCACAGGTTCTCGCATCAGAACTGCCCGTATTAGTAGATTTTTGGGCCGAGTGGTGTGGGCCGTGCCGTAGAGTAGCACCAACGCTGGATAAATTGGCAAAGGAGTTCGCTGGAAAAGTAAAAATTGCCAAGGTAAATGTAGATCAGAATCCTGCCCTTTCGCAAGCCTTCAATGTCATGAGTATTCCGACGATTATGTTGATTAAACGCCGGACAATCGTCTTTAATCAACCAGGTGCCCTGCCGGAATCAGCCTTTCGTGACTTGCTTCAACAACTTATTGCATTGGAACTACCGCTAGGCGGAGATACGTCAGGACAGTAACGGCAGTTTGGATAAGAGATGCATCGCAGAGAGGTGAACTATGCGCTCACCTCTTTTATGCTTGTGTTACACAGGAAATATATCAAGTTTTCCCTAGCGATATTGCTGGGTTGTGGAGAAAGAGTAAAATATTTCCAGGTTTAAACTGTCCAAAATTTGTACGCAAGTTTTTGAACATCACCAAATCTCGCAACAGGCTTTTAGGATCCTGACAAACATCAGGAACAAAGTGAGAAAATAACATGACCAAAGTAGTAGTGTTAAGCATCGGACAAGGGCTATCGAAAAAGTATCGGCACGAATTGGAAACTAGTCTGAATAACCCATGGCGGGATTTGCAACCATTATTTCTGGATGATATTAACTTTACGGACGAGAGAGCGCTCGCGGATATGTTCAAAGACGCCACTCTTTTCATTGCACTTGTGGGTACTGAGTATGGAAAGCCGTTACCAAATGATACACGGGACAAAACTGAATATCAATTTGATATTGTTCTAGAATTCTGTGCCCGTATCGGGAACGGTGGCGAAAAGGCATTTCTCATCCTTATCCCTCAAAAAATCGAAAAGGATGACAGCCTAAATCATTTTACTGAACGTATTATCGAACTATCACAAATTCGTTACGAAGAAATTGATTTTGATCTTTATCCATTTTCTGATAATCAGAGTTTTATTGCTAATTTACATAGCGGTTTACGGTCATGGAATGTGCGGCAATTTCATCCAGGTGATCAAAATGCCACCGTCTATAAACATATTGACAAGTTGCCCTTGCGACCGGAAAACCTAGTAGTTGGGCAAAGGATTTTGATCGAGTCATCTTTGGCTTCTCTATTAGAGAGAAAAGAGAACTTATTGCTATGGGGGATTGGCGGTGCTGGTAAAAGCACTTTGGCTTCCGCAATCGCATATGAATGGAAAAGGTGGTGGCTAGAAAACGCGGGAAGGCGAAATGGAAACAATGTACTTTGGATAAATGTAGGCAATGATGACTACAACACCGTGTCTACTGCGCTCAGCTATCCTGTTGATGAATCCAAAAAACCAATTTGGAGTAAAGCCTCAACTTTGTCCGATTTGTTGACTGAACTACAAATATCTTTAGTGGTTTTGGACGATTGTTGGAATGAGTCTACTCTTAGGGAATATTTAGAGGATTTTGGTGCGATTGGCATCGCAGTTATCGCGACCTCGCGTCTAAAATTCGAGTTGAATGGCTTACATGAAATACATGTTGATAGGTTAGATAACGATAGTGCAGAATCCCTGTTAATCAACGATGTCGACGAGTGTAAACCCGTTTTGTCTGATGAAAATCGGAAACTGTTGACAACTATCTGCGTGCAAGTCGAGAATCATCCACTTCATCTGATGCTTCTTAATCGTCGCCTAAAAGCAGACTGCAAGAATAATCAACAACTAGAACTTGCACGTATTTCTAAGATGTTGAGGGAACAGTACGATATTTTCTATTCTAAGGACTCCTATTTGCCCAAACCTCATAACAGTCGCCATAATTTTCTTCTCTCAATGATTAGTACATTGCCAGAAAAATCTCATCAAGAAGTTTTTATGGCATGTGGAGCATTTTTCGCGCCATTTTTAACTGTAGAGATGCTTTTATCTTACTTTGATGTGCCTGAAAACAGACTCACAATTGATGAGATTACTTCGGCCCTTGTTACATTGGACGAACTGGGCTATTTAACACTGGGGGAAAGGTATGTTGACCATCGCGAAGAAGACAGAATCATCACCATGCATCAACTCCTGTTCGACTGCGTTTATTCGCAAAGTGATGAGACAAGACACCAGAAGGCTCGTGAAGTTCTGGATCATCTCAACGATAGTCACAGGCAGCAACCCAAGAGTGACGAGCTTCTCATGCCTTATTTTGCAAATTTGTTGGGCATGTTTGCCTGCTGTTTAGCCCATAAGCCAGAGTATGCTGGCAAGAATTTGCGCCAATATATACCGCTAACGGGAGATAAAAGTAGTCAGAATAGTTTCATGCAGAAGGCACTCGACCTGCTTGAAATAATTGCGGGCTTTTATGGAAATAACAATGAACCGAAAGAACAAGCTGATCTGCTCCAGGTTATTGGAAATGGATATCTGGAAATGCATAAGGAATGGAGAAGAAAATATGAAGCCAAATTGCGGCAAATCCCTCCTCCCCCTCATATGCTAGATAAAGCGTTAAGCGTGTTGGTGAATGCGAGAATGGTTTATGAAAAGCAGGCAGAGTTTGAGCGGAAAAGTTATGTCGAAGTATGTATGGGTATTGCAGATTGTTACAATGAGCGTAATAATCCTCAAGAAGCAGTTGCTAATTATCAGGCAGCGCTACCATATGCAGATGATCCTGTCCAAGCTTCAAGCGTTGCAGTCGATCTTGCTGAAACGTTTCAAAAACTGGACCAAGATCATGATAAAGAAAAAATCGCTACACTGTTCAGCAAGGCTTTAGATGCAACGGGCCAACTTACCAACAGTGAATTTAAAGTGGATCAGCTTACACGAATTGGTAAGGCATTTTATAAACTAGAGTTGGACAATGATTCACAGAAAACGCTTGCGTCCGCTCAGTTCATAGCGGAAGACATGGGTTACTATTCTGGACAAGGGTGTCGTCTTTGTCATTTAGGCAAAATTTGTGCCAAGAATAAAGAATTAGATGAAGCTGAAGGTTACATTGATAAGGCAATTAAATTCACTGCAACTACCCAGAATCGGCAGAATTCAGTCTGCCATAGGCTACGGCGTATTGAGCTACACATCGCGCGTGAGGAATACTTAGATGCGCACCTCAATATTGACAAAACATGGCGTGAAATAGAGGACAACCCCGATAATCTGCATGATTACGCTCTTGAGTTATACAATCTTTGGGAAACTGTAATTGACAAACTTCGAGAAAGTGGTCAGTTTGTTGATAATGTAACGCTTTTGAATGAGATTCAGTCACTCCGTGAAAAGGCACAATTCAACATCCCTGCCATCCAATGGGCGCAAATGAGCGCAAATATCTATCTGTCCCAAAAGAATTATGTGGAAGCTCGTGAAGAATATAAGAAAGCCCTTTTGCTAGCACAAGAGCACAAACATCCTTTTGAGGAAGTAGTTGCTTACCTTCAATTGGGATTGTTATATCAGCGAGAAGAAAATCCTGATCGACATATAGAACAGAGTATACAGTATATTACGAAAGCTGTGGCTGTCGCTGGGAGAGAACGCATATATGATCTGCAGATTTTCTGCTATCAAATCCTCGCCCACTATTACCACGATAACGGTTGGATTCCTCAACTCGAAACATGTCTCATCGATATGTTTAGACTGCTCCAACAAACCCATAGCGAAGATATGGATATTTATCAGAGTCTCTTCGCCATGGCGTTAGAAGCGGGACTCTACGATCATGCTGATGAATATCATGAAGTAATGACCGGTCGCCTTCCAAATGAAATGGAAGCCAGCGCAGCGTGTCTTAAATTGGGACTTCATTATTTTGAGCTAAAAGCCTTCAAAAATGCTGCTATCTGGATGGCAAGGGCATTACCATTCATACGAGAGGCGGATTCCAACCTGGGGTACGAGTTAAGTTATATGATAGCGTCTATATATGCCTCTTTAGAGTTTCCTGATTTTCGCCTAGCAATTGAATACTTTCACCGCGCACTTGAAAACACGAATGACGAACAACGCCAAATGCGCTGTTACATTGGGTTAGCACAGGCATATATCAACACCGACGAATCACGGACACCTGAGTGGCTCAGAAGAGCTGAGGTAATCGCATTCAAGAGGGACGCGGAAGAAGCACTAGAGACATTGATCCAATGTGCAGCCATGTATAACCATCTCGAGGATGGCGACTCGGCCATCCGATGTATTAATGCGGTTTTGGATGCTGCCACACAACGAGGGAACACAGCATTGCTGACAGAGTGTCATCTTCGTTTGGCAAAAACCTACCAAGCTCAACAGCGTTACGAAGAGGCTCTTAATCATTTCCAGATTTGGAGTTCCTTCAACCTTGATACGGATATCGGTTGTGGATTGTGCCACTGGGCACAGATCTGTGAAGCTACCGGACAACATGAAACCGCCGTCGAACTGCTAGAGCGTGCTGCCATCAGCAGCCGTCAGTACGAAAATCACCACAACGTCCTCTGCAACGAACGCCGCCTGGGCAGTATCCTTATGAATACCGAGCCGCCTCAAAAGCGGCGGGCGCTTCTGCATTTCAGTCGGGCGATCCGTGCAGCGTATAAAAGCGGAGAGCAGGACGCACTGGTAAGGTTGTTTGAGTACTGCGGCGACATCAGTTTTGGCCTGGGTAAACATGAAGCTGCGTTTCTCTATCTCAGTCACTGGCAGGAAATGCAGGCAGCATACCCCGATGAAGTAGAGAATGCAGCGTGTATGATGTGCAAATTGGGACAACTTCACCGGATGCACGGGGACTATGGTACAGCAAAAGATTTATTGCAATCCGCAATTGAAACTAGTGACCGCACCACTGAAATGAATGTAAATTGGGGCTGCCATCGTGCAGAATTGGCAAGCGTCTATGACAGGCAGGGAGATGAGCCAGCGAATCTCAAATCGCTCCAAATAGCATTAGACTACTTAGAGCAAGGGCGAGACATATATGTGAAAGTGGATGCGCTCGATCGCTTAGAAAAGATTGAACAACGGATTCAAAATCTTAAAGATCGGATAGACGCATTAAAACGCTCGCGACACTCGAAACCATCGAAGTGATAATCAACGTTTCAGATTACACGTCACGAGCGCATCGAAAGCCAATGTTCTTTGCACCTTGTTCGGGGTCCCGATACGCACGATAGGTGATTGTGTATTCTATTAAATTAGGGGCAGCAGGAATACCACCGCGGCAAACTCGAGCCTCACATGTTATGAGAGGTATATCCTCGCTGCTGTTCTCATACTGATATTTACGATAGCAACTGCTGACCCATTCCCCGACATTCCCGAACATGTCGAGCACCTTTACCCAAGATGCTCCATTTTTGCGTATTTCAGGGCCAACAGGCGATGGTTCTAGAGTATATGCTTTTCCTTCTTTCCCCTCAATAAACGATTCACCCCACGGATAGCGACTGTTATCTGGACCACGTGCCGCATATTCCCATTCTGCTTCAGTTGGTAAGCGTCCGCCTCGCCAGCGGCAGTAAGCGGCAGCTTCATACCACGAAACATTAACACAGGGCAAAGTTGCCGCATCGGACTTGTCCAAGCCACTTGGTGGATCTTTGATTTCTCGAACTTTCCATTCCCAACTTTCGCCCCAGAATTCTTCTCTGGAATAGCCATCCTCGGATATAAATTTACTAAAGCTTGCGTTTGTAACAGGTGTTTCATCTAACCAGAAGTCTTTTTTAACAGTCACCGGATGAGCAGGAGCTTGATCCTCAAGAAGATGCTCCGTTCTGTTGGCATAGCTTCCCATAGTAAATGAGCCCTGAGGCACATATGCCATCCGCATAACAGCTTTTTCGTCAAAGTAATAACCGACCTCTTCTAATGTAGATGGTGGGCTAAAATCAGCAAATTTATTGCGGTGCTGATTAAGTATTTCGCCTGCTTTTGTATATTCACCTTGAGCCTTATAACACTCAATTAACTTTGTTAGACAACGTTTGGCTTTATTTTCAAAATCCTGCCTCTTACCAGCCACATATGTATCAAATTCATTCCAATCGGCGTCGTACAGACTTATATTTTTAGCCAATCCGCCTTCATAAATATCGAGTGTTTCCTTTAATGATTGGAAGTAATTTTTGTCACTGCATGGCGTATTAACTTTAGGGTATTTGTTATTAAATTTAACAGTATCTAAGACCACATCATTACTGACATATAGCATTTTATCATCTTCTACTATTAAACCATCAAAAGCCGATTTTGCATTGGAAATTGTGTTCTTCCGGAGTTGAATATACTTTCCAATCTGTTCTCTGGACAATTCGCCACGTAAAACCAGCAATATAAGCACACGATAACACATCTCGATAGAAAGATTTTTAGCTATTTGTAACTGTTCTCCATTCTTAAGTACCCGCACGTTACCGAAAAGTTTTATTTCCCATTTGTCCATATTCAAATCCAGATAATTTAACTCTTCGCTTTATAGGGCAGCATAGAAACCTGAGCTAGTAGCAACTCCTAAACTGTAGGATTCACACTGTTTCAGATGCAGTTATCAAAATCGGGAAACAATCGGGAAATCATTACCTAGATTGAAAAGTATCAGCAGATAGTTTATAGGTATGAGACCCATGACTGAGTTTCTTTTAAACGACTTGTTGGATCAGTATTATAGCAATCGTAGGGAAATTATGCCGAGTGAAGATCCTCACGTCAATGAACACATTGAACGAGCATGGATCGATAAGATCAAGTCCCATAGTGTACCTGCTTGGTGTAACTATTTGGCGCTCTATACCCCCAAGCTGGAAAAGCACTCAGAGCAGCTTTTATACCATTGGTATATGAACAAAGGCGATGCAATGCGTATCGTCTACGAAACTTGGCCGGTGATTGAGCGCAAAGTGCCGGATTTCAATTGGCAGGGAAAAGGGAAATTCTACTACTGGACGCAGCGCTTCGTGCGCAACAAAACTCTCAAGTTTATCGTGAAGGAAAATCTCCATAGCGAGAGGATGGAAGAGCTAGTCGAAGACTTTACCGATACATCGCCATCTGTCGAATCGATTATGAATCAGAACATTTTACACGAGCAGGTCAATGACACAGTCGAACTTTTACGAGAGAAAGACTGCGATATTGTCAAGGCTTGGTATATCGAGGGGATTTCGTGCAGCGAGTACTGTTTAACACGAGATGCTAAAGCTAACACTGCATACAGACGTCTGAACCGTGCTGTACAAAAGCTCAGCAAGCTTTTGCACGAACAATGCCCGGATTTGTTCGACTCTGAATAGAAGACTGTGAACCAAATCAACAAGCTGCGTCGTGCTGATATCCTGCGCGGCGCAGCTTTCACAAAATCATTCACGGTTTGTCCAGAAATCAACCCCACGAAGGAATACATATGTAGAAAGCGACAAAATGGGCGACCAATTTGATCGCTCTGGCGAGTCTGTGACCGGAAGTTGAACTATTTGAGTTTAAGGAGCTAAACAAATGAATGCGAATTTAAACAGTCAGCCGACCTTATTCAATTCCCTCAAAATTGACATTCTGAGCGCGTGGAACGAAACCTACTGGCTTCCGGCTCACCCTGAACATCATTGGGTGACGAAGATGTCTCATGAAGAGGTTATGACCAAATCGATACTGAATCGTATCACTCCAAAAACAGACTTCAAGGGATTTGGCTTCAGCGGGATCACCCAAGAGTATTGTCCACAAATCTCGCGTGTGGAAGGTCATAATGGCTTATCGTCGGGAGCATATCGTTACCGCTTCGAATCGGTCGAAGGTTCAGACCGATTCGACGTGCTGGTCGTTGCTAACTTCCAATCGGACAGTGGTTTCGACTACCAGGTGCTGGCTTGCATTCCAGAGCAACACGTCGAAGTGTGGAGCGCCTTCGTCCGTGAGTGCTTCCAGATTCTGGCGCGTATGCACGCAGGGCAGCGGGTGTTCGTCATCGGTGGCAATATTCGTGAGTTCAAGCCGGATAAGACCTTTGACGATGTTATCCTGCCAGCAGCGCTTAAGGCAGATGTGCTCCATGCGGTAGAAGGGTTCTTCAATAGCGGAGTCGAGATCTATAGCCAGCTCGACTTGAAACCCTTCTATAAGATTTTGCTGGCAGGCATTCCCGGCACAGGCAAGACCATGTTGACGACCGCATTGGCACGCTGGATGCTTGACCAAGGGTACATCGTCATTTACGTCTCTGGCTCAGATTGTAATGGCGCAACGTTCGCCAAGATTGAGCGTGCGCTCGCTATCGCTGCTCAAAGTGAATGCCCGACGATGATCCTGCTTGAAGAAATCGATGCCTATCTGCACAAATCGCAGAAAGCGTCGATCCTTAACGTACTCGATGGCAATGAAACGATCCTGAATAAGTACGGCACTCTACTGGTCGCCACAACCAACTACCCCGAAGCGATCGACGTGCGCGTCAAGCGCCCTGGACGCCTTGACCGCATCTTCATTGTGCCGCCGTTGACGGACGCCCCTCAGGCAGAACTGATGCTCAAGTCTTATCTGGACGAACAGTGGCACGAGTCTCAACGTGCGCTTGGGCCGTTGCTGGTTGGTCATACAGGGGCGTTTGTCCGAACAATGGCGCTCCAAGCACGTATCGCGTATGCCCAACAATGCCTCGATGCCGGCAGAGTACCCGACAAATTGCCGGTTGAACTGCTCATGCATTCTTTCGACACGCTCAAGGCAGAGAACGACGCGCGGGACAAGTTTGTGAAAGACCGTGAAGAGCAGAAGGATGAGACTGAAACAGTCGAGCAAGTCAAAGAAGTTGAAATGCTCTACTCATGATGCGGGCACAGGTCAGAGATCTTGGGGTGAACTCGCGCATGAGTAGAAAAAAGCTGTTTGATTTCGAAAAGCGTCCCATCACAACCACTCGTAGCGATAGTCGGTTTAGCAATCAAGAACGATCAGTCAAGTGAGGAGAGAGAAATGAACCGTAAATCATCGTCCAACGTTCAGAACGTCAAGTACCAGTTACCGACCCAGTACCGTCAGGAATTCCATCGGGAGCCGCTCAGCAGACATGCAGGGCGCAACCAGCATCGTGTTCGCTATCAGCTGCCCTCTCTTTTGAATAAACCGGACTACTATCGCCAACGAACAACATGGCGGATCGACTGGGTCGGGTCAATCATCGGAACCATCATTTTGACTGCATCGGTTGCTGTGGCTGGCCCCATCGGATTTGTCGTTGGGATCGCGCTCTGGTGGTTCATCCTGTCGTTGCGTCGATGATTGCTTCCTTATAAGGTGGGGTATCGATGACCGCTAACCAGCACATGCCAATTCAAACGAAAGTGTCCTGTGTGTATCACCCCACACGGCGCGCACAAGTAAAGTGTAACCACTGTGGCAAGATGATTTGTCTGGAATGCGCCCGTTGGGTCAAACAGGAAAACTCCAATTTATCCAATAACTGGTGCAAAGCGTGTTACTACCGTCGCCCAATTGAACGACGTGACCTGCCAAAAATCCAACATGCCGTTGCGGCTAGAACGGAGAATCGCCCCACCTGGCGCATCGACTGGGTGGGGTCGTTCATCGGCACAGTCATTTTGACCGCGTCTGTTGCTGTCGCCGGGCCAGTGGGTTTTGCGATTGGTATTGGTTTGTGGTGGATTATCTTGTCGTTGCGTCGCTAAGGACAGAAAGTCGCTGTCGAGATCAAGTATGAAACCTGCTTAGACCGAGGTGGCTCAATATTAACGATATTGGGCCACGAGGGTACGCGGAGTCAATAGAGAAAGAAAGGAAACAAATATACGAAAACTGAAAGCCTGTCTCAAAGTCTGTGATGTTTCAGCAACCACATTTTAGGAGGAATATATGGCTACTATCTCTATCGGTTCAATCATCAGCGGGATTGCCTCGGCAATCGGTTCAGCAGTGGGAGGTGTAACAGGTGGTATTGCCGACGCTCTGCAAAATATGGGGACGGGCGACAGCCCTATCTCGGGTAGTGTCGGCTCACCAACAGACAGCGGCATGTCTGGCATCTCGTCTATCAGCTCTATGGATACGGGCATGTCCGGCATCTCGTCCATCAGTTCACCAACGGACAGCAGCATGAGCAGCTCAGGTATTTCTGACTCGCTGTTCTAGCTGGAATAGCCGTCCCGCTCACACAGGGGTGACTTAATACTCGCAATATTGAGCCACCTTTCATAGCAATTTCGTCCAATCAATGAACGTAAACAGAGGAGAATTGTAATCTCATGAAAAGTAAACGTCGAATCGTATCGGTCTTCGTTTTGGTACTTGCAACAATTTCGGGCTATTTTGGGCAAATTGCACCTACAAATGCAGAAGGCGATGAAGATGAAGTTGGTGTGAACTACGAATGGGCCCAGGGCGAACCAGAAGAGCAAATGATGAGTGTCCATGAAGGCTTCTGTGTTTTAACGGCAGTAGGTGGCAACTTCCGAGGTTCTAGAGAGTCAGTCTGGATATACAACGGTGGTCCCGATTTTAGCTACTGGATGTTAGGCGGGAAGTCGAATAAAGAGGGTGTAGTGGCTGGCGCTCGTTGCTATCCCTATACCATATTTGATGGTGTCACTGTCACCGAGTGGTATATCACAACCTATGAGGGGAATGAAGGGAATAATCAAGTGCGAGAACTGGATCCAGATGACAGTTTATGCTATTTACTTGGTATGGAGGGTGAGTTTGAGGGCGGCGGCGAGTTGGTCAATGTTAACGAAGACGGGCAAGGTAAATTTTTTGCCTTAGCAGAATCAGGGCAGGGCTATATCAAAGCCAGCTACGGTTGCCTCAAAATGATTAATAACGCGACAGGTGAGCCTGCTCGAAATCTGAGAAAGCCGCTCTATTTTTACTGGTTTGGGCAATCAGAAGACAAAGATTATGAAGGCTATTCCACCGGCGTAAGCAGCCAAGATGCCATCTGCGTGCTGAACCAAATCACGGGGAAATTCCGTGGGGGTGCAGAGCTAGTGTCGCTCCTCGGAAATGGGGAGAGTGAGTACATTATGCTCATTATGTCAAGACAAAAAGATGTTGGTGTTCGAGTAACATGCTACTCCTTTGACCAACAATAATTGAATATCGTACCGAAAAAGGGCAGATGATAATTTGCCCATAGGCATCAAGTTAAGGCAAAGCGCGAGCCAAAAGCTGAAAAGCAGCGGCTCGCGCTTTTCGTTTCTGAATGAGACAACGACTGACCTGCCCTCATGATTTAGACCAAGTTGAGTGAAAGTCGAACCTGCTCTAAAAGTAGCTGGAGCCAAGTATCCCAAGATGCCGTGCCAACGCCGATAATTGTACTCCTGCCGCTATTCCTAAATGATGATCTCTGCTTCGTGCCTGTTGGCGAAAATCCAGCAATACAAACACCTGCTGCGAACTTGCCGATGAAGCTCTCGATGAAGGGATTCTCCCAAGGGTTGCCTGGTGTGATGTAGATCGTGTGACTAAGAGAGCGAGCAGGATAAATGATGCGCTCTACTACTTTGACCAGAAGCCTAATAACACGCGATTTACCCGGAAATGTCCACAAACAGCATTGCTCGAAGGATTAGGTATAGAAAGGAGGTAATGCTCACCATAGATGCAAGCAACATGTAACAACCAATTCTGTTTCGTAAGGTGTTGGGAATAGAGGCACGAGAAAAAGCAGGAGAACGCTATGAATAAGAACATCAATGTCGGACCTGAAAATCAGGAAACGCAGGCTCAGGATGAACGGGTATCTATTGAACTGGATGTCAGTGATATCGACCTGAACAATCTGGGTGAATTTGCGGACTCTGCGCTCGGTATCGCCCTCACAGCGAAAGGATCGGCTATGGTCGATTTCGGTTCGCACGGGTCGTTTGGTTCGCACGGCAGCAGCCATCTTTAATCGCGGCTTGGCCGATTCGTAGTTCAACATGGGTAAGGGGTTGCGATCTCTCCCCTTACCTTCATTGAGGATTAGAACAGCAAGCTATCGTCAGGATCAATGAACAGGAGTTGAGGAAATGGCGCAGGCATTTACGGCAATGCATACGTTTATCGTCAAGATCGCTTCGCGATGCAATCTGGATTGCGATTATTGCTATATGTACAAGTTGGCCGATCAGAGCTGGCGTCATCAGCCAGTGAAGATGCGTAAAGCGACAGCCGCACAACTCGCGCGCCGTATTCGTGAACATGCCCTTGCTCATCAGTTATCAGCCGTCAAGGTCATTCTTCATGGCGGTGAACCATTCGTACTGGGCGTCGAATATCTGCGGAAGTTCTGCGACACCATCGTGCAAAACACAGCAGGTATCAAAATCGAATTCGGTGCACAAACGAATGGGACGGTGTGGAATGAGGAGGTTTTGGATTTCTGCCTGGAGTATGGGATCAGCGTAGGCTTAAGCCTGGACGGTCCGCGCTCCGCAAATGATTTACATCGTCTAAATCATCAAGGCCAAACATCATTTGATGCAGCAGAAAACGCTCTCAAGCTGCTGGCATCGCCAGTTGGACGCACAATCTGGGGTGGCCTGTTATGTGTGATTGATTTACTGAACGATCCGCTGGAGGTCTATCACTATTTCCGGGAATTTTCCCCGCCAATGATCGATTTCTTGTTGCCATTGGCACATCATGACTCTCGTCCTCTGGGCAAAGAGACCAGTTTGGATAACACGCCGTATGCTGACTGGCTGTTGAAGATTTTCTACGATTGGTATCCGTATCCTTATGCAGATCATCCCACGCAGTCAATTCGCATCCGCAAGTTCAGCGACATCATTGCTATGCTTTTGGGAAAACAGGCTGGCTTTGAAGAACTCGGACTCAATCCGGTCGATTTCATCATTGTCGAGACCAATGGTGAAATCGAAGCTGTTGATACGCTCAAAGTGACCTATCCTGGCGCAACAAAGCTTGGTCTGAATGTGTTCCAAAATGCATTCGACGATCTCCAGCATCAGCCCCTCGTAATCGCCCGTCAGGAGCGATGGAGTTCACTCTCGGATACTTGCAAACAGTGTCCCCTAGCGAAAGTCTGCGGTGGTGGTTACTTCCCACATCGCTATTCCCAGCAGCGTCAGTTCGACAACCCTTCAGTCTATTGTGCGGATCTAACCAAGCTTATTTTGAGCATTCGCAAAACCTTAGGCGACGACCTCAACAGATTAGCCATCCCGGTTTAGACATCATTCAGTCTGTATGAAAGGAGTATTGGTTATGGCAGTGCGACTTGATGTAAACACCGTTCAGTCATTGATTACTCCCGCAGGAAGCCCGGATGATCTGGTTAAAGCTGTCTTTCAAAAGGAGTACCAGGCAAGCCTGATCCGGCTGATCGAACTCAAGAAGATCCTGGAAGCAGAGTCGGCTGATCTTGCTCAGCAAACACAGTTTGGGTCTGCCGTATCCATTCTGGCAACTATGCCTTCAGACATCCAACGGGCAGTTATTGGCTATCCAACCACAGGTTTATGGATTGATGTTGCTTGGAACTTGATCCTTCGCAAGGCGCATCAACTATTCCCTGATCTTCATTTGCGTTCCCATTTGCAGGAATTCTGGCGTTGGGTCATCGCTGTGGCAATCCTTCACCAGCGAGGTAACTTCGAAGCGACAACCTTAACATCCCAGGATGGGAATATCTATCTGCCTGGGACCGGATTATTCATTGAGCCAGTAGACCGTGTCGCATTCCGTTTCGTTCATCTCATTATCCAGGGCGGTCAGCCGATGACTCTCAGCGATGACACCCATCGTCAACAGCCCATTGCATTCACGCTGTGCCAAATTCCGACTGCATTCAATGACATTGAATTGAACACTACCGATCAAGATATGCAGTTGGGTGGACGGACCAGACTCGAATTTGATGACCTCCGCAATGGATGCGACAATCTGTGGAAAGAAGTGCTAACGCAAGCATTTCAGTGGATTCAAGCGGGCAATCCACTGCTCGCAAGCGAGATGGAGTCCGGGATTAGTGTTATCGGCCCATTGGCTGCACCTGACAATACCACACACCTCAGCATGACCTTCCAAGCCACGCCCGGTCTGATCGCTTTATCATGGACAACCGATGTGAGTGTATTGGTAGATGCTCTTATTCACGAATACCATCATCATAAGCTGTATGCTCTGATGGCCGTCGATCCGTTGCTTGTTGGAAATAGCCATGAGGAAATCTATTATTCCCCTTGGCGCTCTGATGGCCGTCATCTCCATGGCATCTTGCATGGGACATACGTATTTCAGGCCGTACTGCGTTTCTGGTGCAGACTGCTCGATGCAAACTTTCCACAACTTCCCGAAGATCGTATTCGGCAGCGTGTCTACCAACTCGTCAAGCAGGTGAAGATTGCGCTTCGAACCTTAGAGCAAGAAGCACAGCTCACATCACTTGGGCGCGCACTGGTAGCGGCTATCGCTGTCGAGGTTGAGAACATCGACTTGGCGGCTGTACTCGCGGACGAGGCACTGAGGGACGAGGTAGAAAACTACCTAGAGCAGCACTACCAGCAATGGCGAGCGCGTTATCCACGTCTGTTGCTCGGTGCTCCATCGCCTGCATTTGATGAACAAACTTTTGCACCTAGCTCCAAGAGCCAGTTTCTGCTTGAAATCATGGGATTGAAGCAAGATACCAAACTATGGGCACTGACAGACCTACGCTACCCGGAAGATCCCATCATTATTCGGATGATCAGCCTACACATGAATGGGCAGTTTCAACTCATCCTCGACGCACTGGCTGAGGTCAAGCTGCCAACGGGTGATCCGGTATGTGATTTGATTGCTGCCCATGCAGCGTACATCCAGCGGCAGTTCAATCAAGCGGCACTTTTTTATAATGCCTGTATTGGTGCCCGTCCTACGGCACCCTACTTCTGGCAGTGTTTTGGCTTTGCGATTCGGCATCTCCGTCAGTTCGAAACGGCTGATTCTATCCTCAAGAATATTGGTCGGCTAACTCGGGCACCTGTTGATGCCTGGAGCCTTGGTGCCGATGAGCCCGTGGCAGCTCGCCTCAACGATATATCGGCTTTACTTGGAGGGGATTATGATGCAGTTGCCTAAGGATGTGGTTTTGCATCCTGAATTACGGATGTTCCTAGAAGTGGAACCCAATGGAATCCAAATGACTGCTTTTGTGGCTCTCGTCAATGGGTTGAAGCCAGCCATGGATCTTTGGATCAAACCAGCCCACTGGTCCGCGTTCTGCCAACTGGTCGAATATTTTGGGCTGCACTATCACATCAATGCTTTCGTCGATCGAACAGCCAAAGAACTGGACACTTTGCCTGCTGAGGTCACCAATACAACCCGCGCCGCACTAGCGAAAAGTTTAGATGGGAATGCCGCAGCGCATGTCTTCATTTCTAAAGACCTGGTGCTGCTCCAAGAGGCAGTCGCCTATGGTTGGTATCCCTTGCTCATCGACGACTACCTGGTGCAAAAACACGTTGCCGATTTTGTCCCGTTCGGACACACGCTGGGATACCCTACCTGCTGTGTCGAGTTTTTTCATCAACGCAACAACTGGAAGTCCGACAATACCTACTACGCCGCCTATCAAAGAACATGGAGCGAGGCTCACATCTTCTCGAATGGTCTGATGCGCCATTCGGCCTTCTCGTTAGTATCGCATATGCCTTGTTCCTTTCACTGCTCAAATTCGATAGCAGCCGCGCACCAGCTATATGGGCTGATTGAAACACTGGACAAACCCTATGCCGATGAGATTAAGAGTCGTTTGGAGAGTCCGTTTCTGTGCTTGTCGGAATTGCGGATCTACCGATTTGAAGGGACTCTAGTCGCAGTTAATTGCATTGAATACACCGATGTAGAACCTATCAATCCAACGTCACCGACGGATGCGCTCGCACGCTCTTTGGCTCAAGGGAACCGCTGTATGCTTGAAGGCAATATTGTTCGAGTGTTCAAGGACAATCGTCAAATCAGCGCCTATCTCGCGCGTGGTGATCAATACGGACCAGAATGTCCATTTTTCGTTCAATCATCGGGATAATGGTTGTAGAACAATGCATTTCAATAGGCAGATTGGGCGACGACACCTAATCTGCCTGGGTTGATAAGAGTTATTTTGATTCGGCTGTCGGCTATTCAAGGAGAAATATGAATGACCACTCGATATCTGCACCTCGTTCGTCACGGACAGTACATAAAAGAGGGTGAGTTTGGTGAAATTGATAAAGGGTTGACGACCAATGGTCGTCGTCAGGCAAAATGGGCGGGGAAAGCGCTCAGGCATCTTCCATCCCCTGTTCTTTATACCAGCCCTAGGCAGCGAGCAATGGAGACTGCCGCGATTATTGGAGAAACCATTAACCTTGACCCGCAAGTCTATCCAGACTTAACTGAAATCCCCATGATTGCATTTGGGGAACCGATTAATGAGGCAACACGAGCTTCCGAAATCAGTTATTGGAATGAGCGTCGCGACGGTGCGCAGACAACTTTTTCAACGTTTTTCCAAGCATCAGAAAATTCGCAGACAGAACATGTGATTCTGGTGTGTCATGGCAATGTTATTCGGTACTTCATGTGCCGTTTCCTCGGGATTGACGTTGGAACAGGCCCACTCTTCGAGCCACGACACTGTGGCATTACAACATGCGTGTTTTTCAACGATGGCTCGATCAAACGACTGCTCTCACTCAATGAAGTCGGTCATCTGCCATTGAAGTTGCGCACACTTAATTAGTGCCCTTCGGTTTGTGTTTTTGGATTTGGCATAGTTCTGCTCAAACGGTTGTTGAGAGTATCTAGAAAGGGTTGAATAATGAATGATGGAGTGATTTTGATACTCATTATGTTGACAATCAGTTTTGTTTTTATCCTTCTGCAAAGATATGGAGAGAACAAAACACACTTCACTGCGCCGAAGCCGTCGAGCAGAGACACATTTTTAGGCTCTAGGCAAACCATCAAACAGACTAGTATCGACAGCCGGAGAAAGTCTGAGGAGGAACTTCTGTACGGAAAATTGCTGAGTATGGTGTTGGGCGATAAAGGGGTCGCTGAACGGTTGATTGAACACGAAAAGCGTAAGTTACCCACTGCTAGTCGAATCGAACTCATTCAGAGAGCCATTGACCACAAAATTGGGGACGGAATGCGCTGATTGGTCCGATAGTGTCATTGATGAAGTACTGTGAAGTGCATTGATGTATATCACTCAAAATATTGCCGATCCGACATTCAAGGATATGCTTGTGAAAGAACTGATGAAGACTTACTTTGAGTTCCTGAGACGCCTCCATATCTTTCCTAAAGATACTTGGATTCCACTCACAGCTTTGGAACACCTTTGGAAGAGCTGTACTCAAGGCAGAACCAACTGGGGACTGTCGTGGGAGCCAGATGCCGAATGGCTCTGGTTTCGCCTTACCCGTCAACTGGATGCGGACTTTGAACTCGATCATGGCGAAAAGTGCATTCGACTCAAGTTTGGTCGCCGCCAGCATGAGCGTTCTTCACACAAGAAAGATTTGATTGTATGGAACCATTTGTTCTTGGAAAGTTACAAAGCGAGTGATCGGATCGCGATGGATGTTCAGGATATATACTGGTGGGATTATCTTGTCTACCACATCTTAGAAGCTGGACAAGCAGATCAGCTCAAGCAAACTATCTTGGACTGGTGTTATCTGTTTCACAAAATCCGGTTGCGGGGCGCATGGGCAGCCGAGCAGGACATTAATCAACTTCTCCGGTTGTTTCCTCAAGACGAGGATGCACTCGCCCTGAAACAGTTCCTGAGCAATCTGCGTCCACTCTTGGAGCAATGCGCAAACGCTAATGAAATTGCAACAGTATTGTATGAATGCATAGCGCATGCACCCGTACCTCAGGTTAATCGTGATAGTCTAAAAGCTTTCCTTCCAAAAACGCATATCCTTTCGATCCGACCACTACCTGATATGTCGCATCCCGCATTAAAGACGACATTCTTTGGGCACAGAACGGAGATTGAATGCCTTGCAGCAAGCCCTAATGGCGACTGGATTGTTAGTGCAGCGTATGATGGCGTTTACTTGTGGGATATGACCACGGGAGAGCTTCTGCGTTCACTGGAGTCATGTGAATATACTGTAACCTGCCTGGTGGTAACTCGTGACGGACAGACTGTGATCGGTGGAACAGAGACGGGACAACTCCTGCTTTGGGGAGCGATAACGGGAAAATTGCAGCATCAACCCATAACCCTTCCGTTGAATCTGGGAAACAAAAGTATTGAGTATCTGGCCTTTGGCCCTGACGATAACTGGTTAATTAGTTATACCATTGATGGCACGGTCTGTATGTTGGAACTTCCAGGGACAAATCTTCTTCGATTGTTCATCGCGTCGCCTGATCACAAAACATATGTTGTGAGCAAAGACGGGCGTTTACAGGCAAGTGTTGAGACATGTGCAGAACAGACATGTGTCCATGTTCGTGAGATCACCACTAATACACTTACCCACACCTTGGTTTGTGCCGCAAATAGTGGGCCGTTAATGTTTACCCCTGACAGCAGTTTCGTGATAATTGCTGAATTCAATGAACCGTCATCTACAAGTAATCTTAGGATCGTAAGTTTGTCAGATGATAGTGAAATCATCTCTATCAACGCGCCGAGTGGGATCACAGCACTTGAATACAGCCCCATAAACAAGCAGATTATTACACTCCATTACGATTACTCGTTAAGATTGTGGAACTTGACAAGAGGTGATCTGATTTCAACGCACTTTCAACATTTTAAAAGTGCGCAACACACCGCACACACTGCGATGGATTCTTCTGGTAATTTGTTCGTTTCAAGTTCAGATGATGACTGTATCAAGTTGTGGGATGTGAAGCTGATGGCACACAATACCCATACTGGTGACAGCAAGCCAATTCGTGTGGAATATGGAAACAGTCGAACATTAGCAATCAGCCCTGATGGAAAGTATGTAGCAGTTGGAAGTGACATAGAAAAGCATATAAGAGTATTTGATTATTTCGGAGGGGAAGTCGTTAAAAACTTTTCAGAACCGATGGATAGGCGCTTGACATCGGTTTGCTTTGCTCGTGCGCATGACTGGCTTATCCTAGGCTACACTTCGACGGATTCAGAGGCATGTACCATCCAGATCTGGTGTTTGACTGAAGGAACGCTCCTTTCCTCATTAACAGGTTTCGACAATAATTTTGACAATGAACTTCTTGAGGTTTTGCTCAGCGCAGATGATCAAATTCTCTATGCGGTTACCGATAACACTGTATCAATCTACGATACATCAACTTTTGAACTGACTCGTAGCCTAAGTTTTGCTCGCAACATAATGGGGTTTGGCGGCATTCTAACCGCTGCCTTGATGCCAAACGAACAAAAATTGTTGGTTGGTACATTTTCGTCTCATATTGCTGTGATTGATTTGACATCGGGCAACACGGCAATTAAGTGGGAGCCTGACGTAGCGGAAGTGTGTGACGTAGATTGCAGTTCCGATGGCAAACTTATTGTAAGCGCTTCCATTGGAGGGTGCAGCACTGGCGACCTTCATCTCTGGTCGGCCCGTGACGGTAAGCTAAGACATACATTAGGAAATCAGTCAGGTGTTGTAGGTGTCGCATTTAGCCCAGACGGTAGATGGGTCGCGGGCGCTTCGTACGATAAGACGTTGAAAATATGGGACGTGACAACTGGCAATTGCCTAGCTACCTTTCATGCTGGCGGCGCACTGGTGGCCTGTGTCTGGCATCCTTCAAAACCAATCATTGTTGCCGCCGGTGACTATGGTTTGTACTGGCTGGAAATAGTCGGGCCGCCGCCTATTGGACGTAAAGATGATGGAGAGGGTAATATCTGAGTTTACAATCAACTCTGGACGGTTCTTATTCACTAGCTTGAATACAACAATACAGAAGAACATGTTTTCTTAGGCGCATTCCGTACAAAATCATCCAAGATTTAATACCTTCCTCGCTCACACAACGTCGTCGCGGCGATAGTACAGCGGGCTTCCTCCCAGTCAAACACCAACTGCGGTACGCCAGTGACATACCCCCCGATTATGGTTCTCCCACAATCTTGGTGCAAGGCTTTAGAAGCGGGCGAGAACCCGAAGATGAGGAGATCGAAGTTAGCACGACCATACATTTGTCGTTTAATCAGCTTGAGACGGCAGATGTATCCTTCGGCCAGTCCATTGCTCCACGGGTAAATGAAGGCATTGCGAACGGCTTGCTCATATTGACGAGCGATACCGCGAACTCTCGCAGGTCGGGCGCTGCCAGCGCAACATGTATTGAAATTGTTGGGCTGGTATAAAAATAGTTGCAACCGGCATGTTGGTGAAGATCATAAATTTATTTAATTCTCATCAATACCTTCGCCAATTTAGAAAACAGCATCAAAGTTGCTTGAAAACGGCAACTTTGGCACGAAAAATCGGATTTTAACGGGTCATAAAGTGTCAAATTTTCGCCAAAATCGCGATTTTTCTATCAGCCTGAATTTTGGCGAAGGTATTGTCTCATCAAAAGAATTACTAGACTGTCGCAAATGCAACTAAGGATTGCAACACCTGTCGCGTTACCCCGACGCCGCCTGCATTTGTAGGGGCGTAGCACGCTACGCCCGGTATTGTGTATCTTTGAGAATTTCTGCAACAGTCTATACACGCCCACCCTCGATGTAAATCCCGGTTTACACAGGTTACTGACGCACGGTGATGCGATGCAGGATGCCTTCATTTCGCCACAAATTAATCAACCGAAAACGGCCATTTTTTCTATCGCTTTCCTCAACCGAAAAACTCTGCTATTACAATAAGGATCGTTATACCAAACAGGGTTTTTGCTGGATGACAAATCAATGTCCTCGTGCCGCCTATTTTTCGTCCTCGCAGACGGTCAATTCGGGGTAAAATAACTTATGAGAATGATACTTCTCAACAGCTATATAGTAAACAAAAAATCAACGGAAACCCATATGCAAAACCCCATCGAACACCAGCCTGATAAGATTATCACCATCGCGTAGCACACCGACCACAACCTGGCAGCCGTCTACCTGGCGCGGCTCACGTCGGCCAACAGCCGTCGCACCATGAAGACTGCCCTCAATACCATCGCGGCGGTGTTGGGTGTCGAACCCGTCCTCATCGAGCATCCCGGTCAACGCAGCAAGAGCGAGAACGTCACTATCTGTATGTCAACTGGGCAGCGCTGTGCTATCCACAGATCATGTGGAACTGCATGAACTTGCTCAGAACATCATCAATGCACAATCGCAAGAAATTGTCCGCTACGAGGAGATGATTATGACACTGAGCGGTTCGTAATTGGTTAAGCAAACGTGAACGAAATGGGCGAGACACCAGCACTCGCCCGTTGATTCTTCTGAGACAGCAGCTGACTTTGGAATAACACAGACACGTCAAATGGCGGGGTCGATTTTGTATTTCAGACCGCTATTTAGCGGATGCCGAACTTTTTGAGATTCGATTTAATTGGTGATAGTAACTTTTTCGCTTGTCGTAAGTGACAAGCACATGCGAAGGGAAAGCAGGATGTTTAAGAAACGTTATGTGTTCTTGTTGGTCTGCTTGAGCATACTGACACTTATGGGATCGACTGTTTTTGCCGATGAACCTGTCGAAGGACGTGCTGGACGCGCCGAAGTCCGCTTCTTAGAGGGGATGATTGATCATCACCAAATGGCGGTTGACATGGCGAATGATTGTATGACAAAAGCAGCGACCGACTCTGTCGGCACGATCTGCCAGAACGTGATCACCGCGCAAACACGCGAGATTCAAATCATGCGCGGATGGCTACTGTCATGGTACGGGATCGAATACACGCCGACTTCGATGTTGCACAGCGATCACGAGGCTGCACGTGGGGAAAATCAGGGCGGCATGGGCATGATGGATGGCGGAATGATGTTCGGCGATATGATGGGCATGATGGACAGCATGTCGGACATGATGGGGCAAATGTCCGGTATGATGGACAGCATGATGCAGGGCGGCATGGGTATGATGGGCGAAGGCGGTATGATGCAAGGTGGTATGATGGATGGTACAGGCGCAATGCAAGGCGATAGGATGGAGATGATGGGTGAAATGCCTATCGAACTCACCAATGCTTTGATGTCGCTTACCGGAACGCTCACCATCGGTCAACTGCTGGAACGCACCGCCGATCTTGATCCGTCCACGCCGCTTATTGAAGCACTGGACACCTTGATTGCGTCGGGGGAATTTACGACGGATGCCGAAGCCGTAATTCCGATGATGGGGGGCATGACCTTTGGGCAGTGGACGATGATGGGCAATGAAATGCACAATCTCACCCTTGCGGACATTCAGGAAATGCAAGGGCATTTGGCAGATGCCGCGAACGCCACACTGCTGACAATGATGATGCATCACATGGAAGTAATGGTCAGTGGTGACAGCGGTGCGGCTGCAAGTGAAGGCGATCATGAAGCGCATCATCCTGATGGAGGCGACGCATCTGAGTCAAGCGACCACAGTCAGCATGAAGGCGGTACTGCACAAGGGAGTGATCACAGCGAGCATCAAGGAGGTGGCAGCACAGGCACGCTGACCGATCCAGCCATGACGATGGGCATGTTCGCTGGACTAAACCGTTTGACAGGTGTGGATTATGAAATCGCCTGGCTGGAAGCGATGATCGATCACCATGATGATGCACTCAATATGGCGGAACGTATTATGGAAGCTGCCCCTGAAGGGGTAGGACATGAGCAGCTCCGTGAACTGGCGCAGCGCATCATCACGGATCAGACCGCTGAAATCGAAACCATGGAAGCTTTGATCGTCGAGTAAGGCAGCGAACAAATCGGCTGAGAAACTTCGGGTGGGCAGCGAAATGTGCTGCTCACCCTGCTGTTGGAGAACAATCAGGTTTATTGGACGTAATCATGACTATTCGCGTTGTTCTGGCTGATGATCATGCCGTCGTTCGCAAAGGGATTTGCGACTTTTTGCAGGAAGACGGCGATATTGAAGTGGTTGCCGAAGCGGGGAATGGGGCGGCAGTCAAAGACCTGCTTGAACAGATGCAGCCGGATGTGGCGGTATTGGATATTCGGATGCCCCATGCAACCGGAATTGAGGTCACACGCTGGATTCGGGAAAAAGCGCTCCCGATCCGTGTCCTTATTTTGACCGCATATGATGATGATCCCTTTATCATGGCAGCGATGCAAGCAGGCGCGAACGGATATGTACTCAAAAATGCTGAGGCGGAGGATATTACGGGCGCAGTACGGCGGGTCGCTCAAGGGCGTTCTGCGCTTGATCCAGAGATCGCGCAGAAAGTAATCACGCATATGATGGGTGGCGCGAACAGCGAATCACCCGTTGAGTTTTTAACTGAACGGGAACGAGAGATCTTGCAGTGTGCCGCACAGGGGATGACCAATAAAGTGATCGGGACTCACCTGTCCATCAGTGATCGGACAGTACAGGGGCATCTCGCCAGTATCTATGCCAAGTTAGGCGTAAACAGCCGTACTGAAGCGGTCACCAAAGCGCTGCTGCTTGCCATTATTCGCCTGCATGAGGGGAATGGATGAGGCATCCGCGAATCGCAGTTAGTTTGCACGGCTTACACGCACAGGTGCTGTTATGGACCGTGCTGCCTGTGACTTTGTTGATGATTGTGTACTCACTGTCAGCAGTTCAAAGTCATCAGAACTCGATGCGTGCGCTGGCGATTGAAGAAAAGACCCGTCTTGTGTCTGCCTATGCACAGACAATTGCGCTCGAACTCGAAATTTATCAGCTTCGACAAGGCGCGCAGTCCCTTTCGGCTGTGCATACCGTGCTGCCTCTTGATGATATTTTGCAGATGCAGCACCCCCATGTGATGACTTCATTCGTACTGCTGGACGAGGCGGGGAATATTTTGTTCATGCGAGGAGATGTGCCGGATCAAACAAGTATTCTTGCATGGGATGGTGTGGAGCAGGCGCTCACTCGGAATGCTGGATACCTCTTTACCTCTCATTCAGAACATGGGGATATTGTCGCTTATGCGCCAGTCGAGAACAGCACTTGGGTACTACTCATCCGCGAGCCGTGGCACTCCCTCAGCGATCCGCTTATTCGATTTGAACAGGTTATGCCGGTCATTCTGCTTACCGCAGTGACGGTTTCACTGCTCATTCTCTTCTTTGGATTGCGTTATATCGTGCGTCCGCTGCAAGACCTTGGGGCGCGGGTGAGCAATTTTGGTCGAGGGAATTTTCAAGCATTATCGTCTCCAGTAGGTGGGGTAAAGGAGATTGAGGATTTACAGTTCGCTTTAAGCGATATGGCAGCCCGCGTCCAAACCTATCAGGGAGCGCTGCATAACTATTTAGGTGCAGTCACTCGGACACAGGAAGAAGAACGCGCAAGATTGGCACGTGAACTGCATGATGAAACGGTACAGACCCTGATCGCTTTGGGGCATAAAGCGCAAATGGCGCAGCGCAGCTACCAACGCGGCGGCGAACACACGGATACCCTGCTCCACGACCTCCGTCAAATGATCGCGCAAGCGATTGAGGAAGTGCGTCGGTTTAGTCAAGCACTGCGTCCTGTTTATTTGGAAGAATTAGGTCTGCTGGCTGCATTGCAAATTCTTGCGCGTGAGGCGAAAGCAGAGTTTCATATCGAAGGAAAACAGCATCACCTAGAGTCGCAGAAGGAAACAATTCTGTACCGTGTCGCTCAAGAAGCGTTGAATAATGCCCTCTATCACTCACAGGCGACAAACATCAAACTGCGGTTGGTTTTTGAAACACAGGGCGTTCTATTGCGCGTTGAGGATGATGGTGTAGGGTTTGCAGTCCCCACCAGTTATGCCTTGTTCACGCAGCAGGGGCATTTTGGCATGATGGGGATGTACGAACGGGCGCTCCAGATCAATGCTCAACTTGATGTGATCTCAACTCCCGGTCAGGGAACAAGTGTGCAGCTCATCCTCCCGGTTGCAAAACAGAGTTAACTCCAGCCTGTTGGAAAAAATTATTACGATGCATTACAGGTCAAAATTTCATCCAAAATTTGACGGAAAATAGCGAAAAGCGGCATAAAGGAGATCGATTTTCTGCCTCAAACGCGCGAATTCGTACCTGTGTAATTTTCCTTGACCCCATGTGCGCTGCTAATATCGGGCAGCTTGTGTATTACTGTGAATGGAAAATAGAGAGTATAGTATGAATATCTTTCTCCTAATTGATGGATATGCAATATGGGTTTGCATGAAGCTGCCAAGCCGGAACAGAAAGCTGCGGTTTCTTCAGAACACATCGCTACGGAAGATCAAAATAATCTCCCGTTGAATGATCTTGGATTAGGTCGATTGACGCCAAACCTCATCAACACCTTACAGCGCATGGTAGGAAATGCAGCCACACGACGCATTATAGCTAACACCTCAATGGTTGGGAGCATTATTCAGCGGGAAGAAGTTAGCATTAGCGCGAACGGTAACGATTTTACGTTGAGAGATAGTAAGGATCAAAAAACAATTCTTGATCTGCTCGACCAGATTAATGCCTTGGGGGTACGTGTCAATAATCGTGTAGGTAGTGAGAAATGGAAAACAGCTCCAACTGCCTGGACGCTAGAGGATTTAAAAGCTGCCTTTTCAAGTTTAATGCAGTATGCGTCATTTGTAGATTTAGGCAAGTTAACTTTAAGCAAACTTAGTAAACACCCCGATGACCCTCATGCGTTTGCACAGTATGATCAAGGAACGGACAACATCTCTATCTTTGAAATGGCGGTCGGGAAGATAGGTATAACGCTCGATCATTCGCTTATTGCCTCCAAAAGCCATGAGGAGAGATTAGGACAAGCCATACGTGTTGGCGATCCGGCTAAAACTGCAGAGGCAAAGGAAAAATTCCCCAAACATGTAATTGGTGAAGGAACAACACTAAGCTCTGAATCCGTCCGTGCTACCTTGCTTCATGAACTGGCTCATGCTCGTGCGGAAAAGGAACTCAAAACCGATTTTGAAAAATATTGGGAGGATGAAGAGACTCTTGAAGAAGGGGCAGAAAAGCCGCCTACGAGATATGGAGAAAAATCCCTTGATGAAGACATCGCTGAAACGGTAGCGATCTATTTGCTCAATCGAGAGCCTGGGAGGACATGGCTCGAAACCCAGAGGCCGGATCGATATCAACGAGTTGCAGAGTGGGTAGATAGCAAGCGCAGGCTCCGGTCGTATCTAAATCTTATGGCGAGTCAGCCTCAAGCAGGAGGGTCGCCAGCACCAGCGGCAGCCGATAGTCCATCACCCCAGGTGCTGAAAGACTGAGCGGGATTGACCGCTGTAGGGGTAAAACGCACCGCAGAAAGTTAAGATTTTCGCACCGCATTTGAGATGGTTTCGAAGTAAAATAACTACATATAAATGGTCGTATATGTAGTCAAGGTGCAGCATGACTCAAAACGTTCTCACCGTCCAGAACACATTTAATCCCACCGCGCTGCTCATCCCGGCCCACGCGGGCAAAGATGAAACCCACCGCTTGACCCTGTTCACGGGCTGGCTGACCACCAGCGGCCAGAACTGGCTTGAGCCGGATTTGGCGGCCTATCGCGATTACCTCCTGACGGCCTACGCCGGGCGCGATGGCAAGCCCTTAGCCGCGGCCAGTGTTCTGGCGCACCTGTCGAGTATTCGCGGCCAGTACCGCAAGCTGCTCAAACGCAACGATCTGTCGAGTGTCCTTGAAGCGGTGGCCTATGAGTCTTGTGTCACCCAGGGTTATGAGACCAGCCCGGCCAATATCAGCGCCGCCGTGTATCGTGCCAAAGATCGTATGAGTAACGCCATTGACGCGGCTCACGCCAAAGTCGAGATCATCACCCGCCAGGACAAAACCGATGAGAGCCAGGGATTACGGTTGACTCGCGAACAAGCCGAGAGCCTCATCAACAAGCCGGGGGTGGATACGCTCCAGGGCTTGCGCGATACAGCCATCCTTGCCCTGATGCTCTGCACTGGCATCCGCGAAATGGAGCTGTGCGCCCTGGACGTGGCCGACCTGCGCAAGCATTTGGGGGAAGCGCTGGCCCTGCACGTCCGCAAAGGTAAAGGCGCGAAGGAACGGCTGATCCCTTACGGCGAACTCGATTTTTGTCTGCCGATTACTGACACCTGGCTGAAGGCCGCGAGCATCATCGAGGATGCGGTTTTTCGAGGCTTTTACAAGGCGGGTAAGCGTGTTCGGCCTGGCCGTTTGACCGTTCGAGCGATCAATCAAATCCTTGACCGCTACCCGGTGTCGATGGCTGGGCAACTGACCTACATCCAGCCGCATGACCTGCGCCGCACCTACGCCCGCCGGCTGCACGATGCCGGGACGGACATTCTTGCCATTCAGCAGAACCTGGGCCACGCCGATCACAAGACCACAGAAAAATATATCGGCAAGCTGGATGCCAGCGCCCGCCAGCCAAAAGCACTCTACCATTTCGACCTGTCGCGACTGCCGAAACTGCTGGCATGATGTGCGGTATGTCGCGGCAGCCAGGGTTGCGAATCAAGGGATGGGCGATTAGTCGAACGATTCCAGGAAACGAAAAGGATAAATTCGGATGAACCAAAAGAATCAAAAACAGACTCTGGAAGACTTTGTGAAGGCTCAGAATTTTGACAGGTTGAAGGCCGCTCAACTCAACGGATCCATATCAGAAGACCTCACTGATGAGCAGTTAGAAGCCTTTGTGGAATACAAGATCACGAGGTCATTAACCCAGATCATGAAAGAGCCAATGGTCGATCAGTTGCGTGATTTTATGGTTTCCTGGAACGCATCCAGTATGAGCAAGCAGAAATAACACCATTGCCTAGTTATAGACCTCACCACTGCTGCCCGACCAGGAGCAATATCGCTTCATGCGTTATTCCCTTCCATCGTAACGACTTCTAACGCCAAACTGCTTTTGCTCTCGCCGTTAATTAACAGCCGGAACTCATATAGCCCTGGATGAGAAAAAACAAGCGTGTTCGTCGTAAAAATAG
>JALHNB010000045.1 GCA_022843745.1 Anaerolineae bacterium | reverse complement strand
GCGTTTGCACCTGTTGGGGTAAATCCGTTATTGTTATCATCGAGAAGGGTTTCCTTTCTTTGGTTTTGTATCCACTTCAGGATACCCTTCTTTTCTTAAGTTGGTGCATATGGGGCGACGCATGTGTCGCCCCTACAACCTATCAAAATCCTAGCTGCTTTCGGCTGTCGCTTCAGTTGTTGCCTCGACAGTAGGTTCTTCCGTCGCTTCGATGGCGGTCTCTTCGATGGCTTCCGCTGTCACTTCAGCAGTGGCTTCCTCGGTGGCTTCAGATGTTGCTTCGCCAATCGGAACGATGGGCAGCGGTGATGACGCCAATGCCTGGTCAATCGCCGTGTTGACCGCGCCAATTTCTGCCGTAACCTGTGTTCCATTGACCGTGATCGTTGGTGTGCCGCCGTATCCTGGAAGACTTACCGCTTCGGCCTGGGCCGTGGTCAATACACGATCCGGCCTATCGCTGCCAAAGCAAGAGTCCCATTCTCCCCGGTTTAGGCCGAGATTATCGACACCCGTTGTCAAACGATTCCCGGCAAAGGCTTGATTGCCATATTCGCCCTGCCATGTAAAGAGGGCGCTGTGATATGTCCAGAATGCGTCCTGCTCTCCCGCGCAGAGTGCAGCCCGCGCGGCACTTTGACCGTTCTGGATGCCACCTGTGCCATGAAGCGGCACGTAAACGAACGCGACCTCACCGGCTCGCACTCGGTCAATGAGTACCGATATACTCTGTTCATAAAAATTGCGGCAGGCTGGACAGTCAAAGCTGGAATATTCCTTCACCTGCACTGGCGCGTCGGGATTGCCCAACAACGGATAGCCTTCAGTCGTGGTCGATTGCGGTATACCCGCGTAGCGTTCAATATTTTCTGCGGAAATTTCGGCTGCGGCGGGCTGCCGAGCCAGGAGGAACAGCACGAACCCGATTACAGCGACCACAGCGACAACCACCGCAATCGTAACCTGACGCTGGCGGCGTTGTTCAACCTCGCGTTGTTTGCGGCGTTCAACGGTGCGTGAACGGCTCATATTTTTTATTGCCTTTCTTCATACATCAATCATCAATTCTAGAGGAGAGTCTACATGGCGGCTCAAAAATCGCAATAGCTTCTCATGGTGTTTTAGTCATTATGTTTCAGCAGCGCCACGAGGTTCTGTCCGGCTGCCGGGATCAGGTGGCGTTTTCGGTGAGCAATCAGGTATGTGCGGCTGTCATCTCCACCGCGCAGGGGCAGCGCGATCAGGTTTCCCGACTCCATCTCACGCTGTATGGCGATTTGCTGAATAAGCGCCACACCCAATCCGGCTTCGACGCTGCGCTTAATCCCTTCAGTTTCGCCAAGTTGAATGACCCGATTGCTGGCAAGAAGTTCCGCACCAAGCAGGCGTTCCACGTTTGCATGGAGCGCCGAGCCGGGTTCGCGCGTCAGCAAGACACGGCCTGATAATTCTGAAAGTTGGATTTCGGCTCGTTTTGCCCATTCGTCATCCGGCGCGACGATTACGACCAGCCTATCGTGCATGAATGGCTCGGCGGTCACATCGGCATGGGTGACTGGTGAGCCAACTAAGGCCAGATCAATCAAATTCGCGGTCAGCAAACCCAGAACTTGCGCCGTATTGCCGACACTGATGCTGACGATATTATTTGGATAGAGGTCGCGATAGCGGCGCAGCACACCGGGGAGCAAATACGTTGCCAGCGTATGCCCAACACCGATTCTCACCATGCGGTCAGCCATGCCTGCTGCATTGCGTGTGGCCTCAGCAGCTTCATCAGCCAGAGCCAGCAATCGTTCGCCATAGCTGAGGAGCATTTCGCCAGCCGCGTTGAGGCGCATGTAGCGGGTATCGCGCTCGATCAGCTTGACCCCAACCGATGACTCGAGCAGGGCAAGCTGCTGCGAAACAGTAGGCTGCGTCATATGAAGATGATCGGCAGCTTTCGTGAAACTGCCCAGGCGGGCGATGGCAACGAATATACGAAGTTTGTGTAAATCCATAGAAGACTTCTATTAATTCGATCTAATTTATCAATTTGAATTATAACATGATTTCGCTTATGATAGTTTCATCACAGACAAGTTGGTTAAAATACTTGTTAATCGGGTAAAATAAAAGATACCGTTTGACTAAATTTCCCCCTACCCATTCAAGGTAATAAGCAGCATTACGCTGTGATTTAATGGTCGCTCAGAGTGTGAGGTATATCTGATATGAGCAACAAAATTGATCGTTTTGGCGCACGCCATATGTTCGAGACGGGCAGCGGGGAAGCGGCTATCTACCGTCTCAACACATTGATTGAACATGGCATCGGTCATGTGGATAAGCTGCCGTTTAGCATCAAAGTCCTGCTGGAAAGCGCCCTGCGCAATCTGGATAATTTCCAGGTTGGCGAAGATGATGTCCAGGTTATCGCCAACTGGAGTCCAAAAGAACGCTCGGAAATGGAAATCCCATTCAAGCCCGCGCGGGTTATTTTGCAGGATTTTACCGGCGTACCGTGCGTTGTTGATCTGGCGGCGCTGCGTAGCGCGATGGTGCGCATGGGCGGCGATCCCAGGAAAATCAACCCCATTATCCCGGTTGACCTTGTGATTGACCACTCCGTTCAGGTCGATAGTTTTGCCAGCGTGGACGCGCTGAGTATCAATGCGGAATATGAATTCCAGCGTAACCGTGAACGCTACGAGTTCCTCCACTGGGGGCAAAATGCGTTCGATAATTTTAAGGTCGTACCTCCAGCGACGGGCATCGTTCATCAGGTTAACCTCGAATATCTGGCGACAGTCGTACATACCGAACTGGAAAATGGCGGGAAAGTCATTTATCCCGACAGCCTCGTCGGGACGGACAGCCACACCACCATGATTAATGGGCTGGGTGTTGTTGGCTGGGGTGTGGGTGGTATCGAAGCGGAAGCCGCGATGCTCGGTCAGCCAATTTTCATGTTGATGCCGGAAGTCGTCGGCTTCAAACTGGTCGGCAGCCTGCCGGAAGGCTCGACAGCGACTGATCTGGTGCTGGTCGTCACGCAAATGCTGCGCAAGAAAGGTGTCGTCGATAAATTTGTCGAATTTTATGGCTCAGGTCTGAGCAAGCTCACCCTGCCTGATCGAGCGACCATCGCGAACATGGCCCCGGAATATGGCGCGACGATGGGCTTTTTCCCGGTTGATGCCGAAACGTTGCAATATATGCAGCGTACCGGACGCGATCCTAAACTGGTGGAGATGGTCGAACGCTACACCAAAGAACAGGGCTTATTCCGTACCGACGCGACACCCGATCCCGAATTTAGCTCAATCATCGAACTCGATCTGAGCACTGTTGAACCCAGCCTCGCCGGGCCACAACGCCCACAGGATCGCATTGAAGTCCGCAACTTGAAAGAGAGTTTTGAGAAAGCGCTGCGTGCGCCGATCAATGAACGTGGCTACGAACTGGATGAGGCTGGTCTTGAACGTCGTGCAACGGTTCGTGACAATGGTCACAGCGCGGAAATTGGTCATGGCGCGGTTGTCATCGCTGCAATCACAAGCTGCACCAACACCAGTAACCCCTCGGTGATGATCGGCGCGGGGTTACTGGCGAAAAAGGCCGTCGAAAAAGGTCTGACTCGCAAGCCGTATGTGAAGACCAGCCTCGCACCGGGTTCGCGTGTTGTCACCGAATATTTCAATAAAGCTGGCCTGACTCCTTACCTTGAAGCGCTGGGTTTCCACACCGTCGGCTATGGTTGTACCACCTGTATTGGTAATAGTGGGCCGCTGCCGGAGAACGTCGCTAGTGCTGTGAACGAAGGCAACATCGTTGCAGCAGCCGTCGTCAGCAGCAACCGAAATTTTGCCGGACGTATTAACCCCGATGTCAAAGCGAATTACCTGGCTTCACCGCCGCTGGTCGTGGCCTATGCACTCGCTGGCAGCGTCGATATTGATCTCAATACCGAACCATTGGGCAGCGACAAGCAGGGTAATCCAGTTTATCTGCGGGATATTTGGCCGACCCAGGAGGAAGTCCTGGACACAGTTCAGAATTCGCTCTCGCCGGACTTGTACATTCAGCAGTACGGCAATGTGTACACCGGCAACCCGACCTGGAACGCGATCCAGGGCAACGAAGGCGATGTTTACGCCTGGAATACTAACAGCACGTACATTCAGGAGCCGCCGTTCTTCGTTGATCTGTCACCCGATGTAAAACCGATTCAGCCGATCCAGAATGCCCGTGCGCTGGCGCTGCTAGGCGATTCGATTACTACCGACCACATTTCCCCCGCTGGCGACATTTCCGCGAGTGGCGCAGCAGGTCGTTATCTGATCGAACGCGGAGTCGAACGACGCGATTTTAACAGCTATGGCTCACGACGCGGCAATGACCGGGTGATGACACGCGGTACATTCGCCAACATCCGCTTGCGCAATCAACTTGTGCCAGGGACGGAAGGCGGCGTGACACAGTACATCCCCACTGGCGAGAAGATGAGCATCTATGATGCCGCCATGCTGTATGCCGCTGAGAAAACGCCGTTGGTTATCCTGGCAGGCGCGGATTATGGTATGGGTTCCAGCCGTGACTGGGCAGCCAAAGGCACTTATCTGCTTGGCGTGAAAGCCGTGATCGCTGTGAGCTACGAGCGCATTCATCGCAGCAATCTGGTCATGATGGGCGTGCTGCCGCTGCAATTCAGACCCGGCAATACGTGGCAATCACTGGGTTTGACGGGTCACGAAACATTTGACATCGTTGGATTGTACGATGATCTCAAAACTGGGCAGGAACTCACAGTTCGCGCGACGGCGGCTGATGGAAGCGAGAAGGGATTCCAGGTCAAATGCCGCATCGACACGCCTGTCGAGATTGAATATTATCGTAACGGTGGCATCCTGCACACGGTACTGCGTAGTTTCCTGAAGCAGTAATCATCAAAATATTCTAATATGGAGAGGGCGGGTGTAAACTCGCCCTTTTTATAATATATAGAATCGTTAAATTAACGGGAAAATTCAGCCTGCATGATCTTTCTCGCCTTATTTTTATCTTTATTTCTATCCCTTAGCGCACAGCAAGAATCGCTGGATGTTTACGTGACCACACAGGATTCTACTATTTTACGCGCTGGCCCCGGATTTGAATTTGATCGTTTAGCGGTCATCCCGCTGGGGACGACACTCCAGGCTGTTGAGCGCAGTGCGGGAACACGCTGGATCAAGGTCACTTATGAAGGGCAAACAGGCTGGGTGGCCTACTGGCTGCTGATCTGGACAGGCGATCTGTTCACATTGCCGGAATTTAAAGCGCCTTTACCAGAAGCATCCAGCGGTGTTTATGTCACCACTACCGATTTTAGCTCACTGCGCGCCGGGCCGGGGTTAGCCTGGGAGCGCGTTGATGTCGTGCCGCCGAATATCACAATGGCCGCGATTGGCCGCACAGTTGACGCGCGTTGGCTACAAGTGGATTACGAGGGCCAGACAGGGTGGATTATTTACTGGCTGCTCTCCGAAAGTGGTCAGGTTTTTTCGCTTCCAATCGACGGTGTTGACCCCAGACCGTTTATCCGTATGGAAGGGCCGGGGCGTGGACGAGTCGTTCTCGCAGCAAACGTCTCATGGTCAAGTGCGTGGATCGCGACACATCGTTACAGTTGGGTGCTTGCGCCACTCTACAATGATCTGGTCAATGGTGTCTATCGCCTAGCGCAGATCGAACGCATCTGGCGGACAATGGATTCCGGTGCGCAGGCGAATTGTGATATTCTGGTAGAGCGCCCGGTTTTTCGAACGATTGCAGAGACAAGCCTGGAAATTGACATGGCCTTTCGCCCGATGACGATTGCGCTGGATAGCGCCATCCAGGAGACGAACCGCGCCATTACCCGCTTTGAAGATGCTTGCGGGCGTGGCGAACTTTTCGTGACTGAAAGCGAAATTGAAAGCGCACTTGCAGAAATCCAGGACGCGAATCGTAATTACATCCTGGTATTTTCCCTACTGAGATCATTTGAATCACGCTAATCACGGAATATAAAAATGCCCAAACCCCATGTGACAATTTATACTGACGGCGGATGCGACCCTAATCCCGGCACGGGTGGATGGGGCGTTGTGCTGCTGTTTGACGACCAAAGAACCGAACTCAGCGGCGGTGAACGTTCTTCCACGAACAATCGCATGGAACTGACTGCCGCTTGTCAGGCTTTAGAATCGCTCGACCAGTCTTACGCCGTTGACCTTTACACAGACAGCCAGTATGTGCAAAAAGGAATCAGCGAGTGGATAAAAGGCTGGATTAAGAAAAACTGGAAGGATGTTAAAAATCCAGATTTGTGGCAGCGCCTTGATGCCGCTACGATGCGCCACGATATTAAATGGCATTGGCTGAAGGGTCATGCCGGACATGAGCATAACGAGCGCGTCGATTTTCTGGCGATGAACGAAATCCGAAAATTGCGCGGTGAAGCCCCTTTAGTTCAGGATGTTCCTGCTCCTTTTGAAGGAATTACGATCCAGGCAACGGCAACAGTAGGAAGCTGGAAGGTTAAAATTAAGCAGGAATCTGGCGAAACAGAATTGAACGGTGCGGAGCAAGGCGCGAACAGCTATAGAATGGCACTCGCCGCCGCCATCGCCGCGCTCGAAGCCTTAAAGTCACCTTCAAAGATCGAGTTTTATACCGACAACGAAACTGTTCAAAAGGGCATCACCCAGTGGGTTAAGGGGTGGGTCAAAAAAGGCTGGATAACTTCGACAGGCGATCCGGTAAAACATAAGGATTTATGGCTTCGTTTACATGATCTCAACCAGATTCATGAAATTTCGTGGAAATTACGAAGCTAAATGTTATAGTATGATTGTTTTCTAAAATTAACCTTGATAGCATGGCTGTTTTGCAAAATTCGCCGCAGCAGCATCAGCAGCATTTTCTAAAATCGCCTCATGGAATCATTAGGGAGCGCTCCACCCATGTCCACCTACGCCAAGCGGGTCGCCGGCTTCGCGACGACAATCTTTACCGAAATCAACAATCTCGCCGCGCAGCATAATGCCATTAACCTTGGTCAGGGCAAGCCGGATTTTGACGGCCCTGCGGACATCATTAATGGTGCGATAGGCGCATTGCAAGCTGGCGCACTGCGCAATCAATACGCCCCCGGCATCGGCATCCCTGAACTGCGACAGTCAATTGCGAATCACTCCAATCGTTTTTATGGGCTGGATGTTGACCCCAACGGTGGCGTGCTGGTGACACCCGGCACAACAGTAGCGGTATTCGAGTCGATTATCGGGCTGGTTGATCCCGGCGACGAAGTGATCGTTATCGAGCCATTTTTCGATAGTTATGTCCCTGGCATTCTGATGGCTGGCGCGAAGCCTGTTTATGTGCCGCTGCATCCGCCGGAATGGACATTTGACCCGGACGAACTGCGGGCGGCATTTAACCCTAATACCCGCGCGATCATTTTTAACTCACCACATAACCCCACCGGGCGCGTCTTTACCGTCGAAGAAATGACGATGATCGCCGACCTGTGTAAAGAATTTGATGTGACGGTCATTTCGGATGAGGTGTATGAGCATCTGGTTTTTGATGGCGCACAGCACATTCCGATTGCATCACTGCCTGGCATGTTCGAGCGCACGGTGACATGCAGCAGCCTCGGCAAATCCTTTAGCGTGACTGGCTGGAAAATCGGCTGGATTTACGGCCCGAATCACCTCATGCAAGGCATCTGGCAGGGGCATCAATTCATCACATTTGCGGCAAATCACCCGGCACAGGTGGCGGCGGCCTATGCACTCAGTCTGCCAGGGACGTATTTTGAAGAATTTCAGGCCATGTACACGGTCAAGCGTGACATCATGATGCAGGGGATGAACGCCGCTGGATTAAAGGCGCTTACACCAGAAGGCACATATTTTGTAATGGCTGATTTCTCTGATGTGTTCGATGGCGATGACCTGGCATTTGCCAAATATCTGACGACGGAAATTGGCGTGGCCTGCATCCCACCGACGTTTTTCTACAGCGACCCACATAAAAATATTGTCCGCAAGCAGGCTCGTTTTGCTTTCTGCAAAGGCGATGATACGCTGCGCGAGGCAGGCGCGAGGCTGGCAAAGCTGCGAGGTCAGAATGGCAAGTGATTCACGCCTTGTCACGCTTGACGACATTTTAGCCTCTCGTTTACTCATGACTGAAAAACTGCATCGCACACCGATGTTGTCGTCAACGGCACTCAGCGAACGAACAGGTGTTAGTCTGCATTTCAAAGCTGAGATGTTCCAGAAAACGGGTTCATTCAAGCCGCGCGGCATTTTAAATCGGATTCACAAGCTGACCGAAGCCGAAAAATCGAAAGGCGTCATCTCGATTTCGGCGGGGAACGCGGCGCAGGCTGTGGCATATGCGGCGGCACAGTTGGGGATTCCGGCGACAGTCGTCATGCCAGAGGCCGCTACACAGAGCAAAGTCGATGCAACACGCGGCTATGGCGCGAACGTTATCCAGCACGGCACGGGCAAGGATTTGCTGCCGAAAATGCGCGAAATTCAAGCCGAGCAGGGACAGATTTTCATCCACCCGTTTGACGATCTCGACGTGATCGCCGGACACGGCACGCTCGGCCTCGAAATTCTGGAAGATGTGCCGGAGGTCGATACGGTCATTGTACCCGTTGGCGGCGGTGGCCTGATTTCCGGCGTGGCGGCGGCGCTGAAATATCGCAAACCGTCGATCAAGGTGATCGGTGTCGAGCCAGTCGGCGCACAGGCGATGACGAAAAGCCTGGAGCAGAACGCCGTCTATCACCTCGATAAATCGAACACCATTGCCGATGGTCTGGCTGCGCCATTCGCAGGTGAACATACACTGCGGCATGTCCAGCAGTTTGTCGATGGGGTCGTGCTGGTGACAGATGACGATATTATTGCCGCACTCCGCCTGATTTTAGAACGTTGCAAGATTTTGCCGGAGCCATCCGCCGCTGCCAGCTTTGCCGCGCTGCTATCGGGAAAAGTGTCGGCGAACGCAGCGAGTGGGGCGGTTGTTTGTGTTCTCTCCGGCGGGAATGTAGATCGAAGTTTATTGAAGACTATTCTTTAGAAGATCGGAACGTTATGCCCAGTAAGTCAAAAGATGAGCTGCTGGCACTTTATTTGAACACGCCGCCGGAGAAGTTTATCGGCTTGCTGGTGCATGACGTGCGCAACCCTCTCAGCAGCGTGATTTCAGCCGCCAAGCTGATGAGCCTTTTTTTGAGTGAGCCGGAACCCGTCAAGCCGGACGATTTGCATGAACTCATCAGCATTATCGCCAAAGCCACCGACGATATGCGCCTGCTGCTTGATGTTGCCGTCGAATACGATAATATTCAGCACAGTGGCATCACGCACGATAAGATAGACCCTCCGCTATTGCCAGAAACCCCTGCTTAAGCATAAACTGTAAAAAAGCCGCGTTAATCTAAGGCGAAAATTTTATGGTTGCCAAAGACGATTTTTCATCCCCGGCGATGGATTTACCCGCCGAGCCGCAAATTTACGATGATATTTTGGGAACGATGGGTGATACACCGCTGGTGCGCCTCAACCGTGTGGCGCGTGGTGTTCGCGCTCAGATGATCGCCAAAGTCGAATATTTCAACCCCGGCGGATCGGTCAAGGATCGCATCGGGATCACGATTATCGAAGATGCTGAACGCAATGGTACGCTGAAACCCGGCGGTACTGTGGTCGAGGCGACCTCTGGCAATACAGGTGTTGGGCTGGCGATTGCGGCGATTCTGAAGGGCTATAAAACGGTTTTTGTGATGCCGGATAAAATGTCCGAAGAAAAAATCCGCGTTTTGCGGGCGTATGGTGCGCGTGTGGTCGTCACGCCGACCAATGTTGAGCCGGAAGACCCGCGCAGTTACTACAGCGTCGCCAAACAAATTGTCGCCGAAACGCCCAACAGCATCCTGGCTAACCAGTATCACAACCCGGTCAATACCCAGACGCATGTCGATAGCACCGGGCCGGAAATCTGGTGGCAAACGGCAGGCAAGATTGATGTTTTTGTGTGTGGCATGGGGACGGGTGGCACGATTACGGGTGTCGGACGCTACCTGAAAAGCATGAATCCCAAGATTCAGATCGTCGGCGTTGACCCTATTGGCTCGATTCTCCACGATTATTTCTACACGGGCAAAATGACCGAAGCCCACAGCTATAAAGTGGAAGGCATCGGCGAAGATTTTATCCCGTCGAACTACGATTTCACGGTGATTGACGACATGGTGCGCGTCAACGACAAAGAGTCGCTTTTGATGACGCGGCGTTTGGTGCGCGAGGAAGGCATGTTTGTCGGCGGCTCATCCGGCGCGGCGATAGCAGGTGCGCTGCGATATGTGGCGGAACGTGACCTGGGAGCGGATAAAATGGTCGTGGTGCTGCTGCCGGACAGCGGTTCACGCTACCTGAGCAAAGTTTTTGACGATAACTGGATGCGCGAGAATCGCTTTTTGGAAAGCGATTGGGTCGAGACGCGCGTCTCCACCGTGCTGGAACGCAAAGGGCAGCGTGAACTCGTTTTGGCGCGTTGCAAAGAGCCTGTCGGTGAGGTGATCGCCAAAATGAAAAGTGGCGATGTCTCGCAGCTTCCGGTGGTCGGTGAGCGCGATCAACTACTTGGAATCGTGACCGAAGTCGGCCTGCTCAGTTATCTACTGAGTCAGCCGGGGAGCGATTCCTCGAAAGTCGCGATTGAGGACGCGGGTGTGATCGACAGCAATGTTTATACGCTTAACCCTGAAACGCCGATTGAATCGGTCATGAGTGTGTTCGGCACAAACGACATCGCATTGGTAACGGAGCAGGTGACGGGCAGCGATGATAAGCGTGTTGTCGGCATTCTCACCAAAATTGACTTACTCGATTTCCTGACCAAGCGATAGAATTAAGGGCGCACGCCATGCGCCCCCTACAAAACAACGCTTATTGCTTTACATCTGGTTGATCTATGTGGAAAGAATATTTGCCGATTCTCTCCGGCATGATTTCATTTGTCTTGATTCTGATATGGCTGTGGCAGTTTAACCGTCGCATCGAACCACGATTGCGCGGTATGGTCGCGCGGCGTTTTAATGTCGAAATCACACGGGGGACGCACTGGCGAGTCAGCGACAGTCGTGGTGCGGGCTGTCAGTTATTCTTGTGGGAATTTTTAGTCGTTTTCGTGATTGGCGCATGTGTGCCTTTGCTGATTTTGGCCGTGATGTTTTTGGCATTGTTTGCAATCTACGACTGAAGCGGTTCACGATATAATACCCGCTTTCTGCTATTCATTTCTCGAAAGGATTCATATCTTGACTGAAACACCCCAGCAGTTGGAAGGGCTTGACGAGTTTATTTCTCAAACAATCGCGGACTGGAAAGTTCCAGGTGTCGCCGTAGCGGTTGTCAAGGATGGCGAAACTATTTTTGCTAAAGGTTTCGGCTATCGCGATGTTGACAAGAAGCTGCCTGTAACCCCCGATACCATTTTTGCGATTGGCTCGGCCTCAAAAGCTTTTGCCGCCGCGTCTGTTGGCCTGATGGTCGATGACGGCAAGCTGGAATGGGATAAGCCCGTTAAAAGCTACCTGCCCACCTTCAAGCTGTACGAACCTTTTGCGACGGAGCGCATGTCTCCACGTGATTTGTTATGTCATCGCTCCGGCCTGCCACGCCATGACCTGATGTGGTACAACTCGTCCTTTAAACGTCAGGAAATTTTTGATCGTCTGGAACACCTCGAACCAAGCCGTGATTTCCGCACCAATTTTCAATATCAAAATCTGATGTATATGACTGCCGGGTATCTGGCAGGAGTGGTTGACGGCACGAGTTGGGAATCCATCGTCCAAAAGCGCATTTTTGAGCCATTGGGAATGACAAACAGCAATTTTGTGGTGGAAGAATCCCAAAAATCGCCTGATTTTGCGCTCCCCTACGAGGAAAAAGACGAGGTCGTCAAGCAAATCCCGTTCCGCAACATCACCGAAGTCGGCCCAGCCGGTTCGATCAATTCGAGTGTTAACCAGATGGTCGAATGGGTGCTGCTGCAATTGAACAAGGGCAAACGCGGCGAAACACAGGTCATTTCTGAGGGCGTTGTGAAGCAGTTACACAGCCCGCAGATGACGATAGACGATCCACTTTGGAGTGAGCTTTATCAAAGTGACTATGTGTTGTATGGTCTGGGCTGGTTTATTCAGCCGCTGCGAGGACATACGCTCATCCATCACGGCGGCAACATCGACGGTTTCTCGGCGTTCGTTTCATTTATGCCGGATCAGAATACAGGCGTGATCGTGCTGACCAATATGGACGGCACATTCTCGACGCAGGTTGTGGCCTTTGACATCTATGAGCGTTTGCTTGGCCTTGACCGGAGCGATTGGCATGGGAAATTCAAAGGCTTTGTTGACAAATTAAAGGCTGCCCAAAAAGAAAGTAAAGCAAAATCTGACACAGACCGCAAGCCAGACACCCAGCCATCCCACAGTCTGGACAGCTATGTCGGCGAGTATGAACACCCCGGCTATGGCGTGTTCTCGATCACGAAAAGCGGTGATAGTCTGATGGCAAGCTATAACGCGATACCGATGACGATGGAACACTATCATTACGATATTTTCGAAGCTGTGCCGAAAGAAATTGATACACGCTTCAAGATATTCTTCTACAACGATGTCAAAGGCAATATTGATCGTCTGGCAATCCAGCTTGAGCCAAATGTGAAGGCAATTAGTTTCACGCGGATGCCCGACAAATCCATGCAAGACGCGAGTTTCCTGGAGTCCTTCATCGGCAAATATGAGCTTTTGCCCGGTATGGTGCTGGAAGTCAGTCTGAGAGGTAGCGACACCCTGATTGTGTCTGTTCCCGGCCAGCCGAATGCTGAACTCGTTCCTTATCAAGGCACGACCTTTAACCTCAAGGGTGCGCCGGGATTCAGTATCGAGTTTAAAGAGGCTGAGGCCGTTGTTACACAGCCCAATGGCGTGTTTGTGGCGAAGAAGTTGGCGGAGTAGACAGCAACCGGATGGAAATTACCGTCATCCGCTTTTGGAAGCCTTATAATGTGTTGACCAAGTTCACCGATGCTGAAGGTCGTCCAACGCTGGCGGATTACATTTCGATCCCGAATATTTACGCGGCGGGGCGGCTGGATATGGATAGCGAAGGCTTGCTTTTGCTGACCGATTCCGCCCGCCTCAGCACGCGCCTGACCGATCCGAAATTTGAGCATCCCCGCACTTATCTGGTTCAGGTCGAGCGCATTCCCGATGAAAACGCGCTGAATCAGCTTCGTGAAGGCGTGATGCTCAAAGATGGACGCACACGTCCGGCAAAAGTGGAACTTCTCGCATCCCCACCCGATTTGCCGGAGCGCCCTGTCCCAATTCGTTATCGCAAAAATGTGCCGGACTCGTGGCTGCGGCTGACGATCACCGAAGGGCGTAATCGTCAGGTGCGCCGGATGACTGCTGCCGTTGGGCATCCAACACTGAGGCTCGTGCGCTGGGCAATCGGCCCGATCACGCTCGAAGGTTTACAGCCGGGGCAGTGGGAAAAGTTGAACGCGACTCAATCGGATACGCTGTGGCGCAGCGCGATGCGGAAGGGCTAGAGGAGCGAGTCAGCGTCTCAGCTTGTCAGCTAAAAGCAGACGATTGAGTAAAAACTGTGCTGAGTTTAAAGTGCCGAGTGCTGAGTTTTGGAATTCATCTTTACTCAGCACTCAGTACTTGGCACTTTCTACTCAATCCTCAGTCCTACTACCTCAGTCCTCAGTCCTCTACTGCACCGTGATCGACACGAAATACGGCGTTTGTGTACCATCCGGCTGAACGATCAGCAGCGTATAACGTCGGGATGCAGTTGGGCAGACTTCGGTTGCTCCGGTGGGCGTTGTTGGTTGCCCATCGAAGAAGATAGACTGTGCGTTTTCGGCTTCCCATCGTAGCGTCGTACATTCGCCTGCTGCCAATGCCGTTTGGTCGGCGCGGAAATTAGCGGCGATTGGTGTCGGCGAACCGGGTGGCAGCGCGGAAGTCGGCGACGCGGTAAGCTGGAGACGAGTCGGCGTTTCAAGAATGGGCGTTAATGTTGGCGCGACAAACGGCACCAGTAGATTTTGCCCGGAGAAAATCTGATTCGCATCGGTGATGCAGTTACCCGTTTGCAACTGCGCCAGACTCAAGCCGTAAAGCTGTGCAATCGCGAACAATGTGTCGCCATCCTGAACCGTGTACGTTTCCGTCCAATCCGTGCGAGGTGCGCAGGGTGTCGAAGTGAGCGTCGGCGGGATGGCAAGCGTCACAGGCGGCAGCGTACTCGTTACAGGCAGCGCGGGTGTGTTCGTCGGAATAGTTACCGCTGTTGGCACGACTACCGGACGTTCGAGCAGATTCAGCGGCGCGTTCTGGATCGGCGCGGCATCAAACGGCTCAGGTTCGGAGGGCGGCCCGCTGACAGTTAGACCATTATCGGCGGTCATCGGCAGCGTCACTTGTGAACCGGGACTAATGATTTGCGTGACTCCGGCGGATTCGACAATGCCTTCGCCCTCAATGGTGGCGATGGTGAGTGACTCGTTCTGGACGGCGGTCATATAAAGTGTCGAGCCGAGCGTGACGTTCGCGCCGTTAACCCTCATGTTGACCTGTGTGCCATCCGGCGATTGGACGACAACGGCTGCGGTAGGGGCATCGGCACAGGTTACGCCGCCGACTCCGGTATTGAGGATGACCGCCTGCATATCCGGCGAAACATTATCCAGCACCGCGCCGCCATAAACTAAAAATGTCACATTTTGACCGGGCAAACTGTCGGGTAAATTAGCCTGAGCTTTGATGAGCGCCACACCCCAGGTCTGTTCGGCTTCATTCAGCGGCGACGTGGTGATCTGTTTCAGCAGCGGCAAATTAATCAGATCGCCTACCGCGTCAAATTTACCGTCCGCGTTGGCTTGGAGTTCTGCTGTGACCTGATCGCTGCCGTAGCAGGCCTGATTGCGCCCCAATCCGCTGCATGTCGTGTTAACGGCTGTCAGTGCGGTTTCGACCAGTTCGTCACATGTCAGACTGGTTTGTGCGGCGGATTCAGCTGTCGATTCGGGCGTAGGAGCAGATGGAGAACAGCCCACGAGAATCAGAAAAATTGCGATATAGAGTGGGATGCGCGTTATAAGTGCTTTGTTGAAAATTTTCATCATGAGTTTGTCGTGAATATCTCTATCGTTTATCGTTGAATATCCGCTGAGGCTTCTGAAAGCAGGCGTTCGACTTCAGTGGGTGAAACCAGCGCCATATCGCCGGGAATCGTCATCTTGAGCGCGGCGACGGCATGACCGTAGCGAATGGCATCCGCCAGATTTTTGCCATCGAGCAAGGCATTGAGCAGCCCGGCAGCGAAGGCATCACCCGCGCCAACACGATCCACAATTTGAATGTTGGTAAACGCCGGGATGTGATAATTTTGCGTACCATCATAGGCAAATACGCCAATTTCGCCATTGGTCAGCAGCACTGTCGCGCCTTGCCAGCGCTCGTGCAGAATACGCGCGAGTTCGTCGAGTGGTGTTTTGTCGTCGGCTAACAGGCTGCGGGCATCTCGCGCCGCGCCGATTACCAGCGGACACATGGAAGCCAATTCATCCATTACCGGACGGCATTGATCCCACGTCCATAATTTGGCGCGATAATTCAGATCGAACGAAACCGGAACATTTGCCGCATTCGCTTCACGGATGGCGTGGCGAACGGTTTCCAGGCAGGATGCGCTCAACGCCGGGGTAATTCCCGTCAGGTGCAAGCGGCGTGTGCGTTTCAAAATCGACCAGTCAAAATCGCTGGGCTGCATCTGGCTGGCGGCAGAATTGGCGCGGTCATAGACTACCTGAGTCGGGCGCGGGCTGCTGCCAAACTCAATAAAATAAGTGCCTAACCGTGCGTTGGGCTGCCAGTAAACGCCGGAAACATCGACACCATAGGTGCGCAGCGCTTGTGCGACATGTTGACCGAGCGCATTTTCCGGCAGGCGCGACCACCACGCTACGCGCTTTTTGAGCCGCGCCAGGGCAATCGCCAGATTACTTTCCGCGCCGCCAACCTGTAAATCGAGGCTGCGCACGGTATCCAATCGCTCGTGGCCGGGCGATGAAAGCCGCCACATCGTTTCGCCAAGCGTGATGAGATCGTAGTCAGTCGCGTTTGAGGACGTAGTAGGAGCCACGTTTTTGTCCCATCTTTTGCAAAATATTTTTCGTCACCAGATCAACCAAATCACGCCGGATCGTTTCCGCGTGAACATCCGGGCAGAGTTCCTGTAAATCGCTGTTGGTAATGCGGGTGTTGCCAGCAGTGTGTAAATAGACGAGCGCGGCTTCCTGGCGTGGGTTAATTTCAACGCCTTTATACGCGCCCTTAAAATGCACGGTGTTTTCTGTCGCCGATTCTTCTTCGATTTTTGCTTCGATACCGTGATTACGGAGCAGAACGCGGAAGCCACCCGCCGTTTCTTCAAATTCCGGCGCACGGAGTTTCTGCTGCCTCATCAGGTCGATCACACGGTCAACGCCATAGCCGAGGCGCTCGATGAAACCCATGTCCGAAAGCACCTGCACGATGGCAGGATTCCGCGAAAAGCGCTCATCTTTAATATTGTCAATTGTCACCGGGCCGGGCAATCCGCCAGGACTGGTGATTTCCATGTGATCGCGAAAAATAAACAGCCTGATTCCATTGCCATTGATGCTGTAATCGCGATGCGCGACGGCATTCACGACCAGTTCACGCGCGGCTTCCAGCGGATATTCAAAGCTTTCCTCACGCGCCATCGTATGCCGGATATGTACACCTTTGCGCAGGTGATCGACCATAAAAGTCTCAGCGCGTCGAATCTGGTCGGGAAGCGTCCCCAGAATATCCTGGCGGCTAAAGGTGTCGCTCATGGTTTCCCCGGCGAAACGTGCCGCCGTGATCTCCGCGCCGCGAATATGACGCTGGGGGTCTTTGCCGAAAAGTAGAATTCCGGCGTGGGTCGGGCGTAGTGTGCCGTTTTCCATCGCCAGACACCCGCGTTTAATCAGCAGTTTGCGGCTGTCGGATTCGCCAAGCCCACTCAAACTGGCGGCATAGGCTTCGGCTTTTTCCCAATTCATATCATCCAGGCTGGCAGCAGGCGCGACTTCGGTTTCAAAGCTGGCCTCGCCGCGTTCGATAATCAGTCGTCGCAGTTCAACAGGTTTCAGGGGGATATTGTTTTCACCCTGTCGTTGAAGATAGCGCCCATCGAACGAGTAAACATGCGGCATCCCACGCGGAATCGAAACGACAACGATAGATTGGCCTTTGAGCAGCATCACACGTGGCAGGGGGATAATCAGCGGCGGTTCAATGGAGAGCGCAGCCTGCAAGACGCGATCAATCGTGCTTTCGCTGTCACGCACACCCATCGGAGTCGCGGTTGGCCCCGCGACTCCCATCAATACGGTTCCACCCTGGCTGTTCGCCATCGCGGTTAATGTCGCGGCGAGAGCAGCAGCGGGCGTTTGTTCGCTGAACCAATCGACGTTGTTACCACGTCCATTTTTCATCGCTTGCCAGATGTCTTCAACCGATACGCTCATTCGGAGGCCTTTTCTTTCTCAGCCGTGTCAGATTCCTTTTCCTCCTCTTCGCGATTGAGGTCACGTTTGCGGCCTTCTGCCGGAGGTTCGAGCAGTACCAAATCCATTACCTGCTGCATATCGTCTACAAGATGGATATTCAGGCCGCGCAGGGTCTTTTTCGGAATCTCTATCAGGTCTTTTTCGTTGTGGGCAGGCAGGATCAGATTTTTAATACGCGCCCGATGTGCCGCCATCACTTTTTCGCGAACACCACCTACTGGCAGCACTTTCCCACGCAGTGTGATCTCGCCCGTCATGGCGAAATCGGCACGTATTTTGCGCTCGGTGAGGGCTGACAAAATCGCCGTCGCCAGTGTGATACCAGCCGATGGGCCTTCTTTGGGAACAGCGCCTTCGGGGACATGGACGTGAACATCGTAATTTTCAAAGTCTTCGTGAGGCACATCAATGTCTTCGGCGCGGGAACGGACGTAGCTCATCGCGGCTTGTGCGGATTCCTGCATGACATCGCCCAGGCTGCCCGTCATCATCAGAATGCCTTTGCCGGGGAGCAGCGAGACTTCGATAATCGTGATGTCACCGCCGCCGTATGTCCATACCAGCCCGGTAGCCACACCCACCGAGTCTTCTTCGAGGGTGCGTGTACCGATGTAATAGGGCGGCCCTAGATATTTGGAGATGTGTGCCGGGGCGACATGATGCGGGTAACGTTTCTCCTCAGCCACCAAGCGCGCGACTTTGCGGCAAATATTGGCGATTTCGCGATTGAGGTTGCGGACACCCGCCTCATAGGTATATTCGCGGATCATCATCTTCAGCGAGGAAGGCTCAAAATCCATTTTGATGTTGCTCAAACCATGTGCCTCAAGCTGCTTGGGGATGAGGAACTGGTTGGCGATGGCGATTTTTTCTTCCTCAATATAGCCGGGGAACTCAATCACCTCCAGCCTGTCCAGCAGCGCCGAGGGCAGTGGATCGAGATCATTCGCCGTCGTGATGAAAAGTACCTGCGAAAGATCGTAGGGCGCTTCCAGATAATGATCGGAATAGGCCTGATTTTGCTCCGGGTCAAGCACTTCCAGCAGCGAATCCGCCGGATCGCCGCGAAAATCCATGCCGAGTTTGTCGATTTCGTCCAGCATAAATACCGGATTCACAGTCCCGGCACGTTTCATGGTTTGCAGGATGCGTCCCGGCAGTGCGCCGATATACGTCCGGCGATGCCCGCGAATTTCAGCTTCGTCGCGCACACCACCCAGGCTGACACGTACAAACTCGCGCCCCAGCGCTTTGGCGATGCTTTTCCCCATCGATGTTTTGCCGACACCGGGCGGGCCAACGAAGCACAAAATCGGGCTTTCCATTTTGCTTCCGGCCAGTTTGCGCACGGCGATGTGTTCGAGAATGCGGTCTTTGACTTTTGGCAGGCCGTAATGCTCGGTATTTAAGACGGTTTGGGCGTGTTTCACATCCAGATTGTCTTCGCTCTGTTTGTTCCAGGGGAGCGTAGTCAGCCAGTCGATGTAGTTGCGAATAATGCTGACTTCGGGGGCAATCGGCGGCATAATCGCCAGACGCGATAATTCTTTCATCGCGCGTTCATGAATCTCTGGTGGAAGCTCCGCCTCGATAATCTGTTCGCGGACTTCGTTTAGCTCTTGCTGGAAAATGTCGCCTTCACCCAATTCGGTCTGGATGACACGCATTTGTTCGCGCAGATACATTTCGCGCTGGCTTTGTTCCATTTCCTGCTGAACTTGTGCGCTGATCTCATCTTCCAGTTCCAGCACACTCAACTCTTTGCCGAGCAGCATGGCGACATGATTCAAGCGTTCGCCTGTGTCCAGCATTTCCAGCACCCGCTGGCGCTCGTCTGTCGTCAGCGAGAGGGTGGATGCGACCAGATCGGAGAGCCAGCCGGGGTCTTCGGCGTTTATCGCATAGACCAGCACATCCTCTGGCACATTGGCATTGAGATCGACGGCACGTTTGAATAGGTTGACAACGGCTTTCATCATCGCCTGTTTTTCTGGCGTAATCTCGTTTTTTTCCTCGATCAGACGTGCTTTTGCGATCAGATAAGGTTCAGTTTGGATGTATTCGATAATCTCGACGCGCTGCCGTCCCTGTGCCAGGACACTGTTGGTGTCATCGGGCATTCGCAAAATACGGCCTAGCGCGATTTCCGTGCCAAAGGTATATAAATCCTCTGGTGTGGGGTTGTTGGTGGTGGCAGGGTCGCGCTGTGCCACGCCAATAATCGTCTCGTGATTATCCAGCGCGGCTTCTGCGGCGGCAATCGCCCGTTTGCCCTCGATAAAAAGAGGTGTGACCACGTTGGGATAGATTACTAATCCTTGCAACGGCACGACAGAGCAGGTAATCAGCCCGTCTTCATCCGGTTCGGCGTCGGGGATGTTGTAAAAATCGCTAGTGCCGTTTCGGCTGCTCAATATATGTTACTCCTCAGTTTGCCCATGCAGGGCTGCGTATGAAAAGTCTACCTCAGACTCGGACGGTGGTAAAGCAATAAACGCGAGACTCGAATAGCGGTAAGGCAATAAACACTTGTCGGAAGCTACTCGCCTAAGCTAGACTTGTCGTGGTTTGAAAAAGGATATGCGATATGCGAATTCCGATCTGGTTGGTCGTCGTCGTGGCGCTGGTGACGATGGGGCTGGTGCTGGTGGTCGGGCAGGCGCTGCTTCAGCCAGACCTGCCGTTGATTACAGACGCAGGCTTTACGCTCGATACAATTACACCCAACGCCGATGGCAGCGATGATATTACCACGTTTCAATATAGTTTGTCGCGTAATGCGCGTGTTTCGCTACAATTTGAAGCAGAAAATAATACAATATTTACATTTCGACAGGATGAAGCCCGTATTCCCGACGATTATGCCGTCAATTTCAGCGGTGTCGTGGATGGCTATACCCTGCCGGATGAGTCGATTTCCGGGCAAGTGCTGCGCCGTTTGATCCCCGATGGACGTTATACTTGGCGATTAACAGCGACAGATGCCCAAAATGGTGAAATTGATGAGCGCTCAGGTTCGCTGACCATACAGGATGGCGATTCGCCGCTGCCCTTTATTACCGTGTTCAGCATTTCGCCGGATATTTTTACGCCTAATCAGGATGGCATCAGTGATCGCGCAGAGATTAATGTCTATCTCGAAAAGGGCGCGGATTTGCAGGTCTATTTGCTCGGCGCAGACAATCAGAAAATTTACGTCGCCCCCCGCCAGGAAGGTCGTAGACCGGGCGAGGCCGGACGACATTTGTTTGATTATGAAGGCGGTGTTGACCTGGGGGCAGACCCGCCGCTGGATGGTGTTTACACGGTCATCGCCCATGCCCAGGATGATGTGGGGCAGGTGATTGAGCAGACGGCGGAGTTGACAATCCAAAATGGCGGCAAACCGCAGGCCGAAATTGTGCCTCAATCCGTCGGTGTGGATGTGGTGTTCGCGATGCAGCCCTATGAAGACCGTTTTTTTTCGTCAGCCGGACAATTGGGCGAATTGATCGCGCCGCCGGATGATGCCGCCGACCTGACTCGTACAGCCGTCACAATTCCAGTTGGCGATATGCTCGTTTTTAAATTGACCGTCGAAAATTATGGTAATGTGCCGATCCGTACCAGCGGCCCACCTCCAGGGACGGTTTATCAGCAGGATCAGCGTGCGGCAACTCTTGATTCGTTCGATGAATCCGGCGCGTGGCGGGTGGCCCTGGACTGCACGACTGCTGAATCGGATTATCCCTGGCGCTGGGCTGTCGGTAGTGCCGACGACCTCTATGAAGAAGTAAACCCCAACGATGGCAAGACCTATCAATATTTACCAGCGGGGGCGCGGGTCGTCGTGTGGGGCGCGGTGCGGATGACTGAAATCGAAGCGCGTAACCCGCAAAATTGCTGGGCCGGCCTAATTCACGAGGATGTCGAAATCAGCATTCGCAACAACAATGTCGGCCAGCGCGAGGTTGAATTGGTTGATACGGCGGCAGGAAATCCGTAAAAGCATGAAAGTATAAAAGGGGAAACACATGCGTTTAGGGGGGCCAGTATTTGACGTAAGTGACCCGGATAGCTGGATCGCGGCTTTACGAAAAGCGGATTATCGGGCGGCCTACTGCCCGGTAAAATACACGGATGATCGCGCCGTAAAGCAGGCTTATGTGGATGCCGCGAAAAAAGCGGACATCATTATCGCGGAAGTCGGCGCGTGGAGCAATCCGCTGAGTTCCGATGATGCGACGCGGCAGGCGGCACTCCAAAAATGCCAGGAACAGTTGGCGCTGGCGGATGAAGTGGGCGCACTGTGCTGCGTGAATATTTCCGGCTCGCGGGGGCAGCAGTGGGATGGGCCGGATGCTGCAAATCTGACACCCGAAACGTTTGACATGATTGTCGAGACGACGCGGACGATCATTGATGCTGTCCAACCGACGCGCACCTATTTCACACTCGAAACCATGCCCTGGGCATACCCGGACTCGGCGGATAGCTATGTTGAACTCATCCACGCTATTGACCGAAAGATGTTCGGCGTTCACCTCGACCCGGTAAATCTGGTATGCAGCCCGCAAATCTATTTCAACACAGGTGCGCTGATTCGCGAATGTTTCGAAAAACTCGGTTCGCGCATGATCGGCTGCCACGCCAAAGATATTCTCATCTCGACAAAATTAACGGTACATCTGGATGAAGTTCGCCCCGGTTTGGGCAATCTCGATTATCGCACCCTGCTGCGCGAGATGGATAAATTAGCACCGGATATGCCGCTGATGCTGGAACACCTGAGTGCGCCGGAGGATTACGCGCTGGCGGGGGAATACGTTCGCTCGGTTGCCGGGGAAATCGGCATCAAAATTTAAATTTTCATAATAGGGGGAAATATGGCTTATAAAGTGATTCAGGTTGGCACAGGTGGATTTGGTCGGGCGTGGTGTGAGCGATTTTTGCCGCCAAATGTTGCCGACGGCCTGATTGAAGTCGTTGCGGCAGTCGATATTGACCCGGCGGCGTTGCAAAATGCGCGGCAGCATCTTGGCCTGCGCGATGACCAGTGTTATACCGATATTCGCAAAGCCTTTGACGAAAATAAAGCCGATTTTTGCACCATTGTCGTGCCGCCCGCTTATCATGAGTCGGTTGTCGATCTGGCACTGGAACACGATCTGAATATTTTGTCCGAAAAACCGATTGCCGATACGCTGGCAGGGTCGATCCGCATTGTCAACAAAGCTAAAAGCGCGGGCAAAAAAATGGGCGTGACGATGAGCCATCGTTTCGACCAGGACAAAACCACGCTCCGCCGTGAACTGCGATCCGGGCAGCACGGTGATCTGGATTATATGATGTGCCGATTCACCTGCGATGCGCGTCTGTTTGGGACGTGGGGGAAATTTCGCCACGAAATTGCCGACACGCTGCTGATCGAGGGCGCGGTGCATCATCTCGATATTCTGGCGGATATGTCCGGCGCACTTTGCGATACCATTTATGCGCAAACCTGGAATCCGCGTTGGGGTGAGTATGGCGGTGATTCGCAAGCGCTGGTGACGATGCACTTTGCCAACGGCACACGTGCAGTCTATGAAGGTGCAAAAACAAACGCTGTCGGGCTGAACGGCTGGACTCGCGAATATATCCGGGCGGAGTGTGAGAAAACCACGCTGGTACTTGGTCAGCGGCGGCTTGAAGCATTTCATTATAATCCTGATGGGCGTTGGACGGAGAAAAATGAAGGGCAGGGCGAAACGATCCCCTTGATGGAACAGCCCAAGTGGGCGAACGCCTGGCTCATCGAAAAATTTGTGCGCTGGCTGGATGGCGGCGAAGCGATGGAAACGAATGTCGAGGCGAATCTGCAATCTGTCGCGCTGGTTTTCGCGGCAATCGAAAGCAGTCGCATCGGACAGCCGGTAAAGGTGCAGGAATTTCTCGCGCAGACTCAGCGGGAGTCATAATTGAGCGCAACGGAGTTGCCGTCTCGTTCAAACGACTGTACCATTAAAGATAGGTTTGGATTTGCAACCGGAGCGTGTACCATTAAACACAGAATCTTTTCCCGGTTAGGCCTCTTTAGTGCTTTTTTAGCCTTATTCATGTTAGCCGCGTGTTTGCCGGATGAGGCGCAGCAGTCACCTCTGGCGCAAGCGACTCTCACGCCGACCCCACGTTCGACCCCGCTGCCGCCCGTGCCGACGGTGATTCCGCCCGGTGTCGAAGATAACCCGATACAGATGGTGATTCGAGCAGCATCCGGTACACGAAATTTAATCTCTAATGCTCAGATTGAAAGTTTTCAGGACGCGATTCTCGATCAGTCTGGATTGATCGTGGAGATCACCCTGGTCGAGCGCTACGCCGAAGCACTGGCCGCGCTGTGCGATTCCAGGCCGACAAGCGTCGTGGTTGCATGGCTCGACGGTGTGAGCTATGAAGCGGCGCAGGCTTTGGATTGCGGCGAAGCCGTATTGCAGGTCGAACGTAACTCGCAAACAGGCGATCCGGGTCAAATAGTCACCAATGGCGAATTGCAGATTGGCAGCCTGGGTGCTTTGAGCGATGCGACTTTCTGCCGTTTAGGTTATGACGATTACTATAGCTGGCTCGTACCATCCTTGATTTTGCAGGCTAACGGGATTGACCCGGCGAATGGCCTGACCACCGTGACTGATTATCCTGACGCTGATGCGCTGATTGAAGCGGTTGTGGATGGGGAATGTGCGGCGACAGGTATTTCCGAGTCGGCATTCGATGATCTTCGGGGAACTGTTCGCAGCGACCTGGATGTGCTGGAAACCAGCGCACCCTTCCCGTATGGGGTGTTGGTCTACCCAATCGCGTTGACGCTGGGCGAACGCCTGCGGCTGACGGATGCTTTGCTGGCGCTGTCCACCGATCTGGATGGCGGCGATGTGATGAAGCCGTTTTTATCACAGGATAATCTGGAAACTGTTGAAACCGATGATTTTGAGGCGCTGTCGGGTTTCTTAAGTCGAACCGGGTTGGACTTCGCGCAGTTAGGCAATTAATGTCCGATCTGGCAGTCGTTATTGTTACCTGGAATGTGCGCGATCTGGCGCTGGACGCACTGCGCAGTCTGTTTGCCGATCTGGACGCAAATGGCCCTGATGCGGATGTGTATGTGATCGACAGCGCTTCGTCCGACGGCACAGCGGCAGCGATTGCGGCAGCTTTTCCACAAGTGAAGTTGATCGCCAGTACCGAAAATCTGGGCTTTGGACGCGCCAATAATGTAGCCCTTCGCCAGATCGGTTTTGGGGAAAATACGAATCGACCTTTGCCAAAAGCCGTCTATTTGCTCAATCCCGATACCATCACACACGCTGGCGCAACACGCCTTTTATATGACACACTGTTATCCGATGCCAAATTGGGCTTGGTCGGCGCGGGGCTGGAATATGAGGACGGCAGTTTTCAACACAGCGCGTTTCATTTTCCAGGCCTTCGCCAATTATGGGTCGAGTTTTTCCCAACGCCGGGGCGATTAGTTGACAGCCCCTTTAATGGTCGCTACCCACGCGCTTTGTATGAAGCTGGACAGCCCTTCACGGTGGATTTCACGCTGGGGGCGACGATGGTGCTGCGGCGTGAAGTGATCGAGCAAACGGGTATGTTCGACGAAAATTTTTTTATGTACTGTGAAGAAATTGATTTGGCGTGGCGCATTCATGAAGCTGGTTGGGACGTGTGCTGTGTCCCGTCGGCGCTTGTCACGCATCTCAGCGGACAGAGTACCGGGCAGGCGCGTCCGCAAAGCATCATCAATCTATGGACGAGCCGTTTGCTTCTGTACCGCAAACATCACCCCGCCTGGAAAGTGATGCTTGCGCGGTTGATGATCGCGGTGGGCATGTGGCTCATGGCTCGTAAAACGGAAAATCTTACACTTCGTGAAGCTTATCAAACGATGCAAAGTAAGGCGCTAGGACAGCAATGAGGTTGATGGCAATTGTTTTGACTCACGACGAAGCGGCGAACATCCAGGACTGTATCCAGAGTCTATGGTTTGCTGATGATATTGTCGTTTTTGATTCCTACAGCGAGGATAACACGCTTGAGCTGGCAAAGGGTGCAGGCGCGACGGTTATCCAACACGCTTTTATGAATTATGCCAGCCAACGGAATGCTGCCCTCGATTATGCGAAGGATAAGGCCGATTGGGTGCTGTTTGTGGATGCCGATGAGCGTGTAACGCCCGAATTGGCGGAAGAAATCAGCCTCGCTATTCAACAACCGGATTATGCAGGTTGGCGTGTCCCCCGTCACAATTATATTTTTGGCGAATTGACGCTTGGCGCGGGCTGGTATCCCGATTATCAGACACGGCTGCTGCATATCGGGGAAGCCAATTATGACCCCACTCGGCAGGTACACGAACTCGTGATACTCGATGGCGCACAGGGTACGCTCAAAAACCCCCTGATACACTACAATTACCGCGATACTGCGCAATTTCACCACAAACAGCGCGTGTATTCGGCCTATGATGCGCAGATTTTGCACGATGAAGGGATTCAGCCGAAGCCGCAAAACTATATTTTGCAGCCCTTGCGCCAGTTCTGGTGGCGCTTTGTCACGCTCGGAGGCTATCGCGATGGTTTTCATGGGCTGCGCTTGAGCCTGCTAATGGCGTGGTACGAATTTCGAAAATATCGACTGCTGCGGGAGTTGTGGAAACAGTAGGGGAGACTCGTCGAGTCTCCCCTACGAAGATGATCCGCGAATGAGCTTACGGCGCTTGCGGGATGAGAATTCCGTAGCCGCCAGTCGCACGCTTATAGAGCGCGTTGATCTTGCCTGTGTCGGCGTTAAAGAACAGGAAGAAATTGTGACCGAGCAGCTCCATCTGTTCAATCGCTTCGGCCTCGCTCATCGGCGCTAAGTCAATGTCCTTCCGGCGTTCAACGGGTGAAGCAGCCGTTTCTGTGGCAGGCGCTTCGTCCATATCGGCGTATTCATCGACATATTCCTCGATCTCCGGTATCTCCTCGGCCAAATCGAGTTCTTCCAGAGTCGCGACAAAACGCTCTTTACCCTTGCGGCTGCGTTTGCTTTTGAAGCGTTGAACGCGGCGAAATATTTTTTCGACGGCTGAATCAATCGCCTTGTTGATGTCACCGGGTATTCTTTCTTCGGCACGCAGGATCGCGCCGCGTTGGTGACGTACTGTGATCTGAGCGCTCATCAGGTCTTCGCCACGTCGGGTGTGTTCGTGCGAAAGATCGACCCGCACGTCGTTAATATTGGGCAGGTAGCGATCCAGCTTATCCAACTTCTTTTTGGCGTAGTTCTCAAGGGCCTCGGTAATTTTAACATTGCGTCCCTTAATTGTTACGTCCATCGCTAACACTCCTTTGGTATACGGAAAAATTAACCTCGCGGCGAGGTCACGGTCAGCCCATAAACGGCTGATGCTCCAGCATCCAGGGCTGCCTGAGCACACGCCACGAGAGTAGCACCAGTGGTATAAACGTCATCAATGAGCAGAATTCTCTGCCCTGATACGAGTTGAGGATCGGCCTCAAAAGCGTTCTGCATATTGGCTAATCGCTCCTGCGCGTTGAGAGTCACCTGAGATTGTGTCTGCCGAAGCCGTTGCAGCGCTGCGGGAACACAGGGAAGCGCCAGCTTGTGTGCGGCGACTTCTCCCAGGAGTTGTGCTTGATTATATCCTCGTTCACGTAAGCGAAGAGTATGAATCGGCACGGGTATAACCATGTCAATCGTCCAATTCAGCATTGCAAATCGTTCGGCGAGTCTCAGACCAAGAGGGATGGCAACTTCTGGCGTATATTCATATTTGAGCGCCCACTGCACCTGTTGGAGCAGGCCATTATGAATGCCTGTGACGGCGACAGCGGTCATCGGTGGGTGTGGGTCGACGTGGGTATCCAACGGAATAGCATCCATCTCGGCCTGGCAGCGCTCACACCAGATTTTATCCACGCGACCACATCCGGCGCAGCGTGGCGGAAACACAAGATTAATGCCTGTTTTCCACCACCGCCGCAGCAGGGGATAAGACGCAAAAAGCCCAGGCAAAGCGAGGGCTTCTTGATAATCTGACATTATTGATCCATTAGTACCTGGCATTTTCGCTCTTTCCAGGTTGAGAGACGCTTTTAAAATGCTCCTGTCGTACCCTGTGAACCCATCAGAATGATGGCCGCCGGGCCGAGCAACACGATCCAGATTGAGGGGAATATCAGCATAACCATCGGGATCATCATCTTAACAGGAGCCTGATGTGCTTTTTCCTGAGCGCGCTGGCGGCGTTTAACACGCATCTGGTCGGACTGAACGCGCAAAATCGTCGCCATACTCACGCCGAGCTGGTCGGCCTGGATAATGGCTGCGGTGAAGCTGATTACGTCCGGCACTTCCATGCGGTCAGACATATCCTTGAGCGATTCACGACGCGCCTTGCCGAGTTGGATTTCTTTCAGTACACGACCAAAGGCAATGGCGAGATCGTTATCCCATTTTTCATAAACCTTGCCCATCGCTGCATCGAAACCAAGACCCGCCTCCACGCAGATGACCAGAAGGTCAAGCGCATCGGGTAGTGCTTTCTGGATACCGTCCTGACGGCGGCTGATTTTGCCGCGAATCCACAGCAGCGGGAAGAAGTAACCAATCGCTGCGCCACCAATGGTATAGAGAATGGCTTGTGTCGGCGCGATACTGCTCGAAAGCACAAAAAACACCATAAACGCGCCCAGCCCCAGGCCAATGGTCGCGATAATACGCAGTGCAAAAAATGTCGTCGGCTCCAGCGATCCGGCCTTGCCAGCCAGTTCGATAAGTCGTCGTGTCTCCTCAAGCTGCTTCTCAGGCGTAAAGCGAACCGTTACTGAAGCGATTTGTCGCAGTAGGGGGATGAGAATACGATCACGGAATGAAAGCGATAGTTCGATTTCTTCCAGCGATTGTGGGATTTCGCGCTCACCATACTGGGCGAGGCGTTCCTGAAGCGGATCGCGGCTTTTGTCGTCGCGCAAACCCATGTAAACCAAACCGGCAACCACGATCAGGCCAATAACGATGATGATTGGAATTAACATATCAATTCCCCTTTACGCTAAATGTCAATATCGACGATTTTTTGAACGACGGCTGAACCAATACCGATCAGCGCCAGGCCAATACCGAGCAGCGGCCAACCGCAGAACCGATTTTCAAACAGATTCCCCATGTATTTGGGATTAATGGTGTACAGGAAAAGCGCCAGAAGGATCGGGAGGAAGCTAATCAGATAGCCCGTGATACGCCCTTGCGCGGTCAGTACGCGAATCTCGCCCTTGAGCTTGATACGTTCGCGGATCGTGTGGCTGATAACTTCGAGAATTTCAGCCAGATTACCACCGACTTCACGCTGGATGTTTACGGCTGTAACGACCAGATCAAGGTCTTCGCTCTCAACGCGATCTAATAAATGCTGTAGCGCATCCGCCAGATCAATACCCAGGCTGACTTCCTGCACAACGCGCTTAAACTCCGTTTTTGTCGGTTCTGGCGCGTCTCTGGAAATTGCTTCCATCGCTTGCAATACGCTATAACCGGATCGCAAAGCGTTTACCCACAAGCCGAGTGTATCCGGTAGCTGCTCCTCAAAGCCGTTAAGTCGTTTGCTCATTGCCCGCGAAACATAAATTCGTGGCGCAAAGAAGCCCACAAATCCGGCTACGATACCCATGACCAACTGCTGACCGAACAGCACGAAATAACCAAGCAAGAAAAAGCCGATCATCGAAATGATATGGAGCGCAGCGTATTCCGCTACGGTCAGTTTGATGTCCGCACGGGCAAGCTGCTGCCGCCAACGCTGGGCGAAAGGTCGATCTTTAATGGCATTTTCAATAGCCGCCTCAAGTTGGCTGTTTTTCTTCGAGTCGTCGGGTTCATCTTCGATATCCAGGAACGATTGGTAGTTGCTCTCTTCGTAGCGCCCCAACCGATCATCAAGACTATCACGTTCTGCCCGAACACTGCGAATGCCAAAGAATAATACGACTAACGCCAGTCCAATCGCACCTATAAGAATAAGTAGTGACGAATCCATATTCTGTACTCCGCTAATCGGATTATTACATTCATTCTATGGTTTTCAAAGAGAGGCGTCAAGCAGGACGCCTCTCCTACATAGGATATGTTAATAGTTGCGGCCAATGCCGAACGTTGACGGCGGCAAATGGATACCCGCCGCTTCGATTTTGTCGATAAATTTGGGGCGCAGACCTGTCGGGCGGATACGGCCAATGATTTTGCCGCCCTCGATGCCTGTTTGTTCGAATTCGAAAATGTCAGACATGGTAATGATTTCGCCTTCCATGCCTTGAACTTCGGTGATCTTGGTGATCTTGCGCGTACCATCGCGCATACGTTCCTGGTGGCAGATGAAATCGACGGCGCTGGCGACCTGTTCGCGGATCGCGCGGATCGGTAAATCCATACCTGCCATCAGGCACATCACTTCGAGACGCGCCAGAGTATCGCGCGGGCTGTTAGAGTGAGCCGTTGTCAATGAGCCGTCATGACCCGTATTCATGGCCTGGAGCATATCCAGCGCCTCACCGCCGCGGCACTCGCCGACCACGATGCGATCTGGTCGCATACGCAAGCAGTTAATCACCAAGTCCTGAATGCTGACCGCGCCTTTGCCTTCGATGTTGGAAGGGCGGCTTTCCAGCGTGACCACATGCTCCTGCCGGAGTTGCAACTCAGCAGCGTTTTCAACCGTCACAATGCGCTCGTCGTCAGGGATAAAGCTGGAGAGAACATTGAGCAGGGTTGTTTTGCCCGAACCCGTACCGCCGGATACCACACCATTCAAGCGGCCAATAATGCAGGCACGCATAAATTCAGCGATTTCCTTGGTCATTGAACCGAAGCGAATCAAGTCTTCAACGGTCAGCGGCTTTTTGGAGAATTTACGAATCGTAATCGTCGGGCCGCACAAGGCTAACGGGCGGATAATGGCATTCACGCGCGAACCATCTGGAAGACGGGCATCGACGATGGGGGAGCTTTCATCAATACGGCGACCCAGCGGCGCAACAATACGATCAATGATGCGAAGGACGTGTTCTTCGTCATCAAACGTGATCGGTGCGCGGGTTAAGTTACCTTTTTGTTCGATAAAAACGTTCTTGGGGCCGTTAACCATGATTTCGCTGATACTGTCATCGGCCAGCAGAATTTCCAGCGGGCCAAAGCCGAGAATATCGGCTACGATGGCTTCGAAAAGGCGCTGGCGCTCGGCACGGGAGAGAACCAGACTCTCATCAGCCAGGATCGAATTGAAAAGTTCTTCGATGTGTGTGCGAACCTTATCACGCTGTTTGACATCCATCGCTGTGCTATCCAGTTCGGACAGCAGCTTGTTTTGTACGCGCGATTTCAAGTCCATGTACGAATTGTCGGAACGGCCTGCTTGACGCGCGTCGCCGCTGCCAACAACCTGCCGCCGCTGACGCATCGCAGCCAGTTTGGATTCTTCGCTTTCATCGCCGCCACCCGCATTGGCTGTGTTGCCCGGTTCGTTATTACCACCACGATTTTCAATACGACGTAGTAGAGACATTGGACTCAACCTCCGATAAGGCTCTTGATCTTTGGGTTATGTTTCTTAGTTTACATCTTAATGTTACGCGCATGGGTTGAGATTAACGTCCTAACCGTAAACTTAAACCGCTGCGTTTCTTCTTATCGTCTGCTTCTACCGCCACTTCTTCTTCGGCGGGCATCAGAGAGTGATGTACACGATTGGATATGTCGAGTAGTTCCTTGATGGGCGATTTGGTTTTGTCGCGTTCCGACGCCACCACTGGAACGGCTCGTTGGACGGCTCTCCATACGAACATCTCATCGGTAGGTATTTTACCAACAATTGGACGTTTCAAGTATTGCTCGATTTTTTCCGGTGGGATCGCCAGCTTTTTGAGGTTGCGATCTTCAGGATTGCGATTCAACACCAGCATAACTTTATCGGCTGGATAATTGAGCTTGTCGAACAGATCAAGCACGAAGCGCACATTTTTCACGCACGGCAGCGTGGGCGTACAAACCAGAATGACGCGCGATGCCATATCCATTAAGGAGAGCAGCACGTCATCTAGGTGTGTGGAGGTATCGACCACAATGTAATCGTAATTGCCGGAAACTTTCTGAAGGATTTTAGAAAGTGCGTCCGGGCTGCGCTGGACTTCTTCAGCATACTCAGGACGGGACGGGCCTAAAAGCACCTTCAGGCCGCTGTCGTGGGGCGTGACAAGCTTTTCAAAAAGCTCGACATCCATATCATCGACATCGGGGACAAGCTCAACCATTGTGGATTGAGATTGCAGGTTGAGCAGCGCTCCGATGTCGCCAAATTGCAGGTCGGCATCCACGAGCAGGACTTTGATGCCTTCTTTCATCAGACCGGAGGCAACGCTGGTCGCAATTGTGGTTGTTCCTGCGCCACCCTGGGGGCTGTAAACGACGACAATGTGTCCGGCACGACCCTCACTGGTCGGGTCAGCCGGAGCACGTCGTATATCGAGGCCACCCGCCACAACTGCCGCATACTGCGCGGCAATTGGTTTGTTACGGATATGAACGGTGCGGATGGTATTGTAAAGCTCTTCCATCCCAATTGGTTTGGTGAGGAAATTGCGTGCGCCTGCCAACATGGCTCGCCGCAGATAATCCGGGTCGTTCTGAACAGACATCATAATCACAGCAGTCGTCGGCACAGACTCGGTAATCAGAGTCGTCGCTTGGATGCCGTCCATATCCGGCATATTGATGTCCATGATGATGATATTAGGCTTCAGCTCTTTCGCCAGTGCTACGCCTTCACGACCTGTGCCGGCGGCCCCAATGACCTTTAAATCTGGTTCAAACGCGATCATCTTCTTGATGTTTTCCCGCGTTTCAGGAATATCATCCACTAACAGAATTGTGATAATCTCAGGTTCGCCGCTGGGCTTCGCTGGAGTTGCTGATTTACTCATAGCGTTTCTTTATCCTGGTCTAACTAAATCTCCACCCGTAACGATGTATCGTATTAACCGGCGTCCAATGGTGTGAGTGGCGCGTCCTGCGTCGATAACAATTGGCGAATACTACGAATAGCTGGTTCAAGTGCATATTGACGCTTTTGGGGCGGGTTAATGTTGAATGTATTGACCATATAGTCCATATCAACCCCTGAAGTCGTCGAGCGCGAAGCATCGCCAGCAGCCCGCAATGCCAATGTCAGCGGCAGCCGGGTTTCAATCGCCCAGGCCAGAACGACGGCATCCTGCGGTGTAACACCCAATGTCACAATATCTGGCAGTTTGGGTGTTGGCGATGGTACAGGCGTACCCTGTTGACTGCTGCTTTGTTCAGCGTCGGCAGCCGGGACAGGTGTTGGTGTCGATGGCTTGCCGAACAACCTCCCGTCTAACGAGAATTCGCCAACGTGCAGCACGAGCGCATCCTGAACGGTTCGCTGTGTGACGAGGCGTGGGCGCTGACGTTCCGACGGCCCGATGATGCCCGGCCCCAGGCTGGTGCTGTCGGCGCGGCCTTCAATCGTGTTACTAAAATTGATGCCATCTTCGGTAATCTGGAACAGGGTGATCTGGTTAGGCGCAATCGTCTGCGAAATATCATCCACGTCTACAAACAACATAGACAGAATGACATCAACACGATCACCATCGCGGATGGCGTAGGCGACACCACTTAAGCGATCCATTGGTATTGCTACGGCCAGTAGTCCGCTTGGTAGCACCGCCGCAGCATCCGAACCAACTTCAGCTAATGATGTGAAGTCGTCGGTAATCATACTGGTCAGAATGGGCTGTTCGCGGAAAATATCGGTACGTGCAATTTTACCGATGACCTCTTCAAGGCTGGTGAAACTGTTCACTGGCGCAGAAACTTCCGGCCAAGGACGCAGTTCCAGCGCATTGGCTGGGATTCTGAATCCGCGTGGGAGTTCCTGTACAGCAATGACAATATCAACAAACTCAAGCGGGGTGGGAGTCGGCAGGTTGTTCTGTTGGACAACAGTTTGTCCGGGTTGTTGTGTGGTGTTGGGTTGGGTTGCTGGTGCGCGGTTAAGACTCGGCAGCACCACCACCACCACAATCGCACCGACAATGATAATGAAGGCGATGATAATCAATAGACGACCACGTTGCATGGATTCCTCCGTCAAGATTGCGATTGTGCGGCCCGGCTATATGATCGCCCAATCACTTGCAAATAAAACTCTGCGTGTTTTTTAAGTGTATTCGAATAGCCATGTAAGGCAAACAGGCAGTATGTCTTATCTTAACCCTGTTTGCGCTACTTAAAACGAGAGTTAATCGCCCGCTGGCAGTTCCAGACGAACTGTTGTGCCTTCGGTCTCGCTGCTGATAATAATCAGCGACCCCCCAATTAACTCGAATTTTTCCTTTAAGGTGATAATGCTCTGCGCACGCGGGTCGGTATTCCCTTCCTGACCGGAAAGTGCTGCTTCCGCGTCGAACCCGCGTCCGTTATCTTCCACCACCACTTTAACCCGCTCCGAACCCATGTCCAGCCGGATAGAAACTTTGTTTGCGGTGGCATAATCGCGGGCGTGAACCATCAATTCCTGGATGCCGCGGAAGATCATGACCTCGCGATGCGATTCCAGGCGTCGTTCCTCGCCCATCAGTTCGAGTGTGGTATCAATGTCATTTTTGTCTTTAAATGACTCGGTATAACGGCGTACTGTTGGCACAACGCCCAGATCGTCGAGCATCATTGGGCGCAGATCGAAAATGAAATCGCGCACTTTCTGGAAGGTCACGCTGGCAGTCGTTTTCAGGTTATCCAGTTCTTCAGCAGCACGATCCGGGTTGCGATCAAAGAGCCTCTGGCAAATTTCGGCTTGCAGGATGAAATTGGTCAGCGATTGGGCGGGGCCGTCGTGCATCTGACGGGCGAGGCGCTGGCGTTCATCTTCCTGGGCCTGAACAATTCGGACAATGCTGATTCCGGTTTTCGAGCCGGAATTTTCAGCAGGATCGTCCTGATCGGGTAAAAGATCAATGCCTTGCATCTTATTGAGGATTTGCGTAAAGAGTTTTTGCTGTTCTTCAAGTTGATCGCGATTGGCCTGGAATTTTTCAAGCTGGCCGCGCATCGTACTTAAACGGAAACGGGCATCGAGTGCTTCGTCATATTTAGCACGAATATCCTGGCGCGGAATGGTTTCGAGATTGTCCTGTACCGTTCGTAGTTCGGTGGCGAGATCGCTGTTCCGCTGTTGTTCACGGTTGACCACCGCTTGAGTCTGGTCAACCTGAACTTTGATTTCAGACAGGGAGTCTTTAATTCGCCGCATTTCCTCGGTAATCATCGCGACAATTTCTTCTTTGGGGTCGTCAAATGTTTTTTGCTGGTCTTTTTTATTGAGCATTTAGACTTTTCCTACTGCGCTGTTGTTCGTGTCCGTATCATGAATCCGCACCCAACCAGATCGCAGCGCAGTTACAGCCGCCTGAGTGCGATCCTGGACATTCAACTTCTTCAAAATAGCCGTCATATGGTTTTTTACCGTTTGATGACTGATCTGGAGTTCACTGGCGATCTCTTTGTTGCTCAGGCCGCGCACCACAAACTGTAAAATTTCCATCTCGCGCGGACTAAGGGGAATAAAATGTTCTTCAGGATCGGTGGTATAAGGGCCTGTCATCGCTTCCACACGACCACTAATCCAGCTTTCAAATTCACGTTCGTCCATACGGCTGTCGTGGACGATGTAAAAGCCATCCGCAACATCGCGAATAATCGCGACCAGATCATCGGGGACAATATCTTTCGCGCAGTAGGCCGATGCACCAGCACGCATGGCGTGGACAACCTGCTGGTTATCATGATAAGCGGTCAGAACGACCACGCTGACTCCAGCACGATCCGCTTTAAGCTGACGCGCAACCTGCAAACCATTGATGCCTGGCAAATTAATATCCAGCACAACCACATCGGGTTGCAAGTTCCGGGCAGCGGCCAGCGCACCTTCACCATCCTGGCTTTGTCCTATTACTTCGATGTCATCTTCTAATTCCAGGGTCTTATGAAGGCCATCCCGAAAAAGTGGATGATCGTCCACAATCAGGACCGAAATTACCTTTCGGCTGCGTCGCTCTTCGCGATTGTTCATATGATATACCATATCCCTACGGGATGAATTTTCCGATAGATACTTCGTTCTTGAAAAAGTATACATCTAAAACACTTAGGGCTGCAAGCAAGCATCACTTGATGATTCGTTCGCTTCAGGTTATTAATTTGCAATTTTCCCGTAATGTGGCTGGAAAAGCTGGCTATGGTGAGCCGGATATGCGAAAATAAGCGCATTATCAAGGAACTTATGTTTATGAATCGAATCCACAACGACAAGTTGGTTTATTATCAGTTTACCCAGTGGTCAGGTTTGGCGCATGGTATTTTTACACGCTGCGGCGGTGTCAGCCAATCCCCCTGGGCATCGCTGAATATGGGTGGCAACGTCGGCGATGATCCGAAAGCGGTGCGTCATAATCACGAACTGATGTACACAACATTGGGCGTAGACGATTCACGCGCGTGTTCGGTATGGCAGATACACAGCGCGGATACGGTGCTGGTCGATGGCCCTGTTCGTGGGCGGCGTTGGTTGGCGCTGGCGGATGGTATGGTGACAGATCAACCCGGTGTGCCTCTGTCAATGCGTTTTGCCGACTGTACTCCATTATTGTTTTATGATCCGGTACAGGGTGTTATTGGGATGGCTCATGCAGGCTGGCGCGGTACTGTACAAGGCATAGGCGTGAACACAGTGCGTTTGATGGCGCAATCTTATGGTTGCAAACCCGCGAATATTCAGGCTGCGATTGGGCCGAGCATTGGGCCAGAGCGCTATCAGGTCGGCGAAGAAGTAGTCGCGGCTGTGAACGAACATTTTGGCAGCATTGACGGCCTCATCCGGCGCGATCCCGCTGATGGCACGGCTTATCTGGATTTATGGGCAGCCAATCGCCTCGACCTAGAACGAGCAGGGGTGGGGCAGATCGAAATCGCCGGATTATGTACGGTGGAGAATAATCATGAATTTTTCTCGCACCGTGCAGAAAAGGGTCGAACCGGGCGGTTTGGGGCGGTGATTTGCTTATGACGATTGCAGAGAATATCCTTCAGGTACGCGAGACGATTGCCGATGCCTGTGCGCGGGCGCACCGCGATGTGGCAGATGTCACTCTGCTGGCGGTGAGTAAAACGCATCCTGTTTCAGCCGTTTTGGAAGCGGTGGCGGCTGGTGCGCAACATTTTGGCGAGAATCGCGTAGAAGAAGCTACGGATAAAATTCCTGATGCCAACCGTCAATCGCCTGTGCCGCTGACCTGGCATATGATCGGGCATATCCAGAGCCGCAAGGCCAGAGATATACCGCCCTTATTCCAGGTGGTTCATTCAGTGGACAGCTTAAAATTGGCCGATAAATTCTCGCGATTAATGGTGGAACGAGGCGGCAAGCTCGATATTTTGCTGGAAATCAACGTTTCTGGCGAGGAGAGCAAAAGTGGCATGGCTGCTGTGAATTGGTCATCAAACCAGACTGTGCGCGATCTGCTCTGGAAAGAAGTTGAGCAAATCCTGGTGCTGCCGGGACTCCATGTTCGGGGGCTGATGACGATGGCACCGATTGTGGCGGATATGGAACAGGCGCGTCCAGTGTTTGCGACCTTGGCCGCGTTACGGCTGGCGCTGACCGAGTCTTTTGGTATCCAGATGCCCGATTTAAGCATGGGTATGACGGATGATTATCCGATTGCAATTGAAGAAGGCGCAACGATGGTACGGGTAGGCCGGGCGATCTTCGGCCAACGGCAATAAATAAGGGTGAGATACGTATGATAGTCAATCTGCTTTTCTTGGTTCTGCAAATTTTCCAATTTATCCTTTTGGCACGGGTGCTGCTCAGTTTCTTCCCGGACATTGATCGCAATAATTCGATTGTCCAACTATTGTATGACATTACTGAGCCGATCCTGCGCCCAATCCGCAGCGCCCTGCCACAGACAGGCATGGTCGATTTCAGCCCATTGGTTGTCTTTTTGGGTATCTCGGTGCTGATGCAAATCCTGCGTTTCATGTAATCGATGCGCAGCCTGCGGCCTATTTGCGCTTGAAGTAGTATTGTGATGAATAAATTGAGACAGCATCCATCAGGAATTGCTGTACAATATAATCATAATACGATGCAAGAGGTCGATATGTCAGCAAAGCGCAGATTTGAAATCACGGATGCCAAAGGTGGTGCGGCGTTCACTGTGAAGGTGATTACCCGTGCTGTTCATACCGAAGTTGTGGGTATCCAGGAAGATGGCTCGTTAAAAATCCGCCTTATGGCTTCGCCCGCAGGCGACCCGGCTGCCAATAAAGAATTGGTCGATTTCCTGGCGGCGCAGTTGACCGTGCCAGTAGAACGAATCGAAATTGTTGCGGGGGCGAATGGACGTGAAAAAGTTATCGCTGTTGAAGGTATTTCAACGGCTGATCTGGATAGCAAGTTTAACGCCGAAAATTATCATTCCGACGTGGACTAAAGCGCTCCAAAAAGTGTTCGGGTTGGTATTGATTTTGGTGGTTTCGGCCTGCTCTGTGCGAACCACACCAACACCTTTGCCAACCCTTACGTTGATTCCTGCGACTGCTACAGCGACTTCAACTCCCACGACTCCAACCGTGACACCGGCTGTTTTGCCAGGCCCGGATGATTTCATTACCCCTTCGCCCGTCGGGACTATTTTAATTCCTGCAAATGCCCAACCTTTGATTGACCGAGCGCTTGCCGACCTTGCTGGGAAACGCGACCTCACGGCGGATTCGATTCAACTTGTAGGGTTCGAATCGGCGATCTGGACGACGATTGATTTGGGATGCGGTGAACAAACGCAAACGATTGAGGGGAATCTGGAAATCGAGGGATACCGCATTGTGTTGGCGGTTGAAGACCAGACTTTCGAATATCACACCGATAATCGCTCCTCAATTCGCCTATGTGAAGAAACGGGAACGGTCTTTGGAAGTACCCACAATCTGCTATTGGAAACTGATCCGGTAGCGGTTGGGTTAGTTTCATTGGCGCAGCGCCGTCTCTCAGCAGAACTCGAACTGCCAACGCGCCGCATTCAGGTTGTTGATATTCGTGCCTATGAGTGGACGGATAGCAGCCTGGGTTGCCCCCAGCGGGGCCAGACTTATACGCCTATTCTCATTGATGGCTATCGAATCGTGATGACGGCTGGCGATGTCGAGTATATTTTCCACAGTGATTCTGAACAGTTAGTCGCCTGCGATGCCGAAAATGAGCTTCTGCCTGAAGCGTGAAGTGAAGAAAGTCACTAGGATTTTCTGCTGCGTACTCGCTATACTAGATCAGCTTCGACAATCTGATAACTCTTGAAAGACGCGAATTTATGGTAAAACCTGTGATTCTAACCTTAGATGATGATCCGGTTGTGTTGAGAACCGTCACACGGGATTTGCGTAACCGTTATGGTGAGGAATATCGAATCATTCGGGCTGACGCTGGCAAAGCCGCATTGGAAGCCTTGCGCGAACTCAAGCAGCGCAATGAGCCAGTTGCCCTGTTTCTGATTGACCAGCGAATGCCCGAAATGAACGGTGTCGAATTTCTGGCCGAAGCGATGCGTATCTTCCCGGATGCCAAACGTGCGTTGCTGACCGCTTATGCCGATACGGAAGCTGCAATTCATGCGATCAACACAGCAGCAGTGCATCATTATTTGCTCAAGCCCTGGGATCCGCCGGAAGAAAAACTTTATCCGGTCCTGGATGACCTTCTGGAAGACTGGAAGGGTAATTATCGCCCGCCGTTTGAAGGCATTCGTATTATCGGTCATCGCTGGTCGCCGGACGCGCACCAGTTAAAAGATTTTTTGGCGCGAAATCATATCCCCTATCAATATTTTGATATTGAACTGGAAAGCGGCGCACAGGCCATCCTCGATCAATTTGGGCTGGAGCGCACTGTGTTGCCTATCGTGATCATGACCGATGGCGAAGTTATCCAGCATCCCACGCCCGCGCTGGTGGCTGAAAAAGTTGGCCTGACGACACAGGCTAAACAACCGTTTTATGATCTGGTAATTGTGGGTGGTGGCCCCGCTGGGTTAGCGGCTGCGGTGTATGGTGCATCTGAAGGTTTGCGAACCGTGATGATCGAGCGGGAAGCACCGGGTGGTCAGGCTGGCACCAGTTCGCGCATTGAAAATTATCTCGGATTTCCTTCAGGTCTGAGTGGGGCGGATCTGGCGCGGCGTGCGAGCGCACAGGCCAAACGCTTTGGTGTCGAGATTCTCGCACCTCAGGAAGCGGTTGACTTGCGTCTTGAAGGTCAGGCTCGCATTATCACCTTAGCCGATGGCAGCGAAATCTCCTGTCATGCGCTGGTGATCGCCGCCGGATTGACCTATCGAAAATTGGATATTCCGGGCATTGACGGACTTACAGGTGCGGGTATCTATTATGGCGCATCTGTCACCGAAGTCACATCCTGCCGTAATCAGCCAGCCTATATCGTCGGCGCGGGCAACTCGGCGGGGCAGGCGGCAATATATCTGTCTGGATATGCTTCGAAAGTGGTGTTGGTTGTGCGTGGTAGTTCGCTGGCAGCCAAAATGTCCAGTTATCTGGTCGAGCGTATCGAAACGATGCCCAATATCGAGGTGATTCTCGAATCGGAAATTTCCGCAGTCAGTGGCACTGACCACCTGGAATCGCTGACGATTCACAACTTTAAAACGAACGCCGAAGAAACTTTGCCTGCCAGTGGATTGTTTATTTTCATTGGTGCGATTCCCTGTACGAAATGGCTGGAAGGGGCGATCAAACTGGATGAACATGGCTTTGTGATGACTGGCCCTCGGTTGATGGAAAATGGGAAGCGTCCGCAAGGATGGATACCGGATCGTGACCCGTTCTTGCTTGAAACCAGCATACCGGGCATTTTCGCGGTGGGGGATATACGCTCGAATTCTGTCAAACGGGTGGCCTCTGCTGTCGGTGAAGGCTCGATTGCCGTCCAGTTCGTTCATCAATATCTGAGCGAGGGGCGCTAAAACGGTTAAAAAGGCGACGATACTGAAATAAGTGTCAATATTCATGTATCTAAACAAGGGCAGGTCTCAGACCTGCCCCTACAATCAACGGTTGCCTATAGATAAAAACCCGCAGTAAATCATTACACAGGCGCGGGCAGCGGTTGACCCAACTGCGCCTCGAAATCCGCCAGTGAACGATGCGCCGCAGCTCTCACCTCATCCTGTCGATCTCGCAGCGCGGCGTACAGCGATCTCGCGGCTGAAACCTCACCCAGTTGACCTAATGCCCGCGCCGCTAATGCCCGCAGTTCTGGCTCACCCTCTTGCAGCGCTTTCATCATCACTTGAATCGCCCCTTCACCTGCTGGCACACCTTCACCGTGTGCTGCCGCCCAATTTACCAGCCAGGTAATCGAGTCCACTGCCGGATAGTTCTGCGGCCCTTTATGCTCCTCATTCTGGATGTCCTGGAAGGCTTGCTGCGCGGCGGAGCGCACATACCACTGGTCATCTTCCAGAAAAGTTCTGTAAAGTGCCGAAACTGCCCAGTTTGTGCGAACGCGGCGCAACCCAAAGGCCGCGGCACGCCGCACCATCATTTCTTCGTGTGCAATCGCATCGTATAAAACAGGGTGGCCTTCGTCGGGAATGGCTGCCAGACTTTCCGCTACCGCCTGACGAATCTGCTCCGAGCCTTCTGTTAACGCAAGTACCATTTCTTCCAATGCTGTGTCCGTTCCAATCGCCCCAAGTGCCATCACAGCCGACAATTGAACGTCTACAATTTTGTCTGCAAGCAAAGGCAGGAGGTCTTTGATCGCTTCAGGATCGCCGATGGCCCCCATCCCCAGACATGCCAACCGTCGAACATCGGCGTTGGCGTTACGCGCAGCCTGTCGGAAAACGAACAGCGTGTTTTTGTCACGAGTGCCGATGAGCGCCGCCGCCGCGCGTTCGCGAATCAGCGGATATTGATTGGGCGCGATCAATAAGTTTCCCAATTGTTTAAGCAGTGGGCCGCCCCATGTGGCATTCGACCCGGCATAAGACAGCCAGCGCGAAACCTCGAAAATGTGATTATTCAGCACATCCGCCGGAGCGCTCAAACGAGCACGAACAGCGGGTTCGACGGAGGTGTGCAAGCTGGCATAGGCGATGGCCTGTGACCACGCTGGATTCAGCGCTTTTGCTGCCAGCGCTTCTGGTGAGGCATCGCGCAATGTTAAACTGGCGAGATAGGCCGCGACGAATGGGTGACGAAATTGATAGCGGTTTCCACGATAGCTGATGATGAGGCCGGAATTGCGCAGCATGGAGATCAATTTGCCATGTGCGCTGGCCTCTTCCTCAATTTTTCGCTCTTTTTCGAGTTCTTCTTTTGATTTTTTACCAGATTTAGCAGGCTTGGCAGGTTCGCTTTCCATCAACGCATCGAGCAGGTCATCATCCGAAACCGTCGAAGCACCACGTGCCAATGCTTCCAGACGCGCTAACGTGACGAATCCATTGTCAAGCTGAACTGCTGCGGCCTGCGCCATCTGGGGTAATACCATCCCAATGGCCTGATCGTCGGGCAAATATCGCGCCACATACGCCCGCAGCCAGCCTTCTGTTCCGGCGGCTTCGGTATCATCGGCATAAGTAGCCCATATTTTGAACGTCATGTCGGTTGGCGATAGCGCACGGTTGTTGATTTGAGCGCGTTCGCGCAGCGAATCATCCGGCGGGGGAGCAGCTTTGCGCTTTTTGCTGCCAATTTGCGGCCACGTTTCTGTCCAGTGCTGAACAAATCGCTGCTGCATATCGTCATTCCAGGGGCGCAAAAACAGCGGCGTGAAGCCGATTTGAGTCAGCGCACCGTAGCCCTGCGCGGGGCCAGCGAGGATAACAAAATTGCCTTCATATTCGGTGGTGAGTGCGCGTACCCAGGCTAATTTTTCAGCACGTTCGGCTTCGGGCAGATCGTCATAGCCGTCTACCAGGAGCAAAACTTGCCCATTGGTCAGTCGCTTGTAAAGATTGCGCGGGATGCTCTTGGCGGTGACTGCCCCTACCTGGTTTTGAACGGCCCGCACCAATGGTTCGGCGGGGTCAATTTGTTCGCCATATTCGCCCGATCTTAACTGGATATTTGCCAGATGAACGTAAACGGGCATAAATTGGCTGAAAGACGAACCAGAGGCTATCTGTGGGGCGTCCAGATTGACGGTGAAATTAATGTCGTGCTGTTCTCTGAGTTTTTCCCTGGCAAGTTCTTCAATCTTATTGCGCTCTTTGATGCGCGCCGCCCGCTCTTTCTCGGAAAGGGCTGCCTCTTCAGCGTCGAGCCGCTGCTGAATCTTATCGATCATTTTCTCAAAGCGAAGCCTTCCCAGGCTGCGAAGGATAATCGAGAAAAGCGCTGTCGTGCGCCCGCTGCCGGGTACGCCAAGCAGGGCAATCATACGGCTGCCGCCTGCAAGGTCATCAATCGACAGCGTTTCCGGGTTGTAAATGGCGTGCAGGTAAGGGTGGTCGGGAATTTGTGGGACGACATGAAATACATCATGCACAATATCATCGGCATCAACTGGGGCAACGAGGGCAGCGGCGGGCAAAAATCGCGGCTCAATGACCAATTCAGAAAGTTTGGTGAATCGTCCAGCGAGGTGCGTCGTCTCGCAAAGCTCGATCAGGTCATTGATATATCGACCATCAGCGCTGCGTGTGGCATAGCTCTGGGCGCTGGTGGCGCGGTTGCGTGTCGCGTCTACGGTTGTGCCGATCACACGCCGGAAGCGATAGATACCGTAAGCCGTTATCCAGCCCGTAACCAGACCAACACCAAAATTTTGTAGATCAAAGCCCATTTGCCACTCCTTACACTTAAGCGGATAGCGATCAGCTTTTAGTCGTTAGCGATTAGCTTTTAGGTCACATACAGGAAAGTTTAGCAAAACCCCTGCACGTTTTTCCGGTAGGGGCGCAATATATTGCGCCCCTACAAAACCAAATCTTTCCATCAGTTCCTATTACATCATCTTACCGTTAAACAGCATCATTTTACGTCTACGGAAAATTAACGATTAGCTCCGATTATGTCTACGGAAAATTAACGATTAACTCCGGTAGACCAAAATGCGTCCGCAGTTTTCACAGTACACCAATTTTTGCCCCTGCCGCGCCTCGCGTTCAATCGCCATTGTCTGGTCAACGCCACACATGCTGCAACTACTGCCGTTTAAAAGGGCGACGGCGTGATAATTTTTCTTGGGTTTTAGCGCGTCATAGATTTTCTGACTTCCCGGCTCAACCTGGGTAAGCGCGGTCTTGCGCTGCTCTAAAAGCTGCGAGGCTTGTTTTTCGAGCGTCTTTTTTTCATCAAGAAGTTCCTGATGCTGGCTTTCCCATTCGGCAGTCACACCGGTGAGCGTTGCCTCGGCTTCATGCAGTGCGGCTTCGCCTTCCTCGGCAGCGACCATCATTTCCAACAAGTGATTTTCCAATTCGCCATGCCGTTTATTCAACGATTGGATTTCCTGCTGCATATCCTGCATCTCTTTCGGGTTTTTGACTTGCCCGCTGTAAAGATGCTGTTCGGTGGCACGTGCTTTTTGGATGGTGGACTGGATTTCCAGATCGAGATCGCGGGCTTTGGTTTGTAATGGGGTCAACGTTTTGCGAGCGTTGGCGACTTGCGTCTGGGCGGATTGAACGGTTTCGCTGTTTGCCAGTGCCGCAGCGATTTCCTGCAAGCGCTTGCGGGCGCGAAGAACGCCCAACTCAATTTCCTGGAGATGATATAACGCTTCAGCTTGATTCATAAATAGTGTGGCCTCACTAGCGCGAGTTTTCATGCGATGTACAATGAGTGTAAATTCTTAAAAGCTACCAAATGGTTTATCTTTAGATTATACACTGCGCCGGAATCGTGGAGCAAGCGATGTCCGAATACCGAAGGGTGGCAGAATGCAATCGGGTTACACCGCTCATATCACACCGTCTGAATGGCGCTGGGTGATCTTCGTCAGCGTAGGGCTGGTTCTATTTGCCTTTACGCCATTTTTGTTAATGTTCCTGGGAAACGTCCCTAGCGCGGATTGGCAGTTCATGGGTCTGCTGCACAATCACCGCGATGGCGCGACTTACCTGAGCAAAATGATGCTGGGTTCGGAACGTGAGTGGCTCGTCCATTTTCAACATACACCGGAAGATCATAGTGGCGCATTTATCCAGGTCATTTACCCAATTTTGGGACATGTCGCACGTCTGACCAATCTGCCGCTGGTCGCGCTCTTTCACGTGGCGCGGGTGGCGGCATCACTATTTATGTATATGGCGACTTATCAGTTGGCATCGTCAATCTGGATGCGGCTGCGGACGCGGCGCATTTTTTTCCTTTTGTTAGCGGTTGGCTCAGGGCTGGGTTGGTTATACGCGCCCTTAACCGGCGGCATGGTCGATACGCCGGATTTGTCGATCCCGGAAGCCTTTCCGTTTTATAGCTCATTGGTCAATGTTCATTTTCCGCTGACTCTGGCTTGCCTGGCGCTTCTAGCCAGTATTGTGATTGAGGCTTTCCGCCCCGGTGCTGATGAAGAACCTGGCGTGAATAATGGCGGCTTGATCGCAGTGCTTCTGAGTCTGGCGCTGGCATTTTTATATCCCCAGGCACTTGTGCCCATTGGGGGAGGGTTAGCGCTTTATGTTGCGATTCGCTGGATTCGGGCTGGCTATCCTTCGATGCGCGAGCTGCGTTGGCTGCTGGTGGTGGTACTGCCTGCGGTGCCGATGGCAGCCTATTACATGGCAGTCGTGATGTATAACCCGGCGATGGCAGAGTGGAACAGCCAGAATGTGACATCCGCCCCTTCACCGCTGGCGTTGGTGTTGGGTTTGGGTGTGCCGCTGCTGATGGCGCTGCCGGGTATTTACCGGGCGCTGCGGCGGTTCGAAGCGGATGGCGACCAATTTATACTGATCTGGCTGCTGGTGATGCTGGTAATGGTTTATCTGCCAACCAATATTCAACGGCGGTTTGCGGTAGGAATGATGATCCCGATTGTGTATTTCGCAACACGATCATTGGAAGATTTCTGGTTTCAGCATGTCAATCGTCGTTGGCGCTATCGTCTGTTCGCCTTTGTCGTTCCATTCATGCTGCTCACGCCGTTACTGGTTCTGCTGACTCCGCTTCAGAAATTGGTTGTCAACAAGCTTGAAGATTCAGGCGGTTTATTTCTCGAGCGCGATTATGTGGCTGCTTTCGAGTGGCTGAACGCGCGGGCGCGGCTGGATGATGTCGTATTGGCTTCCGAGAATGTCAGTTTGTGGTTGCCATCTTGGGCAGGAATGCGCGTCGTCTACGGACACCCCTATGAAACACTTGATGCGGAGGTCAAGCAGCAGCAGGTGCTGGATTGGTTCGATAGCGGCACATCCGGCGATTGTGATGCTCTGCTGGATCGTTATAACATCCGTTTTGTCGTTGTTGGGCCGCAGGAACGCGCACTGGGCGAAACAACCTGCCCAGATGGATTGACGGCTGTTTTTACCTATGGCAGCGTGACGATTTATGCGAATTAAGCTTGGCATTATCGCGCTGGTAGCGATCTTTCTGCTGCTGACTGGCATAAATTTCCAGGGTTTGCCGTTTATACCGGACACAAAATATTCCGATGCGGCGACCTCGCATTGGCCTGCGGCACTCTATCTGCGGCAATCAATCAGTGAACAGGGTGAATTCCCATTGTGGCGTGAGACGATTATGGGCGGGCAGCCGTTCGCCGCGAATCCGCTGAATAAAACCGCCTATCTGCTTCAATGGCTGGTGCTGATTTTTGAACCGGTTGTTCATCTCAATGTGCTGATTGTGCTCCATCTTTTTCTTGCGGGATGGGGAATGTGGCGCTGGGCGCGAATACTCGAAATGCGTGAAGAGGCCGCTTTACTCAGTGCGTTGGCCTATGCGCTCTCGCCAAAATTGATCGCGCATCTGGGGGCAGGGCATCTTGATCTGGTCTACGCGCTGGCATGGTGGCCCTGGCTGATGGGTTCGGTGACAACGCTTATTCGAAAGGGCGATACGCAGGATCGCCCCTATATGGGCAATATTTTGAGCATGGCGATTTTCGCGGCGCTGTTGTTTTTAGCGGATGTGCGCTTGAGCCTGTTCGCGTTGACTCTGGCGGCGGCATATGGCTTGTGGGAGATGATCCAGGCGAAGCGCTTGCAAATCAGCAGCCGATTTTTAATTTCCTTAGCCATATTTTTGCTGCTGACGTTCTCGGTGATCGTGCCACTTTTGGCGTGGCGACCCTATTTAAGCCGCGCGGAATTGACCCCGGCAGATGCGGGGTTGTACTCGTTAGAAGTCGGAAATCTGATCGGTTTGGTGCTGCCACCACACGGCGGAAACCCGGAAACGATGGCTTATCTGGGACTGCCTGTGCTGATTCTCGCGGGAATTGCGGCATTTTCCGCGCCGCGTCAACATGTGTTCTGGCTGATCGCGGCGTTGGTCGCGGTGCTATACGCGCTGGGTGCGAACAGCCCGTTCTGGACATTTCTGGTCAGCCTGATTCCCTTCCTCTTATGGTTTCGCGTACCATCGCGGGCATGGCTGGTCGTGGTTTTCATCATCTGCCTGTTAGCAGGTTATGGCTTGCAAGCTTTGATGAAGGCGATTGAAAATCTGCGTCGGGAAAATACGATGCCACGATTGATGCTCAAACGGCTGGCGACGGTTGGTTTTGCGGGTGCATCGCTGTTTTGCGGCGGATTTACGCTGATCGTCTTGAGCGATCTCGAAGCGACCATAGGCATTGGCGTAATTGTGGTCGGGTTACTGCTGGGCGCGATCTTGATTCTGGCGTTGTACAGCCAGCTCTCGCCAGAAAAATTAGCGACCCTCCTGATTTTGGCAGTGTTCGTCGATTTTGCCTGGACGGGGCGCATGTGGCTGGAATGGCGCGGGCCGGATCAATGGCTGAATCATCAGCAAACGCTGGTCGATTCGCTGGTCAACGATGGCGCGTCGCGTATTTATTCGCCCAATTATACCCTGGAACAGCAAGTGGCGGCAGGCTATGGTTTGCAATTATTCGGCGGGGTTGATCCGTTCCAACTGCGCAGCGTGGTGAAGGCGATTGAACAGGGTAGCGGCATTCCTGTGACAAAATACAGCGTCATTTTGCCACCACTGGATGATATTCAAACGGACGACGATATATTGACAGCTAATCAGAATGCCATGCCGGATACCGAGATTCTAGCGGGCTGGGGGGTCGATCATGTGGTTGCCACCTATCCGATCCAGCACGAAGGGCTGCGGCGTGTCGATTTGATTGACGGCGTTTACGTCTATGCCAATCAGGATTTCACGAGTTCGTTATCTGAAAGCACCCCTTCCTGGCCTTCGGATTGGCCGGATTTACCCGATAGCCAGACGGTAAACAGTTTAAATCAGATGACACTGTTGTCGGCGATCTTATCGGGGTTCAGTTTTTTCGCGTGTCTTGGCTTGCTCATGTGGGGGAAGGTAAGAAAAAATGGCTGACCGCTTGCCTTCACGTTTGCCGCTGCTGATCGTGGCAGTGGCGCTCATTGTCGTGTTTTATCGCCTTTTTCTGGGCGAAGTGTTGTTCTGGGGGCTGCCCGCGCTGCAATTTTATCCCTGGCGTGAATATGCCTTTGAGACTCTGCGCAGCGGGCAGCTTCCACTCTGGAACCCCTATAATGGGGCAGGCGCTCCGCTGATCGCTAATTATCAATCTTCGTTATTCTATCCATTAAACTGGTTTGGTCTGGTGTTTCCTCTCGGCTTCGCCATGAGCGTGACGGCGGTGTTTCATCTGTTTATCGCTGCGTGGGGGATGTTCGCGTTTACTGGACGATTGGGGCTGCCGAATTTAGGCCGGGGCGTGAGTGCGCTGGCCTTCGGGATGGGCAGTTTTATGGTCGCGCGTCTTGGCACTTATCCGATGATCGGCGCGATGGCCTGGATTCCCTGGGTGCTGTGGGCGGCGTTGGGCGTTCTGACAAAGTTCCGTCCGCGCGATGTCGCATTTCTGGCATTACTCACCGCGCTGCAACTGCTGGCGGGTCACGCGCAGATGACCTGGTACAGTATGCTGCTGGTCGGCTTGTTTACCCTGTTCTGGATTGCATATGTTCGTCCGGCGGATTGGTGGCAGCGGTTGGCGCTGGTTATGGGCGGGCTGGCATTGGGCGCTGGCATCGCGGCGGTTCAACTGCTGCCGACGGCGGAACTTTTGCGCTCCTCACAGCGTTCCGGCGGTGTTGATTTTGATTTCGCGATGAATTTCAGTTACAGCCCTGTACGCACACTCAATCTGCTTTCGCCCGATGTGTTCGGCAGCCCCGGCGATGGCAGTTTTGTGACCGAAGGCGCACATTTCGAGGATGCCGTTTATATCGGTCTTCTGCCATTATTCGCGGCAATTGCGGCGGTCATCGCCTGGATTGCGCGGTTGTTCCGGCGTGAAGCCCAACCGCAGCGTGATGAAAGCCACATTTTCGACCCGGAAACGCCGGAGATTTCATCGTTTGTCCGCGTCGAATCACCTGCCGACAGCTTGAGCTTTTTTGCAACGGTGCCGTTCTGGTTGGCGATTGTTGTCATTACCTATATTTTCGGGTTGGGTCAAACCACGTCGATCTATCCGTTTTTCTTTAATAACGTGCCAACATTTGACCTGTTTCAAGCACCTGTACGCTGGCATATCTGGATGGTGTTCGGACTCAGTCTTCTGGCTGGTATTGGTACGCAAACCTGGGGGCGTGGCTACTGGCTGTTTTTCAGCACACGTCTGGCAATCGCAGGCGGCATTGGTGCGGCGATCCTCGCGATTTTTGTCGCGCCGCAATTTTTGGATGTTGAGACGAATGCGGGCGTGCAGGTTTTGATTGCCGCCGTCGTGCTGACGGGCATTCTCGGCGCTGTGGCGGGTGTTCTGACGCTTTTGCAGCCGGAGCGCACCAGTAATCGCTATGCGTGGTGGGCTTTTGCGGTACTGATATTTGTTGCGGTGGATCTGATCTGGGCAGCACGTGGACTGAATCCGACTGTCCCCGCCGCATTTTATGATCGGCTTCCGGTGGCGGATGATACTTCCGTGCGTGGTTACTGGCCCGCGAAGGTCGAAGAATATGTCGATTTCGAAAAATATCTCCAATTTAAGGATTATCGTGTCGCCACCGATAACTGGCAGGATTTCCGCGCCAGTGAAGCGCCGAATCTGAATTTGCTGGATCGACAATATTTGCTCAATAATTTTGACCCGCTGCAAGTCGGTCATTTTGCAGCCTATATCGACCTGATTGAAGCCAATCCACAATCCCGCGATACCCTGCTCCAGGCGGCGGGCGTGGACAGCATCTATAATCAGGACGAATCCCGCGAAACGCTTGGTCATGAGGCTGCTCGTGTATGGTTTGTCGAGTCGATCTGCTGGCATCCTGACGAAGCGTCGCTGGTTGATGGGCTGCTGAATACAAGCTGGAAACCACTACGTCAAGCACATCTGATCGGCACAGCGGGTTGCCCTGAACTGCCGCCAGAAGTACAGCCATCCGGCGAAATCCTGGCATTTGAGGATAACGACAATTCCGTAGTGATAGATGTCAGCACCGAGACAGGTGGCCTGCTGGTGCTGGCGGATACCGATTATCCTGGCTGGACGGCGGAGATTGACGGCAATCTGACACGTATTCTGCGGGTGAACGGCGCGTTTCGCGCGGTGGAAGTCCCTGCCGGGGCAAATCACGTCGAGTTTGTCTATCGCCCGGCCTGGCTGCTGCCGGGGATATTGGTGAGTGTGATCGCGTTATTGGTCATGTTAATGCTGTTTCGGTTACAAAGCTCCAATCAATCAAGAGGAATCGAATAGAGTATGCTGTTCTCTCCTTCGCCCAAACGTCGGCGAATTCAATTACAGATTTCAGAACGTCGGCGGCTGTTGATGCTGGGCGACGTGCTGGTGGTGATCGCGTCGGTGCTGATTGCGCTGCGAATCTGGGCATTTGTCGCGCGTTACGCCTTCACCTGGACGTTTATTCTTCCGCAAATTTACTGGTTCCCGATATTTATCGGCTTGTGGCTGCTGCTTGCCAGCGCGAATGATTTTTTCGACTTGCGCGTGATTGCCAATCGCCGTGAGTCACTTCAGCGCTTGCTGCTGATCTCGCTGCAAATGCTGGTAGTGTATTTTGTGATCTTTTTCCTCTCCCCGCGCGATGCACTGCCGCGTCTATTTTCGATTTACTACGGCGTGGTGTCGTTTGTGCTGCTGGGCGTGTGGCGCATGATTTATCCGGCGGTGGCGGGATGGGCGAGTGAGCCGCGCCGTGTGTTGATTGTCGGAACGGATTGGGCATCCGAATCCATCATCGGCGCGATAGGCCGTTATGCTTATAAAGAATATCAGATTGTCGGGATTATCGGCGAAACCGACGAAGTGGGAACATCTATTTGCGACGTGCCAATTATCGGCGCTGGCGCGGATTTGATGTCAGTGGCACTTCGTGAGCGTGTCAGCGAACTGGTCGTTACCTCGACGCGCGAACTCAGCGGTCAAACGTTCCAGGGCGTTATGGATGCTTATGTCTGGGGACTCAATGTTGTGCCGATGCCGCTGCTGTATGAGCGTATCACCGGGCGCGTACCTGTCGAACACGTCAACAAAAATTGGGCGGTTGTGCTGCCGCTGGATGGCGCTTCTGCTTTCAATCCCTATCCGGCACTCAAACGCTTCATCGAGGTTATTCTGTCGGCTGTCGGTATGGCCGTATTTTTAATTCTTCTCCTGCCGCTGGCGCTCATCATTAAGCTGGATTCGCCGGGGAGCATTTTTTACAGCCAGAGACGTGTTGGCCTGAACGGTCATGCCTTCACAATCTATAAATTCCGCACGATGGTCACGGATGCAGAGGTGCGCAGTGGTGCGGTTTTCAGCCGTCAGGGCGACCCACGTGTCACACGTAGCGGGCGAATCATGCGTAAAACCCGGCTGGATGAACTGCCGCAGTTGATTAATATTTTGCGTGGCGACATGAGCCTGATCGGGCCACGCCCGGAACGCCCGGAACACGTTGACCGCCTGATGACGAAAATCCCGTTTTACCGCACACGTCTGGTGATCCGCCCCGGCCTGACCGGATGGGCGCAGGTGTGCTATGGCTATGGTTCGGATGACGAAGATGCGCTGATGAAGCTGCAATATGACCTCTACTATATCCGCCACCAATCCCTACTGCTGGATTTGAACATTATCATTCGAACAGCGGGCAAAGTTATCCGAATGAGTGGGGTGTAAATCCAATGCGTTTTCAGCGTTTGGGATTTGTTCTGCTGGCGTTTTACCTGGTTTTTCTGGGTGGCAGCAGCTACTACAACGCGATTTTCCCCCTGCGTGTTTTCCACCATGTCATTATCACCGTTTTTCTGGCGTTCTGGCTCATTGGGCGCATCCGGCGCGGATGGGGTTTGCCAAAAACGCCTTTGAATCCGGGCCTATATGCGCTCATTGCTGTATGGCTGGTGTCAGCGGCCTTCAGCCTCGATCCACGTATGTCGTTCGAACAGGTCTGGTTTCTGGTGACTCATGTGCTGATATTCTGGGTGCTGGTCGATTATTTCCAGCGTGGGCGGCAGCGTCTGGTGTTGGAAGCGCAGTTTATTCTGGCAGCGCTGGTCGTCATGTTGAGCTTTTTGCAGCTATTATCGTGGTATTTCGGCCTGGGGATCACGCCTGAGTCGCGCGTTGGCTGGTTTTCAGTCATCGGGCCGGGGGCATGGCTGCCGCTAGCCGTCGAACCCTTATGGATGCCATTGGGAGTCACGACGTGGCTGGCTGCCTACACCGCGCCGCTGGTGATGCTGACGGCAGCGTGGGCTGTGACCACACCGCGCCGTGATTTCCGGTGGGTACTGTGGATATTATCGGGCATCCTGCTGCTGACAATATTTTTGTCGTTTTCGCGTGGTGGTATTATCGCGCTAGGGGCTGGTGTAGGCGCATTTCTACTCATGCGAATCGTGGGCAGTATGCGCTCTCGTGCGCTGTTCTCGCGTGAAATGCTGCCGAAATTAGCCATCCTGGGTGTGTTCATCATCGTCGGCATCAGTGCGGTTTTTATCATCAGCCGTTTGCCGGAGCGCATGAGTGGCGATGCCTTGCGGCGTGATCTCTGGAATAGTGCCAGCGAAATGATCGTGGATTATCCGGTGTTGGGCGTTGGGCCGGGGATGTTTGGGCGGGCGCTGCGAACCTATCGCGATCCTGCCGTAGCCGATGACCGAATCGGGACATCGCATAACCTCTATCTCAACACAACCGCTGAAATTGGCGTGATTGGGTTGGTCGTTTGTATCGTTCTGGCGTTTTTGATGCTGCGCGATTGGTGGCATCACTGGCAGGAGACTCCATCGGAAAATGGTCGTCTGCGCCTGGAAGCGGTTTTTGCGGCACTCGTAGGTGTGGGCGCACAAAGTATTTTCGACACGTTTACCAGTACGGCGGTGGTGTCGGTTTTTCTGCTCCTGCTTGCGTATGCGGTGGCACGGCAGGGTGGACGGCTGAATAAACCGCCTACGGCATCGCGCTGGACGGCATTCGGGGCGCTGGCAGTTGTGCTGGGATACGGCATTTTTTTTATTCCGGTGGACATCGCACAGAGCCGCTATCTGCGCAGCTTTCAATCCGGCGAACAGGCAGTGGAGTCGGTGCGTTCGGCAGAAGTATTAGACCCTGCACTCCATTTGTATGCGCTGCAAGAGGATTATCTGATCGCTGATCGTGATGCGTATCTGCGGGCAGTGGCACTTGAGCCGACCTGGGATACGGGCTGGCTGAATCTGGCGGCGCTGGCGGAACGTGAAGGCGATTTGCAGGGTGCGATGGAATATTTAGTTCAGGCGCGTCAGATCAGCAATCATAATCCGGCGTGGCTGCATTGGGCGCGTCTTGCCGATCAGACTTCTTCGGCTGCGGAAGATGTCATCATCGAGGCTTATCTCACGGCGCTGAAATCGACGCGCTACAACAGAAATCCGCCGCTTTCAGATTTCTGGTCGGCAACCTCCTTACGGATTCGCGCTCTGGAGCAATACAGCCAGAATTTGCCAGTGGATATTCGCTATCGTCTTTTTACCGCACATCCGTTGATGGGTGATGCGGATGCGCTTGTGCCGGGATCGCCACAGACTGCCGCTGAATGGTGGGTCACAGGTCAGGATTTGCTCATGAAAGGGCAGGCTGAGGCGGCTGTAAATGCTTTTAGTCAGGCAATCGGGCTGAATCGCGCCAACGGCGATTATTACGTCTCGCGGGCGTGGGCGGAGTGGATGACTGACCCGGATGCCGCCGAACGTGATCTTAACTTGGGCGAACTACTGGGAACGCAATTCGAATATCCCAACGCCGTGCGCGTGAATCTGGCGAAAACGCCGGAAGATATTTACCTTCTGCGTGCAGCCGCACTGCCACCACGCGCATTAAACCAGAATTTTGAGGGCGTTTTGTTCACACGCCCCGCCGGATTCGAATTATTTTCCGAGATGCGCTACCCCGGCCCCGGTACAGAGGCCATGCAGCCCTGGTATGACATCGCCGCAAACTACGAAGCAAATGGTCAGGTTGACCGGGCGATCAACGCCTACCGCGCGATTTTGGATTACGCACCGGACGAAACGCAGGCGCAAGATGAATTAGTACGCCTGCAAAGTTAAGGACATCTCATGAAAAATACCGATTCCCTTGCCCGCGCAGCCCTCGTCGTGCTGTTCAGCTATGCGCTGGCGCTCGGCGGTACGTTTAATGGCCTGATCGAGCCGCAATTCCGGCTGGTTTCGCTGGTGTTTTTTGCGTTATTCGCGGCTGGCTGGCTTTTGATTCACTGGCGGCGCGGCTGGATATGGCATCGGACACCGCTGGATGGTGTCTTTATCCTGTGGGGCTTGGCGTTTGCGCTGTCCGTCCTTGCAAATGACGATACCTGGCGGCGGAGCGCGATGGGTTTGTGGTTCATGGGCGCGTATGTCGGCATCTGGTATGCGCTGCAAGATGTCATCGCGAACCGGGGAATCAAACGCGATACGTTTGTCGATGGTGTGTTGTTCAGCGGCCTGATCGTGTTGATTTTCGGCTATTTTCAAGTTTACGTTTCGCTCCGTAATGGTCAGGGGATTCCGCGTCCGGTCAGCACACTAGGTAATGCGAACGCGCTTGCCGGATATCTAGTGGTTTTAGCGCCACTGGCGTTGGGACGATTGATCGCCATCCGCGCAACATTTGGACGAATCGTAGTCGGCGCATATTCGGCCTTCACGGTTCTGCTATTACTCATGACCGCCTCGCGTGGTGCATGGGTGGGATTGGCGGCTTCGGTGATTGTTGGCGGCCTGCTGCTGTTGGCGCATCATAATTTGCTGTCACTGCCGCGTTTGCGCGATGCGTGGCGAACCCTCAAAATGCAGTTCAAAATTGTCTTTATTTTGACGTTTGTGGGTGCGCTGATCGCCGGTGCTGTGCTGGGGTTTTTGCTAATCCGTTCGCTGAATGAGCCGGGGCGCGATGTGGGCAACCGTACTTATTTGTATAATGCCGCGATACAGCTTTTCACCGAAAAACCACTCACCGGGCAGGGGCTTTTTACGTTTGGCTATGATTTGCCGCGCTTTAGCTCGATGCCGCCTGATAAGCCGCACAGCCATGCCCATGACGCACCGCTGCACATCGCCGCTGAAATGGGACTTGTAGGACTGGCGGCATTCGGCGCGACTCTTGTCGTCATATTTTTGACCATCCGGCGCAATTGGCGTGAGATGCGCGGGCGTGACCAGTTGGCGCTCATCGGCGCGATTGGCGCGGTGGTCGGATTTGGGGTGCATCATCTGCTCGATACCCCAGCAATGATGCCCGTTATCGCGCTGGCAGGTCTGCTGGCACTCGCACTGGCGCTGAGTCCGGCGACTCCTATACCGCTGAAGGCGCGTTGGCGTGTAGCGGGTCATCCGTTTGCGATGGCTGGCTTGTGGGGCTTGCTCGTCGTCAGCGGATTTTGGAGTACGAACGTGTATAACAATTATCTGGCCGTGCTGCGCGATGTTTCCGCGAATGAAAATTTTCGTGCGGCGGCAGAGGATTTGCGGCCTGTCATTAACGCGGAGCCGTCACTCTCGCTGTATCGGGCGCAGCAGGCGTTTTTGTTTGGCATGGCGGTGAATGCTGGCGATACTGAAGCTGCCCAGGACGCGATTGACGCCTATGAGCAGGTCGTCCAGATGGAGCCGAATTACGCGCCTTATTGGGCGAATTTGAGCGTACTGTATTGGAATTCGGGGCAGTTAGAGCAGGGATTTGAGGCGATGCAAAAAGCGGCAGCCGTCGCGCCGGAAGCGTGGCAGTTGCAATATGATTTGGGTTTATATGCCGAGGCATTAGGCGGACACGAGGATATTGCCCGCACCGCTTATCAGCAAGCGTTGATTTCTGAGCCGGATGCCGATCTTCATCCCGCGTGGGGGCAGACGGCGATGCAAACCGAAATTCGCGGTGATCCCGCAGAGCGCTCGACGTTGGCGCTGACGGTCACGATGATGGAAAACCTGCCGCTGAACGAAGCATCGGAGTTATGGGCGCGTGAACTCAGCCGTTCGCGCCTGAGCAGCACGTATATTGTGCGAGAACTACTGGCAATCGCTCAAAATGATCGCGAAGGCGCGCTCACGTGGCTGCGTGAAGCGGAGAATATCGCGACAACGACGGAAGATACGGCCTGGATACATCTTGGCAAGGCACGGTTGGCGCAATTTGACGGCGATGAAACTTTGGCCGCGAGTGAATTAGCGGCGGCACGTGAATCGCTGGAGCGCGGTTTGCTCGATGCCGATGATCCTGACGCGCTGAGTATGGCCTACGGGCAATTCTTGAGATCGGCGATTCCGCGCCAGTTTTTGCCGCAGGTGTATTTCCCGATAGAGAATCCGGTACTGATGCACTTGCTGGAAGGAACATAATCTTAATCTACTATCTCAGATATGAAAAAATCTAGAGAAGGAGGGTTTAAATAGAGGGTAATCAATTCAAATCGAAAGCATCTCCTATTAAAGACTCGTTCTTTATATACTTTATTACCCTTCCTTTCATTTGCTGTGTAGTGGTTTTATTGACATTTTCCATATTAATACTGGAGCTTTCTCAGTCTCCTAATGTTGATGAATTTTGCACAATAAGTGATGAAGTCTTTCAGGCAATAGAAGCAAATGCGGAAACCTGGGTAAAGGAACTGGCAAATGTCCATACTTACCCTCGAATTTACTTTACCTCTATCGGACAAAATCAATATGGTGTTGATGGTCGTTTCTGGCAGGGAACGGGAGATGCGCCGATATTCTATATCACAACTCTAAGCCGATGGCCAGGCACGGCTGAATATGGCAGGGAAGGTTATTTTTATTCGCCGGGGAGACATCCGTCCTACGTTTTTGGTACACGTTTGATCGCCCAACAATTGAGTGAGGATGTTTATTGTTATTGGTGGAATACCAATCCATAACTGTTGGATTTGTAAAGTGAGCAAAGCTTTGCACCTGTTGCTGGAAGGGACTTGATGCCCAAATATGTTCAAGTGCGAGTTACCGACCCTCCGAGTTGGCGTCGAGGTTGTTTAACCGCAGTCCTCAGTGTGCTGACCGTGCTTTTGTGCTGGTTCTTGGTGGGTGCTGTTTGTGTTTTTTGGATTGACAGCCGGATGCATATTCCAGATGAATTTTGCACCTTAGACGACAGGTTTTATCAATTTTTAGCTGCGAATGCCGAAGAATGG
>JALHNB010000044.1 GCA_022843745.1 Anaerolineae bacterium | reverse complement strand
TTGAATCTCGTCATCGTCAGCATCATCGGTCTGCTTGCTGGAGGCGTTGTCAATGCGCTTGCGGACGATTTGCCCCACCACCGCAGGGTAACGCCGCCCCATTATCCCGATGGCACACCACGCCCCTGGCTGGGCATTCTGGCATTTTTAACAGGGAAGCGCGTATCACCTGGTGGCTCAAAACTTTCCTGGCGTTATCCAATTGTCGAGATTGTTACGCCGCTGCTGATGATTCTCACCGTGTTGGTTACAGCCGACGCTACCGATGTCAGTGGCCTGCAACTCATCTTTTATCTGATCTATATGGCGATTTTTGTTCTCATTACCGTCATCGACATCGAACACCGCCTGATTTTATTTGCTGTTATCATCCCCTCATGTGTTATCGCACTCATTGATGCTCTCCTGACCCCCAACAATCACAAGCCCGACCTCGGCGCAGCACTAATCGGCGGGGTGCTCGGATTTGGCGTATTTTTTATACTCTACATGGGCGGCGTTCTTTTCTCATATGTGGTCGCCAAAATGCGCGGCTACGATCTGCCCGAAGTCGCTTTCGGCTATGGTGACGTGATACTTTCAACGCTCTGCGGCCTCATCCTCGGCTGGCAACCGCTTATCTTCGCCATGTTTATCACCGTATTTCTCGGCGCATTTGGCGCACTGATTTACCTGATCGCTCGCAGCTTTTCCGGGAAATATAGTTTTTTCACGCCGCTTCCCTACGGGCCATATATCGTCATCGGCACCTACATCATGCTGCTCTACAGCGCCCAGGTTCGGAACTTAATCTGGTCGTTCTAAAACAGGTGTTTCGGCAGAAGAGCAGAAATTGGCTATAGGCTGGTCATTGGACGAGTTAATCAGTCTTGATAGACTCATGCTTAATGGCTCAAACTTCGAGTTTTTCTGAGCTTATGAATTTTTTCCCGAAAACCCCTATGCGTACTAAATTAGTTTAAAAGGAAAATTATGGCTACAGCAACCCTACCACTCACCCAATATCTTCCCACCACGAACGCTGATGGTCTACCCGCCGTTCCATTCACAGAAGAACAGCGTTATCTCTTTGATACCAGGGGCTGGCTGGCAATCCCTGGCGTACTGTCAGAGGATGACATCGTGGAAATGCGCGATTTCTGTCGCCGCCTAAAAGACGATCCGGAATCAATTCCCGAACATGAGCGCTCGACAGTTGGCGGCCCGCTGCAAAAATTAACCGATCACCCGCTGGTTGTCGGCTTCATGAACGAATTTGTCGCCCATGCCAGCCTCGCAAACGAAGATTGTTACGGCTTCCGGCTCGAAGGCAGCTTTTTGACCATTCGCGGCCTCGGCTTTAATAATTTCGGCCCACACGGTGGCAGCGGCCTGCTCAATTTCCCCGGCAATTCGCATACCTATCATGTTGCGCGGGGAAGCGCGAACAGTGGTTTGACCCGTGTCGTCTGGGAGCTAAATCCCGTGCAAGCCGGAAAAGGCAGCACACTTTTCCTCACAGGCAGCCATAAAGCAGCATTTTCAGCACCAAAATCTGTTCAAGACCCCAATTCGCCACTTTGGGAGACTTATTCCTGCCCCGCTGGCTCGGTGCTTTTCTTTACTGAGGCTATTACACATACGGGCACGGAATGGACGGACGAGGAAAATGACCGGGTTGCGCTTTTCCACTGCTACAACACCGTCGGCAACAAATGGCACAAGTGGGAGCCGCCCGCGCCCGTATTAGCCGCAATGAACCCCAAACGTCAGACGTTGTTTCGTGGCGTTTACTGCCAGGATAATCTGATTAAGCGCGACGTTTAGTTCTGACGTTGTATGATCCCACCGCCGAGGCAGGTGTCGCCGTCATAAACGACTGCGCCCTGCCCTGGTGTGATGTCGCGCATAGGTTCGTCAAACTCCACGCGGAATTCATCATCACCCACAGGCTCAACCCACGCCGAAACCGGATTTGCCTTATAGCGAATTTTTACCTCCGCACGGAATAAATCAGTCGGAGTCTCGCCACCCACCCAATTCACACGCTTCGCCGTGAGGGTCGTCGCGCCCAGTTCGTCAACCGTACCGACGACGAGCGCATTGCGATACGGATTCATGCCGATCACATACAGCGGCTCTGGCGCGTAGATACCTAATCCCTTGCGTTGCCCAATCGTATAATTTGCTAACCCCTGATGCTCGCCGATAATCTCGCCCGTTTTGCGGACAATCGGCCCGGCAGCCATCACTTCTGGCGCGTAGACGGTCAAAAATCGGCGATAATCGCCATCCCCCAGAAAACATAAATCCTGGCTGTCCTTTTTGCTGGCAGTTGGCAAGCCGAATCGTTCCGCGATTTTGCGCACTTCCGGCTTCGGATGTTCGCCCACCGGGAACATGGCATGACGAAGCTGCTCCTGTCCTATCACGCTCAGGACATAGCTTTGATCCTTGCCCTCGTCCACGCCTTTTTTGAGCGTAAACCGTCCATTTTCGTCACTGGCAATCCGCGCGTAATGCCCCGTCGCCAGATAATCCGCATCCATCGCCAGCGCGTGTCCCTGAAGCCAATCAAAGCGAATGTGACGGTTGCACTCCATGCATGGGTTCGGTGTCACGCCCTGTCGATGCTGGTCAATGAAAAAATCGACAATTTTCTCGCGGAAAACGTCTTTGGTGTCCAGCACATAAAAGGGAATATCGAGCTTATCGGCAATCCTACGTGCATCCGCCATCTGGTCAGGGGTACAGCAGCGGTTACTCACACGCCCGCCAACCGTTTCGTCCGACCACAGACGCATCATCATCCCGACGACTTCATAACCCTGCTCGACCAACAAAGCCGCCGCGACGGAGCTATCAACCCCGCCACTCATCGCCACCACGACTCGAATATCTGCATTAGTCATTACAACACAGCCAATTTCGCTAACTTCTCGATGACTTCAACTAACGTATCGACGGCATAGTCAATCTCTTCTGGCGTTGTCTGCCGTCCAACCGTTAGACGCAGGCTGCTCAGGGCTTCTTTCTCGCTGTAGCCCATCGCTAACAAAACGCCGGATGGCTCAGGATTGCCCGTTTTGCAAGCCGACCCGCTGCTGGCAGCAATGCCCTTTAAATCCAGATGTGAGAGCAGTAAATTGCTTTCGATGCCATCAAAAATAAAACTCGCGTGTGAGGGCAAGCGCTGCTCAGGGTGTCCGGTCAATTTGGCATTTGGCACACGGTTCAAAACGCCGCCGATCAGACGGTCACGCATCGCTTGATAATGGGCATTATGCGGTTCAACATAGGCCAGTTGCAGCGCCTTTGCCATCCCCACGATAAACGGCGTATTATGCGTTCCGGCGCGACGGCCACTTTCGTGACTACCGCCGCTTTGACTCGGCAAAAGGTCGATGCCATCACGCACGTACAGCGCACCTACGCCCTTTGGCCCATAAAACTTATGCGCGGAAATGCTCAACATGTCCACGCCAAGCTCTTGAACATCCAGCGGAAGCTGCCCGGCGGCCTGTACCGCATCCGTGTGAAAAAGCACCCCGCGCTTGTGGGCAATTTTCGCTAAATCAGCCAATGTTTGAATCGTGCCAACCTCGTTATTGGCATAAATCAGGCTCGCGATAACCGTATTTTCGCGAATCGCCTGCTCAAAATCGCCGACACCGACACTTCCAAAGTGATCGACAGGCAAAATCGACTGCTCAAATTCCATGACCTCGACAAGTTGCTCGATGGTGCGGCTGACCGCATCGTGTTCCGTCGGTGTCGTAATCAGATGACCATTTTTGCCATCTTTATGTCTGTTCCAGACTGCGCCGCGAATCGCCAGATTATCGCTTTCCGAGCCGCCGCTGGTGAACACAATTTCCGAAGGTTTACAGTTGAAAATTTCAGCGATGGTTTCACGTGCATTTTCAATCGCCCGTTCAGCTTTGCGCCCAAAACTGTGCGACGACGACGGGTTGCCATAAATTTCGGTGAAATAGGGCATCATCGCCTCGACCACACGCGGATCAGTAGGTGTTGATGCAGAATGATCGAGATAAACCGTGCGCCGGACAGCCATCATCTTATCCTTATAATTTCAATGATAAACATCATTTTAATTCATGATTGGCTGCCTGTCAGGTGTGGACTGGCCCAACGCCATAGTCAATATCGATTTGAGACACGATACAATTAATTGAAACTGATAGTAACTCTTTCATTGGCAATAAAAATTCTCTTGTGGCAAAATCACCTAGTCCATTATCAACCTAGAAAGGTAGCGTATGGTACGCCGTCTGCTATTCGTCGGGATAAATATTCTCGCGTTATTGCTGTTCGTCGGTAGTTTAAAAGCTCAAGCAACTATTAGTGGAACTATTTTTATTGATGATGATAGTTTAACAGTTTATATTCCAGCGGGTGGACCCGTATCATTAAGAGGGTTTGGATTCCAAGTCACCCTTAATGATCAGACCGAAACCTATTTGTTAGAGCGATATCCCGCTTTTAGCATCCCATTTGACAATATCTTACCGCCCATTTGTTTTCGTCTCTTTCGCAATGGTAGTAATCTAACTTCTCCTACTCAGTGCCCTTCAACTATAACCTTAACCCAATACCTCGCCGACGGCGAAGTTTTCTGGCACGATAACACGACCAACCAGCGCAGAACCCTTAGTCTCATACCCAATACTTTGGGAATGCGATTTTTACCAGCCGGCGTAGATAGTTTATCGCTCAACTTCTCCCAACCAGCCCCGACTCCATCACTAACTCTAACTTCAACTGCTACTGATATACCTATAACTATTACGTCAACAGCAGTAACTACACCTACTGCACCACCACCAATCTTGCAGATACGGATAAATATTGAAATTATTTACGCGCCTGAATCAGCCAATTACATGGAAGGTAGCAGCGGCTTAATCGCCCAATTTAACGCGAAAGCGTGTGAGCAAGGGGTTGATCCAAGAAACGATCAGCAACTTCCGATGTTTATCTGTGTAACCGGCAAAAGTGGTTCATCTGGAACGGTTGCTCAAGGGATTATCAACGCCATCACCGACCCCGGCAACCTCAATATTGAGCGTCCGGTGGTTTTTCAGCCATCTGTGAGTGATTGGCTTAAGTTAGTCAATTACCGCAGTGAGCGCACGGTTTTCGCCATCAACGATCCTTACGATCTCGCCAACCGCAGCGAAAGCCGTGCTACAACACGCGAACCGGTTGTGCTGGCGATTTGGGAGAGTCGCCTTCAGGCCATCGCAGCAAAAACGGGAAAAAGTCGCGCCCAAATCGGCTGGCAAGACCTGCTCGACGTGCAAAACAGCCCCAATGGTTGGTGTGATTATAATGTGCCCAACTGCCGTCGTGCAGTTCTCATGGGCTTTACAGATCCCAATGTTAGTTCGACTGCCCTTTCCAGCCTCATCTCTCAATTTTATTTCGCGAACGGTTGGCCCAACGTGCAGTTGGATGTCAACGCAGTCACGACACCGGGGGTAGTCGATAAGGTTCGTGAATTTCAACACCTGGCTCGCCATTATGCCCTCAATACTGTCGTCTTTCGCCAATATTTAGGACGGGGCCCAGATTATCTGGATTTCGTGCCACTTGAGGAGAATGACCTCATTTACATCAATCAAGGACGTAGCGACATCGGCTTTCCACCTGAACCCCTTGTCGCGCTCTATCCCAAAGAAGGCACATTCTTCCATGAGCGTCCGATGGGAATCGTCAACGCAGATTGGGTCACACCCGAACAGCAGGAAGCAGCGCGTTATTTTGTCGATTATGCTGTGTCCGAGCCAATCCAGCGCCTCATCATGAGCTACGGCTTTCGCCCGGCAAATACGAATATTCAACTCGATAACACTTTTTGGGATAGCTGTCAGATTTCTCAATGTGGGGTAACAAATGGCGACCCGCCCATAATTCTTCCAAGCCCATCGCCCAATTTTGCGGATAGTGTACAGAAAAATTGGACCAATGTTAAAAAGCAAACCAATCTCGTATTAGTCATCGACATTTCAGGTTCGATGAGCAACCCGCCTGAAAAGCTAGATCGTGCTAAAGAGGCCGCTTTACAATTTCTGCAATCGGGAAATCTTTCACCGGATGATAACCTTGCGTTGATTACTTTTAATAACCAAGTCAGCATCCAGGTTGATCTTAATCCATTCACGCTAGTTGGTAATCAAGTCCAGTCCCAGATTAGCAATCTGGATTATGGCAACCCTGCCGCTATGAACGATACATCGCTCTATCAAGCACTGTTAGAAGCTATGCAAATGTTAAGCAATGCCGATGATGATCGTATTCACGCTATCGTCCTCTTGAGTGATGGTCGCGATACAGCAGGCGTCATAACCATCGATCCCGTTCTAAGGGCAATCGGCGCTAGTTGGCAAACTTCCAACCCCGTGATTGTGATACCCATCGCTTATGGAAACGATGCCGATATGACAGAGCTAAACCGGATCGGTAACGTTAGCTTTATCATTGATCCCACTACAGGCGATGGATATTTTCTTGGTGATACCGACAATATCGCTGATCTCTTAAGAAGGATTAGCCCTTACTTTTAGCAAACGAAAGGGCTTGAGGCACACCTAAGCCCTTTCAATGCACATCAATGCATCTGTATTCCCAGCGCTGTGACAAATTTTCCGAGGTCAATGTTGCCGCCGGAGACGATACAGGCGATTTTTCCACCGCCCGCTTTTCCACTCATTGCCACTGCGACAGACGCTGCACCCGCACCTTCAGCGATGACACGGTTACGCTCGGCGAGGATTCGCACTGCCGCCGCAACTTCATCCAATGACACCACCAGTGAACCATCGAGCAGACTGCGTACCAGCGGCCACATCTCTTCCAGGACAGATCGGCTTCCGATCCCATCCACGAAGCTTGGCGTATAAGGCACTGTTGTAATTTCACCTGCTGCTAACGAACCCGCCAACGCCGCCGCTGTTTCGACCTCACAAGCGAAAATTTTCGTGTCCGGTTTCAGCGCACGGACTGCCGTCGCGATCCCAGAGCTTAACCCTCCGCCGCCATAGGGAACGAGAACCGTGTCCACATCCGGTAAATCTTCTAAAATTTCGAGGCCGATGGTGCCGTTGCCAGCCATTACCGCCGGGTCGCTAACGGGGTGAATAAAAAAACCTTCTTGCCCTTCGTAATGATGCGTGACAACCACATTCCACCATACGTCAAAAGGCACTTTGATATATGTTGCGCCCAGCCGTGTGATCGCTGCTAATTTCGTTTCCGGCGCGTGATCCGGCACAATCACCGTACACGGGATGCCCAATCGTCGCGCATTCCACGCCACGCCCTGTGCCATATTGCCAGCACTGGCGGTATAAACCCCTTTTGCCAACTCTTCTTTAGGCGCAAGCGCAATCGCATTCCCCGCGCCACGCAGCTTAAACGAGCCAATTGGCTGCAAATTTTCGAGCTTGAGATAGATTTCTGCCGGCGCATCATCGACATTCAGGCGAACAAGCGGCGTGCGGATCGCGGAATCTTCAATCCTTGCCCGCGCATTCTGGATATCCTTCAGCGTAATCGCGTTAAGCATGACGATTGCCCCCTAACTCAACCCAGGTTCCAATCGTTTTTTCAATCGCCTGCGTGTAAATATGCTGCGCCGATCCCAAATCCTCAACCGATAGCCCCAACGATTTGAAAAGCGTGACCTCATCGGGAGATTTCCGTCCGGCGATTTTTCCGATGATGATTTCGCCAATTTCTCCCTGGATATGCTCATCTGTGACGGCACCTTCTTTGCGTGGTATGAGAAAATCACCCGCCTCGTTGAGAGTCGATTCGCGACGATCCGCAAACAACCGCGATTTCACGACTGCTGCTGTATCGAGTTCGCGCGTATGCGGCACGCTCGATCCAACAGCGTTGATATGCGCCCCGGCAGCAATCCACTCCCCCATCAAAACAGGTTCAGGTGATGATGTCGTCGTGCAAATAATATCCGCGTTTTTGACAGCCTCTTGCGCGGTTGCAGCAACTTCAATCGCCATACCGTGTCGCTGCGATTCGCGCTCCGCAAAATGACGCGCATGATCGCCATCGCGACTCCACACGCGCACACGGCGAATTTTTCGGGCATGGAGCATCGCACTCAGATGAGTAACCGCCTGTACGCCAGAACCCAGAATCGCCAGATCACCAGCATCTTCACGCGCCAGCAATTTGGTCGCCACACCGCTTACTGCCGCCGTCCGAATTGCCGTGATTTCACTAGCATCCATGATCGCCAGCAATCGCCCATTTTTCGTCTCAAACAGCAGCACCACGCCCTGATGCGAATCGTATTCTGTGTTGAGATTACCCGGAAACACGCTGATGACTTTGACACCCATCGCGTCGATATTGCCGAGGTAGGAAGGCATCATCCCCAGCGCCCCGACGCGCTCCGGCAGCCACATCACCGGACGCAGCGGCAAAATCGCGTTCCCCTGCGCCAGTGCGCCCAGCGTTTCCACCATGATGTCCATACATTCGCCCATCGGCAGCAGTTGCGCAACTTCCGATTGATTGATAATCAAGACTTCCATTGATAAATCCTTCTATAAAATCGTCATTCCCAAGATATTTCTGTAGGGGCACATCGCGATGCGCTCGTAATTTTCACCCCAAAAGATCAGCGATAGCTTGCCGTTCTTCAGCGCTCAAATTCAATGTCAGCGCCTCACGCACAGGTTGAAAATGATCTGGCTTGCGTGGCCCAACAATCGGCGCGGTGACATGCGGACTGCTCATCACCCATGCCAGCGCCAACCCGCCCATGCTCATGCCGTACTCATTCGCCTTCGCCTTGACACGTTCAAGGCCGTCAAACGTCCCTTGATTCCAAAATTTGAAGTACGGCTCTGGTCGCAGCGTCATACGCGACCCCGCCGGATAATCCGTGCTTAATTGATATTTCCCGGTCAACAAGCCACCTGCTAATGGGCTGAATGGCGTAAAGCCGATATCTTGATCGGCACACAGCGGAAACATCTCTTTTTCATCGGCGCGATCCAGCAAACTGTAAGAATTTTGCACCCACTCAAAACGATGCAGATTGTATTTGTCACTGATCCACAATGCTTTGGTCATCAACCACGCGGGCATCTGCGATGCGCCAATATAGCGCACCTTGCCCATATGAATCAGATCATCCATCGCGCGAAGGGTTTCATCCAGCGGCGTTGTCGGATCGGTTTCGTGCATCAGGTACATATCGAGATAATCCGCGCCAAGCCGTTTCAAACTGGCATCAATCTGGCGCATAACGTGACGGCGCGAGAGTCCCTGGTCATTCGGCCCATCGCCCACCGGGTTAAACACTTTTGAACTCAGAATAAGCTGATCGCGCACCCGACTGCCCTTGCTTTTGAGCCAGTTGCCGATGTAGGTTTCGCTTCGCCCGCCGCCATAAGCATCTGCCGTATCAAAAAAATTGATCCCTAAATCCCAGGCCACATCCATGACCGCAAAAGCTTCTTCTTCGGTTTCGCCTTTGCCGAAAAATGCAGGCGCGCTGCCTATTCCGCCAAAATTCCCACAGCCCAGGCCTACTGCCGAGACTTTTAATCCCGTTCGACCAAGATTTTTATAGTTCATATCGTCTTCTAAATATGGTCTTAAAGACTTGCCGTTTAAGTGAAAAAGTGTATCATCTCGTGGGTAACTTGCCAAAAGGGGAGAGATATGTCCGAAGAATTAATCGCAGTGGGGCAACCCGCACCAGACTTTAACCTACCTGCCAGCACCGGAAAAAGCCCACTGAAGCTTACTGACCTGCGTGGCAAAATCGTCGTTCTCGCGTTCTACCCGCTCGATTTCACAGGTACTTGAAGCAATGAACTCCAATCATTGCAGGAAAATCTTTCCCGCTTTGAGGAGTTAAATACCCAGGTTCTGGGTATCAGTGTGGACAGTGTATATTCGCATGGAGCCTTTGCCGAAAAACTTGGCGGTCTGACGTTCCCGTTGCTTGCCGATTTTCATCCAAAAGGAGAAATCGCGCAGCAATATGGTGTCTATAATGCGGAACGAGGCTATACCAAGCGGGCAATCATTATTATGGATGAAACGGGCATCATTCGTCACAGTGAGATCATCCTAAAGGGCGCACCAGAAGTTGATGGAATAATCAGCAATATTAAAGCACTTGCAGGTGAGGCAGATAACACGAACGATCAAACGCTTGCTGAGTGAGGCAAATAATACGAACTATCGGAGGCAATAAAAATATGACAGATCAGGTTGATTTGAAGGAAGATGTCGAGTTTGGTGGGGGCATTGCAGTCATTCGCGGGGGTCAGAACAAACGCGAGTGGAATAACATTCGCTATAAAATCGGCATGTCAGCCAAAAATGTCGGCTCAAAAGAGCTGTCGATGAACGTCGCCACCATCCCACCCGGCGGCGTGGCTTATGCTCACATTCATGTCGATTTTGAAGTGATGCTCTACATCCTGCAAGGGCATGTGCGTCATGAATATGGTGCTGGACTCAAAAAGGTTCTTGAAAACGAGGCCGGAGATTTTATCTTCATCGAGCCGGGTATCCCTCATGAAGTCTTTAACATCAGCGACACCGAGCCTGTCATCGCTGTCGTTGCCCGTTCCAGCGCAGCCGAATGGGATAACATTATCCCCTATGACCGCAACAGCGAATAGCAGAATATTCGCCGAGGCGCTGGCGAATAGCAGAATGCTCGACGAGACGCTATAGTGACAAAGCTCAGACTTTGTTACAATATCCGCTGATACATTTATTTAAATTGAACTAAGGAGAGATAACCTTGAAATCCCGTAAGTTGATGTTGATTCTACCTCTATTTTTGCTTGTTCTTAGCCTTGTTATCGCGCCGGCTTTCGCGCAATCGCCGGTCATCAAAATCGGCATTCTCGGCCCATTCACTGGCCCTGCGGCATCTGTCGGTCAGGAACAATTAAACTGGGCAAAGCTGGCTGTAGCCGATTTTAATGAGGCAACAGGCTGGAGTGTTGAGCTGGTTGAGGCCGATACCCAACTCGATCCCGCTATCGCAGTCACCGCTTCTGAGTCGCTGATTGCGGATGCCGATGTTTATGGCGTAGTTGGCCCGGCGGGCAGCCAGGAAGTTTCTGCGGTTGCCCAAATGTTTGCGGATGCTAGTCTGGCGCACATCTCCGGCTCGGCTACGGATCCTGCATTGACAGCCGAGGGTAACACGACCTTCTTCCGCACCGTCCCAACCGACGCGGTTCAAGGCCCCAGCGATGCCAATTTCATTTACAATGTTCTAGGCTTAACCAAATTATTCGTCATTGATGACCAGAGTTCCTACGCGGTTGGTCTGGCCGATCAGGCTGAAGAAGCCTTTATTGCGGCTGGCGGTGAGATCATTGGTCGCGAATCAGTCCAACAGGATGATGGTGATTTTTCGTCATTGGTTACGCTCATTGATGCCAGCGGCGCAGAAGCGATTTTCTTCCCTGGTCAGATTGCTTCGCAAGGTGCTCTGATTGCCCGTCAAATTGTCGAGCAAGGCTCAGACCTCATTTTCGTTGGCGCAGATGGTATGCAGAATGTTGATGATTTCATCACGGGTTCTGCCGGGGCAACTGAAGGCGCTTATGTTTCTTCCTTCGCACCCGATGTTCGCGGTGTCGCCACTTCTGCCGACATCATGAACCGCTATATCGAGCAATATGATGACAATTTCACCTCTTTCGGCCCACCCACCTATGCTGCGACCCTGGTTGTTCTGGAAGCAGTCCAACGTGCGGCAGACTCGGGCAACCTGAGCCGTGAAGCAGTGCGCGATGAAGTTGCCGCCACCAATCAGGAACTCAGCGTTCTGGGCATTCCGATTGCGTTCGATGAAAATGGCGATGTACTGGGTGCTTCGTTCTACATGTTCCAGGTTGTAGGCGACGCTTTCGTCCTCGTGCCATCCGGACCAGAAATGATGCCGGAAGCCACCCCAGAAGCCACCGAAGAAGGCTAAACTTTACTTGAGTAAATAAAGGCGATCTCCGTTATGTTGATCGCCTTTATTTTTATAATCGCGTGATGCGGCGGACGAATTTATGGATGCTTTTCTCGCCCAGCTCCCTCAGCAAATCATCAATGGCCTGACACTAGGTGCAGTGTATGCGCTCATCGCCCTGGGCTATTCGATGGTCTACGGCGTTTTGCAAATGCTCAATTTCGCGCATGGTGATGTCTACATGATTGGCGCATTCATCGGCTATGGCGTTATGGTCGCGCTGATCCCTGAAGGCGCACCGCTGATCACGCCCGTTTTTATTATCATTTTGATGCTGCTCGTGGCAATGCTGGGCTGCGGCTTGCTCGGTGTCGCTATTGAACAATTTGCCTATCGTCCGCTGCGGAACTCACCCCGTCTCGCGCCGCTGATTAGTGCGCTTGGGGTTTCATTTTTTCTGCAAAACGCCGTCCAACTCACGCTAACGGCAGAATTTCGCAATTATCAAACTGAACTGCTCATTCCCCCTGGCGCGGGCTTCGACTTCGGTGACACGCGGCTCCCGATGACACGCGCGTTGGTCATCGTCATCACGATAATCCTGATGATCGTTCTCCAATATCTGGTACGGCGTACAAAGCTTGGCAAAGCGATGCGGGCTGTCGCCATAGACCGCGAGGCAGCCGCGATGATGGGTGTCGATGTTGACCGTGTAATCATCGCCACTTTTTTCATCGGCAGTGCCCTGGCCGGGGCAGCGGGTGTGCTTACAGGCATCGTTTTTACCCGCGTCTGGCATTTTATGGGTTTTACCGCCGGGTTAAAAGGCTTCACAGCGGCGGTGGTAGGCGGCATCGGCAATATTCCTGGCGCGATGCTGGGGGGTTTTCTGCTGGGCATGACCGAAAGTTTCGCGGTAGGTTTTATTTCACCGACTTATCGCGATGTGATAGCTTTTGTCGTACTGGTGATCGTGCTGCTTGTCCGTCCGCGTGGTCTGCTCGGCGCACGCATTCCACAAAAGGTATAGGCCATGTCCAAAGATAAAATTGGCAAGGACGAATGGGTCGCCAGTTATCAGCAGCGCAGCGCAGGAATAGTAGGCTGGCGTGGTGCATTGGCAGGAATTAGTGAGCGACTGCCAACCTGGGCATGGTTCGCGTTGGTCATTGCCATTGGTGTTGCGATTCCTATGTTGACTAGCAACACCTACATTATCCGCGTCGCCGGCAATATCGCCCTCATGGCAACTCTGGCGATGGGTCTCAATCTCGTCGTCGGCTATGCCGGCTTGCTTGACCTGGGATTTGTGGCATTTTATGGCGTTGGTGGCTACGTTTATGCTTACCTGTCGTCCGATTTTTCCGGTGTTCACCTGCCAACTGGGCTGACTCTCATTATTGTCATCGGCATTGGCCTGTTATTTGGACTGCTCCTCGGCCTGCCATCTCTGCGTCTGGTCGGTGATTATCTGGCAATTGTCACGCTCGGCTTCGGTCAGATTTTCGTCCAACTGATGACCAGCATGACGCGCGTCAATTTACCCGGTCACGAAAGACCCGTCAATTTAACAGGCGGCCCAAACGGCATTGTCAACCTCGACCCATTCTCGATTCTTGGCTTCACCGCGAATACCGTCACCGATTATTATTACGTCTTGCTCGCGGTCATGGTGATTATCCTGATCGTCGGCTTTCATTTGAACAATTCACGGATTGGTCGTGCATGGCGCTCCTTGCGCGAGGATGAACTGGCGGCGGACGCGATGGGAATGCCCACGCGCCAGCTTAAATTACTGGCTTTTGCGCTTGGTGCAGCCATAGCCGGACTCAGCGGAGCACTTTTCGCAGCGTGGCAAGGTTCTGTCTTTCCTGGCAATTTCGATATTGCCCTGCTGATTAACGTCTATGCGATCATCGTTTTGGGTGGCCTGGGCAGCCTGCCTGGTGTCATCGTCGGATCGGTTTTGATGATCGCTATCCCTGAAATCCTGCGCAATGTCGAGCTGGCAGGGCAGCTTTTCTATCTGTTGATAATCGTCACGCTGATTGCGACTCTGCGCCCACGCTGGCAAAGTGTGGCGCTTCTGGTATCCGTCATCGTATTTGGCCTCATCCTCAAGCCAATTCTTGTCGCCCTTTCCCCCGCTTCGTTCGCAGCGCTGGAAGCCACAAGTTCGGGATTTGTCGATACCATTCGTAATTGGCTAGCCATACCCATTGAAGCCAAAGCCGTTGGCAATCTGGCATTCGGTGCGCTCATCCTCATGATTCTGCTGGTAACGCGAATCAAGGATATGCGAGTTCGTTTTATCGCCCTGATACCGACCTTATATTTATTGTCTTTCGTGTGGGAAACCCGCCTCTCACAAGAGCCGAGCATCACTCGGCTGCTGTTTGTGGGGGTACTCTTGATTGTCCTCATGATTTACCGTCCCAATGGCCTCCTGGGTGAGCGTCGCGTGGAAGTCGTTTAAAATGATGAATTTACTCGAACTCAAAAACGTCTCCAAGCATTTCGGCGGTCTGCAAGTGGTCAATGACCTTTCATTGAGCGTCGCACCCGGCGAAATTCTCAGTCTCATCGGCCCCAACGGTGCAGGCAAATCAACGGTGCTGAACCTCATCACGGGGCTATATCAGCCAGACGAAGGCGATATTCTCCTGAACGGTCAATCGCTTTTAGGTCGCGAAATCCACCAGATCACGCGCCTGGGTATCGCACGAACCTTTCAGAATTTGCGGCTTTTCCTGAACATGAGCGTGATCGAAAATGTGATGAGCGCAGCATATTCGCGCACTCACGCCAACCTGTTCGAGATTATTTTACGCACGCCATCATTCCGGCGCGAAGAAGCCCGTATCCGCGAAATGGCGCAGGAAAAACTCGCGTTTTTTGGTGAACGTTTGAAGGGCTACCGCCTCGACCAACCCGCCTACAGCCTGTCCTATGCCAACCGTCGCCGCCTGGAAATTGCCCGCGCGATGATGACCGAACCCAAGCTGCTTCTGCTCGACGAACCCGCCGCAGGCATGAATCCCAACGAATCGCTCGAAGTCACCGAGCTGATCGGCCAACTGCGCGACGAAGCTGGGCTGACGATAATTCTGATTGAGCATGACATGACCGTCGTGGGCGGCATTTCAGATCGTGTGATTGCCCTCGATCACGGCGTAAAAATTGCCGAGGGGACTTTTGAACAAGTGGCGACAGACGAAAACGTCGTCGAAGCCTATTTGGGACGCAGACAGGAAAATAAGTGATGAGCGAAACGCCTATTCTGCGCCTCAGCAACATCAACACGCACTACGGTCAGATTCATATTCTCCAGGATGTGAGTCTAGAAGTCTATTCAGGTGAACTTGTCTGCTTGCTGGGCGGCAATGCCTCTGGCAAATCGACCACGCTCAAAACCATTCTCGGCATCGTCAAACCCACCAGCGGCACGATTGAATTTCGTGGCGAACCCGTCCAGCAGCGCCCCACCAGCTACCGCATTGAGCGCGGCATGGCTGTCGTGCCGGAAAATCGTCGCATTTTCGGTTCGATGACCGTCGAGGAAAATTTGGAAATGGGCGCGTATCTGCGCAATGACCGTGACGGCATTAAAGAGGATTTCGAGCGCGTCCTGAAGTTATTTCCGCGCCTGAAAGAGCGTCTTCATCAACTAGGCGGCACATTAAGCGGTGGTGAGCAGCAAATGCTGGCAATGGGACGTGCGCTGATTTCGCGGCCTCACCTGCTGTTGATGGACGAGCCATCAATGGGACTCGCGCCGATCCTGGTCGAGCAGAATTTTGAGATCATCCAGCAGATCAACCAGCAAGGCACGACGATTTTTATGGTCGAACAAAACGCAAATATGGCGCTCTCGATTGGCACGCGCGGTTATGTGCTGCAAACCGGACGTGTCGTGCTGACCGATCAGGCGAAAAACTTACTTCACGATGAGCAGCTGCGTAAAGCCTATCTTGGGCGTTAAAGAGAGTATCCTGGGCGTTAAAAGCAAATTTCGGATGTTAAACAAGGATATGTTAGGCGCTAACATGACAATTCGTTCCCGTTTCCCCATTTTCGAAAAGAAAGTTTACCTCAATAGCTGCTCACAGGGCGCACTATCCATTGACGTGAAAAACGCCTATGCCGCCTATATGCAGGATTGGGACGAAAAAGGCTCACCCTGGGAATATTGGGTCGAGCGCATGGAGGCCGCGCGGGGTGCTTTCGCCGGACTGGTCAACGCCGAAATGGACGAAATAGCCGTCACGACATCGGTTTCGGCTGGCGTGAGCGCACTCGCCAGCGCCTTTGACTTCACCGGGGAGCGCAATAAAATCGTCATCAGTGATTTCGAGTTTCCCACTGTCGCGCAGGTCTGGCACGCCCAGGAACAGCGTGGCGCACAGATTGTTCACGTCCCGGCGGCGGGCAACGCGATCCCGATCAGCCGTTTTGCCGATGCGATTGATGAACAGACCGCTATCGTTTCAATCACCAATATTTGCTTCCGCAACGGCGCACGGATGGATGTCCCGGCGATTATCGAACTTGCCCACAAAAAAGGCGCACTCGTCCTGCTCGACAGCTATCAGGGCCTCGGCACATTCCCGATTGATGTCAAAAAGTTGAAGGTCGATTTTCTGGTCGGCGGCGTTCTCAAATATTTGCTGGCTTCCGCTGGTCTGGCCTATCTCTATGTGCGCAAAGACCTCATCAATGATCTGAACCCGACCACGATGGGCTGGTTTTCGCAGGCCAATATTTTCGCGATGGATATTTACGCCAACACGCCTTCCCCCACAGCGCGGCGCTTCGAATCCGGCACACCTCCCGTTCCCAATATCTATGCGGCGGTGGCAGGAATTAAGCTCATTCAATCGGTTGGCGTGGAGAAAATCGAAAAGCATATTCGCGAACTCACAGGCGCGATCAAAGAGGGAGCGATGCGGCGCGGCTTCAATCTGGTGTCGCCCATTAATCCCGACCAGCACGGTGCGCTGATTACGCTGCGTTCACATAAGGTCGATTTATTGGTGAAGAGGCTGGAAAAAGACAACGTAATTACGTCCAGTCGCGATAACAACCTGCGCATCTCACCGCATATTTACAACAACATGCGCGACATTGATTGCCTGCTGGACTGCCTGACCAAACACCGCGAATTACTGGTCTGAGCATTTTATTCGAAGAAAATAAACGATTCATATCACGGGACGTATTTCTTGTAGGGGCGCATCGCTATGCGCCCATCGGAAATTATGCCCCGCTTACAAATCTTGCCATCACATCCGCTTGAGCAAATAGAGAATCGCGACAACGCCCAATACGCTAAAAATAACCGACTGAATGATGCTCAACAGCGTAAGAATCGCCGGCAGACTCGCCGCTGCAATTGCCACAGCAGCGATAAGAATAACTCCAAATACGATCTGATTTTTATTCATACTTATTCCGCTGGCGTGAGCGCTACGACGCGCAGTGGACTGCCAGAGCCGTTCACTATTTTGAGTGGTGCGGCAATCACGATAGCGCCTGTTGGTGGCAGTTGGTCGAGATTCTTGAGGCTGGCGAGTCCAAATTTGCCCGCGCCGTGCATGAATGTGTGGCATGGGAACGGCGGGTCAAAAGTTCCGGCCTGCCCCGCGTCTGTACCGACTGTCTCAACGCCAACACCCAACACGTCGCGTTCCTGTGCCAAAAACTTTACGCAGTCCTTATGGAATCCCGGTGAGTGTGGGCCATCGGCTTTCACATTGAGGAATGCTTCGTTGCCCGTGCGTTTCGACCAATCAGTGCGCAGCAGCAGCCATGCGCCACGCGGGATTTTACCGTGTTCACCCTCCCAGGCTTGCACAACCTCGCGCGTCAGCAGAAAATCCTCATACAAAGCGACCTCTTTACTCACGTCGATCACACACGCAGCGCCAACAAACTGGCGTACAGGAATCGTATCTGTCGTGTTATTGGCGAAATCTTTGCCTGTGATCCAATGCACGGGTGCGTCAAAATGTGTCCCGGTGTGTTCACCCAAATGGATCGTGTTCCAATACCACGCCGGGCCGTTCTGGTCATAGCTGGAAATCGTCTCCATCGAAAACGGCGGGGACGGCGCAAATATTGGCGGCAAGCCAATAACAGGTGTGTCAGCCCCCAACGGCTGCGTCAGGTCAACGACTTTGACCCGTCCACTATTGAGTTCCTCGACCAGCAGCGATAAGACGGTTACACGAGCCGACATACGAATCCCCCTTATATACAAGTACACAGTAAAAAGTGCCGAGTGCCGAGTTTAATATTTTACTTTTCACCCAGCACTTTAAACTCAGAACTTTCGATTTTGATGCTCTTTAATATAACGCTCAAATCGAAACGCATTTTCCGGCAGTTTCAAGTCCATGCCAAAATGATCTGGCCCCACCGCCTCGACTTTTGCGACGATCACGCTGAGTTCATTGCCCTCAAACGCATCCGCCGCCGCACCCACAAAATCCATCGGCGTGCTGACTGCCGCCACGTTTTTGATTCCCGCGCCTCTGGCAATTGCCGCCAGATCTGTCACGCCAGAGGTGGTATGCGAGGCAAAGCCACCTGTCGAAAGCAGGCTGCCATTATCAAAAATAATATGTATCAGATTCGCAGGTTGATAACGCGCTATTGTGGTCAACGTGCCGAGGTTCATCAAAACCGAGCCATCGCCATCCATGACAACCACTTTTTCGTTAGGCAGGTTGAGCGCCAACCCCAAGCCAATCGAGGAAGCCAGTCCCATTGCATGTTGTAAATAAAAGAAATTTTCGCAGTGTCCCAGGTCATATAATTCCTGAGCGCAAGCGCCCATAATCGTCACAACAAGCTTGTCATGAAGTTCAGGGTAAATGGTTTCAATACACTTGGATCGTTTCATGACTTACCCTCGCGCTTTGAGTGTTTCATAGCTTACCCCTCCATCAGATCGCGGGAGAGCAGCAGCGCCACTGGCGACAGCGAACTCAGCGAATAAGTATGTGCTTCGCGAATCTGCTTGCCGACTCTTGCTGGATCGCGGGCATAATCAAACGGAATGCCCAGGCTGCGCAGCACGGGTTCGGTCACGATGCCACCTTGAGTATGCCAGGGGTAGGGTTCACCCATATGTCCGCGATGCGCGATCAGCATACACAGCGGCACACGGTAGAGCATCGCGAGTGAAACTATCCCGTTGATCGCCGCTAAAAAACCATGATTCTGCATCAATAACAGATTAGGCTGTCCGGCAAAATAAGCTCCAGCAGCGATACCAATTGCCTCTTCCTCTTTGGCAACTTCAATCAGGCACATTTCCGGGTCGTCTTCAGCCATTTGCAGGAGATACACCAGCCATGTTTCCGGCAGCGCCGTGATAAACTGGATGCCCGCATCCTTGATGCCCTGATAAACCGCTTTCGAGTGATCCAGCGAAACTGTCATCTAAATTTTGCCTCTGAAAAATATTTTGGGAAGTGTAGATCACCATAGCTAAACCGTCAAGCAAGCGTCATTCACAATCTGTTTAATCGGTGTTCTAATAATTCGTTAGAAGATATAGACGAAATATTTCCTGTACTCTAGTCGTTTTAGAAGATATAGACGAAATATTTTTCGACATTTTTACAGTATCATCCGTTTTTTAAATGATTTTGTGTGTATAATAACTGTATGAAAGGGGTTAAAGAGTTCACACAAAAGGTGTGAATCATGGACAACTTATGAGATACATCATTCTGTTCTTATCTGGTTTGTTATTGGTTCTCGCAATTGCTCCATTAGTTGCGTCATCGACGCAGCAGGAAGTTTGCGAACATGTTGTCCAGACTGCCCTTGAGGAAGCCAATGAAGTTTGCACGGGTACCGAGCGTAATCAGGCTTGTTACGGTCATGTCAATCTTGAAGCGCAGCCTCAATCGCGTTTCGAGCCGTTTAAATTTGACGAAGCGGGTGACATTGTTGATGTAACCCAGCTCAAAACGCTCCGTCTCAGTCCCATGAACGTCGCGACAGGAAGTTGGGGTGTGGCGATGATGAGCCTCCAGGCCAATTTATCTGCGGAGATGCCTTCGCAAAATGTGACTCTGGTCCTTTTTGGCGATGTTGAAGTTGATAACGCGATTGCCGCCCCCACAGAGATGGACATCACAGTTGCATCTCCCGGCAACGCAAACGTTCGACGCGAACCGTCCGATAATGGCTTCGTTTTGGGAACGCTAGCGCCAAAACAAATTGTAACGGCTACAGGGCGAAACACCGATAGTTCATGGCTGTATATTGATTATCCCGGCCTTGATGGGCATGGTTGGATAAACACCCAGCTTATTGATGCTTCGGATGAGATCGACAATCTGAATGTTATTAACCCGGAATTGATGAATTATGGCCCAATGCAGGCGTTTTACGTCCGCACTGGGGACAATAGCTCCACCTGCGAGGAAGCACCAAATGACGGCCTCCTAATCCAGACACCAGAAGGCGCGGGTGAGGTGCGGTTGTGGATCAATGAGGTCAAGATTCGCTTGGGGTCTACCGTATACATCCAGGCACCTCCCAGTGGCAGTATGTCAATCACAACTCTTGAAGGTGCTGCTCATGTGGAAGCATTTGGTGTTGAGCAAACCGCCATTGCCGGGACGACAGTCACCGTTGAACTGGACTCTGATTCCAAAGCAGTTGCTCCTCCAAGCGAACCAGAGCGTTACACAGAAGAAAATGTCGAACGCTTGCCGATAGATAACCTTGAAGAGCAGATTACCGTTGTACCTCGTGCCTCGCTCACGCCAATGGTCACAGATACCGCCGTACCGACTGAGACACCGACCGACATCCCAACATCTACAGCAATTCCGACGGATACGCCAACGCCCATTCCGTCCAGCACCCCACTGCCAACAGTAACCAATACATCCATTCCGCCCAGCGAAACGTCAACGGATATACCTACCGAGATACCAACAGATATCCCAACAGATGTTCCAACTCAAGTACCGCCTACCGATGATCCTGGCCCAGTTAAAACGGAAGAACCTACCCCACAGGTAAGCAATACAGAAGAACCGTCGGGAGGCGAATCAGGCAACGGGACGACGAACGAAACGCCATTGCCGAACGAAACACCATCAGATGATTCTGAGCCGACCAGAGAAGCAACCAACTCAGATACACCGCCCGATGAAGAGGCTACCCCGCCTTCGAGTTCGCAATCCGGTGATTCAACCGATAACACGGGTGAGTTCATCAATGAGGTGACATCTGAGCCATCACCTTGATGATTGACTTCTAAGACGACAACCATTAATCGTAATATTGGTTAGGGGTTGTCTGGACAGGTTTTGTGATTAGTTAAGGGTTCTGCGGGCAGGTCTTACGATAAGCCTCACTACGGAAATATTGATCCCATTCGCGTGGATTGAGATTCCGGTTTGCAATCTGGCAGGCACGTGCTGCCCATGAAAGTGGATTGACATCCCATAACTTAATTGTTTGATCGCGACTACCGGATGCAAACATTTGAAGTTGTGGATTAAAGGCAACCGCCGTGACCCAATCGGTGTGTCCGATAAATGGCTGCCCAAGCGGCTGACCTGCTGCCACATCCCACAAAATAACGCTGTCGTCAACACTCCCGGAAACCAGATAGTTCCCATTTGCGTTGAACGCGAGACTTGTGATCCAATCCTGATGGCCCACGAGGGGTTGACCCGGCTGACCCGTTGCCACATCCCACAAAATAATCGTATTGTCATAGCTTCCTGAAGCCAGTGTTTGACTATCAGGGCTGAAGGCGATGCTCGAAACTTCGTCGTTATGTCCAACCAGCGGATCGCGAATTGGTTTTCGCGTCCCAACATCCCACAGAATGATCGTGTTATCCTGACTTCCAGATGCTAATATTTTACCATCCGGGCTGAAGTTAAGGCTCAGAATACCGTCGTTATGTCCGTTAAGAGCATCGCCTTGCTGCGCTCCAGTGGACACATCCCATAAAAAGATACCGCCATCATCACTGCCAGAGGCCAATAATTGACCATCTGGGCTAAAGGCCACCGTTACATAATCTCCCGCACTGGCATTGTTGATTGTGCGAATCAGTGACCCACTTTCGGTATCCCACAGCCGGATCGTTCGGTCAGGGCTGGCAGACGCGATGATCTTCCCATCCGGGCTGAAGGCAACACCCGTAACCGATTGCTCATGTCCGGTTAGTACCGCTTCCTGGGCAGTGGTCGCCACATTCCACAGGCGTATCGTGTTATCCTGTCCTGTTTCAGCCAGATTGCCGCCAGCAGATGCCAAGCGTGTACCATCGGGGCTGAAAGCCAAACTGAGTATGGAATCTGCGCTGCCTAGCAATGTTTGGGTAAATGGCAGCCGCAAATTCGCATCCCAAACGGCGATTTCGCCATCCGCACTGCCAGAAATCAAATTTTGACCATCCGGGCTAAAGGAAAGTCCCCACACCGCATCGGAATGTCCGACGAGTGGCTGACCGATCATATCGCCAAAGCTCACATCCCATAATCGCACGCTATGATCGTCGCTTCCCGAAGCCAACATCTGACCATCCGGGCTAAAGGCAAGTTTACGGACATAATCCTGATGTTCGGTATCAATCTGTCCGATAGGTTCGTAATTGCGGGTATCCCACAAGATGATCGTTCGATCCAACCCCGTCGAGGCCAGCAAACTGCCATCGGGATTAAAAACAACGCTCATCACCCAATTGTTATGCCCCACAAGAGGATCACCTATTGGGCTGCCTGTTTGAGCATCCCACAAGCGAATCGTATTATCACCGCTGCCGGACGCTAATATCTGACCATCCGGGCTGAACGCCAGCGCATACACAGTGTCCTCATGCCCTGTGAGGGAATCGCCTATCGGTTGCTGCGTCTCTGAATCCCACAAATTGATCGTTCCATCCGTATTGCCGGATGCGATTTTTCGCCCATCGGGGCTAACCGCGACGCTCCATACCGCACCGCCATTACCCAAAAGAGGCTCACCAATTGGCTGACGGTTCTGAACATCCCAAAGTCGCACAGTCTCATCTGCGCTCCCAGAAACCAACAGGCGGTTATCTGGGCCGAAAGCGATACTGTTAATCCACCCTTCATGTCCAGTCAATGGCTGTCCCAGCGGACGACTACCATCCCATAGGGTCAGGGCATTATCTTTGCCACCGGATGCGATCAGGCGACCATTCGGGCTATAAGCGACACTGCGGATCGACTCACCACTGCCATGCAAATAAGTCAGTAAATAAGGGGAAGCTTGCAGCGTCGTTAGCAGACTGCTTCGTGCGCCAAATGTATCTGCGGATTGCAGGGCTTCCAGGCTCAACAACAAAGCTAAGTCATGCCTTTGAACCCCGTTAAGCGCCGTAACCGCTAATTCGCGTGACCGCGCAACGCTGGCTTCCTGGTCGGCACGCTGTTGTTCGCTGATAGCCGCAGCCTGTCGATCAAGGGCCAGCAGCGCCAGTCCCAATGCAACCAGAGAAAACACAATCAACGCGGCAATAAATATTTGCAGCCTGCGAGCCGCCCGTCGCCTGGCAGCACCGCTGGTTCGCAGATAATTTTCTTCATCCTGGCTGAGAGCGATCTTTTTGGATGCCGCCAACGTTTCGAACTGCGCCAGACGCGATCCTGATGCCAGAAAACTGGACTCGTAATTTGAATTGATCCACTCATTGGTCACAGTAGACAGGCGCTGATGAAGCCGTAAATCATCACGGCTGGCATCTATCCAATCTCGCAGACGACCCCAGACGCGAATCAAGGCTTCATGCGCGACCTCAACCGTTGGCGAACGTGTCACAGGTTCATGATCGAATGTCAGCAAGCGATATTTGCCAAACGTGTCGATAACACGCTGCATCGTGCGCCTGTCGCCTGCGATTCGTGTCAATTCTTCACGCAAAACTCGGCGGCGTGTATCGTCCACACCCTCCCCTAGCGTGACCATCCGCAGGAAAAGTTGTCGCGCCATCTCCTGGCTGGTCGCATCCAGACTTTCATAAAGCTCATCCGCGCGACGCGCGAGTGCGCCGAATACGCCTCCACTTTCCTGGTAGGCGATCTGGGTAAGCGTGAATCCATCGCGATGCTCGAATAATTCAGTCAGCGCATATTGCAGCAGTGGCAGCGCACCGGGCTGCTGATTGACATCGGCAATAATCGCCGATACCAATCCAGGCTCGAATCGCAAACCCAGCCAATGCGCGGGGCCAACAATCGCATCCTCCATCTCACTGGTATTCAGTGGGAGTACGACCTCTGTATGTTCTCGAATCAGGCTGCCGAAATCGGCATATAAAAGTGGTCGATCATAAAGATCGGCGCGCAATGTAATGACTATGCGCAGGTGGCTATCAGGATCAGTAGCAGCCAGATATAAACATTTAAGAAAATGACTGCGTTCGATCTCAGTTTCTGTCTGGGTAAAAAGCTCTTCAAACTGGTCAATCACTAACAATACGTCATCATCCTGAGCAGGCAACATCTGCTTCAGCATTTGCGTCAGCTTTGCTGGGTTCTCGCGCAGATAATCCGCTAATTTCTCAGTGGGTGCATTAGTGGCGATACCCAGTAAGGCAGCTTCCAGTTCGACAAATGGCTGCGCGCCCGGTGTCATTTGCGTGATAAACCAATCCTGTGAGCCTAAAATCACCCCTCGGCGCAGCATGGGAAGCATCCCCGCCTTGACGACGCTTGACTTTCCGCTTCCGCTGGGGCCGATCACCGTCAAAAACCGAGATTTATCCAGGCGTTTCAGCAGCGATTCGATCAGCATTTTGCGCCCGAAAAATTCAGCGGCATCGGCTTCCTGAAAAGGCCGCAGACCTTTATACGGATTTTTCGGTGCTAAAGGCAGGTCAATAATGACCGTCCGCCCAGGGGAAGTCGGCGGCAGATTCCGGGTCGGCGACACATCTGCAACCCTGGTTGGCGTGAGTGTCATCCCCAGTTCTGAGGACATCACCCGCCGAAAATCTTCTGCCATACTCAGCGCATCAGGGTAACGCATGTCTGGTTGTTTCGATGTGGCACGCCAGATAATTGAATTGAGCGCGAGGGGCAAATTGGGTTGAATCATTTGCAGCGGCGGCAGCGGCTCGGTCACATGCCTGCGAATCACCGTTGTCGTACTAGGATCGAGAAAAGGTGTCTGCCCCGTCAGCAGCATATACAGCACAACACCCAGGCTGTAAATATCACTTTGAGCCGAAACAGGCTGACCCATGATCTGCTCCGGCGAGATATAGGCAGGTGAGCCTACGCGCTCATCATCACCAACGGTCTGCTTGCCCGTGATAAGATTTTTCGCGATACCAAAATCCGCAAGATAAGCATTATTTTCTTCATCGAGCAGGATATTGGGTGGTTTGATGTCACGATGAATGATTCCATGTCGATGTGCAGCCACTAATGCCGATGCAATCTGATCGAGCAGCCGCGAAATCTCACCAATCGACCAGAGCGTCCCTTTTGCTAACGATTCCTGTAAGCTGCCGCCGCGCAGCCAGCGCATGACCAGATAGGCACTGTCCGGCTCACGCCAATAATCATACAGCGGGACAATATGAATATGCTCAAGCTGGGCAATCAGTTGAGCTTCTGTTTCAAATCGGCGGATAAAATTGGGGTTATTGGCGTATTCTGGCAGGATAACCTTGATCGCAACTTCGCGTTCAAGCAGCGGTTGATAGGCACGATAAACCGCGCCGAAACCACCGCGCCCGATCATCTGGCGCAGCTCATAGCCTTTTAAACTTAAATCTATCGGGACATTATTCTGCATAACAACGCCAATTTACAAACAATCCATCTCGATTATGGCTATTTGTAGATTTAGCGCAAGATGCAACGTTGGTTTACCGTAAGATGCAACAGAACTAATCAGCAGAGATTTGCAACGGGCTGGCGATCAAAACATGCAAATGTGTAACTAGTCTTTTGAGATACGGCTTTCGTTTTTCTTCCGGCTGTTCCGGTGATAACTCACCTAAATAGTCCAGTGCGAACTGGATTTCAGCTTCCATAAGTTCGCGCCGTAAACTCTGCGATTCATCACTGTCTTGCGTCGTATCATCCTGTGTTTTATTGATTTCGCGATAACGGCTGATTTGCGTTTGATGCTTTTGTTTCCAGGAAGGCAGTTTGTTGGTCGCCAATTGAACCGCTTCTTTAGCGCCTTCAATCTTAATGCTGATACCTTTTGATTCATCGGCATTCATCGACACGATCCCAACCTCAGTCATCGTGCGCCCCAGAAATTCGTTCCGAACAGCCTGTACGCTCGCCAGAGCATTCAAATAAGGAGTCACATGGCTGGCAAGATATTGGGGAGTCAGCTTATTTTGCCCATTTTTCAGGTTAATAGTTGCTTCGTCCGCATCAGCTTCAGTAGCCGACTCGAAATAGGCATATAAACCCAACTGGCCTAATCGAATGAGAGCGCCGCTTTCAATCTCATGAAATTGATGAGGTTTTAAACGAGTTTCATTGACCCACGTGCCATTCGTACTGCCAATATCTTCAATGGTATAGCGATCTTCAGAGCGTCGGATACGCGCGTGCTGGCGTGAAACACCCAGCATATCGGCTTTATAGGGTGTCAGGTCAATCGAAGGCGCTGTTTCGCCAGGGTTATAACGCCCAAGCGTAACTTGCGTACTGCCTTTGAGAATAATCGGCTGTTCCTGTCCGATGACCATCAAAATCAGCGAACCGACGTAAGTCTGAGCCAATTTGACAACGTTGGTCGGTGGCGCAAATTTAATCGGCTGATCGGGAATCATCACTGTCGTTGGCGCAGGCAGCAAAGCAACCAGCTGCGAACCACAATGTTCGCAAACAGTTAGCGCAGCCGGGTTTTCTTTTTGGCATGATGAACAGAGTTTAATGTTTTCCATTACTGCACTATAAGGCTGAACCAATTTCCCGATCCCCCCAATAAATTAGGTTATTTCGATGGGTCGCAATTTAGTAAGTGATATTACACTTGTTTGCCGCGTTAATTATACACGTAATCTCAATCCAAGCCCAATAGTTCAAATGTCATGGTTACAGACTCATGAAAACTTTTTGTGTAGGGCGAAATAACGCTACAATTGTAGTAAAAGCGCGTTATCGCTATCAAACATCTTGAAATTCTCGAAAATCTGGAGAGTTCATCATATGAAATTATCTGACGCACAAATTCAACAGTTTTACGAACAGGGTTATCTCGCCCTTCCAGAATTCTGGGATAAAACGGAAGTAGCCGCCATGCAGGCTGAAATCGAGCGCTTCAAGCAGATTGGTTTGCTGCGGAACGTCGCGACAGATGGTGACGGCAAGACGCATTCCAGCACAAAAGCCAATCTACAGCTTTGCCCGATGAGTCCGCATAGCGAATTTTATCGCGCCATGCCCTTCGTCCCGAAAGTCGTCGAAACGGTCAGCCAATTGATCGGCGATCCTGTCGTGCTTCATCTGGATCAGGTCTTCCTGAAGCCCGGCTTGCACGGCTCTGGCACAAACTGGCATCAGGATAACGCCTATTTCAAAATCCCGAATCCGTTACGAGGAACAGCGCTCTGGACAGCCGTCCACGATGCCACACTCGCCAACGGCACGATTCACGTCATTCCCGGCAGCTTTCGCCAAGCCTATGAACATTCGCGTGATCCAGAGAGCGATCACCATATCCGCTGCTACCCACCCGAAGACCAAGCCGTACCAGTTGAACTGCCTGCTGGCGGGGTCGTCCTGTTTGCCTATGGCACAGCCCACTGCACGCGCGGCAATACCACTGCCAAAGAACGTGCCGGAGTCGCCCTGCATTTCCTCAACGCCGACCAGATGCAGAATACAAGTGGATTTATGGCGGTGCGTCCCTATCTGACAGGCACAGAAGCATCCGGCGGCGTGAACGAATACGGTGTCGATTATGCCCGGACATGGAATCATGTAGTCAGCAGGACATTAGAGGTTCAGTCAGCGAATTAATTAGCGCTGCACCTCCTGAAATGGTATCCTAACCTTATCGGCAGCATACAAATTAGTAGAAACATTGATGATGGATTTTTGGCAGCTTTTTCACGGCCCAAATGCGGGCTACGTCCTCGAACTTTATGATCGTTACCGTCAAAATCCCGATTTGGTGGATGCCGATGCGCGCGCGTTCTTCAGCCATTGGTCGCCGCCCAATGAAACTGTTGCGCCTGTTCTCCCCATCGACAAAATCGTCGGCGCGGTCAATCTCGCGCAGGCCATTCGCGAATATGGGCATACAGCCGCGCAGCTTGACCCGCTGGGGGGCGCACCGCCCGGTGATCCTGCACTATCGCCGACTGCCCATGGACTCACCGAAGCTGATTTGCGCGATCTTCCAGCCAGTCTCGTGGGTGGCCCAATCGTTAGTACCGCGTCCAATGCACAGGAAGCGCTTCAAACCCTGCGAACGGTCTATTCGTCGCATATCGGCTTTGACTATGACCACATCCGCATCCCAGAGGAGCGCGAATGGCTGCGAGAGGCCGCTGAATCACGACGCTTCCGACCTCCCGCTGATTCCGAATACCTGACTGCACTGCTGGAACGCCTGACGCAGGTCGAAGTTTTTGAGCATTTTTTACAGCGCACCTTTCCAACCAAATATCGCTTTTCGATAGAAGGTCTGGACATGACCGTGCCGATTCTGGATGAGGTTGTCTCGTCTTCGGCACGCTCCGGCATATCCAATATCCTGATCGGTATGGCACATCGTGGGCGGCTTAACGTCCTCGCACACATCATGAATAAGCCTTATGAGCAAATTCTGGCGGAGTTCAAAGACCCGATCAAAATTCAGGAGTTGCAGGATGCCATCGGCTGGACAATCGGGGATGTCAAATACCATCAGGGACTCAGCCGATCAATCAATATTGAGCATCATGCACCGCTGATAATTACGATGCCGCCCAATCCCAGCCATCTCGAAGTCATCAACCCGATTTCCGTTGGCATGGCGCGGGCAGCCGGAACAACCGTGAATCGGCGCGGTGAGCCACACTTCAATCCTGATTGGACGCTGCAAATCCTGATTCATGGCGATGCAGCTTTCCCCGGTCAGGGCATCGTCGCCGAAACCTTCAATCTGTCGCAGATTCCCGGCTATTTTACGGGCGGTACGCTCCACATCATTACCAATAACCAACTGGGTTTTACAACCGACCCTCACGACAGCCGCAGTACGCTCTATGCCAGTGATCTGGCAAAAGGTTTTAAAGTCCCGATTATCCACGTCAACGCCGACGATCCCGAAGCCTGCATCGAAGTCGCGCGGATTGCCTATGCGTATCAGGATAAATTCGAAAAAGACTTTCTCATCGACCTCGTTGGCTACCGTCGCTATGGTCATAATGAACTGGATGAGCCGGGTTTTACACAGCCGCTTATGTATCAAAATATCCGCGATCATCGCACAGTTCGTCAGCTTTGGGCAAATGAATTAGTGCGGCGCAAAACCATCAGCGCGGAAAAGCCAGAGGAGATGGTCAATCGCCATCTTCAGAATCTCCAGACCATCAACGACACGATAGCTGACCCGGAAAAATTGGCCGAACCGAAACCATCCCCACCACCACCCGGCGAAGCCCGCCGCGTCAAAACGTCGATTCCGGTAAAGCGGCTTAAAGCCTTGAACGAATCGCTGTCAAAATTTCCAGACGATTTCACATTCTATTCCAGCCGACTGGAAGATACGATTCGCGCCCGCCGTAAAGCTTTTGATAGCCTGTATTACGAACCTTCAATTGATTGGGCAACTGCCGAGGAATTGGCCTTTGCCAGCATCCTTGAGGATGGCATACCAATTCGCCTCACGGGGCAAGACACCGAACGCGGCACATTCAGCCATCGCCACGCAGTTTTACACGATGCCAAAATGGGCAAAATCTTCGTACCCCTCCAAGAGCTTTCGCAATCTGCCGCCGCTTTTGAGGTTCATAACAGTCCGCTTTCCGAGGCCGCCGTTCTGGGCTTTGAATACGGCTACAACGTTCAAGCCCCGGAACGATTGGTCATCTGGGAAGCGCAGTATGGCGATTTTATCAACAATGCGCAGATCATTATCGACGAATTTATCGTCTCGGCGCGTGAAAAATGGGGACAGACTCCCTCGCTGGTGATGCTGCTCCCACATGGATGGGAAGGCGCAGGGCCAGATCATTCCAGCGCCCGCCTGGAGCGCTTCTTGAATTTAGGCGCGAAAATCAATATGCGCGTCGCCAACTGCACCACCGCCGCGCAATATTTTCACCTGTTGCGGCGGCAGGCGATTTTGCTGAAAACCGATCCCCTGCCGCTGGTCATCATGACACCGAAAAGTCTCCTGCGTAATCCGGCGGTAGCCTCATCGGTAAAAGACCTGACCGAAAGCAACTGGCACCCAGTGATCGACGATGCCGATGCCAAGCCGGAAGCTGTTCAGCGCATGATTTTATGCAGCGGCAAATTTTATCTCGACCTTGTGACCAGCGAATACCGTGCCAAACATCCCGATGTGGCCGTTGTACGTATCGAGCAGCTTTACCCCTTCCCTGCCGCCGATTTGCAGGCAACCCTGGCGATGTATCCCAATCTGCGTGAAATTGTCTGGGCGCAGGAAGAACCGAAAAATATGGGCGCATGGGAGTTTATAAGCTGGCGGCTGGAACGGCTGGTAAAACGGCGCTTCCCCGTAAATTATGTCGGACGGCGCCGCAGTTCCAGCCCAGCGGAAGGCTCCTCTACCGCCCACAAGACCAATCAGGCCATGATTATCGAATACGCTTTCAACTGGAAATTTGATAAAGAAGCTGCGGAGTAATCTTATGTCTATCGAAATTAAAGTGCCGGATTTAGGCGAATCGGTGATTGAAGCAACCATTGCACGCTGGCTGAAACAGGAAGGCGATGTTGTTAAGGCGGGTGAACCTGTTCTCGTCCTGGAAACCGACAAAGTAGACCTGGAGGTTGGCGCAGAAAAAGCTGGCAAACTGGCGCGAATCGACCAGCAGGCAGGCGCGGACGTGAAGGTCGGCGATGTCCTCGGCCTCATTGACGAAAATGGGTCAACCGGAGAAAGTGCAAAGCCAGCTGCCGCGCCCAAAGCTGAAAAAGCCGTTGAAAAACCTGCTGAAGTACCTGTTAAAGTACCAGCACCACCCGTAATTCCCGCTGCTCAAGAAGAACGTGCAACCCCTGTCGCAAAACGGGTCGCTGAGGAGAATCAGGTCGACTTATCAAAAATCACGCCCAAAGATTCGAAACGTGTGATGAAACGTGACGTGGAGCGCTATATTGAACAGCGTCAAACTCCTACGCCCGCCCCCGCGTCGCAGCCCAGGTCTGGCAGAGTATCTGAAGAAGAGCGTGTACGCATGTCTCGCCGTCGTCGCACCATCGCGCAACGCCTTGTCGAAGCGCAGCACACCGCAGCGATGCTGACGACCTTCAACGAAATCGACATGAGCGCGGTGATGGATGTACGCCAGCGCCGCAAGGAAACTTTTAAAGAACGCTTTGGTGTCGGTTTAGGATTTAGCTCATTTTTCGTTAAAGCATCTATCGGTGCGCTCAAAAAATTCCCGCCGCTGAACGCCGAAATCCAGGGCGACGAAATCGTGCTGAAACATTACTATGACATCGGCATCGCGATTGGCGCGGCAGAGGGGCTGGTCGTCCCTGTCCTGCGCAACGCGGATCGCATGTCGTTCGCGGAAATCGAAAAAGCCATCAAAGATTACGCCCAGCAGACCGAAGCGGGAACACTCTCGCTCGAAAGTCTGCGCGGCGGGACATTTACCATCACCAACGGCGGCGTTTTCGGCTCGATGCTCAGTACGCCGATTCTGAATCCCCCGCAGGTTGCGATTCTCGGCCTCCACAAAATTGAACAGCGTCCAATTGCCCTCGATGGTCAGGTCGTTATTCGCCCAATGATGTACGTCGCCTTGAGCTACGATCATCGCATTGTCGATGGTCGCGAAGCCGTGCAATTTCTGGTGCGCGTTAAAGAACTGATCGAAGACCCCGAAACCCTGCTCATCGAAGGTTAGTGATATTTATTGTAGGGGCGCGTGGTGACCAACGGAAATCCCGTCGGGACGATGCGCCCTTTTTTATTGCTTGCTGTACCTTTGTACAGCCTCGCATCCCGCCTAGAGTACGAAGATGAACCCCCGCATTCAGATTATCCTTAAGTCATAGAATCGAACCCAAATGGGGGATAATCACGAATGAATACTCAAACTGCACTCATTACTGGCGCGTCACGCGGACTCGGACTCGCCTTAGCACGAACGTTAGCGCAAAACGGCTGGTCACTGATTATCAACGCGCGTGGCGCGGACGAACTCGCAAAAGCACACGCTGAACTTTCAAAATTGACCGCTGTCATCGCCATTTCAGGTGATGTTACCGATGAAGCACATCGCCGCGCATTAGCTGAGGCCGCACAGCGGATCGGCGGCCTGGATGCTGTAGTCAACAATGCCAGTATCCTCGGCCCTAGCCCGCAGCCCAATTTACTCGTTTATCCGTTGGATATATTGGAGCAGGTTTACCTTACGAACGTGATCGCACCGCTGGCAATTCTTCAAAGCGTTCAACTTAAACCCGGCGCACGAATCATCAACGTATCCAGCGATGTCGGAGCAGAAGCCTACCCTGGTTGGGGCGGATACGGCTCAAGCAAAGCCGCACTGGAACACCTTTCAGCCATCTTTGCGACAGAAAATCCATCACTCAAAGTTTATTGGGTCGATCCCGGTGATATGCGCACACAAATGCACCAGGAGGCTTTCCCAGGCGAGGACATCAGCGATAGACCGCTGCCGGAAGAAAGCGTCCCCGGTTTTATTGAACTGTTGCAGGGCGATTTACCCGGTGGTCGCTATCAGGCTCGCGCAATAGGAATCAAATCATGAATTTGTTATCGACACCTGCCCTGCCGCGCGACGCTTTTCTCAAACCCGTGATCGACAATTTGCTTGATTTCAAACTGCCGCCGGAACTGGAAGCCAGCGAGCCTCCAGAAGCGCGAGGATTATGTCGCGATGAAGTTCAACTGATGGTGTCGCACTATCTCGATGATCGAGTGTCACACACGCAATTTCGCGACATCGCGCAATTTCTCAATGCGGGCGATGTGCTGGTCATCAACACCAGCGGCACGATGAACGCTGCGCTCAACGCCAATCGCTCCGACGGTACGCCATTTGAACTACATCTCTCGACTCATCTCCCGGCGGATTTGTGGATAGTCGAGGTACGGCAGCCAAACGGTACGTCAACCCGGCCATTCTACACCGCACAAAGCGGCGAAATTTTCCAGCTACCTGCCGGGGCGAGTGCGACATTACTTGCGCCATATAATGCAGGCGAACGTAGTAAGCGCGGCGAAAACAGCAGTCACACACGCCTTTGGCTGGCGACTTTCGACTTACCCTGTCCAATTTTGGATTACTTAGCTGAATACGGTTTCCCCATTCGCTACAGTTATGTCAAAGAGGGTTGGCCCAATAGCTATTACCAGACAGTCTACGCGACAGAAACGGGCAGCGCCGAAATGCCCTCCGCAGGCCGCGCTTTTACTCCGGAATTGATCACCCGTCTGGTAGCGAAAGGCATCCACATCGTCCCGCTGATCCTGCACACGGGTGTCGCCAGCCTTGAAGACCACGAGCCGTCCTACGAGGAATATTATCGCGTGTCTGCGGATACGGCCCAGGTCATCAATGCCGCCCGCGCTGCTCATCGTCGCGTTGTAGCTGTCGGCACAACCGTCGTCCGCGCACTGGAAACCGTCACCGATGCGGAAGGCGTAACCCACCCCGGCGAAGGCTGGACTCGCCTTATCATCACGCCGGAACGCGGCATTTTCGCCGTTGATGGGATGCTGACCGGACTACACGAGCCACGTGCGACCCACCTCGCCATGCTGGAAGCTTTAGCCGGACGCAATCACCTGCACGTGACCTACGAGCAGGCGCTCACCAATCGTTATCTCTGGCACGAATTTGGCGATCTCCACCTGATTCTGCCGTAAACATTCGCATTCGTAGGGGGCATGATGATGCGTTTTCAAAATTAAACACGGGACGCCGTATTCGTAGGGGTTTGATGTATCAAACCCTCCATGCTCGGTTTGCCTGGGGATGGCGCATCATGCCCCACATCCAACGCCGTATTGATTTCTTAAATCGCATTCATCATGCCCTTACCCCTGTTTTTGATTCCGCCATTGACCGTGTTTATGTCCCGAAGTATAGTTGTCCTCATGTTAAACAAATACGCGCTGCAAGTCCTCTAGCCAGGATTTTCAAAACCTGGCACCCCTTCAGTTCCATCTCGGCTGCAAGCTGACGATGAAGTTTTGCTTTCATTTCATCCCATTCAACCACCGCTACTCTCAAACTGTTGAGATATTTCGTCTTTTCTGATTTCATCTTTTCTGAAGGAAGTGCCACTTTGTTAACATCCACAACTCCTTATAACCGTGCCTTATCCAACGGTTTAATCTTAAAATCTATTCGCGATCTCGCTGATGTTGAGCGCCTCGCGGCTTTTAACGGCCAAATTCATGGCGAAGAAGTCATCGAAATGACACGTTCGCTGATCCTCCATCACCCGCTGACGCGCCCGGAACATTGGCTTTATATCGAAGACGAAGCCAACCAACAAATCGTATCATCACTGGCTCTCATTCCCTGGGAGTGGCGCTACGAAGATGTCACGCTGAAAGCCGGGGAAATGGGCATCGTGGGGACGCTGGAATCGTATCGCAACCGAGGGCTTGTGCGCGAACTGATCGCCCGTTTCAAAGAACTGCTGCGCGAAGAAGCATTCGACCTCAGCCATATTCAGGGAATCCCCTACTTTTATCGACAATTCGGCTATGAGTATGCTCTGCCCCTCGAAACTGGCTGGCACATCGAACTGCGGAATATTCCCGACACGCCAAGCGAAAACTTTCATTTTCGCCTTGCAACGCCGAACGACATCCCTGTTTTGATGCGCCTCTATAATGAAGCAAATGCCAATCTGAATATCAGCACTGTTCGCACCGAAGCGGTTTGGCGATACATCTTTGAACATACTGCCGAAACCTATTTCGAGGGTGAAATCTGGTTAATCCTCAATACCGAAAATCAGATTGTCGGCTATTGGCGTATCAACCATCACGGTTTTGGCACAGGCTTAATCGTGAGCGAAACCTCGCGATTGAGTATCACCGCCGCTGAGAACCTGTTGCATTGGCTGAAAGCTGCCGCGATTGAGCGAAATAAACCTTATATTCGCTTCAATATGCCGGTTACTAACGACTTGCTCCGCACAGCACGGGGTTGGGGCGCAAGCGACTCCGGCACATATGCCTGGCAGATTCATCTGGTCGATGTCGCCCATCTGCTGCGCAAATTAGCACCTGTACTGGAACGCCGTATCGCGACAAGTTTATTCGCCGGATTAACTGAAAAAATCGTCATCAACCTGTATCAAGAAGCATTCGAGTTGGATTTCGACGGCGGCAAGCTGCGCACGGTAAATTCAATCGGCTTTCAGGATGGCGGCGCGATTCGGATCCCACCGATGCAGTTCACCCCCCTGCTTCTGGGCTATCGCAGCCGCCAGGAGCTTACCCACACGTATCCCGATGTAAGCATCAGCGGTCAGGCATGTCATCTCGTTGATGTCCTGTTTCCCCACCTGGATTCTTTTATCTTCGGCAACTACTAAAATTGCGAAAGTTTAGAACCGATTCAGGTATATTTCGTTTCCGAATGCCTGAATCGGTTTTATAATCAAACTCATTCACTTTGCACTTATAAGGAATAATTTTATGCTTTCCGCACATCAGACAGAAATTCTGCGGGCTGCCGTCAACCGTATCATCCCACCCGATGATTTCCCCGGCGGTTGGGAGGGCGGCGTTGGCGATTACTTATCCCGCCAATTCAAGGGCGACCTGAAAGATTTATTGGATACCTATCGCGTTGGACTGGACGCGCTCGATGCCGAATCCCAGGCAGCTATCGGCACGGGTTTCGCATTAGCCAATGCCGAAGCCCAGGATTCGCTGCTGACACAAATCGAACACGGCAGCGTCAAAACAACCTGGCCGATTGACCCCGAAAGCTTCTTTAGCATGATGATCGACCATTCGATGGAAGGCTTTTACAGTGATCCCGGCAACGGTGGCAATCGCGATCAAATCGCATGGAAAATGATCGGATTCGAGGTGCGCGGATGAGCAAATATGACGTGATTATCGTTGGTGCGGGTGCGGGTGGCGGTGTCGCAGCGGGCGTACTAGCCGAGGCAGGCAAGCGCGTTTTGCTCATCGAGCGTGGGCGCAATTTATCATTCGAGGATGTTGGTCGCGATCATCTGCGTAACCAGCGCCTTTCGCAGTATGGTCACAACGCCGGGCCGGACATCAACAGCAATCCAAGAACGCTCGAAGTGAATGGCGATGAGCGCACCATTCGCCCCCACGAAGGCGGCTATCATGCCAATGCCGCCTGTGTCGGCAGCGGCACACGAGTCTATGGTGCGCAGGCATGGCGCTTTATGCCGCAGGATTTTCGTATGGCAAGCACCTATGGCGTTCCAAAAGGCAGTTCGTTGGCGGATTGGCCGATCACTTATGATGAACTCGCGCCCTATTACGAACGCGCGGAATGGGAAATTGGCGTTTGCGGCAGCCACGATGCCATGAAGCACCTGCCAGACTATAACAAGCCCTACCCGATGCCGCCGCAATCCGTTCACACACAGGGTAGAACATTTCGCAACGGCGCGGCTGAACTCGGATGGCACACCCTGCCGATTCCTCTGCTCATCAACTCTGTTCCTTATAATAATCGCCCCGCCTGTATTCGCTGCCAGCATTGCGTCGGTTTTGCCTGCCCTGTAGACGCGAAAAATGGCACACAAAATACATTGATCCAACGTGCATTAGCGACAGGCCGCTGCGATTTGCTCACCGAAACGATGGTCGAGCGCATCACCACCGACTCGGCAGGTCGTGTGACGGGCATCGCCTATTTTGACAAAGATGGTCAGCGTATCGAAGTGACCTCCGAAGTCATCGTTTTGAGCGCGGGCGCGGTTGAAACGGCGCGGCTGCTCCTCAACTCCGCCACTTCCGCCGAGCCGAACGGCATTGGCAACGCGGGCGATCAGGTCGGGCGCAGCTTGCAAGGCCATTATTACCCCGGCGCAGTCGGGCTATTCCCAGAACCCGTTCACGATGGCATTGGCCCCGGCGCTTCGACAGCGACCTGCGAATTTAATCATGGCAACGACGGCATTATCGGCGGCGGGATGCTGGCTGACGAATTTATCCTGCTGCCGATCATTTTCTCAAAACGCACACTCCCGCCGGATTTGCCGCGATGGGGTGCAGCCAATAAGAATTTCATGCGCGAAAATTATCGTCGGGTCAGCGACATCAAGGGGCCTGTACAGGACATTCCGAGCTACGATGCGCGTGTTACCGTGAATCAAAAAGTGCGTGATCGCTGGGGTATCCCGGTAGCGAATCTTTCCGGCACAACACACCCTGAAACGGTGCGAACTGCGAATTTTATGCACGAACGGGCAAAAGAGTGGGTTAAAGCGTCCGGCGCGGTCAAGGTTTGGGGCGCTCCTCCCGGTTTATTTCTCTCCGGCGGGCAGCACCAGGCCGGGACAGCGCGTATGGGCGACGATCCGCAAAGCTCAGTGGTCGATAAATGGAGTCGTGTGCATGGTCACGATAATTTATACATTGCCGATGGGTCGGTTCATGTCACCAACGGCGGCTTTAACCCCGTGCTGACGATTCTGGCGCTGTCCTTCCGCACGGCGGAGCATATCGCACAAAACTGGTAAGTCAATTTCACGCTTGTAGGGGCGCATCGTGATGCGCCCTGGATTTTGTTTTACGCCCTATCCCTCATTCTCCGGCTGACCACGCGCCAACCACTGCGAAATGACAAGCGCGATCAACGCCAATCCGACAAGAATCACACCCGTCCAGATCGAGGCGTTAATATCGCGCTCTAGCACGTTGTAAATCAGCAGCGGCATAGTCTGGGTGCGTCCCTGCAAACTGCCCGCGAACAAAATCGTCGCGCCAAATTCCCCCAGCGCCCGCGCCCAACTCAGCACCAATCCGGCTGCCAGCGAACGCCGCGAAAGTGGCAGAGTCACATAGCGGAATAAAACGAGGCCGGATGCCCCATCCACACGCGCGGCATCCTCGATTTCACGCGGGACAGCTTGAAAACCCACCTGTGCGGCTCGAATGTAAAACGGCGCGGACACAAACGTCTGCGCAAAAACAACAGCCGCTGTCGTAAAGGGCAGCGAAATCCCCAGGCTTCCCAGAATCGGCCCCAGAAATCCGCGCCGTCCAAATGTCGTCAGCAGCGCGAGTCCGGCGACGGCAGGTGGCAGCACAATCGGCAGTTCGATGAAAATATTCAGTGCATTTTTGAACGGAAACTTCCAGCGCGCAAAAATATAAGCCAGCGGTGTACCAAAAAGCACCGTCAAAATGATTGTCAGCAGCGTGGTGACGAAACTAAGCGCAATCGCATCAGAAACACCCGCCTCTGGCAGACCTTCCCAGGCGCGAGTCTGAAGCCCACGCACAACCAGCACCGCAATCGGCAGAATCAAAAATAAAAGCCCAAGCCCTACGGCAGCCAGAAGAATCAGCCACCGGAGGTTGAGCCGCGTTTTGGTTATTTGACGAGAATCAGGCTGCATAATTCCTGTTATTGAGAAATTGGTGCGTCAGGCTGGTTACTATTATTGAGCAATAGGTGGCGAATCACGCAGGCTGATATTGACAATCCCACTCACATCCCGTCCGCCACGCGCGTCACAAGGGACGACGAGTCGAATCGCCCCTTGTGAATCTTCAATCGGGCTGCCCTCCTGCTCATAGGCAACCAGGATCGGCTGATTACCAAATTCCGGGTCAATCTCGCCCAAAGCGATCACTGCTTGATAACCATCGCTGGCGGTGACGACGATATACATGCCCAATTTATCGTTCCTCACGTCAGCGTTATAATTCGGCTGTGCGCTTCCCAGAACATCCCACAGCAGCGCACCTGTAAACGACGTGCTGACGCTTTCTTCCCCACTCGTATAGGTCACATCCATCGTGTGCGCGGCAAAATTATCGCGCAGGAAATCTGCTGTAAGGGTCAGCGGGTTAAGCACCTGACCATCGACACTGACGCTTCCATCTGCTGGAACGCTGATCATATTCGGCAGTTCAGGGATACGCGCCGAGATAAAATTCCATTTTACCAGTGTATCCTGTCCTGCGTCTGATAGCACATAGTCAATAAATGCTTGCGACAGTTCAGGATTCGCACTGTCATTGGTCACAGCAATCGGATAGGTTGCGAGGGTATTCAGCGCATCAGGAATTGGCAGCGCAATCACCGAGTCGGAAATATCCGGCGTGACATCCGAACGATAGACAATGCCCGCATCCGCCTCACCCAATGACACCTTCGCCGAAACCTGACGCACGTTATCTTCCTCTGAGACGACGTTCGCCATAAACGCCTCGCGATAGGCTTCACCGTAAGCTGGATCAGCGACCAGCCGATCCAGCATCGTATTTGTGTAATCGCGAACCGGTACTTCCAGCGCGGCAATAACCAGCTTGATGCCTGGATTAGAAAGATCGCGCAAAGATTGGATATTAGCCGGATTATCAATTGGCACAATCAGGATCAGACGATTTTTGGCGAATGTACGTGGGCGGCCTGCGATACGCTCACCGTCCAGAGCAACCGTCATCTGGCGAGCATTTGCGCTGGCGAAAATATCCGCCGGAGCGCCCTCCACCAACTGTGTTGCCAGAGTAGATGAGCTTCCAAAACTATAGACGACATCAACACCCGCATTTTCCCCTTCAAAAGCAGTCGCTATTTCTTCAAAGGCATCCGACAGCGATGAAGCCGCAAAGACGGTCAGTGTTTGGCTGTCCTGCGCGGCAACAGGCAATAAGCTAAAAACGAGGACAAATAATAAAATGATGACAAGTTTCGTTTTCATGATTCATCCTTTGGAACGAGTTCACAGCGATCAATCCATAGCAAAACAGCATCTAACTGGGCAATCACCAAATCGAGCGCCAGTAAGCCAATGCCCGGTGCAGCTTGATTGCGCTGGATGATTAATGCCTCGCGCATGGCCTGACATTCCGCTTTTTGGCATTGAACAATCGGAATCGTTGGTACGTTGAGCAGCCGCGCGATATAGAGTCGGCTCAAAAAATCGACCCTCACTCGGCGAATACTGGCTGAAGGATGCGGTTCGTCGAGCCATATTTTCAGCTTTTCGATTCCTGCGTCCGTCAAACAATATTCTGTGCGGGTTGGCGCGTTCTCGGACTGGATAGCTTTCCCGATAATCAACCCCTGATGATCGAGCCGCTTTAATACTGCGTAAAGCTGACTGGTGCTGAGATTCCAGACCTCACCCAATTGCGCTGGGTCGCGAAAACACTCTAATAGCTCATAACCGTGGCGCGCGTCCGCAGCCAGTAATCCGAGAATGGTTTCGTCTGGTGTGAGTAGGCTCATTAACCACCTATTCTATCATGGAATAGAGTGCTGTGCAAAAAGTAAAAATCATGATTCGTTAGCTCTTTCAACGTTTATGTTTCGATATTTCACAAAATATTTCCACTTGGATGGCATTATCGTAAATCTGTATGAGAAATCGAATTGCAGCCACACTATTTGGAATAAAAGGATCGTAGAATCAAGCCTCACCGCACCAATAATCTCTTAAGAAGTCAAATCACCTGCCAACCGAATATCATCTCACAAACCTGATTCAATCCCTAATGTAGCGAAATTCGTACTAAAAGACTAAAACTTTGTTGGTTGAAATTCTGTTTTTCTGGCGATAAACGGTATAATAAAATCAGAATAGGATGTCTTTTCAGAGGAGTTGTGGCTGGGGACCACTACATGTCTTCGCCAAATGCCTTCCAAAGTTCAGGATTAATTGAAAGACCCAGGCTTCTCAACAAGCTTCAGAAAGCACTGGAACATAAATTAACGTTGATTACTGCCCCTCCTGGGTACGGTAAAACCGCGTTAGCGACTCAATTAGCGCGTCAATCGCCGTATCCGGTTGTCTGGCACACGCTTGATGAAAGTCAACGCGACCTCCCTATACTGTATCAACGGGCGTTGTCGCTGCTAGAATCAGTCGCACCTGGCATCCAATCACTCCCTGGGCCAACTGGCTACCCCGCAAGTGAGCTTGCGACACTCATTATCGCTTATCTGCGCGAAAACCTGGCCGGGGATTTCATTTATATCATTGACGATGTGCAGCTTCTTGCCGGCTCAGCACCAGTTGAAACCTGGCTGCGCACCCTCGTTGGCAATATTCCTACCGCATGCCATCTGGTTTTACTCAGCCGCACCATACCAGATGTACCGCTGGCTGAAATGATCTCCCGCCGCGAAGTCTTAGCGATTGGGCAGGAAGAATTACGCCTCACGGTACCAGAAATTCATAATCTGGGCCGCGAGATGCTCGGTTCGCCAATGGCCGATGCTAAGGCTCAGGAACTCATTAAGCGGCTGGAAGGCTGGCCTGCTGGCACGGTGCTGGCATTACATCCTCTGCCCCCCGATATGGAACGCGCAATGCTCCGCGAAGGTGTGGGGCCAGAAGCACTTTTTGATGGGCTGGCAGATTCGATGCTGAGCGCACTCAATCCTGGGTTAAGAGATTTTTTACTAGCATCATCCACACTCACACGTCTGACACCCGAGATTTGCAAATCCTGCTTGGAGTTAACCGAGAGCACTTCCTGGCTCTCAGAAATTATCAGCCGCAATTTATTTTTAACCCGGACAACAGGGGGCTTCGTCTACCATTCACTATTTCGCACGTTTTTGCAGCGCCAGCTTAAAGCGGCTGACCCTCAGCGCTTCGTTCACCTGCATACCCGCGCGGGACAATGGTTTGAACAGCAGGATTACATCCCCGAAGCATTTGATCATTATGTCGCAGCAGAGCGACTCGATCATGCTGTTAACATCAGTGAGCGTGTAGCCGAGGCCTATTTTATACAAGGAAAAATCGAAACATTGTTAAACTGGGGGTACAAGCTCAATGAAGTTAGTGGGCGTGTACCTCGTTTGTCACGTGCCTGCGCCAAAATTTTCTTTGATCGTTACGAGTATGAGTCCGTCGAAGCTAAGCTCAAAGATGCCGAGTTAGGCTTTATGACTTTAGAAGATGAAGCCGGCATCGCGGAAATTCAAACACTTCACGCGATGCTCAATTTACAGCGCGGTAATTATGAAGAAGCCAGAGTTGGTGCTGAAACCTTTCTGCAATCCGGCTCAGAATTTGCCAATTTAACAGGTCGCGCTCTTAATATCTTAGGGTCTGTGGCTCTGCACAAAGGTGATCTTCAACAATCGCTCCAATATCTTGAAAAAGCCCGTCCCTTTTATCGGGATGATGGGGATGCGTATGCCACCTCTCAACTGCTCCAGAATCTTGAAGTCGTTTATACGCGCTTAGGCCGCTTAGATGACGCTGCTGCCTGCCTACAGGAAGTTGTCGCGCTGCGGCGCTCATTGGGAAGCGCGGGGGCGCTGGCGTTGGCGCTCAACAATTTGGGTTTTTACTATCACCAGCATAGCGACTATAAACAAGCGCTTGCGACCTTTCAGGAAGGCCTGACAGTTGTTTCGAAAGTTCCCAATCGACGTACCGAGAGCTTTCTACTTTGGAGTCTGGGCGATCTTCAGCGCGATTTAGGCTCGTATACGGAGGCCGTCCAACATTATAATAGAGGCCTGGAACTTCTTGGCAACGGCGAGCCAATGCTGCGTTGCTCGATCCTCACCAGCTTCTCGATACTGCGCCGTTGGCAGGGCAATTACCACGAAGCGGCGACTCTGGCTGCTGAAGCGGGTGTCCTCGCTCAAAAGCACAGCATCGCTCTGGAAGGCACCCTTGCCCAGGCGAATCTGTGGTCCGCACGTGCCTATCTCGAACACGCCGATGTTGCACTTGGGGAAATGAAAACAACCGTAGAAGCATTAGGCAACCAGTCGCAGAATGAGCTTTTGCGTGTTCTGGCATTATGCGCACAGACGGCACTCCTCTGTGCCGATAGGCCATTGGCTGAAGAATATCTTCAGTCTGCTGTGCATATCGCGCAGGACATCAATATGGCCCAACCGCTGGCTAGCGAAGTTTTATATAATCCCCAACTTGAGGCCATCCTCAATGCTGAACCGAACCGTTACACTATTTTATTGCGCGACCTTAAACGTCTGCGTGCAGCGCAGGACAAACCAAAACCCGAAATCCGCACTGAGCAAAAAGCCGACGAAACTTACAGCTTGAAAGTAACAACATTAGGGCGTGAGATTATCGAGCGCAATGGTGTGCGCATCCCATCATCCGAATGGCGTTCTACCGGGTCGCGGGAATTATTCCTTTATTTATTGTTTATGGGGCCAGAAACTCGCGAGAGGATCTGTCTCGCCTTTTGGCCGGACAGCAGCCCAAAACAAGCTCGTCAGAGTTTTCATACCACTTTGTATCGTGCGCGACAGGCGCTCGGTGAACCCGTTATTACTTATGAAGACGATCTTTACCAGGTTAACCCCGAACTTGATTTATGGTGCGACGCCCATGAATTCGAGAATCTGACCAAGCAAACCCGACTATTGTCCCCTCGTGATGCACGAACGGAGGATTTATGGCAAAAAGCTGTCAATCTCTATCGGGGTGAATTCTTGCCTTCACTTACCGAAGATTGGGTTCTTGCACGTCGGGATGCTTATTATGAATCCCACCTTGATGCGCTCGTTGGCCTGGGTGAATGCGCTCGCGCTCGTAAAAGTTTCCGCGAGGCGATTCTGGCATTCAAGCGTGCGCTCGAACTTGATCCCTACCGTGAAGATATTCACCGCGCTATCATGACCTGTTACGCCAACCTGGGCGAGAAAAAACAGATTCATGCCCATTTGCACCGCTTGCAGGAATTACTGCGCACCGACCTCGCTGTCGAACCTTCGACAGAAACCATCATCCACGCTAAAAGCCTGCTCGACTAATCGTTTCGGGTTGGATAAAACAGTAGCATCGGCGAAAGCGCACCGGTAGACAGTACGCTTTCGATCATTTCACCATCCAAATCCAAGTTTTTCTCATAATTGGTAAGCACTTTGTTGTGCGCCCTCGCCTATTGTGTGAATAGCTTGATCGATACGACACACCAAAGGAAAGATGAGTATGTCGCACCAATTTGTTCTGTTCACAACCTGGTTCTCTTCAAATCCCCGTCGCGTGCGCGTTGCCGTTATTGGCGCAGCTTTGCTCGTGGCCGTCGGCCTGTCTCCAGCAGCCGCCGTCCTCGCTGGACAAGCGACAGGTGGAGTTCATTAGCCACATCCCTGAACGATAAAAGTAGATTTATCGTACCGGACGGATACGCTATAACAGGTTGAACGCACCAGTCTGTAGGATGGATTACGTTCAAAAAGGAGAAATATCCCATGTCAAAGACGAAACAAGCGCTCGTCATGGACGTTCTGCCCTGGCCGCAAGGTCACGGATTTTCTGGCACCAACGCATGGTGGGAATACATGTTAAGTAAAGAGGAAAGTAGACGCCTCGACAACTTAATGGGTATCGCCCTCCTCGACGAAGAATTCGGCAACAGATTACTCAATGAACGAGATGATTCGCTGCTCATGCCATTTGGGTTCTCCAAAGAAACTTTAGCGTGGTTGCGCACCATTCAGGCAGCCAATCTGGTCGAACTTGCCCAGGCTATTGTATCGGGGCCACAAACTCAACTGTTCAGGATGGGGGAGATTTCCTGATCGCTGTCATTTCCGGGGCTAACTTCTCGTTAGCACTGCGTCAGCGCTCGAAATCAATAACCCATGATGACTACAACACAAAAGACTCTTAACGCGAGCAAGCAGATTATGCTGGTCGATGATGAAATGGCTATGCTTACGCTTGTCAGCATTACGATGAAAAGGCATGGTTTCTGTGTAGTGGAAGCGGAAAACGCCACCAAAGCACTCGCCATGTTGGAAAAATCAGTCCCTGATTTGATTATTATTGATATGATGATGCCCGGTATGGACGGTATTGAGCTGTGCGCACGAATACGTGCCCGCCCGCAGACATCCCATGTCCCGATTATCATGTTATCAGCGCTCCACGATGGCAAAAATGCGAAACGTGCTTTGGAAGTAGGCGCAAACCTGTATCTACCCAAAGTCACCTCGCACTATGAATTGATTACCAAAGTGCGTGATATACTGACCCAACCACCTCCTGCTCAAGCTTGCGGCTAGATGGCTGGATATCATTCTTATTGGGTAAGCTTTTTATAGAAATCATCAGTGAGTGGCTATGCAAACCGAAGCGATTGTTTTTGTCGAGGCTGATAAAGTCTCGCTTAAATCTATTGAAATGCCTGAACCCCAACCCGGCGAAGTGCAGATTCGCACTCGATATTCCACCATCAGTGGTGGGACTGAAGGTTGGGCGTTACAGAATTTATTCACCTGGTCAGCAACCCGTTTTCCATGCGTACCCGGTTATCAGCGCGTCGGTGTCATCGAGTCTATCGGCTCAGATGTCACGGGTTGGAACATTGGTGATCGCGTCATGGCAACAGTGGGAAAATGGGAAGGTGAAATCTGTCCTTTCTGGGGCGCGCACACCGCCCTGGGTAATACTTCTGCCTCCGAACTCTATAAACTCCCCGATGGTGTAAACGAGATTGACGCATCCGGCACGGTTGTCGCTCAGGTCGGCTATAACGCTGCGTATCGTGCAGTTTTGCAACCGGGCGAGTGGGTGATCGTTTACGGTGACGGTCTTATCGGCCAATCTGCGGCGCAGGCAGCACGATCTCGCGGTGCGCGTGTCATTGTAGTTGGACACCGCCCCGAACGTTTAACCCTGGCAGCAGCCTACAGCGCCGATATTGTCATCAACAATCATATCGAGAATGTGATCGACGTTGTTCATGCGCACACGGGCGGACAGCCTGTGACTGCTATCCTCGACTCTGTGCAATCCGAATCTGCGCAGCACGAATATATGCCCCTGCTCGAACGCGGGCGTGGTCAAATCGTCTACTGCGGATTTACCCCCGGCAAAACCTGGGCCGATATGGGCGTGCTGCAACAGCGAGAACTCACGACTCACTTTATTTCCGGCTGGACACGTGCGCGGATGGAAAGCACATTAGCGCTCATGGCGGCAGGCAAAATGTCCCTGAAACCTTTAATTACTCATCTTTCATCTTATAAAAATGGCCCGGAAATGTATCGAATGAATGCCAGTAAGTCGCAGCATTTCCTCGGAATCACACTGGATTGGACAACTTAAATGAATGTTTTAATTACCGGCGCGTGCGGATTTATCGGACGCGCACTCATTACCGAACTCGAAAAACGTGGTCATCAATTACGACTGCTTGACCAGAACGCTCCGCAGGATGCAACCGTTTGGGTTCCAGGATCAGGCGAGCGTGCTTCTAACCCCCTTATCTCCGATTGGCCCTTCGTTCAGGCACATATCACCGACCCAGTGGCAATGCGCACTGCATGTGAGGGCATGGATGCCGTGATTCATCTGGCAGGTGAGCCACGCGGTCTGCCCGAAATTGGCGTCGAGACCTTCACCACCAATGCGCTAGGAACATTCGTCGCGATCAACGCCGCACATGAGGCAGGCGTTCAACGCTTCATGTGCGCGTCCAGTATTAACGCCTATGGCATATTCTACTGGCGACTGAGTGGCAAGCCCGTGCGCTATACGTATATGCCCATTGACGAAACATTTCCGCCCGTCCCCGAAGACCCCTACAGCCTCAGCAAACTGGTCAATGAAGAAACCTGCGCTGCCTTTCATCGCGCATATGGCATGACAACGGCAGCTTTCCGTTTCGCCGGAGTATGGTCAATCGAAATGTATGAGAAACGGCTGGCTGAAGGATTACAGCCAACGACCCAATGGTCAGATGATCTTTACCAGTGGGTGCATCTTACCGACATCGTAGAGGGCATCCGTTTAGCCTTAGAAGAATCCAATTTGCCGGGTTATGGCGCTTATACGCTCAGTGGTGCCGACACCCGCTGCCCAGAACCAACCGCAGAAATTCTGAATAAGCTCCGGCCCGATCTGGCACAAAATGTACTCACTCCGTTGGAAGGTCGAGCACCCTTGCTTTCGATTGAACGCGCCCGCCTGACATTCGGTTATGCGCCGCGCTTTCGACTGGGTGACTAACACCGAGTCACGACCTGCTGTTTGATATGGCTGAAACGCAATAGCCAAACTGTAAAAGCACAATAGCAATGCCGACATCGATCATTTTGTAAACGTGATTGGTGTCGGCATTGCCGTGAACATTGGACATCATAAAACCAATATCGAAAATTGATCCCAAATCATTCAATTGGATCGACCCGTTATCCTCCTAATATGCTTCCACCAGAACTTCGCGGCAAAATTCCCCAACTCTATGGCAACCTCGCATCTATTTGGATCGCCAATACGTGGCTCGAATCGTGGAATCTATTACAATTGTGTTCTTTAGAAGGACATCGGATCGTCCCGAGAGAAGTTAAAGAACGATCAGGATTTCATCGCGGAGTCAAAACTATGCTGGCATTTGTCAATATTCAACACGAAAAGCTCGTCAACGGCCCTATAGTTGGGCCACCCCATCTGGAAGAACTCCAACAACGCGCGGATAATATCGGCGCGGCGATTGGAATGCCCTGCGTACCTATCCATTATCGCGATTTCAGCCTCGATTGGATGCGTGACAACGGCATTAATGCCTTCTTTATCAGCGGTAATACGCCCGATTGGGTCGAATATGACTGGGAAAATTTTAAACCCCTGCAAGAAGCCGTATGCAGCGGTGAATTTCCGGTCATGGCTTTTTGCGGCGGTCATCAACTCGTCGGCATGACTTTCGGCGCACCCTGCGAAGCATTGGGGCCACTGGAAGACGGCGAAACCGACCTCATGCCGGAGTATCACCCAGGAATGCGCAAGGAACGAGGATATTTACCGCTGAAAATCGAAGTTCCAGAGCATCCGATTTTTGATGGTTTTCCATCATCCGGCCCCGTTATCATGGAAAGCCATTATTGGGAGATCAAAGGCGTACCAAACGATTTTGAACTGTTAGCCTCGACGAACTGGTGTCGCGTTCAGTTAATGCGGCATCGCGCATTGCCCATATATGGTATACAGGGACACCCGGAAGCCTATACCGAGCAGTATCCTGATGGCAAACGCCTGATCCGCAACTTTGCGCTAGCAACAGGCATCATTCAATCCTAGATAATTTGAGTAAAAATTGAGACGAAACAGCGGATCGACGGATTCCGTTGGGCGCACTTTGTATTCTGTCACGGGAGAATAGTATGCAAAAGAAAATTAGTATTATCGGTGCAGGCAGCGCGGTTTTTTCGCTGCGTCTGATTATCGACCTGTGCCTGACACCCAATCTTGAGGGCAGCACCATCAGCTTTATGGACATTAATGAAGAACGCCTCGATGCGATTCATAACCTGTGCCAGCGCTACGCCGATGAGATCGGCAACAAGCTCATCCTCGAAAAGACGACGGATCGCCGCAAATGTCTGCAAGGCGCGGATTTCGTCATCAACACAGCGCTGGTTGCCGGACATGAACGCCTCCGCGCAGGCTGGGATGTCGCCCGCAAATACGGTTATCGTATCGGCGGCAGCTTGCACGTCATGCACGATGAAGCCTTCTGGATTAATTTCTACCAGTTCAAACTCTTTGATTCGGTCATGGAAGACATTCTCGAAATTTGCCCGGATGCCTGGTATCTCCAGGTCGATAACCCTGTGCTGGCAGGCATCACCTACTTGGGGCGCAAATACCCGCAGGCCAAAATTGTCGGCCTCTGTCATGGCTTTGACGGCGTTTATACCGTCGCGAAAGTTCTCGGTCTGGAACGCGAACACATCAATTTTCAGATTCCCGGCGTGAATCACTTCGTCTGGCTGACAAACCTGTACTACAAAGGTGAAGATGTTTTCCCGATGCTGGATCGCTGGATCGAGACCGAAGCGGAGAAGTTCTGGGAGACCTGCGGTCCTTGCCACCAGATGGGGCCTGTCTCGATTGACCTCTATAAACGTTTTGGCGTATTCCCAATCGGTGACACTGCTAACCCCGGCGGCGGCGCGTGGCCGTACTGGTATCATATTGATGATGCGACAGAGAAACGCTGGCAGGAAGACCCTGAAACATGGTACCAGCATCATTTCGAATGGGTGGAAAAAATGGTCGCGCACATTAAAGTGGTCGGTGAAGACACCGCGACACCCGTAATGCAAGCCTTCCCACCAAAAATGTCCGGCGAGGTGATGGTGCCGATGATCGAGTCGATTGCCTGCGACATCCCCCGCGTGATTATCGCGAATATCCCGAATCACGGCGATTTTGTACCCGGTGTACCGCAAAATTTTGCCGTCGAAATCCCGACACTAGTGAGCAAGCGCGGCATCCAGGGCATCCGTACCGAAGGTCTGCCCCGCCCGCTGACCGCTTATATCCTGCGGGATCGAGTCGCGCCGATTGAAATGGAGCTGGAAGCTTATGAAACAGGTGACAAAAACAAGCTGCTTCAAATGATTCTGATGGATCCCTATACGCACTCCGAGGAACAGGCGGCGGCGATGCTCGATGAAATCCTCGCGCTACCGTTCCATGAGGATATGCGCCAGCACTTTGGTTGATGCTTGACTACACGAACACAATTAGGAGGCGTTATGGTTCACCCACTCTCACGTATCATGGTCGATTTCAAGCAGATGAAGGATTTCATTGAAGACCCCTTCATTATAGATCGCGCCCATGATATTTATATTTACGACGACCAGGGCAAGGAATATATCGACGGCATCGCGGGTGTATTCGTCGCCAGTGTCGGCCATACCAACACGTCCGTGCTGGAATCAATAGTCGATCAGATGCAGCGATTGACGTTCGCCCCTCCCCTGGCAAGCGCTAACGAACCCGCGATGAAGCTTGCCGAGCGCATCTGCGAATTGACTCCGCCCGATTTTAATCTGGTGAAATTTGCCAGCGGTGGCTCGGAAGCCATTGAAAACGCGCTTAAAATGGCGCTGCAATATCACAAGCAGACCGGACATCCCGAAAAATATAAGATTATAGCTACTTACGGCTCATATCACGGTGGAACAATGGGCGCATTGAGCGCTAGTGGAATCGCTGGTCGCAAAGCGACATTTGAGCCGCTGATGGGCAATTTTATTCACGTTCACCCGCCAAACTATAACCACTGCCCGCTGGCGCTGGACTCGGCGCAATGTTCGATCTCGTGTGTGCTGCAATTTGAAGAAGCGATTCGCCGCGAGGGGCCGGATACCGTCGCTGCTGTGATTGTCGAGCCTGTGATGAACGTCGAAGGGTTGATCTGGCCACCATCATCCTATTTCCAGGCACTCCGAAAAATTTGCGACAAATATAATGTGCTGCTGATTTACGACGAAGTGATTACCGGATTTGGCCGCACCGGAACGTTATTTTTTGCGGAGCAGGCAGGCGCATGGCCGGACATGCTCTGCGTGGGCAAAGGCGTTAGCGGCGGCTATATCCCGCTTGGTGCAACGATTATCAACGATAAAGTGGCTGCGGCGTTCTGGGGCGATACCGAAGATGGCGTGCAATACAACGGCGGTCACACTTTCGGTGGAAACCCGATTGCTTGCACCGCTGGGTTGGCCGTTCTGGATTATTTCAGAAATCACCGCATCATGGAACACGTTGCCCAGGTCGGCCCTTATCTCGGCACAAAATTGACCGCGCTCAAAGAGCAGTTCCCGTCGATCATCGACGTGCGCGGGTTAGGGATGTGGTGGGGAATCGAATTTCCACAGGACAATACCACCGGGCAGATGACCAATGACATCGGGCGGCGCATCGAACGCGCGGCACGGAAACGCGGCTTGGTACTGCGCGGCGCACCAACGATGGTTTCATTCGGCCCACCGCTGATTATCACGAAAGAGCAAATTGACGAAATGGTCAGCCGCCTAGCATTGGCAATCGGTGATGTATTGACTTAGTATCTATCCGAAAAAATGGTATTTCCCGTAGGGGTGCAATATATTGCGCCCTAAAATCTACGGATAGACGCTCAACGCAATTCTGCCAACCAGTGCTAAGTTCCGAGTGCTGAGTCTAACGTTATCAAAACTCAGCACTTTAAACTATTCTCTCTGTGTTCTCTGTGTCTCTGTGGTTCAAATTAAATCTCAAGAGGGCAATATCATGAAATTACAAGATCGAGTAGCGCTCATCACGGGCGGCGGATCGGGTATCGGACGCGCGACGGCTGTCCGGCTGGCGCAGGAAGGCGCAAAAATCGCCATTGCGGATCGAAATCCGGTAATGGGCGCGGAAACCGTCAAGCTGATCGGTGGCGATACGCTGTTTATCGAATGCGACCTTTCAAAAGTCGCGGAAACCGAACGCATCGTCGCGGAAACTGTCGCGAAATTCGGCAAGCTGGATATTCTGGTCAACAGCGCTGCTGTCATGCTGGAAAAAACCGCCGTCGATACCACCGAAGAAGATTGGGATCGCATCGCCAACACCAACCTGAAGGGTGCGTTTTTCTGCGCCAAACACGCGATTTTACAGTTTCGCAAGCAGGGTCATGGTGGAAATATCGTCAATATCGCTTCCGTCAACAGCTTCTTTGCCGAGGGCGGCATCGCAGCCTACTGCGCAACTAAAGGCGGCATCGCCCAATTCACCCGCGCCCTTGCAATGGATCACAGCATCGAAGGCATCCGTGTAAACTGCATCGCACCAGGCTGGATCGAGACACCCATGAACGCCAAATTCTTCTCATTGGGGCCGCACATCCGCGAACAGGCTGCGAAGTTACACGCCATTGGGCGCATCGGTCAGGCGGATGAAGTCGCCAACGCCGTCGCATTCCTGGCCTCTGACGAAGCTGGATTCATCACGGGTTCGATGATGACCGTCGATGGCGGTTTCTCAGCAGGGTTAGCGCCTGCTATGGGCATCGTGGTTTAATATAATGACCGCGCGACTCGATTCCAACTGGCAGTATAACGGCCTCCGCGCTCTAGTTCTGGATAATCCGGCCTTGCAGATCACGATTCTCCCGGAAACAGGTGCGCGAGTCTACAACATTATCCATAAACCAACGGATACGAATTTTTTGTGGCATCACCCACGCAACCTGCCCCGCCACATTCCCTACGGCTCAAATTTTGATAACACCTGGCCCGGTGGATGGGACGAGGTTTTGCCCTCGACGGAAGAAACCGAATATCGTGGCGAAAAATTGCCGCATATGGGCGAGTTATGGTCGCGGCCCTGGGATTGGCACGAAGTCCCAACCGATGACGGTTCGGCCTGCGTTTATACGGGCGTTTCGGCGGCGATTTTGCCACTGCGATTCGAGCGTTGGATGCGTCTGGATGCTGAACAGCCTGTGATTCATCTGCGCTACCGCCTGACGAACCTCGGCCTTGACCCGCTTGATCTGAACTGGGGTATACATCCACTTTTCGCCATCACGCCACATCACAAAATCGACTTACCGCCGTGTAAAGGGCTTGTCGGGCAATCGAACAGCGCAAGAATGGGCGAAGTCGGCCAGACCTATGAATGGCCGCACTTGCCCACCACCGAAGGCATGACCGATGTCAGCCGCATTCAGCCCTATGAAGCCAATGTTTTTGCCGGACATTATGGGACAGAACTCAGCAGCAATTGGTTCGCACTGACCGATACCCAGCGGCAAGTCGGCATTGGCATGGTATTTCCCACCGACATTTTCCGCGTCCTGTGGATGTGGCAGGTTTATGGTGGCTGGCGCGGTCTCTATCATCTCGCAATCGAACCCTGGGTCGGCTACCCAGTGCGGCTGGAACAGGCCATCGCAGCCGGACGACAGCGTATCCTGTCCCCCGGCCAGCCGATTGAGTATGAATTGGCGGTAGTCGCCTATACCGGAGTCGAATCGGTCACGGCGATTGAATCGCATGACGGGCATTATCGAGTTATTGGGCCGACTAAAGAACAGATGGACTTAACAAGCTGACGAGAGTCTCGCCTTTTTTGAGTTTTACGCGGGGATTTTCATCATCCATCTCAACAGGCAGCAAGCGCTGTGTGGTGACGACCCAAACGGGCTGTCCGTCACGCCAGGGGATAACACTTTTCAGATTGTGGGCGGTAATGACTTTGGAGCCGCTGGTACGCAGGTCTTTTGCGAGGGGAATATCGACGGAGGATAGGCGCACAATCGAACCATTAGCGATGCCCAAGAGAAAGTGCGTGGGTTTTTCGATACTCAGCGCGGCAATAATCTGATCTTTGGTCGAGACCATCATCACACGCCCTTCCGAGTCGGTCAGCGCAGACGATTTCATGCGGATAGCGCGGCCTAGCGAAGTAAAAGCGATCACATCATCGCCCTCCCCCATCCCAAACACGGTCACGGGATAGCCTTTGAGTCGAGGAACTTGATAGGGTACGGGCTGTTCGATGCGTGAGACAAGACCCTCCCAGCGGAAAGTTCGGAAATGGCCGGATGTGCTGAGGAGTATTCCGCTTTTCGCCGCGACATTTCGCTCCCACACACTCACGCCGCTGACATATTCATTGCCAAACACATCTGTCGCAAAACCTTCGGCATCCGCGAGTTCCAGGCCCAGTTCGTTCAAGTGGGCGAGCTGGCGAGGCGTTTTGAGGACGAAACGATAATCGGAGGTCGAAAGCAGCAGCGGTTGATCGGGCGCACTGTTCATCATCCATTCGATATTTCCAGGTGTGAAACTCAGCTTTTCGAGTGAGATCGCTTCGTCATCAGTTTCAAAAACTTCTGGCGAATGAACGGACGCGATCAATTTTCGATCATCGGTTTGCGCGACCAATCCTATCGCTGGGGTGTCGTCGGTTTGCGTTTCGGTAAAAGCGATAAATTTCTTCATCATTTCAAAATTGACAGGCTGGGCTTCATTCTTCGGGGCATCAGCGACACGATCTTCAAGGTTATAATCCGCTTTACGGTCAACGTGCGCCTCAATCTCGCCGCGTTCGATGCGATGCGCGATGATTCCCAAACCTGACGTTACGCTGCTGAAAATATCAATACTGCGGACTTTCTCGCGTCCGAATCTTCGCTCTAATATTTCGACAAACGCCGGAATTTGCGACGACCCACCCGTGCGGATCACAGCATCAATCTGCCCTGGCTTCAATCCCGCGTCCCGAATGACCATATCCAGATTAGCTTCAATCGTGCGTGTTTCCGCCTGGATAATCTTCTCGAACTCCGTGCGCGTGACGGGTTCGTGAACCTGGAAATTCGGCCCGTTGAGCTGGATAGATGTGCGGTCAGATGTCGAAAGCTGGCGTTTAGCGGCTTCCACTTCGTCGAACATTTTCAAGCCATAACTACTCGAAATGAGATTTTTCAACGCGCGAATCTGGCGGGGTTTGTCAGCGGTTTGCTCGATTCGCTGGACATCTTCAAAAAATATCGGACGTTGCAGCGCCAGCATATCCTGCCAGTTGGAAAACGCTTCATAAAAACTGTTCGGCACCGAGAGCGTTTTGTTGCCCGCGCGGTAGAAACTGCCTTCGCCAAAGTGTTTGGGCAGCTTGGCGCGTACCAGCTTTTGATCGAAAATATCACCCGCGATAGGCACGCCGCCTGTCGCCAGCACCTCGCGATTTTGCGGATTGCCCACCCGCAGGACACTCATATCCAGCGTACCGCCGCCGAAGTCGAAAATCAGCACATTCTGTTCACGGTCTATAGTCGATTCATAATGATAGGCCGCCGCGATAGGCTCATATTGCAGATAAACCTCATCGTAGCCCGCGCGGAAAGCGGCCTTGAGCAGACGTTCTTTCGCTAATTGATCGCCTTCGGGGTCAAACGAAAAATGCACCGGACGACCCAGCGCAATACGCTTGATTTCCTGACCAAGATGAGCCTCCGCACGCTGCTTGGCAATGTAGAGATAAAGCGCGATGATGTCTTCGAGAAAATAGAAGTGTGAGCCGACCACTGTCCCCAGGTAACTAAGCGAGGACAGCGCCGTCTTGAACGACACAAATAAGCGCCCCGGCGAAAGCACATCTTTGTCGATGTACACATCACGTATGAATGATGGCAATTCCGCGAACGTCAGCGTGATTTCGCCAACACGCACACGCTCGATTCGCACCGGACGATTCAGATTTTGCTCGTAATAGGTGTCGATGGCATTACGCCCGATGTAGACCTCGCGGTCATTCGTGAGATAAAGCGCGGTGCGGGCAACGCTGTTGTTCTGCTTGGCGGTGTCAATGGGAATAAGCTGTAAATGGTTGCCATCGTAAACGGCTACTCCGGAATTGGTGGTGCCAAAGTCCATGCCGATAATCATGCTATCCTCCTAAAGGCAGCGCGGACGACTCTCACCGAAACTCAATTTGATGCGAAATGAAGGGTTCAGAACAGGCTATTATAGATCAAGCACTGATTAAGAAAAGGGTGTGTTTTGAGAGGCATGGAATTGTAGGGGCGCATGCCCATACGTCCGATTTCTTTTACCCCGCAGCCTGCGCCAACTTCGGGCGATTCAACGACAGCAGCACCCCAACGGCGATCAAGATACTGCCAATCCAGAGATTCGACGTCATTTCTTGGTGCAACACGAGAACGCCGAGCAGCGCACCAACCAGCGGCTGGGCAAAAAAGAACAGTGATGCAACAGAGGCATCTACCAGCGCGAATGCCCGATTCCACAGCCACATCGCCCCGGCTGTCGAAACAACGCCGAGGTACAAAATACCGAGGATAATATTGCCGTTGATTTCGCCAATCGGACGTTCGGGAAGTTCGATGATCGCTGCCGGGATGGTCAGCAGTAGCCCGCCGAGAAATGCAAAAAGCGTCACGACCAGCGTGTCCAGATTGGCACTCACCCGGCGTACCAGCACCGAATACAAACCCCAGGTGATCGCCGCCACCGCCAGCGCAACATCACCCGCGAACGTATCCGAGCCAAAATCGGCTTTGCTCAGGTCAATGATGACGAAAACGCCAATGGTCGCCAGAATGACCGCACCGATTCGCTGAACCGTCAGCCGTTCGCGCAGAATAAGCACCGCAAAAATGACAATAAACGCCGGGGACGCGCTTGTCACCAGTGAGCCGTTCACCGCTGTCGATTTATCCGTGCCGACGAACTGCGCACCCACACTGACCCCAAACCCCAGCAATCCAACACCGAGCAGCGTCACAATTTCCGATTGCTTGGGCAAGCGCACTTTTCCGGTACGGCTTTGTCGCCAAACCAGCGGCCCCAACACCAGCGCACCCATAATGAGCCGTATCGTCAGCAGTGTGAACGGCGGAATCGTTTGCAGGACAACATCCGATACCACATACATACCGCCCCAGATTGCCGCCGCAGTTAAACCATAAATTGCGCCTACCAACATTGTTATTCACCTTATCAAAAATCCACAACACAAACATGGTGGTTTGTGTGCCACTTTTATCTGACTGCGCAAGCTCCATTACATTACAATTTTTTGTAACCTTTTCAATGGTTCGCTACAATGGGCAGCGAATATTAAGGGTGATGTTGAAATCACTATTTTACAAGTGAGCATTCTTATGAGGAGACTTGCTATGTCAAGAAATCGCATATTGATTTTAGTCACTGTCCTGTTGTTTGCCAGTCTTGGCATTCTGCCCGTGATCGCGCAAGATGCCGCAACAATCAAGGTCTACACCAGTTGGCCCCTTACAGGCGGTACGCAAGCTGTCGGTCAGAGCATGTTAAAGGCCGCACAATTGGCACTTGACCACTATGTAGCCGATCACGATGGCGCTGGCCCCGCAGGATTCACGGTTGAGATTGTTTCTCTGGATGATGCTTCACCAACATCTGGCGCGTGGGACGGCACAATCGAAGCCGAAAATGCCCAGCGCTGTGTCAATGACCCGGAATGTATGGCCTACTTCGGCACCTATAACAGCGGTGCAGCCAAAGTAAGCATGATTATCACCAACGAAGCGGGCATAGCACAAATCAGCCCGGCCAATTCCTATCCTGGACTGACCCGCGCCTGCGAAACCTGTGCGGAAGGCGAACCTGAAATTTATCGTCCCAGCGGTGAGGTCAATTACTTCCGCACCAACGCCACTGACGATTTACAAGGCCCTGCAGCAGCTTCATGGGCATTCTGCGCAGGATACGAGAGTGTCTATATTCTGGACGATACTCAGGCCTACGGCAAAGGTATCGCCGATGAATTTGAGCGTCAGGCTAATGAAATCGGCTTAACGATAGCAGGTCGTAATGCTGTCGAATCAACCGAACAAGACCTGCGTGCGCTGCTCAACGACATCCGGGCGTCTGGCGCAGACCTCGTTTACGGCGGTTTCGTGTTGGATTCCGGTGGCCCACAGGTTATTCAGCAGATGGGTTCACAGGGACTTTTCGATGCAGGTGTCAAGTTCATGGGGCCAGATGGTTTGGCAAGCCCCAGCCTGATCGACCAGGCAGGCGGCGCAGATGTTGTTAATGACAACGTTCTCCTGACCTTCCCCGGCCTGCTGCCCAGCGCATTGACCACCGAAAGCGGTCAGCGTTTCTATAACGATTACCTTGAGACATTTAGCGAAGAACCCGATCCCTATGCGACCTATGCTTATCAGAGTATGCAGGTGATCCTGAACTCGATTGAAGTGGCTGGCGTAGCGGATCGTACCGCTATCCTCGATGCGATGCGTACAACCGCCGACTTTGATGGCATCACCGGCACCTTCACCCTTGATGAAAACGGCGACTCAACGCTGGCCTTCATCTATGGCTACAGCATTGCCGATGGAGCGATTGGTGGTGCCCTTCCGATCAGCCCAATTATGCAGGACAGCGAATGTGTAGCAACACCATAAGCTGATAATGGTGTAAGCGCATAATTCCAGGGAGAGGACAAGTGTTGTCCTCTCCTTCTGTTACCCCACTTTTGGAGTTCCCAGATGAGCCTAGAAGTTGAAATATTTATCCAACAAGTCATCATCGGCCTGACCATTGGCGGCTATCTGGCGCTGATCGCCCTGGGCTATACAATGGTATATGGCATTATCGAGTTGATTAACTTCGCACACGGCGATTTATTTGCGTTTGGCTTTTTCATTTCGCTGACCATGTTCACGATGATTAACCCGCCCCGCCCACTTGATACGGTTGGTCTGCTCGTCATCCTGCCCATCATTTTTATCCTGACGATGCTCCTGACAGGCGGACTCAACGTATTTATTGATCGTGTTGCCTACAAACCACTGCGAAAAGCGCCCCGCCTTGCTCCATTGCTGACAGCAGTCGGTGTCTCCTTCATTCTGGAAGCGTTATTCGCGATCTGGCAGGGGCCAACCCAAATTACCTATCCGCAATATTTTCCGACGGTGAATATTTTGCGTGATGTGTTTGGGATAGATACTTTTATTTTGTTTACCAGTAAAGATGTCTTTCTTTTCGCCGTGACCATTCCTTTAATGATCGGCCTGACGTTGTTTATTGACCGCACCAAAACGGGCAAGGCCATGCGTGCCTGCGCTCAGGATCGTGAAGCCGCCGCGATGATGGGCATTAACGTCAACCGGATTATCGCGATGACCTTTTTTGTCGGTGGCGCGTTGGCAGGTGCAGCCGGACTCGTCTGGGGATTATATATCAATACCGGGCGCTTCCTGATGGGCTTTGAGGCCGGGTTAATGGCCTTTACGTCGGCGGTTCTCGGCGGCATCGGCAATATACGTGGCGCGGTGTTGGGCGCATTCATCATCGGCATGTTGAAATCCATGAGTGATGGCTATATCGGCGGCGAATGGACACGCATCGTTATTTTTGGCATTCTCATTCTGATGCTGGTGTTGCGGCCTTCCGGCATCCTCGGTTCAGGCCAATCGATTGAGAAAGTTTAGGGGGACATGATGCAAACGCGAATCGCAGAATACTGGTCCCGCCTCCCTCGCGCGGGGCAGATCGCCC
>JALHNB010000043.1 GCA_022843745.1 Anaerolineae bacterium | reverse complement strand
GATGATGGGCAGTCCGCCGGAAATCATTGGGGCGTTTCCATTGAGAAATCCTTTTTATCCATATCCATATTTACGGTTGCTCTATTCTGAAACACTCGTTTCAGAATTTTGTTCATTGTATCACAAACGGATCGGGGAAAGCTTTAGGATTTCGTGAAAAATTTATCAATTCAGTGTGGGAAGGTCGGGAATGGGAAATGGGGAGCATCAAATGCAAGTGAGAAAATGTCGCCAGGGGCTGGAAGCCACCTGGCTAATTGAAGAAAGCCTGCTCAAAGCAGGCTGAAAATGTACGCAAAAAGGTTATGCAGCCCTCTTTGAGAGGGCTTTGAACCCTAGCCGTAGGGCTTCCAGCCTACGGTGTACATACCTTATCAATTTTGAGTAACGTTGAGGTTACTTGAGCAGTTGGAGGATGATCTGCGCGATAGAGGGCGTAAATGCGAAATCCGGCTTGACTTCCTTGAGGGTCGCCACGCCTTGCAGGGTGCTGAGGATGGTGTAGGCCAGATGCAGCGGGTCGGCCTGAGTGGTGATCGACCCATCGCTTTGCCCACGCTTCAGCGTTTCGGCGATAATTTCGCTGATGCCGAAGTAGTGGGTGAGGAGCAGGGCGGTGATGTCCGAGTCGAGCGTGCCAAATTCGACCATCGCCTTGAACGCCAGTGAGCCATGAAGAAAGGTGGCGGGCGTGTTGACCGCTTCGAGAGTTACAAAAAGCTGCTCGATGAAAATCTGCGGGCTGGCGGCCTCCTGCGCCATCTGCGCGATCCGTTGGCGCTCATATTGGCAAAATCGTTCCAGCGCCGCCAGATACAGGCCACGCTTGTCGCCAAAGGCTTCGTACATGCTGCTGCTGCTGATGCCCGTTATCTTTTGTAGGTCGCGGATCGAGGTGGCTTCGTAACCCTTCTCCCAAAAGAGCCGCATCGCCTGTTCGATCACTTTGTCTTTGCTGAATTCTTTTGATCGCGCCATTGATGATTGATCCGGTAAGACAATAACATTATCTATTCTAACCTGATCGTGGATCAGTCAAAGGGATTTGCAGCATAATGAATAGAAGTTTAGGCGATTATCCTGTGGAAATAGATATAAAAAAGGTACTCTAAAGAGTAGAGTTATGTATAGTTATTCGACAACTTACCAGTTCGATTATGGAGTTGCTTTATGCCGCGCATTGACAATAGTTATCTGGATTGCCCCATCTATTTGTATCGGTCACCTGAAGCTGCTGCAATTGGGGAGAATTTTGGTGGTTCGGGGTTTTTAGTACACATACCTTTTGAAGAACAACTAGGTGACGAAATAAGAAGTCATGTTTACGCGGTTACAAATAGTCATGTGATTCGAGAAAGTAAAGCAACGGTTATTAGATTAAATAGAGTAAATGGTAAAAGATGGATTATTTCTAATAAATACAGTAATTGGATTGATGATTGGGACGATGATATAGCTCTTTGTTCAATTGAAGATACCAAAATGCGTCATGTGCGTTTTCATATGCCAAGCCTCAGTGCATTTGTCACAAAGACTGATGTTGCAAGTGAAAGAAATCCATTGGGGCTTATCGATTATGGAAGTGATGTAATGATGGTGGGCCGATTTATTGCCCATTCTGGAGTACAGAAAAACTTGCCTGTTGTGCGTTTTGGCACTGTGTCTATGTTAAACCTCGAAACTATTCCCCGTGAGCGAAAAGATATAGCTGGAAATAAATATACGCACATGGAAGAGAGTTTTTTGATTGAATGCAGAACGATCCCCGGCACAAGTGGTTCACCTGTATTTTTGACTTATGCTGCTGTTGGTACGCAGGGGATTTATGCACTTCCTGGAAAATTACTTGGTATTATTTGGGGCTACATGTGGTACAACCCAAAGACTAGCGGTGACGATGTTGATATAGATCGAAATCTCAATACGGGTATGGCACAAGTGATACCTGCATGGAAACTAGCAGAATTTTTAAATAGACCTGATCTGGTTATGAAACGAAAAGAAGTCGAGGAGCAAGCGCTTCAAAAAGCAAAAAATAATTCTAGCGGCGGAACATCGGACACGGTTGTATGGGAGGAAGATGAGTTAATCTGAAGCGGAGTTTACTGAAGAAGTTTTGAAGATGCTCTACGCAAAGCTAACCTTTGTGCAGACTAGAACAAAGGTTAAAGGCGGAAAAGATAACCACCAAATTTTAAAGCAAATCAAATTTCGCGGCCTGGGCGAGCGCCTGGGTGCGGCTGTTGACGTTGAGCTTGCTGTAGATATTGCGCGTATGCACTTTGATCGTCCCCGGCGACAGCACCAGCCGTTCGGCGATCTCGCGGTTGGAAAGGCCATCGGCGATGAGGCGCAGCACTTCGATTTCTCGTTCGCTTAGTGGTGCGTCGCTGCTGGGTGATTGGGGCGCGTTTTTCGGCTCACCCAAAAATGACCGGATGGTTGTTTCCAGGTTGAGATGCGTGCCGCGCTCCCATGCCGTCTGAAAAGTTGTCGCGTCCAGACGGCGTTCAATATCCGCGCGGAGGCGGGTTAACACCGGCCAGCGATGCAGCCATCCGCTGACCCAGGGCGGCTGATGAAAGGCCAGCCCCAAAAATTCAGCGGCAGCTTCCGGCGCACCCTCATAAGCGCGGGCGGCGGCTTCCATCGCGAGGCAGAAGGTCGCCGGGCCGGGGTCGTCGTACTGATCCCAGAATAACGTCGGATAGCTCTGGCGAACGGCTTCGAAATGACCGAGCGCACAGTCCGCCACCGCTTGTCCCCAGCGGGCGCTCACGTCCTTGTGACCACCGAAGAACGGCTCCAACGATATGGCGAAATTCTGGTGCGCCAGCGCTGTTGCCTGGGTGTAATCTTCGTTCATAACACCGATGAGGAACGAGAGCAGACCCGCCGCGATCATTTTGCCGTCCAGATTGTTAGCTTCGTCAGCCAAACCGCGCATTTCTTCGGCAAGCGCTCTGGCTTCTTCCAGGTCGCCGCGCATCATGACACCTTCTGCCAGCTTGCCCATCGCCTGAAGAATTCCTTTGAGGCTGCCGATTTCGCGCATCAGGCCGAGCGCCTCCCGCGAGTAACGCTCACCTTCGACATAATCGAACTGTTCGTGCTTGACGGCTGTCAGGTTGAGGGTAATCCAGGCGATGCCATTGCGATCCCCGATCTCGCGGCGGAGGTCAAGGCTTCTGGTGAGAAGCGCCGGGCCAGGATTGCCCTCACCTTCGTAGAAGATGCACGAGCCGAGCCAGGCCAGCGCATCCGCCTGATAAAATTTGTCGGCTAATGCGTCGTAAATATCGCAGCTTTCCTGAAACAGCGCCGACGCTTTTTCGTTGGCATAAACGCGGTCATCGCCTTCCCAGACCGCGAGAATTCCCGATATTAGCAGGCAGAAGGCGACTTCGGCCTGATCGTGACGGGCGCGGGCGGCTGCCAGGGCGGTGTCGATCTGGCTGCGCATGTCCGGTTCAATGCGCAGATTGCCGAGGAGGATGTTACGTGCCATCCGCATTCGGATGCGCTCAAGCATGCAGGCCTGCTCAGGGCTGGGATTCGGTGGGAAGCGCTCCACCGCTGGCTGGAGCAGGCTGACGACTTCGTGATAACGTCCGCGCATATCGGCGAAAAAGTGCAGGCTTTCGACAGCTTCGTTCAGCGCCGCGAAATGCCCATGCTGCACGGCTAACTGCCACGCGGTGCGCACATTCTCAAAATCGGCAGCGATGATGTCCAGGGCAGCGACCTGACGGCTTGATTTGATGTCGCGTTCCAGACGACAGAGTAGGCCGAGATAATATTCGATATAGGCCTGCTGCACGGCCCTGTGTTCGTCAGGATTCATCTGTTCGAGCGCGTACTGGCGCAGCAGTTCGTGTACATCGTAGCGGGTGTTCAGCCGCACGAGCGATTTATCGACCAATCCCGCCAGCGTATGCAATGACGCTCCGGCGACGACTTCTGCCGCTTCCCGCGTGAAGCCGCCGCGAAAGTACGATAATTTCTGGAATACCTCGCGCTCATCGTCACATAAAAGCTGCCATGAATGATCGAAAACCGAGCGAATACTGCGGTGACGCTGCGGCAGATTGCGCGAACGGGTGGCGAGAATATCGAGATTGCGGCGGATTTCATGGGCGATGTCGGCGGGTTGGAGCGAATTCAGCCAGCCAGCGGCTAACTCAATCGCCAGCGGCATCCCTTCGACGAGACGGCAGATTTCGACAACGCTGCGGCTGTCTTCGGCAAGGTTAAAATCGCCGCGAATCCGACGCGCACGATCCAGAAAGAGCTGCACCTGGTCAGGATCGGTCATGCCTGCGATCTGGCGTACCCATTCTTCCTGAAGATTGAGCGCCTCGCGGGACGTGACCAGAATTTTGAGGCTGGTGGTGGCGGCGAGGATTTCCGAAACGAGATCTACGCCGTCCAGGAGATGCTCAAAACTATCCAGGATCAGCAGGATGCGCTTGGCCTGTTTTTCGTGCAGGTAATCCAGAAATTGGTCACGCGGGTCGCGGTCAATCTGCTGAAATCGAAAGGGCGTGGCCTCGGCGATGGTGGTCAGGATGTCCGCGACCCGGTTGAGAGGCGACAGCGGCACAAAAAAGATGCCGTCGGGAAAGGAGTCGGATTGGCGCGCGGTAACTTCCAGCGCCAGCCGCGTCTTGCCCATCCCGCCGGGGCCGACCAGCGTCAGGAGTCGGCAGGCCGGGTCAGCCAACAACCTGCTGATCTCGTCAATTTCCTGTGATCGTCCGATAAAAGGCGTTGGTGTGAGTGTTGATTCGTACATGGTGGGATTCTGTTCTCTATCGCTTGCTCTATTATAGGGCAAAATGGGCGTGGTGGAACAGGGGAGACGGACTCTTGTTCTAATTGGGCGATATGAAAACGGGCAGAATGAGGCGAAATTCATTTATAATAGGCGTAACGTGTTGGAGGTTAGAGATATGACCGTCGCGGAAATTCTCGAACAGGCGAAAGCATTAAACGCTAACGAACGTAAAGAACTGGCGAAGCTGCTTATTGATACGCTGGATGGTGCGGAAAAACCGAAGCCAGCCGAGCCGGAAAAACATTGGGGGAAAAATTTGCTGCGTTTGCTGGACGAACTCGGCCCAATTGAACTCGATCATGCAGAAATCGAAGACCCGGTTGAATGGTTGAAGAAAATTCGACAAGAACAATGGGAGCATCGGCTGGGCGATTGGGGTAAGGATGAATGACGACGACCATCGCAGATACCACCGTCGTTAATCCCCTGTATCGCCGCGCACCCAAGCCCTCCCCGAATTCAGTTCGTGACACGACACTTTTAAACCAATGCCTGAAAATGTGTGGGTCTGTAGGGGCGCAATAATGCGTTTTAACTATTAAATACGGATAACGACCAACGTTTTCGTAGGGACACGATGTATCGTGTCCTGTTGGATGCAAGGCCGCACGGCTGTGCGCCCCTACATAATCCGCACTCCGTATTAATTTGTAAAACTACATTATTGCGCCCCTACGCAAAAACACCTTCACATTCCCTGAAAGTGTCATGTACTTGCCGTTTCAACACACCTTCAGGCACGCTTAAACAGGCTGCGCGACTCGCTTCGCGATTTCCGCACGCACGACAGGCGCGACTTTTGTGCCGAATAACTCAATCGCGTACATCAGCTTGTCATGCGGCATCGTCCCCACGCTCAACTGCAACAGCATCCGCTGATGGTTGAAGATCGAGTGCTGGAACAGAATTTTCTCGATGATGTCGTCCGGGCTGCCGACGAAATTTGAGCCGCGCAGTTCCGCCGATGCTTCGTACTGCTGGCGCTGCATGGGAGGCCAGCCGCGCTCACGTCCTATTTTGTTCATGACGACCTGCACCGCCGGGAAGGATACGTCGATGGCCTCCTGGCGCGTATCGGCGATAAACCCGTGTGAATTGATGCTGACGGGCAGCGGGTCGTGATTGTACTGCGCAGCCGCCTGACGAAAGAGATCGACAAAGGGTGCGAAGCGTTCGGGCATCCCACCGATAATCGCCAGCGCCATCGGCAGTCCCCGGCTGGCCGCGCGAACGACGGATTCCGGTGTGCCGCCGACACCGACCCAGATCGGCAGCGGGTCTTGGATCGGACGTGGATAAACGCCCAGATTATCCAGCGGTGCGCGATGATCGCCACGCCAGGTGATTCGTTCACCTTCGCGGAGTTTTATCAGCAAATCCAGCTTCTCGCTGAATAATTCGTCGTAATCGTTGAGGTCGTAGCCAAACAGCGGAAACGACTCGATAAATGAGCCGCGACCCGCCATGATTTCGGCGCGACCATTGGAAACGAGATCGAGGCTGGCAAAGCGCTGAAACACGCGCACTGGATCGTCGGAACTAAGTACCGTGACGGCGCTGGTGAGGCGAATCCGTTTGGTGCGGGCTGCTGCCGCCCCCAGAATGACTTCCGGCGCGGAGGAGACAAAATCCTCGCGATGATGTTCGCCCAGCCCATACACATCCAACCCAACCTGATCCGCTAGTTCGATTTCTTCCAATAAATCGCGAATACGCTCCGCCGGGGTTGCCTTGTGTCCCGTTTGCGGGTCAGGCGCTAACTCAGCGAATGAATACAACCCAATTTCAAATGGCCGCTGTGCAGCCGTTTTTGTTTCGTCTGTCATGATGTCCCTTATATAGCATCGTGGAATCGTGATTGTTACATCTCTTTGACGCGGATTCGGGCTGCGATATTACAATTTGGCGGCGCGGCAATTGCTTTATCAAGTCTTTAGCGACTAAAAGCTACCAACTTGAGTGAATCAAATTCGGCAAGATCAGTGGGAGCATCGGCTGGGCGATTGGGGTAAGGATGAATGAGGGTTGCACGACGAGTTAAAGGACAGGATCATATGCGCGGGGACGGATACCGCGAAGCATTCCTTCAACATCCAGACCGTTATCCAAATCCGGCCAATCAACGCTAAACGGCCATAACTCGAAATTGGCCTGTTGTTCGGGCGTTGCTGCTTCCAGCCAGGGAAACCAATCAAGCGGATTGCTGATTTCGCGACCATCAGCGAGTGTCACGGTGACTTTCTGGTCAACGATGCGTACCGAAATCGGATGGCTGTTGGCGTAGTCTGACATATTTACTCCTTATCTTTTGTTTCAGGCGGATAAAACGTATTCCACGCTGCCAAAAGTTGCTCCTGATGGGTCGTTATTAATTCAAGGATAGCTTTGATTTCACGCTGATTATATCCCCAATTGTCCATAATTTGGACGGGATCAATCTGAACTCGCACCTCGTTTCGATCTTTTTTCACATGAACATGAGCAGGCAGATGATCGTTCAGATACATCACAACGCGGTAGCCTTTGTCCTGTATAAGCGTTGGTGACAAGTTGAATCCTCAAAATGTTTATATGTTTAGCAGGGGCGAACGAATCGCTCACCCCCAAAAAGCCTAATTTTCACCCCGCCGAGTCCAAAGCGCTCCCCAGAATGCGCACAATTTCGTCCACTTCGTCCTCGGTGATGGTCAGCGGGGGTGAGAAGGCCAGCGTGCTGCCGATATTGCGCGTGCGCAGGCCGCGATCCAGGCACGAGCGCATGATTTTCGCCGCCAGCGCCACATCCGCCGTTTTCGACTCTTTATCCGTCACAAGTTCGACACCGCAGATCAGGCCGAGGCCGCGCACGTCCCCGACGACGGAAAATTCCTTCAGCGAACTCAGCCCTGCCAGCAGGCGTTCGCCCAACTGTTTGCTGCGCTCGACCAGCTTTTCATTTTCGATCAATTCCAGATTGCGCAGCGCCACCGCGCAGGCCGTCGCGTGGCCGGAATAGGTGTAGCCGTGCATCCAGGTATCGGTATCCGGCGCGGACAGAATCGCGTCATAAATTTCGTCGGTGATCTGGTTGCCGCCGAGGGGTTGGTAGCCGCTGGTGATTGCCTTCGCAAATGACAGAATATCCGGCTGGACACCATAGCGGTTGAGGCCAAAAAGCTCCCCGGTGCGCCCAAAGCCGGTGATGACTTCATCGGCGATGAACAACACGCCGTACTGATCGCAGATTTCGCGGATGCGCGGGAAATAATCGTCGGGCGGGATGATGACACCGCCGACTCCCTGCACTGGCTCGGCAATAAACGCCGCGACGGTATCCGGCCCTTCGCGCTGGATCGCTTCTTCGAGGGCGCGGGCAGCAGCGAGGCCGATGGTTTCGCCGCTTTTCAACTCGCCTGCGAAGCGATAGGAGTAGGGCGCGACGATGTGCGAAAATCCCGGCACGGGCGGGCCGAACATCTTGTGATAGCGCTCGATGCCCGTCGCGAAGGTCGCAGCCAGGGTGATGCCGTGATAGCCAAATTGCCGCGCGATAACTTTATACTTATCCGGCTTGCCGAGGCGCTTCCAGTAATACCGCGCGATTTTGAAGGCGCTGTCGTTGGATTCCGAGCCGCCGGACGTGAAAAAGGTCGTCTTGAGTTTGGGGTAGGCATAGCCGGAGAGCTTGTTCGCCAACTGGGTCGCCGGGATGTTGGTCATGCCCGCGAAGTTGGAGGTGTAGGCCATGCGCTTCATCTGGTCGTAAGCGGCCTGCGCCAGTTCTTCGCGCCCATAGCCGACATCCACGTTCCACAGCCCCGCCATGCCGTCGAGAATTTTGCGGCCATCGGCGGTGTAGAGGTAAACGCCTTCGCCGCGCTCGATGACCAGCGGGTCGGCGTGGGTTTTGGGATGTTGCAGCGGGTGAAGCTGATGTTTGTCCTGTTCTTGCAGTGTCGCGTTGTCGAGTTGTGAAGTTGCCATATGAGAGCCTTTGGTGTTGGGGTCGGTCTTGTCATTATGGGGGATAACGATACCGGGGATGGGGGGATTGGGCAAGTTACCATAAATTTGCCTGTCCCATATTTGAATGTTATTTGCCTGTTATTTTCATCAGTGTAGAATACTTGACAATTAGGTAAGGTGTTTTGGCTGCGATTGGCTTCGGGCGAAAGGATTGGAATATGACATTCAGGAAGCAAAAAGCTTTACTGATTATGGCTGTCATAGTTGTGGTATTTTTTGGATTTGCCTTTACGAATACTACTGCTGTTCTGTCAAGCCCAATGCCTCAATTGAAGCCCACAATTTATACAGATTCCATGTATGGTTTCCGGTTAGAATTACCCCAAAACTGGCACATACAACCAGCTTCAGGCGCACTAGGTTCTTACACCCAGATTCGCAATTATGATCCTACTTCGACGCAGCCTCTTACGTCTCTTCCAATTGATGTCATTGCAGGAGTATTGCCTACTGACAAACCCAGTAATGTGAGCCTATCTAGGTGGCTCGAAAAACCGATTAACATGCAAGGGTTAGTAGGACAAACTGCTTTAGAAAGTAGCGAAAGAGAAATTATTGTTGAAAGATATGCCGGTGGGGACTTATTTGGAGAAATTACTTACTGGGATTTCGATGGGAAAATATATTACTTTGCCGTAACGGTCTACGATGTGACTGATTTAAATAAAGTCAAAGAAATACGTCAGTCTTTTCAAATTATAAAGGTATTTAATAAAACACAACCTATTCTGGAGAGGCAATCGACATTACATGCCAGTGCAAATATTCAAGCAGCGAACCTATCAAGTCTCAGATTGCCATTTATAGGTACTTTTACAATAACCGCTGGCCCTGGCTGTTCCGATACGCATATAAATGAATCAGGAGAAGCCATCGACTTTCGGATGCCTGTTGTGGGAACTGATATTTTAGCGGCTCATTCAGGGCAGATTGCCGATGCGTCCATCGCATGGAACGAAGGCTTTGGAAATCTCATGAAAATAGATCATGGAGACGGTTATGAAAGCTGGTATGCTCATCTTGATTCTTTCATTAAGACCAGCGGTAGTATAACTCGAGGAGAACATGTTGCGGAGTCAGGCAATAGCGGAAATTCTACAGGTGCCCATCTTCATTTTGAAGTACGAGAACAAGCACAAGATCAATCGATCTCAATTAGAACGCTTCCGGGCATTTCATGGGTCTCGAATGATCCGAATAACCCTTGCCAACCTAAAGGAGTTAATGACGGTGAAGCAAGTGGATATAGTGTATTAGCGGGTGAAGTCGAAGAACTAATTATCGCGCTCAATGCTGCTAATGCCGATTCTTTGGCTGATGAAATTTCCCTTGCACCAGGCAGCTATACCCTCACAGCCATTGACAACAGCACCTATGGCCCAACTGGACTGCCTGTAATCACCGCACCCATCGCTATTGTTGGCAATGGTGCGACGATTACCAGAGATAGTGCCGCACCCGAATTTCGTATTCTGGCAGTTGCACAGAATGGTGCGCTGACGCTTGATAATTTGACCATCAGCGGCGGCTCTATCCCAAATTTCAATCCCGCTGATCTCAACACGCGATCTGGCGGCGGTATCCTGAATTTAGGTACTTTGGCGGTCAGGAACAATAGCTACCTTACCGACAATCGCGCACATGGGAATGGAGGGGCAATATTTACGGTTGGGGATTTAAATATCGCTGACTCTCAATTTGAGTCGAATACTGCCGCGATAGGTGGTGCCGTTGGCTGTCAGGGTTCGCAAAATGTAAATATCACAGGGTCATGGTTTATCAGTAATTCAGCGACAGTTACTACAACGACGGCGGGAGGTGCAATTAGATGCCCTGTTTTGACAGTATCTTCCAGTCATTTTCAGGGAAACAGCGCGGTACAGGACGGCGGTGCCATCGCCATGAGCGCGGGTGTGATCGAAACCAGCGAATTTGAAAATAATGAATCGGATAATGGCGGTGGCGCAATTAACGCGAATGGAACAGGGACCATCGTTCGTGACAGCATCTTTAAAAATAACATGTCCCAAGTGGGAGGCGCAATTGAGGCCCACATGCAGTCCGCCAATCAAAGTGGAAGCCTGATCGTTGAAAACTCGCAATTTGACGATAATCTGGCCTCGGTTTCCGGCGGCGCGATTTATAGTAACAACAGCTATATCACGGATAGCGAATTTCGTGGGAATACGGCGCGCCAGGGTGGGGCAATTCACAGTTATGGGTACGTGCAGCTCCACGTTGCCGATAGCACGCTTTTTGATAATCGTGTTACCGAAGAATCGGGTGCGCTTGGGGGAAATATTTTTCTCAATCACAACCTCATTTATAATTATTTCCTATCCCCGACGCAGATCAACAATAATTGTATTGTAGGTACTTCCGGGCAAGGCATATACCAGGGAGGAAACAATCCTGACCGTCCTGATGCAAATGCGACGAATAACTGGTGGGGTGTATCCGATGGGCCGTCAGGCTTCGGTACTGGCTCAGGTGCTGCAGTCGGCGAGTTTGTTGACTATATGCCTTTTCTCACAGCCCCTTCCGCTGGATGCCCTGGTAACGACAACCCAATTGATGCGCCAGTAGTGGCAGCACCACAAACAAGCTCTCTTGAACTTGCTACGCATGTCGCAAGTGAGCCAACACCAAGCTGTGGTGCAAATGTGAATCGTTCTCTCTGGTATCGTATCTCCAGCAGCACTCAGCGCACGCTGCGCACGCAAATTGAAGGCAATAACTGGCTTTCTGTTCTTTCCGTTTGGGCAGGTTCGCCAGGAAATTTTAACGAAATATCTTGTGAAAGCGGTGCAAATCCTCTGGCTGTGGGTGCAATGCAAACTGCTTCAGACAGCCTTCAGCTTGATGTTATTGTTGAACCCAATACGACTTACTATATCATGGTTGCCAGTAGTGATGAGGATGCCAGCAGTTTCACACTCACGGCTAATTTACTGGGATTGCCTACTGAAGCACCTGTACTACTGAGTCCTGTACATAGCACGACTATTGCAAATCTTCAGCCCACATTTAAGTGGACCGTACCCGCTGGCGCAAAAGCCTATGAGATACAACTTGACCCAAGCAACCCGGCTGATTCTTTAGCTATTCGCGTTACACAACCGACTTATAAGCCTCTTAGACCCCTCTTAATAGGGACATATTATTGGCGTGTTCGCGCCCTTAACAGCGATGGTATTGCGTCAGGATGGAGTGAGATTTTCACAATCAGCGTCGAATCTCCTGTTCATGTCGCCCCTAATCTTCATTACTTTTCAAACAATCCTGTTACCCTGACTTGGGGAGGAATGAGCTGGGCAGACCAATACGAGATTGAGGTATCATCAGACTTCCGATTTAACAACGCACCTGTATTTTCGGCCACCACACAAGCGGGTACGCTTTTTGTAGAAGTTATTGACTTGCGGCACGGGGCGTATCATTGGCGCATCCGGGCTATTCAGGATGGTGTGCCAAAAGCTTGGAGTGCTACCCAGAGTTTTTACGTTAATGCTCCACAGGGATAATGGCAGCATATCTATCATTAGAACCTTTGAGGGATGAGGCACAACTTTTTCCAAAATGTCTTGTGAGAAAGTTGAAATGAATATGCAATGTGAGCCATTTCACCTTTGGGCAGACCGACTGGAAAGGGTATACTTCGCCGGACTTGGCCTATTTATGACCCGATAATTTTACAAAAGTAGCAAACCTTTATGAAACCCAAAATTATACTCGACCCTTCATTCCGGCAGCTCGAAACGATTTTCACGGGTGAAGACCTCCAGCGCGTATACAACGCCGCCGACGTGATATGGGGACATGATGATCCCATGCCGGAAGCGGAACTTGATAAAGTGCGCGATGAAATTGTCGCCATCATCTGCGGGAGTTGGCGACACGGCGATGTGAATCGTTTTCCAGGCCTACGCGCAATTCTGGAAGTCGGCGGTGGTTTCCCGTCACCCCAAAGTTTGGACTACGCCGCCTGTTTTTCGCGCAGCATCCGTGTACTCAGTTGCGCGCCGGCGTTCGGGCCAGCCGTCGCCGAGCTGGGGCTGGCGTTAGCGCTGGACTGCGCCCGGCAGATTAGCTATACCGACCGTGCTTTCCGCCTGGACGAACCCAACTGGAGCCACACGGCTTTTGAAACCGAACTGGGTACGCCGTTTACGCTTTATGGCAAGCAGGTCGGGTTCATCGGGTTCGGCGGGCTTGCGAAGGCGCTCAAGCCGTTAATCGAGCCGTTCGGCTGCCCGATCCAGGTGTTCGACCCCTGGCTGACAGACACCTATCTGCGCGGGCATAACGTCACCCCCGTTGACCTGGACACCTTGCTATCCACATCGAAAGTCATCTTTGTGCTGGCAGTTCCCAGCGCCTCCAACCGCGCTCTGCTGGATCGCGAAAAATTATCGCTCATCCGGCCTGACTCCGTTTTCATCCTGCTTAGTCGTTCGCACGTGGTCGATTTCGATGCGCTGACGGAGATGCTGCTGGCGGGGTGTTTTATCGCCGGAATCGATGTTTTCCCGCAGGAGCCGCTGCCCAAAGATCACCCGATTCGCAAAGCCGACCATGCGGTGCTGTCGTCCCATCGCGCCGGGGCAAACGTGGAAGCACTGCTCAATGTCGGGCGCTTTGTCGCCGATGATATTGAAGCGATTTGCAGTGATCGCGTCCCGACGATGATGCAGCAAGCCCAGCCTGAATATATCCAGTTGAGGGGGTAAGCGTTTGACCCGTTTTCGCTAGGGGCGAATGACGTTACGGTGGGCGGCGGATTGGAATTCGTCGATGTAATCCGGCGAGAGCGTGCCGAACAGCCGATCCCAGATGACGGTGTAGAAGCCGTAGTTGTGGTGGCGATCCTGATGATGCTCGGCGTGAAACGTGCTGGTGGAGATGTACCGGATGACGGGTAGTTCCAGCCAGCGGCGCGGGAACGGCTCGACACCGAGATGTCCGATCAGGCCGAAAGCGACATTCAGCGTGAGATAGACGATCATGCCAACGAACGTGGCGTGATAAACCGAGATCACGACCAGCCAGAGTGCGCCAAAACCCAACGTCTCGAAGGGATTGAGGACGAACAGCGTCAACGGGCGCGGGTTGTCGAAACGGTGATGCGTGTCGTGGATGATCGGGTAGAGCAGGGGGTGATGGGCGACGCGGTGGAACACGTACATGGCGAAATCCATCGCCAAAAACAGCACCACACAATCGACGAATACGCCGATGATGCTGTCTGCGGGTCGCAGTTGGATGATACCCACACGCCACAACACCACGCCGACCCAGGTGATGAGCGAATTGAACAGGACGCAGGAAATCGCCAGGATGATCTCGATGGCGGTGATCGGCGGCGGTGGTAGGTCGGTGATGGCATGAGCTTTGAAGATTTTGACGGCAAAATGACCGATGACCAGCGCGGCAATAAAAATGAGCGTGTTTTCCGCCAACACCCACAGGGCAGCGCTTTCCAGCGGCATCGTGTACAGCGGTTGAATCAGGTTATCGAGCGCCTCGACCATGTGCGGGTATCCTGTGAATTTTGTTACAAGTAGTGTAAGTCATGTGGGGGCGGGGAGTCAATGCGGGGCCAGGAGGGGAGAGTGATGCGTGCGGAATCGCGGTGTCGCTATTCAGTTGCACGGCCTTCGCGAATTTTGGCCTGCCTGATGACCTGGGAGAGTAACTCATGGGCGTGTTCAACAGAATTGGTCACAAGCTGCACAAGGTCAAGTTCTTCACCATTATATGCTTTGGTTTTTAACGCTTGTTCCAATTTCATAACTTCTGCCGCCGCCCTAATAGTTTCAAGATCCATTCTGAGTTCGTTCGCGAGGACGGCAATAAACTCACTCAAAGGCTTGGCATCAAACCATTCGGGTATCTCGTTTATTTTGTCTTCAGTGAGCATAGTTACTATCCCTTCGCTGCTAGCGGCCTATCTACCCATCATAAACGAATATTCAGGGATTTGTCATAACCGTGAGCGCTGAAAAGATCATGTATTGAAATTCAGCAGCGGGATGAGCGACAGCACGAGAACAGCCGCCAGTGTCACATTGAAAATTCGGATGGATTTGGGTGATTGGAGCAGTCGCGCGATCACCGTGCCGAAGACCGCCCACGTCGAAAGCGAGATGACGGCGGCAACCACAAAAACTGCAAACATCGTCACGGTCTGAAACAGCAGATTATGCTCGTCGCTGGAATAGGCGGCAACAGTGCTGATTGAGACGATCCAGGCTTTGGGATTCACAAGCTGCAAAAGCAGACATTCAAAAAAAGTCATGGCTTTTTTCTGCTCGGAGTCGGCATTAAATTGGCTCGAACGGGCGATGCGCCACGCCAGATACAGCAGATAAGCGATGCTCACGTATTTCAGAATCGTGTGCAGGGCAGGGTAGGCCGTAAACACCTGGCTCAAGCCCAGCCCGACGGCGAAGATCAGGCCTGCCAGTCCGAGCGACAGGCCGAGAATCACGGGGATGGTGCGACGATAGCCGAAATTCGTCGAGGTCATCAGCACGAGAATGTTGCTCGGCCCAGGGCTGATGGTCATGGAAAAGGCGAACGGGATGAGCGCGAGAATGAGTAGCCACATGGGAATGTACCTTTGTTGGTGGTGGTCGATAGTGTGCTGCAAGCTATTTCACGCCAGGGGCTAAAAGCCCGATGGCTAATGGTAAAAAGCCGCCTAAAGGCGACTAGTTACACTCCTGATAGTTCCACCAGTCCGCTTCAGCGGGCTTTCTTCATTAGCCGTATGGCTTCCAGCCTACGGCGGCGGAGCGTAAACTTTGCGACAATGCAACTAACGACTACAAGCTAAGAGCTATTGACTAACGACTTTTCGATAGCGCCGCATTCTAGAACTGGCGCGTGCAACAATCAAATTGATATAATTGATAGGTAAGTTCAAAAAAATTGAAGGTACTAGCGATGTGGCAGATTGACCCTGAGCTTTTGCGAACGTTCGTGACGATAGCCGAGACAGGCAGCTTTCAACGCGCGGCGAAACGAGTCCACCGGACACAATCGGCGGTGAGTATGCAGATTAACCGCCTGGAGGAAATGATCGGGCATCCGGTATTCGTGCGCGAACGTCCGGCGGTCAGCCTGACACCAAAAGGCGTGGAACTGCTGAGTTATGCTCATCGCATTCTGGCGCTGCAAGACGAGGCCTGGGGCGTGTTATCCGATACGAAACCGACTGGCGAGGTGCGTTTTGGCATCCCGGACGACTACGCCGCGGGCATTTTGCCGCAAATTCTGGAGCAGTTCGCCGAAAATCAGCCGCAGATTGTGGTGGAGGTGCAGTGCGAAACCACGCCTCGCCTGATCGAAATGGTCGATATGGGCGAGGTTGATCTGGCTTTGATCTCGCGCATCCCCGGCAGGCCAGCAGGCCAATTTGTGAAGCGCGAACGACTGGTGTGGGCGACATCACCGCGACACGCGACCCATCTCAAAAACCCGGTTCCGCTGGCGGTGTTTCAGGAGGAGTGTTTCGCGCGGCAGTATGCCATCAACGCGCTTTTGCAGGCGGGGCGGCAGACGCGGATTGCGTTCAGCAGCCCTCATCTGGCGGCGCTGCTGTCTGTTGCTCACAGCGGGTTAGCCATCGCCGCGATGCCACGTTCCAGTGTGCCAAAAACCCTCAGAATTCTCGGCGTTCGCGACGGATTCCCTGAACTGCCGGACATTGATCTGGATTTGATCCACAGCCCGAATCAGCGGACGGAAGCGATGATCGCGCTGGCGGCGTGTATCTGGCTGGAGGATGGGGCGGAGGTTGGGATTTAAGTGTCTATCCGCAAATTCGGGCGCAAGCCTTGCGCCCCTACGAAAACGGTTCGCGATGACCGATTTATTTGCGGGACAGGGCAATTATCATGTCTCTACGAAAATCGTTACCGACCATGTTGTTTAACTCACGTGCTTTCGGCCACCAATTGCGGCTTGGGTGGTTGGCTGGCGAAGAAGGCGGAGACCAGAATGGCGACGATACCAACGATCTGGAGGCCGCTGAGAAGGGTCGAATAGATCAGCACGTCGCTCAAAATCGTCACGACAGGATCGAAAAATGAGATCGGCGCGATCAGGCCAGTCGGAACGTCACGGATCGACTGGTAGATCAGAACGTAGAGAAAGGCCGTATGCACCGCGCCCAGCGGCAGCACATAGCCCCAGGATACGTTTTCCCCGACATGCGCCAGTGGCAATAACACGATTGTGCCGAGCAGCATCTGCATAAACGTCATGACGACGGCAGGCGTTTTGACGATTTTCTTGCCTAAAATGGTCGCCAGCGCGTAACACATCCCCGCCGCGAGTGACATGCCGACACCAAGCAGGAGATTGCTGCCTTCGGTGGCTTCCTGTTGATTGGTCGTGATAATCAGCAGAAGGCCGACGAAAGCCACTGCCGTCCAGACCAGTGTCGTGCGGTTGAATTTTTCCTTCAGCAGGATTACGCCCAATGCGATCAGGAAAAATGGCTCGACATAGAATGTCGCGACGGCGATGGTGAGCGAGGCGAGGCGGAATCCCTGAAAAATCAGAATCCAGTTGGCGATGAGGGCGATGCCGCCCAGAAGGATATAGCGCAGTTCGCCGGATCGGAAAATCTCGCGGCTGAAATAGCCCTTGTAGACGCCGTATGTGCCGAGGCAGATGGACGCGATCAGGCAGCGAAAGAAAACCGCCGTCAGCGAATCGAGGCCGGTCTGCGTGACGACGACACCGATTGTACCTGCCAGAGACATGGCAAACGCAAACCCGATGACGCTTCGCTTCATAGGTGAAACTTTCTGAAAAAGACAGGTATTTTACCCGAGATTGCAGCAAATGTTGGTGTGTGGTCGGATTGGTATTGTGGGGAGTGATGAGGGGCGAGTAATGAGTAATGACGGGAAGGCAGGAACGCAGGGCGGTATGGGGTGTGAGAATATCGTGAGGGGAGGGGGCGATTTGGGGTAATCGGCGGCGTGAGCGTTATAATCGGCGGACTTTTCAATGCACTTGAGGGTGAAACTGTGGATGCCAGCTTCAAAATGATTGCAGTGGGCGATAGTATCATGTGGGGGCAGGGCTTATTTGAGCATCAGAAAATTCACACGCTGGTGATGGCGGAACTCGTCAGACAGGGATTTGATGTAGAGTGCATTTTTCTGGCGCATTCCGGCGCGGTGATCGGTGAGCCGGATACACCAAGCAATTTACCCCCGCTGGACGGACCGTTCGCCAACGAAGTGCCTGTCGGTGAGCCGACCATTTTTGAGCAGATCGAAACGGCGTTGGGCGGAAAAGAGCGCGACGAAAGTGTGCGGTTGGTGCTGCTGAACGGCGGCATCAATGACGTGGACACGACGCGCGTGATTAACCTGGCGAACCTGAACCTCGATAAGGAAATTGAGGACGCTTTTTACCGCAAAATGAAGCTGCTGCTCGAAAAGGTCTGCCACTGTTTCCCGAATGCGATCATCATGGTGGCGGGATTCTATAAATTTTTTAGCGAAAAATCCGAAGAAAATATGATCCAGAACTATCTTAAAATGATCGGCTTCAACCTGCCACTCGTGCCGAAGATGATCGAGGAACGGGTGGTGAATCTGTTCAGTTCGGTGTTTACGGATTCGTTCATCGAACGCGCCGCCCATTTCCGCGATTATTCACATCAGTGTATCCGCGAGGCGATTGTCGATCTGACAGGCGCGATGCCGGAAGTCATTGGGGGTATTGTGTTTGTCGATCCGCTGTTCGAGGATGAAAATGCAATCGGCGCATCGGAAGCGCTGGTCTTCGGAATCAATCCCGATTTTTCGCCGCAAGACCCGCCGGAAATCGCGGAAGGTCGCCGCAAAGCCTGCGAACGCCACGCGGATCGGCTGTCTCCGCTGCGGGAATTTGCCGCGCCACGTGCCTCCGTCGCGCACCCAAACCCGCAGGGCGCACAGCAGTACGCGAAGGTCATCCTCACGAGCCTGACGCAGGTGATGTGATTTTTAGATTTGCTTCTCGTAAGAGATCAGAACGATGTCGGGGTAGGTTTCTTCGCCCATTTTGACATAGCCGAATTTCTCGTAAAAATGCTGGTTACGAATGGCATACAGCGGCGTATGCAGCGTCCATTTGCTGGCGGGGTGGGCTTTCTCGATGAAGTGGATGGCCTCCGTGCCGATGCCGTGATTGTGGTGTTCGGGATCGATGTAGATGAGGTCGAGGTGCATATGCCCGTCGCCCTCATCATACACGGTCATCCCGCCGACGATCTGCCCGTCCACGAGAATTTTGTAGTAGTGGCATTCGCCGATTTTTTGCAGGAACGCCTCAACGGAGTCGTAACCCGGTGGGCCGTCGAGGGGGAGGCCGGGGTAAAGTTTTGAGTCGTTGTGGAACGCGGCGATCTGCACTTTGACCATGATCTCTGCGTCGGCGGCGGTGGCGATTTCGAATGTGGTGGTCATGGGCGATTCCTCTCGATTAATATAGCCTTTCACTACACATCCTATAAGATTATCGCCGTAGATGCCATCGGCAGATTCGGCAGGCGTTTTGTGCGGGCATAACCGAGAATTTTGCGAGATAAAATCATCAATGGGCGGTGGGTTTAAGGTATAATTGTGAGAAGGTGTTGGAAGAATAGCCAGACAATCTGGTAGATGGATAATGCGATGAATACGACCACACCATTGGAAGAAGCGCTGGCACTGGCGCTTAAATTAGCTCCAAAAGAGCGCCTTCAACTGATCGAACAGGTTGCGTCATCTGTCGAGCGCGATATGGAAGACTCTGCTGAGAAACAGCCCGAAGAACACTGGGGCAAGTCACTCAAACAACTGATGGACGAGATCGGGCCGATAGAGTTTGTTGACCCAGAAATCGAAGACCCGGTGGAATGGGTTAAAGCACAACGTGCCAAACGTCGCCGCCGTCGCCTCGGTGATTGGGGTGAGGACAACAGTGAGGACAAAGACGAGTGAGTGCTGGTATCGTTGACACAACCGTGATTCTGCACTACTTTCGCAACTACGGGGCAGCCCGTAAATGGGTCGATTCGCAACCCATCCAGCTTTCAGTCGTTTCTACAACATGGATGGAAGTCATGGAAGGGGCGAGTAATAAAGCGAATCACGCAGAGGCGCGGCGTATTCTGGATAAATTTGAGCTGCTTTATCTCACTTCTTCCGACCAGCAGCGGGCGATGCAGGAGTTGGAACGTTTGCAGTTCAGTCATCACGTTGGCATGGATGACTGTCTGATCGCCTCGGTTGCTCATCGGCTGCAAGTGCCGTTGTACACGCACAATTTAAAAGATATGACACCAATGGTTGGAAAACTGGCGGTTCAGCCTTACGCTTGAATATGTTTATAGACAAAATTTTAGGAGAAAAATGATGCTTACGCAGGAACAGATTGATTTTTATCACAAAAATGGCTATCTGGCGGTTGAGAATGTGCTGTCCCCGGAGACGATTGCCGATTTGCAGCGCGTGACGGACGAATTTATCGAAAAGTCGCGCGAGGTGACGGCGCACACCGATGTTTTCGACCTCGAACCGGGACATACGCCGGAAAATCCACGCTTGCGCCGCCTGAAAAATCCCGTCAAGCAGCATCCGGTTTACGACGCGGCGATGCGTGACCCGCGTATCACCGATCTGGTCGCGCAGCTTATCGGGCCAAATCTGCGGCAGAACGGCACGAAGCTGAATATGAAATCGGCGTCGTTCGGCAGCCCGGTGGAGTGGCATCAGGATTGGGCGTTTTACCCGCAAACGAATGATGATCTGCTGGCGGTGGGCGTGTGCATGGACGACATGACGCTCGAAAATGGCTGCCTGATGGTCATTCCAGGGTCGCACAAGGGGCCGATGTACGACCATCATCAGAATGGCATTTTTGTCGGCGCGGTGACAGACCCGGATTTTGAGCCAGACCCGGAAAATGTGGTCTCGCTGCAAGTGAAAGCGGGCGGGATCACGATTCATCATGCGCGGATGCTGCACGCTTCCGCGCCTAATCGCTCGACGAAAACGCGCCGACTGCTGCTGTACCAGTATTGCGCGGCGGATGCTTTTCCGCTGGCGGGCGTGAGCGATCTCGACAAATTTAATGCCGACATGGTGCGCGGTGAGCCGACAATTATCCCGCGACTGGAAGCTGTGCCGGTGCGCATTCCGCTGCCAAATGGCGAAAAGCAGGGGTCGATTTATGAGATTCAGACGATGCTGGCAAAGCCGATGTTCGAACGTGCGCCCTAGATTGGTCGGCGTTCGGCCAGCATCTCGCGGGCTTCTTCGACAGATCCGGCAGATCGAACATCGAATTTGAGCGGATAAATCTTCAGCACGGTATTGGCAATGGCGCGGGAAAACGCGTTTCCGCGCCCCACGTTGATGTAGACGCCGAGGTTATTGGGCATGTAATTGAGCATCTTGCGGAAGCGGGCAATCATATTGCCACCCACTGGCGCCTTCAGCTTGGGATCCAGTACGGCAATGATGTCCACCTGATGTGGGACGCTGTTAAGCATGGCGTATGTCTGATCGATGACGGTGTCCAGTTCCAGCCAAGTATAAGTATCCACAAAATGCATGATGATAAGGTTGTGAGGGTCGTTATCCCAGGAGATTTCAATGGGCATAGTTGATCGTCTTTCGTGGTCTGTAAACTATTTCCATCATAGCACCAATATGGGACGTTTGTAATGAATCCCCCCAAAAATTTAACGAATATCGGGAAAATTTCACAAATGGTTCGGGCTGCGCCTTTCGCCGACTGACCCGCGTAGAAGAATCCGGGAACATCACAACCTAACGACCATGCACCTTATCCGGCTGGATAAGATACATCAGGCGGTTGGGTGGCCCGTCACCGCGATCCTGATAAACGGGATTCCCGGTATATTTCTTCGACAGGCTGTTGATATGCTCACGTGCGCCGTTGTCCTCATCCTTGATTTCGACAATATGCCCCATGACTTCGACCCAGTGGAAGGCGTTAGCGGGATCAATTATAAGCACGGTCACTTTGCTGCCGAAGCTCATATTACGAGCCTTTCGGGTGTTCGCGGGCGAATTGACACGCACATAGGTGCCGTCGAAATCGACCCAAACGGGGACGGAGTGCGGCTGACCGTCCGGGTTCACGGTGCTGAGGGCGCACAGGATCGGTTTCTCGAACAGGTCAAGGGTGGAGGCGGGAATTTCTGCACTCATGGTAAACCTCTTTCGGATTAAAACGGGCAAAGACTTAAAATGATGTTCATCAGTTGCTACACGATACATCAGCGATGTGAGAATAACTATCTGAGCCGTGTTAGAAGCGGATAAGTTTGTTGCACCAGAGTATATGGGTCTTCAAACCAGCCTGAAAAGCGCCTTTAACCATTTTGGATTACAATAATCATTCAACATAATAAATGGGGTGCGATGATGGGCAAAATCAACTATCGCAAATTTATCCGGGCGATGCGCGAAAACGGGGCAGACGGTGCGCTGACCATTGGCGACTACGCTGACGATGGTGTTGCCTATCTTTGGCTTCCAATTCCGTTTTTGCCGCCTGTATATTTTCTGTTGAAACCAGAAGATGTCCACGAACTGCTGGTTAAATATGGCGACCAGGCCGAAAAAATGGAACTTGTGGCGCGGGTTGCCCGTTCGACGTTCGGCAACGGTATCCTGTTCAGTAACGGCGCACGCTGGAAACGGCAACGCAAACTGATGCAGCCTGTTTTTCATCACATGCACATCAAAGCCTATGGCGAACGTATGGTCGCGATTGCCGAAGATCACATTGCTCATTGGAACGCGAACAGCACGCTTGATCTTGCCCATGAAATGCACAATATCACGCTGCGGATTGTGGTGGACACCCTTTTTTCGAGTGATGTCACGGGTGCGATGGGGGAAATACGCCAAGCGATTGAGGATGTTGGCGCTGGTTTCGCCGCGCAAGCCTCGTCGCCCATTCTGGCGCTGATGCCGGATTGGTTTCCCATCCCGGCGCTGCGCCAAAAACGACGCGGCGCGAAAACGTTCAATGAGGTTTTGCAGAGCCTGATTACCGAACGGCGCACATTGGGTGAAGCCAACAGCCCGCAGGATTTGCTCAGTGCGCTGATGTACAGCAAGGATGCCGAAACCGGCGAAATGATGGATGCCGAGCAACTGCGCAACGAACTGCTGACGCTCTATGTGGCAGGGCATGAAACCACGGCGTGGTTGCTTTCATGGTCGCTGGCTTTTCTGGCGCAGAATCCCCAGGCGGCAGAAAAATTGTGCGCCGAATTGGAAAGTCTGGCTGGAAAATCGCCCTCTATTGACGACCTGGCGCGGCTGCCGTATAGCAAAATGGTGCTGCAAGAGACGCTGCGAATGCGCCCGCCTGTCTGGTTTATCCAGCGGCAAACGCATGAAGAAATCCACATCAACGGGCATACCTATCCGAAAAATGCCTCGTTTACGATTATCATTTACGCCAATCATCACAACCCTGATATTTTCCCCGAACCGCGCGTTTTTAAGCCGGAACGCTGGGAAAATGATGCCGAAAAACGCCTGCCCAAAGGCGCATATCTGCCGTTTGCGACGGGTCAACGCATCTGCATCGGCAACGGTTTTGCCATGATGGAGGCCCAACTTCTGCTCAATCTGTTCATGCAGCGCTTTCAGATCACGCTGTTGGACGAGCCGCAGATCAAGAAAGGGACTCCGATTATTCTGGGATTCGACAAGCCCGTGCGAGTGCAGGTCACGCCGCGATGAATAAGCTGTAATCACGCACAAAAAACCGCCGTACTATCTCATACCCGCGATATGGAAACAGCCGCGACGATACAGCCGCGCCATGCGAATAACTGTTAGAAGCGCGTAAATTCCCGCCTGTGCTATCTGGCACTAGCCGAGACGCGCGGGATTGCGCAGAATTAGCCGCAAATTGATGAAAGCGAAAATATTTATGGTTGAAGCGAACGCGCACCACGAACGGGTCTACCGTCGTAATTTTTTTCTGCTCGTGCTGGATGGTATTTTATTTATGGTCGCGCTCGGTTTGATCGGCTCGACCACCGTGATCCCCGATTTTGTACGCCGCCTGACAGACTCAGAAATTCTGATCGGTCTATCGGGCAGCCTGTTTGAAGTCGGATGGACACTGCCGCAGTTATTTATCGCGCGGTATGTGGTGCGGTTTGAGCGCAAGAAATGGCTGTTTGCCGGGCCGAATATTCCGGTACGGCTGATTATTCTGACATTTGCCGGGTTGATGGTGCTGTTGGGCGCGGAGAGGCCGGGGGCAATTCTGGCCGTGTTCCTGTTCTGCTATGGCATCGCGGCCATCGGTGACGGCGTGGTGGGCGTACCCTGGGCGGACATCGCCGGGACAAGCCTCGACAGCCGATGGCGAGCGCGTATGTTCGGCCTGATGTCGGGGATCGCGGGCATCATTATGCTTGGCGTGACACCCCTAATTGGCATCGTTTTGAGCGACCCGAATCTACCATTTCCGAATAATTACGCGCTGCTGTTCGCCGGGGCAGGTGTGTTATTCGCGATCTCGATTATCCCGCCGATATTTCTGATCGAACTGCCGGGGAGCAAAGCTGTCGAAAAAATCGCGACGATGGGCGAATTTTTGCCTGCGTTGGGGAAGGTGCTGCGCAACGATGTCCCTTTTCGCGCCATTATCATCACGCGGATGCTGACGACGCTGTTCGCGATGGCCGCGCCGTTTTACGTGGGCTTTGCGACGGTGCAGTTGGGTCTATCCAGCACAGAAGCCGTACCGATCCTGATAGCGATGCAAACGGTTGGCACGATCTGCGGCGCGTTTATTTATATGTGGCTGGGCGCACGGAGCAATTTGCTCTATATCCGCGTAGCGCTGGCGGGTGCATCGCTGCTGCCCATATGTGCCCTGATTGCCAGCGTGGTTGGCCCGCTGCCGCTGTATTTCGGGTTTTTAATGTCCGGCCTGGCGCTCTCGAATCTGTCGTTTGGTTATCAGAATTGGGTGATCAGCTATGCCGCGCCGGATCAACGCCCGATTTATGCCGGACTTTTTAACACAGTGGCGGCGGTGATCGCTTTCACTGCGCCCTTTATCGCCGGGACGATTGTACAGAATGTCGGCTACGAAGTGCTGTTTATGGTATCCATTGTCATGATTTTCAGCGCATTGTTTGTGACCCTGCGCTATCTGCAAGATCCCAAAAAGGCGGCTGTCGCACCAGCGGCGGCGATGGCAGCGGAATAGGGGCATTATCCTGAGTCGCCCGGTCAATTAACGGATTTTAGAGCGCGTTGAAAAGGGTATTATTGAAAACCCCTCCCCCAGCATCGCCCCAGTTCGCAAGCTCATGGAGAGGGGAATCGTACGGTCTTCAAGTGCCTCTCTACCATCGAAGCGAGGAGGATAAGATTCTCCCCATACTTAAGGAGTTACAATGGATAAGACTGTGTACGAGAGATCAATGTGTTCTGATGTGTGCTATAATCAATTGAAATAATATCTCTGTAACGTATATGTACTATGGCGTGCATATACGTTACAGATTTGGAATATTAATACCGCAAGAAGAGCGCTGAAAAAAGTCACAGCGACTATAGAAGCGAAGCGTTTCAAGGAAAAGTCAATGCTGCTACAAGCATAGAGGTGTTGTAAACCTATTGCACCGAGTTATTCCTGAATGCCGTTTCTAGAAATCAAAATATGAAAACCATACGATATAAGCTTAATTATTGATTGAGTAATATATATATTTATTTGTTATTAATTAATTGTTCGTAAAGCCAACTCGGACATATAATGTAACTACATCGCTGCCTTCACTCATGCCTGCTACAACCGAATTTGCAAGGATATGAGAAAATGTCAGGAGATAAGTATAATCGGCGCTCCGCAGGGGAAACGGCGGAGCGAAGCCCTCACGACCGTGAGCGTATGCTCTTTAACAAGCGCATATCACAAATCATCGCCGCCCTTGTTTTCCTCGCGGGTTGCCTTGTCCTCATGGGCTGGATGCTGGATATCCCCGTACTGAAAAGCGTTTTCCCCAATCTGGCAACCATGAAAGCCAACTCCGCGCTGTGTTTTATAATGGCGGGTGCTGCGTTATGGCTGCTCCAGGACGAGCAAGCCTCTCAAACGCAGCGTCGGCTGGCGCAGGTGTGTGCGCTGGCGATCTTTCTGATTGGTTCACTCACGCTGCTTGAATACATTTTCGGCTGGGATTTCGGGATCGACCAGTTGTTTTTCAGGGACACGGGTGTTATCAGTGGATTCCTGTATCCAGGTCGGATGTCGCACGCCACAACCGTGAGTTTCATGCTTCTGGGACTGGCTTTCTGGCTGCTGAGTCATTCACGGCGTTATGTCACCATTCATCTGATCACGTTGATCGTCATGTCGATAGCGCTGCTGACGCTGGCGGGATACCTTTACGAAGTCGATGTACTGCGCGGCTTTTTCTCGTGGGCACCGATGGCAATCCATACCGGGCTGCTTTTTTTTATTCTCGGGATTGGCATTCTGACAGCTCGCCCTGAACAGGGATTAACTGCATTTATTAACTCTGAACAAAGCGGCGGTAAACTGATGCGCCGCCTCTTGCCGGCTGTAATCCTGCTTCCGCTGTTGTTCGGTTGGGTGAGGCTCAGAGGACAAGAGCTAGGACTTTATGATACCCACTTTGGTCTGGCGTTATTTGCCCTGTCGAATGTCTTCACATTTACGCTGCTGGTATGGTGGAGCGCACGCTCGCTCAATCAAACGGACATTGAACGCCAGAAGGCCGAAACAGCCGTACTGATCCATGAAAAACGCTATCATCACATTCTCGACAATATGCTGGAAAGCTGCGAGATTATTGGATTCGACTGGCGCTTTCAGTATGTCAACGACACGGCTGTCCGATATAACCGCCTCACAAAGGACGAACTTCTCGGCCACACGGTGATGGAATGCTACCCAGGTATCGAAAACACAGCGATTGGCGCTGCGCTCCAGCGGTGTATGCAGGAACGCAGGATTGAGTATATCCAGAATGAGTATGTCTTTCCGGATGGCACGAGAACGTGGTTTGAGCAAAACATTCAGCCCGTAGATGATGGTATTTTTATCCTCTCGCTGGATATTACCGAACGTAAGCGATCAGAAGAATTGCAAAGTGCCTCCGAGATCAAATACCGCCGCCTCTTTGAATCAGCCAAAGATGGCATCCTGATTCTCGATGCCAGTACAGGCCGGATCGTGGATATTAACCCGTATCTGGTTGAATTGTTGGGCTATGCAGCAGAAGCTTTTACGGGCAAGAAACTGTGGGAGATTGGGGCTTTCAGCGACATCGCGGCATCGCAGTCTGCGTTTACGGAGCTGCTGGAAAAGAAATATGTGCGTTATGAGGATTTGCCGCTTGCAACCAGCGATGGGCGACTGGTTAATGTCGAATTTGTCAGCAATGTTTACTGGGTCGATGATCAGGAAGTTATCCAGTGTAATATTCGTGACATCACCTTTCGCAGGCAGGCAGAACAGCGGTTAAAGCGCTATGCACAGCGCATGGAACTGCTGCACGAGATTGACCTGGGATTGATCCAGGGACAGTCCATTCATGAATTGGTGGAAACAACGCTCAGACACCTCCGGGGACTGATTCCATGTCAGCGGGCAACTGTCGCCGTTCTGGATCGTGCGACGAACGAAGGCATTATTTTCGCCAATAACATGGATGGCGAGACGGTATTAGGTCAGGGTGTCCGCGTACCTGTTATGGCTACTGGGATGGACGGACTCGATCCGCGCCATATGCGTGTCATTGATGATATTCGTCTACTGCAAGACCCGAATCCACAAGCTAAACTGCTTGCGCAGGAAGGGCTGGTATCCAGCCTTGAGATTGTGCTTATGGAGCAGAATACGCCCATTGGAGCACTTGGATTGCTGGCGAATACCCCTAATTTTTTCACGGCTGAGTATCGGGAGATTGCGGACCAGGTTGGCAGCCAACTCGCGCTTGCCATCCATCAACTGTATCTCTCAGAATCATTAAAGACACAGGTTGAAAATCTCAGGAAAACCGAAATACGCTATCGCAGCGTGGTTGAAGACCAGACCGAACTGATCTGCCGCTACGACACGGATTTTAAACTGACGTTTATGAACCGCGCCTACCAGGAAAGACTGGGTATCTTTCCACACGAGATGTCAAATTTAAGTTTACTGGAGCGAATTCCTGTCGAGCAACGTGAAGGGGCGAGGCAGCATGTCCGTTCGTTAAATGCCACAAATCCGGTTGCAATCTCAGAACATCAATCGATGATGGTCGGTGGGGCAGTACGCTGGATTCAGTGGACGGATCGCGCACTGTTGGACGACAACGGCAATGTGATTGAATACCAGGGGGTCGGGCGTGATGTCACGGACCAGCGGGAACGGGAAGCCGAACAGGAAAGGCACCGACGTGCCGACCAGGAAATGCGCCAGTTTCTGCAAACCACCTTCGATGCTTTCCCCGCCAGTGCCGCCGTTCTCGATGGCAATGGAGTAATTATCAGCGTCAACGCCGGATGGGAACGTTTTGCCGATGAGAATGACGCGCCGAGCTATTATGAAAACCTCAATTACCTGACGGTCTGTGACAGCGCCGTTGATTCTCCAGAAGCTCCTCAGACTGCCGCCGGGATTCGTGCCGTGATTTCGGGTCGGCAGGATCATTTTTTTCTGGAATACCCCTGTCCCAGCCCATCGGAAAAGCGCTGGTTTGGCCTGCGGGTCACGCCTTTTGACGAGCCACCCCCGCGCCGGGTGGTGGTCGCGCACATCAATATCACCGAACGGAAACTGGCGGAGGAAGCGCTGCTGGAAGCCTACGCGACGCTCGAAGAGCGCATCGTGGAACGCACGGCGGAACTCGGCGAGAGCGAAGCAAAATTCCGGTCACTGCTCGATGCCGCACCGATGTCAACGATTATTACCGACCAGGCCGGGATTATCACGCTGGTCAACATCCAGGCGGAAGCCTTGTTTGGCTATCACCGCGATGAACTGGTGGGGCAGCCTGTCGAAATGCTTGTGCCTGAGAACGTCCGGCAACAACACGTTCACGATTGGGATGACTATATGGCCGCGCCACGCGTGCGCCGTATGCCGGAAGGGTTGGAGCTATTTGGCCATCATAAAGATGGCACCCTGATTCCGGTCGAAATCGAAATAAGCCAAATCAAAACCCAGTCTGGCCTGCTGGTGATGAGTTTTATTGCCGATATCACCGAACGTAAAGAGCGCGAACGCCAGCTTCGTTTCCATGCCAGCCTCCAGCAAAACGTGACCGATGCTGTGATTGCGACTGACCTCGACTATATCGTTCAGAGTTGGAATCCGGCAGCCGAAAAGATATATGGCTGGAAGGCCGAAGAAATCGTCGGCAAACCTGTCACAATTCTGCGAAGCCAATTTTTGTCGAACGACTCCGCTGAACGTGTCCGGCAGTCATTTCTCGATCACGGTTACTGGACAGACGAGGTTATCCAGCATCATAAAGATGGCACAGCGATCTATATTCTAAGTTCAGTGGTGTTATTCAAAGACAACAAAGGGCAGCCATTTGGCATGGTTGCCGTCAACCATGACATTACCGAACGGAAAATGCAGGAACAGAAACTGCGTTATTATGCCAGCATTCAGGAGAGCGTCAGCGATGCGGTGATCTCGACGGATCTTGAGCTTCACATCCAGAGCTGGAACAAAGCAGCGGAACGGATTTACGGCTGGAGCGCGGAAGAAGCGATAGGGCAAATTAGCAACGAACTGCTGCACATCGAGTTTGTGTCCGAGGATGCCAGGGCGCAGGCGCTTCGCCAACTAACAGAATATGGTTCTGCCGAAAGTGAATCGATCCAACACCATAAAGATGGCACGCCTATCCATATTCTCGGCTCAGTCGTGGCGCTCAGAGATGAGAATGATAAGCATATTGGCTTTCTGGCGGTGAACCACGATATTACGGGGCGCAAGCAAGCCGAAAATGCCCTGCGCGAAAGCGAGCTGCGCTACCGTCTTCTGGCCGAGAATATCACCGATGTGATCGAGAAATTGGATATAAACGGCATTCGAACCTTCATTACGCCGTCCTGCTTTGCCCAGACAGGCTATACGCCGGAAGAATTGGTGGGCAGTCTCGCTAGAGACATTCTTTATCCCGATGATCTTGACTCCGTTCGGTCAAGCACATTGCAGGCGATGAGTGCATCGAAATCAACATTTACATTCACAGCGCGCATCATTCACAAAGATGGTCATATCGTGTGGACGGAATCAACGGGCAACATTGTGCTGGACCCGTCCACCGGAAAGCTCGTGGAAATCATCCTGGTAATCCGCGACATCAGCGCTCGTATCCATGCCGAGGAAGCACTCAACGCGCGCATGGAGGACGAGCGCGAGTTCCAGGAATACCTGAAGGCGCTGCATGAAATTACGATTGAACTGACCCAGATTGATGACCTGAATATTTTCTATAAACGCACGGTTGAGTTGGGGCTTGAGCGGCTTGGGTTTGAGCGGTTGGGGCTGTTCCTTTACGACGAAAAGGACGGTGCTGCGCTGGGAACCTATGGCACAGACGCGCAGGGAAATCTTTCGGACGAGCGCGGCGTTCGGTTTGTTCCAGATGCAAACGGGCCTATGCAGCATGCATTCGAGAGAGCAGAGCGCTTCTATTTCGAGGAAGAGACAACACTCTATACCGACCTCCAGGCCACCGGGTCTGGCTGGAATGTTGCTGCCGTTTTGTGGAATGGAACACAGAGTCTGGGCTGGTTCATCGCCGATAATTTACTGAGCCACAAACCTGCCTCGAAAGCCCTGCTGGACATCATCGGGCTTTATGCCCTGTCTGTTGCCACGCTGTTGGCGCAGAAACAGTCACAGATGTCGCTGCGGGAAAGCGAAGCCCGCTACCGTTTGCTGGCAGAGAACGTCACCGATGTCATCGTCAGAATGAAGCCGGATGGCACGCGAACCTTCGTTTCGCCGTCGTGTTACGTACTGCTGAGCTACACGCCGGAAGAACTGGTTGGCCCCAATGGGCTGGATATTGTGCATCCGGAAGATGTGCAAAAAACGAACGCAATCACTCTGGAAGCGATAAAGTCATCGCAGCCATCTTTTTCAATCACGCAGCGTGTGCGCCACAAGGCTGGTCATTACGTTTGGGTTGAAGCAACAAACAGCATTGTCCGCGACCCAACAGGAAACGTCATGGAATTTATTGGCGTTTTCCGCGACATCACCGAGCGTAAGAGGACTGAAGAAATTTTGCGCCAGTCTGAAGAACGCTTTGCTTCGGTCTTTCGGTTCAGCCCGGTTGCCATTGGCCTCACCACTGCGGCTGAAGGACGCTACCTTGATGTCAATGACAGTCTGTTGAATCTGTTGGGCTATTCCCGTGACGAGATAATTGGGCGCACAGCAAGTGAATTGAATGTTTGGGATGCCCCCGATCAACGTGTGGAAGCGGTACGATCTATCCGCGAAAATGGATCCGTGAGCGGGTTGGAACTCAGATTTCGCAAGAAAACAGGTGAACTCTGCACGACACTGACTTCTATTACAACAGTGATTCTGAATGACCAATCCTGTCTCCTCTCTATTGTTTACGACATTACTGAGCGCAAACGTGCCGAAGAAGCGCTCAACACAAAAATGCAGGAGGAACGGGAATTTCAGGTATATCTGAAGGTACTCAATGAAATCAGCATTGAATTGACCCAGATCGACGACCTGGACACGTTCTATAGGCGCTCGGTTGAGATGGGCCTTGAGCGGTTTGGGTTCGAGCGTTTTGGCCTCTTGATCTACGATAGCGACCAGAATTTAGCCCTGGGCACATATGGCACAGACGCGCAGGGGAAACTGGTAGCAGAGCACCACCTCAGATTCGACCCGAGTACACCGACAGGACTTTTGAGTCGGGCGATGGCGCAGGACGAGCGCTTCAGTTATGAGGAGCAGGCGGAACTGTTTGCGGATTTGAAGCCGATTGGCCGGGGATGGAATGCGGTTGCTGCGTTATGGAAGGGTTCGGAAAATCTGGGGTGGATTGCCGCCGATAACGCGGTTCGTCATAGCCCCGCTTCCAAGCCCTTACTCGATATTCTCTCGCTTTATGCCCTCACACTGAGTACCTTGTTGGTGCAGAAACAGTCCCAGATCGCTTTGCGGGAAAGTGAAGGACGCTATCGCCTGCTGGCGGAGAACATTACCGATGTGGTCGTGCGCTCGAATTCGGCTGGCGAATACCTCTATGTTTCGCCATCCAGCCGGAATGTGCTGGGTTATGATCCAGAGGAGCTTGTTGGGAAATCATCTTTTGCGGATATTCACCCGGACGATCTGGCATCCGCTATACAATCCATTACGTCGTCGGCGGATCAGAGCATCAATATGATTGTCCGATTTCACCATAAAGAAGGACACTATATCTGGATGGAGACGATCGGGAGTCCGATTTATTCCGAAACAGGCGAAATCGAAGGACTGATCACCTCATCACGCGATATTTCTGATCGCAAACGTGCCGAGGAAAGTCTGCGCGAGAGCGAAGCGAAATTCCGGCTGCTGCTGGATGCCGCGCCGGTAGCGACCATTATCACCGACCAGCTCGGACGAATCTCGCTGGTCAATCTTCAGGCGGAAATCCTGTTCGGATATACGCGCACAGAACTGGAAGGAAAGATGATCGAGGTTCTGATGCCCGATTACCTGCGCGACAGACATATCCAAAACCGCATCGCCTACATGGAACAACCGCGTGTGCGCCAGATGGGTATCGGCCTGGAGCTTTTCGCCAAGCGCAAGGATGCCAGCGAGTTCCCGGTTGAAATTGAGCTGAGTTATATCGACACAACGGACGGCATGATGGTGATGAGTTTCATTGTGGACATCACCGAGCGCAAGCGCGCTGCCGCTGAACTGGAAGGACAGCGCACATTTCTCCGCAGCGTTATTGACGTGAGTCCGAGCATGATTTTCGTCAAGGATTATGAATCGCGCTTTGTTCTGGCGAATTCAATGGTAGCCAGGATGTACGATACGACGGTAGATGAGCTGATTGGCAAGACAGATCATGATTTTAACCCCTCTGTGCGGGAGAGTGACAGCTTTCTGGAAGCTGATCGGCAGGTGATTACGTCTGGCGAGCCGCTTTTCATCGAAGAGTCCATCACGAATTACCGGAATGAGACGCTGTGGTTCCAGACAACGAAGGTTCCGATTATCAGTGCAGATGGAAATTCGAAGCACGTATTAGGTATTGCTACTGAAATTACTGAACGCAAACGGTCTGAGGCTGCCCTGAAAGAGAGCGAAGAAAAGTATCGTTCGCTGATTGAAACCATGCGCGGCGGTCTGGCGATTTATGACCTGGACGAGAGGATCACGTACATAAATGACCGTTTCCTTGAGATTTTGGGTTATTCCCGCGATGAAGTCATAGGGACCAACGCCGTTGATTATGTCGATACCACGAATTTGCCTGCTTTAGAGTCGCAAATTGAGCGAAGACGGCGTGCCGAAAGCTCATCCTACGAGCTTCTTTTAAGGCATAAGAGCGGCAGCCCTGTTCATATGCTCATATCCGGCTCGCCGCTGCTCGACAAAAACGGAAAACTGATCGGCAGCTTTGCGGTGACGACAGATATTACCGCGCAGAAGCAGGCAGAGGAAACGCTGTTACAGTCGCTCGAGAAAGAGAAAGAGCTAAATGAACTCAAAACGCGGTTTGTGTCGATGGCGTCGCACGAGTTTCGCACACCGTTGGCGACGATCCTTGCCTTGACGGAAACACTGAGAGCCTATCGTCACCGCCTGCCGGATGAGCAGATTGAGCAGCGGTTGCTCAGAATTCAGGATCAGATCGGGCATCTGAACGACATCATGGAAGATGTGCTGATGCTGGCGCGAATGCAGGCGCGTCGGGTTGAGTTTAATCCGGTCAAGATGAATCTCGACTCACTCTGCCGCAGCGTTCTCGATGAATTTGAGAGCCGCCCGGACATGGATCATCGCCTGAATTATCACTGTGATGACCGGCTGCATGAAGTGTGGCTGGATAAAAAATTAATGCGCCAGATTATCAACAACCTGGTTTCGAACGCGCTTAAGTATTCGCTGCCGGACAAGACGATCAATATTGATCTGGCATATTCAGAAGATAATCTGATTTTCCAGGTTCAGGATCAGGGTATCGGCATTCCCGAAGCGGACCTGAAGCACTTGTTCGAGCCATTCCACCGTGCTGGAAATGTTGGCACGATCTCCGGCACAGGGCTGGGGCTGGTGATTGCAAAGGATGCGATTGAACTGCATGGGGGGACAATTACGGTTGAAAGTGAGATCGGGATGGGAACAACCTTTACCGTTATGATCCCATTGAGCAGCAAGGAAGGAGCATAAAAATGACGAAAATACTAATCATTGAAGATGAGATGATTTTGCGTGGCGAAGTGGCGGAATGGCTGACCTTGGAGGGCTATGTGGTCATTCAGGCGGCGGATGGGGTAGAAGGGCTTGAAAAGGCCAGAGCATTTCTGCCGGATTTGATCGTGTGTGACATTACCATGCCGCGCCTGGACGGACATGCGGTCCTCATAGAACTACGCGCTCACTCGGCAACTGACAGCATCCCCTTTATCTTTATGACGGCCAGGGCGGTCTATGAAGACGTTCGCCTGGGCATGGACTTGGGCGCGGACGATTACATCACCAAACCGTTTAGCCGCCTGGAACTTCTACAGGCAATCCAGACCCGTCTGAATAAAAAAGCCACGATAGAGCAAAAACGCCAGCAGGAAGTCAACCAATTGCAGGAAGCATTGACGCAGGAGCATGAACAGCGGATGCTCAAAATGCGGCTGGTCGCCATGTTCTCGCACGATTTCCGTAACCCGCTGGCGGGCATTCTCGCGTCCAGTAATATCCTGCGCGATTACTCTGATCGCCTGGACGAAAATCGCCGCCAGGAGCATTTCAACCGGATTGACGGCTCGGTTCGACGCCTGCTGCAAATGCTGGACGATATGCTCATCACCTCCCAGTTGGAAACCAACAGCTTTGACTTTAAGCCGGAGAGTCTGCAACCGGCGGCATTTTTTCGGTCTATTGTCGAGGATTTTCAAGCCATGGATGGTGACACACACCAGATTGTGTATGAAAGCCATTTTCACGATTCTGTGATGGCGGATCCACGATTGCTGCAACAGATCGCGGCCAATCTCATTTCGAACGCGGTCAAATATTCCCCAGGCGGCGGTGAAGTGCGGGTCTTGCTGGAAGCCGCGAACCAGCAGTTTACGCTGACCATTCAGGATCAGGGAATTGGCATTCCTCAAGCAGACCAGTCCCGCCTGTTCCAGGCCTTCCAGCGGGCTTCGAATGTCGGCAAGCTGCGCGGGACAGGGCTTGGGCTGGCGATTGTCCAGCAAGCGGCCACGCTGCACGGTGGGACGGTGCAGCTTGAGAGTGAAGTTGGACAAGGAACGAGCGTTTATGTGACCATCCCGGCGTGATCGGAGTATTCGGTTGAGCGTACAGGCCAACCGCCTGGGAACAAAAAAGCAAGGATGCCGCCTGGCATCCCCGCTTCAGAGGATTGGATGATTAGTGAACTCGCGCTCACTGATACTATTAAACCCCGATAGGCACACCCTGAACAGTTCAAAACCTGCTCATTTTTTGCCCAAAATGGTGGAGCGTCATATGATGGTTTCAAATTAACCTCACCCCCCAGCCCGCTTCGCGTCCAATGGGTTGGAGAGGGGAGCTAAAGAGCAGTGAGGATTCGAAACAATGGCGGTTTTACAGGAACTGTTTGAAAAAGGGCAGGCTGGATTTACGGTTTATTCGCCGGACTGCACGCAGAGTCGACTTTGGGGCAACCTCGACCATGCCATTCACGATGCCACAGGCTTTCAGGCTGTTTATCGCCAGTGGATTAATCATGATGTGAACACCATCTCGCGCTTTTACAACTCCGATAACGAGCCAGTCATCGAGCAAGACCCGGAAGAATACGAGCGAAAATTTGAGCAAATCCCGGTTGCAGACCTGAAATATGGGCATCTGGTCATGAAATTATTCCTGTCCGGCCCGTGCCTGCTGACGATCTGGCAGGGAGAAAACGCCGTGATCCCGACTCTACTCAACCTGAAAGGCCGCACCCAGCCCGCGCAAGCATCGCCGGAGTCGATTCGTGGGCGCTTCTGGTGTGATAACGGCGTGTGCAATCTGCTGCACGTCAGCGACGATCTGGCGGAGGCGGAGCGCGAATTAAAGTCGATTCATTTGTCGCTCGATTTCGAAGGGACACCATTGCCGCTGTTCGAGCCGATCCCCGCGCCGACGAGTTATGTCGCGCATTCCGGCATTGCGGTGGTGTGCGATGTCGTGAATCGGCTGCTGGCAGGGGAGCGTGAAACAATCGTTATTCAACTGCCGCCGTCGGGAAACGCGAAAGAGACGAATCAAATCCTCACGCAGATTTTGCGGGAAGCAGCGCAGCGTTCGCCCAAAGTCGCGCCAATGATCGACGCTTTTTTGCGCGGGGATGTGGTCGCGATCACGGAGGTGATGAAGAAAATGCCTGTTACGAAATGGGAGCATTTTATTATTCAGTGTGGCACAATCACACGTGACCAGTGGAATGTACTATCGGTGAAATAAACGCCTATGATTTTTCTCAGTTATTCACGCAATGACGGCATTTCGTTTGTGACTGACCTCGAAAAGCGGTTACAAGCGCATCAAAAATTGACCTGGCGTGACGTGCGCGACCTCCACCCCGATCAGGATTTCACGGGTGACATTGAGGAAGCTATCGAGAATTCATCGCATATTGTTGTGTGCATCACGCCGGATACCAAGCGCAAAAACAGTTTCGTCCGGCGGGAGATTCAATACGCCCTGGCACTGAAAAAGCCGGTGATTCCGTATCTTTGCCAGGCTGATGTCACACCGCATATTTCCATTATCAATAATGAATGGGTCAAGTACTTTGCCGACCCACAAGCTGCTTTCGAACGCCTAATGGCGATCATTGACGGCGATGTGTATGAAAATCGACAGATCGACGCGCCACAAGACCCTTTTAGGTCGTATCTGACATCTGCTCTGAAGTTTATCGCTGAAGGGCTGCGCCAGCGTATTATCGCACCGATTGATCTAAAGGTAGGAGACGCGCCGAGTATGGTCAGGCCGCCGGAACATAAACGCAGCGTGTTTGAACTGGCACTGTCGGGTGTCGAACTCAGTGAGGAAAGACAAGAGAGACGAAAATTTGCGACTTTTCGCGAGGGGTTTGAGGTGTATGGGCAGCGGGCTTTGCTGTTAGGAGAACCAGGTGCTGGTAAAACAGTTACGCTCATGGCCTACGCGCGTGACGCTTATGCTGCACGGTTGGATGACCCAACGCTGCCCCTGCCGTTGTTTAACCTCGTGCCAATGTGGGATGGGAGACCACTGGATGAATGGATCGCTGAAGCGCATGGTCTGAATGTGCATGAAGTTCGGCGTGAAATGGAAGCAGGGCGGGTGCTGCTGCTGTTGGATGGGTTGGACGAATTAGGGCAGGGGGATGAGCAAACAGACCCACGTCTTCAATTTTTGCAAATGCTACCCAGGAACAATTATATTCTGCTCACCAGCCGCACACAGGAATACAGCGAAATCAGCCACAAAGCTACACTTAATGGCGCGATCACGCTGCGATCTCTGGATGATAACCAGATGCGTGATTATTTGAGAGCGCAGCCGGAATTACTGGCGCTGCTGGAAAGCGACGAAGAACTCCGCCAAGTGACACGCACACCGCTGCTGATGAGCTTGTTTGCTTTTGCGTATCAGGATTTGCCAGAAAGTGAGCGTCAGCAGCTTATCGAGTTGAACAATGCCCATGAGCTGCGTGAAAAAATTTTTATGCGCTATATTGACCAGCGCTATCAACATGAGCGTACAAAGGTGGGCGCTGACCTGCCCTTCACGCTGGGGGAAGTGAAGGCGATTCTGGCGAGGTTGGCGATGGAAAATGCGACAGGCGATTTTTATCGCGATAATCAGGGTAAATTATACACACCGCGCGAAAATGTACTGATGAGTGCGGATTTTAAACGCGCCGTTCCTGACGATTTTAACGGAAATTTCAGCGAAATGATGGTGCGTCTTAATCTGCTGGCGCGGAATGAAGATGACACCTACCGCTTTATTCACTTGTTGCTGCGAGATACCCTGGCGCATCATTTGCTTGTGAAGGCTTTGAATTCACCGTACAAAGCTAGTCGCCGCCATGCTGCCGACGCGCTGGGGCGTGTAGGGGATGCCCGCGTAGTAGTACCTCTTATGGAACTGCTGCGCGACCCCGACCAGCAGGTTCGCAGCCGAGTCGCTGATGCACTGGTGATGATCGGTCAACCCACCGTCGAACCGTTGATGAACGCTATGAGTGATGCAAGCCCGTATGCTCGATCACATGCTGCCAACGCCTTGGGCAGGATTGGCGATATTCGGGCAATTGATCTTCTGGTGGCTGCATTATCCGATAGTAATGGCGATGTTCGCCGCCAGAGTGTCAGCGCGTTGGGTCAATTTGATGATAATCGCGCTATCCAAGCCGTGGTTAATGCACTGGGTGATTCTGATGTATATGTTCGGCAAATCGCGGCACGTCTGGTGCGGAATTTTGGCAAGGCTGCTGTCGGTACAGTAGTGGGAGTATTGAACAGTCCTAACCTATCTCTACGCCAACAGGCTATCGAAATCCTGGGGCAGATAAAGTCCGCCCTCGCTCTTGAATCACTGATGGACATGATGTCTGATCCTAACGCGGATATTCGCCGTCGCGCTATTGATGCTGTCGGGTTAATTGATGATGCTCGCGCTGTCGAAGCTCTGGCTGCGGCGTTGAACGATACAAACTGGGATGTCTGTCTGAGTGCGGCTCGTGCGCTAGACGACCTCAGGACTCCAGAGGCGCATCAGGCTGTAGAAAAATGGCGTGCGACGCAGCGAAGGCGTTAGAATGAGGTGTATTCATGATTTGAAATGATCGTTGACGTTGTTAAGATAGCCGCGAAAATTCCTCTCGATAAATCCCCACTACAGAATCAAACGCCGCGCCACAGAATCTTTATCACTCCTTTACTTATGCCTGCTGCGCATTCAGGTGTATAGTAAAAACAGACATTTTTCTACAGGATATGGATGATGCGAAAACGCAAAAGTTTGATCTTATTGACGGTGCTAATTTTATTATTCGGCGTGTTGTCCGTGAGTGCGCAGGACGTGACGGTCACGCCTATCAACTACGGCGACGCGCTGGTCGGGGAAGTGGTCAATACCGACGAGGGGGTCGTCTTCAGCTTTGAAGGGCGGGCGGGCGAAGTCGTCCAGATTCAGGCCATCGGCAACAATGTCGATACGATCCTGCGGCTGGTCGATTTTGACGGCAATATCATCGCCGAAAATGACGACCAGACAGAAAGTAATTTTAACGCGCTGATCGAGGCGACGCTGCCCATCGACAGCACTTATTATATCGGCGTGGCGGGCTATACTACCGGCACATTTACGCTGATTCTGCTCAACCAATCTGCTGCGCCTGTGCAGACGCAAAACCAGACATCCAACCAAACACAAGCGTCCGGCGAAGGCGTGCTGCAATACGGTGACAGCGTCAGCGGCACGACGATTGATATTGACAATGCCGTGCTGTACACCTTCAGTGGGACGGCTGGCGATGTGGTTTCGCTCTATGCCACCAGCGATGTGAATACCGATACCTATCTGGTGCTGGCTGACATTAACGGTACGACACTCGCTGAACACGATGACGTAAGCGAGAGCGATCTAAGCTCGTTTATCGAATACACACTCCCAGCCAGCGGCGAATATCTGATCGGCGTTTTTGGCTACGATGCCGGGCCGTTCACGCTTTTGCTGGATCGCGCAGGCAGCGGATCGACCACGCCTGTGACTAACACGGAGCCAGCAGGCCAGACATTTACAGGCAGCATTGATAACACGACTCCTTACGTCGAGATTCCGATCACGGTGGCGACGGCGGGCAGCACGATCACGATTGACGCGCAGGCCACCAGCGGCGACCTGGACGCTTATCTCGGTCTGTTCTATAACGGCGAAGTGGTCGCGGAAAATGATGATCGTCAGGAAGGCGATACCAATCCCTTTATCGAGTATCCCAACGCAGCGGCGGGCGAATACATCATCGCCATTACACGCTATGACTTTGAAGAAGGCAAGACGACGGGTAGCTATCTGCTGTCGGTCAATGTCGTTGCCGCGAACACGTCAATTGTGAGCAACACCAATACGACGGTCACGACGACGGTTGCCGATCTGACCTCGCGCGGCTACCCGACACTCGATGCCCAACCAGAGGCCGAGTGGACGGTGCTGGCCTACTATGGCGGCGATAATAACCTGCACGACAGCGCGATGGCCGATTTGAACGAGTTCGAGCTGGGCGGTGGCAGCACCGATAAAGTGCGCGTGATTATGCTGCTGGATGGTTCGGATGAGTATGGCGACCCCAGCGTCAACTGGACGGACGCGCGAATTTTCGAAGTTGGCGCGGACATCAGCGGCGACGAAATGCGGATTTACCCGCCGACAATTGACAGCCAACCGATTGCCAGCCTGGGCGAGATCGACAGCAGCTATGGCAATAATCTGGCGGATTTCCTGATCTGGGGCATGGCAAATTACCCCGCGAAACGCTATGCGGTTGCGCTCAACGATCATGGCAGCGGGTGGGGCGGCATCGTCACCGACGACACCTCCGGCCCCGGCGAAATTCTGGATATGAATGAGCTTCAGATGGCCTTCCGAACGGCGCTGGAAGCCAGTGGAGTCGAAAAGTTTGACCTGCTGGTCAATGATGCCTGCCTGATGAGCAGCATCGAATATTACGCCGCGATGGCTCCCTACTTCGATTTCGTCATCAGTTCGCCGGAAGTCCAGATGACACCCGGCTTCGACATGACGCTGTTTACACGGACGCTCAACAGCAAGCCGGACATTTCGATGTCCGACCTCGGCAAAATGATCGTCGATAAATACATGGTCGATATGCAGACGCTGTTTGAGCCATCGGATTATCAGACATTGGGCGCAGCCGTCACCGATCTGCGCCAGTTCCAGCCTGTAGCCGAGGCATTGAATAATTTCGCGACCATCGTTAATGACCAGCCACGCGCCTTTGCGGTGATGCTGGGGCGTGCGCGAACGAACACCTATGCCTATTCGTTCTTCATGCCGGAAGACCAGTATGGCCCGCCGACGGACATCGACCTGGGCGATTTCATGAAAAATGTGATCTCGCTTTCCACAGATGCCAAGCTCTCGGACGCGGCGCAGGACGTTCTGGATGCGATTGGTAGGGCGCGTTTGTATGGCGTTTCCGGCGATCAACTGAGTCGCTCAACCTCATATTTTAATATCTACTTCCCGGCCAGTCAGGAGGATTCGAACGGCGCGTATATCGACCAGAATCCGCTGACAGGCTGGACGAACTTGCTTATCAACTACTATCGCAATGTCAGCCCGGCGCGAATCCGTGCGCTGCCGACTGCTGGAGAAGCCGCGATTGTGTCGCTTTCCGACCCGGCGATTTTGCCGAATGTGACGATCACGAATATTTTCCCGCCGGAAACCAGCATCGCGTTCCCGACGATCATTTCGATGGAAGTGACCGGGCGCAATATTTCGTATGGCGATTTCACCGTCGATCAGGTGCAGGCGGACGGTACGCTGGTGCGTCTGGATAAATCGCGCATCGTGACGACGATTGTCGAAGACGGCGTTTCCGACTCGGTGAACCTGTGGGTTCCCGGCGTGGATGACAGCGATTTCACGTGGGAAGTCTCGCTGGCGCAGGTGACGGACGGCACGACCAGCAGCTTTGAACTGGTCGAAAGTTCGGAAGGCGTGTCCTCGATTGCCGGACGCTATCACTATCCTGGCTCGGAAGAATGGCAGGAAGTGACCGTAATTTTTGACGATGACGGCAACACCTCGCGCGTGATCGCCGGGTTGGACGCGCTGGCTCCGCTGCAACCCGCAGCAGGCGGCGAGTTCCAGGCCTATCGCTCGGTCATCACGTCGGATGGACAGGTGCAAAGTGAGCCGGGGACGGTCTTCCAGTGGACGGAAAGCGGCATTAGCTGGAAGGATATGCCCGCGCCATCCGGTCAATACAATCTCGGTTTCCGTGTGGCGGCGCTGGGTGGGGCGACAGGCTTTAACTCCGTGCCGATCACGGTCAATAATGACAATGTGGATGCGGCGCTGCGCGGCTATGTCGATGATGACTGGGGCTTCACTTTCCAGCATCCTGCCGAGTGGTTCAACGTGACCTATTTCCCGGACGGCGACTTTTTGCAGACCAGCAATATTGACGCGAATGAGTACCTTTTCGTCTACCCGGTCTACGATATGGCGACGCCTGACCTGCAAGCCATCGCCCAGAGCATTCTCGACAAATTCGCGCTGACGGTTGACGGTGGATTTACGCCCACGACGGTTGGCGGCGAGGAAGCGCTCGAATTCAGCTTTACCTACACAAACGATACCGGGACATTCGCTTCACGCGCGTTCGCCGTGTATATCGACAGCCTCTCGCTGGGGTTGGTGTTCTCGGCGGAGACGATTGACGCGGCGCGTACCGACGAACTGTATCAACTGCTGGGCAGCACCCTGACGTTTTTTGACGCGCAGGCGGTGAAAGATCAGGATACTGGCACATGGACGACGGATCGCTACACCGATAATGACCGCTATGCCGTGCCAAACAACTGGATGCCCGGTGCAGAATCGGATGGCCTGTTCTGGATATACCGACCCGATAATGCAACCGAAGGCGCAACACTGGCCGGAGTCACCGTGCTGACCGAACCCAGTGAGAGCGCCGCAGCGACGCTTGACACGATTCTCGCGCAGGAGATCGAGGGCAAACCCGGTTACGCGCTGGTGGGCAAGGACACCTACTACAGCCAGAATCACACCTGGGAATACGCGCAGTATACGCTGGACGGCGGCACGATCACCGGACGCATGTACGTGACGGTGGCGGAGGACGGCATCCCGTATCTGCTGTTGTTTGAAGCACCCACCGCTGAATTCGAGGAGACCTTCGCCAACGTGTTCACGGTAATGCTCGACGGCTTTGAAGTGACGGTGCCGGAAGCGACTTAGGGATACAACCCCTCACCCTAAATCCCTCTCCCACTCAGGGGAGAGGGACTTGAAGAAGTGATTTTGCTCCCCTCGCCCCTTGTGGGAGAGGGGCTGGGGGTGAGGGGTAAAATAATGTTATGGGATGCAATATCTCGCGTCCCTACACACCTATAATCGCTTTTTGGGCGCTGTTTTGTAGTTGATAATAGTATGAGTGGCTCATATGCGCAGCAAAATCCTGGCATATGCTTAGGGACACAATTTTACTTATCGCAAACTTTACGATTGGGGAGAACTGAAATGGCTACCGCAAAGAAACCAACCGCCGACAAAGACGACGACAAGGCAAAGAGCAAACCCGCACCCGCCAAGACGAAGGTGACGACGAAGAAGCCTGCCAGCAAGCCCGCTGCATCCAAATCGGACACGGCGACGAAAAAGCCGGCGACCAAGAAGCCTGCTGCCAAAAAAACCGACGACGACGATAAATCCAGCGATACGCCCAAGACGGCTACCAAAACACCTGCTAAAAAGGCGACCAAGCCGAAGACCGCCACCAGCACCAAAAGCACTACGGCGAGCAAGCCTGCCAGCACGAAAAGCAGTACCAAGAGCAGCACAAAAAGCAGCAAGAAAAAAGCAGATGATGCGTCGCCGATAGAGGGGATCATCGAGTCCGTCAAGGATGCCGTGCAGGATGTGACGGATGCGATCAGCAAGCGGCTGAAGTAGTCGGCAGCGATTTATCTCTGTGTCTCGGAATTGGAACCACAGAGACACAAAGATCACAGAGAACACGAGATATTGTAGGGGCGCATGGCGTGCGCCCTTTTTGTGTTCTGCGGCGATAATGTTAGTGGGTTTGCCGCTGAAGGTTAAAACCACCAGCTACGTTAATTCAAACCTTCAAATACGTTGTAACGCTGTTTTGAACGCCTTCAGTGCGCTTGATTTTTGGTAGCTAGGCATTTTAATGCTTGGCGGAACTGCTACCGTGTTCGCCCATCTCCTTGTATGATTGAAATATGAAAGCCTCACAAAATCAGGGATGCATATGGCGAACGAAGAACACCTCGCAATCTTGCGCAAAGGTGTCGATAAATGGAATAAATGGCGTAGTCAAAACCACGACATAATACCTGACTTGTTCAATGCCGATTTACACGATGCCAATTTGGTTCTTTTTGATTTTGACCTTGCTGACCTCGGTAACGCTAATTTATATGCCGCTAACTTAGCTGGTGCTAACCTGAGCCATGCTCATCTAAATGGAGCTATATTAAGCCACAGCGACCTACGAAATGCTGACTTAAACAGCACTAACCTGAACGGTGCTGAACTGAACTTGGCTGACCTGACCAGTGCCAACCTGCGGGGCGTGTTCGCGCGAGGTGCCGATTTTAGTGGTGCGAATCTGAATAGTGTCAACTTGACTATGGCTGACCTAACCAACGCCAAATTAGCTGCTGCTAATTTGCCAGGAACAATTTTTTACAAAACTATTGCTACAGAAACAGAATTTGCAGGCGCATTATGCGCTTCAGCCCAATTTATTAATATTGATTTGTCTACCGCACGCGGGTTAGAAACGATCCGACATGGTGGCCCTAGCAGTATTGGCATCGACACCCTTTATAATTCCGGCGGCAATATCCCACGCGAATTTCTCGAAGGTTGCGGTGTGCCTGAAAGCTTAATCGTTTTCGCCAAGTCACTTGTTGGGCAGGCGATTGAATATTATTCGTGCTTCATCAGCCACAGTAGCCAGGATGCCGCGTTCTGTGACCGCCTTGCGCAGCAGATGAAGGCCGCAAAACTGCGTGTCTGGTACGCGCCGGAAGATATGAAGGGCGGCGAGAAGGTCTACACGCAGATTGACGAAGCGATCCGCCTGCACGACAAGCTTATTATTGTCCTGTCGGAAGCCAGTATGAACAGCAAGTGGGTGCGCGTTGAGATTCAGCGGGCGCTCAAACGTGAGAAGTCTGAAAATCGCCGCGTTCTGTTTCCAATTACGCTGGTCGATTATGAAGCGCTCCAAAATTGGGAGTTGGTCGCCAGCGATGGTTTGGATTTAGCCGAAGAAATCCGCGAATACTTTATCGCTGACTTCAGCCAATGGAAAGATCACGACTCGTTTATGGTCGCTTTTCAGCGATTGTTAGCTGATCTGCGAAAAGGGGAGTAGGGGGCTGCGTGACAGGCTGCACCTGGGCAATTGATTGATGAAATCATGTTTGCTTGGCAGTTATCCACCAAGCGGGAGTCGCGCAGTATCGCCCTGCCACTGCTCATTGGACGTTTGCATTATCATCCTTAATCGTTTATAAACACTGCTAAACTTCACAATATTTAAGTCTATTCTTATGGTTGTGTGCTATAGACTGCCCTTAAGATGGATTTAACAAGTTAACGTAGAAGTGATAGGAGCTTTATGAAACCTGATGCCATTGCCCTGAACCGATCACCTGACGATGTTCTGGGGATTTATCAGTCAGCGATGGAAGCAGCCGGTGTTGGTTTTAGTATTGCTGACGCGACCCGATCTGATTTCCCATTGGTGTATGTGAACGCCACTTTTGAACGCCTCACCGGATATACATCGGAGGAGGTTTTAGGGCGAAGCTGTCGTTTTCTTCAGGGTGACGACTACGACCAGCCCGGTGTCCATGCCATGCGTCAGGCGCTCCGTGATGGTGTGGGATGCGTCGTCTCGCTGCGCAATTATCGTAAAGATGGCAGCATGTTCTGGAATCAGATCAGCCTCACGCCCGTACATGCGCCCGACGGTAAACTGACACGCTTTGTCGGTATCCAGACCGATGTCACCGAATTGAAGCAGGCGCAGGAAGAAGCCGTCAAAGCGGAAATCTTGCGCGTTGAGCTGGAAAACGAACGCGAGATTGCGGCGCTGCGGGAAAACTTCGCCTCGATGGTCTCCCATGACCTACGCAATCCGCTCACCGGAATCACCTTATCGCTGGAACTTCTGGAAACCCTCGATGACCGCCTCACGCCGGAAAAGCGCCTGGAATATGTGCAAAGAGCCAGAAGACAGGCGAGAAATATGCGCGATCTCCTGGAAGATATTGTAACCTTCTCGAAGGGTAATGCTGGCAGGGTCGAGTTCAATCCTCAATCGCTCAATCTGGCAATGTTCTGCCGCAGACTGCTTGGGGAGATGCAGGCAGAGGGTAGAGCGAGTGGAGGATCGCATCAATTTGATTTTCAATATGTTGGCGATGCCAGTGTGATCGTGGACGAGAAGCTGATTTATCATATGGTGGTGAATCTGATTTCGAACGCGATGAAGTATTCTGCCCCGCAAACTCAGATTGATTTCCACGTTCAGGTTGATGCCGACCATATCACGCTCAAAGTCAGCGATCACGGTATGGGCATTCCAAAGGGCGACCAGAAGCGCTTGTTCGAGCCTTTTCACCGCGCGCGGAATGTGCGTGAAATCAGCGGCACGGGTCTGGGGCTGGCAATTGTCAAAAACAGCGTGGAACGACATGGTGGTCAGATTCAATGCCAGAGTGTGGAAGGCACAGGCACGACGTTCACCATTTCCCTGCCGCGACGATCACCGTAGCGCAGCTTGTATCCACTTGATGACAAACGTCGAACAACTTCATACCCTCATGTTTAAATGATAGGGGCGCGTTATTCGCCAATTGTCCCCTCATCTTTGGCTGATTTGTCACGAAAATCTGAACCGCAGCTCAGACCTTTGAGCTTGTCCGGGTTAAGCACCTGATAAATGTGGTGAATTTTGCCCTCGCGCACGTCAAAGGTGATGGCGGCTACGGGCTGCGCGTTGGCACACGTAATGAGCGCGGCCTGCCCGTTGATGGTCGCGACATGAAAGACCAAATGCGGCCACCACCGCCGGAAAATGCCCAGCATTAAGCGAGACACATGATCCACGCCCACGATGGTGTTACGAACGGCACTGACCTTGCCGCCGCTGTCGTTCATCACGGTGACATCGGGAGCCAGCAGCGCCAGCAGCCCGGCCATATCATCGCCCATGCAGGCGCGTAAAAATTCCTGAACAACTTCCTCAACGGTTTCAGTTTCGATCTCAAAGCGTGGGCGACCCTGGGTTAATCGCTGGCGGGCGCGGTGTCCGATCTGGCGGCAGTCCGCCGGGGTTCGATTGACAATCGCTGCGATGTCGGCAAAGGTGTAGTTAAAGACCTCATGCAGCAAAAATACCGCGCGATCCAGCGGCGACAGGCTTTCCAGCAGCACCAAAAAAGCCGTCGAGATCGACTCATCCATCTCGACCAGCCGCGCCGGATCACTTTCGGGCGATTGCAGCAGCGGTTCCGGCAGCCATGCGCCGACATATTCCTCGCGCCGCACATGCGCCAGACGGAGTTGATCGAGACACAGCCGCGTCGTGATCGTCATCAGGTAAGCCCTGGGGGAACGAATATCCGACTCCGGCGTGTTCTGCCAGCGAATAAAGGCTTCCTGCACGATGTCTTCGGCATCCATCACGCTGCCGAGCATCCGGTAGGCAAGGCCAAACAGGGCGGAACGATGTTCGTCAACTTCGTCGATTGATGGCATGGGTTGTCTCTCATTTCAGTCGATAATCGTTGGCTTTTAAACGGCCTATCGAAAATATCTGGCTTTGGGGCGACACATGAGTCGCCCCTACGGGAAAGCACGAGCCGAATTTCTTGCTAGACCAGCTAACCGTTTGCGGCTGCGTGGGCAAGTTCCGGCTTGCGCGGCGATTGATAGCCGCCGGGAACGGTGCGGAAACTGACATTGAGTCGATTCCAGCCGTTGATCGCGATGACCGCCATTGTCAGCTTGACAAGTTCGACCTCGGAAAACTGCTCCCGCGCCACTTCATAAACCTCGTCCGGCACAAAGTCATCGGTGAGGACGGTCACGGATTCCGTCCAGGCCAGGGCTGCGCGTTCGCGTTCCGTATAATAGGGCGATTCGCGCCACGCATCCAGCCCATAAAGGCGCTGTTCGGTTTCACCGCTGGCGATAGCATCTTTATAGTGCATGTCGATGCAGAAGGCGCAGCGGTTTATCTGTGAAGCCCGCAGCAAGACCAGATCAAGCAAGGACTGCTCAATCCCGCTGGTCATGATGTATCTTCCCAGCGCGAACATCGTTTTGTTCGCGTCTGGCTCAACCTGATCGTAGTTGATTCGTGCTTGCATCGGTGTTATCTCACTTTAGGCAATCTATAAACGACGTCTGGTGTTTCTTGTTTCTATCTATATAGACGGATAGCGTCGAAAAAGTGTGACACTTTTAGGGAATGTGTGTGGGTTTGGTCGATTCTTATATCAATGTGGGGAAATACAACAGGGGCAGGCATCAAGCAAGGTGCGGATATAAAACGAGATGCAGACACAAAACAGGGCGACGCATGTGTCGCCCCTACGAAACAGTTGCGTTGGCGGATCGAATCAGCCGCCGTTCTGGTGTTCAGGGAAGCGCGATGGCGTGACGGGATCGGTGCTTTTGATGAAATTTTCGACGCTGTTGTGGACGAATGGACGCTGACCGAAATCGAGCGCCCACACCTCGCGGAAATAGGCCTGCTTTTCACGCGGGAGGCCGTTGATAATCTCCGGCGCGATTTTCATGCGATGCCAGTTGGTGGCGTAATGTGAATAGGCGTACAGAATGGCGATACGCGGCTTGTCACGTCGCCAGGGCGGACCTGCGTGAATGAGATTCTCGCTGAAGAAAATAGCGCTGCCTGCGGGACATTCGTAGCTGGTGAAAAATTCGCTGCGTTTTTCAGGGTCGAGCGATTCATGCTCCGGGGGCAGGGGGAAATTCGCTTTATGGCTGCCGATGATGAAACTGGTCGCGCCGTCCTCTTTTTTCACATCGGTTAGCTCGATGACCACGCGCACCATGCCCGCGTAAATTTCACCGTTATGGACACGATAGCCAAAAATCGGATCGATGGGTTTTGAGCCGCCCTGGTGAAAACCCTGCGCATGAGCCACGCCTTTTTCGCGCCACACGCTGAACGCACCTTCCAGACGGATGTCCGGCCCAATGACCTCATGCAGCACCTCAAGCACTTTGGGATGGTCGATCACGACGCTGGAGGGGCCGCCGGGGACATTGCGCTGCTCCGGCGAAAGCGATTCGGGATTGTGGTGGATGCGATCCACCTGGTCGACCAGTGCCGCGACTTCATCGGGTGAGAGGATCGCGGGGCGCACTAAAAAGCCGGTGAGATCGAAACGAAAACGTTCTTCAGCAGTAAAAGGCATGTTCAAAATCGCTTTCTTATTATCTTTGGGACTTTGTGACCATTATACGGCGGAATGAGATTGGTGCGGGGGTGGTGGCATGACGTGGTATGGGGATAGACCAAGATAGACCAAGATAAACCGAGCGAAAATTTGTTGATGGGGGAGGGGTAAGACAGGGCGCAAGCCGGGCGTGTCTTCAATCCACGAAAGAGGGCGCAAGTCGTGTGCGCCCCATATAGACCAAAGTTAATGGGATTTAGGGCGTTATCTCTCGCCCTCTGGCAGTCAATTGCCCCTGTCCGCCGTAGGCTGGAAGCCCTACGGCTAGACTTCAAAGCCCTCTCAAAGAGGGCTGTAACTCCATGTGTGTGCATTTTCAGCCTGCTTCGAGCAGGCTTTGAGAACCTAGCCAGGGCGCTTCTAGCCCCTGGCGACATCAAAACACCAATAGCCGTTAGCTGGCTGGTGTCGCGGTCACAGTCGGCGTTGTGGCGGGCTGCTCTGTCGCGGCAGGTGTCGCGGTAGCGGTTGGCGTTGCCTGAACAGGCGCGGGTGTGCCTTCGAGTGTTGCTGTTGGCGGTGGCAGTGGCGGTTCGACCTCTGGGATGCTGCGGCACTCGCCCGTTGCAAAGACCACCGTATCGGACACCCAACCCGTCCCGACATTCGGTACGACTACCTGATACCAGTAATTCGCTGTGCCAGTGGCTTCGAGTACCTGGCTGGGCTGTAGCTCGGCGATAATGTCGAAAGCGGTAGAGGGGCCGCTGCGGACATTGACCTGCCCACCATTGGGCGTAATGCCACACGGTTCCAGCGCTTCTTCAGTTTTCTCGGCGACAGGCTCAGTCGATTCTGCCTGGGCGGATACCACCGGGCCACCGACGGAGATCGAGACTTGTCCCGGCGCGTTTGCATCAAGCGCGGTGATTTCTGCTGTATATAATCCATCACCGGGCGCGAAGGGCAGCGATATGCCGACAGCATCACTTCCGCTGACCAGCGCGACCAGACTGCCGTTGGCATCCCTGACGATGGTACGGAAGCCGAAATCCGCCGTCGCAGTTGTGACATTTAACGTGATAATTTCCGTCGAACTCGCGCCGAAGCTGAAGAACTGTGGAATATCCGGCGTGATGCTGGCATCCTGTGGAGCATCGGTCAACTCAGTGGCGGGCGGCGGGGTTTGCCCATTCAGGCGCAGCAAAAAATCGCCGGATGTACCCGTTACGCTGTTCACCAGAATGCGAAAGACGCCGTTCTCCGGCAGGCGCAGCGAAATACGCGCGTCCGTTGTGCCTGCCTGCAAGGGGTCATTGTCGTTACTGGCAAGATTTTGCAGGGCTGGTGAATTCAGGCTGACCGCCGGGTCCAGGCCTGCGGTAACGCCGATCACCTCAATCGTGACGAGATCGCCCGCCGTCCCGCCGAAGGTGAATTCGGCCTGCGATGATTCTGCCGATAGTGTGCCCAGCATATTCGTGCCGTAAACTAAAACGTCCTCTTGCGCAAATGCCGGGACAATTAATAACAGACTGAGGACGAGCAAGAAAATTATTTTCCGCATCAGATGCTCCTAATTGGGGATACAACCATATCGGCGCGAACGCGATTGGCTGTAATCCGATATATATCTGTTATTTTAGTGTTGTTTTTAAGTTGCGACTATTCAGGCTGTCGAAATTGCAGCTAATTCATAACAAATCCGCCCAAAATGTCGGACGGCTGTTGTCACCAATTTCCTCACCAATCTAATTTTTGAGGATTGGGCGCACGGCTGTGCGCCCCTACGATCCGCCTGCATTTGCAGGGGCGTAGCCACGCTGCGCCCCTACCAAATCACGATATTGGGTTACGCCGTTTCGGGCATGGGCGTAAAGGTGAGATGCCACTGGTCGTTGTCGTACCAGATCAGCAGATTCTCGTCGGTCACTTCGTAGCGCGTGGCGGTTCCCAGCGCGTTAAAAAATGTCGATTCCAGCGTACCAATCGCCTCGTTGGTGCAGGCCATACGGGTGCTGATGACAGGCGTGAACGAAATCGTATCGCCGCTTACCTGATAGGTGCTGCTAAAACTGTTGCAACCGCCTGACCCGTTCACCTGGCTGTCATCGACAAATTCCAGCGTGACCACACTCTCCGGCACAAGCGGCGTTTCAGCATCCGCGTTGCCATAAGATGCAAGCTGCCATTGTGTTCCGGCCAGCACATCCTTGTCGATGAGGATAAAATTTAGCTGCTCGCCGTCGCCGTAGGTGATCGTCAGTTGATTATCGGCGAGTTCAAAACCCGTCGCGGTCTGCAAAGCATTCAGATATTCCTGCTCTTGCAGCGTGATGGTGTCATCGCCGCACGCCATGAGTGTACTGATGAGGTCGGTGAACGAAATCACGCCATCGTCTTCGATCAGGTAGCCGCCGCCGTAGTCGTTGCAGCCGCCAGAACCGACAACCTGATTATCGGCGCGGAATTCCAGCGTGACCATGCTGTTGGCGATCACAGGCGTTTCCGCATAGGAAAGTAGCTGCCACTGTGTGCCGACAAGCGCACCTGCTGGGTCGGGAATGAACGTCAACTGCTGGTCATCGCTGTGCCAGATCGTTAGTTGATAGTCGGTCACTTCATAGCGGGTGGCGGATTCCAGCGCGTTAAAAAACGCCGTTTCCTGGTCACCCGTTCCTTCGCAGAGCATGAGCGTACTGACAATCTCACTGAACGAAATCGTGTCACCATCGAGGGTATAGGTGCCGCTAAAGGTGTTGCAGCCGCCCGAACCTGTCACCAGATCATCGGACGCAAAGCCGAGCGTTACGCCCGAATCGGCGGCCTGCCAGTATGTCCCCGCCAGCGGATTTTCCGACTGCGCGAATGCGGACGGGACGAAAACGGCCATTAACAGACCAACCGTTAACAACCGGAATAGTAATTGACGCATAGTTCCTCCTGATATTCAAATACATGCCTCTTTTTCAAACGGGCATTTTGTTTCCATACATACCTATAAGACGTTCAAAACAGGCATTTTGTTCCCCTTCATGGTAACGGACGCACGTTAGACAGGTATATGAGAAACTTACGATTCGCGTTAAGGAGAGATTAGTCAGAATAGAAGCTTTCGAGACAGGTGTCATTTGTGCGGGCGCGAAAATTGGCATATTCTGAAGCTGGGAGGTGGTGTATGACGAATATGCTTTCTGGTTACGCCAGTGTAAACGGAGCGCGACTCTATTATGAGATAGCGGGGAAGGGTCGCCCGCTGGTGCTGGTTCATGGTTTTGCGCTCGACAGGCGCTTATGGGATTTTCAATTTGAAGTTTTCGCCCAACATTACGAAGTGCTGCGCTACGATCTGCGCGGCTTCGGTAAATCGGAGGTGTCCAGCGATCCCTATGCGCATCATGCCGACCTGAAGGCGCTGCTGACGCATCTGGACATCGCCCGCGCGGATGTGGTCGGCCTGTCACTTGGCGGCATGGTCGTGACCGATTTTGCGCTCAGTTACCCCGACTCGATCCATTCGCTCATCACCGTCAACGGCCTTATCGCTGGCTTCCATTGGACAGAGGAATGGAATATGCAGACCAAGCGGGTGTGGGATGCTGCACGTGAAAACGGTATCGACGCGGCGAAAGAAGCGTGGCTTGCGCATCCGCTTTTTGGCGCGGTTTACGACCAATCCGAAGCCGCCGCGCTCCTGACGCAGATGGTCACGGATTATTCCGGCTGGCATTTTGTCAACGAAAATCCGAATATTCCGCTCAAGCCGCCTGCCGCGCAGCGCCTAGCCGAAATTAATACGCCAGCGCTGATTGTACTGGGCGAGCGCGATCTGCCAGATTTTCATAATATGGCTGAAGCAATGGCGCAGCAAATCGCTGGTGCGCGAAAGGTTGTGCTGCCCAATGTGGGGCATATGGCGAATATGGAAGACCCGGCGGGATTTAACCGGGCTGCGCTGGAATTTCTAGCGGGGATTTGAAAATCCGCGCGTTCGAACCCCGTAAACCACATCAGATTCATGGGGAAGTTTTGCGAATAAATTGGTGATTGCGAACTATTTTTGGGCGAGGCACGCCTCGCCCCTACAAATCAACGTGAAGGCGTTATCTGGCTTGCTTAGAATCCCGATGGCTGGGCGCTGCCCGTGACGCGATAAATCTGGCCTCTGCCAATTGTGCCGCCGGAATCCGCCCAGGCGAAAATATCGGCGTTATGGGCGCGGTGTAAACCACCAGCGGACGTGTTCACATTGATGACCACATCGACAATATTCGTCTCCATATTTTCCAGATTGACCAGCAAGACCTGCGCTGTGCCTGCTACAGGATCAAGCTGTGACACCAGCAGCGCCCCCTCGTTCTGAGTCAGCGCGATCCCCGCAAGCTGTGCGCCCGTGCGAATTTCCGTCGCGATAGCCTCGAATTCCGTGCCGTTGATTCGAAATACGCTGCCGAGTCCGTTGCCTGCCGCGAGGCGATCCAGCACATAGATCACGCTGTCCTGTGTGACCGTGATGCCGCTTGGATCGACTAGAGGCGCACCGCTGCTGATGTTGATCGCCTCCATCCCGCCGCTGGCGAGATTTTTGAAGATCGCTGGCTGACCATCCGCCGGATTGATGCCCGTAAAATAGAGGTAATCCGCGCCATTTTCGTTGATGACAGTCAGGCCGCGTGGGGATGTGCCATAAGTGCCTTCGACGATGACCGGATCGCCGCCCTCAGCCGGGATCGCGAAAATCCCGTTACCCGCTGGCCCGGCTGACCAGGGATCGGTCACATAGATGGTCAGACCATCAGTGCTGACGGCAATACCCAACGGCGCGACCATGCTCTCGGAAATCGTTTCAACGTCGCCACCCCCGGCTGGAACGCTGAAAACGCCGCGATTGGTGGTGAAATAAAATGTGCTGCCGTCAGGGTCAGGTGCAGCATCCCAGGCCACGCCGTCCGGTTGCGCCGCCACTTCCGCCCCGGTGATCTCAAATGCTTCGTCCTGCGCCAGTGCCGCGCCGGAAAAGATTGCCAGACAAACGACCAAAAAAATCGGATAAATGCGCATGGCTCAACCTCCTAAATGCGCTCGTAAAAAGTGATCTGGCATATATTACGTCAAAATATAGCCTTTTGGACTTATGAATGGTTGGCGAAGAGTCAGATTTGCGCGAGGCTGCATATTGCGCTGATTTGAATATGAAACGGGCTGGCACGTTGTGCAATAGAGGGATGGTCGGATCGTTTCTACGCCCTTGCTTTTGCGCCACCATCGCTCCTGCGCCATAATGAAAACCCATTCGTGTGCAGGAGAAACGTATGTCCGCCGCCAACCCACTCTATTTTTTCAGCTACTCACGCCAGGAACTCTATTTCGCTGAGTCTGCTGTCGTCGCACTGCAAAAAGCAGGTGTCAACGTCTGGTTCGACCTGCAGCAGCTTGAGCCGGGGTCGGTGTGGGCGGATGAGATTCAACGCGGCCTGACGGACTGCGACGGCATGATCGTGCTGGCCTCACGTGCCTCGTTCAATTCGCCCTGGGTGGCGCTGGAATGGCTGGACGCGCTCGAAAAAAACAAGCCCGTTTACGTCATTTTATTTGAGGCCGTCACGTTCGATCCGATTCCGGCATCAGAGAAAACCAACAACGCGCCGATTCCACTCGATAAACTCAAAAATGAGGCCGTCGCGATTCTCGATTTGCGGCGCAATTTCCAGCAGAATATCACGCGGCTGGCAGAGATCATCAAAAAGGAGGAGCGCGTTTTCGACGTTCTCCCGACACCGAATCGCTGGCGCATCCCGACAGTTATGCCGCTGGGGGTGGCGTTCGTGGCCTTCGCGCTGGTGGTGCTGACAGGCACGATGCTGTGGATCAGCGTGGTCGGATTCAGCATTTACTGGCCGATGATGCTTGGCGGGCTGGCGATCACAGCCTGGCTCGGAGATCGCACACTGGCATTTTTGCGGCGTCGCTCGTTTCGCGAACCGCGTGCGCTTTTGGTTGTGACGCTCATCGCCTCGCCGTTTATTTCGCTGTGGCTGACACCAATATTTGCGTTAGGGGCGGTGCTGGTCAATTTCTCGCCGGATGTGGAGCGCTGGTCGCCGCTGGGGCAGGGGACGGATCGCCACCGTTCGCGCATGTCGCTCCCCAGGCGCGGATTAATTCAACGCCCGACGCTTTCCGGCAAGACGTATCATGTCGTGGCTGCGCCGGAAGACAAGCGAATCGTCGACCAGATTCACCACGAGATGCAGCGGGCAGGGCATGAAAACAGCGACCAGCTATCAGCGGTCAGCATTGTAAACCCCTCACCCCCAACCCCTCTCCCACAAGGAGCCAGGGGAGCAAATGATGAGTCGAATTCACCTTCGCTGTTTGCGGAGAGGGTAGGGGGTGAGGCTGATAGCGCAGATTTCACGATTCTGGTGTTGAGCAACTACACGCCGGACGACATGCTGCAACATTATGCCGAATCGAGTGAAAAAATTATCTGCGTGGCGGCCAGTGCGCTCGATGATTGGGCGCGGTTTAAACCGTTAGCTCGCTTCCAGTTTGTCGATTATCGCCGCCAGCAGCGCCCACGTTTAACCGCGATGGCCCTCGACATTCTCAACATTGGCAGCGACAAGATCAGCACCAGCTTCAGCACTCACCAGACACCGCAGGCGTTCGAAAAATCAATTTTGCCGGGGCGGGCGGCTTCAGCCATCGGTTTTTTGTACATCGGCATGTATCTCGTGGTCGGCGCGACAATTCAGAATCTGCTTGCTGGGGAGATGGCGCGTTCTGCGATGGTGATTAATCTGGTGGTGAATGCCCTGGTCACGCTGTGGCTGATGATTCGCGCGACGCGGCGCGAAATTTCGGTCACTCAACTGTTCGTTATCAGTGTCGCGCTTCCGGTGTTCAACCTGCTGGTGAGTGTCCTGCTCGAACCGGCTCTGGCAGGCCTCGATATGAGGATCGCGCTGGGGGGGATTCTGGTTGTCAACACGGCTTTCTATTTGTTCGTATACGCCGTCCTGCTGCGAAGCTGGCTGCCTGCCCGCCAACCTCGCCTTAAGTTGAGTTTTCGGCGCGATCTCGACCAGTGGCGTTTTCATGCGCTGGTGGTGCTGGTTTCGGGGCTGTTCGCGGTTACGTTTTTGGGCAATCGTTTTGTTTACGCGACCACGCCGCCAAGTGATGTTACGCGCATCGTCAGCGCCGAAAATCAGATCACGCTGGATGTGCCTGCCTACTGGTATCCTGCCGAGTCGCCCGATTCTACGAACGCTTTGCGGCGGACGCACGACTTTATCCTGGGCCTTGAACGGGTGAGTTCGCCGCTGGGCCAGCAAGGGCTGAATTTATTGAGCGCGATACTTTTCGGCAGCACCGAAGCCCTCGCTGTCACCCCAATAGATCTGATCGAAGTCTTCTCGCAGCAGATTGACCTGGGGACGGTACTCCTGCATGATGCGCGTTATGTGCCAGATGCCGCACAGGGTGCCCATAGTTTGCGGTTTGGTTTGTGGGCGTATCCGCGCACATTTTTGTACGCTGACGAGGCGAGCGTGTTATCGGGGGTGATGGCCGCCTACACCGCGTCCGATAACCCCGCACAAGCGCCGCTGACTCAAACTGCGCTTGGTGACGTGACGCGCTATGAGCAGCGCTATTTTTACGAATCTCCAAATCCAATTGACTCGACTGGATCACCGATCTTGTTTGAATTTCGCTTTGTGGTCTTTGACACGCCGGGAACGGAATATTGGCTGATGTTTTCCGGCGACAGCGAAACGATGGAAAATGAGGCCGCTGCGATTGACAGGGTGATCGACTCGGCGCGGTTTGACGTGATACCCACGCCAAGTGTCGTAATCACGCTCGATAATTTGCGCTTCGAAGTGCCTGCCATTTGGCAAACGGTCACGATTCCTGATGTCAACGACCCCGCGACGTGGGAAGGTGCAGATGTATCGGATACTGTCGATCAATTTATCAAGGATGCACAAGCATTTTATGACGCGTTTGACGTGACCAGCGAGACGATCTGGGGTGCGCAAGTCGTGAGCCTGGGCCAGGGCGTTGCGATAGCGCTGTCGCGTTTCGAAGATGCCAGCACGTTAGTGGACATGCTTATCACTATCGCGAATACGTCTTTAGAAACTGAAGGTGTCGAATTGGTTGACGACCAGACGGTGACGCTCGGCGAGGATGATTCGGCGCTGCGCATTATCCAACTTGAAATATCCGGCAGGGGCCGGAGTTGGCTTGTCGCGCTGATCGTGGAAAACCACCCGTATCTGATCCAGATCGTCGGCGACGTGAATACGATGAATGGCTATGCCGATGCGCTAAACGCCTGGCTCAGGTCATTTGATACAGTGGAGTAGTTCTAGGGCGCGTTGCTGACCATTTGCAGGCGATTGCCGAACGGGTCGTAAAAATCGCAGACGATCACGAAGCCGGGAACGACGACAGGATCATCGCAGCGGACACCCCGGCTGCGGAGTTCCTCGCAGGCTTTGGGGCAATCCTCGACGTTGAGGACGAGCGTTGTGCCTGTACTCGGCTGCCAACCCTCCGCTGCCAATGTCACCGAAATGTTGCCGTAATCCGCGCCGCTTTTGAACTCGACCCAGCCCATCTCCGGCAGATCGTAAACAGGCGCACCAAATCCCAGCGTATTGCCGTAAAAATCACGCGCTTTATCCAGATCAGTGACGGAAATTGATACCACGTTGATGCCGTTAAAAATCTGCATGGCGATTGGATTCTCGTCTATTTTTGATGGTTCAAATTTAACAAAAGTGCCTGAAAATTGCAAATATGTTCTAGTCCTGAGCTGTAGAGGAATGTTTCGCGTGAATGATACGTCTATGTTTATCTAACACTGAGCCAGTAGACTGACGTGTGTTGAAAACAGGAGACTGTAAGCTGAGATGTGTAGTAAACAGGAGGTTCTATGAAAAATCTATTACGCTTGATAACAGGGTTTCTATTGATTTTAGCACTTGCCCCGGCGGCATTCGCGCAGTCGGAGAATGGGCTGGCAGGCACACGATGGGAACTGGAATCTTACGCCGGTACGCCTGCTGCCGAGGGAGCAAGCGCCACGCTCGAATTTATTGATGCTGCCCAGGTCATCGGTTCGGGCGGCTGTAACAGTTACGGCGGCAGTTATGCTGTCGAGGGTGACGCGCTGACGTTCAGCGGGATCGCCAGTACGCTGATGATGTGCGCAGATGAAGCAGTCGGGGCGCAGGAAACGGCCTTTTTTGAAGCGCTCAACACCGCCACGCGCTACGAACTGACCGACGAAGGCCTGACGATCTGGTACGGCGATAACCAGGAACTTCGATTTGTCAAAGGCAAGGAACTCATCGGCCTACAATGGCAGTTGGAATCCATTGGCGAGACACCTGTTGCCGATGGGAGCGTCGTCACCATGACTTTGGGCAGCGATAGGGGGGTGATGGGTTCGGGCGGCTGTAATAGTTACAGCGGCAGCCATATGGTCAATGGCAGCGCGTTGACGTTCGGCGAGGTCATCAGCACCAAAATGGCCTGCGCAGACGAGGCAGCAGGGGCGCAGGAAACGGCATTTTTTGAAGCGCTGCAAACAGCGACACGCTATGAACTCACCGATGACGGCTTGACGGTCTGGTATGGCGACGAACAGGAATTACACTTTGTCGTCTCGCTGACGGGGACACAGTGGTTGTTGGAAGCGATTGATGGGACACCTGTCGTCGCGGAAAGCGCGGTCACGCTGGAATTTGGCGAGGGCAACGCGGTATCCGGCACGGGTGGCTGCAATGGCTACAGCGGCACTTACACGCTGGATGGCGACTCGCTGACATTTAGCCCGTTGGTCAGCACGATGATGGCCTGCGCGGACGACACGATCACTCAGCAGGAAGCCGCATTTTTACAAGCGCTGCAAACGGCGACGCGCTTCGAACTGGCACGAGGCCGTCTGACGATCTGGTATGGCGACGAGCAAACGCTGACGTTCATATCTATTGCGCAGACAGACGCAAGTGGCTGATCGTTGACGACATTCCGGGGGCGGCTCACCGAAGTCGCCCTTTTTGATTGGAAATATACGTTTTCAAAAATTGTTTCGCAGAAATTGAAGCGCGTGTAATATTGATTGGATAGAGAGCTTAGGACACGCGCCATGCGAACCGTTTTTATCAGCAGCACCAGCAATGACCTCGCCGAGTATCGTAAGGCAGCGATTGAAATCTGTCTGCGCCTCGGCTATCACCCGATTGCGATGGAATATTTTACCGCGATGCCGACGGGCGCAACCGAAGGCAGCAAGCGTAAAGTGGATGAAGCCGATCTCTACGTCGGCATTTTCGCTCATCGGTACGGCTATATTGAGCCTCCAAATACCCTCAGCGTAACTGAGATCGAGTTCGATTACGCCGGGGAACGCAAACTGGATCGTCTGTGTTTTGTGATTGATCCCAAGCATCCCTGGCCTCCCGAACACAATGACCCCAAAAATTTTGACCAACTGACCGCGTTCAAAAAGAAGATTGACAAGCTGATTCGCGCACAGTTTACCGATGTGAACGATTTCCGCGTCAAATTGACTCAAGCGCTGTTCGAGTGGGGCGGGGTGAACCCGGATCGCCCCGGCTCGGCGGACGCGCTGTTGATCGATGACCCCGATGATCTGCATGAACGCCCGCGTAAGCTCTTTGGCCGCGATGCGCTGCTGGCCGAGATTTTGAGCCTGCTGAAAAATGGCGAACGGGTGCTGCTGCAAGGTTTCGGCGGCATGGGCAAGACGGCGCTGGCAGCGGAGGCCGTTGGTCAGTGGGGGCAAAAGAATGTCCTTTGGCTGAAAGCGGGCAGCAGCCCTGCCGAGTCGCTGTTTGAGGCGCTGGCGCGACCTTTCGGGTTATCGCAGTCTATTGCACGCGAGAATGGTGAGAACAAAATTAAAGCGATGCGCCAAATTTTGCGCGAATCAGGCGTGACGCTGCTGGTTCTGGATGACTGCTGGAACGGCGCGGCGCTCCACACGCTCCTGCAAGCTACCCCGCGCAACCTGCCTGTATTAATGACCGCCCGCCACCGCTATCCGATTGAGGGGCAGCTTCGCGAAGTCGAAGAACTTGGGCAGGCGGATGCGCTGCTACTGCTGAGTTATCACGCCGGACGCGACCTGAACAATGATTCGCGAGCCGTAGCGCTTTGTAAATTACTCGGCTATCATGCCTTCGCCATCGAAATCGCGGGCAAAAACCTCAAAGCCAGCAAGCTTACACCCGCCGAACTACTCTCACGCATTCAGGCGCAGCCGGACACGCTGAAAATGCCGCTGGAATTTAGCCAGGTCGGACGCGAGAGTATCGCCAAGCTGATTGAGGTCAGCCTTGAAGCGCTGGACGACGAGCCGCGCAACGTGTTTCTGGCCTTCGGCGCGTTTTTCGCCCCGCGAATGACGGCGGAGATGGTAAGCCTTTATGCCGAGTCGCAGGTTGAAACACATCTCACCACGCTCGAACAGCACGGCCTCGTCGAGCGCATCCCACAAACCAATGACACTATCGCTTACTACGCCATCCATGACCTGGCCTATAGCTACGCTCACAGTCTTGCCGACGAGCAAATGCAGCGCCGCGCGTTGGACGCTTGCATGGCCTACATCCGGCGCTATGCAGAAGCGACACTCGAAAATTTCGCTGCCCTGCGCCCTGATTTGGATAATCTGATGGGCGTGGCGGTTTGGGCTGCGGGAAATGGTATGGGCGCTCCCATCGAGGAACTTGCGAATAATTTATACGCCAGTGGAAGTGAAATCCTTGATTTACAGGGATACTTTTCTCAAGCGATTCAATTGCTCCAACTCGCAGTAACAGTGACAGAACAGTCTGGTGATCGCCAGGCTCAGGATATGTACTTGGGTAATCTTGGGAGCGCGTACTTAAGCTTGAACGACTATCCAAATGCCATCGCTTCCTATACGCGGGCGCTCGAAATCAGTCGTCAAATCGCTTATCGAAAGGGTGAACGTCTCCATCTTTCAGGTCTCGGGCTGGTCTATGCTGGCCTAGGGGAGTTTAGCAAATCCACTGAGTATCACCAGCAAGCGCTCACTATCGCCCGCCAAATCGGTGACAGGCAAGGCGAAGGGGCTGACCTGGGCAACCTGGGGAATGCCTACAGCGACCTGGGAGAGTACGGGAAAGCGATTGAGCATCATCAAAAGGCACTCGTCATTTCGCGCCAAAACGGGGATCGGCGCGGGGAAGGCAATCAGTTGGGCAACCTGGGGAATGCCTACCGTAACTTGGGGGAGTACGGGAAAGCGATAGAGTATTATGAGCAAGCGCTCACCATCGCCCGCCAGATCGGGGATCGGCGCGGGGAAGGCAATCAGTTGGGCAACCTGGGGAATGCCTACCGTAACTTGGGGGAGTACGGGAAAGCGATTGAGCATTATGAGCAAGCGCTGGTGATCCAACGTCAAATTGGGGACAGGCGCGGGGAAGGCGGCAGTCTGGGCAACCTGGGGAATGCCTACAGCGCCCTGGGGGAGTACGGGAAAGCGATTGAGCATTATGAGCAAGCGCTGGTGATCCAACGTCAAATTGGGGACAGGCGCGGGGAAGGCAATCAGTTGGGCAACCTGGGGAATGCCTACAGCAACCTGGGGG
>JALHNB010000042.1 GCA_022843745.1 Anaerolineae bacterium | reverse complement strand
CAAGCCGATTTTAAGCCCCTCCCCATTGCAATGGGGAGGGGTTTGGGGTGGGGATGCCAGGAAATTACATCATTTGGCTGAAATGTCAACAGAACCTAGGTATCGCTCACCTGGCGAATTTCCTCGGTCAGTATGCCGTTTTCAATATGCCAGGTTTTGGTCGCGAATTTATCGACAAAGTAGCGGTCATGCACCACCGCCAGCACGCTTCCCCGGAATGCGGTCATCGCTTGCTCAAAACGTTCCCGCGCCGGGACATCCAGATGATTGATCGGCTCGTCCAGAATCAGCAGATTCGCGCCACGTGCCACCAGCGCCGCCAGCATCAAACAGGCGCGTTCGCCGTAGCTCAATTGCGCGATGGGCGTGAAAACCTCGTCACCTGAAAACAGGTAGAAGTGCAAGAATGTTCGCGCTTCGGTTTGCGTCATCGGCGCGGCAGCCAGCAGTGTTTCCAGCGGCGTGCTGGTTGGGTCGAGAATTTCCTGCTCCTGCGCCAGATAGCCGATTTTCACCGTGTTTGCGATTCGGATTATCCCCGAAAGCGGCGGCAGTTCGCCGATCACGGTTTTCATGAGCGTACTTTTGCCTTGACCGTTTGGCCCCAGAACCGCGACTCGTTCGCCGGACATCAGCGTCAGATTGAGATTCGTGAGAAGTGGTGTGCTGGCATCGTAGCCAATCGCCACATCCCGCAGCGTGATAATTTCGCGATCCGGTGGCAGCGCTTCGACACTGTTCAGATTATCCATCCGCAGCGGCCAGGTGCGCTCCGGCTTTTCGACACGATCATCGGATTCGATATAGCGATCCAGCCGTTTTTCCATTGCTTTGGCGCGTTTGGCGACTTTTTTGGCATAGCGGCGCTGCTGATCGTCATTAGTGGCGTTTTCTTTGCGTACAGACTTTGCCATTGTCCGGTCAGCGGCATATTTTATCCGGGCGATTTCGATCTGCTGACCGCGCCACTGTGACCACTGTTTATCCCATTCCGAATGTACCGTCTCCACATAATCGCTGTAATTACCCTCGAAAACCCGCGCCGTATGCTTGACTTGATTGATGGCGACCACGCTGGTCACGATCTCATCCAGAAAGGTGCGGTCATGCGAGACGACCAGAACGCCACCCTGGAAATTTTGCAGCCAGCTTTCCAGCCATTCGATGCCTGTGATGTCGAGATGATTGGTCGGCTCATCGAGAATCAGAAGCTGCGGCTGATTAAGCAGGAGTGACGATAACCCTAATCGCGTTTTCTGACCGCCGGACAGTATACCAACAGGTGCATCCAGATTTAAGCCTGCCAGATTCAGCCCGGCTAAGATACGCTCTGCCTCGCCTGAATCGACCACATTGCTGGCGTGTTCCAGGCGTTCGAGCGCGTCGCTGTAAGCGGTTGCCAGCGTATCCATCTCAGACTCATTGGCGTCAACCATCGCTATTCCCAGGCGTTCAAGGTCGTCCTCCGCTTCACGCAGCGCATTCGCCTGTTGAGATAACACATCGCGAATCGGTGTTTCGTCCGGCGCGGCGATGCCTTGCGCCAGATAGCCGACTCGTAACTTTGGCGGGTTGAATTGGACGCTGCCTGTGTCGGCGGGCAGGCTGCCCATGATGATGTTTATCAGTGTACTTTTGCCGCTGCCGTTTGGCCCGATCAGCCCGACACGTTCGCCAGGATTAACGGTAAAGGTGATCTCTTTGAGTATCGGCTCGTCTGCGCCGGGAAATCGCTTGGAAATATTCGAAACAACCAGCATGAAGAAGGCTTCCTTTCGGTTTAACGTTTACGTGAATCAAAAGCGCCGCAGGGTAACCCTATGCGGCGCGAGTCATCATACGAAAATTGCAGAATCAAAAATGACGCGTTCAGCAGGCAGGTCAACCCCAATATAGGTTAGCTGTTCTGAACTGTATCCGTCATTTGCCTGGCCTTCACTCTGGTTGACATTAATCACAGGGGATTTTGTCATAAAATCCGCTGCGACGAACATTATTGTAAAGGTTTGTTTAACGCGCTGTCAAGTATCCCTAAGAAATGTTATTGCCTTCTGAAAAATTTATGAAGAATGTAAAACCACTATTCTCAAAATGACGACCCTGAAATATGCTTAATTTAGAATTGACGCGAGGGAGAGGTTAAAATGGCTCACAATAACAGTCTAGGATTAATTTTGTTGGTTGAAGATCATGCTCCGCTTCTGCGCAGTATGGCCTTTTTACTCGAAGTTGCTGGGTTTGATGTCGTTACAGCCGGTGATGGCGAAGAAGCAATGAGCTTGCTGCGTCAGCAAACACCTGATGTGGTGATCTCCGACGTGAACATGCCCAATGTGGATGGCTATGAACTGCTGCGGCGCATACGCACCACTTCCCAATGGCGCAAGCTGCCTTTCATATTTGCGTCTGCCCGTTATGAAATGGAAGACCTCATGTATGGTTTGGAATTGGGCGCGAACGATTATGTCCCCAAGCCATTTGATATTTATGATGTACTCGATGCTATTGAGCGAACTGTGCCGGGATTAATTAATGATCGCCGTCATCGTCTCGCAGGCTGATAGGCCTTATTCTTATCATTCTTTTTATCGCTTTAAGCAGAAAAAGCAGGCAGCCCCTTTATTATATGGTCTTGCCTGCTTTTTTATTGCGCCTGTTAGAATCCAGTTCTATAATCAAATTCTGTCTCTAACTTGCAGGCCGAATACAGGATGAAAGCCTTACAGAAGTTTTTCAATATCAAATCCGGCGAAGGCATCCCGGTTGTTATCCTGGCGGCCTATTATTTTTGCATCATGGCTGCCTCGACCACCGGACGCTCGGTAAGCAGTGCGCTCTTTCTGAGCCGCATTACGAACGGCGAAGTGCTGCTGCCCCTGCTGCTGATCCCGGTTGCCATCACCGCCGCGCTCACCGTCGCTGTTTATACACGTCTGGCGAAACGAGTCGCGCTTGTGCCGCTGTTGACGATTACTGGCGTATTCTTTGCCGTTACGCTGGTGATTCTCATGCCGCTGCTGTCGCAATCCTGGGCGCTGATCGTGTTTTATATCTGGATGGAGGTGATTAACAACATCATCTTTTTCCAGTTTTATATTTTTGCCTCAACCATTTTTGACACACGGCAGGCAAAACGCATTTTTGGCGTACTGCCTGTGGGCGGGGCGCTGGCGACTATTCTGGGCGGTCTGGCGCTGTCACCGTTTACCCTGGCCTTTGGCTCTCCGGCTGTTCTCATCCTGGCAGCGGGTTTTATACTCTTATCCGTCGTCATGATCCGGCGGGCGCGGCCTTATATGCGGCAGGTGCAAGCCGGAACATCATCCGACCCGACTGTTAAGCAGGAAACGGTCAAGATGGATGGCTATCTCAGAACCATCATAGCCGTGATCGCCGCGACCATCCTGGTGGCGACGATTGCCGATTACCAGTATAAGCTGATCGCCAATCACTTTTTTAGCAACAATGACGTTGGGCTGACGGCATTTTTTGGGCAGGTGTCGGCGCTGTTGGGTTTCCTTCAATTGTTCCTGCGGTTGTTCGTCGTCGGTAAGCTGCTGACGCGCTTTGGTATCCTGGCGGGGTTGATTATTTTGCCGATTGCCGTCGGTATCAATGCGACAGCGGTATTGCTTGCTCCGGTCATTCTGACAGGTGCGCTGCTTCGAATAAGCGATGCCGCCATACGCTTTACGCTCAACGAAACCTCGATGGAACTGCTCTGGGTGCCAGTCTCGCCGCAGCGCAAGCTGGCTTTCAGGCCATTTGTGAGCGCAACTGTTCCCTCGATTATGCAGAGCATCGCTGGCCTCCTCAGCTTTATGGTCGTGACCGTTGTTTCGGACTTTGACACGCGCGTGATTATCATCGGCGTGATTCTCCTCGCCATCGTAGCCGTGTGGATTCCAATGACATTCCGGCTGCGTAAAGGTTACGTGGCGGAATTGATGTCGAGCATCCAGCAGCGTCAATTGGCACTCGAAGATTTGAATCTGGACGAGACAGACGCGACGACGATTTCGACCATTGATCGCAGCCTGAACAGCCCCGATGAAGTCGAGCAGGCGTTTACGCTGGGCATGATCGAAAATATGCCGCTTACGCCCTGGGCAAAGACGCTGACGAGGCTGTTTCACGAGGGCAGTTTTCTCATTCGCCAGAAAATTATGGACATCGCCGGTACATATCCCGACATTATCACGGCGGAAGAACTGCATTATCTGATTGACGGTGAGCCTAAAGATCTGACTGACGAAGCGATTATGGCTGCGGCGAAGCGTGACATGAACGAGATGATTCCCGCTTTCGAACGCCATCTCGCCGATACTAACCCTGAAGTTCGGGCAGCGGCAGCCTGGGGCATTCTGACGATGAACAGTGGGCCGATCAACCGCGCTCAGGATACGCTCCGCGATATGCTGGAAGGCCCGGTTGCAGAGGAAAACGTTATTGCCCTGCGAACGCTCTCCACGCTGCCGACTTCGGTTTCCTCAGCAGTGGTACACGAGTCGATGCTGCGTGATATGTTGAATCGCCAGTCCACGAGAGCGCGTCGTGTCGTCCTGGAAATGGTCGTGAATCCGGGTTATTGGGCGAAAGAAAAACCCGCCGATAACGAAACGCTGGTTTCTATTGCCTATAACCTGCGCAAGCCCGCCACACAGCCCGTTGCCGAGAACGTCCTCAAAAACTACTCGACAGAGCATGTGGTCGAAGTTTTGACGACGCTCCTGCGCGATAAAGGTTCGCCGCTGCCGCTGAAGCAGGGTATTACTCAGGCGCTCCGCAATTATCCGACTCGCTCAGTGATCGACCAGCTTATCCGACTGCTCGACATCAATAATCGTATCCTGTATGCCGAGGCCGTAAACACGCTGCTGCTAATCGCGCGGCAGGAAGCACTTCCGCCGGACGTGCTGGCACAAATTGACGATCAAACGATGGATCTGGCGCGGATCGTCTACACTTATTACCAATTAATTGATCTGATAGGGCCGGATGAACCGCTCATGTCGGAAGTAATCTCGAACGATATTCAGGAAACACTTCCGGCGCTGCTCAAACTCAGCATCATGGATGTGCCTGAAACACAGATCGAGTCGATTATTGAGCAGGTCAGGTCGCCACAATCCGCTAATATCGGCAACGTTTTGGAAATCATGGAAAACGTGCTTTCCAAAAACGAGCGAGATGTGATTATTCCGTTGTTCGAACTGCCTGTTGTGGGCGAGATCGCCCGCATGGGACAGCGCTATTTTGGTCATTTGCCGGACAACCTGGATGATGAGATTCTCGGCTATATTGTCTCGCAGGATGAATGGCGCTCGCTGGTAGCGCTGGATTTTGTCCTCCGCAACCATCGTCAAACGGTAATCTCACAGGTTAACTGGAATCGTGTGCCGGACTCCGCCGCGAATCGGGAGTTGGTCAACCGTTATCTTTCGCAAAACGGCGGCGGCTTACGCGAAAAAATCCCCCAGTTGCGATTCCCGACTTTTACCAGGACAGACAAAATGTACTCAACACTCGAAAAAACGATCATGCTCAAAGGTGTCGTGCTGTTCAAGGATATTGATGCCCGCGAAATTTTCCACATCGCGCAAATTACCGATGAGGAGCATTTGCAGGCCGACCAGACCTTGTTTCATGAAGGCGATTCGGGAGACTGTCTGTATATTGTGGTCAAAGGGCGGCTGCGCATTCATAAAGGCAAACAGGAATTGATTGTTTTCCAGAAGGGTGATGCTCTGGGGGAAATGGCGCTGTTTGATAACCTCCCGCGTTCCGCCAGCGCGACGGCGCTCGAAGAAACCAGCGTCCTCAAAATCCAGCAGGATAAATTTTACGAGCTGATGGCAAGTCGCATGGAGATCATGCAAAGCATTGTCAAGATGCTCAGTCTGCGTCTGCGCGCCTCTACCCAGCAAGTATCGGATTTAATGGCGCAAAATTCTCCCTGATCGAAAGAAGCATGATTCAAACCATCCAGAAGCGCATTACAGCCATTCCGCTTTTCGTCTCCGCCACATTCATGATTATCGCTCTGGTGATTTTGTTGTGGATACCTTTCGGCGTTAACACAACCGTTGGCGCATTTGAAGAATGGACAGTCTTAAACGATCTGCAACTCGGCAGACAGGCGATATTCAGCCCCGTAAACCCTACACGTCCTCTCGTGTTTTCGTTTTTCGCGGTGCTGAGTTTATTGCCATTTGATGATTTGTTCCTGACTTATAACCTTGCATCGATGGGTTTGTTTATTGGTAAAGCTCTGGTGGTTTACGCCGTCCTGCGACGAGTCATTCCCAAAATACCCCATATCGCTCTTATGACAGCTTTACTCTTTATCATTTATCCCGCTGATGTAGGGCTGTTTTCGTTTCGCTCCATCAACATTGACTTTTCAATTTTTTTAGGACTCCTGGCGATTTACCTGCTCATTCGCTATTGGCAGCAGGCCAACGGCTGGCTATGGCCGGTTTTGTGGGGCGTACAATTGTTGACCTTGTTAACGTATGAGGTCATGTATCTGCTGCTGCTTGCCAGTCCGCTGCTGCTGCTCTGGTTGGATCGTACCTTCAGTACACGATTCTGGAAAACGACCATTCTATGGTTGATGATCCCGACAGTGCTGCTCACATGGACGATCTTTAATATCACCCAAACCGGAGAGGTTGGAGGATACCTTCGGGGCCGAATCGAGGAAGCACAATCATCTGGGGCTTTCCGTATCGAGTCCATGCTGAGGCGGATTCCCCCCCTTTACTATCGCCATATCATTGAGTGGAGAATCCCACTCAAGCATCTGAATTCCCAATCGCCATATTTGCCTGTAGCAGGACTGGCGGGGCTGCTGGTTGTTGTGGTCAGCGGGCATCACTTCACGAAAGCCAACCTCACTAGGAAAACATATTTTGCCCTTCTGGCGGTTGGATTGATCGTGATCGTGATGGGCTACAGCGTTTATTTGCCCAGCACATTTGAATCTGAACACTGGCGGACGCATCTGGCATCGTCGCTGGGGGCAGCGCTGTTTGTGGCAGTCCTTTTATATGGAGTGACCCGATGGCTTCCCGTGTTTACGATGATGATGAGTGGAGTTCTGATCACCCTGGCAGCTATTTACGCTTTAAACCAGCACGCTTTTTATGTTGATTCATCCATATATATCCAGCGTTTGCTGGCCGGAATTATTGTGCAGGCACCACAGATTGATCCTGATGCTACGATCCTGGTTATTGACGAGGCAGACTTGTATCAGATCGCTTGGCGAACAACGGGTTTTGATATTGTCTTATCCGGGGCGCTTAGCTATCTGTACGGGAGCAACGTGAAGGCCAATTTCTGTAACTTATATCCTTCGCCCGACACACGAATCGACATTTCCTGTAACCTGGCAGGCACTCATGTTGACCGAGTATATTTTGGGATGCCGACAACGATCCCTTATAACGAGATGATCGCATTTCGGACGAAGGCTGGTGGTGAGATTGAGCTATTGGATGAAATCCCCCTGGAATTGATGCGTGAACCCGGCGCACAAGACTATAATCCTTATCTCCTGATGAACCAGGATGCACCACTCCCGGAACGTGCAGCCACATTTTTCACCTGCTGGCCGCTGGAATCGTGTTTTCCGGTGAACAGCCCACCACAAGCGCATATACGGATAGAGTTTGATCGGGTGATTCGCGGTATGGGGTGGGAAGCTGCTGATCCAGATCGTCATCGTTTGTGGACGATGCGCGGCACTCGATCCACAATTTTGATTAACCCTGTTACCGATAGGCCGCTGGAAATTCAGTTTCGAATCACCCGCCCGATAGATTTGGACGTTACCGACAGTCTGAAATTTGAAGTGAATGGTCACTTCGTCGAACTTGAAGAAATTGATGCTGCAAATCAAATATTGAGGGCGGTTATTCCCGCGACATTTTTACAACCTGTAACCGAACTCGCATTTCATGTTAGCCAGACTGAAGGGGCGTTGAGTTACGGTCTGGAATTTGACTGGCTAGAGGCTAATTCGCTCTAGCCAGTCAAAATGTTCATTTGCGCGTTGTCGAATAGGCTCGAAGTTTGCGCTGCATCTTGGTCCTAGACAGGAATGCCTAAATCGGATGCGCCGCGCGGTGATGTCGTCGCCTCCGGGTAGTAGCGTCGAATCATATCCAGTGCGATGGCTGCACGGTGGACACGCTCACGGCCTAAATTAATCGCCGTTGCCTCGACATGGATGCCGCTTGGGTAAATATTCGGCGCATTCCGCAGGCCGAGCTTGACATAAACAGGCGCACTGACGCGCACAATCTCCGGCACTTCGTAATGGCGCACGAAGCCGCCGAAATCGTCCGGCACTTCGACATACAGATCAAGCGGGAGCGAAACAGCCTGACGGATTGCCGAAAGCTGTGGCAGCGAAAGATCAGTCGGGACGTTGTATGTCCCCGCGCCAAGCTGTTCCATCCAGCGCACAGAAATTGGATTGGCAGCGCCCATCTGCACTGAAATTTTTAACACCAGATCAGCAGGAAGTTCGCCCGCTTTTTTCATCTCGTTTGCCAGCCAGAGTTGGCCTTCGTCCGCGACCAGCACCGAGCGAATGCCGAGCGAACAGGCACGGCGAATATCCTCGGTGGCATAGACGACCTGATCCATGCCACGCAGTCGTGCGCCCAGGTTTTTTCCCGCGCTGGCGGTAATCTGCGCACCGGTGTCCCAGGCGGCTCGCGGCCCAACGAACAGGCTGACTTCGATCCCCGCCTCACGACCAAGCTGCGCCATTTCGCGGATTTCGGCATCCGTCAGCAGCATGATTCCGCTGCCCTGTGAGATGCGGTGAATCAGCGCTTTTTGTTTTTCAGCTTCTTCCAGGACGGCGACCAGCGCACGTGGCCCTTCGACGCTGGGGATTTCGACGCGGTACTGTGCGCCATCCGGGAAGCGCTTGGTCGATGTGGGCATATCGTAAGCATCGCCGGGGAGAAAACCAAGTTTTGTGAGAAAATCGCGCGTTTGCTGCATCAGTATTAGCCTCCAAATGCCGTTTCGAGAATGCCCTTGACATCGGTTTTCAGCCGGAAAAGGCCGCCCGCCAATGGCTGTGATTGTAATTCCTGTTCGCTGAAGCCTGCGCGGGACGAGGTGAAATAGAGTTCGTCCAGGTTCGCGCCGCCAAACATGCAGCTTGTCGGACGCTGCACAGGCATTTTAATTTCGCGCTCGACTTTGCCGTCCGGGTCATAGCGCACGATGCGCCAGCCATCCCACACCGCCGACCAGATAAATCCATCAGCGTCTACGGTCAACCCATCCGGTACGCCGTCTGTTTCCGGTAGCTGAACGAAAATGCGGCGATTTTCGATTGCGCCCGTCGCCGCGTCGAAATCGTAGGCATAAATCTGGCGCGGCGAGGAGTCGGTATAGTACATGGTTTTGTTATCGGGACTCCAGCCGATGCCGTTGGAAGTCGAAATTCCTGTTTCCATCTTATGCACCGACAGATCGGTATCGAGGCGATACAGCGCGGCATTTTTATCGCCCATCGTGCCAGCCCAGAAACGACCTTGACGATCAACCGCACCATCGTTGAAGCGCGATTCGGCTCTGTCCGCTTCGGGTGAGGCGATCATGGTCGCCTTCTCACCATCGAAAAATTCGTAGCCGCGTTTGGTCGCCAGCACAAAGCCGCCAGATGCCCGCGCCACAACCGTGCCGACCATCGTATCCACATCATAGCGGCGCTGTTCTCCGGTAACAGGGTTGAGGCGGTGGAAGCAGTTCGCGAGAATATCGACCCAATATAGTGCGCCTTCGTCGGCGTTCCAGGTTGGGCCCTCGCCGAGTTGATTTTTACAGTCCAAAACAAGTTCTAGTTCGCTCATTTTTGCTCCTTAAATTTATTAGGCATTTAGCGATCAGTGGTCAGCGGTCAGCAAATGCCAGGTCGTTAACAAGAAGGGCGCATGGCTGTGCGCCCCTACAAAAGATGTCTCACTGGGCATCAAGATCGTCGATCATTTTGCGGATCAGGGCGGCGCTGGCGTGTAATTTGGCCTGCTCATCGTCATTTAGTGGCAGGGGGAAAGCGTCGATCACACCTTGACCGCCAAGCAGCTTGGGGACGGAAATCGTCACGTCTTTGACTCCGGCGATTTCCTCCAGCGGTGTACAGACGGTCATGATCGCGCGTTGATCGTGCAAAATCACGTCCACGATGCGTGCGAGGGCGCTGCCAATGCCATAATAAGTCGCGCCTTTTCCGGCGATGATGTGGTAGGCGGCTTTACGTACATTCTGGTCGATATTTTCGCGTGTGGCGGCATCCAGCGTAATTCCGCGCTCACGACAGAAATCATCGAGTTGAATGCTGCCGACTGTCGCCAATGACCATGCTAAAACTTCGGAGTCACCGTGTTCGCCGACCACATATGCGTGAACATGATGCGAATCAACACCGACATGACGACCCAGAAGCGAACGAAACCGCGCTGTATCGAGTGTCGTGCCAGAGCCGACCACACGGCTGGACGGAACGCCAAATTCGGCGGCATAACGCGCGGTCAGGTGGGTCATGATGTCCACAGGGTTTGTGGCGACCACTAAAACGGCTTCAGGTGCAAATTTTAAAATCGACGGCACGACCTGCTTAAAAACTTCGGCATTTCGTCCGAGGAGTTGCAGGCGCGTTTCGCCCGGTTTTTGACCAACCCCAGCCGCGATGATGACAATGGAGCAGCCGTGCAGATCGGCATAATCTCCAGCGATGATGTCCAGCGGCTCGGCAAACGGAACGGCATGATAAATATCATCAGCTTCGGCCTGGGCGCGTTCCGGCTTATAATCCACGAGGACGATCTGCCGCCCGATGCCCTGCATGACCATCGCATAGGCCGCTGTTGCTCCGACAAAACCACTGCCGACCACGCCAATTTTCATGTCGATTCCCTTCTATCTCACGAACGCGAAAAGTATAGCCATAAGCGACAAAAATTGCTTGGTTAGAACCCGGTTTGAAAGAGCCGCCTTTCGCCCTACGTTCAGCGCACGTCCGGCTGACGAGAAAAGATTTTGCCCTATAATAAAAATAGATCAACTTGATTGGACTCATCATGCAGCGACGTTCAAATTTAAACGTTACCCAACCGATCCGACCCGTGAAAAACGCATCTCAATTTGTCGCGCCGCCGCGCCGTGTCGAGCATACGGCTGCACATGCGCCTCGTGTTTCGCAAAATACCGTGCCGATGCCGCCGCGAAATCGGGAAAGGGCGCACAGCCATGCGCCCCTACAAAATCGGACGTTACAGACCAACAACCGGAAATGGTGGCTGATCGCGCCGCTGATCGGCATTGCGGTCATGATTTTCTCGACCTGCGCCGCGCTGACGCTGGGGGCAGGGTTGATCTACATGGGCGGGATTTTGCCAAAAGTGAGTGCTGCGGGTGTTCATCTGGGCGGGATGTCGCAGCAGGAGGCCGTGCAAGCTCTGAGCAGTGCGCGAAATATTGTCCTGCGGGATGGTGAACGCGCCTGGACGTTTGACTCTGCATCATTGGGAATTTCGATTGATGCCGATGCAACAGCACGCGCAGCCTATGAACAGGGGCGCTCTGGTGGCAATGCTTTACAGGCGATTCTCGGTACAGCCGATGTCACGCCTGTTTTGAATGTCGATATGGCGATGGCTGCGACAGCTTTTAACGACCTCGCGCCACAGTTCGACATTCCGCCTGTGAACGCAGGTGTGCAGCTTGTGAACGGTGTGGTCGAGGCGATTCCGCCGAAGGAAGGCCGCACATTGGATGTGGCAGCACTGATGAATGTATTGCAAACCCGCGCTGGGGATGCGATTGCCGATGGTGTATTGGAACTGCCCATGAGCCGTGTCCAACCTAATGTGATTGATTCAACGCCGATGATTGCGCAGGCGACTCAGCTTCTCGCAAATCCACTGGCGATTGAAGCCTACGATCCGATCAAAAATACATCGGATTATTGGTCAGTGATGCCGCAGGATTGGAGTCACTGGCTGACCGCCGCGCCCGATCCAAACAACGCGCTTGGGCTGTCTCTGGCATTGGATGCTGCATCGCTGAACGACTATCTCACGACTCAGGCAGGCGCACTTGGCGCGGATCGCTATATTCAGGTAGATGACACGGCTGCCGATATTCAAAAATCCATTGCCAACGGACAAACGAACGCCATCACGCGCGTTTATCACCGCGATACAACGCATACCGTTGCCGCTGGCGAAACGCTGATGCGAATCGCCTACGATTATGGTGTGCCGTACCCCTGGATTCAGCGCTCGAATCCGAATATGGGCGATTATGTGTCGCCGGGGCAGACAATCACGATCCCATCCGCCGACAATTTTTTTGACTTTCCAGTGGTTTTTGGCAAACGTGTCGTCGTCAGCATGAGTGAACAGCGTGTGCGTGTCTATGAAAATGGTCAGGTCAAGTGGGATTGGCCCGCCAGCACGGGCATCAACGACAGCCCGACATGGCCGGGCGTGTACCAGATTATTCTGCATGACCCGAACGCTTACGCCGCCAACTGGAATCTGTATATGCCCTGGTTCTTGGGTGTCTATCGACCCATTCCCGGCGCGGCCTTCACCAACGGCTTTCATGGGTTTCCCACACGCGGCGGCAGTCAGCTCCTGTGGACGAACAGCCTGGGAACGCGCGTCACCTATGGCTGTATCCTCGTCAGCAGCGACAACGCCAAACTGCTCTATGATTGGGCGCAAGAGGGCGTGGTGGTGGAGATTCAGGAGTAGTTGAAAGCTACCTGACTCCCCTTAACAAAAAATTCGTTTCTCCTAAACTCCGTTTCACTAAGTTATCGATTACCATGAGATAAGCAAAGCGTTCTTGATGCTTTCCTGACAGGACTGCCTATTTTTCATACATTTTTCTGTTTAGGTTACACATATAATGGATATACTTATGGTAGCCACCTGAGAATTATTGTATTTGTGGGCAAAATATACGCATGAGGTTGGGTAAAATGTCTGTGATCGAATCGCTTCAATCATTCTGGCGTGCGGCTCGGCTCAACATCTACACAGATCGCAGTATGACCTGCGCAAGTCGCGGTGATCTGGAGGGCGTGATTTATTATTGTGACCGCGCAATCCAGATAGACACAGTTAATGCCTCGCATTATGTCAATCGTGGTCTGGCGCGTCACCGTCAGGGTGATATTGAGGGCGCGCTTGCCGATTATGATACCGCGCTGAGAATCGATCCTCGAAACTCTAATACCTATGTTAATCGCGGCCTTGTCCACGCAACACGTGGCGATCTGGTGGAAGCATTGGCAGATTATAACCAGGCTATCTATTACGACTCTCACAATTCCGTTGCCTATAACAATCGTGCTCTGGTCAGCAAGGCGCAAGGCAATCTGAATGGCGCGATTTCCGATTACACCAAAGCAATTCATCTCGACGCGAAAAACGCGACGGCCTATAACAATCGTGGCAATGCCCGCGCGGATATGGGCGATCTCGCGAAGGCGATGCAGGACTACAGCACAGCGATCAGCCTCAAACCAAATTATGCCAGCGCCTATGATAATCGTGGCGTTGCTTACTCCGACCTGGGTGCATTTGACGGTGCGATTGCGGACCATACGACAGCGATTCAGCTTGATCCAAACAGCGCTAGTGCTTACGATAATCGTGGCATCGCCCGTGCTAAAAATGGCGATCTCGCTGGGGCGATAGACGATTTTGATCGCGCCTTGCAGCTTGACCCGCAGAATGCTGCGATCTATAGCAATCGGGGCAAAGCACGTAAAGATCAGGGCGATCTGAATGGCGCGTTGGCTGATTTTGGTGTGGCCGTACAGATTGACCCCGAATATGCGATTGCATATATTAATCGTGGCACGGCGCATTATCTGCAAGGTGATCTGGGCGAAGCGCTGACAGACTTCAGCGAAGCCAATCGCATCAATCAACGTTATGTATCTGACCAGGGCAGCTTATATTCCGGTTCGCGTCGCTCAGATCGTGATCTGGTCAATTCCAGCACACGCCCAACGCAATATTTCGCGCTGGTTGGCCTGGCGGTTGCCCATCACGCGCTGGGGCGTGTGGATGAGGCACGGCGTTTTTGGAAGCAGTTGGTTGCCATCAACCCGAATTATCGCAACGTAGAATGGGTCAAACAGGAACTCCATCTGGCCGACCCGCTGGCTGATGAAGCGCGTAAGCTGATCTCGAAACTTTAAATTCAGCGTTTCAGCTTGTCAGCAAAAGAAAAATCAGCACAAAGCGCTGAGTGAAAAGTAACCTTCACTCAGCACTTTTCACTTGGCACTGATAAAAGCTGAGATGCTGACCTGCTAAAATACTGTAATGCTGGAAATCTGCCCCTTTTGGTTCTTGACCTCCACTTGACTCTGACACAATATGAGTGAAAATAACGAAATCATACGGATGTTATGCTGCTGTATGATCGAAGACTCTTGAAAGGGCAACGATCACATGAAAATTGGCGTGTTGGCGCTTCAAGGCGCATTTATCGAACACGAAAAAATGCTGCGCACGTTGGGAGTCGAACCTGTCGAAGTACGCCTACCATCCGATCTGGAAGGGCTGGACGGCCTGATTATCCCCGGTGGCGAAAGTACGACGATTGGTAAATTAGCAGTAACGTATGGTCTGGTCGAGCCGCTGCGCCAGTTCGCGCAAACGACACCGACGTGGGGAACGTGTGCCGGAATGATCTTCCTGGCGAAGGACATTGGAATTGACCGTCAGCCCATTCTTGGCCTGATGGACATCACCGTCAATCGTAATGCGTTTGGGCGGCAGGTGGATAGTTTTGAAACCGATCTGCCGATTACGGTTCTGGACGATGTGCCTTTCCACATGGTTTTCATTCGCGCCCCAGTGGTCACCGGCGCGAGTGATGGCGTTGAGATATTGGCAAAATTAACGGATGGTCGTATCATCGCCGTCCAGCAGGGTCACTTGCTGGCAACGGCATTTCACCCGGAATTGACCGATGACACACGTTTGCATCGCTACTTTTTGGAATTGGTAAAATCCTATAGTAAAAAATTGGCGTGATTCGGCGTTCACAATTGAGATCAACGTGCTAAAATATCGCCCGCATCATGCTAAAATATCGTTAAATTATCCGTTCACAATCACCTGGCTGGAGAGAAATCATGGACGAAAGCCCATTTATGTTTCGGGATGAGGTTGACTTCGATGACGAGGAGGAAGTAGCCGATTTCGGCGAAGACGTTCCTGAAGAGGACGACGAAGTTATTGAGGACGATGAACTTGAGTTCGAGGCTGAGGAAGAATTCGAAGAAGAAGACCTCATCGAAGAAGAAATCATCGAAGACGAAGAGTTCGTTGAAGTCGAAGAAGAAGAAGTTATCGACGACGAAGGCTATGACATCAGCGAATTTGATGAAGATGACGACCTTTATGACGATGATGACGATCTGTACTACGACGACGATGACGACGAGTACGAAGACGATTACGAGTTTTAGCAGTCATCTCATTCGCGCTGGTGGTTATCACTGCCAGCGCACGACTGCCGCCAACTTTGGGGGCTTTACAAAACCATAATCGGCTATACAATCTACGATGTCAGGTGAGACACCCGACAAAATGTTTATAAGTTTGAGAAAGAAATGATGAACGACAGTAGTAGTACCAACGAACAGGTGCCGCCCTTACCTGGCGGCAGTAACGTAGGCTAATGTCGTCCCCCTCCTAAACAGGCTGCCGGGATGACGCTCTCGCGTTATTGCCGTCCCTGCCATGAGCGCAGGGAGAATTCCCGGTAACTGAGGCTCTGTTCAGACAAAAATAACCATAGCATCCAGGTTTGGGTTGTTGCGTTTGCGCATCTACCCCAGGCCCTTGTCTGCCAAACGGAGGAATCCATCATGTACAACGATTTGCTGCTTGATCGTCTGGCCGTCGCGCCTGTCGATAATTCTGATGATCGCATTCAGGAACTGATTGATGAGATCGAAGAACTCAACAGCCTTCTTAGCCCTGAAGCCCAACAACTGATCCGCAACCTGCGTCCACACACCGTCACCGATGATGTGTATGAAGATATTGACGAACGATCATCACTTGGTGATCGTCTCGCGGATTGGATCGCCGGTTTTGCCGGGAGTTGGCGCTTTATCATCTCGTTTATGCTGCTTATGGCCGCCTGGATGGGCTTCAATTTGTATCTCGGCAGTCAGGCTTTTGACCCTTTTCCATTTATCCTGCTGAACCTCGCGCTCAGTACGCTGGCGGCCCTGCAAGCACCCGTGATTCTGATGTCGCAAAATCGTCAAGCCACGAAAGACCGCGCCGTCGCGCAGAATGATTTCCAGGTGAATCTGAAAAACGAACTGGAAATCGCTGACCTGCATCGCAAAATGGATGGCCTGACTGAAGCACTTACCGTCCAGACCAGGCTGGTAAACGCGCTGGTCGCTGCCCGCCGTCAGGAATTGAGTGCCACCGTCCGCGCCATTGAGAATGCTCGTGCCGATGGCGTTGTCGTCGGGCGTTAATCCAGGGAGGTAGCAGCATGTCAGTAATGTTTGAAAAGCTGGAACTTGAAGTCCGTGAAAGGCTCGAATCGGCTGATCTGGATGGCCTGAAAAATCTTCTTGCAGAAATAGCCCCGGCGGATATTGCTGATGTGCTGGAACGCCTCGATGACGAGGAAACGCTTCAGGTATTTCGACTATTATCGCCGGAGCAGGGTGCAGAAGTCCTGAGTGAGACGGGTTCATTGGCGACGCGCGAACTGCTCATGCAGCTCTCGACGGAGGAAGTCGGCGATCTGCTCGACCAGATGCCGACGGACGACGCGGTTGAAATCCTGACGACGGATGTCCCCGAACGTCAGGAGGAACTCTTAGCGGCGATGGAGCCGGAAGACGCCGCCGAAGTGCGCGATCTGCTCCAATATCCGCCGAACAGCGCCGGACGTTTGATGACCGAAAAATACGTCCATGTTCGCGCGGAAATGACCGCCAGCGAAACACTCGATTATCTGCGCAAGGTTGATTCCGAGGTCGAAACAGTCAACGATATCTATGTGCTGGAGCCAAAGACGAAAAAATTGATCGGTGTCATCTCGCTGCGGCAGGTTGTTATCTCAGCGCCGCAAGTTCGCCTGGACGTGATGATGGAGACTGATATTGTCTCGGTGAGGCCAGAGGTCGATCAGGAAGAAGTGGCACGGCTTGTCGCGCGTTATAACCATCTCGCTATTCCGGTCACAACCGAAGAAGGTCGAATGCTCGGCATCGTCACTGTGGATGATGTAATCGACGTGCTGGTGCATGAAAGCACCGAAGATGCGCTGCGATTCGGCGGCGTCGAGGGCGGCGGCGCGATTCTCGATCAGCCCTATTTCACGATCCCCATTCCAACGGTGATTCGACGGCGTGCAGGTTGGCTGCTGCTGCTGTTTGTAGCGGAGACGTTCACCGGGAGTGTTTTGCGCTTGTTCGAGAGTGAACTGGCGCAGGTCGTGGCGCTCTCGTTTTTTATCCCGCTTCTGATCGGTACTGGCGGCAACACGGGTGCGCAAACCGTCTCGACGATTATTCGCGGGATTGCTCTGGGGGAAATCCGCTTGCGCGATGCCTGGCGTGTGGTCTTACGAGAATTGATGAGCGGCTTATTGCTAGGGACGGTGTTGGGGATTTTTGGTTTTGGACGGGCCATGTTGTGGGGAAGTAGTTTTCAATTTTCGCTGGTCGTTGGCCTGAGCGTTTTAGTGATCTGCGCCTGGGCGAACACAATTGGCTCGCTGATTCCGCTGGTGGCGCATCGTCTGCGCATTGACCCGGCGATTGTATCCGCGCCTCTCATCACAACGCTGGTGGATGCGACGGGCTTGTTTATCTACCTGACGATTGCGCGGATACTGTTGGGATTGTAGGCTAGGTTCAAAACGAGGCATGAAAACAAATTTAGAGGCCACGAAGGTGACTCCGCCAATTGTCTATGGGTGGCGGAGCATCTTCAATCTCATCAACCATGCGCTTCAAGTTACCTGACATCAACAGCCATATTTCTTCTGGCTCAGTATCATCGTTGGGCGTGAATGCCAATAACTCGACAAAGCGTAATACGTCGGCAAGCTGATTTTCTGATAATTTATCGACGACTTCGTGTGTTTTCTCTCGAATGTTCATGGTCAATTTTCATTACCTGTAAACTCAAATTGAACTTGATCAGCAGGTCGTCGTCGGCAAATTATAACATTATCGTGGCCTATAGCCGAGCTTGTGGAGCGACTCGCGCACGACGCGCACGACGCGATCATTGTCGTCGCCGATGAATGGGCGAATTTCGTTGATCGCGCGTGAATTTTTCAATTCGCCGAGCGCCCAGATTGCGCCCAAACGCACCTCAAAATCGAGATCACGCAGCGCGACAATCAGCGGGTTCACCGCCTCCGATGTCCCGACTCGCCCCAGGCAGTAGACGGCAATCCGCCGTACCGCGACGGAATCATTTTCGAGCGCTGCCAGCATACCCTGGGCAGATTGCAAGAATTCCAGGCTCTTGACCGCGATATAACGCACATGCGGATGATCGTCACTCAAGGCCGCGATATAAGAGGATACTTCATCTTCACGCGCATGAAGCAGATGAATCAACGCATAGGCGGCTGAATATTGCACCGCGTCGTACTCGTCATCCAACGCATCGCGCAGGACTTCGATGGCTTGTTCACCGCCGATATGCTGAAGGGCATCCACCGCCCGCCGCCGTACTTCACCATTTGCGTGATGCGTTAGTTTTTGAAGGATGCCGACAACGTTGCTATTCTCAGTCCTCAGCAGGATATTGATGAGGATTTCAGCAAACGTTTCGTGCGCGTATGGATCAACATTGGAGCGACCCAATACTAAAACTAACGGCGCAATAGAAGCGCTTTCATAAGCCTCTATAGCGCGTGCAGCTTCTGGAGAATAGGCCTCACATAAGCTCTCAATAATTGACTGAATGGGTGTTTGCGTGGTCATACGTCAGATTTTTGGAAAAATTTTGCCCGGATTCAAAATGCCGTTCGGGTCGAGCAGATTCTTGATGCTGCGCATCACATCCACTGCCGGGCCATGTTCGGTGTTCATAAATTGCATTTTGCCGATGCCGATGCCATGTTCACCTGTTGATGTGCCGTTGAGCGAAATGGCCTTGAGGACGATCAAGCGATTCAGTTCAGCTCGCTTCTCATATTCTTCCGCTGTTTTATAGGGAAATTCGACGTGAATATTGCCGTCACCTGCGTGGCCAATCATATACGCAGTAACATTGTGTTCTCGCTTTAATTCCTCGACATAACCGATTAATTCAGGATAGGCGCTAATGGGCACAGCCACATCATTAATATAAAACTTCGTATTGGGGAATTTGCGCACCATGATCTCAAACGACGAATGGCGGGCGTGCCAGATTTTTTTGCGTTCCGTCGGGTCGGTAGTCGAGCGGAAGCGTGTCGCGCCCATCTCCTCGCAGATTTCCTTCACCATCTCCAGGCCAGCCTGTAACGATTGCTCCTGGGAAGCATGAAATTCCATAAACAGTGTTGGCTGGTCGGTCAGATCAATACCTTCAGCATCGCGCAGCATGGCAGCATGTGCCGCATCAATCAGTTCCAGCGCTGCCGGGTCAAGGCCGCTGCCACGTATAGCGACGACGGTTTCGACGGCAGTTTCGACATCATCGAATGCTGCCAGCGCCGCACTCATGAATGACGGGACAGGGGTTAATTTGAGCGTCGCTTCGGTGATAACACCTAATGTACCTTCGCTGCCGACAAACAGATGCAGCAAATCATAGCCCGCCGACTGCTTGATCGAGCGTGAGCCGACGCGGATCAGCCGACCATCCGCCAGTGCGACCTGCATTTGCAGCACATTATCTTTACTTGCGCCATATTTCACGGTTCGGATTCCGGCGGCGTTGTTCGCCAGCATCCCGCCGACAGTGGCATTCGCGCCGGGGTCAGGTGGAAAAAATAATGCTTGTCGGGCAAGCTGTGCGTTGAGGTCTTTGTGACCGATTCCCGGCTGAACGGTGACTTGAAAATCGTCGGCGTAGACCTTGATAATCTGATTCATGCGCTCCATCGACATCAGAATGCCACCATGAAGCGGAATCGGGTTGCCTTCCAGCGATGTACCGACTCCCCAGGGCGTGACCGGGATGTGGCGTTCATTGGCGAAACGCAGCACATCCGCGATCTGTTGGGCGGTCTGCGGCCAGATGACGACTTCGCTGGCGTGAGCCGGATGCTGCGATTGGTCTTTGGCATGGAGGTCAATATCCGCCTGGGCGGTGCTGACGCTTCCCGCACCGAGGATTTGTGTCAGTTGGTTTATCACATCAGCCGAAACGGGGCTGAAGACAGAATCGGTTATCATGAATGAGGTCTCCGAGATTGCGATATATAACAATGATACCGCAGGTGCGGCATTTTGTGATATGTTAAATGTTGAGAAGAAAGCGCGAAGATAAGAGATGCCTATTTATTCGGATAGACTATTGTCCATTACCCAAACAGCCCCCGCCGTTTCGTTTCAACCGTACCGCCATGCGTGAGTGTCGTCAGACCGCCGCCCCAGACATCATAAATTGGACGCAACTCAGTAAGCAAAATTTTGCGATCTCGTGAGGGTTTCTGGCGCTGCGCCATATCCCAAAATCCGGCGTGACGTTTGTAAAGCGCTTGGGCAGCTTCTTTTTCCAGCGGTGCGTCCCAGCGCCATTTATCAGGGAAGTAGTAGTAATAGAGCAAATAGGGCGTTGGGGTCATGGCAGATACGCCGCGATATTCGTAAGCCCACAAATTTTCGCCCACGTGGGAAGCCGCTTCAGCCGTCAGAATCAAAGCCTGTGCCGAGAGAAGCATCCGATACATCCCATGACCATCCTGCGCATCGACAGCCTTGTGGATATAGCCTTCGGGATGAATGTCATGCTGGATGGATTCTTTGTAAATTTCGACAGCTTTTTGAAAGCGGTCTTCATCCTCCAGAACAATTCCGGCGACAAGATTCAATAGATTCAGCCATAAGTGTTCAAAATGCATTAGCTCATAGGCTGGCTGATTGAGCTGCTTGACGCGCGTCGTGAATGCCTCCAGCCACGCCGCCTGCGATGCCAGCGGAAATGAGAGGTGATCGCGCACCATCTCGAAGCACTGCGCCAGCGTGAGAGTTACAGCCACCGCTTCGATATAGATTGTATCTTCGCCAATATTGATGTCGCCGCGCCGCAGCAGGTCAACCGTTTTTTCGCCTGCGCTCTCGTCGCCTTCAAAGCGGTAACGGAGTGCGTTAATCTGCGCGGTTGTCAGGCCATCCGTTTCAGGAATATCATCCAGCAGCGCCCATGCGGATGGATAGGGTTCAGAAGTGCGATTTTTTTGCGCTTGTTGAATATGTTCGTCAGTGAAATAAATGCCAGCATGTTGAGGTTTGAACATCAGCGTTGTTTTTAAGCCTTATTGTTGTTGACAGAGAATTATATAGTAAAATGAGATAAAATTCCTGTAACATCAATCAATAGAAGCGCTTTAAGATGGACGAGAAGCCGCCAATTCCGCCTCGTAAACCGACACCTGACCCGGAAGTAGGTTCATTGCGTTCGCCGATACGGCCTGCTAACCCTGAGACACCCAGGCAGCAGAATTTGAACAGCGCACAACCGGCATCTGTGCCAGAGCCAACCACTCCGGAAGACCCCGTTACCGCGCTGGAAAATCTGCGCCGCAAAATGGAACGAGTCGCGCACGAATTTTCAAAAGGCAAAATCAATCGCGCTCAATTTAATGCGATCTATGGGCGCTATGATGAGCAGCGGAAAATTATCGAGCGATTGGTTGCACGTGATCCATCCAATAAAGCCTGGCAGCAGGTCGCCGCACCGGGGCATACCTCATTTCTGTTAAATCATTTCGAAGCCCGCCCACTCTATTACATCATTTATCGGGTGAATTCGCCGACTCCGTTGATGATGGGTGGTAAACAGCAGCCGGATATGAATCATATTGAGCCTGCGCTGTCGCTCCTTCACAAAATGCCGAATCGCCCCCGTTCGGGACTGGCGCGTAAATCAATGGGCAACGGACAGTGGATGGTCTTGGCGCTGGGTGAAAACGCTGTCACGATTGTGATGTTTATGCTCGAACCTTCCACTATTCAGTTAAACCGCGTGCGCGATCTCCATGCCGATTTCGAGCGAGCGAATCGCAACGCGCTGGAACGTGGCACCCGCGCCCTTGACCGGATGGTATTCCCGCAACGTGCGCTGGTCGAATAGAAATTTGTCTCATGAATGATGAAGATTTCGATACGGTTGAGATTCCGCCGGATATTCCTGCCGAAGATGAGCCGTACTGGACAACGTGGCGTATTATTTATCTGGTCGTGGCTTTGCTCGTGATTATTGCGCTTCTGGCAGCGATGCTCTGGCCGCTGCTTCTGCAACTGGCTCAACATCTGAACCCACCACCCCTCCCGCCTCGTCCGGGCCAAATGACCTAAACGATTTTCTGAGGCTGTGGCAGCGCATCCATGTAAGTGATGTCGCTGGCGCAAATCACCCCGGCCAATGCGAAAACCATAATGCCTTTATTGTTGATGGTCAAGGCGTTAAGCGCGACATTCGCAGGCGGGAAATCAGCCATCAATTGTAGCTGGTCCGCTTCGGCCAGCAGATCGACGGCATGGCGCTGGTGTGTGGGGATCAATTCTGCCCCGTTATAAACGCGGATGACATTGGCTTCCATATCAGCAGTGACAAGGTGCTGACCGTTGGGGGAACAATCCAGCTTACCGATCAGGTAGTGGGTTTCAAGCCGTTTTCGTACCTTTCCATTAGAGTCGATCAGGACAATACGCTGGCTGTCGGTCACAAAGATTGAGCCTCCGCCGTATGAGATGGCGATTTGTGGACGCAGATCATCATCCAGATAGAGGCCAGTTTCGAAAACGCCGACCAACGTTTGCTGCTGATAAATATGGAGCATCGCTTTTTCATCAAGCGCAGCGATCAATCCTAAAAAATGATCGAGGCCAATGGCGACAAAATGCGCAGCATCCCCCGTGTCCAGCTTGATTTCTTTACCGTTTACTTCCAGATAAAGTTCCGCTTGTTCGGTGGAGTAGAGGCGCGTTCGCCCATCCTCACTGGTGAAAATCTCGGCCTGGGGTGTGCGGACAATCGGTAAAAAGGCTTTATTCGGTGCGTTCAGGCTGGTGATAAATTCGCGCCACTTCTCGTCCTCGCGATTTTCAAACTTTCCGTCTTTAAAGGTGCGTTCGCCCATCTGTGCGCCATTTTCCAGATCGAAGTAAAACACGCGCGTGCGTTGAGTCCAGGCAGCCACCAGTGACGGCTTACCGGGGAGGATATTGATATGATGTATTGCCTGGTTGGAGAGATGCAAACGCCAGGTCATAAAAATGGTCACTCAGATTTGGGTTATGTTGGGATAAAAGTTGGGATAACTTTAACTTATATCGAAGAATATCGCAAATATCCCAAATTTCAGCCGCCCGGTTCCGGCACTTCAACCCGGATGCGTCCGTGTGGCGCGGTGATGGTATAGCGCACGACAACATCAGCCGTTTGAATTGATTTCGCTTCCAGCACATCACCGACGAGATAGTTATAGACATTGGCATCATAAACCGGGTCAATGCCGCTGCCAGAGCGATTGAGTTCCAGCCGCGCTGCGACTTCCTGTGGAATAAACAACGTGATGTCGCCATTCCGAACCGCCAGTGTGCCGAGCGATTCCGTCGGTTGCGATCCAAGAGGCTTATAGGCAGGCAGTGTGACGATGGCATTGCCCTGCTGTAAGTCGAGATTCAAGCGTTCGACAGACAGTCCGATCATATTTAAGCGGATCGTGCCGTTGCTGCCGAGAAGTTCGATGTCCAATGGTAAGTCGGGCGGCAATTCCAAACGGAGTGCGCCGCGTCCGACATTTTCCAGTAATGGAAATTGGGATGCCAGCTTTTCGTCAACGGAGAGCGTGGCGGATGTGCCTTCTTCGTTATACGTGATATTGACGCTGCTCTCAGTGCTGCCAACAAATTCACCGATTACGCTGCGATCTGTGTTGAGCGTGGGCAAGAGTTCGAGATTGGTTGTTAAAGTTGTCAGCCGCAAGCGCAGCAGGGTGACACTGGGGCTGATTGTTTGTTGGAGTGTTTCGCGATAATCTTCGCGCTGCTGCTCGGCGCGGGTGGAAAATGCCAACGGGACGACCACTGCGACTAGTACAGCGCTGAGAATCAGAGCGATTGCAGAGCCGAGCGTGATACGAGGACGCAGGAAGATCGAGAGGCCAGCCAGCACCAGCAGAGCGGGCCACGCCCGTCCGATGAGATCATAAATGCCATTCGGGATCACCTGGATAGCATGAAGCACGACGGCTAAAGCCAGCGCCAGCAAAACGAGTCCCCAGATGAAATTGGTTCGCCGCTGTGTTCGCATCAATTACCCTCGCACCTGGCGCAAGAAAAAAATCACACTCAGGCACAGCAATATGCCCGGCCAGAACAGGCTCTCACCGGATGTGGTGCGCAGCCCGCCACTGAGTGACAGAAACCAGCCTATCAGTATGGCGACTGTGAGGATGATCGTTACCAGCAGAAAAGTGGAGCCGCCGCGCTGCCTGCCGACGAGTGATTCCTGCGGGATTGCCAGCCACAGCGCCAGATAGAGCAGGACAAACGCGCCTGATGTGACGATTGAAAGCGCCACAAACGCGGCACGAAACCACCAGGCGTTAACCTTCAGCAGCCCGCCTAATCCACCACATACGCCGCCCAGGACGCGATCTGTAAAACTTCGATACATGAAATGCTCTTAAAATTTTCGGCAAATTAATCAGGCTAAATATACACCAGATAGATTTGCCACGCTAGAAGCGAGGATGTTTAGCGTGGGGCGCGCACGAATCGGATGACGACGCGCACTCGACCAAATTCGAGTTCGTCACCGTCGCGCAGGCGATAAAGCTTCCCCGGAGTCAGTTGGTAGCCGTTGATGCGTGTGCCGTTGGTGCTGTTGAGGTCTTCGATATGGAGTGTTTCATCTTCGTAGACGATGGCAGCATGTTTGCGGGAAACACCGTTGCGCAGCCCATCGTAGGGGTTTAAATCCAACTCAGGCACAACTTCCCCTTCAGTATCGGCGCGTCCAACCAACATGCGTTCGGCGGTCACTGGCAGCCCGAGTGTCGTCCGGTTTTCGCCGCCAATTTGCACCAGAACGCGCCAGGGTGGAGCGACCTGATCGGATGGTGGGCGTGGCCCTCGATCCAGCATAGGACTCACTTCGCGGCGTGGTCGGAGTAGATCAGTATTGCGCTCTGGCGGGTCCGATGGCACTAGATATTTTCCTTAATAAAACCTGTGATATTTCTAATGGTAGTGTTGCTCAGTCATACAGAATTTGCAATAGCCGCTCTGTACCGTAGAATCAAGACAATCAAGGAGCGCGGTTATGCGGACGAAGTGGCTATGGGTTTCTCTATTTATTATACTGTTTTTATTGGTATCTGGTGCAACTTCCGCGCATGAGGTCTTGCAGGGCGACGAGTGCGTTGTTGAAGCAGATCAAATAATCAGCGGCGATTTATTTGTTTTATGCCGGACGCTTACGATTAATGGGGTTGTCGAAGGCAACCTGATCGGGGCGGCTTATACGGCTCAGATTAATGGCGAAGTTCAGGACGATATTTATCTGGCTGCCGGGCAGCTCAATGTACGCGGCGTGGTAGGGCAGAATCTCATTTTTGCCGGGCCAGTTTTGCAGGTGAATCCAACCGCTTCATTTGCCGATGATCGCGGCGATGTCATCAGCCTCAGCCTGAGTACACAGATTTTTAAAGATGTAACCATACCCGGCAGCATTACCAGTGTGAGCTATCAATTGTTGATGAATGGCAATGTCGGGCGTGAGGTAAGTTTTTGGGGGTCAGCCTTTAACATCGGCGGCGAAATCGCCCAGGATGTGAACGCGACTGTTGGCGATCCACGTACCAACGACGCTTCACAGCTTGAAACACTTCTCGTACCATTTCAATTTGATGTGAATCTTGTCAATCCCGGCCTGGTTATCAGTGAAGATGCGACCATTGGTGGTCAATTGAGTTATACCTCACCTGTTATCGGGCAGATTGATGGGCAATTAGCGAATGACCCGGCTTTTACACCGATCATCACCCGCCCGGATTTTGCCCTGAGTGACGAGCAGAATGTTGCATGGTTCGGCAATTATCTGGTGGATGTGCTGCGCGAATTTGTGTCGCTGGGATTGGTGGGTTTAATTGGATTGCTGCTCCTGCCGCGTTTGATGCAGTCGCCCCTCAGAAATATACGCTGGCGGCCTTTTACTAGTCTGGGTGTTGGCATTCTGACATTTTTCATGTCGTTTGTAGTTGTATTCGTCATGCTGATCCTGATTCTGGTGGCGATTTCTGTATTTGTGCTGCTCAGATTGAGCGATCTGGCGATTATCGGCGGGATTGCGCTCGGCGCACTGAATATTGGCGGCGCAAGCCTTTTCTATCTGGTCGCAATTTATATTTCCAGAGTGATCGTTTGTCTGGCAGTGGGTCGGGTGATCGTCTGGAGCATTTGGGGTTATGACAGTTCACCCCGTGCGCTTTATGCAAGCTTATTGATTGGCGTTGGAATTCTGGCTATTTTGGTGTGGATTCCCATAGTCGGGTGGATTTTCAATGGTTTGGCGCTGGCGTTCGGTTTAGGCGCGATCTGTCTCAGTATCGCACAATTTGACCTGCGTGCTAGGGCAGCAACCGCGCAGCAGCCTTTGCACCCTGGAACGAGCCGCCCGATACCACCGCCGCCGATGATCGACGACAAAAGCAGCGCACCGGGTATGGATAACCTGCCGTCGGACTTTCAATGGTGGAAAGATGATGAATAGACGTTAAAGAATGCTGGGATCGCCTTTGCTACAAAGACTAGAGATCGTCGAGTTCGCCTTTTTGCAGGGCGATTTCGAATGATCTTCCGATAAGCAGAATTTGCTCAATCCAGATGGCTAACTCGTCCTCGCCAATGTCTTTAATAATCGGTTCAATCAGGTTTTCTGGCGAACTGTATAAAACTTCCGTTGCCAGACACGAGATTGCCTGAATGACGGAATCACGCGATTCCGGAGGATCGCCATCCATGAGTTTGCTGAACCAGGTTTCGACAATGGGGTGAATTTGCTGACATGAGGAGCCATTCCCAAGCTGATCGTTGGCTAAATCTTCATAGTCATCCAACCAGTTCGGCGAATCATTCTGTGGGTGTGGAGATTGATTGCTCACAAGCTGCCCCCCGTATAAAAGTCACTTATGAATAGTGTAATCTGAAAATATCCAGACCGCTACCGAACCGATCCTTAACACTTCAGGATCTCATATTAGCACAAATGATCGAAATTACAATTTGAGGTGAGTAATTTTGTGGTTTGGATTGTATAAGAATGAATGGCTCAATTTTGTCCTCACCATCACCTATAATGGAGTTCTCTGCTATAGTTGTGACCACCTGTTTATCTCAAATATGATCGCCTATGACTCGAAACAAATGGTTAGCCGCTCTGATCGGAATTCTGATAAGCGTCATCTTTTTATGGATCGCTTTTAGAAACCTTAAACCTGATGAAGTCTGGTCAAGTATCCGGGAGGCTAACCCCGCTTTACTTCTGGCTGGCGCGGTGTGGTATTTCGCGGCTGTGACCGTTATTTCGCTACGCTGGCGTTTTCTACTGCGCTCGATTACCCCTATTCCGCTGCGTAATCTTATCCCGCTTGTCTGCATCGGTTATGCTGGCAATAATATTTATCCGTTCCGCAGCGGGGAAATTTTGCGTATCCTGCTGTTGCAGCGCAATCATGGAATTCGGATTGCTCAGGCCACGACGACGGTCATTGTCGAGCGTATATTTGATGGCCTCGTGATGCTGACATTTATCGTCGTGCCGCTGCTGTTTCTGGATATTCCGTCGCCGGAAATACGGACGGTGGCAACATTCGCCGCACCGATTTTCCTGACTGCGCTGGTCGTATTCTTCGCACTGGCGGCACGTCCTGATTTGCTGCGGGCGCTGCTCAAATTTGTGAGTAGAATTCTCCCGGAGCGCCTGGGCCATATTCTCTACACGATTGGCGAGGAAATTATCGGTGGTCTGGAAGCGCTGCGTACTCCCGGCGATCTTGCGGGCGCTGTCGTCTGTTCATTTCTGAGTTGGTCGCTGGAAGCGAGTGTGTACTGGATAGTCGCGATGGCTTTCAATATGGACGTGAACTACCCGATGATGCTGCTCGTCGTCGGCGTTGTCAATCTGGCAGGGTTGATTCCTGCATCACCGGGGCAGTTTGGTGTATTCGAATTTTTCGTCTCAACGGTGCTGATCGCAGTTGCCGTACCGGAGACGCAGGCGCAGGCGTTCGCGCTGGTGGTGCATATGGTGATCTGGCTGCCAGTAACGCTGGTCGGCCTCTTTTTCCTGGCGCGGCAGGGGCTTGGTTTGGGCGCGATTTCGCAGGCACGCGATTTGGAGCAAACGGCGGTCAGCTAGTTGTGGATTGAGATGCTAGTGGTTCAATATCCTAATAACAAAGCGGATAGGCATATACTCCCGCGTATATCTGTTGATTTCAATACGGCTTCGGCGGACATGCGAGGGCGGGTTCGCCTACCTACTCATATGTATCCCGAACTTCTGAATATTTTGCGGCTTGGTCTGCGCGTCATCCTATTTGAAGTGCGAGACTTGGAAGTAGAAGCTGTCGTAGAATTTGATAAAGAACTCAGTCAACAGCACGGTGATTCAAATTGGTGGTTCGCTCTGCCTGATTGGTCTACCGAGCGAGACTATGACGAAAAAACTGGACAATTTGAGAAAAGAAGTTAATGGCTGAAAACACTAAGCTCAAAATTGGAATTATCGGTGCGGGCGTGGCTGGAATGGCTGCTGCCTGGGATTTGACGCAAGCAGGGCATGAAGTCCACATTTTCGAGGGCGCGGAAGCAGTCGGTGGATTAGCCGCCGGGTTTCGCGACGAAGGCTGGGATTGGACACTCGAAAAATTTTATCACCATTGGTTTGAGACTGACAAAGACATGCTCAAGCTGATCGAGGAGATCGGCCACAGCGATCAGGTCTTTTTCCCACGCCCGAAAACCAGCTATTGGCTGGATAACAAAATTTATCGTTCTGAGATTAATGCCTCAGCGCTGCTTTTGCCGCTTTCGCCCATCGCCAAAATCCGACTCGGTCTGGCGGGTGTGTACCTCAAGCTGACGCGCAACTGGCACGCGCTGGAAAAAGAAACCGCGCATAACTGGATGACGCGCTATATGGGGCGGGAAGCCTATGAGCGTTTGTGGCGACCCCTGCTCATCGGCAAATTCAGCAACCTCTATCAAGAGGTCAATATGGCCTGGATGTGGGCGCGTATCTACACCCGTACCCTGAAGTTAGGGACATTTAAAGGTGGTTTTCAGCGCTTTGTCGAAGTCTTGGCGGAAGCGATTGAGCAAAAAGGCGCGGTGATTCACCTCAATACACCTGTACATGGCATCGGTACACAGGATGGCAAGCCAACCCTGACGGTCAACGGTGAGACGCTGATTTTTGACCGTGTGATTAGTACAATGTCTCCGAAGTTGATGCTGCGCCTAACGGCAGGGCTGGCGGATACACCCTATGGCAAACAAGTTGCTGATTTGAAAAGTATCGGCGGCCTGTGCGTTGTCCTGGCACTCAAACAATCGCTGCTTACCGATGGCACATATTGGCTCAATCTGCCTGCCACCAGCGCGGATAAACGACAGACCCAATTTCCATTTTTGGCGCTCGTTGAACATACAAACTGGATGGACAAGGCGCATTACAACGGCGATACGCTCATTTACTGTGGCGACTATGTGCCTGTCGATCACGAGTATTTTAAATTGAGCGAGGACGAGCTTGCCGAACGGTTTATAGCCGTTTTGCCTAAAATTAACCCGGACTTCTCGCGCGACTGGGTGCGCAAATACTGGGTTTTCCGTGCGCCGTATGCGCAGCCGCTGCCCGGTATCAACCACAGTCAGAAAATTCCACCGCTGAAAACGCCGCTGCCGGGTCTGTTCTGGGCGAGTATGAGCCAGGTCTATCCCTGGGATCGCGGCACGAATTATGCCGTCGAGTTGGGCAGGCGTGTGGCACGAGAGGCGATGGAAACTTAGTCACGCATTATTTCCTGCTCTGCTAGATATTATCAGCAGTCATATCCACGATCATTTCATCATCACCAGATACAAAAAATCAATATTGGACGTATGGAATTCTCAGAAAAGAGTGAGGATTTTATGAGTTTTATGAGGGTGGTGGAAAGTCAGCGAACAGCAGTAGGCCAAGCGTAAGGTATTTGAAAGGGCGTAAGGATTACCCTAGCGATTGACCTATATACTACCAACCAGTTAGTATCGTGATATGATAATTTGCATATATTCGTCCAGGAATCATCGAGGGAATCAATGAAGATCATTGTCGCCGGAACCGGATTTGTTGGCTTAACCCATGCTGCCGTATGTTCAGAATATGGTCACGAAGTTTATGCCTATGACATTGATGAGAAGCGTCTGGCTGCCTATCGCTCCGCAGAGCGCGAGCAAATTGAACAATATGTCAACGAGCCGGGGCTGGCCGCGATTATTGCCGAGAATCTGAATCGATATTTGTTTTTCTGTCATGAGCGTGAACTGGAAGACATTATCGAAGGCACCGACGCCATTTTTATGTGTACCGCCACACCACCCAATGCCAACGGCTCGTCAAACCTGAGCTACTACATGAACGCCGCGCATTTTCTATCAAAGCTGCTGGCAAAGCGGAAAGACACCCGCCGCGTGGTGCTGGTGAATAAAAGCACTGTGCCGATTGGAACCGCGCGTCAGTTGGAAAATGTGCTGAAGGAATATAATGTTCCGAATGCCGGTGTCGCCTCTAACCCGGAGTTTTTGCCGGAGGGTGATGCGGTTGAAAAATCGCGCCGACCAGATCGTGTCGTGGTTGGTGCGGATACCGAAGAAGATTTCCGCATTATGCGCCGCATTTATTCCCAATTCGTTAACCATGTCCGTATCCGCTATATCGAAACGACACCGGAGACCGCTGAAGCCATCAAATATGTCGCCAATACGCTCTTGCTGACCTATGTTTCGTTCTGGAATGGTGTTGGTGCGCGCCTGGGAGAGACGTTTGACAACGTGCGTATGGAAGACCTCAAGCGCGGTGTCACCGCCGATAATCGCATCAGCACATGGGGGTCATATGTCTCCAATGGTGCGGGCGGTTCATGTTTTGGTAAGGATATTCAATCGCTGATCTACCAGTTAAAAACTGCTGGACAGACGACTGATTTGCTGCAATCGGTTTATGACATCAACGAATATCAGAAAACCTATCTGATTGATCGCGCCGTCAAAGAGGCGAAGGTCAATTTCAATCATAAAACGGTTGCGTTGTTGGGGTTAGCATTTAAGCAGCGCACGAATGATATGCGCGATGCCTCATCGCTTCAGGTCGTCGAAACCCTGTTGGGGCGGGGCGTGAAAGAGATTCGTGCCTATGATCCGCTGGCAGTGCATGAAGCCCGCCGCTTTTTTAACCCCGAACACAATCATCTGTTCGAAAAGATTACCTACCATGACTCAGTAAAAGAAGCGCTGGCAGGCAGCGACATGGTATTTATCTCAACGGATTGGGAAGAATTTCGCGGGCTTTCCCGCACCATCGAGCAGACCGTGCAGCCACCCTATCTGGTGATTGATGGTCGCCGCATGATCCCCGACTACAAAGAATTGACCGAGCGCGGCTATAGCTATATGGCGGTTGGTTCATCGTATCTCGCGCCCAAGCCGTAAATCAGAGTAATACCTCGTTTGTGTAGAGGCACGGCGCGCCGTGCCTCTACGAACCTGCCATTAGCGATAATTTCTACAATTTAACTTCTGTGTTGACGACACCCGCGCGATCATGCCGCGCTTTGATTTTGACAGTGCCGCCCTTTGGCGCGTGAATGACCCATTCGACTTTGGCGCGATCCGCCGTATTACTCGATGCCCCAAAAGCCCAGGGATTGGCTGAAACACCTGTATAAGCGCGGCCTTCAAGCTGACCGATTTCCTCGCGCTTTTTGCCCGTTTTGAGCGTTGCGCCTTCTGGAAGTTCAATTTCGGCAATGACACCGCGCACGACTTTTTTCTCCAGCGCCTTTTTCGAGCTGTAGGTCGGCAGCCAACCCGTATTGTGAACCGCCATCTGCACCAGATAGGAGTCGTCACCCAACGCGGTGGATTTGATGTCGAATAATTCCAGGCGGGGTGTCGTCAAACACTGCCAGATCAGCCAATCGGTAAACGGCGTGATTTCCTTTTCCAGATATTCCGACGGCGGATTCGACCAGGCGTAAAGGTCATCCCAGCCACCGAGTTCGACCTTGCCAAGCTGAGGGTGATCGAACTCATACCAATCAATATAGCCCTTGCCGCCTAGCGCTTCGTCGCTCCATTTAATCAGCTTGAGATCATCTTCCAGCGGATGTTCGCGATACCACTCGATGTATTTGTACTCGGTAATCCCCGCCTGTTTTTGTGGACTCCAGATTTCAACCGCCCACATATACATGCCAAGATGCTCGTAAATCCAGTCAAAACCGCCGGAAATGATCTGCTTGGGGTGATATTTAAACTCGTGAAAAGTCGAGATGTTGGGATAGCTCGTGATTTCAGTACCCTTCGCGCCGACTTTTTGATATGTCCACAGATCTTCAGCAGGCATTTCTGTATCGGGTTTATCCATAAAAGGCCGCAGCAGCACACCGCTGAAGGTATGGAAGGTGACCCCGCCGCTGATGTTGTTGTGCTTGGAGATAAAATCGACGATGGCACGGACTTCCGGCTCGGAGGTTGGGTATGGCCCCGCGCCACGCTGCTCGTTCTCCTGCCGCCAGCTTGCCGGAAAATTGCGATTCAAGTCCAGACCTTCTTTATCCGGCTTGACCGTGATGCGAACACCGTCGAAATCTTCAATGAGTCCTTCCGGCAGCAGGCGATAATAAGTGCCGCCTGCCTCGATGGGGTCGCGCCGGATCAGCAAACGCGGCTCGTCGGGATGCGCTTTCCATTGGCCGTTGGGGTCAGGTACGCGCATTTGCAGCATTCGCCCGTCACCGTCAATGTCCTCGTTGTTCAGGCCGCCGAGTGGTTCTTCGTTATAGGGGTAAGGCCGTGTGCTGGAGCGAACAATTTTCGGCTTATCGGCTAATGCCCATTCCGCGCCGTCGGGATTGATGCGCGGGCAGATGTAAAATGCGCGTGTATCCAGTGCGCGGGTGATGTCGGCAGTTTTGCCATATTCCGCCGTCAGCTTATTCAGCAGATGCAGGCAGGCGCTTGAGGGCGAGACTTCTGAAGCATGAATATTACCATCGACCCAGAACGCGGGCTTTTCTTCCGCCGGACCAGTCTCGCTGTTGGTGACGGTGACGATCCAGATGTCGCGGCCTTCATAACTCTTGCCCATGCTCTGTACGCTGACAAGATTTGGAAATTCGGCGGCGTAGGCTTGCACGAGGCGGGTGAGGTCGTCGTAGCGGTAATAACGGTCAAAATGAATTTCGGGCATTTGAGATTCAATCCTTAATCTTTGGGCGGTAGTTTCACCACTGGCAAGTAAAGCTTCTGTAATTCGTCAAGTCTCTGCTGCAAGTTGTCCAAAGGCTTCAGCGAAAATTCTGTGTTCAGAAGTTTCAGGAGATATTCGCGCCTATCCAAACGTTCGTCAAGTATCCCTGGACTGCGATGTTCAAGGTAGCTATCACGGTAGTTTACGGGCGATTCCTCTGGGTATTTCCCAAATGTATAGCCAAATTCCTGCAAATCGAAATATCCGTGCTGGCATCCCAGGCATAAAAACTCCAACAGGTGAGCGCCAACAATCACGTTTTCATGATGACCGAGAGGAACCGTCATCACGATAGGGGATGTATCGGTCACTATGTCGTCTATATGCAAAAAGCTAAAGTGAACGCCATCTCCGCCTGTGAACGCAAACATGGATGAATTTGTGGGTGTGCAATAATATCCGCCATTTATTAAAGGTCGCATCAGGATTAGACCTATAGGCTCGAAAACACCCGTTGAACTCTCACGCATGTCCTGTCGAGCTTCTTTTTCGGCGAGGCGGAATAACGTATCCTGCAGGGGTAAATTCGCTGTATCTTGAGGGATAGGACATCTCCACAGATGTATCTTGTTGAAATTTGATTGTAACCAAGTATCAATCCACTCGGCTAAATATTGCGCTCTTGCAGCCACGCGATCATCCGGTCAGCGATGGCCCGCCAGTTGATTTCGAGCATCATGTCATGCGCGGTATGCGGAAAAATTTCAGCTTCCGTGTTGTAGGCCTTCGCGGTGGCCCCGACTTCGCCCACCGTAAAAATCCTGTCCCTGGCAGCGCCAAGCACCAGCATCGGCGTTTGCACACGCTTCGGACGTGGGAGATAGCCTACATTTAAGTCCAATACTGTCGCGAATGATTCCTGCTGGATACCTTTAAAATATTTCTGGACTTTTTCGTCGGGTAAATCTTTCGAGAAAAATGCGTCGTGTGTTAGCTCTGGCGTACCCACCAGTTGATAAGGGTCAATCTGAGTGATTGTCTTCAGCATGGCAATCGGGTGTTTAATTGTGGCGCGGATCATCGCGGGGAAAAAGCCGTGCGGCGGAATCGAGGCCATCAGTACGCCCGCCGGAGCATTGTGTGTTTCCAGATATTTTTGCACGACGAAACCACCCATTGAATGACCGATGACGACGGGCGGATTGGCAAAATCCCCCGCGACCTGCGCCACATCTTCCACATATCGGCGCACACTTGTCCAGCGGAGGCGTTCTTTACCTTCGCTTTTGCCATGTCCACGCAGGCTCACGGCACGGGCGAGGTAGCCTTTGTCGGCAAAATAGGGCAAAAAATATTCGTCCCAACACCACGCGCCATGCCATGCGCCATGTACGAACAACAGCGGTGTCAGGTGGGCGTTTGTTTTGGGCTTGCGCGTAATAATTTCGAGATTCATTTGAAAAAGCCTCTATCGAATAAAAGGTTTATCTTGTCCGGCTAGCGCATCCCTTATGCGGTCACGATGATGCTCCATCAGATCCATCGTTTCAATTTCGTCAGGCGTGAAGTAACCAAATTCTGTCGTTTCATCACTGAGGCCGAGTTCGCCGCCGATGACTTCTGCCTCAAAGGAAACGGACACCAGTTGGTTGCGATTGCCATCCGCATATTCAACGATGAAATGCGGCGATGAATACACGCCAATCAGCTTGGAGACGCGAACATGCAGTCCTGTCTCCTCGCGAACTTCACGGATGCAGGTTTCTTCCAGACTTTCACCGGGATCGGTGCCACCGCCGGGCAGACACCATCGCCCATTGTCAGTACGGCGAGTCAGCAGAATACGCTCACGGGTGTCATCAAAGATGATAGCCGAACATCCTGTGCGAATTACTGCCAATTTGCCGATGCGATCCCCTCGAATTATTTTTGCCATATTTGATTCTCACCTTGTCGCTTGTGGTTTAACAACTCTCTTCTCCTGCGAAACCAGCCGGACTCCACACAGGCGGCGTGTTGCCGAGAATATTTTCGTCCAGCAGCGTCCATGATTTTGTTGCTGTATCCATGAGTGCCAGATTGTAGGCACTGCGCAGTGCCAACCAGTGACCATCCGGACTGAAACGAGGGTAATCGTCATAACCCAACGCCGGGTCATTTAAATAAACAGTCGCGTCAATATCGGCCAGCCCGACCAGCGGAATCTGCCATAAACGATTATCGCGCGTGTCCTGAAAATCGCGCACAGATGAAATCATGGCGCTGCTGTCCGGCAGCCAGGTAGTATCCAGAATCAGGCTCCATTGCTCACTCAACTGCGTGGCAATAGCCGCAGGTGCGTTGGCGATTATCCAGAACTGGTCATTATTCGCGCTTGGCGAATAGGTAAAGCTGATGAGCAGGCCATCCGGTGACCAGCGCGGCGCACGCATACTGCCAGTCTCGAAATAGGTGAGTCGATATTTTGTCTGACCGTCGGCGCTGACCACCCACAAATCCGCCTCGCGCAGAAGCGGCTGCTGAGGGACGGATTGCCCCGGCGCGGGGGCAGGTGTCGGCACGGATGTCGCGTAAATATCCGCCCCTGCGACACGCTCGTCATAGGCGATATAGGCCAGCCATTGACCGTCTGGCGACCAGCGCGGCTCATGTTCATCGGCGCTGGCGCTGTAAAATCCTGGTACTCCACCTTGCGAATCAACCCAGGCGATATGATATTGGCGCTCGATGTTTCCGCCGGGACGCTCGGCCTGATCGCGAATCATCGTAAAGGCGATGCGCGAACCATCAGGCGACCAATGGGCATCCCACACGCTCCAGTTTTCTGGCGGCAGTTCGTCATACTGCACCAATTCGCGGAGATCACTGCCGTCGAGACGCGCAGAATAGAGGCGTGAAGAATCCATGCCGTCGCTGAGGGTCAGGAGAATGCGGCAGCCATCCGCTGAAAAATCCCAGACACGATGCCAGCGTGATCCAAACGAAAGCTCACGCCGCGACGAATCGCTCATATCATATAAAATAATGCGATCCTGCTGCGCGGTATCGACAGCGATCAACGGCCCCGTGAGTAATGCCTGCCCTTTTAATGGCAGCGTTATCAACATGAGCAAACAAACGATCAAAATCAGTTTCTTCATAAAACCCTTCTTGAAAATGACCGCTGATACTATAACACTGATTTCGCAACCAGGTAGATAGGGGGCTTAAAGCGAATTTAATATCAAGTTTGGCGTTCAATAATCTTCAACCTATAATCTGAGTGGTGGTAAGCTGCTTTTTCCGCTTTTATCATGGAGAATCAAATATGTTTCAGAAAAACCGATTAATAATCGTGCTTTTGGCGTTGTGCATAACAGCGCTGTTTTCATTCAGTGTCATGGCGCAGGACGCACCCCTGGAAATTAATTTTTATTACCCAACGGCTGTCGGCGGCCCTTTGACCCAGATTTTTGACGGCTACGCGGCTCAATTCAACGAAGCCAACCCGGACATCAAAGTCATCCCGACCTATGCTGGCGGTTATAACGACATTTCCGCTGCTATTCAGACCGAAATTCAAGGTACCGGAGAAGGCCCTGATGTCGCGGTGATGCTGGCTGCCGATACGCAAACCTTTATTGACAACGGCTACATCGTCCCGGTGCAGCAGTTTATCGACGAGATGGAAGATGGGGAAGCCTATGTGAACGACTTCTTCCCGGCGTTCCTGCTCAACAGTGTCGATGGCGATGGCATGGTGTGGTCGATTCCATTCCAGCGCAGCACCCCCGTCCTGTATTACAACAAAGACCTGTTCAATGAAGTTGGACTCGACCCGGAAAAAGCACCTGCCAATCGCGAAGAATTGATCGAATATGGCAAGCAACTGACGCTGCCCGATGGCGAACGATGGGGCTTGCTGATTCCTTCGGATGGCTTCCCCTACTGGTTGTTCCAGGGTTTTGCGATTGCCAACGGCCAGAATGTCGTCGGCGAAAACCCGGCTGAAGTGTTCTTCAATGCGCCACCTGTTGTCTCTGCGCTGGAATTTTTCGGCTCACTCCCCGATGAGGGCATCATGCCGGATGGCGTCATCGTCTGGGGCGATACGCCAACGGCTTTTACCAGTGGTAAAGCGGCAATGATTTATCACACGACGGGCAGTCTGACCAATATTCTGAACAACGCGACATTTGAAGTGGGCGTGGGCTTTCTGCCTGCGGGTGATGTCGGTTACGGCGCACCAACGGGTGGCGGTAATCTCTATGTTTTCACCACCAGTACGCCGGAAGAACAGGCCGCAGCCTGGCGCTGGATTGAATTTTTATCCTCGCCGGAAATCCAATCAGACTGGAGTGCTGGCACAGGTTATGTCGCTGCCCGCCAGAGCGCGTGGGAACTCGACCCGCTGATGTCGCTGGTTGCCGAAAAACCGCAGTACGGTGTGGCACGTGAACAGCTTGAATTTGCGGATAAAGAACTGGCGACTCATCAGGGTTTGGATATTCGTAATATCCTCGGCACGGCGATCAGCCGCGTGATTACGGGTGAGATGGAGCCGCAGGAATCGCTCGACCAGGCGCAGGCCGAAGCCGAGGCGATTTTGTCGCAGTATCGTTAGGTCATTCTCGTACAATATCCGTAGGGGCGACGCATGCGTCGCCCCTACAAGACTTTCAGATCGAATTGCCCGACGAAATTTCTGAGGACATTCATGGATGCGCCAGCACAGGTCGCCACCAGCCAACTGAAAACGCTTCCCCAAATTGGCCCGCAAAAATCACTACTGGCGCTGCTGTTTCCCTATTTTCTGGTCGCTCCGACGCTGATTTTGATTTTCGTGTTCACCATCTGGCCGACCACACAGACCGTTATCGGCAGCCTCTACAAGCCGCCTCTGACAGTGCGCCAGCAGGAGCAGTTCGTCGGCCTGCAAAATTACGTCGATTTGTTCGATTCTTCCCGCACGACACGCCCCGACATCAGTGCGGTATTCACGAAAATTCTGGTCAATACGCTGGTCTTCACAACCTCAACGGTGCTGGTGAGCGTCCCTGTGGCGTTTATCTTCGCGCTGCTGCTGAACCGAAAGATTCGTTATCTCGGCATCTGGCGCTTCAGCCTGTTTTATCCCGCACTGCTGCCGCTGATTGGCGCGGCAAGCATCTGGTCCTTCATTTATGCCGACACCATCGGTCTGGCGAATACCGTTTTGCGTTCATTCGGCCTGCCCACCGTGCAATGGCTGAATATACAGAGTATGTCGCTGCTATCGGTGATTATCGTCATTATCTGGAAGCAGACCGGCTACTACATGATTTTCTACCTGGCTGGACTGCAAAGTATCCCGCGCGATATTTATGAAGCGGCTGACCTGGACGGCGCGAATATCTGGCAGCAAATACGCTTTATCACCCTGCCGTTACTCCGGCGCACGACGTTGTTTATTATGGTAGTCGCCTTTACCGCCGGGTTTCAGATGGTGGAGCAGTTGGAAGCGCTCGGCCTGGGTGGGCCAAATGACAGCAGTAATTTGCTGCTGTACTATGTTTTCCAGAAATTTTCCGACCCGCGCAATTGGGGCTATGTGAACGCCATTACGGTGATTTTGCTGTTGATTTTGATGCTGTTCACGGTGACGAATTTCTACTTTTTCGAGTGGAGGCGGATCAGAGAGGATGAACACTAAATCCAGATTCTCCCTGGCCGATGTGGTCATCATTACGCTGGCCTTAATCTGGCTGATTCCGCTGATATTTACGCTGCTCATGAGCGTTCGCCCGGAGATTGAGCCGATCACCAACGGCAACATCTTCTTCGGCAGTACCCTCACGCTCAACAACTACGCGCAAACGTGGGCTGTCGCGCCCTGGCCGAAGCATTATATCAACAGCGTGATTTTCGTTTTTGGGACGCTGGCCGTCCAGATTGTCACGATCACCATGTCCGGCTATGCTTTCGCCCGCATGAAATTTGCTGGGCGCGATCTGCTGTTATTTTTGATTTTGCTGCAACTGATGATCCCGACAGGTGTGCTGATCGTGCAAAATTTCGTGACTATTCGCCGCCTGGGGTTGTTTGATACACACGTCGCGCTGATGATTCCGTACTGGGGGTCGGCGTTTGGTACGCTGCTGATGCGGCAGGCGTTCCGCGAAGTACCGTTTGAGCTAGAGGAGGCGGCGCGTATCGATGGCGCAAACTGGCTGCAAGTTATGCGCAGCGTCTATATCCCGCTGTCGATTCCGACTTATATTGCCTTTGCGTTGGTATCGATCAGCAGCCATTGGAACGAATTTTTGTGGCCGTTTATCGTCACGCGCTCCGACGATGTGCGTCCGTTGACCGTTGGCCTGAGCAAGCTGCTCAAAACCACCGAAGTCGGCGCACTCTATGGGCAGTTGATGGCTGGCACAATTCTGGTCATCGCGCCGCTGGTGATTCTGTTTATGCTGTTCCAGCGGCGCTTTATCGAAAGTTTCGCCAGCAGCGGCCTTAAATAAATTTGCTGGTGACGACTCGAACGCCCGGCACAGCTTTGATTTTCTGGATGACACTATCGGCATTTGTACCCTGTGGCAGCTTTCCGGTCAAAATGACGATGCCATATTCGAAATTGGCGAACACGCCGAACGGGATCAACGCGCCGACTTCAAGCCGGATCGTCTCGTCATCATAAAGCTGCGAATCATCCACACTGGTTACACCTGGAACGGTGGGAAGTGTTTCGAGCAGATAATGGCGCGTGATCGGTGATTTTACGTACCCGACGATTTTAGCCGCGCCATTTTCGATGTTGATCTTGACATGGTGACGGTCATTCACCATCGGCGGATAGTGAACGATAATGTCCTCGATGGCTTCGTGAATATCCATATCGGGACGCGGAGTTGCAACGGATGCCTCTGTCATAAATTCCTCCAGGCTAGTTTAGAAAATTTTCAACATTGTGACTTATTCGAGTCGATATTGCCAGATGGGAATATTGACCTGGAATCAGTGACCCTTCCTGATATATAATGAACTCCTAAGCGCCTTATAGGTCGTGAATTGTTAAGCGCCTCATCACAGTGACGAGATTATGCAACTTCATAAAAATATCCGACTGCTCGGCTGGTTCAACTTTTTGTTGGATTTCCGGTTTTACGGGCCAATCATCATCCTCTATTTTACGCATGTATCCGGCTCGTTCGCGTTGGGGATGAGCATATTTTCGATAACGATGCTGGCAAGTGCGATTTTTGAAATCCCGACAGGTGTTTTCTCCGACAAAATCGGGCGCAAGAAAACCATCGTTTGCGGCTCCGTCGCCAGCGTCATCTCGGTCATGCTCTACGCGGTTGGCGGCACTTATGGGATGCTTGTTGCAGGTGCAATTTTCGAAGGATTGGCACGTTCGTTTTTTAGCGGCAACAACGCCGCTTTTCTGCACGATATACTGGCGGAAAGTGGTCAGCAGGCAGAATTTCAGGACTATATGGGCAGAACTGCTTCCAGGTATCAGATCGCGCTGGCTATCGCTGCCATCGTGGGCAGCATTCTGGCGGCGATTTCTTATCCAGTAGTGATGTGGCTTTCGGTTATACCCCAGGTGATGGGCCTCATCGTCAGCCTGCAATTTGTCGAGCCAAAAGTTCATACGCCAGTGACGGGCAACCTGTATCAGCATCTGCGCGATGCGTTTAATAATACGGTTCGCAATCGGAGACTGCGCTCACTCAGCGCGGCATCCATTTTGCATTTTGGGATGGGTGAATCAATTTATCAGTTCCGAGCTGCGTTTATCGCCACACTCTGGCCGCTGTGGGCCATTGGCATCGCGCGGACGATTGGCAACATCGGCGCGGCGATCAGCTTCTATCTGAGTGGTAAAGTGATCAGGCGGTTCGGCGAATTCAGGCTTTTGATTTTTGGCATCAGCTACGGCCAGATCGTAAATATTTTTTCTCTGGCAGTGCCGACTGTTTTTTCCCCTATTCTGATGGGCAGCACCTCGCTGTTTTTCGGCGTGAATACGGTTGCTGTTGGCGGCCTTATGCAGCGGGAATTTACGCAGGAGCAGAGGGCGACGATGGGGTCGCTCAATTCGTTCGCGGGCAGCCTCATGTTTACGGTTTGCTCACTGGTTTTGGGCATTCTGGCGGATCGTATTGGTGTTACGCCCGCCTCGTTGATCGGGGAACTGGTGCTGGTGGCGACGATCTGGCTATATTGGCGTGCCTTCCGTATCCATTCGCCGCAGCCTCAGCAGATTCGTGAAGCAAATGCGGAATCATAGTAGGGGTGCAAAGTGACCGAAGGAAATCCCTGTGGGACTGCGCCCTTCCGAGAATTTTGAAGGATAACTTAAAATGGCTGATTTTCTTCCTGGACGCGAACTCTCACGCTTATTTTTTGAAGAAGCTGTCAAACCCGTTCTTGACGCTGAATTTCCCGACTTGCGCTACGATGCCGGATTAATCGACAGCGGCTCGGAAGTGCTGGGCTTTGATACGCCGATGTCCAGCGACCATCATTGGGGGCCGCGCGTCAGTTTATTTGTGACCGAAGCCGATAAAATCCAACACGCCAGCGCGATCAATGAAATTCTCCGTCATAAACTTCCGTATCGTTTTCGCGGATATGCGACCAGTTTTGAGCCGATTCCCGACGAGCCGCACATTCTCCGTTTTGCGGAAATTGACAGTGGCCCTGTCAATCATCGTATCAGCGTTCAGACACTCAACGAACTGCTCACTTGGTATCTGGCTTGGGATTGGCATCGCGACATTCAAGTTGAGGCTGCCGATTGGCTCACATTTCCGCAGCAGAAATTGCGAACGTTGACTCAAGGGTCAGTTTTTCACAATGGCTTAGGCGATGTGGCAGCGATGCGCGATCAGCTTAGGTTTTATCCGCGTGACGTGTGGTTTTATCTGCTGGCGGCGGGCTGGGTGCGGATTTCGCAGGAAGAAGCTTTTTTGGGGCGATGTGGCGATGTGGGCGACGAACTGGGGTCACGGATCATCGCAGCGCGGTTAATACGCGATCTGATGGCGTTATGCTTTTTGATCGAACGCCAGTACGCGCCCTATTCAAAATGGTTTGGCACAGGTTTTGCAAGATTGGCCTGCGCAGGCCGTCTGACACCGATTTTTCATCAGGTGCTTTCGGCGGAAACCTGGCAGGAGCGCGAAACCTATTTGTGCGAAGCCTACGCAATTGTCGCCGAGATGCACAATGGCCTGGGGATTACTGAGCGCCTGCCGACGGAAGTTTCACTCTATCATGAACGGCCTTATCGTGTCATTCATGGGGATCGTTTTGCCGATGCAATCCGCGCGAAAATTCAGGATGAAAATGTCAAGCGCATTGCTGCTGCCACGTCGATAGGTTCAATCGACCAGTTCAGCGACAGCACGGATTTGCGCGAAAGCTCATCGCTGCGGCAGAAATTGAAAGCGCTATATGAAAGCTAAAAATTGGCGGCCTATCGTTCTGTTTTCAACCCGCGCATGACCCATTCCGATGTGCCGCCGAGCAGATTGTAAACGGCTGGATGTCCCGCTTCCGCCAGGAATTGCGCACCGTAGACGCTGCGGACACCATGTTCGCAGACAACAACGACGGGTAGGTCGGGAATATCATCCAGCCGATCTTCAAGTTCGCCCAGCGGAATATTGACCGCGCCGGGTATACGTTTGTCAGCATATTCCCAGGGTTCGCGCACATCCAGCAGAAAATGCTCGATCTGATTATCGCGGTGCTGCTGGTAGCTGGGGATGTCGAGGTCGGTGTAGCTGTTTGGCTTGTCCATCATCACACTTTGAAAATTTGGCTTAATAATCGCGAACACAGCGGAAGCCATACCATTCGCTGCTGGCCTGGATAGGATCGTCGCGTCCCGATGTGCGGGCATCGGCGCTGATCCAGTTCCACGAACCGCCGCGCAGCGTTCTTGGCGTGGTCAAATCGTCAGGATTTTCGCGCCCGTCCGATGGACTGTAAGGATAATTCCAGTACAGGCTGCTTGTCCACTCCCAGACGTTGCCACTCATATCCAACGCACCGACCCACGAGGCCGATGAAGGATAAGAACCCACATTTGCCGCGAGCGATTGGTTATCATTATATGTGCTATCCCGCCAGTCGAACTGGCAGTTTGCATCGCAATAATTTAAGCGGCTGCCGTCAAAATCATTGCCCCAGGGGTAATTCAGGCCGTCCGGCCCGCGCGCGGCATATTCCCATTCGGCTTCTGTCGGCAGTCGCGCACCGAGTCCCTCGCAATAGGCTTTGGCATCGCTCCAGGTGATGTTGATGCGTGGTAGATTGTTATCGCCAGCGCCGGAAGCGCGATTGGTCACTTCGGTGCGGTCAATCCAGAAAGGTTGCTCAAAGCAGGTGAGCGCCTGGGGAAATTCATCAGCTACCAGTGTGCGGCAGCTATTCTCGTTAACGAGTGGTATGCACTGCTGAACCGCCATTTCACGATCTTCGTCGGTGCTGCCCATGATGAAACAGCCTGCCGGAACGAGCATCATTTCGGAACTGCCAAATGTCTGCGATACCGGACTCCACTGGCTGTTGCTCATCACCGGATTGCCGGGAAATCCGATAGGCACGAGTGTCACCGTTGGTGAGGCGTTTTCGGTCGGTGGGAGCGTTGGGGGGATTCGTGTCTCCGTCGGCTCGTTTGTTGGATTATTCAAATTAGCCTGAGCTGTCTGTGTCGCTGCAAGCTGATCAAACTGCACCTGAATAGTCCCGGTGGCGACGGCGACGATTTCAGCAACCGTTGTCGCCTTTAGATCGGCGTCCTGCTGCCCTTTGACCGCCAGAAAAACGATAACCAGCGCGATTACGATCAGCGCACCGAAAACGCCTGCCACTAAAATCAGGTTGTTCCGCTGAGTCGGTTTGCTGCTGTTGGACACAAGCGTCGGATATTCCGGCGGTACATGCGAAATTGGCTGGCGATCAAGAACATTCGGCGCGTTCTCCAGCCTGATGCCCTTGCGCTGAAACTCGGCGAAAAGCTGAGTGAGGGCAGTCGGATATTTCTGTTTATGAAAATCAATATACTGAATGCGGCTGAGTTGGAAGTGAATTTTGGCGGGTTGGAGCAGCACAGGAATGACGGGCTTGCTGTTATCCAGGTAATACTGCCACTCGTCCTCAACGTTGCGCGAAGACATCGAATTCGGCGAGATAATGACGATCATCAACTCGGCGCTGTCCAGCCCTTCCTGAATGGCGCTGCTCCACTTCATGCCTGCCGGAATATCTTCCAGGTCAATCCAGACATCCATGCCTGTTTCGCGGAGCGAGGTCGCCATGCGCAGCGCAAATTCCTGATCCTGGCGGCTGTAACTAATGAAAATTCGCGGCATTTCCAACCCCATCAAAATAACGATCCATATTTATTTTAGTCGTTTTTAGAGATGAGGGCGAATGCGTATGAGGATGCAGGGGTGACGCATGCGTCGCCCCTACACGCACATCTAAATCTGTGGCAAGGCCGCCAGCGCAGCTTCGATCTGCTCCTGGGGATATTCATAATCGACCAGTTGGCCGGAGAGGAAAGCATCGTAAGCTGCCATATCGAAATGACCGTGTCCGCACAGATTGAACAGAATCAAGCGCTTTTCGCCCGCTGCTTTGGCCGCCAGTGCCTCGCGGATCGTCGCGGCAATCGCGTGTGATGGTTCTGGCGCAGGGACGATGCCCTCAGCGCGTAAAAATTGCAGCGCTGCACTGAACGTCTCAAGTTGTGGAATAGCCTGTGCCTCTATCAATCCCTGATCGTAAAGTTCGCAGACGATACTCGCCATACCATGATAGCGCAGCCCACCCGCGTGCAGCGGTGCGGGGATAAAATCGCGCCCCAGTGTGTGCATTTTCACCAGCGGTGTCATGCCCACCGTGTCGCCAAAATCATAGGCGTAAGTGCCGCGCGTGAGGCTGGGGCAGGCGGCAGGCTCGACGGCAATGATGCGCGTCGTTTTGCCCTCGGTCAGGTTTTTCTGGACGAATGGCAGCGCGACACCCGCGAAATTGCTGCCGCCGCCTGCACAGCCGATCACCACGTCAGGATATTCCCCGGCGATTTCTAGCTGCTTGAGAGCTTCCTGACCGATGACTGTTTGGTGCGTCAGAACGTGATTCAGAACCGAGCCAAGCGCGTATTTGAGCCTGCCGCCGCTGGTCGCCGCAACCTCGACTGCTTCGCTGATGGCGATGCCGAGTGAACCCGTGCTGTCTGGGTCTTTCGCCAGGATGCTGCGTCCTGCGTTGGTGGTATCGCTGGGGCTGGCGGTCACTTTCGCGCCAAATGTCTGGATAATCGCGCGGCGGTAGGGTTTCTGTTGGTAGCTGATCTTGACCATATAGACGATACATTCCAGGCCGAAGAAATTGCAGGCTTGCGAGAGTGCTGTTCCCCACTGTCCCGCGCCAGTTTCGGTACTCAAGCCCTGCACACCTTCCATTTTGTTGTAATAAGCCTGTGGCACAGCGGTATTGAGTTTATGGCTGCCACTGGGCGAAACACCTTCATATTTATAGTAAATGTGCGCGGGTGTATCGAGCGCTTTTTCCAGGCGATAGGCACGCATCAGTGGGGTGGGTCGCCAAAGTTTATAAATTTCGCGCACTTCTTCGGGGATTTCGATATAACGATCTTGGCTGACTTCCTGCATGATGAGCGCCATCGGAAACAGCGGCGCGAGGTCTGCCGGGCCGATAGGCTGATGCGTTCCCGGATGCAGGACGGGCGGCAGCGGACGTGGCAGATCGGCCTGAATGTTGTACCAGGCGTGCGGAATTTCAGATTGCGGCAGATCAAAACGGGTTATTTGTTCAGACATTCAAAAAACTCCTTTGTGAAAAATATATTGTTCGAACTGTTAGAACGTAGTGTAACGATTTGGAGTGTAGTGTCGCAAATCCGATATTTTCGTTGATTTTCACCAAGTCATTAAAGCGAACTTAATAGCTTTTCCGGTAGAATAAGCGTACTTGCACTATTGAAAGGACACGACCATGCTGCTGGCTGGTGATATTGGCGGAACAAAGACCAACCTCGCGATCTACTCACCCGACCAGGGGCCTCGAATACCGCTGGTAGAGGCGACTTTTCCAAGCGATGAATACCCCAGCCTGCAAGCGATTGCCCTGGAATTTTTGTCGCGTACACAATACAAAGTGAAATGGGCGAGTTTTGGTGTCGCCGGGCCAGTCGTCGATGGTCACGTTAAGACGACTAACCTACCCTGGGAGATGGACGAAACCGAACTGCGGCAAGCGTTAAATTTGGAAAAGGTTTTTTTGCTCAACGACCTCGAATCAGTCGCCAACGCCATCCCGCGCCTGGAATCGGAAGATATTTACACCCTGAACGCAGGCCGTCGGGTTGAAACGGGAGCGATTGCGGTGATTGCGCCGGGGACAGGGTTGGGTGAAGGTTTTCTGACGTGGGACGGCGGGCATTATCGTGCTTTCCCTTCCGAAGGCGGACATACTGATTTTGGCCCCTCTAACGAAACCGAAATTGAACTGCTGCGATTTCTCATGAAGCGCTATGAGCATGTCAGCTACGAGTGGGTGTGTTCCGGCATGGGCATTCCCAATATTTACGATTTTTTCAAGGCGAGTGGTCTTGCCACTGAACCGGATTGGCTGCGCGAGAAATTAGAAGCCGCAGACGATCCGACTCCGATCATTGTCAATGCCGCGCTGCAAGATGACAAAGGTTGCGAATTGTGCGAGGCCACACTGAACACGTTCGTTTCAGTGTTGGGTGCAGAGGCGGGCAATCTGGCGCTCAAGCTGCTGGCGACAGGCGGCGTTTATCTGGGTGGTGGTATCCCTCCGCGCATCCTGCCTGCCTTGCGAGATGGTCGTTTTATGAAGGCATATCTGCGCAAAGGTCGCTTTGCCAACCTGCTGGAACGAATGCCCGTACACGTGATTCTCAACGCGAAAGCTGGTTTGCTGGGTGCGGCGGGTTATGGGTTGGAGCAGGTCGGGGCGTAAGCGATTTCACGATTAAATGTGGGAATTGGCGGGTAATGTGTAGGGGCGACGATGCGTCGCCCCTACGAAATTTGCTTTCTCGATTACCGACTTAATCCCCAGCGCCCGATTCCTGAAGGGCGGCCATCTGGCGCGGCGATGCGATGCTCATTGACAGGCGTGAGGCGATTAATCCCATGAGCGCTGCCGAGAGAAAAATCAGGTGATAATCGCCGAGATGATCGCGGAAAAATCCGCCTGCATAGGCCGCCAAACCTGCGCCGATCATATGCGAGCAAAAAATCCAGCCATAGAGCGTGCCGAGAGACGCACGACCAAAACGCTGTGCTGTGAGATTGACGGTTGGTGGCACGGTTGCGACCCAATCCAGGCCATAAATAACGGCGAAAATCAGCAACCCGCGCATCTCGACGATGAAGGGCAGCGCGACCAGTGATAAGCCGCGAAAGCCGTAATAAGCCGCCAGAAGTTTGCGATTGTCGAAGCGATCTGAGAGCCAGCCGGATGCCAATGTGCCGATAATGTTCATCATGCCCATCAAGCCGAGTGCGCCGGCTGTCGCGACTTCTGTGAAGCCGTGTTCGAGCGTATGTGGCAGGAGGTGTGTGCCGATCAAGCCGTTAGTCGTGTAACCACAGATGAAAAAACTGCCCGCCAGCAGCCAGAAATCGCGTGTGCGAATCGCCTCCGAAAGCGGCGTAAAGCGCTGATCTTTTATGTTCTCGCTCGAACTGAAATCTGGGTTGTAACCAAATGGCTCGGTTTTGATGTCCTGTGGGCGATCCCGCATCAGGAGCACAACAGGAATCAGGAGGATGCCGACAGATATTGCGACGAGGCCAATCGCGCTGCGCCAACCGGATGCACTCGCCAGTGTAACCATTCCCGGCACAAATACGAGCTGACCTGCCGCCGATGCCGCACCAAACAGACCGACGACAACGCCACGATTCGTGGAAAACCAACGATGAGATATTGTCGCGCCCAGAACGTTAGCGATTGCGCCTGTGCCAACCCCGACGACTAATCCCCAAAGCAAGTGAAATTGCCACAGCTCGGTCATGACCATAATTGGCGCAAGGCCAAGTGCGGTTAGTGCCAGACCGCCCAGCATCACCCGGCGCGGCCCAAAACGATCAATTAAACTGCCGCTTAATGGCCCACCAAAACCATAAGCGAACAGGCTGATGGCGACAGCAAACGAGATACTGCCGCGATCCCAGCCAAATTCGCTTTCCAACGGCTTGATGATGACGCTCGGTACAGTCCGCACACCAGCGGCGACGAGCAAAACGATAAAGGTCACGCCGACGACAATCCAGGCGTAATGCCAGCGCATTTTCACATTATTTTCTCCACAGCTTGAGATAGCTTCATTGGCTTGAGATAGCTTCACTATAGTGAGGCTGAATGTGGGTGTCAATGAGTCAACAAATCCGCTAGATTTGCAAAGGGCGAGGTGCTGCCTCGCCCCTACGGATTATTCTTCCATGACCAGTGGCTCAAAATTTGTGGCATCAAAGGTGAGCGTGATGGGTGGCTGCGGAGTCTCACTGCCGAGCTGCACGTCAATGTCGTAGCTTCGATAGGTGCAGTCATCGAGGTTATCGTCATAAATGGGGTTATAGACCATCAGATAAACATAATCGTAGCCATGCGTATCGAACGTCGCGCCCCGGCCCAAATCAAACGCTTCAGCTTCGTCTCCCCGGATGCCGATCACCCACAGATTAAGAAATTCATCCTCTTCGATGAGTTGAAAATCGTAAAATCCGGCTGGCCTTTTGAAGTAGAAATAATTCGCGCCAAATTCCTGAACCCCATCGCCGGTAAATGTCCAGCTTCCAGTATCGCGAATGATATTTTCGAGCCAGACGGTTGCCTCGAACTCCGGCGCAAGTTCATAATCGCGCACCAGCGTTTGGACGCGATAACGGGCAAATGCCTGTTGAATCGTATCGTCATAATTTTCAAGCGTTTCTTCCAGGACTTCAAAGCCCTCGTAATCGGCAACCGCATCCCATAAATTCTGCACCACATCATCGCCATGTACATCAACCAGCGATTGGATAAACAGCCATTCGCCGTACTGGAGCATTCCCTCGTCGGGATCGGCTATCGTGCCAAAACACAATTCAGGATAATCGTAGTTGTAGCTGATATAGCCTGTAGCATCCTGATCTTTGGGTAATGTGACCGTTTCGATCCAGGTTGCCGTCGCTTCGTAATACCAACTGTGCTCATCGCCATAATCGTAACCGAACTGGATCGCGTGGTTAAATTCGTGCGTCAGCGTCGCACGCATCAGGCTAATGATGTCGAGCTTGGAGTCATGCTCCTCGGAAAAGTCATTTTCGATGACGATGTAGCTGTCGCTGGCATATTCTTCCTGGTCGCGGGTGTTGGGGTTGTCGCCAATAATTTCGCCCGGTTGCGTGTAGCCAAACATATAGCCATCGCTCTTTTTCAGGCTGGCGATGTAAATGTCGTAATGGTCATCCCCGCCTTGCTCACCATCGGATGGTGGCTCCGGCCAACCCATTTGCTCAATCTGAATAGTCCAGACTTCTTCCGCCGCCAGTGCAACGGCCTCTACATACTGCTCAGTCGTGTCGTCTGCGCCAACCAGCGTATAGTGAATACGGAAATGCGGCGTTTCGCGAATCAAAACCGGGCCACTCAATTCGAGACGGCTCATTTCGTCAAGTAACGTGAACAGGCTTTCATCACCCACTTTTACCGTGAGCGTGTAATCGCCGTAGGATTCGCCTTCATACGACTCCAAAATGACGGTATAGGAGCCTGTTTCAGTAATCGTGTAAGCCAGTGCGGAGTCAAAGCTATCCGGGTTGTAGTCATCGTTATCCACCAGCACCTCGCCATCGGCATCTTGCAGAGTTAGCACGGTATCCAGATCACCGCTGGTGGCTTTGGCGATAATCAGCACCGTATCGCCTGCCTGAAAATCAAACGAGAGATCTATAGACGTTGTGGTTTCATCCAGAGTGCCACTCACAACCTGATCCTGAGCGTGGGCAGCAGCGACAGACAACAGGGAGAAACAGAGCGTGAGAAGCAAGGTTAGATAATGTGTCGTTCGAAGGGGCAGATTCGCGGCAAGGGCGACCCGCCGAGTCGCCCTATCATATTTTTGAGATATTAAATGCAAAATTATTCCCGTCAACCTCTGTATTATTGTCGATTATTCCCGTCAACCTCTACTGTTGATCTTCTTCCTGAAGGATAGGATGCGTGGAGACTTTGCCATTGGCGCTCAATGATCCCACCAATTGTTGGGCCATTGTCGCCATTTCCATCGGCAGCACGAATTTGGTTGATGGGCTGGCACCGATGCCGCGCAGCGTGTCGAGATATTGTAGCGACATGGTTCGTCCGTCGATTTCGCTAGCCTGGGCATTGATGGCTTGCAGCGAGGCGGCAAAACCCTGCGCCTTCAAAAGCTGTGCCTGACGATCACCTTCAGCTTGCAGAATGGCAGACTGTTTCTGACCTTCAGCGCGTAAAATAGCGGCCTGTTTCTCGCCTTCGGCAACGGTAATTGCGGCTTCACGCTCACCACTGGCGCGTGTCACGGCAGCGCGGCGTTCACGCTCGGCGGTCATCTGGCGATTCATCGCGTCCTGAACTTCGCGCGGCGGCTCGATCTCACGAATCTCGACGCTGGTTACTTTCAAGCCCCAGCGTTCGGTCACTTCATCGAGCTTGACGCGCAGGGTGTCGTTGATCTGTTCGCGCTTGGAAAGTACATCGTCCAGCGTAATATCGCCGATTACTGCGCGTAGGGTCGTTGTCGCGATATTGGTCGAAGCACTTACCACGTCCTCAACAGCGATCACCGACAATTTTGGCTCGATGACGCGATAATAAACCAGAAAGTCAATCGCAATCGGCGCGTTATCCTGTGTAATTGCTGTCTGTGAAGGAATATCCAAAAATTTCTCGCGCATATCGATTCGGATGGCTCTTTCCAGCAATGGAATGACGAATACGATACCCGGCCCGCGTGTTCCGCCGTAGCGCCCCAGCGACAGGATGACCAGACGTTCATACTCTGGCACGATGCGAATCAAGCGCGTCAGTATATAAAAAACGACTAGAACGATGAAAATTACCAGAAAGATTGACGTTTGATTCGAAAATAATTGTTCCATCCAAGCTTCTCCTATGCTTCATGACCATTGCTTGAAGTACGTTTGTGTTTAACGCCTTCAACAATCACCTGTAAACCATCGCGCTCCAGGATGATAACATCATCGCCGGGTTTTAAGGGGCTATCACTGGTTGCTGTCCATGTTTCACCGCGTACATGAACGGTTCCAGTGGGGTTGATCGTGCTTAAGACACGTCCGCGTGAACCGATCAGCAAATCATCTTCGTTGAGTATGGGCTGTTGACGCACACGTTCGAACATCGGCATCAGAATATAGCGATGATAGGCCAGCGGGAGGCCAATGGTCAGCGCGATCAGAATTGGCGAAACATGCAATCCATCGAACATGAACCATGCGCCAATACCCTGTAAAATGAGGCCGCCTATGGATAACAGCAGAAGCTGCTGTTTCAAAAACGGCATAACGATAAAACTCAGAACGCCGAACACGATGACAAGCACCGCGACCCAATTGGTGGGCATGGTCGATAGCATTACCACACTGGCCACCAACGCTGCGACGGCAAGGAGTTCTTTAATACCTGTGCCGGGGAGATAAGTTGCGCTCACGCCAATCCACAGCCCAAAAACGAGAGTCAGATAAACAATATTGGGATCAACGTTGGGCATTCAAACGATTCCCTTTCACTGAGAACAAAACTTTCAGACAATTACATTATAGATTATTTTGGCAGTTTTTATTCCCCAAAAGATTGAGGGGACGGTTAGGTATTGGGTAGAAAAGGTGCTATTTGGACAATTATCAATTATAATATCAAACCATAATCGGATTTTGAAAGTCGGCAAACTTGTATTCTCACTCCAACATGGTTTTTCCCAATTTGAAAATTAATCACGAGCGCCTGCACGCCGATTTTGAGCAGTTGTCTCAAATTGGATTGACTGCTGATAACGGCATTTGTCGTATGGCACTATCCAGAGAAGATTTAGAAGCCCGCGCCTGGTTCGCAGATCGAATTGAGGAAGCGGGCTTTTTAGTCCACGACGATGATGCAGGCAATCTAAGCGGCATCCTGTTATGCGATAATCCGAAGGCTAAAACGCTTCTGATCGGCTCCCATCTGGACACGGTGCAGAACGCCGGACGCTATGATGGCGCGGTGGGTGTGCTGGCGGCGCTGGAAAGCCTGCGCACGATTAATGAGGCGGGTCTTAAGCTGCCTGTGCATCTGGAAGTAATTGATTTCACCGATGATGAAGGCGCATGGCAGCCCATGTTCGGGAGTCTGAGCCTAACCGGGCGACTGCCAAAGAATTATCTGCGCGATGCGAATGGCGAAATGAGCAGTTTCCGGGCGGCGTTGGTTCGCGCCGGGATTAACCCCGAACATGTTCATCGGGCACGGCGTTCACCCGCCGATTTGGCAGGATATATCGAAGTTCATATCGAGCAAGGCTGGCGTTTGGAACGATCTCAGGTGAATATCGGTGTCGTAACCGGCATCGTAGGACGCAGTTCCTACCTGTTTACGTTTCATGGGCAGGCCGGACATTCCGGGACAACCAGCATGTGGGAGCGCAAAGATGCGCTTCAGGGGGCAGCATTATTCGTCACACGGGCGCACGAATTGGTGCGAAATTCTTATCCTGAAGGCGTTATCAACTGCGGTAACGTCGAAGTGAAGCCCGGAACTCGTACCATTATCCCCAGCGAAGTCCGTGTAACCGTCGAATGTCGGCATGTCAAACAGACATTGCTGGAAGAGATGGAGCGGGCGCTGCTTGATCTGGCACATGAATGCGCACAGGCTTGCTACCTGACGGTGATGTCAGATCGTTTTGGGCATATCGCAACAGCAATGATGTCGGATTCGGTGATCGAGGCGATTGAAAAAGCGTGTGAACAACTGGATGTGACGTATACGCGCCTCGCCAGCTATGCCAGCCATAACGCGCAGGTGATGAGTACATTCACAGAAAGCGGCATGTTATTTATCCCGTCTGTGAACGGTATCAGTCACAATCCGGCAGAATTTTCAGAATGGGAAGATGTGGTGCGCGGGACGAATGTCCTGATGCACGCGATTCTCAACCTGGCGCTGAGATAATAAACGGGGACGCTCGTCGAACATCCCCGGTCCAAAAGTCTCATCTAAAAAGCGTTAAATCTTTTGAACGTCGCGTGCTTCTTGCCCTTTTTTCCCCTGACTAATGACGAACTGGACACGGTCTCCTTCTTCGAGACTGCGATACCCGCTGCCCGTGATCGCCGAGTAATGGACAAAAACGTCCTGTTCCATGCCATCGACTTTAATGAAGCCAAAGCCCTTGGTGCTGTTGAACCACTTCACAACACCGGTGATTGTTGTTTCAGACATACCGTATTACTTTTCTTTCTGCTCGTACAAGCTGCTCGTATTGGCAGAATTATTTTAGCAAATAAATGAAATCTCTACAACATTTACGACAACTACCCTATAATTTATGCAGTATAGCGATATAACAGCACAGCAGTACACCAGCACAGCATAAAGAGGAAACCAACGATGAAATTTCATTACAGCGAATTATTCAGCACCTACAGCATCGTCGCGCGTGACCCGGAAACCGGGGAGTTAGGCGTTGCGGTTGAAACGCATCAGATGACTGTCGGGCGTATGGTTCCGTTTTTGCTGCCCGGGATTGGCGCAATTGCAACCCAATCACTGGTTAACGTCAGCTTTGGGCCGATGGGATTGGCGATGCTTCGCCAGGGTGTTCCCGCCGCGCATGTGGTCGCCGGGTTGGTGGCATCGGATGAGAATGCCCATCGTCGTCAACTGGCAGTAGTGGATTCGCAAGGTCGTGCGGCTGCACACACGGGCAGCGGGTGCATCGCTGACGCACAGCATCATGTTGGCGAAGGCTACAGCGTCCAGGCCAACATGATGACGCGAACGACGGTAATTCCCGCGATGATGCAAGCCTATGAAAACGCGAAGGGCGATCTGGCGCAGCGCATGGTCGCAGCATTAGAGGCTGCGCAGGCCGAGGACGGCGATATTCGCGGGATGCAGTCGGCGGCTTTGAAAGTCGTTTCCGGCGATAGCAATGATGCCGAATGGAAATCGCTTTATGACCTGCGCGTGGACGAACACGCCGAACCTGTTGTCGAATTGGCGCGATTGGTACGGATGCGCCATGCCCAGAGAGTTGACGAGCGTGGTTATGAATTATTGACCGCCGGGAATCGTGCGGAAGCATTAGCATTGTGGGCGCAGGCGCGGGCAGAAGCACCGGAGCTGGAAGAAGTAGCATTCTGGCAGGCTGTCAAACTGGCGGATGAACACTCTGATATCGAAACAGCCGCCGAAATTTTGCGTCCGGTATTGGCGAACGATCCACGCCGCGAACATTGGATTGATCTGGTGCAGCGTTTGGCGATATGCGGGATTCTTGAGCGAGAAGGTGCTGATGCCGAATTGATAGCGGCGCTCAACGCATGACGGCTATCAAGCGTACAATGCATCCCATTTTTCGTGCGCTCATCAATGTGTTTATTGCGATGATCGGCGCATATGGCCTGAGTGTAACCGGATTTCTAGTGCTGCGGCTCGTTGGCGAACAGTGGATAATTGTCGAAATTTTCAATAGTTTCGCACATCTGTTGTTCATCCCGGCTTTTGTGCTGATCCCGTTGTGTCTGTTGATACGGCGTTTCCGGTTGATCGTGGTGTTGATCCCCCCTGTGGTGGCATTTTTGCTGTCGTACAGCATCTTTTTTACACAGCGTTCCACTAATGCCGACCCCGATGCGCCAAAAATTCACATCCTCACCTACAATCTGAAATCACAGACCGAAAATCTGGATTCTTCGATTGCCATCATTCGTGATTCGGATGCCGATGTCGTCGCCTTGCAGGAATTGAGCGAGGAAGCAGCGGCGATTCTGGCAGAAACTTTTGTAGACGAATATCCGAATCAGGCGCTTCATCCACAACCCGGTGAGCCGGTTCCAGGGCAGGGCATCCTCAGCCGCTACCCGATCATATCCGACGAATACTGGCGCATATATCTCGGACATCAAAAAGTTGCGATTGAAATCAATGAGCAGCTCGTGACACTTTACAACCTGCATCCGATTCACCCGCTGACCCCGAACGGCATCCCCCGACGTGCGGAAGAAATCACCGAGTTGTTAAACCGCGCGGCGAATGACAGCGGCCCCCTGATGATCGTTGGCGATTTTAATATGACCGATCAAAGCGCGGATTATGGGCGAATCACTACATCTTACGCCGATACCTATCGCGAAGTCGGCTGGGGAATGGGCTTTACTTTTCCCGATTTCAGCACCCAGAGCGCGATCCCCGGCGGCGTATCGACGCTTGGCTTCATCCGGCCTCTGGCACGTATCGACTATGTGTTTCACAATGAGGGTTTTCAAGCGGTTGACGCGATTGTATGGTCGTCATCCGGCGGGTCAGATCATCGCCCGCTGCGTGCGACCTTAGCGCTTGCAAGGGCTGAGTGATGAGTAAAAAGCGCTTATCGAGTGTCGTGTGGACATTGATCGACATTTATAGCATTTTCGTTACGCTGGGGTTGATTTTGCGGCTGGTGATTAGCGGGACAGTGATCGAAACTTTCAACAGCGTCGCCCATATGTTGTTCGTGCCTGCTTTTGTCCTGATCCCGCTGTCCTTGCTGGCACGGCGTTTCCGGCTGATCGTGGTTTTGGTCCCGCCAGTGGTCGCCTTTTTGCTATCATACGGCGTTTTATTTACTTTGCGTTCCAGCAGCGCCGCGCCGGATGCACCAAAAATTCACGTCCTTACCTACAATCTGAAATCGCAGACCGAAAACCTGGATTCTTCGATTGCCATAATTCGTGATTCAGATGCCGATGTCGTCGCTTTACAGGAATTGAGTGAGCAGGCATCGGCGATCTTTGCCGAGACGTTCGCGGAAAGCTACCCTTATCAAGCGCTGCACCCGCAGCCCGGTGAGCCGATTCCAGGGCAAGGCGTTCTCAGCCGCTATCCTATTACATCTGACGAATACTGGCGCATCCATTTTGGACAGCAGCGAGTCTCGCTCCTGATTGGCGAATACGACATCACTCTGTATAACGCTCATGCGGCATTTCCATTTGTGCCCAATGGTTTTCAATATCGCCACCAAGAAATTATGGATATTTTGGAACGCGCCGAAAGTGAGACGACTCCGGTCATTATTGCTGGCGATCTGAATATGACCGACCAGAGCGCGGATTATCAACGCATTCTTGCCAATTATGCCGATGTACAGCGCGAGATTGGTTGGGGGATGGGTTTTACGTTTCCTGATTACCGGATGGTCAATCCTACCTTGAGCTTCATACCGCCGCTATCGCGCATTGACTACATTTTTCACAATGCGGGTTTTCATACAGTTGACACCGATGTATGGCCTTCATCAGGCGGTTCGGATCATCGTCCGCTGCGGGCGACATTAGCACTGGCGAGAGATGAGTAATGTATGACGAAAAATCACCCCAAAAGCGTCGATTATCGCGCATCATTTGGGGTGCGGTAGGGGTTTACGGCATTTTTGTCACGCTGGCGCTTGTCTTGCGGCTGACCATTGGCGAACAGTGGCAGGTCGTCTCGCGGCTGAATAACGCGCTGCATCTGCTCATCATGCCCGCGTTGATTTTGCTGCCCGTGTGCCTGCTGGCGCGGCGTGTGCGATTATCCTTGCTGATGCTCCCGGCGTGTCTGACTTTTATCAGCGTCTACGGGATCATGTTTATCCCACGTTCGGTGTCTGTGCCGGAAAATGCACCGGAAATTTCGTTTCTCACTTACAACCTGCAAGCCGAAGAAGCGCTGCTCGACCCGATGGTGCAAAATATTCGCGATGCGCAGGCGGATATTGTGGCGCTGCAAGAGATGAGCCAGGCAGCGGCGGAACGTTTTGAGGCCGAATTTGCCGAGTCCTATCCTTATCGTGCGCTGCACCCGGAAGCGGATAATCCGTATCACGGGCGCGGTATCCTCAGCCGCTATCCCATTACGGAAGATTATGCGTGGCCTGTCGAATATCCGATTCCGATTCGTCTACAACGGGCGGAGATTGATCTCGACGGAACGCTGCTCACTCTTTATAACATGCACGCGCCACCGCAATATCCGATTTTCAACGCGCCATATGATGTCCAGCCGCGCAAGAAGCAAATCGCTGACTTACTGAGTATGGCGGGAGAGGACGACGGCGCTGTCGTCTTGCTCGGCGATTTCAACACGACTGACCTGGACGAAAATTACGCCCGTATCACCGCGCAGTTCACCGATTCTTTTCGCGAAATCGGATGGGGATTGGGCTTTACCAACCCCGATTGGTGGCACGATAACCCGCGCAAAGGGCCGTCATTCATCCCGATGTATCACCGCATTGATTACGTATTCCACAATGACTCGTTTCAGGCTGTCGAAGCCCGTGTTTGGTCGTTGTCCGGCGGCTCAGATCACCGCCCGGTGTATGTGGTGCTGGCAATTTTAAGCTGATTCACCCGGAAACACCCACGCTAACGCCTCCGGCAGCGCACCTTTGAAACCGACCAGTCCATGTCCGCTGCCAAGCTCGACATAGCGATAATCGACTTCACGGCGCGTTTCCAGAATATCGCGTAGTTCACGCGCGGGTTTGAGAAAACGCGACGATGCTTCGTAACGCCCGACAGACTGGAAAATGCGTTTGGGCAGCGTTTCGATTTTCTCAAAGCGATTCGCATAGCGTTGAAGCTGGTCTTGGTTCGGCCCTCTGCCCAGCGGTGGTGAAATCATCATCAGATGCGAGAAAGCCGTCGGGTTCATCAGCGCCGCATGTGCCGCTGCTACCGCGCCAACCGCGACCCCACCAACGCCCATGCGAATCGGGTCAATGCGATAATGAGTCTGGACGTAGGGCAGCAGTTCCATCAGCATAAACAGATAATAGCGATCATTGCTGATAAATTCTCGTGCTCGTTCATCCTGGTTGCCACTCTGGATCATGGTGATGACAATGGGTTCCATGCGACCATGTTTGATGAGCGCATCGGCGATATAGGGAACTTGCAGCGGCCCAGTACACCATTGACCATCTTGCAAAATTAACAGCGGATAATCCTTACCTGTGGCCTGGGTATAGCCGGGTGGGGTATAAACCCACAATTTGCGACCTGTGAAACTGAGCTGGCGACTGCCGATTTCATGCTCGGTCACTTGTCCGCGCGTTACGCCCTTCATGGCTGACCAGTCGGGGAAGGGGCGGGCTTCCGGCATTTGCAGCACCGAAACGTGGACTTGCCCGGAATCGATTTTGGTTGGATTCAGGGGGTCTACCTGCCAATGACGACTAACGCGCCCTACAATATCTTTTTCCTGTGCGAGAGGGGTCATGGGGTCGTTAACCGCGAGGAGATAATCGAGCAGGTCGTCCTGTTCAAATTCGCGTGTGAGATACCAGAGTGTCGTGCCTTCCATGTGCGTCATGGGGGCAAAAGGTGGATCCGACTTAATTGTATCCAGATTGAGCGCGATATTTTCCGTACCCGCCCTGGAAAAGACGAACGTGGCCTTTGTGTTTTCGATCCAGGGCCACGCAGGGCGCTGGCTTAATAACGAATCGACTAATCCTTGTCGTTCGTCGGGTTTGACTTGCATAGCCTCTGTCAGAAAGGCATTAAATGAATTCCAATCAGGCATGGCACTGCTCCTGTGAATGCAAAGGCGCGATCAAAACACTTCCTATTCTAACATTTTGACAAAGATTCTAGCCATTACAAAACGGATTTGCCTTAATTCGTTGACAAGTGTACCCATTGATTTGCCTCATTTGGTCAGCAGGCGTATAAACTGACTTGTCTCAATTCATCGGCAAGAGCATAAACCGACTTGCCTCAATTCATCGGCAAGAGCATAATAAATGTGCTTCATACGCGCTATGCGCGCTTTCAAGGAGATGTCTTGTTAGAATTTAAACGGGTTCGCCCGATCATCGTTTTATTTATGCTTTTGGCTGCATCCTGTTCAGTTGGCGGAAACACTGCTTCCACGCCAACCGCTGAAACACTCAATGTCGAATCGTCAGTAGCCCAATCGAATCCACCGCCCGTCGCTACGATTCCGGTTAACGCGCAAGGCGTTCCGATTGTCGCCCGTATCAACGGGATCGAAATTTCCCAGGCTGAACTTGACCAGGCATTGGCACGCAGTCAGCAGGAACTTTTTGCGTCAGACCCAGCGGCACTCCAGGCATCTGTCCTCGATACGCTGATTGAGCAGGAACTTATTATTCAGGAAGCAGCCAAATCTCAGATCGTCGTGACCGATGAGCAGGTGGAAGCCGAATTTCAGGCATTGAAATCGCAGGCAGGCAGCGATGAAATCTGGCAGCAGTGGTTGGCTGAAAACCAATATACCGAAGCTGAATTTCGCGCCAGTTTGCGCCCATCGTTGCTAACAGGTATGCTGCGCGATCAGGTCACGCAGAATATGCCGGAGCAGGTATTGCAGGTTCACGCGCGGCATATCCTGGTGGATACTGAGGCTCAGGCGAAAGAGATTTTGACACGTCTGCAAAATGGCGAGGATTTTGTCACGCTGGCGGCCACATTATCCAAAGATGTGACAACGCGCGACCAGGGTGGCGATCTGGGGTGGTTTGCGGATGGGGAACTGCTCGAACCCGCGTTATCGCAGGTCGCTTTTACGCTCGAACCCATGCAAATTGCTGGGCCGGTAGCGACCCGTTTGGGGTATCATGTGATACAGACATTAGAACGCGCCGAAATGCCTGTCGCGGCGGAAAAACGCCCTATGCTGGCGCAGATCACGTTTGAAAAATGGCTGCAAGGGCTGGCCTACAACGCGATTATCGAGCGATACCTTTAAAAATTTTCTCACCAGAAACGGAGTATTCTATGGGGCAAGGCTCGACACGCATTTTTAATATCATTAGCATCCTATTTCTGGTGCTGTCAGTTGTATGGATCATTTATGTGGTTTCTCAACTGACTGCTCCGCCCGCAGCGACCAGCTCGGATGTTGTTTCGGCTTTGCCGACAGCGATGATTCCGCCGACGTTGCCGCCGACCAATACACCTGTGCCGACCAGCACGCCGACGGACACCCTGACACCGACGATCACGCTGACACCCACCATTGCCCCAACGGAGACCCCGATTCCCTCGGCGACATCGACGATTACCGATACTCCAGGACCATCCGAGACACCAAGCACGACACCGACTCCGCCGGAAACTTTTACATCCACACCTAGCGAAACACCCAGTGGGCCGACAGCGACATTTACCGCATCGCCATCGCCTTTCCCGTTTGACCTCCGCGAACAGCAGGTGATTTTCACGCAGAATTTCGCGAATACAGCGGGATGCGCATGGCAGGGCATTGGCGGACAGGTGTTTGACCTGAGTGGTAATCCGCTGCAAGGGTTGCAGATTCATGTCTTTGGCGGCGATGTTGACCGCTTTATCCAGAGTGGCGCGAATACGCTCTACGGCCCGGCAGGTTGGGAGCAGCAAGTTTCGAATACCATCAACGCTAATACCTACTATGTCGAGCTGCAAACCGCGCAGGGTACGGTTGTTTCCCCGCGTGTCCAGGTATTGTTCCCATCGGATTGTGCGCGTAATCTCGCGTTAGTGAACTTCATTCAAACACGACCTCTATGAGTGACCAGAACGACGAACAGGAGAGTGGTTTACGGCGCGTTGGGCGCAAAGACCGCAAAAAGCGTATCGACGCCCGCAAGCCACTTTTCCCTGAAGATGAAACATCACCGGAGGATGAAGACACGAATGCTCGGTTCAAGCCTCCGGTAAAACCAGATACGCTGCCGGAGACGGCGCAGCCCGAACCTGTCCCCGTTCGCCCTGTTGTGGCGGGTGACGATGATCGTTTCCCGCCGCTGAACCCCGAAGCTGCGCGACCAACACCGCCTCCACCGCGTAAACGCAGTACCTTGCTGCCTAACTTTCTGGCATTTTTTTTCTTCGTGGCGACGATTGGCGCAGGAGTCTATGTCTACCTCATCGCGCGTGATCCATACTCAGCGATCAACCCGTTCCCGCCCTTTACGCCTGTGCCGATTTACATGACGACGACACCGCTGCCGCCGACGGTCACGCCCATTCCCACACTGACTCCAACTGCGACATTCACGGCGATTCCGCGCGAAGTTCTGGCGACCTTAACCACCTGGACACCCGCGCCATTTCCGTTTACGTTGGTTGAGAATGACCCGATTCATGTGCCGAACGCGAATGACCAGGGTTGCAATTGGTCAAGCATCGCCGGATCGGTGACAGGATTGGATGGTGAGGCACTCGACGGCTACCGCGTGCAAATTATCGGCGACAATTTCAACCAGACGGTCTTTACGGGGGCAGCAGCGCAGATATTCGGCCCCGGCGGCTACGAAATGCCGATCAGCAATGTCGCGCAAAGAGCCGAGTTCGCGGTGCAGCTTCTCACGCCGGAGGGCATCCCCATCTCTGAAGTGATTTACGTCGAAACGAGCGATGTTTGCACTGCCGAAGCGCAGGAAAATGTAACGCTGGTGAGTTTCGCTCAGAATCGGGAATTTTGATTTTCACGTAATGGGGAAAGGGGCGACCCGCGAGCCGCCCCATATGCACCAACTTAAGAAAAGAAGGGTATCCTGAAGTGGATACAAAACCAAAGAAAGGAAACCCTTCTCGATGATAACAATAACGGATTTACCCCAACAGGTGCAAACGCTG